>NZ_JBQXXM010000001.1:0-1110269 GCF_056485145.1 Sphingomonas chlorellae
CCCACGCGTTACGCACCCGTGCGCCACTAAGGCCGAAGCCTTCGTTCGACTTGCATGTGTTAGGCATGCCGCCAGCGTTCGTTCTGAGCCAGGATCAAACTCTCAAGTTTGATGTTCCACCCCTACCCCGCCGGAATGTGCGAGGCAGAAGCAGCTCATTTCCAGGAGCCGTTCCTGCACAAATCTTCACGTATGGAAACGTGTAAGGACTATGCGAAACGGCTTAAGCTTTTACCGAGTACCCAGCGCCTAGAAGCCGCCGGAACCCGGAGCCGCCGCCCACATGTCCCTTCATCAAAATCACAATGTCAAAGAGCGACAAAAACCGACGCACCGTCATTCCCCTTTTTCTCGGGGCGACCCATGCGCCTGATTTTCGGTGACCGCCGCGCCGTTCAGTGAAGAGCACCGCGTCGGTGGAGCGGCATATATGGGCCACCTCCAAACCCGTCAACACGCTTTTTCACTTTTGTTGCGGTTTTCGGACAGCGACCCCGGTTTTCGACGTTTTTCCAAGCCATTCCATCGGTTTGGAAGGTTTGTTTGAGGCTTTCCAGATGGCCGTCCGGGCGAATCGCCGCGCGAATCGGCGGCGAATCGCGCGCCGGACTCAGCCGAGAAGCGCCTGTCCGACCGCTTCGGCGACCTTGATCCCGTCGACACCCGCCGAAAGGATGCCGCCCGCATAGCCCGCGCCCTCTCCCGCCGGGAAAAGGCCGGCGGTGTTGAGGCTTTGCAGATCGCGGCCGCGCGTGATCCGCACCGGCGACGAGGTTCGCGTCTCCACCCCCGTCATCACGGCATCGGGATCGTCATAGCGCGCGATCTGGCGACCGAAGACGGGCAGCGCCTCGCGCATCGCGGCGACGACGAAGTCGGGAAGCACCTGCGCGAGGTCGGTGAGATGTACGCCGGGCTTGTACGAGGGGATCACCGCACCGAAGCTTTCGGACGCACGGCCGGCGAGGAAGTCGCCGACCTTTTGCCCCGGCGCCTGATAGGTGCCGCCGCCCGCGACGAACGCCGCCGATTCGAGCCGGCGCTGAAGCGCGATGCCGGCGAGCGGATGGCCGGGATAGTCGCGGTCGGGGTCGATGCCGACGACGAGCCCCGAATTGGCGTTGAACTCCTTGCGCGAATACTGGCTCATCCCGTTGGTGACGACGCGCCCCGGCTCGGAGGTGGCGGCGACGACGCGCCCGCCGGGACACATGCAGAAGCTGTAGACGGTGCGCCCGTTGCTGCAGTGATGCGACAGCGCATAGGCCGCCGCGCCGAGATCGGGGTGGCCCGCGCAATTGCCGTAGCGCGCGCGGTCGATCCAGCTCTGGGGATGCTCGATCCGCACGCCGATCGAGAAGGGCTTGGCCTCCATATAGACGCCGCGATCGTGAAGCGCCTGGAAGGTGCCGCGGGCGCTATGCCCGACCGCGAGCACGACATGCGTCGCGGCGAGATAGCCGCCGTCGTGAAGATGAAGCCCGCGCAGCGCCCGCGAACCGTCGGGTGCGGTCGCGATGTCGAAATCCTCGACGCGCGTGCCGAAGCGATATTCGCCGCCGAGCGATTCGATCGTCGCGCGCATATTCTCGACCATCGAGACGAGGCGGAAGGTGCCGATATGCGGATGCGCCTCGGTCAGGATCTCCTCGGGCGCACCCGCCTTGACGAATTCGGTGAGCACCTTGCGGCCGAGATGGCGCGGATCCTTGATCTGGCTGTAGAGCTTGCCGTCGGAGAAGGTGCCCGCACCGCCCTCGCCGAACTGGACGTTCGATTCGGGATCGAGGACGCCGCGCCGCCACAGCCCCCAGGTGTCCTTGGTGCGTTCGCGCACCACCTTGCCGCGTTCGAGGACGATCGGTCGCAGCCCCATCTGCGCGAGCACCAGCGCCACGAACAGCCCGCAAGGCCCGGCACCGATCACGACCGGGCGCGGGCCGGCATAGTCGGCGGGCGCATGCGCGACGAGGCGATAGGCGGTGTCGGGCGTCGGCTTCAGATTATGGTCGCCGGCAAAGCGCGCGCGCACCGCCGCCTCGTCGCGGAGCACGAGGTCGATCGAATAGACCATCTGGATCGCGCTTTTGCGGCGCGCGTCGTTGGCGCGCCGCGCGATCGTCCATTCGATCAGATCGTCGGCCGCAATGCCGAGGCGATCGAGGATGGCGGCCGGCAGAGCCTCCGCGGGGTGTCCCAGCGGCAGTCGCAGTTCGGAAAGTCGGAGCATGCGCCCCCCATAACGCCAAGCCGCCCGCGACGCCATTCGGGCCGTCGCACCACGGTGCCGCAGGCGGTTGACTGGCCGCGCAATCCCCCCGATCAAGTGACGGTCAGAACGGGAGAGACCGGCACAGCCGGCGCCGAAGGAGCAACCGCCCCGGAAACTCTCAGGCAAAAGGACCGGCTGACCGACATACTCTGGAGAGAGGCAGGGCAAGGCCCCGCGCCCGCCGACGGGATAACGATCTCAGGCAAAAGGACAGAGGGGGCATCCGAACCGCCGGCACGGCCGGCCTGGAAGGAGTGCCCCGTTTGTCTTCGCGATTCGCCCCGGCCGCCGCGCCGCTTTCGGTCCGCGACCTGTTCACGATCGGCATCGGCCCGTCGAGCTCGCACACGGTGGGGCCGATGCGCGCCGCCGCCGCCTTTGCCGCCATCGCCACCGCGACCGGTTTGCCGCAGCGCGTGCGCTGCACGCTTTACGGGTCGCTGGCGCTGACCGGCCACGGCCATGCCACCGATGTGGCGGTGCTGCTGGGCCTCGCCGGATGGCAGCCCGAGACGGTCGACCCCGATGCCGCGCCGGCGCAGGTCGCGCAGATCCGCGTCGAGCGGACGCTGCGGCTGGCGGGAATCGGCGCGGTGCCGTTCGACGCGGACGACGACCTGCGTTTCGAGACGGGCGTGTTCCTGGAGGCGCACCCCAATGCGATGCGGTTCCGCGCCGATTATGCCGACGGCAGCACGATCGAACGCGTCTATTATTCGATCGGCGGCGGCGCGATCCGCGTCGAGGGCGAGGCCGAGCAGGGCCCCGGCCAGCGCAACCTGACGCTCCCCCACCCCTTTGGATCGGGTGCCGAGCTGCTGGCGATCGGCGCGGAGACCGGGCTGACGATCGCCGAGATCATGTGGCGCAACGAGGACGCGTTCCGCGCGCGCAGCGAGACCGAAGCCTTTGTCGACGGCGTGCGCCAGGCGATGCTCGACTGTATCGCGCGGGGGTGCCGGCAGGAGGGAACGCTGCCCGGCGGACTGAACGTGCGGCGCCGCGCGCAGGCGTTGAAGACAGCTCTGGGCGCGGCGGCGACGGCGAGCCCCGCCCAGGTGTTCGAATGGGTCAGCCTGTACGCGCTGAGCGTCAACGAGGAGAATGCCGCGGGCGGCCGCGTCGTCACCGCGCCGACCAACGGCGCCGCGGGCGTGCTGCCGGCGGTGCTCAACTATTACGAGACCTTCTGCCCCGACGCGACGCGCGAGGGGAGCCGCACGCTGTTGATGACCGCGGCGGCGATCGGTTTCCTGTACAAGCTGCGCGCATCGATCTCGGCCGCCGAAATGGGGTGCCAGGGCGAGGTGGGCGTCGCCTGCTCGATGGCAGCGGCGGGGCTGACCGCGGCGCTGGGCGGATCGAACGCGCAGATCGAGAATGCCGCCGAGATCGGCATGGAGCACAATCTGGGCCTTACCTGCGACCCGATCGGCGGGCTGGTGCAGATTCCCTGTATCGAGCGCAATGCGATGGGCGCGGTGAAAGCGATCAACGCCGCCGCGCTCGCGCTGCGCGGCGACGGGACGCATATCGTCTCGCTCGACGCCGTGATCGAGACGATGCGCCAGACGGGCGAGGACATGCGCTCGCAATATAAGGAGACGAGCCTGGGCGGGCTGGCGGTGAACGTCGTCGAGTGCTGACCGTGCCCAGACGGCACGCGCGACCGGCGTGATTTGAACCGGAGCGGTGATCCACGTGGAACAGGCCGGCACCGCCCCGCCCCCGCCGCCGCGCAAGGGCGTGCCGACTAGGTAGTTTCCGCGAGCCATGGCGTCGGCCTTCGGCAACGCCGACGCCTCTACAATGAGGCAGATTTGTTCGCGCGACCGCCAGCGAGGGGGAGGTTTGCGTCCGCGATTCCTGGGTTGAGGAATCACGAATGAGTATCTCTGCGTTCGTCCGGAAAAGTGCGTTGGCGATGATGATCCTGCTGGTGGTCGGCGGGTCGCTCGCCGCCTGGCGGCTCGACCGTATCCGCATCGGCGGGGCGGTCGAGCAGGCCCAGCAGGAAAATGCCGACCTGATCGCCGATATCCTGCCGCCGCCGGCCTATATCATCGAACCCTATCTGGAGGCGACGCTGATCCTGAACGATCCCGGCCGGGTCCAGGACGGCGCACGGCGGCTGGCCGCGCTGCACCGCAGCTATGACGACGAACGGATCGCCTATTGGAAGCAATCGCCGCTGCCCGCGCCGCTCAAGCAACTGCTGATCGAGCGCGCCACGCCGGCGGCGGACGGCTTCTGGCGCGAACTGGAAGACCGGTTCATCCCCGCGATGACCGCCGGCGACGTGCGCACCGCGCGCGAAAGCTATGCCCAGCTCTCCGCCGGCTATGCGCGCCATCGCGCCGCCATCGACACGCTCGTCCAGCGCGCGACCACCGAACAGGCCGCCATCAAGCAGGAGGCGGCGCACGAATTCACGCTGGCATTGACGATCGCGGCGCTGGTGGGGCTGGCACTGGCCGTGCTTGCCGGGCATTTCTTCATCACGATGCAGCGGCGCGTGCTGCGGCCCGTCGCGACGCTGGGCGAGGTCGCCCACCGGCTTGCCGCGGGTGAATCGGAGACGGTGCCCTATCAGGACCATGCCGACGAGATCGGCGAGATCGCCAAGGCCTTTGCCGCGTTCCACGAGACGAGCGTCGCGCGCGCCGAGGCCGATGCGCAGCACCTGGCGCAGCAGAGGCATGTCACGGCCGCGCTGAGCAAGGGGCTGATGGCGCTGCGCGAGGGCGACCTGACCCAGTTCGTCACCGACGACCTGCCCGGCGATTATGCCGTGCTGAAGGAGGACATCAACCAGGCGGTGGGTGCGCTGCGCGAGATGATCCAGCTGGTCAGCGAAAGCGCCGACGGCATTCGCCAGGGCGCGCGCGAGATCGCCGACGCATCGGGCGACCTGGCGACGCGAACCGAGGTGACCGCGAACAACATCGCGCAGGCAACGGGTTCGCTGCAGCAGATCGAGCGCCAGATCGAGGAGGGCATGACCGTCGCCCGCAACACCGTGGCACGCGCCGACGAGGCGATCGCCTGTGTCGAGACGGGCCGCGCCAAGGCCGATCGCGCGGTACAGGCGATGGACCGGGTGAACGACCGCGCGCGCAACATCGACCATGTGATCGAGGGGCTGGACAAGATTTCGTTCCAGACGCGCGTGCTGGCGATGAACGCCGCCGTCGAGGCGGGGCGCGCAGGCGAGGCGGGCCGCGGCTTCGCCGTCGTCGCCGACCTGGTCGGCGCGCTGGCGATGCGCGCCGAGGAAGAGGCGCGCCGCGCCCGCGAGCTGCTGACGAGCACGCAGGACGAGATCGCCGTGGCGGCAGGCGCCGTCCGCGAGACCGACGAGGCGTTCATGGCGATCTCGCAGGACGTCGTGACGGTGCACGACCTGCTCGGCCAGCTGAGCGCATTCAACGGCGCGCAGTCGGCGTCGGTGAGCGAGATCGCCCGCGCGATGCAGGAGATGGACCGCGCGACGCAGCAGAATGCCGCAATGGTCGAGCAGACGTCGGCCGCGACCAACCATCTTTCGGGCGATGTGGCAGCACTTGCCGAGCGCGCGGGCGCGTTCCGTTTCGAACGCCGCCGCCGGGCGACGCCGGTCGCGGTCGATCGGCGCAAGAACCGCCCCGAGGTGCATCATTATTTCGGCAATCACGACGGCGACGCGCCGGGGCGGCCGCATGTCGAGGCGATCGCGGCCGAGTGAGACGGTCTGCAGCGATTTCCCGTATTTCTACAGGGGCGGCTTCGCAGGAGCGGTTAACCCGGGCGGCGCAAGGGTGATGTTGCTGAATCGGGAGCGGATTTCGTGCGTAGGCTTTTCCTGTGGTTTGCGGAGATCGGGAACGATCCGACGCTGGCGCTTGCCCAGGCGGAGCAACTGCGCCGGCAGATTCCGCTGCTCTATGGCCTGTTGCTGATCAATTCGCTGGCGATCGCGATCACCCATGCCAGCCTGGCGCCGCCGCTGCTCACCTTCAGCGTGCCTCTGGTGCTGTTCGGGGCGACGCTGGCGCGGCTGATCTACTGGAGCCGCTCGCGCCCGATCGTCGACCCTGTGCGCGCGCAGCGGCTGTTGCGCACGCTGACCGTGCTCGCGGCGGTGTTCGGCACGGCCTATGTCATCTGGTCGTCGATGCTGTCGCGCTATGGCGGGATCTATGAGCACGCGCACGTCGCGCTCTATGTGTCGACCACGGTGATCGGCTGCATCTTCTGCCTGACGCCGTTGCCGCAGGCCGCGGTGGTGGTTGCGGTGTGCGTGCTGCCGGCGTTCTGGATCGACGTGCTCGACCAGCAGCATTGGGCGTTCGCGCCGATCACGGTCAACGTGCTGCTGGTGCTCGCGGTGCTGATGCGCGTGCTGTTCAACGCGTTCGGCAGCTTTCGCAGCGAGATCGGCGCGCGGCAGGAGCTGGCGCGGCAGCATGCCGAACTCGTCCGGCTGAACGAGGCCAACCGCCAGATCGCGATGACCGACAGCCTGACGCAGCTTGCCAACCGCCGCCGATTCTATGCCGATCTGAACAGCGCGATCGACGGCGGGGCGCGTATCGGCCAGATGTCGGTCGGCATCATCGACCTCGACCGGTTCAAGCCGGTGAACGATACCTTCGGCCATCATGTCGGCGACGAGCTGCTTGCCGAGGTCGCCTCGCGGCTGCAGACGACGGCGGGGGCGCAGGCGATGATCTATCGCCTGGGCGGCGACGAGTTCGCGATGATCACGCGGATCGACCCGCATGCGAGCGAGATCCTGGCGCAGCGGCTGTGCGACGCCGTGGCGCTGCCGGTGCGGCTGGGCGACCGGCAGATGAGCGTCGGCGCGTCGATCGGGCTCGCGTCGCTCACCGAAGCCGATACGAGCGCGCGCGCGCTTGCCGAACGCGCCGACCACGCGCTGTATCACGCCAAGCGCCAGCGGCCGGGGACGATCGTGACCTTCACCCCCGAACTCGAAAAGGCGGTGCGCGACGAGCAGGCGATCGAGGTCGAGCTGCAGGCCTGCGTGCTCGACGACGAGCTCGACATCCATGTCCAGCCGATCGTCGATGCCCGCACCGGGCAGATGATCGGCGGCGAGGTGCTGGCGCGATGGGACAGCCCGCGGCTGGGGCCGGTGAGCCCGACCGCGTTCATCACCATCGCCGAGCGCAGCAGCCTGATCCACCGCATCACGCTGGTGATCGTCCGCCGCGCGCTCGCGCTGCTGGCCCGGTTGCCCGACACGATCTCGCTTTCGGTCAACATCTCCGCCTGCGACCTGACCTCGCGCGCGACGATGGCCGCGATCGTCGATGCGGTGGCGCGCAGCGGCGTCGATCCGGCGCGGCTGTGGATCGAGGTCACCGAAACCGCGGTGATGCGCGACACCGAGGCCGCGATCCAGGCGCTGCGCGGGCTGCGCGCGAACGGCATCAAGATCGCGCTCGACGATTTCGGCACCGGCCAGTCAAGCCTGAGCAACCTCCACCGCCTGCCGCTCGACAAGGTGAAGCTCGATCGCAGCTTCATCAACGACCTCGACGATCCCGGCAGCCGGTCGATCGCGATGAGCGTCGTCGAGCTGTGCCGGACGCTCGACCTGCTGTGCGTCGCCGAAGGCGTCGAGACCGCGCGCCAGCTCGCCACGCTGCGCGCGATGGGGTGTACGCTGATCCAGGGCTATCTGTTCTCGCCGCCGCGCCCCGTCGGGCAATTCCTCGCCGCGGCGACGCGCAGCGACCTCGACCGGGCCGTGATTGCAGGCTGACGCAGACGCGCCTGTCGTCCCGGCTGCCCCGTTTTGGCACCGGCACGACCCCGCTTTACTGCACAATTTCCGCTAAGCGACTGTTTTTGCTGACCGAGAAAATTGGTTACCGCAAAATGCACCTTTCGGCACGGAAGTGCCGCGATTGAAACAATCATGTCATGCACCCCGCCTAGCCCCCGGGTTCGTTTCAATCCGCGCGTTGCAGACGGGGGCGTTCGAGCACTCGAAGGCAGCGCGCGGCATCCTGCAGGGGGCACGCGATGGCTACGAACGTCTTCATCAACGAGTTTCACTACGACAATGCCGGCACCGATGTCGGCGAGTTCGTCGAGATCGCCGGCGCGGCAGGCGCCGACCTGACCGGCTGGAAGGTGGTGCTGTACAACGGCAATCCCACCTCGGGTAAGGTCTATGCGACCTATTCGCTCAACGGGGCGCTGCCCAACCAGCAGAACGGTTTCGGCACGGTTCAGCTCGCGCTGCCGGCGAACGGCATGCAGAACGGCGGCTCGACGGGCGCGACCGAGCCCGACGGCATCGCACTGGTCGATGCGAGCGGCGCGGTGGTGCAGTTCATCAGCTATGAGGGCGCCTTCACCGCCGTCGACGGCCCCGCGGCGGGCATGACCAGCACCAATGTCGGCGTGTACGAGGACGGTACCAAGAACGGCACGTCGATCGGCCTGGTCGGCAGCGGCACCAAGGCGAGCGACTTCACCTGGGCGCTGATCAACGACGACACGCCGGGCGGCGTCAACGTCGGCCAGACCTTTGCCAATGCGACGCCGGTGACGCCGGGGACGCTCAGCATCGCCGACGCGGCCGTGACCGAAGGCGACAGCGGCACGCGCGACCTGGTGTTCACCGTCACGCGCGACGCGGGCAGCACCGGCGCGGTGAGCGCGACCTGGTCGATCGGCTTCGGCACGGGCGCCAACCCGGCCAATGCCGCCGACCTGGCCAGCGGCACCGCCACCACCGGCACGGTGACCTTCGCCGACGGGCAGACCAAGGCGGAGATCCGCATCCCGGTCGCCGGCGACACGAGCTTCGAAGCCGACGAGACCTTCACCGTCACGCTGAGCGGTGCGACGGGCGGCGCGTCGATCACCAAGGCCGCCGCGACGGGCACGATCGTGAACGACGATGCCGCGCCGCCCGCCGGCCCGGCCAATGTGTTCATCAACGAGATCCATTACGACAACAGCAGCACCGATGTCGGCGAGGGCATCGAGATCGCGGGCACCGCGGGCACCGACCTGACCGGGTACAAGCTCGTCTTCTACAACGGCACCAACACGCCCGATGCGGCGCCCGTCTATGACACGCTGACGCTTTCGGGCGTGATCGACGACGAGGGCAACGGCTTTGGCGCGCTCGCCTTTCCGCGCGCGGGGCTGCAGAACGGCGCCGCCGACGGCGTGGCGCTGATCGCGCCCGACGGCAAGGTGATCCAGTTGCTGTCGTATGAAGGCACCTTCACCGCCGCCGCCGGCACCCCGGCCGCAGGCGTGACGAGCACCGACATCGGCGTCGCCGAGGAGCCCGCTCCGGGCGCCGGCTTCTCGCTCCAGCTCAAGGGCGCGGGTTCGAGCGCGGGCGACTTTACCTGGGCGCCGGCATCGGCCGACAGCTTCGGCTCGCTCAACGACGGCCAGACGATCCTGTCGGCGACCGGCCCGGGCCATCTGCGCATCGACGACGCGCGCGTGACCGAAGGCAACAGCGGCACCACCAACATGGTGTTCACGGTGCATCGCGCCGGCGGCAGCGCGAGCGCGGCGAGCGTCGACTATCAGGTGCTGCTCAACGGCACCGCGGACGCCGCCGATCTGGCCCCGGGCGCGGTGCTTTCGGGCACCGTCACCTTCGCGGCGGGCGAATATAGCAAGCAGATCGTCGTGCCGGTCGCGGGCGATACGCTGAGCGAACGCAACGAGACGCTGACGGTGAAGCTGGGCGCGACGACGGGCAATGTCGTCGTCGATGTCGCGCAGGCGACGGGCACGATCGTCAACGACGATTCGGTGTCGCTTTCGATCGGCGAGATCCAGGGCGCCGGCCATGTCTCTGCCTATGTCGGGCAGACGGTGGTGACGACGGGCATCGTCACCGCGGTCGACAGCAACGGCTTCTACCTCCAGTCGGCGGTGGGCGACGGTGATTCGCGCACGTCGGACGCGATCTTCGTCTTCACGAGCACCGCGCCCAAGGTGGCGGTGGGCGACGGCGTGTCGGTGCAGGGCACCGTCACCGAATATGCCGCCGACGCCAAGAGCCTGAGCGTCACGGAGATCACCGCGCCCAAGGTGACCGTGGAGAGCAGCGGCAACGCGCTGCCCGCGGCGGTGCTGATCGGCGAGCACGGCGTGCTGCCGCCGAGCCAGGCGATCGACAGCGACCACCTGACCAATTTCGACCCGGCGCATGACGGCATCGATTTCTGGGAATCGCTGGAGGGCATGCGCGTCACGATCGAGACGCCGCAGGTCGTGTCGAACACCAACAATTACGGCGAGACCGACGTGGTCGCGTCGCTCGGCCATGGGGCGACCGGGGTCAACGACCGCGGCGGCATCACCATCTCGGCGGGCGACTACAACCCCGAGAAGATCCAGCTCGACGACGACAGCGCCATCTTTGCCGGATACAAGCCGGGCTATTCGATCGGCGACCAGCTGAGCAGCGTCACCGGCATCGTCAACTATGCCTTCAGCAACTATGAAGTGCTCGTCACCGATGCCGTGACGGTGACCAAGGACGTCACGATCGAGCGCGAGCAGACCGCGTTGCAGGGCGATGCCACGCACCTGTCGATCGCAAGCTACAATGTCGAGAATCTCGATGCGTCGGACAACAAGTTCGACATCCTGGCGAAGGACATCGTCAACAACCTGCGCGCGCCCGACATCATCGCGCTGCAGGAGATCCAGGACGCCGACGGCGCGGGCACGGGGTCGGACCTGTCCGGCACGGTGACGGCCAAGGGGCTGATCGACGCGATCTATGCCGCGTCGGGGCTGCATTATGCCTATATCGAGATCGCCCCGACCACGCCCAATTCGACCGGCGGCGAGCCCAACGGCAACATCCGCAGCGGCTATCTCTACAATCTCGACCGCGTGTCCTATGTCCAGGGCAGCGCCGAGCTGATCGACGGCGCCGCCTATAACGGCAGCCGCAAGCCGCTGGTCGCGCAGTTCGAGTTCGCGGGGCAGAAGATCACCACGATCAACGTCCACTTCACCTCGCGTGGCGGCAGCGATCCGCTGTGGGGCAACAACCAGCCGGCGGCCAATGCGGGCGATGCCGCACGCACCGCGCAGGCGGCGGGGGTCAAGGCCTATGTCAACGACCACCTCGCCGCCGATCCGTCGCTCAACATCGCGGTGCTCGGCGACTGGAACGGCTTTTACTTCGAGGACGCGCAGACGCAGCTCACCGACCCGGCCAAGGGCGGCGTGCTCACCAACCTCAACTCGCTGATGCCCGCCGAGGAGCGGTACAGCTATATGTTCGAGGGCAATGCGCAGCAGATCGACAACATCCTCGTCACCGCCGGGCTGTTGAAGAACGCGCAGATCGATTCGGTGCACATCAATGCCGAATTCGGCGGCAACCGCCCGTCGGACCACGATCCGCAGGTGGCGCTGCTGTCGTTCGCAACGGCGCCGACCCAGCTGGCGCTGAGCAACGCGCACGTCGCGGAGAACCTGCCCGCGGGCACCGTCGTCGGCACGCTTTCGGCGACCGACACGCCGGGCGACACGCTGACCTATACGCTGATCGACGATGCCGGCGGGCGTTTCGCGGTCGACGCCAAGACCGGCATCGTCACCACCACCGTCGCGCTCGACCATGAGGCGGTCGCGAGCCTGACCATCGTCGCCAAGGTCACCGACCAGACCGGCCTGTCGACGCAGGCGGGGTTCACCGTCGCGGTCGACAATGTCAACGAGGCGCCGGGCGCGCTGACGCTCAACGGCACCAGCGTCGACGAGAATCTGCCGGCGGGAAGCGTCGTCGGCACGCTCGCCGCGACCGATCCCGACGGCGAGGCGCTGACCTATACGCTGACCGACGATGCCGGCGGTCGCTTTGCGGTCGACGCCAAGACGGGCATCGTCACCACCACCGTCGCGCTCGACCATGAGGCGGCGGCGAGCTTCACGATCGCCGGCAAGGCGACCGATGCGGGCGGGCTGGCGAGCGAGGCGCGCTTCACCGTCCAGGTCAACGACGTCAACGAGGCGCCGACCGGCCTGGCGCTGAGCCATGCGAGCGTCGACGAGAACCTGCCCGCGGGCACCGTGGTCGGCAAGCTTTCGGCGAGCGATCCCGATGGCGACGCGATCCATTACGCGCTGGCGGACGATGCCGGCGGCCGCTTTGCCGTCGATGCCAAGACCGGCATCGTCACCACCACCCAGCCGCTCGATCACGAAGCCGCGGCCAGCTACACGATCGTCGGCAAGGCGATCGACGCGCATGGGCTGGCGAGCGAGGCGAGCTTCAACGTGCTCGTTGGCGACGTCAACGAGGCGCCGGTGGCCGAGGCCGACGGCATCAAGGTCGACGAGGACGCGACCACGGGCAATCTGTGGGCGGCGCTGCTCGGCAACGACCATGATCCGGACGCCGGCCAGACGCTGACGATCGTCGACATCGACACGGTGGGGACGCTGGGGAGCATCGCGTTCGACCCGACGACGCAGACGCTGCGTTATTCGGCCGACAGCGACATCTTCGACGTGCTCGCGCCGGGGAGCAAGTTCGTCGACCACTTCACCTACACCATCACCGACGGCCATGGCATGGTGAGCACGGCGATGGTTTCGGTGACGGTGACCGCCATCGCCGACGGGGTGACGCGGATCGGCACCATCTATGCCGACACGATCACCGGCACCGCGGGCGAGGACACGCTGTACGGCAACGCCGGCAACGACACGCTCTATGGCATGGGCGGCCACGACCTGATCGACGGCGGCCTGGGCAACGACACCATTTATGGCGGCGACGGCCATGACGTGCTGTCGGGCAACAATGGCGACGACACGCTGTACGGCGATGCCGGCAACGACCGCATCTATGGCGGGGCGGGCAACGACAAGCTGTTCGGCGGCGACGGGCGGGACATCCTGCTCGGCGGCGCGGGCAACGACACGCTGACCGGCGGTGCCGGGGCTGACAGCTTCCACTTCGGTCGCAGCGAAGGCAGCGACACGATCACCGACTTCAACACCGCGGAAGACCAGATCATCCTCGACGGGATCAGCCTGACCCGATCGACGGTGAGCGACGTCAACCGCGACGGGATCGCCGACCTGACGCTGACCTTCACCGGCGGCACCAGCGTGACGCTGCTGGGTGTCCACGACGTGAAGGCCGTCACCTTCGGCGCGCCCGACGGCTATACGAGCAACGACCCCGGCTTTGGCGGCAGCCTGAGCGGCGGCGTGCTGTCGGGCCTGTTCGAATCGGGGCCGAAGCTGGTCGATCTTTCGCACGGCTTCTGACCGATTGACTCGACCGGCTGATCATTGTCAGCCCGTGCTGCGCGGTCGTCCGGGCCGCGCAGCACGCGACAGGAATGCACTCGCATGACGAAGACGGCCGAATCGGCCATACTCCGGGCGGCGCTGACGCAGTGCCGCCCCCATTTCATTGCAGCGGCGGCGTTCAGCGCGCTCGTCAACCTGCTCTACATCGCCCCCACGCTCTACATGCTCCAGGTCTATGACCGCGTGGTGCCGACGCGCGGGATGCAGACGCTGCTGTTCCTGACGATGGTGCTGCTGTTCGCGCTGGCGACGCTGGCGCTGCTCGACCGGGTCCGCGCGCGGCTGCTGGTGCGGGCGGGAATCCGGCTCGACACGATTCTGGCGCCGCGCATCCTCGACGCGACGCTGGGCCAGCCCGACCTGCCGACCGCGCGCCAGGCGCTGCGCGATTTCGACACGATGCGCGCCGGGCTGACCGGCCCCGCCGTGCTGGCGCTGTTCGATGCGCCGTGGATGCCGATCTACATCCTTGTCTGTTTCCTGGTGCATCCCGCGATCGGCGGCGTCGCGATCCTGGGCTGCGCCATCCTGCCGCTGCTCGCCTGGGCCAACGAGCGCCATACGCGCGCGCGCCTGGACCGCGCCCAGGCGATCGCCAGCGGATCCTATGCCAGCCAGGACGCGCTGTTGAGCGCGGCGGACAGCGTGCGGGCGCTGGGGATGCGCCGCGCGCTGGTGGCGCGCCAGCTTCGTCAGCGCGAGGCGATGCTGACCGCGCAGACCGAGGCGAGCTTTGCCGGCGGCAGCTTTCTGACCGCGACCAAGTTCACGCGGATGGCGCTGCAGTCGCTCGCGCTGGGGCTCGGCGCGCTGCTGGCGGTGAACAACCAGATTTCGGGCGGCGCGATCTTTGCCTCGTCCTTCCTCATCGCCCGCGCGCTGGCGCCGATCGAGCAGCTGATCGGCACCTGGCGCACGATCGTCCAGGCGCGCCAGAGCCAGGCCAATCTCGCCGAACTGCTTGCCGGACCTGCGCAGACCATGATCCCGACCCAGCTTCCGCCGCCGCGCGGGGCGCTGACGCTGGAAGGGCTGACCGTGCTCAACGATGCGCGCGACGGCGCGATCCTGGGCGGCATCTCGATCGCGATCCAGCCGGGCGAACTGATCGCGATCGTCGGCCCCAGCGGTGCGGGCAAGTCGACGCTGGCGCGCGCGATTGCCGGCGCGCTGACGCCCGATCGCGGCGTGGTGCGCATCGACGGTGCCGACACGCGCGACTGGGATCCCGAGCGGCTGGCACGCCATATCGGCTATCTGCCGCAGGATTCGGCGCTGTTCGCGGGAACGGTGGGCGAGAATATCGCCCGCTTTTCGGGCGAGACCGGCGGCGACCGCGCGACGATCGACGCCGCGGTGGTCGCCGCCGCCGAGAAGGTGGGCGCCGACCCGCTGATCCGCCATCTCTCGCAGGGCTATGACCACCGGCTGGGGCTGGGCGGGCGCGGCATTTCGGCGGGGCAGGCGCAACGCATCGCGCTCGCCCGCGCGGTGTTCGGCGACCCCGCGCTGCTCGTGCTCGACGAGCCCAACGCGCATCTGGACGCCGAAGGCGACGCCGCGCTGGTCGCGGCACTCGGCGCGCTCAAGGCCGAAGGCAAGACGATCCTGATCGTCTCGCACAAGCTGGGCATCCTGCCCGTGGTCGACCGCATCCTGGTGCTTCGCGACGGCCGCGTTGCGCTGTTCGGCCCGCGCGACGAGGTTCTGCCCAAGATCGCCCCGCCGCCGCCGACGCGGCGTGTCATCCAGCAACCGGCGAGCAAAGCATGACGGCCATCACCCTGCCCCCCGCCGCCGACGGCGGCGCGATCGTTGCGGCCCCCGCCGCGCAGGCGCTTGTCCAGATGGGCGAACCGCGGCGCGAGATCCGGATCGGAATCGCGATCGGCGCGCTGTTCTTCATCCTGTTCCTCGGCTGGGCGGCATTCGTGCGGCTCGACGCCGCCGCCTATGCCTCGGGCGTGCTGGAGGTCGCGGGCCAGCCGCAGGCGGTGCAGCACCGCGACGGCGGCGTGGTGCGCGCGATCCATGTCCGCGAGGGGCAGCGCGTGGTGCGCGGCCAGTTGCTGATCGAACTCGCCGCCGCCGAGGTGCAGGCGCAGGAACGCGGGCTGGCGGCACAGGCGATCCGCCTGCTCGCGCAGCGCGCGCGGCTGCAGGCCGAGCAACTGGGCGATGCGCACGTGACCGCCCCCGCCGAATTCGCCACCTATCGGGGTGCCGACCAGGCGGAGGCCGCGCTTGCGCTGCGGATGCAGCAGACCGAACTCGACGCGCGGCGGGCGGTGCTGGCGGCGCAGCGCGGTGCGCTGTCCGAACGCGCCGCGCAGTCGGGCGAACAGGGGCGCGGCTATGGCGAACAGGCCGTGGCGGCGCGCGAACAGCTGCGGATCATCAACGAACAGATCGCTGCGCTGCGCCCGGTCGCCGACCGCGGCTTCGTCTCGCAGACGCGGATGCGCGAACTGGAGCGCGCCCGCGCCGAACTGGAGGGACAGCGCGGCCAGTACAGCGCCAGCGTGGCGCAGACGCGCGGCGCCGCCCGCGAGAGCCAGATCCAGGCGCTCGAGGCCGAACGCAGCTTTCGCGAACGCACCGCATCGGACCTGCGCGACGTCGACATCCGGCTGGGCGAGGCGTTGCCGCGCTGGGCCGCGGCGCGCGACCAGCTCGAGCGCACGCGCATCCGGGCACCCGCCACGGGCGCGGTGGTCGGGCTTTCGGTCTTCACGCCCGGCGGCGTGATCTCGCCGGGGCAGAAGCTGATGCAGATCGTTCCCGAACAGCGCGAGCTGCGCGTGCAGGCGCGGATCGCGCCCGACGATGCCGACGATCTGCGGCCGGGAATGCGCACGCTCGTCAAGTTCCCCGGCCTCCACGAACGGACGCTGCCCAACCTGGAAGGACGGCTGACGCGGCTTTCGGCGGACGCCTTCACCGACGAGAAGTCGGGACAGAGCTATTTCACCGCCGAGGTGCTGGTGCCCGCTTCGCAGCTCGCGCTGATCCGGCAGGTGCGCGGGGCCGATTTCAGCCTGCGCGCGGGCATGCCGGTCGAGGTGCTGATCCCGCTGCGCCGCCGCACCGCGCTCGACTATGCGCTCGAACCGCTGATCGGCAGTTTCTGGTCGTCGTTCCGCGAACACTGATCGGCCGCCGCCCGGCAGCATCCGGCCGCCGGGCGGAAGGCGCGCGTCAGTGGAGGACGGGTGCCGCCATGCGGCGAACGGCCGGCGCCGCCCGGAACGCCGGCGACGGTGCCGCGGCAAGGCGGAACCGCGACGACTGGTCGTTGAGCACGTCGACCTCGTTGAGCAGGTTGCGCGCGGCAGCCGAGGTTTCCTCGACCATCGCAGCATTTTCCTGAGTCGCGCGGTCCATCGTCCCGATCGCGGCGGTGATCTGGGTGACCGCCGACGCCTGGGCCTGATTGTCGCGGACCATCGTGCCGAGCAACTGTTCGAACGCACCGACATTGCCGCGGATATCGGTGAGCGCCGCGTCGACATTCTGCACCGCCGCGACCGCCGAGCGCACCTGGCTCTGCGTCACGGTGAGCTGGTCGCGGGCGCGCTTGGCTTCCTCCTCGGCGCGCATCGCGAGCGCGGAGACGAGATCGGCGACGACCGCGAAGCCGCGGCCCGCCTCCCCCGCACGACCGGCCTCGACCGCGGCGTTCATCGCGAGAACGCGCGTCTGGAAGGCGATCTTGTCGAGTCCCTCGATCACGCCGTCGATCCCCTCGGCGCTTTCGGCGACGCGGCGCATCGCCTCGACCGCCTGCTCGGCGGTGCTGCGGCCGGTTTCGACCACGCCGGTCGCGGCGGTGGCGCGTTCGGCGGTTTCGACCGCCGTCGCCGCGACGCCGCGCACGCGCGCCTCGATCTGCGCCATCGCCGCCGAAGTCTGTTCGAGGCTGGCGGCATTGCTTTCGGTGCGGCGCGCCAGATCCTCGGAGGCGCGCGCGATTTCCGCGGCGCCCGACGCGATCGTCTGCGTGCTGGCGGCCGCGGCACCGATCAGGGTGGTCAGCCCCTCTGCCGAGCGGTTATAGTTTTCGCGCAACGCCTCATATTCGGCGATGAAGGGCCGGGTCAGCCGGTGGCTGAGATCGCCGTCGGCGAGCGCGGCGAGGCCGGCCGAAAGCTGGTCGATCATGTCGCGCTGTGTCGTCTGATCCTGGAGGATCGAGACGAGCACCTCCTCGCCATGCAGCACGTCGCGGATCAGCGTGGCGATCACCGGAACGGGGCTGCCGTCCTTGGCGACGTGCATCCATTCGAAGCGGTTGCGGCCCTCCTGCATCGCCTTGCCGATCACCTCGACCGCGAGATCGGCCGAGGTGCGGCCGTTGGGCTGGCGTTCGGGCGAGAGCACGACGGGCGACTTGCCGATCATCTCGTCGCGGCGATAGCCCATGACGCGTTCGAAGGCCGGATTGCATTCGACGAGGATGCCGTTGCGGATGACGTGCATCGGATCATAGGCGTTCTGGAAAATCGAGGCGCCGGCGGCCTCGGCGAGGGTCATTGCATCGTGGCGCGCCGACGCGCCCAGTCGTAAGCCAAACATGAGCTTCATCCTCCCCTGAGATGGAACGCATCGCGGGTTACGGCCCCGCCCATCGTCGCCGGAGGAGGAAGGGCGGCAGGCGCCCGCATCGCCTCGCGACGGTCAGCTCAATTATAGGGGGCGAGACTTGCGCAGCGCGTCGTTTTCACATGCAAAGTCTGCAACTTGGCGGGGAATGCGGAGACTGACGTTACGGATTCGGGCGGGGCGATGCCGTTTCACATGAAACAAAAATCGCGCGGCCCCGCCCGCCGCTAGCCCGCGCGACGTTCGAAACGCGCGATGAAGAAGCCGTCGAGCCCACCCTGTTCGGCGAGCATCCCCGGCAACAACCGCACGGCACCGTCCGCGCGCGGCGCAATCCCGCCGGGCAGTTCGTCGGCGCGAACCGGCCGCAGTGCGAAATCGGGATGCGCATCCAGGAAGCGCGCGAGCTGGGCCTCGCCTTCCTCGGGCTCGAGCGAACAGGTCGAATAGACGAGCACGCCGCCCGGCCGCACCCAGCCGGCCGCACGATCGAGAAGCCGGGCCTGAAGCGCCGCCATTTCGGCGATCAGCGCGGGCCGGACGCGGTGCAGCACGTCGGGATGACGCCGGAAAATGCCCGTCGCGCTGCACGGCGCATCGAGCAGCACGGCATCGGCAGGCGTTTCGGGTGCCCAGCGGAGAAGGTCGGCCGCGACGACGCGGGCGGCGAGCCCGGTCCGTTCGAGATTGGCGTGGAGCCGCGCCAGCCGCGCTTCGGAAATATCGACCGCGGTCACCGCCCAGCCCGCCGCGGCGAGCTGCAGCGTCTTGCCGCCGGGCGCCGCGCACAAGTCGAGCGCCGACCCGGCGCCCGCGCCGATCAGCCGGGCAGGAAGCGACGCGGCCAGATCCTGAACCCACCAGTCGCCCTCGGCGAAACCGGCGAGCGCGGGAACATCTTGCCCCGCCGGCAGGCGACAATGGCCCGAAAGCAGCGCCGTCCCCTCGCCGGGCGCTGCCGCGCCGGGACGGAGCGTCAGATCGAGCGGCGGCGGCACCGCAATCGCGCGGGCTGCCGCCGCGACCGTCGCAGCGCCCCAATGGCGCGTCCAGCGTTCGACCGCAGCCGCCGGAAGCGCGGGCACTTCGGGCAGCGTCACGCCCTGGCGCATCAACGTGCCGAACACGCCGTGGACGAGCTTGCGCGGGCCGCCGTCGACGAGCGGCAACACGGTGGCGATCGCGGCGTGGCCGGGGGTGCCGAGCGCGATCGCCTGCACCAGCGCGATGCGAAGCGCGAAGCGCGCCTTGGCATCGTCGGGCAGCCGCTGACGCGTCGCCGAATCGATCAGCGCGTCGAGATCGGCCAGCCGGCGCAGCGCCTCGGCGGCGATGGCGTGGGCGAGGCCCCGGTCATTGGGCGCGAGCCCCTGGGCAGCGGCGTCGAGCGCCGATTCGAGCGCGAGGCCGCGACGCAGCACGGCATCGAGCAGCCGCAGCGCGGCGCGGCGGGCGGGGACGCCGGGGGGCGTCGCCTTGGCAGGCACGGGACGGGCCAAGGGTCAGCGCCGCGACAGCGGATCGAGCGCGCTGGCACCGCGTCGCGTGCGCGGTATTCCCGAACCCGGGCGCGGCGCGACGGGAAGCGCGCCGGGCCGGCTGGGCCATTCGGGCGCGCGCTGCACCCGGGGAGCGCCCATCGCGGCGGCGAGCCGTTCGAGTTCGGCAATGCGGTTCCCGGTGTCCGGGTGCGTCGAAAACAAGCTGTCCCCCCGTGTCAGGCCCGGAACGATATAGAGTTGCGCCGCCGCCGGCACGCGTTCGGCGACGGGGCTGGGCACCGCCTGCGCCCCTTGCGCGAGCTTGGCAAGCGCCGAGGCGAGCGCGCGCGGATTGCCGGAGATCTCCGCCCCCGCCCGGTCGGCGCCATATTCGCGCGTCCGGCTGATCGCGAGCTGGACGATCATCGCGGCAAAGGGCGCGACGAGGACCGCGAGCAGCCCCGCGAGCCCGGGTCCGCGCCCTTCCGAATCGCGGAAGAACAGGCCGAAATTGGCGATCATCGAAATCGCGCCCGCGATCGTCGCGACCATCGTCATGATGAGCGTGTCGCGGTTGCGGACATGCCCCAGTTCGTGCGCCATCACCGCGGCGACCTCGTCACGATCGAGCAGCGCGAGCAGCCCCGTGGTCGCGGCGACCGCGGCATGTTCGGGGTCGCGCCCGGTGGCGAACGCATTGGGGTGCGGCGAATCGATCAGATAGACGCGCGGCGCGGGCAATCCGGCGCGCGCCGCGAGCTGATGGACGATGCCGACCAGTTCGGGCGCGGTGCGGCCGTCGACCTCCTGCGCGCCGTGCATCGACAGCACGATGCGATCGGCATTCCAGAAGGTGAACAGGTTCATCGCCGCAGCGACGAGCAGCGCGATCACCGCGCCGCCGGTACCGCCGAGCGTGTAGCCCAATGCCATGAACAGCGCCGTCAGCGCCGCCAGCAGCATCACCGTCTTGAACCCGTTCACTTGACCCAGCTCCTTCGGGTGTCGATGTGGGATGGGCAACCAAGGAAGGCAATCCCGATGGGCAAGCGACCCGAGCATGTGACGCCGCCGGCATATCTGTCCAAGAGCCCGCCGGTGCCGGCACCCGAACCGGCACGGCGGCCGGAGAACGACCCGCTGGGCAAGGACCCGGTTCGCTATGGCGACTGGGAGCTCAAGGGAATCGCCGTCGATTTCTGAGCCCGAAGTTTAGGAAGTTTAGGGTGCAACAACTTGTCGGCCGGCCGGCAAGTTCACCCTAAGTCATTGAGAAAAAACGACGATGCAGCTCAGACCGCCTCGGCCTTGAGCGGACGGCTGAGCAGCGCGTCGATCACCTGGGCGACCGGCGCCCCTTCGAGCAGCGCGTTGACCGCGGCGGTGACGGGCATGTCGACCCCCGCCTCGGCCGCCGCCTCGCGCAGCACGGGCGCGGTGAAGGCGCCTTCGGCCACCGTCCGGCGATCGGCGAGCAGATCGGCGGCGCGCCGCCCCTGCCCCAGCCCGACGCCGAGCGAGAAGTTGCGCGAGTTGGTCGACGAGCAGGTGAGAACCAAGTCGCCCAGCCCCGACAGCCCGGTGAGCGTTTCCGCCTGCGCGCCGCGCGCGAGGCCGAAGCGCGTCATTTCGGCAAAGCCGCGCGCGATCAGCGCGGCGCGCGCGTTGAGGCCGAGCCCCGCGCCCTCGACGACGCCGCAGGCGATGGCGAGCACGTTCTTCACCGCACCGCCGATCTCTGCCCCGACGACATCGGCCGAGGCATAGGGGCGGAAGGCAGGCGCGCCGAGGCGTTCGATCAGCCGCGTGCGCAAGTCCGCATCCTCGCACGCAAGCGTCACCGCCGTGGGCTTGCCCGCCGCCACCTCGTTCGCGAAGGTCGGGCCGGAGAGCACCGCGATCGGCGCCTGCGGCGCGACGCTGCGCGCCACCTCGCCGACGAGCAGCCGCGTCCCCGCCTCGATCCCCTTGGCGCACAACACGAGCGGCGTGGTCCCCACCGCAGTTTCGGCAAGCACCGCGCGGACATGCTGCGCGGGCGCGACGACGAGCAGCGCGTCGCACCCGGCGAGATCGCCGAGGCTGGCCGTCGCGCGGATCGCCGGCGACAATGCGACGCCGGGAAGGAAAGCGCGGTTTTCATGGTCGCGGTTGACGCCGTCGACCACCTCGGGCTCGCGCGCCCAGAGCGTGACGGGACGCTCGCCGCGCGCCGCCACCTGCGCCAGCGCGGTGCCCCAGGCGCCGCCGCCGATCACGCCGATCCTCATGCCTTCACTCCTGCCCCGCGCACCTTTTCCGCATCCGGATCGAGCGGCCAGCGCGCCCGCGCCGGCGTGTCGAGCGGATCGGTGAGCCCCTGGGCGAAGCGTTCGGCGCCCGCCCAGGCGATCATCGCGCCATTGTCGGTACACAGCCACAGCGGCGGCGCGACGAAGCGCAGCCCATGTTCGGCCGCCAGCGCCTCGAGCGCGGTCCGCACCGCCTTGTTCGCGGCGACGCCGCCCGCGACGACGAGCGCGGTCGGGCGCACGCCGCCGAGCGCGCGCCGCGTGCGATCGACCAGGCAATCGACCACCGCCTGCTGGAACGACGCGGCGAGATCCTCGGCGCTGTAATCGTTCACCGCACGCGCCACCGCGCTCTTGAGCCCGGCGAACGAGAAATGCGGCTCGCCCGAGCCGACGAGCGGGCGCGGCAGCGGCACCGCGCGCGGATTGCCGCGCGCCGCCGCCGCCTCGACCGCGGGACCGCCGGGGAAGCCGAGCTGGAGCAGCTTGGCGGTCTTGTCGAACGCCTCGCCCGCGGCGTCGTCGATCGTGGTGGCGAGCCGGCGATAACGCCCGACGCCTTCGACGAGCAGCAACTGGCAGTGGCCGCCCGAGACGAGCAGCAGCAGATAGGGAAAGTCGAGCGCGGCATCGCCGAGCCGCGGCGACAGCGCATGGCCTTCGAGATGGTTGACCGCGATCAGCGGCTTGCCCGCAGCGAGCGCGAGCGCCTTGCCGGTGACGAGTCCGACCATCACCCCGCCGATCAGCCCGGGACCGGCGGTCGCGGCGATCGCATCGACATCGGCGAGCGTCACCCCCGCCTCGGCCAGCGCCGATTCGACGAGCGGGCCGAGCATCTCGACATGCGCGCGCGCCGCGATTTCGGGGACGACGCCGCCATAGGGGCGGTGAAATTCCTCCTGCCGCGCAAGCTTGTGCGCCAGAATGGTGCGATCGCCGGTCACCAGCGCGGCGGCCGTTTCGTCGCAACTCGATTCAAGTCCGAGAATGAGTGCCATTGCATCCATCTAGACCGAAGGGGCATTAGCACAAGCCATGGCACAGTTTCGACTTGGTACCCGCGGCTCGCCGCTCGCCCTCACCCAGGCCAATATGGTCCGTTCGGCGCTGGCCGCCGCGCATGGCCGGCCGCCCGAAGATTTCGAGATCGTCGTGATCCGCACCACCGGCGACAAGGTGCAGGACCGCGCGCTGGCCGAGATCGGCGGCAAGGCGCTGTGGACCAAGGAACTCGACCGCGCGCTGCTGGCCGGCGAGATCGACTGTGCGGTCCATTCGATGAAGGACGTCGAAACGATCCGCCCCGAGGCGATCGCGATCGCGGCGATGTTGCCGCGCGCCGATGTGCGCGACCGGCTGGTCGGCGCGCCGTCGATCGCGGCGATTCGCGAAGGCGGCGTCGTCGGCACCAGCTCGCCGCGCCGCGCCGCGCAGATCCGGCGGCTGCGCCCCGACCTGCGCACCGTGCTGTTCCGCGGCAATGTCGATACCCGGCTGGCCAAGCTGGCGGCGGGCGAGGCCGATGCGACGCTGCTCGCCTCGGCCGGGCTCGCGCGGCTGGGGCGCGACGATGTGGGGACGCCGATCCCGCTCGACACGATGTTGTGCGCGCCGGCGCAGGGCGCGGTGGGGATCGAATGCCGGCGCGACGACGGCGCGGCGCGCGCGTTGCTGGGCGCGATCGACCACCCCGAAACGCATGCCTGCGTGCTCGCCGAGCGCGCGCTGCTCGCCGCGCTCAACGCCGATTGCCATTCGCCGGTCGCGGCGCTGGCGACGATCGAGGGCGCGATCCTGACGCTGCGCGCCGAGCTGTTCGCCGCCGACGGCAGCGAACAGGTGAGCGCGCAGGTCGAGGGGGCACCGCTCGATCCCGCGGTTTCGGTAGCGGCGGCCGACGACCTGATCGCGCGCGCGCCCGAGAGCATCCGCCGGCTGTTCGGCGGATGACGCGCCCGATCGCGGTGCTGCGCCCCGAGCCGGGCAATGCCGCGCTCGCCGAACGGATCGAGGCAGCGGGATTGCCCGCGGTGCGCGTGCCGCTGTTCGCGGTGCGACCGGTCGCGTGGACCGCGCCCGACCCTGCGGCGTTCGACGCGCTGATCCTGACCAGCGCCAATGCGGTGCGCCACGGCGGCGCCGGGCTGGCGACGCTGCGCAGCCTGCCGGTGCATGCGGTGGGAAGCGCGACGGCGCACGCGGCGGCGGCGGCGGGGTTCGACGTGGCGATGACCGGCGCGCACGGCGCCGCCGCGCTGATCGCCGCATGCCGCGACGCGGGCGTGCGCCGCGCGCTGCGGCTTGCCGGGCGCGAGCATGTCGCGGTGGCCGACCCGATCATCGCCGACACGCGCATCGTCTATGCCAGCGAGCCGGTCGAGCCCGGTCCGGCGGGGCGCGCGGTGCTGGCGGGAAGCGTCGCGCTGGTCCAGTCGCCGCGCGCGGCGGCGCGGCTGGCGACGCTGGCGGCGGCGCTGCGCCCGACGATCGCGGTGGTGGCGATCAGCGAGGCGGCGGCGCGTGCCGCCGGCCCCGGATGGCAGACGGTGCGAATCGCCCCGTCGCCCGATACCGACACGCTGATCGCGCTGGCGCGCACGCTCGCCGATTGACCGCGCGCGCCCGGCGGGGGAATAAGGGCGCATGAGCGACGCTCCCCTTTCGACGGCGCCTGCCGACCGGCCCGGCGCGCGCGCCTTTTACGTCATCGGCGGCCTTTCCTTCGCCACCGGGGTTGCGGTGACCTTCGGCGCCTATCAACTGGGGGTGAGCCCGTTGCAGCGGCCCGCGCCGCGCCCGACCCCTGCGCTCGCCGCCCCGGCCGCGCCGCCGCCCGCGGGCAGCGCGGCGATGCCGGCATCGGACCTGGCGACGCTGGGCGCGCGCGAACAGGCGCTGGCGGCGCGGCTCGACGCGCTCGACCTGCGGCTGCACGACATCGAGGGCAGCGCGCGCATCGCCGCGACGCAGGCGAGCCGGGCCGAGCAGCTGCTGATCGCGCTTTCGGTGCGCCGCGCACTCGACCGCGGCGTCCCGCTGGGGCCGCTGGCGGCGCAGCTCCGCCAGCGTTTCGGCGAGCGCGAGCCCGCCGCCGTCGCCGCGATCCTGAACGCCGCGGCCGATCCGGTTTCGATCGAGGATCTGCGGCTGGCGCTGTCGACGCTGGAGCCGCGGCTGATGAGCGGCCCCGACGACGGCATGTTCACGCATGCCCGCCGGCTGCTGACCGACCTGGTCGTGCTGCGCGAGGCCGATTCGCCGAGCCCGCGCCCCGCCGACCGGCTGGCGCGCGCCGAACGCGCGCTGGAGGCCGGGCAGGTCGAGGCGGCGCTGGCCGAAGTGATGCACCTGCCCGGCGCCGCCTATGCCGGAAGCTGGGCGGCGGCGGCGCGCCGCTATATCGCCGCGCGCCACGCGCTGACGACGATCGAGGCCGCCGCGATCGCGGCGCTGCCGCTGCCCGCGCGCGGCGCCCCGCCCGTCACGGCGCCCGCCCCCGCCGGTGCGCCGGCCAATCCATAAGACGCGCGCACGGCCGCGCGACCGCACGAATCAGGAAAGGACAGACATGGCAGAGATGGGTCGTTTTGACTGGGAGGATCCGTTCGGCCTCGACGCGCAGTTGACCGACGAGGAGCGGATGGTGCGCGACGCGGCGCGCGATTACGCGCAGGGCGAGCTGTTGCCGCGCGTCACCCGCGCCTATCTCGACGAGACGTTCGACCGCGCGATCATGTCGGAAATGGGTGCGCTGGGGCTGCTGGGGCCGACGATTCCGCAGGCCTATGGCGGCGCCGGGCTGGGCTATGTCGCCTATGGCCTGGTGGCGCGCGAGGTCGAGCGCGTCGATTCGGGCTATCGTTCGGCGATGAGCGTGCAGAGCTCGCTCGTGATGCACCCGATCAACGCCTATGGCAGCGAGGAACAGAAGCAGAAATATCTGCCCAGGCTCGCCACGGGCGAATGGGTCGGCTGTTTCGGGCTGACCGAACCCGATGCTGGCTCGGACCCGGCGGGGATGCGGACGCGCGCCGAGAAGATCGACGGCGGCTATCGCCTGACCGGCGCCAAGATGTGGATCACCAACTCGCCGATCGCCGACGTGATGGTGGTGTGGGCCAAGAGCGACGCGCATGACGGCGCGATCCGCGGATTCGTGCTCGAGCGCGGGATGAAGGGCCTTTCCACCCCCAAGATCGAGGGCAAGCTGTCGCTGCGCGCGTCGATCACCGGCGAGATCGTGATGGACGGCGTGGAAGTGGGCGAGGACGCGCTGCTGCCGCATGTGCAGGGGCTGAAGGGGCCGTTCGGCTGCCTCAACCGCGCGCGCTATGGCATCGCCTGGGGCAGCATGGGCGCCGCCGAGGCGTGCTTCCACGCGGCGCGGCAATATACGCTCGACCGCAAGCAGTTCGGCCGGCCGCTCGCCGCCAACCAGATCGTGCAGCTGAAGCTGGCCGACATGGAGACCGAGATCGCGCTGGGGTTGCAGGGCGCGCTGCGCGCCGGGCGGATGTTCGACGAGGGGACGCTGGCGCCCGAGACGATCTCGATCCTCAAGCGCAACAATTGCGGCAAGGCGCTGGCGATCGCCCGCGTTGCGCGCGACATGCATGGCGGCAACGGCATTTCGGCCGAGTTCCACGTGCTGCGCCACGCGATCAACCTTGAAACGGTGAACACCTATGAGGGCACGCACGACGTCCATGCGCTGATCCTCGGCCGCGCGATCACCGGGATCGCCGCGTTCTGATGCAGGGGGCGGGTCGCACGGGCGCGGGCGCATGAAGCCGCTGGCGGGGATCAGGGTCGTCGAGCTGGCCCGCATCCTGGCGGGGCCGTGGTGCGGGCAGCTGCTCGCCGACCTGGGCGCCGAGGTGATCAAGATCGAGCGTCCCGGCGCGGGCGACGACACGCGCCACTGGGGCCCGCCCTTTCTGCACGACGCCGCGGGCGAGAATCGCGACGCGGCCTATTTCCACGCGTGCAACCGCGGCAAGCAGTCGGTCGCGATCGACATCGCCACGCCCGAGGGGCAGGCGCGGGTGCGGTCGCTGATCGCCGACGCCGATGTGGTGATCGAGAACTACAAGGTCGGCGGGCTGGTCAAATACGGGCTCGATGCCGCCAGCCTGCGCGCCGCCGACCCGCGGCTGGTGGTGTGTTCGATCACCGGGTTCGGCCAGACCGGCCCCTATGCCCGGCGCGCGGGCTATGACTTCATCATCCAGGGCATGGGCGGGGCGATGAGCCTGACCGGCGAGCCCGACGGCGCGCCGCAAAAGGCGGGCGTCGCCTATGTCGACCTGTTCACCGGCGTCTATTCGGCGGTGGCGATCCTGGCGGCGCTGCGTCGGCGCGACGCGACCGGCACCGGCGCGCATATCGACATGGCGCTGCTCGACACGCAGGTGGGCGTGCTCGCCAACCAGGCGCTCAACTGGATGGCGAGCGGCAAGGTGCCGCACCGCATGGGCAACGGCCATGCCAACCTGGCGCCGTACCAGGCGTTCGCGACGCAGGACGGCGACCTGATCATCGCGGTGGGCAATGACGGGCAGTTCGCACGGCTGTGCGGCGTGCTGGGGCTGACGCTCCACGAGGATGCACGCTTTGCGACCAATCCGGGGCGCGTGACGAATCGCGCCGAGCTGATCCCCGCGCTGGCCGCGGCGATCGCGCGCTGGCCCAAGGCGGCGCTGTACGAGGCGCTGGAGGCCGAGGGCGTCCCCGCCGGGCCGATCAACCGGATCGACGAGGTGTTCGCCGATCCGCAGGTGCGTGCGCGCGGGATGCAGATCGTGCGCGAGGGCGTGCCGGGGCTCGCCTGTCCGATCGTGATCGACGGCGAACGGATGGTCGCCGACCGGCCGAGCCCGCGCCGGCCCGCCAACGACGCCTGAGCGCGGCCGGGCGCCGCGCGGATCGGCGAATCAGTTGCCGATTCGCGTCCAGGTCTGGCTGCGGCAGCCGAGATTGCGCGCAACGCAGCCCTTGCCGACCATCTGATCGCGCCCGACCAGCGTCAGCGTCCCCGACAGCGTGACGCCGAGATCGGGGATGAACACCTTGCCCTCCCAGTCGTTCGGCCCGGTCTTGCGGAAATCGCGGAAGAGCCGCGTGCCGACGAGCGCCGGCGTGCCGCCGCGCCGCGCATCGGCGATCGCCTTCTCGCTTGCCCAGACGACGACGCCGCACATCGCGGCGCCGCAGGGTTCGGTGCGGACATGCACGCTGTTCGACGGGTTGCGCCAAACCGAGGGGCGCGATTGCGCCGCGGCGGGGGGCGTCGCGGCCACCCCCATGATCGCGATGAAGAACGCCGCAGAGGCGCGCGCAAATGCCGAAAATCGCATGATTCGTTCCCGTCCTGATCGACCCGACCAACCGGAAAGCGCGGATCGGGTTCCGACGCAAGCATGATACCGCCGCGACGACGGGACGACGTTGATCGGTATAAAGGCCTGCAGGGAAGGAAAAAGCCGTAGACCGGAGCCGATGCCTCTACGGTCAACGCTGGAGCGGGCGAAGGGATTCGAACCCTCGACCCCAACCTTGGCAAGGTTGTGCTCTACCCCTGAGCTACGCCCGCTCTGGCGTCAAAGGCCGGTTCGTCGTTCGAGCCGGCCGGGCTGAGGCGCGCCAACTAGCAACGTGTTTCGGGGCGCGCAACCCCCCAAATCACTTTTTTGAAAATGCTTGGCGCACGCGGCGCGAACGCCCACATAGACGACCAACCGAACGATCAATCCTGGGAGCCTTTCCGTTGGCCACGCTTGGACTCAGCACCGCCGAGAAGGAAGCCGTCGACGCATTCCGTCGCGACATCGTCGAACCGTCGATGCACGAGCTCGTCATCATCGACTTCTGGGCGGAGTGGTGCGGCCCGTGCAAGGCGCTGGGCCCCGTGCTCGAAAAGGTCGCCGCCGACTATGCCGGCAAGGGCGTGCGGCTGGCCAAGATCGACGTCGACAAGAATCAGTTCATCGCCGCGCAGTTCCAGGTGCGGTCGATCCCGACCGTCTATGCGATGTTCCAGGGTCAGCTCGTCGCCGACCTGACCTCGGCGCGCACCGAATCGCAGCTGCGCACGATGCTAGACCAGATCCTGCGCCAGATCCCGGTGCAGAGCGCCGAGGCGGAGGCCGAAGCCGAGATCGAGCCGCTGATCGCGATGGGCGAGCAGGTGCTGGGCGAAGGCGATGCCGAGCGCGCGCTTTCGATCTTTGACCAGATCGACGCGATGGCGCCGGGGCATGGCGCGGTGGCGGCGGGACGCGCGCGCGCGCTGGTCGCGCTGGGCCGGACCGACGAGGCCGAGGCGACGATCGCGGCGCTGACCGAAGAGGCGGCGCGGATGCCCGAGGTCGAACGCGCCCGGGCCGCGATCGCGATCGCACGCGAGGCGCAGCCGGTCGGCGATCTGGCCCGGCTGAGCGCGCATGTCGCGGCGCATCCCGAGGACATGGACGCGCGTTATGAACTGGCGGGCGGGCTGATGGCGGCGGGCGAGCGCGACGCGGCGGCCGACACGCTGCTGGCGATGGTCCGCGACGACCGCGAATGGAACGAGGGCGCGGCACGCCAGCGGCTGCTGAAGCTGTTCGAGGCGGTGGGGCTGGAAGACCCCTGGGTTTCGGCGCAGCGGCGCAAGCTGTCCGCGATCCTGTTCGGATGACGATCACGCGGCTTTCGGTGTTTCCGCTGGCGGGGGCGTTGCTGTTCCCCCGCCTGCACCTGCCCCTGCACATCTTCGAACCGCGTTATCGCGCGATGATTTCCGATTCGCTGGCGCGCGACCGCCGCATCGGCATGATCCAGCCGCGCGATTCGGCCGAGCCGCCGACGCTGTTCGACACGGGCTGCGTCGGGCGGATCGCCGAGGTCGAGGCGCACGAGGACGGCCGGTACGACATCGTGCTCGAAGGCCTGACGCGGTTCACCGTGCTGCGCGAGCTGGCGGTGACGACGCCGTTTCGCCAGGTCGAGGCGGCGCTGGAGCCGATCGGCGAGAGCGAGCTGCTGTCGCTGGGCGCGCGCGCGGCGCTGGAGCGCGAATCACGGCGCTTTGCCGATGCGCTGGGCTATGCGGTCGACTGGACTGCGGTGGCACGGCTCGACGACGAATCGCTGGTCAACGGCATCGCCCAGATCGCGCCGTTCGACGTCGCCGCCAAGCAGGCGCTGCTCGAGGCGCCCGACCTCGACACGCGCGCCGAACTGGTGATCCAGCTGATGCAGTTTTTCGGGCGGCGCGGCGAAGAGGACGGAATCACGCTGCAATGACCGACACGATCGATCCCTGGCTGCTCGCCAAGCTCGTCTGCCCCGCGACGCGCACGCCGCTGCGCCACGACGCCGAGCGCGGCCGGCTGGTATCCGACGCGGCGGGCGTCGCCTATCCGATCCGCGACGGCGTTCCCGTGCTGCTGGTCGAGGCGGCGATTCCGCTGGATGGCCTGGACGGCACCGGCACCGCCGCCGACTGAACCCCGCCGGCCGAACTTCTTCCATTGCGGCACCGGCGCGCCGGCAAGGGCCGGCGTTACACCATGCCGTGACCGGGTGCGATCAGGCGGCGATGCCCTGAAGCAGCTTGGGCACGTCGCCGCTCTCGCCCCGCGCCTCGGCCATGAAGAACTGCTTGAGCGGCGGCAGCCGGTCGACCGCCGACAGCCCGATCCGGCGGACGAGCGAGGCCGCGCGCCCGGGCACGCCGAACAGATGCGTCAGCCCGTCGGTCGCCAGCGCGACCATGAAGGTGTCGAGCCCGCGCCAGCGCTGATAGCGCGCGAGCAGTTGCGGATCGCCGAGATCGAGCCCCAGCCGCTTGCCGTCGACGAGCACCTCGACGAGCGTGGCGACATCGCGGAAGCCGACATTGACCCCCTGCCCCGCGATCGGATGGATGCCGTGCGCGGCGTCGCCGACGAGTGCGAGCCGATCGGCGGTGATCCAGGCGGCGTGGTGGAAGCCGAGCGGATAGCTCGACCGCGCCGAAAGCGGGCCGAGCGTGCCGAGGAAGCCGCCCATGCGCTTTTCCATTTCGGCCATATAGGCACGCGGCGAGATGCGCTTGAGCGCATCGGCATCGCGGCCCTTGACCGTCCACACCACTGCCGAGCGATGGCCGTGCGCATCGTCGGGAAGCGGCAGGATCGCGAACGGCCCTTCGGGATAGAAAATCTCGAACGCGGTGTTTTCGTGGCTGCGCGCATGGCCGACCGTGGCGATCATCGCGGCATGGTCGTAGGTCCAGCGCGCGACCTTGAGCCCCGCGGCCTCGCGCGTCGGCGAATTGCGCCCTTCGGCGGCGATGAGCAGCTGCGCATGGACGACCGCACCCGAATCGAGCGTGGCGGTGACACCCGTCGGTCCGCGTTCGACCGCGACGGCGCGCGTCTGCATCCGCACATCGGCGCGCGGCGCCGCCTGTGCCGCCTGGAACAGCGCGGTGCGCAGCACGCGGTTCTCGAACATCACGCCGAGCGCCGTCTCGTCGGCATCGGGTTCGAAATCGAGCTTGCCGGGCGCCAGCCCGTCGCTGACGCGGATGCTTTCGATCGGGCAGCCGAGCCCGGCGAGCCGCGGCGCGACGCCGATCGCCTCGAACATGCGCAGCGGCGCGGCGGCAATGGCCGAGGCGCGCCCGTCGAATTCGGCCGCCAGGATCCGTTCGGGATCGGCAGGATCGACGACGATCGACGAGAGACCATGCGCATCGAGCGCCACCGCAAGCGCGCTGCCGACCAGCCCGCCGCCCAGAATGAGGACATCCGCGCGTTCCATGGTGCCGTCCGTAGCACAGTCGGCGGCGCGCACCAGCCCATGCGCGGCACCGGCACGGCGAATCCGGTACAAAACAGGTCCATCTTGACGCGGGACTCGCCAGCGACGATGCTTTGCCGCCTGTTCCTGACAATCCGGAGGCCGGACGACATGGCGTCCCGCGCACAACCGTCGCTGTTCCGCGACACGATGAAGGCTGGCGCCCGCCGCAGCGGGACGCTGATCGGCGGCGCGCTGATCTTTGCCGCGACCTTTGCGCTGCTGCTCGCGCTGCTGACCTATCACCCGCAGGACCCGTCGCTGAACACTGCGTCGGGCGGCCCTGCGCACAATCTGCTGGGCACGCCGGGGGCGTGGATCGCCGACCTGCTGCTCGCGCTGCTGGGGCTGCCCGTGGGGCTGATCGCACCGGCGGGATTCGTGATCGCCGCGCGGCTGATGCGCGATCGCCCCGTCGGCCGGTGGGGCCGGATGCTTGCGGGCGTGCTGGGCGGCGTGGTGCTGATGTCGACCGCGCTCGCCTTTTTCTCGAGCGACGCGGTGCTGTGGCTCGTCGGCGGCTGGGGCGGCGTGGTCGGATGGGCGATCACCGCAGTGTTCCGCTGGGGCACCGCGCTGATCGGCGATGCCGATATCGTCTTCTGGACCGAGCGCGGGCTGGGGCTGGTGTTCGCACTCGCCGGACTGGTGCTGTGGTGGCGCAGCCTGGGCGTGCGGATGCCCGAGGGCGGGCTGCACCTGCCCGCGCTGCGGCTGGCGCACCAGCCGGCGCGGCTGAGCGGCCCGGCGGCGTTCGACGCGGGCGACGCCGCGGCGGAGGACGATGCGGCATTCGGCGACGACGACGATGACGACGCGCCCGCGCCGCGCTGGGGGCTGCGTGCAGGTGGCCGCCGCGAGCTGCGCGAACCGGCCGAGCCGCGCAAGCAGGTGGTACCCGACAACCGGCCCGGCCCCGTGATCGCCGAGCGGAACCTGGCCCCCTCGCCTGCGCGCACCAAGCCGCCGGTGCAGGACAGCCTGGATTTCAAGGACAGCTACAAGCTGCCGCCGATCGACCTGCTGAAGGCGCCGGCACCCAACCAGAATGCCGCGATCGACAAGGCCGCGCTGGAGCGCAACGCCCGGCTGCTCGAGAGCGTGCTCGAGGATTTCCACGTCAAGGGCCAGATCGTCGAAGTGCGCCCCGGCCCGGTGGTGACGATGTACGAGCTGGAGCCCGCGAGCGGGATCAAGGCGAGCCGCGTCATCCAGCTTGCCGACGACATCGCGCGCAACATGTCGGCGATCTCGGCGCGCGTCGCGACGATCCCCGGGCGCACGGTGATCGGCATCGAGCTGCCCAACGCCAAGCGCGAGACGGTGAACCTGCAGGAGCTGATCGGCAGCCAGAGCTTCGAGGACCAGGGCGCGTCGTTGCCGATCGTGCTGGGCAAGAACATCGCGGGCGATCCCGTGATCGCCGACCTGGCGCCGATGCCGCACCTGCTCGTCGCCGGCACGACCGGGTCGGGCAAGTCGGTGGGGCTCAACTGCATGATCCTGTCGCTGCTCTACCGGCTGACGCCGGACCAGTGCCGGATGATCATGATCGACCCCAAGATGCTCGAACTGTCGATGTACAAGGACATTCCGCATCTGCTCGCCGACGTCGTCACCGATCCGCCCAAGGCGGTGCGCGCGCTCAAATGGGCGGTGGAGACGATGGAGGACCGCTATCGGATGATGGCGTCGGTCAATGTCCGCAGCCTCGCCGGGTTCAACGACAAGGTGCGCCAGGCCAAGGCCAAGGGGCAGACGCTGGGGCGCAAGGTGCAGACCGGCTATGACCCCGACACGGGCAAGCCGATCTATGAGGAGGAGACGCTCGACCTCCAGCCGCTGCCGCAGATCGTCGTGATCGTCGACGAGCTGGCCGACCTGATGATGACGGCGGGCAAGGAAGTCGAGTTCCTGATCCAGCGGCTGGCGCAAAAGGCGCGCGCGGCGGGCATCCACCTCATCATGGCGACGCAGCGCCCGTCGGTCGACGTCATCACCGGCGTCATCAAGGCCAACCTGCCGACGCGGATCAGCTTTCACGTCACGTCGAAGATCGATTCGCGCACCATCCTGGGCGAACAGGGCGCCGAGCAGCTGCTGGGCAAGGGCGATATGCTGTACATGCCCGGCGGCAAGCAGATCGCGCGCGTCCACGGCCCGTTCGTCAGCGACGAGGAAGTGCAGGCGGTGGCCGATTTCTGGCGATCGCAGGGAGCGCCCGACTATATCTCGGCCGTCACCGAGGAGCCGGCGGACGGCGGCTTCAAGCTCGACGGCGAGCCCGATGGCGACGATTCGCCCGAGGAGCAGCTGTATCGCCGCGCGGTGCAACTCGTCGCCGAGAGCCAGAAGGCGTCGACGTCGTGGCTGCAGCGCCAGTTGCGCGTCGGCTACAACTCGGCGGCGCGGCTGATCGAGCGGATGGAGCGCGAGGGGCTGGTGTCGCAACCCGACCATGTCGGCCGGCGCGAGGTGCTGATGGATACCGACGGACGCCCGCTGTAGCGCGCCGCGGGGACCGGATCGTTTCGCCGGACGAAGGGTTCAGCAGGGGTTCAATCCGCCGCGCCTAGCGCGGACCCCCGAGGCATATTGGAGAAAAAGACGTGTTTGCACGGCCGCTTGCCCTTTCCCTTGCGCTTGCCGCCCCGGCGCTGGTCGCCGCGGCGCCGGCGGGCGAACTCGCCCAGGTGCAGCAGCATCTGAAGAGCGTTTCGAGCATGACGGCGAGCTTCAGCCAGACCGACCGCAACGGCCGGGTGCTGACCGGCACGATGACGCTGAAGCGCCCGGGCAAGATCCGGTTCCAGTATCAGAAGGGCGTGCCCCAGCTGATCGTCGCGGACGGCAAGAGCCTGTATTTCATTGATTATCAGGTTAGCCAGGTCAATCGCTGGCCGATCGGCAATTCGCCGCTGGCGGTGCTGCTCGACCCCAATCGCGACATCGGCAGCTTTGCCCGCATCCAGCCGAGCGGCGATCCGCGAATCGTTTCGGTGGAGGTGCATGACACGCGCCATCCCGAATATGGGCGGATCACGCTGATCTTCCGCAAGGACGCGTCGGCACCGGCGGGGCTGTTGCTCCAGGGCTGGGTCGCGCTCGATTCGCAGAACAACCGCACCACGATCCGGCTGTCGAACCAGCGCGTGAACGTCGAGGTGAGCGACGGAACGTTCCGCTGGAACGACCCGCGCCCGCAGGGGCCGCGCGGACGCTGACGCTTTTTCGCAATCGTTCATGTTCGCGACAGGTAGCCGTGCCTAAAAGGATGCTGCGGATACGGAACTAGGCCGGGATTTTCCCCCTGTTGCCCGGATTGTTTCGTTTCCCGCCTGCGTGACGAACGCTAGGTCGGCCCTCGCTCCATTGCCCCCGGAGCGGGGGCCTTTCCATTTGGGGCCTTCCCGGCCGCGCTTGCCGCGAAATCGCGATCCGGCGGCGTTGCTGCCGCTGGCGCTCGGCCGCCGGGGTCGCTACATCCGCGAACGTGAAGATCGCGTCCTGGAACATCAATTCGGTCCGCTTCCGGATCGGCATCGTCGAACAGTTTCTGCAGGAAGAGGCACCCGATATCCTGTGCCTGCAGGAAACCAAGGTGATCGACGCCGATTTCCCCGAGGCGCCGTTCCGCGCGCTCGGCTATGACCATATCGTCAAGCATGGCCAGCGGATGCACCACGGCGTCGCGATCCTGAGCCGCGTGCCGCTGGTCGAGGATGCGCGGTTCGACTGGCAGGACAATGCCGAGGCGCGGCATGTCGGCGTGCGGCTGCCCAACGGCGTGCGGCTGGAAAATGTGTACGTCCCCGCCGGCGGCGACGTCCCCGATCGCGAGGTGAACCCCAAGTTCGGACAGAAGCTCGATTTCGTCGGGCGGATGACCGAATGGGCGGCGGGGATCGACCGGCCGACGATCCTGACCGGCGATTTCAATATCGCGCCGCTCGAATGCGACGTGTGGAGCCACAAGCAGTTGCTCGACGTGGTCAGCCACACGCCGATCGAGGTCGAGGCGCTGGGGCGGCTGTTCGCCGCGCACGACTGGGTCGATCTGGGGCGGCAATTCATCCCCGCACCCGCGCGCTGCTATACCTGGTGGAGCTATCGCGCGAAGGATTGGGCGGCATCGGACCGCGGGCGTCGGCTCGACCATATGTGGGCGTCGCGCAGCGTGGCCGACAAAGCCGTTGCGCACCGCGTGTGCGAGCCGTGCCGATCGTGGGTCAAGCCGTCGGACCATGTGCCGATCGTCACGGAGTTCGATTTTTGAGCGACGCGCGTGCCGCCGCCGAGGCCGTCGACGCGCTGCGCCGCGGCTGGCCGATCGCGATCCGCGGCGCGGCGGGCACGCTGAGGCTGCTCGCGGTCGAAACGGGCGATGCCGAGCGGCTGGCGCGTTTCGACCCAGCCGGAACCGCGCCGGTGCTGCTTTCGGCGGGCCGTGCAGCGACGCTCAAGCTCGCCAACCAGCGCGAGGCGGCGACCCCGGACGCGCCGGTGCTGATCGAGCGCGTCGACTGGCTCGACTTCGATGCGGCGACCGCGCTCGCCGACCCGCAATTCGACCTTGCCACCCCGCTGAAAGGGCCGTTCCGCGCCGTTCCGGTCGTGCAGCCCGATGCCGCCGAGGCGGCGCTCCAACTCGCACGGATCGCGGGGCTGCTGCCCGCCTTCTTCGTGCTGGAGGGCGACGCGACCGACGCGATCACGCTGGCGGACATCGACGCACATGAAGATGCCGACCGGCTGCGCATCGTCGGGCGCGCGCGGCTGCCCGTCGAGGCCGCCGAGGATGCCGAGATCGTCGCGTTTCGCACCGACGAGATGCCGGGCGAGCATGTCGCACTGCTGATCGGCCAGCCCAACGGCGAAGCCCCGCTGGTGCGGCTCCACAGCGAATGCCTGACCGGCGACATGCTCGGCAGCCTGAAGTGCGATTGCGGGCCGCAACTGAAGGCGGCGATCGCCGAGATTGCCCGGAGCGGCTGGGGCATCCTGCTCTATCTGCGCCAGGAAGGCCGCGGCATCGGCCTGATCAACAAGCTGCGCGCCTATGCGCTGCAGGATCAGGGCTTTGACACGGTCGACGCCAACACCCGGCTCGGCTTTGCGATCGACGCGCGCAACTTCCGCGTCGCGGCGCGGATGCTGACCCTGCTCGGCCAGCCGCGCATCCGGCTGCTGACCAACAACCCGCAAAAGGTGGAGACGCTGCGCGCCGCCGGGGTCGACGTGCTCGAACGCGTGCCGCACGTGCTGCCGGCGAATCCGCACAACGCGCGGTATCTGGCGACCAAGCGCGACCGGACCGGGCACGCGTTCTGATCACCCCTGTACGCCTGCGAATGCAGGCGCAGGGTTCAGGCGATCAGCCGCGCGACCTCGTCGAAATCATGGGCGATATGCTGGACGCCCAGCGCGCGGAGGCGCTCGCCATGGTCCGCCGCGCAATGCAGGCCGGCGCACAGCCCGATCACCGTCGCGCCCGAGGCGACAGCGCCGGTCACGCCCACCGGCGAATCCTCGAGGATCACGCAAGCCTCGATCGGCACGCCCAGCGCCGCGGCGGCGTGGAGGTAGAGATCGGGCGCGGGCTTGCCGTTCGCGACATGCTCGCGGCCGCTGAAGATCTTGTCGCCGAACAGGTCGCGCACGCCGAGATGGCGAAGATGCGCGTCGATCCATTGAGTCGAGCTCGACGAGGCGATCGCGCGCGGCAGGTCGGCGGGAAGCGATTCGAGGAAGTCGAGCGCCCCCGCGACCTCGGGAAGCCCCTCGGCCAGCGCGCGGGCATCCTCGAGCGCGCGCGCCGCATGGAAATCGTGCGGGAGCGGGCGTCCGATCCAGTTTTCGATCGCGCCGTAAAAGGCGTCGCCCGACAGCCCCATGAAGTTCGACATCGACTCTTCGGGCGTGGTGGGATGGCCGATCGCGGTCAGATAATCGGCGATCTGCTTGTTGCCGGCATATTCGCTTTCGATGAGCACGCCGTCGAAATCGAACAGGATCGCCTGGAAGCGCGTGGAGAGCATCGGGAAAGTCCGCCCGTCGTCAGGAGTTGAAACCGGCGCCTAGCCGCGCGCGCCGAACAGCGCGGTGCCGACGCGGACATGCGTCGCGCCCAGCGTGACCGCGGTTTCATAGTCGCCCGACATGCCCATGCTGAGCCCGTCGAGCGCATGATCGCGCGCCAGCTTGGCGAGCAGCGCGAAATAGGGCGCCGATTCGAGCCCGACCGGCGGCACGCACATCAGTCCCGCGACCGGCAGCGTTGCCGCGCGGGCCGCGTCGAGCAGCGCGGGCAGCGCTTCGATCTCGCAGCCGCCCTTTTGCGGCTCGGCGCCGATATTGACCTGAAGGAAGCATGCGGGGCGGCGCCCCGTGCGGTCCATCGCGCGGGCCAGCGCGGTGACGAGCGAGGGGCGATCGACCGAATGGATCGCGTCGAACAGCGCGACCGCCTCTTCGGCCTTGTTCGACTGAAGCTGGCCGACAAGGTGAAGCGCGATTCCGTCGGTCGTCTCGCGCAGCGCAGGCCATTTGCCCGCGGCTTCCTGAACGCGGTTTTCGCCGAACACGCGCTGTCCCGCGGCGATCAGCGGCGCGATGGCGGCGGCGTCGTGGGTCTTGGAGACCGCGATCAGCGTCACCCCGTCGGCGGGGCGGCCGGCGATACGGGCGGCACGCGCGATATGCGTGCGGACATCGGCAAGGCGGAGCGAGGCGTCGTCACTGGACATGAGCCGCGCTATAGGCGGGGCGATGCGACCCCGCCACCCCATCCCGCGCCTGTGGCTGATGACCGATGAGCGGCTGGGCGACGCGCTGTGGGCGGCGCTCGCGCGATTGCCGCGCGGCAGCGGCGTGGTGTTTCGCCATTACCGCCTTCCGCCGGCCGAGCGCCGGGCGTTGTTCGAGCGCGTGCGGCGCGTCGCCCGACAGCGGCGACTGGTGCTGGTGGTCGCGGGCGACGACCGGCTGGGCCGTGCCGATGGACGCCATGGCGCCAGCCGCCCGCGCCGGGCCGCGCCGGGGCTTCACACGCGCCCGGTCCATTCGCGGCGCGAGGCGGTGGCGGCGATCCGCGCCGGTGCCGATCTGGTGTTCGCGTCGCCGGTCTTTGCCACGCGCTCGCACCCCGGCGCGGCGGGACTGGGGCCGCTGAGGCTGGCGCGGATGATCGCGGGGCTGACGGTGCCGGTCATCGCGCTGGGCGGGATGGATGCCCGGCGGATGCAACGGCTGAAAGGATTGCCGCTGCACGGCTGGGCGGCGATCGACGGCTGGATCGGGTAACCGGAAGCTGGAAAAGAAGTCGCGTACTCAGCCGCGGCAGCGCCGATCAGAAGCGGAAGGCAGTGCCCACATAGACGCCCTGGCTGTCGCGGCGATCCTCGTTCATGCGCACCAGCCGCTCACGATCCGACTTGGCGCGGACGCCCGCGGTCAGATCGATGTTGCGCGTGAGCGCGTAGGAGCCGCCGACGTCGATCGAATAGCTGGGCTTGTCACCGCCCAGCAGCACCGGCGTGTTGGCGAGCGGCCGATCCTCGACCGACTGGAGGCGCGCCGTGACGCGCGCGGGCGAATAGCTGACGCCCAGATTGGCGCGATCCCGATTGCCCGACGCAACGGGCAATTCGGCGCGGGCCGCATCGCCCGTTACCGCCAGCTTCTTCCAGCCGACCGAGACGCCGAGATTATAGGCGATCGGTGCGATTCCAACCGACGGCATCGCCACCGCTTCGTTGTTCGCGTTGAGGCGCGGAACAGCGCTGACGCGACCCCGCGCCGCGACGCTGACGTCGCGGCTGATCGCCTGCGATGCCTGCGACGGCGTGAAACGGAAGCCGTTGCCCGCGATGCCCGAGCGCGCGAGCATCGCCGCAAGCTTGGGATCGGCGGCGGCGGGCGTGAAGGCGGCCACCCCTTCGGCGACCGAGACCACCGGACGGACCAGCGGACGCAGGATGCGGCCATTCTCGCGAGCCTGAAGCGCAGGGGCGAGCAGCGCCGCGGCGGCGCAAAGCGCCCCCAGCCCTGTTCCCGTCATCCAGCGCGACACTCGCATGACTCGATCCCTTCCTGTTGCTAACGCCTACCACGGAAGCGGGCCGCGGTTCCACTGCCGCCGACATTTTTCGTGCAACTGTTGCAACATGCACACAGAGTCGGTGCGGGTTTGCGCATCGGCGACGTCGTCACGCGCCGGCGGCGCGGCACGCGATGCCGCCGGCGAGTCGCGACGACACACCTGCCGCCTTGCTCCCGCCATATCAGCGCCTATAGATGCTGCACCTGTTTCACCGCCTTTTAGGAATGTCGATGAACCGCCTGTTGCGCACCGCGATCCTCGGGTCGCTTGCTCTCTCCGTCGCCGCGTGCGGCCATCGCCACCGTCCCGATGCCGATCTGGCGGCGTCGAAGGTGACGACAATCGGCGTCAACGCCTATCTGTGGCGCGCCAGCCTCGACACGCTGAGCTTCATGCCGCTGCTCCAGACGGACTCGGCAGGCGGCGTGATCGTAACCGACTGGTACATCAACCCCAACACGCCGACCGAGCGCATGAAGGTGACGGTGACGATCCTCGACCAGGATCTGCGCGCCGATGCGCTGCGCGTCGCGGCGCTCCGCCAGGTGCAGACGGCAGGCCAGTGGGTGAATGCCCCCGTGCAGGCCGCGACCGTCCAGAAGCTTGAAGACATCATCCTGACCCGCGCACGCGACCTGCGCCGCGCCGCCGTCAGCAACTGATCCCCTGTTCGGCGGGGCGCCGTGCCGCCCCGCCCCGTTTTCCAATCATCACGAAGGAAGTACCCGCGTGTCGCGCTTCAATCCGCTCAAGGCGGACGCCGCCTGGCAGAAGGTGTGGGACGATCGCCGCACCTTTGCCGCCCGCGACGACAGCCCCAAGCCCAAGTCCTATGTGCTCGAGATGTTCCCCTATCCTTCGGGGCGCATCCATATGGGCCATGTGCGCAACTACACGATGGGCGACGTGCTGGCGCGCTTCCGCCGGATGAAGGGCATGGAAGTGCTCCATCCGATGGGGTGGGACGCCTTCGGCATGCCGGCCGAAAATGCCGCGATGGAAAAGAAGGTCCATCCGGGCGCCTGGACCCGCCAGAACATCGCGACGATGAAGGCGCAACTCAAGCGCCTCGGCTTCGCGCTGGACTGGACGCGCGAGATCGCCACCTGCGAGCCCGACTATTACGGCCAGGAACAGGCGCTGTTCCTCGACCTGTATGAAGCCGGCCTGGTCTATCGCAAGGAAAGCGCGGTCAACTGGGACCCCGTCGACATGACCGTGCTCGCCAACGAGCAGGTGATCGACGGGCGCGGCTGGCGCTCGGGCGCGCTGGTCGAGCGGCGCAAGCTCAACCAGTGGTTCCTCAAGATCACCGATTTCGCCGACGACCTGCTCGAAGGGCTGAAGGGCCTCGAGCATTGGCCGGACAAGGTGAAGCTGATGCAGGAAAACTGGATCGGCAAATCCGAAGGCCTGCAGTTTACCTGGAGCCTGTCGAACGGCGAAGGGCTGACCGTCTACACCACGCGCCCGGACACGATCTTCGGCGCAAGCTTCGTCGCGATCGCGGCGGACCATCCGATCGCGCAAGCGCTCGCGGCGGGCAACCCCGAGGTCCAGGCGTTCATCGAGCGCTGCAAGCAGGGCGGCACCACCGCCGCCGAGCTGGAGACGCAGGAAAAGCTCGGCTGGAACACCGGGCTCACCGCGCAGCATCCCTTTGATTCCAATTGGCAAATTCCGGTCTACATCGCGAACTTCGTGCTGATGGATTATGGCACCGGCGCCGTGTTCGGCGTGCCGGCGCATGACCAGCGCGACTTCGAATTCGCGACCAAATACCATCTGCCGATTCGCCGCGTCGTCTCCGAAGGCGACAAGACCGATCCCAAGTTCGACGGCACCGAGGCCTATACCGGCCCCGGCACGCTGGTGAACTCGCACTTCCTCGACGGCATGGACGTCGTCGATGCCAAGCGCGAAGTGATCCGCCGCGCCGAGGAAGGCGGCTGGGGCAAAGGCAGCACCGTGTGGCGCCTGCGCGACTGGGGCGTCAGCCGCCAGCGTTACTGGGGCACCCCGATCCCGATCATCCATTGCGAGGATTGCGGCCCCGTCGGCGTGCCCAAGGACCAGCTGCCGGTCACGCTGCCCGAGGACGTCTCGTTCGACATCCCCGGCAACCCGCTGGATCGCCACCCGACCTGGAAGCATGTCGATTGCCCGAAGTGCGGCAAGCCCGCGCGACGCGAGACCGACACGCTCGACACCTTCGTCGATTCGAGTTGGTATTTCCTGCGCTTCGCCAGCCAGCCCTCGGACAAGCCGTTCGACAAGGCGGTGGCCGAGCAGTGGCTGCCGGTCGGCCAGTATATCGGCGGCGTCGAGCATGCGATTCTGCACCTGCTCTACGCCCGCTTCTTCACCCGCGCGCTGCGCCATATCGGCCGCATCGACGTGGCCGAGCCGTTCGCGGGGCTGTTCACCCAGGGCATGGTGACGCACGCCAGCTATTATCAGCTCGAAGAGCATGAGGGGCTGGAGCGGAAAGTCTATTTCGAGCCGCGCCAGGTCTCGTTCCGCGCCGACGGATCGGCCTATCTGACCGACAGCGGCGCCGAGGTGATCGTCGGCCGCGTCGAAAAGATGTCGAAGTCGAAGAAGAACACCGTCGATCCGACCGAGATCGTCGACCAGTATGGCGCGGACGCGACCCGCTGGTTCGTGCTCTCCGACAGCCCGCCCGAGCGCGACCTCGAATGGAGCGAGAGCGGCATCGAAGGCGCCTGGCGCTTCGTCAACCGGCTGTGGCGCCTGTTCGACGGGCTGGAGGCAGCCGAGGGCGAGGACAAGGATCTCGACCGCAAGCTCCACCGCACGATCGCCGGCGTCGCCGAGGACATCGAGGCGCTGACCTTCAACAAGGCCGTCGCCAAGCTCTATGAGTTGACCGGTGCGATCGAGAAGGCCAAGCCCTCCGCGTCGCGTACCGCCGCCATCCGCACGCTGGTCCGCGTCGTCGCGCCGATGGTGCCGCACATTGCGGAAGAGGCCTGGGCGGCGATGGGCGAGACGGGCCTGATCGCCGATGCCGAATGGCCCGCGGTCGACCCGGCGCTGCTGATCGACGACGAAGTGACGATCGCAATCCAGGTGAATGGCAAGTTGCGCGACACGCTGGTAATGCCCAAGGGCGCCGCACGCGAGACGGTGGAGGCCGCGGCGCTGGCGGCGGACAAGATCGTCCGGCTGCTCGAAGGCAAGGCTCCGCGCAAGGTGATCGTCGTGCCCGACCGACTGGTGAACATCGTCGCATGAAGCGGTTCGTCCCCCTCGCCGCTGTCGCGCTTGCGCTGACCGGCTGTGGCTTTCATCCGCTGTACGAGGGCGGCGAAGGCGGGCGCGTGCAGTCGCTGTTGTCGGGCGTCGAGGTGGCGCCGATCGAGGGCCAGTCGGGCTGGCTCGTCGCCAACGCGCTGCGTGATCGCATCCATCTGGGCAATGCGCAGACGCCGCGTTACCGGCTCCAGGTGCGGCTCGACGACCAGATCGGCGGCCTGGGCGTCCGATCGGACGACAGCGTCGCGCGCGAGCGACGGACGCTGCGCGCGCGCTATCAGCTGATCGACCTGGCGAACGGCGCGGTGGTGCTCGACGCGACGGCGGGATCGGACGCGGGCATCGACGTCGTCGGATCGGAATATGCGACGATCGCGGCCGAGCGCACCGCGCTTGAACGGCTGTCCGGCATTGTCGCCGACCAGATCGTCGGGCGGATCGCGCGCTATGCCCGTTCGGGGGCTGCCCCCGCGACGCCGGCGGGAACGGCCCCCGCGCGATGAAGCTCAACGCGTCGCAGATCCGCGCCGCCGTCGACAAACCCGATCCTCGCACTCGCCTCTATCTGCTCCACGGTCCCGACGAGGCCGGCGCAGCCGACCTGGCCGACCGGCTGGCGCGCGCGCTTGGCTCCGACGTCGAACGCGTCGACATCGAGCCGCGTGCGCTGCGCGACCAGCCGGGAAAGCTGGCGGATGAGGCCGCGGCCTTTTCGCTGTTCGGCGGTGCACGGCTGATCCGCATCCAGCCGGTGGATGACGGCGCGAGCGAGGCGATCGCGCTGCTGCTTGCCGCCGAACAGGCAGGCAATCCGGTGGTCGCGATTGGCCCCGGGCTCAAGACGACGAGCAAGCTCGTCAAGACGGCGATCGGATCGCCGGTGGCGGCGGCCTTTGCCTGCTATATTCCCGAAGGCCCCGAAGCCGCCCGGATGGCGACGACGATCGCGCGCGACCACGGGCTGCGGCTGCTGGGCGACGTGCCGCATCGGCTGATCGCGGCGACCGGCGGCGATCGCGCGGTGCTGACGCGCGAGATCGAGAAGCTGGCGCTCTATCTGGATGCCAGCCCTGAGGCGCCGCGCGACGCCGACAACGACGCGCTCGACGCGATCGGCGCGGCGCTGGGCGAGCCCGAACTGTTCGCGACGATCGCGACGATCCTCGACGGGCGGCTCGATGCGCTGGGCAAGGAGCTCGCGGCGCTGCGTGAGGGCGGCGGCTCGCTGATTCCGTTGCTGCGCCAGCTGGTGCGGCGACTGATGACGTTGGCCGAGATGCGCGCCGACCTGGACCAGGGCGGCACGATCGAATCGGTGCTGGAAAAGCACCGCGTCTTCTTCAAGGAAAAGGCCGCGACTGGCCGCGCGCTGCGCCGCTGGAGCGCGCCACAGATCGCGCGCGCCATCGACCGGCTCCGCGAGACCGAGCGCAACCTGATGCATTCGGGCAGCGCCGGCGAAGTGCTCGCCGAAGCCGAATGTACGACGATCGCGCGCGCCGCAGCACGGGCACGCGGCTGACCGTCCCGCCCCCCTCGCCCCGCACCCGGCGCGATGCGACGATTCGCGGGACGGGGTGATTCCAAGCGGGCGCAAAGCAGGCTAGCCCGGACTCCTGTTCCGCCGCCAGCTTCGGAGACCCCGTTTGCGCCCTCTCCTGATCGCCGGACTGCTGCTCGCCGCCGCAGCGCCCGCGCTTGCCAACGACACGACCGCGCAGCTCGCCGCCGGCGGGCTTGAGCTGACCCGTACCGATGCGATCGAGATGCGCAGCGAGGATCTGTTCATTTCGCGCAAGGCGGTGCGGGTACGCTATGTGTTCGCCAATACGAGCGGGCGCGACGTGACCGTCCGCGTCGCCTTTCCGATGCCGGTGCTGGAAGGCGAGGTGCTCAACTATCAGGACGTATCGGTACCGCAGCCCGATTCGGACAATTTCCTGGGCTTTGCGACCGAGGTCGACGGCAAGCGCGTGCAGGCCGAACTGGAACAGCGCGCCTTTGCCGGCGGTCGCGAGCAGACCGCGTGGCTGCGCGCGCACCATGTGCCGATCGCCCCGCACCTGGCCGCGACCGAAGCGGCAATCGCACGGCTGACTCCCGCCGAGCGGGCCGAGGGACAGCGGCTGAAGCTGCTGAGCGAGGACGACGCGCCGATCTGGTCGATGCGGGCCACCTATCACTGGATGCAGACCTTTCCTGCCGGGCGTCCGATCACGGTCGAGCATCGCTATACCCCGTCGGTCGGCGGTACCGTCGCGACGGGGCTGGGCACGCCCTATGGCGCGGAAACGGTGCAGCGTTATTGCGCCGACGCCAGCCTGATCGCGGCGGTGCGCCGCGCGCGCCAGACGCGCGAGGAGCCGTTTACCGAGCAGTGGGTCGATTATGTGCTGACCACCGGCGCCAACTGGAAGAAGCCGATCGGCAGCTTTCGCCTTGTGATCGACAAGGAAAATCCACGGGACCTGGTGAGTTTCTGCGGCGACGGCGTCCGCAAGCTCGATGCGACGCGGTTCGAGATGCGCAAGGCAAACTGGCGCCCGACGCGGGACCTGGCGATCCTGTTCCTCGTACCGACCGACGCGCAGTGAACGGGATGCTGTCGGCGGCGGTCGCCGCCTTGCTGCTCGCGGGGAGCGGCGCCGCGGACGAGGAAGGCTTCGATCCCTCTGCCTTGCCGCTCACCGACCTGATCGCGTGCAAGAGCGACCTGCCAAGCTGGAACGGCTTTGGTCTGTGGTTCCACGACAATCCCGATGCGTGGCGTCGCTATGGCGTTCACAAGATCGAATCGCGCAATCCCTTTCTGGCCGAATACCGCACCGACCGGCCGATTGAGGTGTTCGGGCGCACGACCAACCGGATCGCGCTCACCAGTTCGGGCATGCTCGCGATCTTCGCGGACGGCGACCCTGCGGCATTGGCCCGCACGCTGGGCATCAAGCCGGTCGTTGCCGGACCGACCAAGTTCATGGGCGAGCGGATTGTCACCGATTCGCCGTTCGACGGCGGCAGCCCCGCGTTCCAGGGGCGGATTCAGATCAGCCTCAACGTCTCGACCGTCAGTTCGCACCCGGGCGCCGTTCTCGCGGGATGCAGCTATCGCCTGCTCTTCAACGACGACTGAGCCCGTCGAACAGCGGCAGGCCTTCGGTCTGTCCGGCAGCGCCCGGTTCGAGGTTCGAGACGGTGACGCCGACGAGGCGAATCCCCTTCGCGGCGGGCAGCACGCTGTGCAGCAATGCGCATGCCGCCCGGTGGAGCCCTTCGCGCGAATCCACCGGTAGCGCGAAGCTGCGGCTGCGCGTGATCTGCTGAAAGTCGGCATATTTGATCTTCACCGTCACGGTGCGGCCGAAGATCTGGGCCTTTTCGCACCAGGCCCAGACCGAATCGGCCTCGGCGACGACCGCGGACTCGATTGCTTGCGAGTCGCGCGTGTCGGCAGGCAGCGTCACCTCGGAACCGCTCGACTTGCGCTGGCGATGCGCCTCGACGGGCCGATCATCCTCGGCGCGGGCAATGGCATGGTACCAGGCGGCCGAGCTGCCGAAATGTTCGGCGAGGAACGCCAGCGAGCAGGCGCGCAGATCGGCACCCGTCTCGATCCCCAGCGCGTGCATCCGCCGCGCGGTCACCGGCCCGACGCCATGAAAGCGGGCGACCGGCAGCGTTTCGACCCAGGCGGGCCCCATTTCCGGAGTCACCGCGAACTGGCCATTGGGCTTGCGGTGATCCGACGCGAGCTTGGCCAGAAACTTGTTGTATGAAATCCCTGCCGACGCGGTCAGCCCGGTCTCGTCGAGAATGCGCGCCCGGATCTCCTTCGCGGTCGCCCAGGCGGTGGCGATGCCGCGCCGGTTGGCCGTGACGTCGAGATAGGCCTCGTCGAGCGAGAGCGGCTGGATCAGATCGGTATAGTCGGCGAAGATCGCGTGGATCTGACGCGACACGGCGCGATAGACGTCGAACCGCGGCGGAACGAACAGCAGGTCGGGACATCGCCGCAACGCCGTGACCGAAGGCAGTGCCGAGCGAACGCCGAAGCGACGCGCCTCATAGCTTGCCGCCGCGACGACGCCGCGCGCACCGGCATGGCCCACCGCAACCGGGCGGCCGCGCAGTTCGGGACAATCGCGCTGTTCGACCGACGCGAAAAAGGCGTCCATGTCGACATGGATGATCTTGCGGATCGGCGGCGCGGCCATCGCCTGCCTTTAGCGCCATTCGAACAGAGAGGGAACGGCGCCTGGCCCGCCCGTTGGCGATGTTTCACATGAAACATCGCACGGCGACGTGGGCCGGCGTCAGATCCCCTCGCCGGTCAACCGCTGGCAAACCATGTCGAGCTGATCGAGCGTCGAATAGCTGATGACCAGCGTGCCGCCCTTGGCCGAATGGTTCACCTGAACCTTGAGGCCGAGGACGTCGCCGAGCTGCGCCTCGAGCGCGGCAAGATCGGCATCGCGCGGCGCCGCCGCTTCGGCTCCCGCCTTGCGCTTGGAGGGCTTGGCCTCGCGCGCAAGCTTTTCGGCCTCGCGTACCGAAAGCCCCTTGTCGGCGACCATCCGCGCCAGCTTTTCGGCATTGGGCGCGCCGATCAGCGCGCGGGCGTGCCCCATCTCGATCTCGCCGTCGATCACGAGCTGGCGCACCGGCTGCGGCAGATCGAGCAGACGCATCAGATTGGCGACGTGACTGCGCGATTTGTGGACGAGCCGCGCGAGCGCCTCTTGCGTATGGCCGAATTCGCGGATCAGCCGGGCATAGGCCTCGGCCTCTTCGATCGCGTTGAGATCCTGGCGCTGGATGTTCTCGACCAGCGCGATTTCCATCGTGTCGGCGTCGCTGAGGTCGCGGACGAGCACAGGGATTTCGTGCAGCCGCGCCTTTTGCGCCGCCCGCCAGCGGCGTTCGCCGGCAACGATCTGATAGCTGTGGCCGTGCGGGCGAACGACGATCGGCTGGATCACGCCCCGCTTGGCGATCGACTGGGCGAGTTCCTCGAGCGCGGCCTCATCGAAATGACGTCGCGGCTGATCGGGATGCGGCGCGAGCGCGCTGACCGGCAGCATCCGCACGCCGGCGGGCGTCTCCGCCTCACCGCCGCGGCTGATCGGCGCTTCGGGAACCGATTCGCCGAGCAGTGCCGAAAGCCCGCGGCCAAGGCCGGGACGCGGTTTGCGAGGGGCGGCTGCGGAATCGGTCATGCGGCTTTCTTCAGCTTGGGCAGGCGTTCGATGACTTCGCGGGCGAGCGCGATATAGGCTTCGGAGCCGGCGCACTTGTGGTCATAGATCAGCGCGGGAACGCCGTGGCTCGGCGCTTCGGAGAGACGCACGTTGCGCGGAATCACCGTGTCGAACACCACTCGCCCCAATACGGCCCGAACATCGTCCGAGACCTGATCGGTCAGGCGATTGCGACGATCGTACATCGTCAGCGCAACGCCCAGGATCGACAGGCCCGGATTGAAGCGGCTGCGAATCCGTTCAACGGTGGTGAGCAGCTGGCTCAACCCTTCGAGCGCGAAGAACTCGCACTGGAGCGGCACGAGCAGCGCGTGTGCGGCGACCATCGCGTTGATCGTCAGCAGCCCCAGCGACGGCGGACAATCGACCAGCACCACGTCCCAGCGTCCACCCTGATGGCGGGCGACCGCGGCATCGAGGCGGTGCGTGCGGGCATCGAACTCGATCAGTTCGATTTCGGCCCCCGACAGATCCTGGGTCGCCGGAACGATATCGAGGCCGGGCACCTTGGTCGGCACGGCAACGTCCTCAAGATTGGCGTCGCTGACGAGCAGGTCATAGGTCGAATACTCGCGCTCGGCCCGGCCGATTCCCAGCCCGGTCGAGGCATTGCCCTGAGGATCAAGGTCGATCAGCAGCACGCGCTTGCCGGTCGCGGCCAGCGCGGTGCCGACATTGATGGCAGTCGTCGTCTTGCCGACGCCGCCCTTCTGATTGGCGATCGCAATGCAGATCATCTTGGCTGAACCCCCCGGGCCACCACGATTCCGGATTCCATTTCCGTGAGGCTTGGCTCCACGTGGAACCGACCTTGCCACTTCGCGCGCGCGGCTTCCACCTCTGATTGTGCATTGCGGCCTTTCGGCAGCAACCAGACGGTATCTTTGCTCGCACAATGTCGCGCTGCAGCGAGCAGCGCCGGCAATGCTGCGACCGCACGTGCAGAGATCACCGCCGCCGGCGCCGGGGCCGACCAGCCTTCGATCTTGCCCTGCACGAGCGTCACGCGCGCGGTAAGACCCAGAGCGTCGCTCGCGCGCCGAAGGAAGTCGACGCGCTTCGCTCGCGGTTCGACCAGCACGATCGGGCGATCGGTGAGCAGCGCGACGACAAGCCCGGGCAGACCGGGGCCGCTGCCGATATCAAGCCACGCGCCCGCGCCTGCCCCCTCCGCCAGCGGGACAAGCTGCGCCGAATCGAGCAGGTGTCGGGTCCACAGCGTCTCGAAGGTCGAGGCGGCGATCAGGTTCTGGTGGCGCGCCTCTTCGAGCAGCATTTCACCGAAGGCAGCGACCGCCGTTTCACGTGAAACGCCGAACCGGTCCGCGATCCAGCGACGGGCTTCAGCCTCGGTCATGGCCGCGGCCGCCGCGCATGAAGCAGGATCGCCGAGAGCGCCGCGGGGGTGATCCCGCGAACGCGGGCGGCGGCCCCGAGCGTTGCGGGACGGGCCGCGCCGAGGCGCTCGACCATCTCGTTCGACAGGCCGGGGATGGCAGCATAGTCCAGCGCCTCCGGAAGCACGATGGCGTCATTCGCGCGAAGTTGAGCAACGTCGGCAGCCTGGCGTTCGAGATAGGGCGCATAGCGCGCGTCTTCGACAAACTCGGCGAGCAGATCCGGATCGACATCGGGCTGCGGCCCCAAATGCGCGAGCGTGACCGCGGGAAAGCGTAGCCAGTCGCGCGCCGATCGCCGTCCGCCGTCGAGCGCGACGTCGGCGCCGCGCGCGCGCAACGCCGAGGCGGTGACGGGTACGGCATAATGACGATCGAGCAGCGCGCGCGTCGCCGTGCGCGCTTCAAGCCGCGCCCGCCGTTCAGCACCCAGCACACCCGCTTCGTCCGCAATGGGGCCAAGCCGGGTTTCGGCATTATCGGCGCGAAGTCGGAGCCGGAACTCGGCGCGGGCGGTAAGCATCCGGTAGGGCTCGGTAACGCCGTGGAGGACGAGGTCGTCAATCATCACGCCCAGATAGCTGGTGGCACGATCAAGCACCAAGGGTGCGAGCCCGAGCGCGTGACCCGCCGCGTTGATGCCGGCAACCAGCCCCTGCCCCGCCGCTTCCTCGTAACCGGTCGTGCCGTTGATCTGGCCGGCGAAGAACAAGCCGGGCATGGCAGCCAGACCGAGCGTCGCGTCGAGCGCGCGCGGGTCGATATAGTCATATTCGACCGCATAGCCTGGTGTGACGATGCTCGTCTGCTCGAGCCCCGGAATCGAGGCAATCATCGCCCCCTGCACGTCGACAGGCAGCGAGGTCGAAAGCCCGTTCGGATAGACGAGCGGCGTGTCGAGCCCTTCGGGTTCGAGGAAAACCTGATGACCGTCACGATCGCCGAAGCGGTGAATCTTGTCCTCGATCGAAGGGCAATAGCGCGGCCCCTGCCCCTCGATCGCACCGCTGAACAACGGCGACCGATCGAGCCCCGCGCGGATCGCGTCGTGCGTCGCGAGCGTCGTCCGCGTCACGCCGCAATGAAGTTGCGGCAGCAGTCGCCGCGACGTCATCGGCGACATCGTCCAGGGCTCGACATCCGAAGGCTGTTCGGCAAGGCGCGCCCAGTCGATCGTCCGCCCGTCCAGCCGTGGCGGCGTGCCGGTCTTCAGCCGCGCCATCGGCAGGGCGAGTTCGCGCAACTGCGCCGCGAGTTCAGTCGCCGCCGCTTCGTCGATCCGCCCTCCCTCGAGCTGCTCTTCGCCGCGAAAAATGCGACCGCCCAAGAAGGTGCCGGTAGCGAGTACAACCGCGCGCGACGCCAACGCCGTTCCGTCGCGCAGCCGCACCCCGACGACGCACCCGCCGTTGACGATCAGCGCCGCAGCCTCACCCGCAACAAGCGTCAGCTCCGGCTGCGCCGCAAGCATTGCCTGGATGGCGCCCGCATAGCGCCGACGATCGGCCTGGACGCGCGGCCCCTGAACGGCGGTGCCCTTGGACCGATTGAGCATCCGGTAATGGATTGCCGCAGCATCGGCGGCGCGGCCGATCAGACCGTCAAAGGCGTCGACCTCGCGGACCAGATGCCCCTTGCCGAGACCACCGATCGCGGGGTTGCACGACATCGCGCCCAGCTTCGCAAGGTCGAAGCTGAGCAACGCAGTGCGCGCCCCACGGCGCGCGGCGGCGGCCGCTGCCTCGGTACCGGCATGGCCGCCACCGATCACGATGACATCGAATTGCATGTGTTCCGGCGCTTAGCGGGTGACGAGGCGAACGTCAAAAGCGTTCGCCCGCGCCACGCTGTTCCACGTGAAACTCGGGGGCCTATTTGCCGATGCAGAAGCGGCTGAACAGCGCATCGAGCATTGCCTCGACCCCGGCCCGCCCGGTGATCGCGTCAAAGCTGCGCAGGGCCGCGCGCACCTCCTCGGCAAACAGCAGCGGGTCGGTCAACGCGGCGGCGCGGTCCAGTGCATCGGCCGCCTGACTTGCGAGCGCACGCTGGCGCTGGTTGAGCGCGGGCAGATTCGGCGGCGGCGCGAGCGGTGCAACCCGTCGCTCGATTTCGGCCCAGAGCGTGTCGACCCCCGCCCCCGTTGCCGCCGAGACGCGCACGGCATCGCCGCTTCCGCCGCCCTTCCGCTCGGGCAGATCGGCGCGCGGATACACGCGCACCAACCCCGGATGCTGCGGCGGCGGCCCGTCGCCCAGCCAGAGCACTAGATCGGCGGCAGCGATTGCGTCCTGCGCGCGATCGATCCCGATCGCCTCGACGACATCGGTGGGTGCATCGTGCAGGCCTGCGGTGTCGATAAAGACGAAGGCGAACGTTCCACGTGAAACCGGCACCTCGATCCGGTCGCGCGTCGTGCCCGCGAGCGGCGAAACAATGGCCGCCTCGCGTCCGGCGAGCGCGTTGAGCAGCGTCGACTTGCCCGCGTTGGGCGGCCCCGCCAGCACGACTCGAAACCCGTCGCGCAGTCGTTCGACAGGTGGCCGCGCCACGACGGCAGCGATCGCGCCCGCCAATTCCGCAGAACGCGCGCGCAAGGCCGGAAGCGGATCGTCCCCGCCGGTATCGACGACGTCAGCCTCATCGCCATGATCGAGCACGGCTTCGACTGCCGCCGATATCCCGAGTGCCGCAGCGGTCCATTGCTCGACCTCACGTCGGATTCCGCCTTCGGCCGCACGCAATGCGACCCGCCGCTGCGCCTCCGTCTCTGCGGTCAGCAGGTCGCCCAGCCCTTCGGCCTCGCTGAGATCGATGCGCCCATTCATCAGCGCTCGGCGCGTAAACTCCCCCGGCTCGGCCTGACGCAACCGCGGCCGACGCGCCAACGCCGCCTCGACCGCGCGGACCACCGCGCGTCCACCATGCAGATGCAGCTCGCACAGATCTTCGCCCGTCGCGGTTGCCGGCCCGGGGAAGCACAGCACCAGACCGCGGTCGAGCAGCGTGCCATCCGCGTCGCGCAGCGCCCGGACGGCGGCGCGGCGAGGCTCGGGCAGACTTCCTGCCAGCGCCTGCGCCGCGGCAAAGGCGTCGGGGCCGCTGATGCGCACCACTGCAATCCCGGCGGGGAGCGTCCCGCTCGACAACGCGAAAATCGTATCCATCGCTCAGCTGCCCGACTTGGTGCCCCCGCCAGTGCTCGCCTCGAACAGCCCGCGCCACAGCTTCATCCCCGCCTCGCCCATCGGCGCCCAATTGCGAAGCAGCGCCTCGAACGCTTCGGGACTACCCTGCTTGTCGATCGCCTCGACCATCATCGCGATATAGCGTTCATGAACCGGCGAGAGGTCGGGCAACCCCATGGCACGACGCGCTTCCTCGGGCGTGCATTCGACCTCGACATTGATCTTCATCGCCGCTTCTCCGCTTGAGGGGGCCCCATGCGCACTGCTAGGGCCATCGCCATGTATGCGCGCGACCACGCCCTGATCGCAACGCCCATCGGCGCCATCCGCATCGAGGGCGACGACGCGCAACTCCATCGGATCATGATTCTCGCCGATGGCGGCGCCGAGCGATGCGGCAGTGCGGATGCCGTGCGACGGGGCGCCGAGCAGATCGCGCAGTGGCTGGCGGGCGAACGAACCGAGTTCGACGTGCCGCTAGCCCCTGCAACGACCCGGCGCGGAGCGGCGATGCGCGCCGGGCTCGTCTCAATCGAATACGGCATGACCATCAGCTACGGGATGCTCGCCCACCAGATCGGATCGAGCGCACGAGCGATCGGCCAGGCCTGTGCGCGCAACCCCTTCCCCATCGTCGTGCCGTGCCATCGGGTGCTCGGCGCGGACGGCGCACTGGGTCATTATTCGGCGGGCGACGGACCCGCGACCAAGCTCTGGCTGCTCGATCACGAGCGGCATCATGCGAGAGGAACGTTGCTATGACGGGTATGATCCGTGTGGAGACGCGCGACGGCAAGGATGCGTTCGACGCCTATCTTGCCGAGCCGGCAGGAACGCCGCGTGCTGCGGTGATCGTCATCCAGGAGATTTTCGGTGTGAACCCGGGAATCCGCAAGAAGTGCGACGATTGGGCCGCGGAGGGATATCTGGCGATCGCGCCCGACCTGTTCTGGCGGATCGAGCGGAACGTCGAACTCGATCCCGATGTCCCTGATCAGTTCCAGCGTGCGCTCGCCCTGATGGGGAAGTTCGACCAGGATCTGGGCATCGCCGATATCGAGGCGAGCATCCATGCGGCGCGCGCGCGTATCGGTGCCGAAGGCAAGGTCGGCGTCGTCGGCTACTGCCTTGGCGGGCGGCTGGCCTATATGACGGCGGCACGGACCGATATTGACGCATCGGTCGGTTATTACGGTGTGGGCATCGACAATCTGCTCGACGAGAAACACGCCATCGCCAAGCCGCTGCTCCTCCATATCGCGGGCGCCGATCACTTCGTCACGCCCGACGTGCAGGCCAAGATGCATGCCGGGCTTGACGATCACCCGCGGGTGACGCTGATCGACTATCCGGGCGAGGACCACGGCTTTGCCGCCGAGATGGGCAAGCGCCGTTCGGAGGCTGCGGCACAACAGGCCGATCAGCGCACGCGCGACTTCTTCGCCGAGCATCTTGGCTGAGCGGAAGCTGCGACACGCATGAAAAAGGGCTGGCGAGCGATGCTCCCGGCCCTTTTCTCATCGCATCAGGCGAAAAGCTGAAGCAGCCCGATCTTGTGGTCGGTAAGCCCCTCATAGATCATCTTGCCCGCAACATAAACGATGACGGTCAGCCCGACATAGGCGATCCATTTGTAGCGATCGATATATTTGGCGATGACGTTCGCCGCGACCCCCATCAACGCGACGGCGAGCAGCAGCCCGATGATCAGGATACCCGGATGCTCGCGCGCGGCACCCGCGACCGCCAGGACATTGTCCAGGCTCATGCTGACATCGGCAAGCGCCACCGCCCAGGCCGCGCCGACAAAGCTCTTCGCCGGACGGATACCCGAGACATCATCATCGCTGGGATCGTCGGGCGTCTCAGCCCCCCGCGGCGGATGAAGTTCGCGATACATCTTCCACGCGACCCACAGCAGCAGCACCCCGCCGGCAAAGACCAGGCCGATGATTCCGAGCAAGAAGCTGGTGACCAGCGCAAATACGATGCGCAGCACGAGCGCCGCGGCGATGCCGATCAGGATGACCTTGCGGCGCTGATCCGCGGGCAAACCGGCGGCGAGCGCACCGACGACAATCGCATTGTCGCCGGCGAGCGTGATGTCGATGAGAACGACCTGAAGAAAGGCCGACAGCGCCTTGGGACTGTCCAGATTGGCGAAATCGGCGACGATGTGGCCCCAGATATCGGCAGGCGAGCCGATCCCGGTGCTGGCGGCAGCGGCGGTGAGGAACAGGTCGATCATGCCCCTCCCCTAAACCGAAGCGCACGAGGCGCATAGCCCGTGCGGGCGTAACGACGCTCGGCCGCCGCGGGGCGCGGACGTCGCCGTCCGCACCGCCGGCTTACTGGTTCATCGAGTCGAAGAAGTCGTCGTTGGTCTTCGAATCCTTCATCTTGTCGAGAAGGAATTCCATCGCATCGACGGTGCCCATCTGCATGAGAATGCGGCGCAGCACCCACATCTTGGTGAGCTTGGACTTTTCGACGAGCAGCTCTTCCTTGCGGGTACCCGACTTGCCGACGTCGAGCGCCGGGAAGATGCGCTTGTCCGCCACCTTGCGGTCGAGGACGATTTCCGAGTTACCGGTACCCTTGAACTCTTCGAAGATCACTTCGTCCATACGGCTGCCGGTGTCGATCAGTGCGGTGGCGATGATCGAGAGCGAACCGCCTTCCTCGATGTTGCGTGCGGCACCGAAGAAGCGCTTCGGGCGCTGGAGGGCATTCGCGTCGACACCGCCGGTCAGCACCTTGCCCGAGCTGGGCACGACGGTGTTGTAGGCACGGCCGAGACGGGTGATCGAGTCGAGCAGGATCACCACGTCCTTCTTGTGTTCGACGAGGCGCTTGGCCTTTTCGATCACCATTTCGGCGACCTGGACGTGGCGCGAGGCCGGCTCGTCGAAGGTCGAGCTGATGACTTCACCCTTCACCGAGCGCTGCATGTCGGTGACTTCCTCGGGCCGCTCGTCGATGAGCAGCACGATCAGGAAGACTTCGGGATGATTGTCGGTGATCGCCTTGGCGACATTCTGGAGCAGCACGGTCTTGCCGACGCGAGGCGGCGCGACGATGAGCGCGCGCTGGCCCTTGCCCTGGGGCGCGACGATGTCGATCACACGCGCCGACTTGTCCTTGACCGTCGGGTCGAGCGTGTCGAGCCGGAGCTTTTCCTCGGGATAGAGAGGGGTCAAGTTGTCGAAGTTTACGCGGTGACGTACTGCGTCGGGATCATCGAAATTGACCGACACGAGGCGGGTCAGCGCGAAATAGCGCTCGCCATCCTTGGGTGCGCGGATTTCACCCTCGACCGTATCGCCGGTGCGAAGTCCGTATTTGCGGACCTGATTGGGCGAGACATAGATGTCGTCGGGGCCGGCCAGGTAATTCGCCTCGGGCGAGCGCAGGAAGCCGAACCCGTCGGGCAGCACCTCGATCGTGCCGACACCCATGATCTGATCGCCGTTTTCGGCCTGAGCCTTGAGGATCGCGAAGAGCAGATCCTGCTTGCGCAATGTCGACGCACTCTCGACGCCAAGCTCCTCAGCCATGGTGACGAGTTCGGCGGGCGCTTTTTTCTTGAGGTCCTTGAGGTGCATGGAGAGTCCGGCTGCTGCTGTACGGCGGTGGGAGAAGCGTCGATCGGCGGGAAACGCGCGAAATGCGAGGCTGAAAAGGAAAGACGCGCCGGAGGACCGGCGCCTTTGCCACGAATTAGGTCTGCGCCCGCGTCAAGTCAACCGCCAAGCGGCTGCCGATTCGCGGGCGCTGCGCTTGAACGCTGTGATTCGATCAGAACGGTTTGACCACCGCCAGGATGACGATCCCGATCGCCGCGAGCGCCGGCAGTTCGTTGACGATGCGCAGCGTGCGCGAAGAGAGACGTCCCTCGCCGCGGGCCAGCCGACGCGCATAGGCCACCGCCCAGCCATGATAGCCGCTGAGCAGGACGACCAGCGTCAGCTTGGCGTGCAGCCAGCCCAGCCCCGGCTGTCCGTCGAAGAGCCCCAGATGCGCCGCGAGCAGCAGCCCCAGCGCCCATACGACGACCAGGGAGGGGGTAAGGATCATCCGGCGCAGCAACGCCTCCCGCCGCACCCAATCGGCCGCCTGCGGGCTTCCCAGCGCCTCCTGATGGTGCACGAGGTATCGCGGCAGGATGAACAGCCCCGCCATCCAGAAGATGACGAAGATGATGTGGAACGCCTTCACCCACAGATAGGCGCCGCCGAGCAGACCGCTCATGCCGGTTCCCCGCGCAGGCGGAGAAGCAGTTGCTCGACATGCGCAATCGGCGTGTCGGGCAGGATGCCATGGCCGAGATTGAACACATGCGGCCGGTTTTCGAACGCGCCGAGGATCGCGGTGATTGCGGTGTCGAGCGCCGAACCGCCGGCGATGAGCGCGAGCGGATCGAGGTTGCCCTGAACCGGCAACCCCTGCGGCAGCGCCGAATCAGCCCAGTACGGGTCCACCGTCTCGTCGAGGCCGACCGCATCGACGCCGGTTTCGCGCGCATAGGCCGGCAGCTTGCCGCCCGCCCCCTTCGGAAAGCCGATCACGGGAACGTGCGGCGCCCGGGCATGGAGCGCCGCGGCAATGCGTGCCGTCGGGGCGATCACCCATTGCTCGAACTGCGCGGGCGAAAGGCTGCCCGACCAGCTGTCGAACAGTTGCACCGCCTCGACGCCCGCCGCGATCTGGCCCGCGAGATAGTCGATCGTCGTCTCGGTGATCCGGTCGATCAGCGCCTGCATCATCGCAGGATCGCGATAGGCGAGCCGCCGCGCCTCGGCCTGTTCGCGGCTGCCCTGCCCCGCGATCATGTAGGTCGCGACCGTCCAGGGGCTGCCTGCAAAGCCCAGAAAGGTGGTGTGCGCGGGAAGCTGCGCGCGGACCCGACGCACCGTTTCGTAGATCGGATCGAGCAGCGCCGGATCGGATTCGAGCTGGTCGAGCGCCGACTGGCCCTGAATCACGGGCGCCAGCCGGGGGCCTTCGCCCGTTTCGAACCACAGCCGCTGTCCCAGCGCCATCGGCACGACCAGAATGTCGGAAAACAGAATCGCGCCGTCCATCCCGAACCGCCGGATCGGCTGAAGCGTGATTTCTGCGGCGGCGGCGCTGTCCATGGCCATCGCGAGGAATCCGCCCTTTTCGGCCCGGAGCGCCCGATATTCGGGAAGGTAACGACCGGCCTGGCGCATGAGCCAGACGGGCGGAATCGACAGTTTTTCGCCGCGCAGGGTCGCGAGCAGGGGCTTGGTGGTCACGATGCTCAGGGGATCCGCCTTCCTAAATCAAAAGAGAATCTGATTCTCAGAGTCTGTTGGAGTCTGTTGGCGCGTGAAAGCTGTGGCTAATCGCATTGCCCCCGCATTGCCAACAGATTGACTCCTTGCGCCACCCGGAACTCCACGGATTCGGGGAATTGATTCACGCTATCCACAGGCTGTGGATCGGAACCCGCCGCTGGGGATGCGGTTGTGGACGAATCACCCACGACGGACTCGATTCCGCGGTGCTTGGCCGCAGGCACCGGTTGCGCTAGCGAGCGTGCACCATGTTATCCACAGACTCGTCCCCGCGCTGATGCGGCTGCATCTCCACCTGCTCTCGGATTCGACGGGCGAGACGCTCGAGAACATCGCCAAGGCGGCGCTTGCGCAGTTCGACGATGTGGAACCGCTCCGGCATTTCTGGCCGATGGTGCGCAGCGAGGCGCATCTCGAGCGGATCCTCCAGGAAATCGCGCAAAATCCGGGGCTGGTGATCTTTACCCTGGTCAACAGCGACATTCGCCGGATGCTCGAGACCCGCTGCCGCGCACTCGGGCTGCCGGCGATCGCCCCGCTCGATCCGGTCAGCCACGCGCTGTCCAACCTGCTGGGCCAGGAAGCCAAGGCGCGGCCTGGGCGCCAGCACACGCTCGACGCCGCCTATTTCGCGCGCGTCGACGCGATCCAGTTCACGATCGCGCACGATGACGGGATCGGCGCCGAGGACTGGGAAGAGGCCGACATTGTCCTAGCGGGCGTTTCGCGTTCGTCGAAGACGCCGACCGCGATCTATCTGGCCAATCGCGGGTACAAGACCGCCAATATCCCGATCGTCGTCGAATCGCCGCCGCCGGCCGAACTCTATTCGCTGCGCAACCCGCTGATCGTCGGGCTGACGACCAGCGCCGACCGGCTGGTGCAGATCCGGCGCAACCGCCTGTTGCTGCTCAACCAGAGCCAGGAGACCGCCTATGTCGACCAGCATTCGGTTCAGCACGAGATCGCGTTCGCGCGCCGGATGTTTGCCGATCGCGGCTGGCCGGTGATCGACGTCACCCGGCGTTCGATCGAGGAGACGGCGGCGGCGATCATCCAGCTGTGCAACGAACGCAACCTGCGGAGGAAGAACGCATGAGGCTGGTGCTCGCTTCGCAAAGCGCGTCGCGTCGCGCGATGCTCGACGCGGCCGGGGTGCCGCATGAGGCGGCGGCGGCCCAGGTCGACGAGGAGGCTGCCAAGGCGTCGCTGCTGGCGCAGGGCATCGATGCGCGCGGACTTGCCGATGCACTTGCCGAACTCAAGGCGCTCAAATTGTCGCGGCTCGATCCTGCGGCGCTGGTCCTCGGTTGCGACTCGGTGGTGGCGATCGAGGACGGCACGCTGCTCGACAAGCCGACGTCGCGCGACGAGGCGGCCGAGCATCTGCGCCGGCTTTCGGGCCGGCGGCACGACCTGTTCAGCGCTGCCGTGATCGCAGAGGGCAATCGCGCGGTGTGGCGGCACGTCGATCGCGCCCGGATGCATGTCCGTCCGCTCAGCGACGCCTTTATCGAGGCCTATCTGGACCGCGAATGGCCCGCCATTGCCGGGTGCGTCGGCTGTTATCGCATGGAAGGCCCGGGCGTGCAGCTGTTTGCACGGATCGAGGGCAGCCATTTCACCATCCTCGGCATGCCGATGCTGCCGATCCTTGATTATCTGCGGGTCCGTGGAGTGCTTGACCGATGAAACCCTATGCCGAAGTCATCGGTGATCCGATCGCGCACAGCAAGTCGCCGCGCATCCACGGCTTCTGGCTCGATGCGCTGGGAATCGACGCCGATTATCGCGCGCTCGCGGTAACGCCCGACCGGCTCGCCGATTATTTTGCCGAGCGCCGCGCCGACCCCGACTGGCGCGGGTGCAACATCACCATCCCGCACAAGGAAGCGGCGCTCGACCATGTCGAGGATCGCGGCGATATCCGCGGCTCGATCGGGGCGATCAACACCGCCTTTCGTGCCGAGGACGGCGCGGTGGTGGGGACCAACACCGACGCGGCGGGCTTTTATGCGCCGCTCGCCGAGGTGCCGCTTGCGGGCGGGCACGCCGTCGTGATCGGTGCGGGCGGCGCGGCGCGCGCGGTGCTGTTCGCGCTCGCCCGGATCGGCGTGGGGCAGGTCACGATCCTCAACCGGAACGTCCTGAAGGCGGCCGCGCTGCTTTCGCATTTCGGACTGAAGGGCGATGCGCAGCCGCTTGCCGCGCCGCTGCCGCGCGCTGACCTGCTCGTCAATGCCAGCCCGCTGGGCATGGCGGGGCAACCGCCGCTGGCGCTCGACCTCGATCCGCTGCCCGAGCATGCGATCGTCTATGACATTGTCTATGCGCCGCTCGAGACGCCGTTGCTGGCGGCGGCGCGCGCGCGCGATCTGGATACCGTCGACGGGCTCGAAATGCTGATCGGCCAGGCAGCCTATGCGTTCGAGCTGTTCTTCGGCGCCGAACCGCCGCGCGATCGCGACGACGAATTGCGGGCCTTGCTGACGGCATGATCGTCCTAGGCCTCACCGGGTCGATCGGCATGGGCAAGTCGACCGTGGCGCGCATGTTCGAGGAAGCGGGCGTGCCGGTGTTCGATGCCGATGCGATCGTGCATCACCTGCAGGGGCCGGGCGGTGCGCTGGTGGCCGAGATCGAGGCCGCGTTTCCCGACACGACGAGCGAACTGGGCGTGAACCGCACGCTGCTCGGCGAGGCGGTGTTCGGCAATCCGGAGGCATTCGCCCGCCTGGAGGCGATCGTGCATCCGGCGGTCGCGGCGGCGCGTGCCGCGTTTCTTGCGCGGCATGCCGATGCGCCGGTCGTCGTGCTCGACGTGCCGTTGCTGTTCGAGGCGGGCGGATGGCAGCAGGTCGACCAGATAGCGGTCGTCTCGGCCGAAGCCGCGGTGCAGCGCGCGCGCGTGCTGGCGCGGCCGGGGATGACCGCAGAGCGCCTCGATGCGATCCTTGCACGCCAGCTGCCCGACGCGGAAAAGCGCGCGCGCGCCGATTTCGTCATTCCGACGGGCGGTTCGATCGACGCTACGCGCGAACACGTACGGGCGCTGATCGCTTGCCTAAGGGCCGCGCCCGCCCAATAAAGGGGGCATGCGTGAAATCGTGTTCGACACCGAAACAACCGGCCTCAGCTTTTCAGGGGGGGACCGGCTGGTCGAAATCGGCTGTGTCGAACTGCACAACCGGGTGATGACCGGCCGCACCTTCCATACCTATATCAATCCCGGACGGCCGATGCCGGTGGAGGCGTTCAACGTCCACGGACTGTCCGACGCCTTCCTTGCCGACAAGCCGTCGTTCGAGGCGGTGGTCGAGGATCTGCTCGACTTCATCGGTGACGATGTGCCGCTCGTCGCGCACAATGCCGGGTTCGACTTCAGCTTCCTGAACGGCGAACTGGGCCGGTGCGGCCGGCCGATCGTTTCGCTGGACCGGATGGTCGATACGCTGGCGCTCGCGCGGGTTCGCCATCCGGGGTCGAAGCACACGCTCGACGCGCTGTGTTCGCGCTATGGGATCGACCTGAGCGCCCGCACGCTGCACGGCGCGCTGCTCGACGCCCAGCTGCTCGCTCAGGTCTATGTCGAACTCACCGGGGGGCGCCAGATCACGCTGGGCCTCGCCGTCGACAAGCCGGTGGTCGTCGAAACGCGCATCGAGGCGCCCGTTCGCGCGCAAGTGCGCCCGCCGCGACACTTCGCGCCGTCGGCCGAGGAACTCGAACGGCATGCGGCCTTTGTCAAAGTATTGGAGAACCCGCTCTGGGAAGGTGCACAAACCGGCTGATTCGCCGGGGCGACCCCATCCCAAGTACGGGGCGCGATCAACGATAGGAGGAAAAGTCCATGGATATCCGAATCTCGGGCCACCAGGTCGAAACCGGCGGCGCGCTGCAGACACAGGTCACGCAGCGGATCCAGGGTATCGCGGACAAGTATTTCGCGCGCTCGCTTTCGGCCACCGTCACGTTCGGCCGCGGCCCGCGCGATTCCGGCTTCACCTGCGACATTGTGATGCACGTCATGCAGGGGCTGGTGCTCAAGGCGACCAACCAGGGCATGGAGGCGCACGGCGCCTTTGACGGCGCGGCCGAGCGCATCGACAAGCAGCTTCGCCGCTATATGCGCCGGATCAAGGATCGCCAGCCGGGCGTCGTCAACGCGCTTGCCGAAACCGGCGCGTATGACAATGCCGGCTATACGCTGTTCGAGGAGCCGCGCGAGGACGAGGAGCCCGGCGAGGCCCCGCTGGTGATCGCAGAAACGCGCGTCGACGTGCCCGAAACCACCGTTTCGGACGCCGTGATGATGCTCGATTTGCGCAACACCAATGCGTTGCTGTTCCGTAACGCGGGTACGGGTACGTACAACATGGTCTATCGCCGCGGCGACGGCACGATCGGCTGGGTTGAGCCCAACCGCGCGTCCGCCTAGGGGAAAGATCGCGGCGGCGCGGCGACGCGCCGCCCTTTCCAACGGCTTGGACGATTGATGACCGAACTCAGCACCCTGCTTTCTCCCGAATCGGTGCTCGCCGATCTGGGTGCGACCAGCAAGAAGGCCCTGTTCCAGCAACTCGGCGCTGCGGCCGAACGCGCTTGGGGGCTCGACGCACGTGCGGTGTGCGATACGCTGACCGAGCGTGAAAAGCTGGGATCGACCGGATTCGGCGCAGGAATCGCGATTCCGCACGGCCGTTTGGCGGGGCTCGACCATGTCGTCGGCGTTTTTGCCCGGCTGGCGCAACCGGTCGATTTCGGGGCGGTCGACGAATTGCCCGTCGACCTGGTGTTCATGCTGATGTCGCCCGCCGACGCGGGCTCGGACCATCTCAAGGCGCTTGCCAGCGTATCGCGTCGGCTGCGCGATCGCGCCTTCGCGGCAAAGCTGCGCGGCGCGGGCTCGCCCGATGCGCTGTTCGCGCTGTTGACCGGGGTGGAGGCGCGTGACGCAGCCTGAACCCTTTGGCGCGGCCGCCCATTTCCGCGCGCTCGAATCGCTCTATGCCGCCGCGCCGATCAACCGGCTGTTCGAATCGGTGCTCGAGATTCCCGAAAGCGGCCTTGCGCGGATCCGCTTTGCGGTCGACCGGCGCTTCTTCCATGCCGGTGGCGCGGTCCACGGCACCGCCTATTTCAAGATGCTCGACGACGCGGCCTTTTACGCCGCCAACAGCCTCGTCACCGATCGTTTCCTGCTGACGACGCAGTTCAACCTGCTGTTCACGCGGCCGCTCAGCGAGGGGCCGATCATTGCCGAAGGGCGGTGGGTGAGCGGCCAGCGGCGCGTTTTCGTTGCCGAAGCGCGCCTGATCGACGCCGAGGGCGAGGAGGTTGCGCGGGGCACCGGCACCTTCATGCGATCGCGAATCCCGCTGGCGACGCTGCCCGGCTATGCGACGGCAGCGCCGGCTGCAGAATGAATCCGCGTCCTGCCGCCGGGCTGCTGGTCAGCGCGGTGATCCGCCGGGTCGCCGCGGCGGGCGGCAACGCCGCAATCCTTGCCCGCGGTGACGCAACATCGGGTGCCGTCCTCTTCCTTTGCCTGGAAAAAGGCCAGAATCCGCGGTTTTTCGAGCGTGGTCTGGGGCCAGACGGCGCCAGCGGGCTTCGGCCCACCGGACCGGATACGCTCGCCGACGATGCCGATGCGACCGACTATTGGCGCCGCCGGCGAAGCCGCGATCCCGACCTGTGGGTCGTCGAACTGGATATCGCAGGCGCCGAACGGTTCGCCGCTGAAACGATGACATTCGGTTGACGGTCGCGCGCCGATCGGGAAAAGGCCGATGACGTTCAATCGCGTTGTGCCGACCGGGGTGTGAAGTCGATCGGTTACGCAGTCGGGGGGAGGCCCGGCGGCCCAGAGGGGATCATCGGACGATGATCAGGGGGCGGCCGTGCACCAACCGCACAGTCAAAGTCTTGTATGAAGTTGCGCTTCCGCGCCGCGGGTTTCGCGGTGCTGACCTTTTGCTTTGCGGCTCTAGCCAACGCCGCAACGCTCGACGGGACGCCCGCCGAGCCGGCCAATGGCCAGGCTGCACAGGTTCAGAGCGTCAACGTCCAGGAACACCATGTGGTTCCCGCGCTGCCCCAGGCAGCCCAGCTGGTCCGTAAGGACGGCGAAATTGTCCAGCCGCTACCCCAGGCGGCGCTCCAGGAAGACCAGGATTACGAGACGCTGCTCGCGGCCGTCGAAGCGCAGGTCGTTCCGGCCGAATCCGACAGCGAACTCCGTTGCCTTGCCACCGGCATCTATTTTGAGGCCAAGGGTGAACCGCTCGCGGGCCAGCTGGCGGTTGCCGAAGTGCTGCTGAACCGCACGCGCTCGGGCCGGTTCCCGACCACGGTGTGCGGCGTGCTCGCGCAGCCGGGCCAGTTCTCGTTCGTGCGCGGCGGCCGCCTGCCCTCGCCGCCGGCCAACGCCCAGTGGCGCCGTGCACTGGCAGTGGCGCAGGTCGCGCAGAAGGATCTGTGGGAAAGCCCGGCCAACGAAGCGCTCTATTTTCATGCGCGTTATGCGCGCGGCGGCGGCTTCAACCGCGACCGGGTCGCGACCGTCGGCAACCACATTTTCTATCGCTGATCGCGTCCGTCCTCGGCCGGACCGAGGAGCGCTAAAATGTGCACAAGACTGTGATAGCCCCGATGCGATGCGTCGGGGCTTTTGTTTGTTCCATGAATGTTCTATGCCGCGCGCATGTCGATCGAGGTTGACGCAGAGACGGCGGCGCCGTCGCCGATGGGCATGCAGGCGCCCGATGTCGTCCGCGGCGTGTGCCGGATGCTGCTTCGCCACGACTGCGTGGCCCTGGCCGAAGTCCCGCTCGAGAATGGCCGTCGCGCCGACCTGATGGCGATCGATGCGCGCGGCAATATCGTCATCGTCGAGATCAAGGTGTCGCGTGCCGACCTGCTCGGCGACGCCAAATGGCCCGAATATCTGCCCTATTGCGACCGCTTCTTCTGGGCGGTGCCCGGAGGATTCGATCTTCGTCCGTTCGAACAGCCGGGGCTGTTGCCCGAACGGGCGGGGCTGATCGTTGCCGACCGCTATGACGCGGCGGTGATGCGCGAGGCGGCGACGGTGCCGCTGGGCTCGGCTGCGCGGCGCAAATGCACGCTGTCGTTCGCCCGCCGCGCCGCGCGCCGGGTGATTCAGCATGTCGATCCCGACGCCGGGGTTGGATTCTAGCCGTTCAAGCGCCGTGTCCGGGGAGGCCGGACACGACGCCGGCCACACGCTTAGAGCCGCGGTCCCGCCGCGCCCTTCGCTGCCTTGGGCGCATCGTTGAGCAGCTTGACCACGCCGGGGTAGCGCGCATTGTCGCGGGCATAGTCGCGTGCCGACTTGCCCGTCAGGAAATCGGCGCGGTCGGGATCGGCGCCGGCCTTGAGCAGCGCGGCGACGACGCGTTCGTCATGTGCCTGCACCGCGCGGATCAGCGGCGTCTCGCCGGCGGCATTGGGCAGGTTCACATTGGCGCCGTACTTGACCAGCGTGTCGACCCCCTCGCTCCAGCCGCGGTCGGCAGCGAGCAGCAGCGCGGTGTTGCCGCGCCGGTCCTGAAGGTTCACGTTGACCTCGTCCTGCTGAAGCACCACGCGCAGGTACAGCAGATCCTCGCGCCGCGTGACGATGTGGATCGCGCCCTCGCCGCTCTCGCGGTCGCGCGTGTTGACGATCCGCAGCCCCTTGTCCTGCAGATATTTGTTGACCTTGGCGCCGTCCGCCTTGCGGATCGCCTCCAGAAACTCATAGCTATCGGAAAATTGTTGCGCGGCCGCGGGGACGGCGCCCAGCATCAGGGCAGCGGCGATGGCGGCGCAGGAAGCACGAAACAGCATGACGCAATTGAACCTTTTGCTCGGACCCGTTCTTGCAACCGGGGGTCTAACAGATCATCTGGGGCGGCACCATGAATAGCATGTCTCGCCTGGTCGCCGCGGCGTTGCTCGCCGCGCCGCTCGCCGCCTGCGGCGGCGGTGAAAGCAAGCCGCCGCTGACGGGAGCGCATATCGGCGGTCCGTTCGTGCTCACCGACCAGAATGGCCGGACGGTGCGCGATACCGATTTCAACGGCCGCTATCGCATCGTCTATTTCGGCTACACCTATTGCCCCGATGTGTGCCCGACCGACATGCAGAAGATCGGCCAGGCGATGCGGCTGCTCGACAAGGAGGCGCCGGGCATCGCCAAGCGCGTCGTGCCGATTTTCATCAGCGTCGATCCCGAGCGCGATACGCCCGCGGCGCTGCGCCAGTTCGTCGCGAATTTCCATCCCGGCGTCGTCGGGCTGACGGGCAGCCCGCAGGCCGTGGCGGATGTCGCGCGCCGTTATGCGGTTTATTACAAGAAACAGCCGCCCGGTCCCGGCGGCGGCTATCTGGTCGATCATGTCGCGGTCGCGTTCCTGATGGGACCGCAGGGCGAACCGATCGCGTCGCTGCCGCTCGATCAGGACGGGCGGGCGATCGCCGATCAGGTCCGGCACTGGGCGCGATGAGCGAGCGTTTCTGGGAAAACACGCCGCTGGAGAAGCTCGATCGCGCGCAATGGGAGGCGCTGTGCGACGGGTGCGGCAAATGCTGTGTCCATAAGCTCGAGGACGAGGATACGGGCGAGCTGCTCGCGACCAACGTGGCGTGCCGCCTGCTCGATCGCCGGATGGGCCGGTGCAGCAATTATCGCCATCGCCACGCCTTTGTTTCCGAATGCGTGCGGCTGAATGCACGCAACGTCCATTCGATCGAATGGCTGCCGTCGACCTGTGCGTACCGCCTTCGCGCTGCAGGCGAGCCGTTGCCCGAATGGCACTATCTGGTTTGTGGCGATCCCGAGGCGGTGCACGCCGCCGGCCAGTCGACCCGCGGCTGGACGATCTCCGAGGATGACGCGGGCGATTTCGAACATCATCTGGTGGACCGACCGCTTTGACGGTGCCGGTGGAGGTCGTGCGCAGCGCGCGCGCCCGCCGGCTGCGTCTGACCGTCGATCCGCGCGACGGGCGGGTTCGCCTGACCCTGCCGCCGCGCGCCTCGCTGCCGCATGCGCTTCGCTGGGTCGAGGCGCAGCGCGAATGGATCGCGGCCCAGCAGGCGCGGCTTCCCGGTGCCACGCCGTTGGTGCCAGGGGGCAGCTTTCCCTTTCGCGGGCGGTCGGTGACGATTGCCTGGGACGAAGCGGCGTCGAGGGCGCCGGCGCTCGATGGCGCGATGCTCCGCGTCGGCGGTCCGCGCGACGGCGTGGGGCGCCGGATCGAACGATGGCTGCGCGCGCAAGCGCTCGATCTGCTCAGCGCCGAGACGGCAGCGTTTGCCGAAAGGCTTGGGGTTTCGGTAACACGCGTATCGGTCGGCGATCCGCGCGGGCGCTGGGGAAGCTGCGCTTCGTCGGGAGCGATCCGCTATAGCTGGCGACTGATCCTCGCGCCCGATTTCGTCCGCCAGGCAACGGTCGCGCACGAAGTGGCGCACCGGGTCCATATGAACCACGCACCGGCATTCCATCGGCTGGTGGCGACGCTGCTCGAAGCCGATCCGGCGCCGGCGCGGGCATGGCTGCGTCGCCATGGCAGCGCGTTGCACTGGGTCGGCGCCCAGGCTCACGACCCAAGCGAATGAACGCGCGCGACGGTGCGGGTCAGAACCCGTCGCCGTCGCCCTCGCGCGGATTGGCCTGGCCGCGATCGGCGGGCGGCGTCCGCGTCGCATCGCGCCCGGCCGGGCGGCCGGCCTGCGGCGAACGGTTGGGTTGCGGGGGCGCGCGGCCGGTCATCCGGTCGATCCAAGCCTGATCGAGCCGGTCGTCGTTCTGCTGGCCGCCCGGCGGAGGCGGCGCGTCGAGCGGCGGGCGCGCGGGCATCGGCCCTTCGGGCAGCGGATTGCCGTCGGGATCGACCATCGCGCCATTGTCGGGCGTGAAATAGGCATTGTCCTCGGGCTCGAGCTGCCATTCGGGCAGCGTCACCTGCGTCTCGAACGCCTCCACCGGACGGTTGGCGACCGCCTTGCGCATGAAGGCGGCAAAGGCACGCGCCGGGGCGGTGCCGCCCTGAAGGCCGGGGACCATCCGCGCATCGTCGCGGCCCATCCACACGCCCGTCGTCAGCCCGCTCGAAAAGCCGAGGAACCAGCCGTCCTTGTTCGACGTGGTCGTCCCCGTCTTGCCCGCGACCGGACGTCCGATCTGCGCGGCGCGGCCGGTGCCGGTGTTGACTGCGGTCTGCAACAGGTCGGTCATCTGCGCCGCGACATAGGGGGCGACGAGGACGTGGCTGGTATCGACCTCGTGCTGATAGATGACGTTGCCGTTCGCGGTGACCCGCGTGATGCCATAGGGGGTCACTGCCACGCCCTTTTGCGACACCGAGGCGAAGGCGCGCGTCATGTCGATCAGCCGGACGTTCGAGGTGCCGAGGACCATCGCCGGCTGGGTGTTGATCGGCGTGGTGATGCCGAACCGCCGGGCCATGCTGGCCACCGTCGCGAAGCCGACTTCCTGGCCCAGCTTTGCCGCGACGGTGTTGATCGAATAGGCAAAGGCGGTGCGCAGCGTCATCTCGCCCGAATTACGGCCCGAGCTGTTGCGCGGGCTCCAGCCGTTGATCGAAACCGGCTCGTCGACCACGACGTCGTCGACCTTATGCCCCGCCTCCAGCGCGGCGAGATAGACGAACAGCTTGAACGCCGAACCCGGCTGGCGTTCGGCCTGCGTCGCGCGGTTGTAGATCGACGCGACATAATCCTTGCCGCCGACCATCGCGCGAACCGCGCCGTCGCGATCGAGGCTGACAAGCGCCCCTTGCGCGCCGTCGGGCGCATTGGCGCGGATCGCGTCGTCGGCCGCGCGCTGCATGTTGAGATCGAGCGTCGTCCACACCTCGAGCGGGGCTTCGCTCTCGTCGATCAGCACCTCGAGCTGCGGCAGCGCCCAGTCGGTGAAGTAGCGCACGCTGTTCTGCTTGGGCTCGGGGGCGATGCGGACGCTGTGCGGATCGGTCGACGCGGCGGTCGCCTGGCTGATCTTGCCGGTCTCGGCCATGACGCTGAGCACGACGCTCGCGCGGCCCACGGCGGCCTCGGCATCGGCGGTCGGCGAGTAATGCGACGGCGCCTTGACGAGGCCGGCGATCACCGCGGCCTCGGCCAGCGTAAGGTTGGTCGCGGGATGGCCGAAGAACTTGCGGCTCGCCGCGTCGATGCCATACGCGCCGCCGCCGAAATAGACCTTGTTCAGATAGAGTTCGAGAATCTGCTGCTTGCTGAACTTGCGTTCGAGTGCCAGCGCCAGCATCGCCTCGCGCATCTTGCGGCCGAAATCATATTTGTTCGACAGGAAGATCGTGCGCGCCACCTGCTGCGTGATCGTCGATGCGCCCTGCAGCCGCTTGCCCGATCCGCGATTGGCGATGCCGATGCGCACCGCGCGCGCCAGTCCCCAGGGATCGACGCCCCAATGATGCTCGAAACGCCGGTCCTCGACCGCGACGATCGCGTCCTTCATCACCTGCGGGATCTGATCGTACTTGATCCATTCGCCATAGCTCGGCCCGAGCGAGACGAGCACGGTGCCGTCGGCAGCATGGACGCGGATCATCTGTCCGTTGGGCGACGATTTGAGTTCGTCATAGCTTGGGAGCGTCGCGCGCGTCGAATAGACGGCGACGATCAGCGCAACGAGCGCGATCAGCGCCAGCGCGCCGCCCGTGCCCAGCGTCCACAGGGCGATCCGCTTCCAGCGGCCGGGAGGGCGCGGTCTGGCGCCGCGCGGTGTCTTGTTCGATTTCAGGCGCATCGGGTTGGGTGGATTAAGCCCTAATGGCGCGGCTCACAAGGATTGCAGCCGCAAACGCCCTATCGCGTAGCGCTGCCCGTGTTGCCGTTGCGTGAACGAAAATCGAGCGAGACCGAATTGATGCAATAGCGCAGCCCGGTGGGGGGCGGCCCATCGGGGAACAAATGCCCCAGATGGCCGTCGCAGCGCGCGCATCGCACCTCGACGCGGCGCATGCCGTGGCTGTTGTCGGCATGTTCGGTGACATGATCTGCCGCGACGGGGCTGGTGAAGCTCGGCCAGCCCGATCCCGAATCATATTTCTCGGTGCTGTCGAACAGTTCGAGCTGGCATCCGGCGCAACGATAGACGCCATCGGCCTTGTTGTCGGTGAAGTGGCCCGAAAAGGCGCGTTCGGTGCCCGCCTGACGCAGGACATGGAATTGCTCGGGAGTCAGCCGCTTGCGCCACTCGGACTCGGAAAGGTTCAGCGGTTCCATGCTCTTTCATGTGTGCCCGGCGGGCGCGCGCGTCAATCCGCGTTGGCGCGGCGCGGCGTGCCCGGAGAGCGGCGGAGCTGGGCCTTGAGCACCTCCGGGCGCGGCGCCCACAGGAAACCGAAGCTGACCGTGCCCTCCTTGCTTTCGATCGCGTGGTGCAGCCGGTGCGCCTGGACGATCCGCTTCATGTAGCGCGAGCGCGGGACATAACGATGGTGGATGCGGCGGTGCACGATCACGTCGTGGAAACCGAAATAAATCGCGCCATAGGCGGCGATGCCGGCACCGATCCACGTGAAACCGGGCCACCAGCCGAGCTGCACCCCCCCGAGCAGCAGAATGAAGGACGGCACCGCAAAGATGGCCGCATAAAGATCGTTGAGTTCGAACGGGCCGGTGCGCGGGCGGTGGTGGCTCTTGTGCAGGAACCAGCCCGGCCCGTGCATCACCCAGCGATGCGCGGCATAGGCAAAGCCCTCCATCCCGGCGACGGTGGCGGCGAACAGCAGGAATCCGATTGCAGGGTGCATGGCTTCGCTATAGCGAGCCGCGGCGATGCGGACGAGAGTCGGAATATTCCTCATGGCGGCGTTTTTGCTTTCGGGCTGCGCCGTGCCCGAGGCGCGATTGCGCTCGGGGCTGGTCAACGCCGGGCTGCCGCGGCCGCTGGCGGGATGCATGGCCGAACGGATGGCCGACCGGCTGTCGCTCAAGCAGCTGCTGCGCCTTGCCGACCTGCCGCGCGCGTCGAAGTCCGAATCGGTTTCGCAGTTCCTTCATCGTGTGCGGGCGCTCGGCGACCCGGAAATCCTGAGCGTCACGACCAGTGCGGCGGCCGTGTGCGCGACCGGGCTCGATCGCTGACGCGCTGATTCGCGGTCCTGGGCCGGCCGCCGCCATGTAAACGATACCGTCAGGACTCGCGTGGCGCCGCACATCGCGGCGCCTGCGGGCAGAGCCGATTCGGCTCCGCCGGGGCTCGGCAGTTTCGCGGGGGTGGATTCGCGCCTGCGCCTGTGCTTTAGGCAGGCTCCACATTACCGATATTCGCAAGCGAAGGGCGCCTCAGCGATGAACATTCACGAATATCAGGCCAAGGAATTGCTCGCCAAGTTCGGCGTGCCGGTGCCTGCCGGCTTTGCGGCGCTGAGCGTCGACGAGGCCGTGGCCGCTTCGGCCAAGCTTCCCGGGCCGCTCTATGTCGTCAAGGCACAGATCCACGCCGGCGGCCGCGGCAAGGGCAAGTTCAAGGAACTGCCTGCCGATGCCAAGGGCGGCGTCCGTCTCGCCAAGACCGCCGACGAAGTGCGCCAGCACGCGTCCGAGATGCTGGGCAACACGCTCGTCACGGTTCAGACGGGTGAGGCCGGCAAGCAGGTCAACCGCCTCTACATCACCGACGGCGTCGACATCGCGAAGGAATATTATCTCGCGCTGCTCGTGAACCGCGCTACCGGGCGTATCTCGATGGTCGCCTCGACCGAGGGCGGCATGGACATCGAGACCGTCGCGCACGACACGCCGGAAAAGATCCACACGATCGACATCGACCCGGCGACGGGCTTCATGCCGCACCATGGCCGTGCGGTTGCCGCCGCGCTCGAACTGACGGGCGACCTTGCCAAGCAGGCGGCCAACGTCGCGTCGAAGCTCTATGACGCGTTCCTCGGCACCGACGCGTCGCAGATCGAGATCAACCCGCTCGCGGTCACCGAGCAGGGCAAGCTGATGGTGCTCGACGCCAAGGTCGGCTTCGATTCGAACGCGATGTTCCGCCACAAGGATCTGATGGAACTGCGCGACGAGACCGAAGAGGATCCGATGGAACTCGAGGCGTCGAAGTACGACCTCGCCTACATCAAGCTCGACGGCAACATCGGCTGCATGGTCAACGGCGCGGGCCTGGCCATGGCGACGATGGACATCATCAAGCTCAACGGCGCCTTCCCCGCCAACTTCCTCGACGTCGGCGGCGGCGCGAGCAAGGAGAAGGTGACGGCGGCGTTCAAGATCATCCTCAGCGATCCCGCGGTCGAGGGCATCCTCGTCAACATCTTCGGCGGAATCATGCGCTGCGACATCATTGCCGAGGGCATCGTCGCGGCCGCCAAGGAAGTGAACCTCTCGGTGCCGCTGGTGGTTCGCCTCGAAGGAACCAACGTCCAGCAGGGCAAGGACATCCTGGCCAATTCGGGCCTGCCGATCGTCCCGGCCAACGACCTGGGCGATGCTGCGAAGAAGATCGTGGCGGAGGTCAAGAAGGCGGCGTGAGCGACGTGGCCGCCCCGGTTGTCGAGACGGCCGAGGGCGGCTGCCGTTGCGGTCGCGTGCGGTTCCAGGTGACGGGCGCGCCGCTCGTCACCATGGCCTGCCACTGCACCGGCTGTCAGCGGATGACGGCCAGCGCCTTTTCGCTCAGCAGCCTTTATCCGGCCGAGGCGTTCGTGATCCTCGCGGGAGAGCCGGTCCTTGGCGGGTTGCACGGCGATGCCCGGCACTTCCATTGCGATTACTGCAAGAGCTGGCTGTTCACGCGCCCCGACGGGCTGGACGCCTTCGTCAACCTGCGCACGACGATGCTCGACTCGCCCCCGGCGGCACCGCCTTTCCTTGAATCCTATACCGACGAAGCGTTGCCCTGGGCGGCGACTGGCGCTTCGTACAGCTATCCAAAATTTCCGTCCCCGGAATCCTTCGGCACGCTGATCGCGGCGTACGCCGAATCGCATGCGAGCGGTTGACGTTCGCGTAAACGTAACCCAATTGTCAGGGGTATATTCCCGGCAGACAGGAAGGACGCGATGAAGATCCTGGTCCCGGTCAAGCGTGTGCTTGACTACAACGTTAAACCCCGCGTGAAGGCGGATGGCACGGGCGTCGACCTCGCCAACGTCAAGATGAGCATGAACCCCTTTGACGAGATCGCGATCGAGGAAGCGGTCCGCCTGAAGGAAAAGGGCGTGGCGACCGAGGTTGTCGTGGTGACGATCGGCGTCGCCAAGGCCGAGACCGACGTGCTGCTCACCGCGCGCGCAATGGGCGCCGACCGCGGCATCCTGATCCAGAGCGACGACGAGGTCGAACCGCTGGCGGTCGCCAAGCTGCTCGCCAAGGTTGCCGAGGAAGAACAGCCCGGGCTGATCATCCTGGGCAAGCAGGCGATCGACGACGATTCGAACCAGACCGGCCAGATGCTGGCCGCGCTGCTCGGCTGGGGTCAGGGCACGTTCGCGTCGAAGGTCGAGATTGCGGGCGACCATGCACAGGTCACGCGCGAGGTCGATGGCGGCCTCGAGACCGTTTCGCTGAAGCTGCCGGCGATCGTCACGACCGACCTGCGCCTCAACGAGCCGCGCTATGCGACGCTGCCCAACATCATGAAGGCAAAGACCAAGCCGGTCGCGAAGAAGACCGTCGCCGATTACGGCGTCGACGTCACGCCGCGGCTCAAGACGCTCAAGGTCACCGAGCCGGGCAAGCGCCAGGCCGGGATCAAGGTCGGCAGCGTCGACGAACTGGTTGAAAAGCTCAAGGGCATGGGAGTCGCGTGATGAAGACGCTCGTCTGGGTCGAACACGACAACAAGAGCGTCAAGGATGCGACGCTTGCAACCGTCACCGCCGCGGCGAAGCTCGGCGAGGTTCATCTGCTGGTGGCCGGCCAGGGCTGCGCCGGCGTTGCCGATGCCGCCGCGCAGATCGCGGGTGTGGCCAAGGTCCATCTCGCCGACGATGCAGCCTATGCCAACGCGCTGGCCGAAAATGTCGCGCCGCTGGTCGCCGCGCTGATGGCGGATCATGACGCGTTCCTCGCGCCCGCGACGACCACCGGCAAGAATGTCGCGCCGCGCGTCGCCGCGCTGCTCGACGTCATGCAGATCTCGGACATTCTCTCGGTCGAGGGTCCGGACACCTTCACGCGCCCGATCTATGCGGGCAACGCGATCGCGACCGTGCAGTCGAGCGATGCCAAGAAGGTGATTACCGTGCGCGGTACGGCCTTCGACAAGGCCGCCGCCACCGGTGGCAGCGCGCCGGTCGAAGCGCTTGCTGGCAAGGGCGATGCGGGGCTGTCGAGCTTTGTCGGCGCCGAAATCGCCGTGTCGGAGCGTCCGGAACTCACCAGCGCGAAGATCATCGTCTCGGGCGGTCGTGCGCTCGGCTCGTCGGAGCAGTTCCACGAGATCATCGATCCGCTCGCCGACAAGCTCGGTGCCGCGATCGGCGCGAGCCGCGCCGCCGTCGATGCGGGCTATGCCCCCAACGACTATCAGGTCGGCCAGACCGGCAAGATCGTCGCCCCCGAAGTCTATGTCGCGGTCGGCATTTCCGGCGCGATCCAGCACCTGGCGGGCATGAAGGATTCGAAGACGATCGTCGCCATCAACAAGGACGAGGACGCGCCGATTTTCCAGGTCGCCGATATCGGCCTGGTCGGCGACCTCTTCACGGTGGTTCCGGAACTGACCAGCAAGCTCTGATCCGATCGCGATCGGCTTGAACGGGCCGCCCCGAGCTTCGGCTTGCGGGCGGCCTTTTTCGTATCGGCGCCGCCCGTCAAGGTACGGCCCAACCCACCATAAAGCCCGAACAGCGGAACGGTTGCCGCCGCCGCTCACGAATTTTTCTCGTCAACTGCCGATCATGGCTGTGGTTGACGCTGCGGTGCAGCATAGCCACTTGGCCGCCATGACTGCTTCCGCCACCTCGCGCGCGGCGCCCGTCGCGCTCGTCCACTTCGCCCTGGCAATGGGCGGCTTCGCGATCGGAACGACCGAGTTCGCGACGATGAGCCTGTTGCCGGACATGGCGCGCGGGCTTCGCATCGACGAACCGACGGCGGGGCACGTCATCAGCGCCTATGCACTTGGCGTGGTGGTCGGGGCGCCGCTCTTGGCGGTGATCGCGGCGCGGCGGTCGCGGCGGACGGTGCTGCTGTGGCTGATGGCGGCCTTCGCGCTGTTCAACGCGCTCAGCGCGGTTGCGCCCAGCTATCGGGCGATGCTGGCGTTCCGGTTCCTCAGCGGATTGCCGCACGGGGCCTATTTCGGGATCGCCGCGCTCGTGGCGGCGTCGCTCGTTCCCTATGCGCAGCGGACGCAGGCGGTGGGGCGCGTGATGCTGGGGTTGACCGTTGCGACCGTGCTCGGCGTACCGGTCGCCAACCTGCTCGGTCAGGCGCTGGGGTGGCGCTGGGGCTTCGGCATCGTCGCGGCGCTGGCGCTCGTGACGGCGCTGCTGGTCTATGCCTTTGCGCCGCGCGACGTGCCGGATCCGCGGGCGAGCCCGCTGCGCGAACTGTCGGCGCTGGGCAATGCGCAGGTATGGCTGACGCTGGGGATTGGCGCGATCGGTTTTGGCGGCGTGTTCTGCGTCTACACCTATATCGCCTCGACGCTGCTGGCGGTGACGCGGGTGACGCCGGCGACGATCTCGATCGTGCTGATGCTGTTCGGTGCCGGCATGACGGCGGGTAACCTGATCGTGCCGCGCTTCGCCGACCGGGCGCTGATGCCGACGGCAGCGGCGCTGTTGCTCGGCAGCACCGCGGCGCTGCTCGCCTATCCCGTTGCCGCGACGCAGTTCTGGTCGATCGCGGTGGCGGTGGTGGCGATCGGGTTCACCGGGTCGCTGGGCACGGTGCTTCAGACGCGGCTGATGGACGTGGCGGGCGAGGCGCAGGCGCTGGCGGCGGCGCTCAACCATTCGGCGTTCAACTTTGCCAACGCGCTGGGGCCGTTGCTGGGCGGGATGGCGATCGCGGCGGGATGGGGCTGGACCTCGACCGGCTATGTCGGCGCGGGACTTGCCTTTGGCGGCTTCCTGATCTGGTGCGTGGCGATGCTCGCCGACCCGCGCCGCCGCGCCGGGCGCGGCCCCACCGGGCTCGCCGCCACACGCGGCTGAGCCCGGCAATCCCCCGTCAGCCGGCGCCGTTGTGGCGGCGTTCGAGCAGCTTCTGCGCGAGGACGCGGCGCGGCGGACTGAGCCGCAGCACGAGGAAGCCCGCCAGTGCGGCGAGCAGCGATCCCGCCAGCACGCCGATCTTGACCTCGTCGACCAGCAGTTCGTGGCCCGGAAAGGCGAGGCCGCCGATGAACAGGCTCATCGTGAAGCCGATCCCGGCGAGCAGCGAGACGCCATAGATTTGCGGCCAGCTCGCCCAGCCCGGCTTGGCGGCGAATCCGGTGCGGTCGGCCACCCACACGCTGGCGAAAATCCCCACCTGCTTGCCGAGGAACAGCCCCATCGCGATCGCGAGCGGCAGCGGCTCGACCAGCACGGCGGGGGTCATTCCCCTGAGCGACACGCCCGCATTGGCGAAGCCGAACAGCGGCACGATCAGGAACGCCGACCAGGGATGGAGCGCATGTTCGAGCCGGTGGAGCGGCGAATCGGCGTCGTCGGGCGCACCCGGCGAGCGCGTGATCGGCACGGCCAACGCGGCGAGCACGCCGGCGATCGTCGCATGGACGCCCGAGCGGAACACGAACAGCCAGAGCAGCGCCGCGAGCGCCAGATAGACCGCCAGCCGCTTCACCCCCGCCCGGTTGAGCGCGAACATGGCGGCGAGCACGACGGCGGCCATCGCCAGCGCGACGAAGTCGATCTGGGCGGTGTAGAACAGCGCGATGATCGTCACCGCGCCCATATCGTCGACGATCGCCACCGTCGTCAGGAACAGCTTGAGCGAGGCGGGCGCGCGGCGGCCGAGGATCGCGAGCACGCCGATCGCAAAGGCGATGTCGGTCGCAGCCGGAATCGCCCAGCCATTGCCGAGCCCCGGTGTTCCCTTCACCACCGCCAGATAGATCGCCGCCGGCACCGCCATCCCCGCCGCCGCGGCGAGCACGGGCAGCCGCCGGCGATCCCAGCTCGCCAGCCGGCCGTCGACGAACTCGCGCTTGATCTCGAGCCCGACGAGCAGGAAGAACACCGCCATCAGCGCATCGTTGATCCACAGATGCACCGTCATCGGCCCCGCCGCCGGGCTGATGACCGGGCCGGTTTCGGCGTGGAGCGTGTGGAAATAGGTGTCGGCGAGCCCCGGCAGGTTGGCGACGACCATCGCCGCCGCCGCCGCCGCCATCAGGATGATCCCCCCCGCCGCCTCGCTGTGCAGAAAGGCGCGGGTCGCCGACCGGGCGCGTCTGATGAGCTTGGGGGCCATGGGGTTTCCTTTGGCGCAACACAGGGGGGAGAGGCGACCCGACCGGGCCGCACCCCCTTCCTAACCCGCAAGCCCGGCGGCGTCTCCCCAAACCGGGGCCGGCGCGTCCGAAAACCGCCGCGCCGCCGCCGCCGTCAGGCCGCGCGCGCCAGCGCCTCGGCGATCAGCTTGCGGCTGTTTTCGATGCCGTAGAGCGCGATGAAGCTGCCCATGCGCGGCCCCTGTTCGGAGCCGAGCAGCGTCTCGTACAGCGCCTTGAACCAGTCGCGCAGAGTCTCGAACCCGCCGGTCTTGCCGATCTCGTAGACCTGATCCTGGATCGCCTCGGCCGTCGCATCGGCGGGCAGCGCGGCGAGTTCGGCGTCGAGGCGCTTGAGCGCCTCGATCTCCACGCCCACCGGCGCCCGCTTCTTGAGCGTGGGCGCGACGAAGTCGCGGGCATAGGCAAGCGCATAGCCGATCAGCCGGTCGAGCGCCGGATAGGTTTCGGGATTCGCATCGGGGACATAATTGGTCAGATAGCCCCAGACCTGCTCCTTGGTCGCCTCGCCCATCACGCCGACGAGGTTGAGCAGCAGCCCGAAGGTGACCGGCAGCGTCTCCGCCGGCGGCTCGCCATTGTGGATGTGGTGGACGGGGTTGCCCAGCTTCTGCTCGATCGGCTGGCCGGCATAGTTGCCGCGGAACTGCCAATATTCGTCGATCGCGCGCGGGATGACGCCCAGGTGCAGCTGCTTGGCCTTTTTGGGCTCGCGATAGGCGTAGAAGGCGATGCTCTCCTCGGGGCCATAGGTCAGCCATTGTTCGAGGCTGAGGCCGTTGCCCTTGGACTTGGAGATCTTCTCGCCCTTTTCGTCGAGGAACATCTCGTAGTTGAAGCCCTCGGGCGGGCGGCCGCCGAGCACGCGGGCGATCTTGCCCGACTGGGTGACCGAATCGATCAGGTCCTTGCCCGCCATTTCGTAATCGACGTCGAGCGCGACCCAGCGCATCGCCCAGTCGACCTTCCACTGGAGCTTGGCCTTGCCGCCGAGCACCGACTGGACGATCCGCTCGCCCTCGTCCTCGAAGGCAATGAGGCCGGCCTCGGCATCGACGACCTCGACCGGCACCTGGAGCACGATGCCCGACTTGGGGCTGATTGGCAGGACGGGCGAATAGGTCGCCTGGCGCTCGGCGCGGAGCGTCGGCAGCATCACGTCCATGATGCCCTGATAGTGGCGCAGCACGCCCTTCAGCGCCGCATCGAAGCGGCCGCCGGTGTAATAGTCGGTCGACGAGGCGAATTCGTACTCGAAGCCGAACTGGTCGAGAAATTCGCGCAGCCGCGCATTATTGTGGTGCGCGAAGCTCTCATATTTCCCGAACGGATCGGGCACCTGGGTCAGCGGCTTGCCGAGATGCTCGCGCAGCATTTCCTGATTGGGCACATTGTCCGGCACCTTGCGCAGCCCGTCCATGTCGTCGCTGAACGCGATCAGCCGGGTCGGCACGTCGCACAGGCTCTCGAAGGCGCGGCGGACCATGGTGGTGCGCAGCACTTCGTTGAACGTGCCGATATGCGGCAGGCCCGAGGGGCCATAGCCGGTTTCGAACAGCACATGGCCTTTCTCCGGCGCGCCACCCGATGCGATCTGGGGATAGCGTTTGAGCAGCTTGCGCGCCTCTTCATAGGGCCAGGCCTTGGAGACGAGCGCTGCGGCGCGGAGTTCGGGAGTGACGTTGCTCATGGTCCCCTGCCTCTGCCGTTTTCGGGCCAAGGATGCAATTGCGTGCAATCGCTTTGCGCTGTTGCCGCGCGGGCGGCGGGGGTTGCTTCGACGGGCTTCGGCAATCATCGTGACCGGGCGGACGGCGGAACAGCGTTCCGGGCCGGGGGACCGCGATCCAGAGGGGGAAAGACCGATGATTCTGACGGCGCTGGTTGCCATGGCAGCGATGACGACGACACCCGAATGCACCAAGCCGCGCGCCAATGGGCCTTGGGTGACTGCGGACGACTATCCCGCCGATGCACGCCGCCGACGCCAGACCGGCGACGTCGAGTTCGAACTCGCGCTTTCGGCGGAGGGGTGTCCCGTCGGTTGCACGGTCGTGACGTCGAGCGGCGTCCCGTCGCTCGACGCGCGCACCTGCGAGCTGATGCTCGCCCGCGCACGCTTCAAGCCGAAGCGCGACGAGTCGGGGACCGCGGTGCCGGCGACGTGGCGTCACGTGTTTCACTGGCGCCTCTGACGCGTCGACGCGGCAGGCAGCGCGGCAAAGTGAAGGGAGGTGCGTTGCATCGTTTCACTTTGGCTTGCGTGCCCAGGGGACGGGGCCGGTCGCGAAGGCGGCGCGAACCACCGCACAGGCGGCGCGCGTTTCATAGCCATGGATCGTCCCGACATAACGGCCCCGATAGAAGCGCGGGCGCGTGGTGCCGTTGAGCGTGCGGTCGACCAGATAGCTGAGCGCGCGTTCGCGCGCTTCTTCGAGCACCATGTCCCACGCCGCGGCAAAGCCCGCGCCGCCCGGGCGGCGGCGTAGCTGATAGGCCGAGGTGACGCCCATGCCGACGCGGCGCGCGGCGGTGGCGACCAGCCCGGTTTCGGCGAGCGCGGCGATGAAGCCGCGCTGGCGTTCGGGCGTCCAGCCGTCGCGGCGGCGCCGCGTGACCGGCACCGGATCGAAATCGGGAATCGGCGGCAGCGCGTCGTCGCCGGTTGCGGCGTCGGCGGTTGCGGTGTCACCGATTGCAGCGTCACCGATTGCAGCGTCACCGATTGCAGCGTCGCCGCGTGTGGCGGCCGAGGATGCGAGATCGGGCGGCGTGGCTTCGGGCGGCGCGGCAGCGGGGTGCAGCGAGTCGGGTGCGGCGCGGTCGGGCGCGGCGTGAGACGGCATCGGGCGTGCGGGCGGGGCGGGCGACGGGTCCATCGACCAGCTTATGCGAAGCCGGTTCCTACATTGGAAGGGGCGAAGTGGGCAGGCGCGCGCCGGTGCGCGTGCCTGTGCCCGTTCCCCGTCCCTGTCCCTGTCCCTGTTCCTGTGCGATCGGCCCGCCGCACGCCCCCTGTTCAACCGGAACGCAAGGTGTACAAGCCGGGATGACGATGTTGCCGCCGCTCCCCTACCCCGCGCTTCACGCCAGCCATTCGGGCGTGTGGATCGCCACGGCCGAGGGAACGCGCGCGATCGGCCGCGGCGAGGCGATCCGCGTCGCCGCCGATACGCCGGTGCTGATGCTCAACGCGCCGCTGATCGGCCAGCGGCTGGGGCATCCCGAGATCAACGGGCTCGACCTGCTCGAGCTGTTCGCCTTTCTGCGGCCGGCGCGCTTCATGGTGCCGACGCCGCGCGGGCTGGCGCGCGCGGTGGGGATTGCGCCGCCCGCCGATGACGGCGCGGTCGCGGCGTTCCTGCGCGATGCGGCCGAGGCGCTGCTCGCGCTGACCGGCGCCGATGCCGCGGGCTGGCCCGAGCGCGAGGGGGCGTGGCACGCGCTCCAGTCGCTCGCGCGGCTGCGCTGGCCGTGGGCGGCGGCGCTCAACCCGCGCCTCGCCCGGCCCGAGCGCGCCGAACGCTGGCTGTTTTCCAAGCTGCCCGAATGGGAAGAGGCGCCCCCCCGCCCCGCCCCGCGCATCGTGCCGATCGATCCCGAGGCGGTCGCGACCCGGCTGGCGCGGCTGACCGGCGACGGCGCCGAACGGCGTCAGGGCCAGCGCGACTATGCCGCGGCGGCGGCGGCGGCGTTCGCGCCGCGCGTGCATCGCGATTCGCCCAACCTGGTGCTGGCCGAGGCGGGGACGGGAATCGGCAAGACGCTCGGCTATCTCGCCCCCGCCTCGGTCTGGGCCGAACAGGCCGACGGCGCGGTGTGGGTATCGACCTTTACCAAGGCGCTGCAACGCCAGCTGGGGAGCGAGGGCGACCGGCTGTTCCCCGATGCGGGCATGCGGCGCACGCGGATCGTCACGCGCAAGGGCCGCGAGAATTATGTCTGCCTGCTCAACCTGGAGGATGCGCTTCAGGGCGGCTTTGCCGGGCGCGCGGCGATCCTGGCGCAACTGGTGGCGCGCTGGGCGGCGTTCACCGCCGACGGCGACATGGTGGGCGGCGACCTGCCCGGCTGGCTGCCGACGCTGTTCCGTCGCAACGGATCGACCGCGCTGACCGACCGGCGCGGCGAGTGCATCTATGCCGGGTGCCCGCATTACCGGAAATGCTTCATCGAACGCGCTGCGCGCGCTTCGGCCGGCGCCGACATCGTCATCGCCAACCATGCGCTCGTCATGGTCAACGCCGCGCGCGGGCGCGAATCGGGGACGCGGCCGACGCGCTATGTGTTCGACGAGGGGCATCACCTGTTCGACGCCGCCGACGCGATGTTCGCCGCCGCGCTGACCGGGCAGGAGGCGATCGAGATCCGGCGATGGGTGATCGGCCCCGAAGCGGGATCGCGCGGGCGGCGGCGCGGGCTGTCGGCGCGGCTTTCGGACGTCGCGAGCTATGACGAGGAGGGCGCGCGCGCGATCGCCGAGGCGATCGAGGCGGCGCAGGCGCTCCCCGCCGACAAATGGCTCCAGCGCATCCATGAGGGCGAGCCGTTCGGGCCGGTCGAGGCGCTGCTCGCGGCGGTGCGCGGCTTTGTCTATGCCCGCGACACGCAGGCGGCGGGCGAGGCGGGCTATGGCCTGGAGACCGAGCTGGCCGAGCCCGACGCGGCGCTGGTCGAGGCGGCGGCGCCTGCGGGGGCGGCGCTCGACGCGCTGCTGCGGCCGATGCTGCGGCTGGGGCGACGACTCCAGGCGGTGCTCGACGAGGCGCCCGACTGGATGGACGGGCCGGCGCGGGCGCGGATCGAGGGCGCGATCGCGTCGCTGGCCTGGCGCGCCGAGACGGTGGCGGCGTGGCTGGCGCTGATCGCGCGGATCGGCGGGCCGGCCGATCCCGAATATGTCGACTGGCTGGCGGTCGATCGCGTCGAGGGGCGCGAATATGATGTGGGGCTGCACCGCCACTGGCTCGACCCGTCGCGGCCGTTTGCGCGCACCGTGCTCGAACCCGCGCAGGGCGTGCTCATCACCTCGGCGACGCTGCGTGCCGGCGGCGACTGGGCGGTGGCCGAGGCGCGTTCGGGCGCGGTCCACCTGCCGCACGCGCCGATCCGGTTCGAGGCGGCGAGCCCGTTCGATTATGCCGGCCAGGCCGAGGTGCTGATCGTCACCGACGTCAAGCGCGGCGACGTGGCGGCGCTGGCCAACGCCTATGCCCAGCTGATCGTCGCGGCGGGGGGCGGCACGCTGGGGCTGTTCACCGCGATCCGGCGGCTGCGCGCGGTGCATGCGCGCATCGCCGACCGGCTGGCGCGCGAGGGGTTGCCGCTGCTCGCCCAGCATGTCGACCCGATCGACACGGGCACGCTGGTCGATATTTTTCGCGACGATCCGCGCACGTCGCTGATCGGCACCGACGCGCTGCGCGACGGCGTCGACGTGCCGGGCGACTCGCTGCGGCTGGTGGTGATGGAGGGCGTGCCGTGGCCCAAGCCGAGCGTGCTCCACGCGGCGCGGCGGCTGGCCAACGGCGGCAGCGCCTATGACGACCGGATCGTGCGCGCGCGGCTGGCGCAGGCGTTCGGGCGGCTGATCCGCCGTGCCGACGACCATGGCACGTTCGTGCTGCTGTCGGCGGCGATGCCGTCGCGGCTGCTCGGCGCGTTTCCGGCGGGGACGCCGGTGCGGCGCGTCCCGCTCGACGAGGCGGTGGTGCGCGTGCGGCTTTCCTTGGCGGCCCGGTTGCGGCATGAGGCACCCGCAACCGCGACGACCGGGGACGCATGAAGACGCTCACGCTGCTGCGCCACGCCAAATCGGGCTGGGACGATCCCGTAGCCCGCGATTTCGACCGCCCGCTCAACCCCAAGGGGCAGCGCGCCGCGGCGATGATGGGGCTGCACCTGCGCGACCTGGGGCTGCGCTTTGCGTGCGTGCTCGCCTCGCCCGCGCTGCGCGTGGTCGAGACGATCGACCATCTGGCGGCGGGCTATGGCCGCGCGATCGAGCCGGTGTGGGACAAGCGGCTCTACCTGGCTTCGGCGGGAACGATCCTGGAGGTGGTGCAGGAGCGCGCCGGAGCGGCGGACGAGGTGCTCGTCGTCGGGCACAATCCGGGGCTGGAGGAACTGGTGCTCGACCTGGTTCCGCCGGGCGGGACGCTGCGCGACCGGGTGGAGGCCAAATATCCGACCGCGACGCTGGCGCAGATCCGCTTCGACGTCGCCGACTGGGACGCCGTGCGCGACGGCACGGGCGACCTGGTCCGGTTCATCCGCCCGCGCGACCTCGATCCCAGCCTGGGCCCCGACGCCGCCTGAGCGCGGGCGGGGTCAGCGATCGTCGTCGTCGGCGAGCGCGGCGGCGAGATCGTCGCGGATCGTTTCGAGCGCCCGGGTCCGGTTGCGACCCGACCGGGCGCTGCGTTCGGATTCGAGCAGCTTCTGGACGCCGCGGATCGTATAGCCCTCGTTCGCGAGCAGATGGTGGATGCGATGGACCAGCGCGACGTCGTCGGCGCGGTAATAGCGCCGGTTGCCGGCCCGCGTGAGCGGGCGCAGTTGCGGAAAGCGCGTCTCCCAATAGCGCAGGATATGCTGCGGCCGGCCGATCTGTTCGGCCAGTTCTCCGATGGTGAGCAACGCGCCGGCGGATTTGACCGAGCCGGGCACCGGGGACTGCCTCAGCCGGCAGCGACGATGCGGTCGCGCATCATCTGACTGGCGCGGAAGGTCAGCACGCGGCGCGGCGCGATCGGCACCTCGATCCCCGTCTTGGGGTTGCGCCCGACGCGCTCGCCCTTGTCGCGGAGGATGAAGCTGCCGAAACCGGAGATCTTCACATTCTCGCCGCGGGCGAGAGCCTCGCACATGTGCTGGAGGATCTGTTCGACCAGCCTGGCGGCATCGGCTCGCGAAAGCCCCACCTCGCGGTGGAGCGATTCAGCGAGTTCCGCGCGGGTCAGCGTGGCTGCGCTCGACATTAGACCAGGCCCTTAAGAAATTGAGTTGACCGGCTAACCTTAGCAAATTGTACCGCAATCGCAATTGGCGCAGATACAATCCGGAAACATACGGAGGATGGGCCGCCCGCGGTCCGAAAAGATCAGAAACGGACGACCGCCGCACCCCAGGTAAAGCCGCCGCCCATCGCCTCGAGCACGAGCAGATCGCCGCGGCGGATCCGCCCGTCGCGCACCGCGGTATCGAGCGCGAGCGGGACCGAGGCGGCCGAGGTGTTGGCATGCTGATCGACGGTGACGATCACCTGTTCGGGCGCCAGTCCCAGCTTGCGCGCGGTCGCGTCGAGGATGCGGGCATTCGCCTGGTGCGGCACCACCCAGTTGACGTCGGCCGAGGCGAGCCCCGCCGCCGCCAGCGCCTCTTCCATCACCGACGCCAGGTTGACGACGGCGTGGCGGAACACCTCGCGCCCCTTCATGCGGAGCTTGCCGACGGTGCCCGTGGTCGACGGCCCGCCGTCGACATAGAGCAGCTCGTTGTGGCGGCCGTCGGCATGGAGCCGCGTGGCGAGGATGCCCGGCCCGTTCGCCGGATCGCTTTCCTCGGCCGCGAGCACGATCGCGCCGGCGCCGTCGCCGAACAGCACGCAGGTGCCGCGATCCTCCCAGTCGAGAATCCGGCTGAAGGTTTCGGCGCCGATCACCAGCGCACGGCGATGCGCGCCCGCGCGAATCATCGAGTCGGCGACCTGGAGCGCATAGAGGAAGCCCGAGCACACCGCCGCGACGTCGAACGCGACGCAGTCGTCGATGCCGAGCGCGGCCTGGACGCGAGTCGCGGTGGCCGGAAAGGTCTGATCAGGAGTCGCGGTCGCGAGCACGATCAGGTCGATCTCGCCCGGCTGCAGCCCGGCCGAGTCGAGCGCGGCGCGCGCCGCGGCGGTCGCGAGCGTGCCCGTCGTCTCGTCGGGGCCGGCGATGTGGCGGAAACGAATCCCCGTCCGCTCGACGATCCATTCGTCGGTCGTGTCGACCGTCTGCGAAAGCTCGTCGTTCGAAACCCGGCGCTGCGGAAGCGCTGCGCCCGTACCCTTGATGACCGACCGAATCGTCACGCCGCCCTTGCCTCGAAATTACCCAGGTCTTCGGCGATCCGCCGGTTGAGATCGTCGCGCAGCGTCTTTGCCGCGAAACCGATCGCGGTGTCGACGCCGACGGCATTGGCGCCGCCATGGCTTTTCACGACGATGCCGTTGAGCCCCAGGAAGATGGCGCCATTATGGTTGTTGGGATCGAGATGATGCCGCAGCAGCTCGGTCGCGGGGCGCGAGATCAGGAAACCGACCTTCGACCGCAGCGAACTGCTGAACGCGCGCCGCAACAGGTCGGCGACGAACTTGGCCGTCCCCTCCGCCGTCTTGAGCGCGATATTGCCCGAGAAGCCGTCGCACACGATCACGTCGACATCGCCCTGCGACAGGCGATTGCCCTCGATGAACCCGCGGAAGTCGAGCCGAAGATGCGCCGCCTCGCGCAGCGCCGCCGACGCCTCGCGGATGCTTTCGGTGCCCTTCATCTCCTCGGTCCCGATGTTGAGCAGCGCGACGCGCGGCGTCTCGAGATCGAGCGCGATCCGGGCATAGGCGGCGCCCATCACCGCGAACTGGATGAGGTTGCGGGCATCGACTTCGGTATTGGCGCCGAGATCGAGCATCACGCTGTCGTTGGTGCCGAGCGTCGGCATCAGCGCGGCGAGCGCCGGCCGATCGATTCCCGGCATCGTGCGCAGCGCGAGCTTGGCCATCGCCATCAGCGCGCCGGTGTTGCCCGCCGACACGGCCGCGCCGGCGCGCCCCTGCTTCACCAGATCGATGGCGATTCCCATCGACGTGGTGCGGGCACGGCGAAGCGCCTGGCTGGGCTTTTCATCGGCGTGAACGACATCGGCCGCGTGGACGATCTCCGACGCGGCGGTGAGTTCGGGATGCTGGCGCAGCTCGTCGCGAATGCGCGATTCGTCGCCGACGAGGAGGAATTCCATCCCCTCGTAGCGACGACGCGCAAGCGCAGCGCCAGCCAGCATCACCGCCACCCCCTCGTCGCCGCCCATCGCATCGACGGCGATTCGCGAGGTCATGGTCATGCGGGCAGGCCCTTTGGTCTCGGACGTGGGATCAGGCCTCGACCGACGTGATCTCGCGGCCGTTATAATGGCCGCACGCCGTGCACAGGTGATGCGGACGCTTCAGCTCACCGCAGTTCGGGCATTCCTGGAACGCCTCGACCTTGAGCGCATCGTGCGCCCGACGCATGCCACGCCGCGACGGCGAGGTCTTTCTCTTCGGAACGGCCATTTAGGCACCTTTATCAGCAAGCACTTGAATAGGGTCGCGATACGCCCGCATACCGGTTCGGGCAAGCGACGGCGGGGCCGGCCGCTCGCCGGACCAGCGGACAGGTCACGAAGCGAGCCCGCGCGTATAGCGGATTCGTGCCGCGTTGCAAGCATAAGCCGGAGGTGGCAGGGAGCGACCTTCCCCGGGGGAGATCAAACCACATGTTCTTTCTGCCTGTTGCCCTGACGATGGCGGGCGCATTGGCGCTCGTCAATTTCTGGCTCGCGCTGCGAGTCGTCCAGCTGCGAATCCGCGAAAAGGTGATGAACGGCGACGGCGGCAACGCGCGAGTCGCCGCGCGGATGCGCGCGCACGCGAACTTCATCGAATATGCGCCGCTGACGCTGGCGCTGCTCGCGCTGATCGAACTCGCCAAGGGGACGCAGTTCTGGCTGTGGGTCGCGGCGGCATTGTTCGTGATCGGCCGCGTGCTGCACGGAATCGGCATGGACGGATGGCGCCCCGGCCGCGCGGGCGGGATCCTCATCACCTGGGCGGTGATGCTGGGGCTGGCCGGCTATGCCACCTATCTCGGCTATTCGGGGCTCAACCCGCTGCGCTGAACGCGCGGATGGTCGCGTCGCGCCGGCCGCTTGCCGGCGCGCGGCCCGTCAGGCGGCGCCGGCGAGCACCGAATCGGCGACGAAGGGGTTGGTCCGGCGCTCGTGCCCGAAATTGCTCGCCGGGCCGTGGCCGGGGACGAACACGGTCGCGTCGCCGAGCGGCCACAGCCGCCCGGTGATCGAATCGATCAGATCCTGATGATTGCCCAGCGGGAAATCGGTGCGGCCGATCGACCCCTGGAACAGCACGTCGCCGACGATCGCGAGCGCCGAGGGCGCGTGGTGGAAAACGACATGCCCGGGCGTGTGGCCGGGGCAGTGATAGACGTCGAGCGTGAGGTCGCCGACGGTCACGGTATCGCCGTTGACCAGCCAGCGATCGGGCTCGAACGGCGCGCCGCGGATGCCGTAGCGCATCCCGTCGTCGGCGAGCCGCGCGATCCAGAAGCGGTCGGCCTCGTGCGGGCCTTCGATCGGGACGCCGAGCGTGCGGGCCAGTTCGCCCGCCTGGCCGCAATGATCGATATGGCCGTGGGTGACGAGAATCTTTTCGACCGTCACGCCGTTCGCGCTGACGGCGGCCTGGAGCCGGTCGAGATCGCCGCCGGGATCGACCAGCGCGCCGCGCATCGTGGCGGTGCACCAGAGCAGCGTGCAGTTCTGCTGCAACGGCGTCACCGGGACGATCGTGGCGCGCAACGGCGCCTGCTGGGCAGGGTTCGGCATGGACGACGAGATAGGCGGCGGCGCCATCCGGGGCAACATGGGCCTTGCCGTCGGCGCGCGGGGCCTGCATTTCGGGACGACCATGCGCTTGCCCGATCCCCCGTTCGTGCTGCTCGACGACGCGCGCGCCGGCCATGCCGGTGCGCGGCTCTATGCCGATCCGGTCGAAATCGTCACGGCGCGCGACGCGGCGGCGGTGGCGACGGCGCTCGACCGGGTGCGCGCGGGTGTCCGCGACGGCCTGCATGCCGCGGGCTTCTGTGCCTATGACCTGCATGCCGAAGCGCGCGATGCGGCGGGAGCGGCTGAGGCCGCGGTGCCGCGGCTGTGGTTCGGGCTGTTTCAGGCGCCGTCGCGCCTCGACGCCGACGGCGTTGCCGCGTTGTTGCCCGATCCTGCCGGCGCCTTTGCCGCCGCGCCGCGCCCGCGCGTGTCGCGCGCCGACTATGGCGCGGCGTTCGCGCGCGTGATCGACTATATCCGCGCGGGCGACATCTATCAGGCCAACCTGACCTTCCAGGCCGAGGTGCCGGTCGCGGGCGGTCCGGCGGCGCTCTATGCGCTGCTGCGCGCGCGGGCGGCGGCGGGGCAGGGGGCGCTGGTGGCGACGGGCGAGGACTGGCTGCTGAGCCTGTCGCCCGAACTGTTCTTCACGCTGACCGACGGCGCGCTCGTCGCGCGGCCGATGAAGGGGACCGCGGCGCGCGCCGCCGACCCGGCCGAGGACGCCGCGCGTGCCGCCGCGCTGGCGCGCGACCCGAAGCAGCAGGCCGAGAATCTGATGATCGTCGACCTGATGCGCAACGACCTGGCGCGCGTGGCGCAGCCGGGCAGCGTGCGCGTGCCCGACCTGTTCGCGGTCGAACGCTATCCGACGGTGCACCAGCTCGTCTCGACCGTCACCGCGACGCTCGACCCCGCGCGCGACGCGGTCGACGTGCTCGACACGCTGTTCCCCTGCGGTTCGGTGACGGGCGCGCCCAAGCGCCGCGCGATGGCGATCATCGACGAGGTCGAGGCGGCGCCGCGCGGCGTCTATACCGGCGCGATCGGCCGGATCGACGCGGGCGGGGCAGGGGCGGCGTTCAACGTCGCGATCCGCACGCTCCACCTTCGCGCGGGCGACGACATGGCGACGCTGGGGCTCGGCTCGGGCGTGGTCGCCGATTCGGATGTCGACGAGGAATGGGCCGAGTGCCTTGCCAAGGGGCGCTTCGTCACTGCGGGCGAGCCGGGGTTCGACCTGATCGAGACGATGCGCTTCGACCCCGTCGACGGCATCGCGCTGCTCGAGCGCCATCTGGCGCGGATGAAGGCGAGCGCCGCCGCGCTGGGCTTTCGTTTCGACCGGCACAGCGCGCGCAACGAGTTGCAGGCGGCGACATTCCGGCTGCGCACGCCCGCGCGCGTGCGGCTGGTGCTGTCGCCGCGCGGCGCGATCGCGGTGGGGATCGCCCCGCTGCCGGTGACGCCCGAGCTGCCGGTGCGCGCCGCGGTGGTGCCGCTGCCGGTCGCGCCCGACGATTTCCGGCTGCGCCACAAGACGAGCCGGCGCGGCTTTTACGACGCGGCGCGGCGCGCGCGGCCCGGTTGCTGGGAGGTGGTGTTCGCCGATCGCGACGGGCGGCTGACCGAGGGCAGCTTCACCTCGCTGTTCGTGCCGCGCGGCGACGTGCTGGTGACGCCGCCGCTGGCGCGCGGGCTGCTTCCCGGCGTGCTGCGCGCCGAACTGATCGCGACGGGCCGCGCGATCGAGGGCGAACTGACCGCCGCCGACCTGGCGGGCGGATTTTTGCTGGGCAATTCGGTGCGCGGACTGGTTTCAGCCGTTACAGTTGCGGACAGCGAAGCCGCCGCCCTATAGGCGCGCGCACAGCTACCGCGAAAGGCGACCGTCATGCAGATCTCCGCCGCGCTTCAGCGCATCCAGCCTTCGGCCACGCTCGCGATGACGTCGCGGGTGTTCGAACTCAAGCGGCAGGGCATCGACGTGATCGGCTTGGGCGCGGGCGAGCCCGATTTCGACACGCCCGACTTCGTCAAGGACGCCGCGATCGAGGCGATCCGCGCGGGCAAGACCAAATACACCAATGTCGACGGCACCGCCGAGCTGAAGGCGGCGATCGCGCTGAAGTTCAAGCGCGACAACGGGCTCGATTACGCCCCCGCGCAGATCACGGTGAATGTCGGCGGCAAGCACACGCTGTTCAACGCGATGGTCGCGACGCTCGATCCGGGCGACGAGGTCGTCGTACCCGCCCCCTATTGGGTGAGCTATCCCGACGTCGTCCAGTTCGCGGGCGGCAAGCCGGTGTTCGTCGCGGCGGGCGCCGACCAGGGGTACAAGATCACCCCCGAGCAGCTCGATCGCGCGATCACCGCCAAGACCAAGTGGGTGATCCTCAATTCGCCGTCGAACCCGACCGGCGCCGCCTATTCGGCCGACGAGCTGAAGGCGCTGGGCCAGGTGCTCGAACGCCATCCGCACGTGTGGGTGTTCGCCGACGACATGTACGAGCACATCCTGTACGACGGTTTCGAATTCGCGACGATCGCGCAGGTGTGCCCGTCGCTGTACGAGCGCACGCTCACCGTCAACGGCTGTTCCAAGGCCTATGCGATGACCGGCTGGCGGATCGGCTTCGCGGGCGGCCCCGCCGAGCTGATCAAGGCGATCGCCAAGCTGCAGTCGCAGTCGACGTCGAACCCCTGTTCGATCGCGCAGGCGGCGGCGACCGCGGCGCTGACCGGCGATCAGTCGTTCCTGCGCGACCGCGCGCGCGCGTTCCAGCAGCGCCGCGACCTGGTCGTGGGCATGCTCAACGCGATCGAGGGCATGACCTGCCCGACGCCCGAGGGCGCCTTCTATGTCTATCCCGAATTCGCCGCGCTGATCGGCAAGACGACGCCCAAGGGGCAGGTGATCGACACCGACGAGGCGATGATCGGCTATCTGCTCGACGAGGCGCGCGTGGCGGCGGTGCATGGCGGCGCGTTCGGCCTCTCGCCGGCGATGCGGATCAGCTATGCGACCTCGGAAACGCTGCTGCGCGAGGCGTGCACGCGCATCCAGGACGCCTGCGCCGCCTTGCGCTGAGCCGCGATTCGTCCGATCGTCGCGGCCATGGGGCGCAGGACGAACCGGGTATTGGCCGCGATCGCGGCCGTGACGCTGTTGACCGCGGGCGCGCGCGTGCCGCGGGCGGTGCCGATCCCGCCGCCCGCACAGGACGTGCCCGCCACCGGCGACGAGCAGGTCGCGGTGCTGGCCGGCGGCAATTTCTGGGGACTCGAGGCGGTATTCCAGTCGGTGCGCGGCGTCCATTCGGTGACCAACGGCTATGCCGGCGGCACCGCGGCGACCGCGCGGCACGGGCTGGTCGTCGGCGCCCGCACGCGCCATGCCGAGGCGGTGCAGATCGTCTATGACCCCGCCAAGGTGAGTTTCGGGACGCTGCTGCGCATCTTTTTCGCGGTCGCGCACGATCCGACGCAGCGCGACCGGCAGGGGCCGGACCGCGGCCCGGCCTTTCGATCGGCGATCTTTGCGCAGGACGAGGCACAGCGCCGCGTCGCGCAGGCCTATATCGAGCAGCTCGGCAAGGCGCGCGTCTATCCGCGGCCGATCGTGACGCGGATCGAGACCGGACGCTTCTTTCCGGCCGAGGCGGCGCAGCAGGACTTTTTCTGGCGCAACCCGATGCACCCCTATGTCGTGCGCTGGGACAAGCCCAAGGTGACGGCGTTCCGCAACACCTTTCCGCAGCTCGCCAACTGAGCCGCGGCGCGCGCGATCAGAGCAGCCCCAGCGCCCCGAGCGCATGGGCGAGATCGGCCGGCAGCGCGTCGACCCCCGCCGCCGCATCGTCGAGATCGGGCGGCGCGTCGGCGCCTTCGAGATAGCGCCAGCCCTGATGCGCGCGCTTGGGCCGCGGCGCGACGCGGATCAGCTGCGGCGCGAGCAGGATCGCGGTGCGCCCGCCCTCCGCCTCGCCGAAACCGAGGATCGGCGAGCGCCCGACGAGCTGGTGCTTGAGAATCCAGAACAGCGATCCGCCGACGATCTCGGCATGGCGCTTGGGCAGGTAGCGCGTCGTCAGCGCGACGGCGCCGCCGTCGGCCGCGCGCGATTCGAGCCGCGACTGGAGGAAATCGACGCTGTCGCAGCCGAAGGCGACCTTGGTGAGATGGAGGGACACGGCGACCGATCTGGCCCTCACGCGCGGCGCAATCAACCCGTCCGTCGGGGATTCGTGCCGCGTCAGCCGCCCAGCCCGACCAGCGTCGCCAGCCCCAGAAAGGTGAAGAAGCCCATCACGTCGGTCATCATCGTCACGAACACCGCCGACGACACCGCCGGATCGACCCCCGCCTTTTCGAGCGTGACCGGGATCAGCACGCCCGACAGGCCCGCGATCAGGTTGTTGATGACCATCGCCATGCCGATCACGAGCGCGAGCGCGGGGATGCCGTAGATCAGCATCGTGCCGATGCCGATCGCGACGCCGAGCGCGGCGCCGTTGGCCGCGGCGATCGACAGTTCGCGCAGGATCATGCGCAGCGTGTTCGAACTGGTGAGCTGATTGGTCGCGAGCGCGCGCACCACGACGGCCAGCGTCTGCGTGCCGGCATTGCCGCCCATCCCCGACACGATCGGCATCAGCACCGCGAGCAGCGCGAAGCGTGCGATCACGCCTTCGAACAGCCCGACCACCGACGCCGCAAGGATTGCGGTGCCCAGGTTGACGAACAGCCAGGTCAGCCGCGTGCGCACCGTCAGCAGCACGGGCTGGTTGATGTCGCCCTCGCCCGCGCCCGACAGGCGCAGAATGTCCTCGCCCGCCTCTTCGGAAATGATGTGGACGATGTCGTCGACGGTAATCATGCCGACGAGCCGGCCGTTGGCATCGACGACCGCCGCCGAGATGAGCGCGTATTTCTGGAAGCGCAGCGCGACCTCTTCCTGGTCCATGTCGACCGGGATCAGCGTCTGTTCGCGCTTCATCACGTCGCTGACCGAAACCGAGCGCGGCGCGCGCAGGATCCACGACAGCGCGCAGGTGCCGACCGGCTTGTGGCCGGGATCGACGACATAGATTTCCCAGAAGTCGGTCGTCAGCTCTTCGTGCGAGCGCAGGAAATCGAGGACATGGCCGACGGTCCAGTGTTCGGGCACCGCGATCAGCTCGCGCTGCATCAGGCGGCCGGCGGTCTCCTCGGGATAGGACAGCGCCTCCTCGATCGCGGCGCGATCGTCGGGATCGAGCGCGCGCAGCACCTCGCGCTGATCGTCGGCGTCCATGTCCTCGATGATCGCGACGGCATCGTCGGTATCGAGTTCGGCGGCGATGTCGGCGACCTGGTGCGGCTCGAGCGCGTCGACCAGCGCCTCGCGCACCCAGTCGTTCATCTCGGCCAGCACGTCGCCATCGATCAGGTCCGAAATCGCCGCGGCCAGCGCCGGACGCTGCTCGGTGGGGGTCAGCTCGACCAGGTCGGCGATGTCGGCAGGATGGAGCGGCTCGACGCGCGCGCGCGCGGCCTCGGTATCGCCCGCGGCGACCGCTTCGAGCACGGCATTGACGAAGGCGGGCTTGAGCCGGTCGTCCTCGTCGAGCTCGCTGTCGGCGGGACGGTCATGCGCCTCGGCGTGAAGTTCGGTTTCGCTCATCGTCCGATCTCCTGCGCACGAACCCAGCCCCGCCCGCTGCCACTGCCGCGCCCGATTTGCAACTCCCCCGGGCTATGCGTAGGACGACGCGACAACTCGCAGGAGAATGGACCGTGTCCGAACCGACCAACCTTGTGATGACGCTGGAAACCGGCGACGTTCACATCAAGCTGCGGCCCGACCTCGCGCCCCAGCATGTCGCCCGCATCGCCAAGCTCGCCGACGACGGCTTTTACGACGGCGTCGTCTTCCACCGCGTGATCGACGGGTTCATGGCGCAGGGCGGCGATCCGTCGGGCACGGGCATGGGCGGTTCGAAGGAGCCCAACCTGCCGGCCGAATTCAGCAACGCCCCGCATGTCCGCGGCGTGTGCTCGATGGCGCGCACGATGGATCCGAACAGCGCCAACAGCCAGTTCTTCATCTGCTTCGACGACGCGCGCTTCCTCGACGGCCAGTACACGGTGTGGGGCGAGGTGACCGAGGGCATGGAGCATGTCGACGCGCTCCCCAAGGGCGAGCCGCCGCACACGCCGGGCAAGATCGTGCGGATGCGCACCGCCTGAGCCCCGGCAAGACCGGGGGCGGACACGCCGCCCCGGCAACCGATGCCGCGTGCCCGCCCCGGCGGGCGCGCGGTCATTCGGGTTTCAGCGTGTCGACCAGCCAGTCGTAGAAGACGCGCACCGGCCGTTGCCCGAGCGCGCGCGGACGGCACACGAACCAGTAGCTGTACGGGCTTTCGACCTCGGTATCGGGGAAGAGCCGCACCAGGCGCTCGTCGCGCGCCGCCTCGAAATGCGATTCGAGCAGAAACGCGACGCCCAGCCCCTGCGCCGCCGCTTCGAGCAGCAACGTTCCCGAATCGAACAGGTCGATCGCCACAGGCTCGAGCTCGGGCATGTCGATCGCCGCGCGCCATGCGGTGAACAGTTCGGGCATCTCGCGATGGACGAGCGCGGTCAGCGTCGCGAGCTGTTCGGGGCGCGTGATCGGCGTGGGGCCTTCGACCATCGATCGCGTGCCGATCGCATAGACGCGATGCCGGTCGAGCCGGCGCGCGTGCAGCCCCGGATCGACATCGCGCGCGATGACGATCGCGGCGTCGAGCCCGTCGCCGAGCCGCGCCAGCGCATGCGTTCCCGAATCGATGTCGAGATGCAGTTCGGGATGCCGCCGCTTCATTTCGGGGAGCAGCGGCAGCAGCCGTTGCGTCGCGAACAGCGGCGGGATGCCGAGTCGCAGCCGGAGCAGTTCGCTGCCGCTCGTCATCGTCTCGACGCCGTCGGCCATCGCGTCGAGCGCGGGGGCGATCAGCCCCAGCAGGCGCTCGCCATCGTCGTTGAGCCGCAGCGACTGGTGGCGCCGTTCGAACAGCGGTTTGCCGATAAAGCGTTCGAGCGCCTGGACGCGCCGGCTGAGCGCGGGCGACGAAAGCGCCAGCTCCTCGGCCGCCGCCTTGATCGACCCGAGCCGGGCAACCTGGACGAACGCTTCGATCGCAGTGAGGGGAGGGAGCCTTCGCATATCCGCTTCTTGTGCAGTGCATCACGGGCGAATCGACCGGCCCGCGCGTGCGGATCGGCCCCTCCACCCTTGGGACGATTATCGCGCGACGCACCAATGATTGCAACCTTTGCAATCTTGTCGGAGTCATTTCGCACTTGCACAATTGTTCGCCGCAGTGCACATAGAACGGGCCTTTCAGGCATCCTCTCCTAAAACTTTCCCGGCCGGTCCTTGTTGACCGGCCATTTTTTTTGCCCCTCTCCCGGCACCGCGCGCTGCTTCCTATGTTCCCGTCTCATGCCGGATAGGGATCAACGAATGGCAGACGACGAACCACGGGGCCGCCGGTTGCAGGTCGCGAATGCGCGTCCCGAAGACAGCGGCCGCGGGCTGGCGCATCTTCCGCGCGCATTGATGGCAGCGCTCGGCATCGCCGAGGGCGACGTGATCGAGATTGTGGGCAAGCGGGCCACGCCGGCGCGCGCGGTAATGCCCTATCCCGAGGACGAAGGGCTCGAACTGCTGCGCATCGACGGGCTCCAGCGTGCCAATGCGGGCGTCGGATCGGGCGATTTCGTCGAGGTGCGCCGCGCCGAATCGAAGCCCGCGACGCGCGTGATCTTTGCGCCCGCGCAGCAGAACCTGCGGTTGCAGGGATCGAGCCACGCGCTGCAGCGCACCTTTTTCGGGCGGCCGCTGACCGCCGGCGACACGATCGCGACGGTGGCGCACCAGCGTGCCGACGTGCCCCCCAACGTCGCCCAGTTCCTGCGCGCGCCCGCCTATGCGTTGCAGGAGATCCGGCTGGCGGTGATCGCCACGGTGCCGCGCGGCGTGGTGCATATCGACGAGAATACCGAGGTCGAGCTGCGCCCCGAATATGAGGAACCCAAGGAAAGCCGCCGCGCCGACGTGACCTATGACGACATCGGCGGCATGGGCGCGACGATCGACCAGCTTCGCGAGATGGTCGAGCTGCCCTTGCGCTATCCCGAGCTGTTCCAGCGGCTCGGCGTCGATCCGCCCAAGGGCGTGCTGCTCCACGGGCCGCCCGGGACGGGCAAGACGCGGCTGGCGCGGGCGGTCGCCAACGAGAGCGACGCGCAGTTTCATCTGATCAACGGGCCCGAGATCATGGGCTCGGCCTATGGCGAATCGGAAAAGCGGCTGCGCGAGGTGTTCGAGGAGGCCGCGAAGAACGCGCCGTCGATCGTGTTCATCGACGAGATCGATTCGATCGCGCCCAAGCGCGGCCAGGTGTCGGGCGAGGCCGAAAAGCGGCTGGTCGCGCAGTTGCTGACGCTGATGGACGGGCTGGAGGCGCGCGCCAACATCGTCGTGATCGCGGCGACCAACCGCCCCGACGCGATCGACGAGGCGCTGCGCCGCCCCGGCCGGTTCGACCGCGAGATCGTCGTCGGCGTTCCCGACGAGCGCGGCCGGCGCGAGATCCTGGGCATCCACACGCGCGGCATGCCGATCGCCGAGGCGGTCGACCTCGATGAGCTGGCGCGCACCACCTATGGCTTTGTCGGCGCCGACCTGGCCGCGCTCGCGCGCGAGGCGGCGATCGAGGCGGTGCGCCGGATCATGCCGCGGCTCAACCTGGCCGACGGCAGCATCCCGGCCGAGGTGCTCGAGACGCTGGCGGTGACGCGCGAGGATTTCCTCGAGGCGCTCAAGCGGGTCCAGCCCTCGGCGATGCGCGAGGTGATGGTGCAGGCGCCGCAGGTCCGCTGGGACGATGTCGGCGGACTCGACGATGCGCAGATGCGGCTGAAGGAAGGCGTCGAGCTGCCGCTCAAGGATCCCGATGCGTTCCGGCGGCTGGGCATCCGCCCGGCCAAGGGCTTTCTGCTCTATGGCCCGCCCGGCACGGGCAAGACGCTGCTCGCCAAGGCCGTGGCGCGCGAGGCGCAGGCCAATTTCATCGCGACCAAGTCGAGCGACCTCTTGTCGAAATGGTATGGCGAGAGCGAGCAGCAGATCGCGCGGCTGTTCGCCCGTGCGCGTCAGGTGGCGCCGTGCGTCATCTTCATCGACGAGCTCGACAGCCTTGTTCCCGCGCGCGGCGGCGGGCTGGGCGAACCGCAGGCGACCGAGCGCGTGGTCAACACGATCCTTGCCGAGATGGACGGGCTGGAGGAGCTGCAGTCGGTGGTGGTGATCGGTGCGACCAACCGGCCCAACCTGATCGATCCGGCGCTGATGCGGCCGGGGCGGTTCGACGAACTGGTCTATGTCGGCGTGCCCGATCGTGGCGGGCGCGAGCGCATCCTGCGCATCCAGACGGCGAAGATGCCGCTCGCCGACGATGTCGACCTGGGTGCGGTGGCGGCGCGCACCGAACGCTTCACCGGCGCCGACCTGGAGGATGTGGTGCGCCGCGCCGGACTGGTGGCGTTGCGCGAATCGCTGGCGACGCAGCGCGTCACGATGGCGCATTTCGAAGCGGCGCTCGCCGAATCGCGCGCCACGGTGACGCCCGAGATGGAGGCCGACTATGCCGCCATGTCGGGGCGGCTGAAGCAGCAGGCGGCGGCGATCCAGCCGATCGGCTTCATCACCCCCGGGATGCTGCGTCCGCGCGATTCCGAAGCGTGAGCGCGGCATAGCCGAGCAGGCAGAGCAGCGCGGCGGCCGTGGCCAGATAGGGCAACGGCCGCCACAGCTGGTAGAGCCCGATGCCGATCGACGGACCGAGCACGAAGGCCGCGCCGTTGATCGAGGTCACCTTGCCCGCGACCGCGCCCTGCGTTGCGGCATCGACCGCGATCGAGGCGCCCGCGGTGAAGCCGGGCCGGGCGAAGCCGAAGCCGAGCGAGGCGAGCGCATAGCCGAGCGCGATCGCATAGAGCCCGGGCGCCGCGGCGACGATCAGGCATCCCGCCCCGGCAAGGCCCGCCCCCGCCAGCACCAGTGCGCGCGGGCGCAGGTCGAGCAGCGGGATGAGCCCCCATTGCGCGAGCAGCGTCGATCCCGCGCCGATCATCAGCACCAGCCCGGTGGGTTCGAGCGCGCGGGCAGGGGCCAGCCCCAGCCGGTCGATGACGAGGAAGCCGATCGTCTGGCCGACGATCGCCTGCGCATGGCCTGCGACCAGCCCGACGACCATCCACCCGCGGATCCGCGCGTCGAAGGTGGCGATCCGGCCGCCGCGGGGCGCGGTCGCGGCGGTGACGCTCGCGCCGGTCGCCTGGCCGCCGATCGAGGGATAGCCCATCGCCGCGCCCGGGGCGGCGTGCGCGTCGCGCGGCAGCAGGCGCAGCACCGCGACGAAGATCGCCGCGCCGATCGCGGCGGCGACGAAGGCAGGGCCGGCCAGCCCGATCTGCGGCCCGCCGGGCCAGGCGCGGCCGAGCACCAGATAGGGCGCGATCGCCGGCCCCAGGATCGTTCCCAGCCCGAATGCCGAGGCGAGCAGCGTCAGCGCGCGCGTGCGCGCCTCGCGGCTGGTCCGCCCCGCGACGATCGCCTGCACCGCCGGCGGCGCCGCCGAGCCGAACAGCCCATAGACGACGCGCGCGCCGATAAAGGCGAGGAAACAGCTCGCCGGCGCGAGCACGCCGTTGATGCCGAGCGCGAGCGAAAGTCCGCACAGGAACAGCGACAGCGTGAACCCGGCGACGCCGAGCAGCACCATGGCGCGTCGCCCCTGCCGGTCCGACCGGCGCGCCCAATAGGGGGCGGCGATCACCCACAGCAGCGCCGATACCGAAAACACCGCCGCGACGGTGGTATCGGCGGCGCCCAGCGATCGGCCGAGTGCGGGCAGCACCGATTGCAGCGCGGTGTTGCCCGCGGCGATCGCGAGCATCACGGTGAACAGCAGCGCGAAGGTGCCGTCGATCCGCGCCCGGTTCACACGCGCGCCCAGCCATGGCTGCGGTCGATCGTCGCGGCGTGCAGCCGGGAAGGGCGATACCAGCGGCGGCGCCCCGCGGCGCGCGCGGCGCTGTGCGCGGGATGATGCCGCCACGCTACCGCGCTCGCCGCGTCAGTCCAATGGCGGATCGTGATTCCCGCCGCACCCGCCGACAGGCTGTCGACGCCGTGAGAGCCGGGCTGCAGCGCCGCCGGCGCCTCCGTCCGCGCGGCCATCGCCGCATAGCTTTCCGGGTCCTCGCCGGTGTGCTCCGAAAGGAACAGCACCGCCACCTGCCCGCTGTAATCCTCGTCCATGGCCGCGAGCATGCGTTGCGTTGCACGCATGTGCAAGCGACGCTGGTTGCACGCAAGTGGTGGCGACGCGCGCGCTGTGGCTGGGGGACGATTACAACCCCGTCAGGCCGCACTCGAAATCGAGCGGGAAGACCCCCGCCGAGATCGCCGGCCAGCGTCCCCGGGGGCATGCCCCCGGACTCGTTGCCATCCCCTCAACCAACCATCATGAAGGAGCCGGACTCTCCCCCTGAGTGGTAACAATCAGGGGGCACGTCACGCAGGAACTCGCGCGGCGCCTGTCGCAGGCGCGCATGCGCTCGCTCACCCGCGCTGCCGGCCTCAACCCCGAACAGCAGCTACCGGACCTGCGGCCTCGCTTTCATATCGGGCGGGAATTGACTGGCAGCATTGATTTCAACGTGACGATCAGCGCCCTCGGTGAATGCCTGTCCGTACCATGCTGCCTGAGTTTCACCGCAGGCCTCGCGGACGATACCGGTGATCAGACGGGCGCACCGATGCGGGTGAACATCGCCTTCACAAAGGTGACGTAGCGGGCGTTGATGGTCGTCGGGCTGATGGTGGGCAGCCCCTACGCGCGATTCTTCTCAATGGCCTACACAATGGTAAGCCCGTCGAGTGCCTTCGTCTTTCCGAGGTTCATCGGCATGCCAACGATCATGTTGAACGGGTGGCGCCCATCCTCGCGGCCGATGGTCCGCAAGTCGCGGGTGTCCCCGAAGGTCTTTCGCAGGAGCCTGTACACGGGCTTGTGCGCCGTGATGGTGGGTTGGCCCCACCGGCGCTTTTGCTCCTTGGGAGGCCGATACTCGCAGATAAGGTCGGCGATGGCGTGCTGGCGGGGCGTTCGATGGTCCAGTGCCGCGAGCATTATCGGATCGCTTGGCTGGTGGCCGAAGTCGCCCTTGAGGCGAGCGAGGTCGATTGCTGCCAGCTCCTTGTTCGCCCGCATCAGCAGCGGCAACAATGTCCGGTGGGCGCGGGACGTCGTGTCGACCACGATCCCTTCCGCGTCCAGCACGCGCGCTGCGAACGGCGGGAAGTCGTCTATCTGGTTCCTGCCGAGCCGATCCGTGGTGTTGGCCACGGTGAACAGGTTGCCCGTGACCGCCTCCTCCCACGCTTAGGCTGGCGCCGGGGAATGCAAGTGGCCGTGATCAAGCTCGCGGTTCCGCTCTTTCGGAAAGGCGCGGTTATCGTACCAGCGCCCGTTTCGGGGAATCAGATAGGACTTCCGGCCCAATTTCGGCGCACCTTCGTCTGTGACAGGATTATGTGCCACCGGCTGCCAAAAACTCAGGAAATCCGCGGTTTCCGCCCGTCAGGGGAAAATGGTGCCCAGAAGAGGACTCGAACCTCCACGACCTTGCGATCGCCAGCACCTGAAGCTGGTGCGTCTACCAATTCCGCCATCTGGGCACGGGGTAGGCCGCGGCCTCTAGGGGAGGGGTCGGGGTGTTGTCAACGCCCAATTTCCAGAAATTTGCGGGGCCTGCGAAAATCGTTGCCGCACCCGTGCCGCGCACGCCGTTCGGCGCATGCCGCCGCCCCCGCATCCTTCGCGGCTTGCCGTTTGGGCGCGTGCGCGGCATGGGGAGGGCAGGCGAAACCTCAAGAGGCAGGCATGAAGGACAGGCTGGTAACGCTGTTTGGCGGCGGCGGATTTCTGGGCCGCTATGTGGCACAGGAACTCTATCGCGCGGGTGCGCGCATTCGCGTGGCGCAGCCCAGGCCGCGCGACGCCTGGTTTCTGAAGCCGCTCGGCGGGCTCGGCCATACCCAGTTCGTCGCGGCCGACGTCACGCGTGCCGATACGGTCGCCCGCGCGGTCGACGGCGCCGATCTGGTCGTCAACCTCACCGGCACCTTCGGGCCGATGCAGGCGGTGCATGTCGACGGCGCACGCAACGTCGCGCAGGCGGCAGCGCGCGCGGGCGTGAAGGCGCTCGTCCATATCTCTGCGCTCGGCGCCGATGCCGCGTCCGATTCGGCCTATGGCCGCACCAAGGGCGAAGGCGAGGCGGCGCTGCGCGACGGCTTCGCCGGTGCCACGATCCTGCGCCCCTCGGTGATTTTCGGGCGCGAGGACGCGTTCCTCAACCGCTTTGCCGGAATGATCGCGGGCGCACCGGTGGTGCCGGTGCTGCGCCCGCAGGTCCGTTTCCAGCCCGTCTATGTGATCGACGTCGCCCAGGCGGTGGTCGCCGCGCTCGGCGATCCCGAACGCCATGGCGGCCAGACCTATTCGGTCGGCGGGCCCGAGGTGTTCAGCATGATCGAGCTGCTGCGCTGGATCGCTGCGGCGACCTGCCGTCGCCCGCATTTCGTCACGCTTCCCGACGCGGCGGGCGCGCTGCTCGCCGCGCTGCCGGGATCGCCGATCACGCGCGACCAGTGGCGCATGCTCCAGCACGACAATGTCGTCCCGGCCGGCGCGCCGGGGCTCGACGCGCTGGGCATCGTCCCCACCCCGGTCGGCACCGTCGCGCCCGACTGGCTGGTGCGGTTCTGTCCGCAGGGCCGCTTCGGCCAGTTCAGCCGCGCTGCCTGAGCCGTCGTTCCGTTTTCCGCAACCCGCAACGCCGCCGCCGTCCCACCCACGGCGGCGGCGTCTTGCTGCCAGGGGAGCCAGTAAGCCATGACCGAACTGATTGTCGCGATCCTGCTCGGGATCGTCGAAGGCGTCACCGAATTCCTGCCCGTCTCGTCGACGGGGCACCTGATCCTTGCCAGCGAGCTGCTCGGTTATGACGCCCAGCAATGGGCGATGTTCAACGTGGTCATCCAGCTCGGCGCGATCCTGGCCGTGCTGGTGCTCTATTGGCGGACCTTCTGGGCGGTCGCGGTCGGGCTGCTGCAACGCAATCCGGTGTCGTGGCGCTTCCTGCGCAACCTGCTCATCGCGTTCCTGCCCGCCGCGGTGATCGGGCTCGCGCTGCACAAGCATATCGAGGCGCTGCTCGGCGCCCCGCGCGTCGTCGCGATCGCGCTGATCGTCGGCGGCATCGCGATCCTGGTGATCGAGCGGCTGATCCGCCGTACCGACATCGTCGGTATCGCCGAGATCCCGGTGGTGCGCGTGCTCGGCATCGGCTTCATCCAGTGCCTCGCGATGATCCCCGGCGTCAGCCGCTCGGGCGCGACGATCATGGGCGCGCTGTCGCTGGGCGTCGAACGCCGCACCGCGGCCGAGTTCAGCTTCTTCCTCGCCATCCCGACGATGCTCGGCGCGACCGTGCTCGAACTCGCGAAGAACGGCAGCACGCTCACCACCGGCCGCGTCGGCTGGGGCGAGATCGCGGTCGGGTTCGTCGTCGCGTTCGTCGTCGCGCTGCTCGTCATCAAATGGTTCGTCGGCATCGTCAGCCGGCACGGCTTTGCGCCGTTCGCCTGGTACCGGATCGTCGCCGGCGCCGCCGCGCTGGTGTGGCTCTCGATGCGATAGGACCGATTCGGACTCATTGTGCGGGATCAAAATGCAGCAAGATCCCGCGCCGTCTGCACCCCCGATATTTTAAGACAGCAAGACTGCCATACTTTCCATTTTTTGCGTGACTCGCCCAACTCACGCATGTATCGAACGCGCATGGCCGAGAATCCCATGCTCAAGTTCGTGACGCGCCCCCAGGCGTACCCGTCGAAGCGCCCCGCGGCGCCGCGCGCGAAGGATTTCAAGGAAATCGCCGACCGCTTCGCGCCGCCCGAGGCGGAATCGCAGGCGGGGCGCTGCTCGCAATGCGGCGTGCCCTATTGTTCGGTGCACTGCCCGCTCCACAATCACATCCCCGACTGGCTGCGGCTCACCGCCGAAGGCCGGCTCGAGGAGGCGTATCAGCTCTCGAACAGCACCTCGACGATGCCCGAGATCTGCGGCCGCATCTGTCCGCAGGACCGGCTGTGCGAGGGCAATTGCGTGATCGAGTTCTCGGGGCACGGCGCGGTCACGATCGGCTCGGTCGAAAAGTTCATCACCGACACCGCCTGGGAAAAGGGGTGGGTCGCCCCCGTCGCGGTCGGGCGCGCCCGCGGCCAGTCGGTCGGCATCATCGGCGCCGGTCCCGCCGGGCTCACCGCCGCCGAATATCTGCGCGTCGAGGGCTATGACGTGCATGTCTATGACCGGCACGACCGTGCGGGCGGGCTGCTCACCTATGGCATTCCGGGCTTCAAGCTCGAAAAGGAAGTGGTGATGCGCCGCGTCGCCCGGCTCGAGCAGGCCGGCATCCACTTCCATCTCGGCTTTGCGGTGGGCGCGGATGCGACGCTTGCCGAACTGCGCGCGCGCCACGACGCGCTGCTGATCGCCACCGGCGTCTACAAGCCGCGCGCGATCAAGGCGCCCGGCGTCGGCGCGGCGGGAATCGTCGACGCGCTCGACTATCTGATCGCGTCGAACCGCAAGGGCTTCGGCGATGCCGTCCCCGCGTTCGACGACGGCAGCCTCAACGCGCTGGGCAAGCATGTCGTCGTGATCGGCGGCGGCGACACCGCGATGGACTGCGTCCGCACCGCGGTTCGCCAGGGCGCCGCCAGCGTGAAGTGCCTCTATCGCCGCGACCGTGCGAACATGCCCGGCTCGCAGCGCGAGGTCGCCAATGCCGAGGAGGAGGGCGTCGAGTTCGTCTGGCTCTCCGCGCCCGACGCCTTTGACGGCGATGCCCGCGTCACCGGCGTCCGCGCCAGCCGGATGCGGCTCGGCGCGCCCGACGCCTCGGGCCGACGCGCCCCCGAGCCCGATCCGGGCAGCGGTTTCCAGCTCAAGGCCGATCTGGTCATCAAGGCGCTCGGTTTCGAGCCAGAGGATCTGCCCCGGCTGTTCGGTGCCGACGAACTCGGCGTCACGCGCTGGGGAACGCTGCGCACCGACGGCAAGACGATGATGACCAGCCTCGACGGCGTGTTCGCCGCCGGCGACATCGTGCGCGGCGCCAGCCTGGTCGTCTGGGCGATCCGCGACGGGCGCGACGTGGCGGCGCACATGCATGGCTGGCTTCAGGCGCGCGCATCCGCCGCGGCCTCCCGGCCCGCATCCGCGGCCGTCGCCGCCCAGCCTGCGGAGAGCCTGGCATGATCCGCCGTCGCATGCTCTGCCTTGTCGCGGCGCTCGTCGTCGCCACGCCTGCCGCAGCGCAGAATGCCGCACCGACACCGGCACTGGCACCGGCCCCGGCAACCGCCGCCGCGCCCGATCCCGTGCGGGTCGCGGCCGCGACGCAACTCATCACGCGACTGCTGCCCGCGGACCGTGCCGAGGCGATGATCGACCAGATGATCCGGCCGACGATGGGCAATCTGCACGCCGCGATGGCGCAGGCGCCCGAGCTGAAGGCGGCCTTTGCCCGCAACCCCAAGGCCAGGGCGGCGCTCGACGCCTTTGTCGCGGACGAGATCGCGCGCTCGAGCACCATCGTCAAACAGGCGCTGCCCACGCTGCGCACGGCGATGGCGCGCGCCTATGCCCGCCGCTTCACCGAGGCGCAGCTCAACGAGATTGCGGCCTTTTTCGATACGCCGACGGGCCGGCTCTACGCCGAACAGGCGCCCACCATCATGGGCGATCCCGACATCCTCGCCGCACAGCGCGCGATGATGACCCAGGCGATGCAGGGCGTGGCCGAACGCGCCCAGGCGATGGCGGCAAAGCTCGCCGCAGAACAGGACAGGAAGTGATGACCAAGACGCTGGCCGCCGAGCGCGAGCGCCTCGCCCGCGAGGGCATGTACCGCCCCGAATTCGAAGGCGATGCCTGCGGCGTCGGCCTGGTCGCCGCGACCGACGGCCAGCCGAGCCGCCGCGTCGTCCAGTCGGCGATCGACGCGCTCAAGGCGGTGTGGCACCGCGGCGCGGTCGATGCCGACGGCAAGACCGGCGACGGCGCGGGGATCCATGTCGACCTGCCGCTGCGCTTCTTCGACGAGGCGATCGCCGCTTCGGGGCACCGCATGCTCCCCAACCGGCTCGCGGTCGGCATGATCTTCCTTCCGCGCACCGACCTGTCGGCGCAGGAAACGTGCCGCACGATCGTCGAGAGCGAGATCATCGACGCGGGCTACACCATCTATGGCTGGCGCCAGGTGCCCGTCGACGTCGCGGTGATCGGCCAGAAGGCGCAGGCGACCCGGCCCGAGATCGAACAGATCATGATCGCCGGGCCCGAACCCACGGCAATGGACGCCGCCGAGTTCGAGCGCCAGCTCTACCTGATCCGCCGCCGCATCGAAAAGCGCGTGATCGCGGCGCAGGTCGGCGGCTTCTACATCTGCTCGCTGTCGTGCCGCTCGATCATCTACAAGGGGCTGTTCCTCGCCGAATCGCTGTCGGACTTCTATCCCGACCTCAAGGACGAGCGCTTCGTCAGCCGCGTCGCGATCTTCCATCAGCGCTATTCGACCAACACCTTCCCGCAATGGTGGCTGGCGCAGCCGTTCCGCTGCCTCGCGCACAATGGCGAGATCAACACCATCCGCGGCAACAAGAACTGGATGCTCAGCCACGAGATCAAGATGGCGAGCATCGCGTTCGGCGAGCATAGCGAGGACATCAAGCCCGTGATCCCGGCGGGCGCGTCGGATACCGCCGCGCTCGACGCGGTGTTCGAGGCGATCTGCCGCTCGGGCCGCGACGCCCCCACCGCCAAGCTGATGCTGGTGCCCGAATCGCTGGGCGAGGATACCGCGGCGACGCACCAGGCGATGTACCAGTATCTCGCCAGCGTGATGGAGCCGTGGGACGGCCCCGCCGCGCTCGCGATGACCGACGGCCGCTGGGTGGTCGCGGGGATGGACCGCAACGCGCTGCGCCCCTTGCGCTACACGCGCACCGCCGACGGGCTGCTGATCGTCGGTTCGGAAACGGGCATGGTCCAGGTTCCCGAATCGAGCGTGCTCGCCAAGGGACGGCTGGGGCCGGGCCAGATGATCGCGATCGACCTCGATCGCGGCGAGCTGTTCGACGACCAGGCGATCAAGGACCGGATCGCGGGCGAGCTCGACTATGCGGCGATGATCCAGGGCTTCCTGACGATCGACGACCTGCCCCGGGTCGAGGCGGACACCCCGATCCGCGACCGCGCCGAGCTCGCGCGCCGCCAGGTCGCGGCGGGCCAGACGCTCGAGGATCTCGAACTGATCCTCGCGCCGATGGTCGAGGCGGGCAAGGAAGCGATCGGGTCGATGGGCGACGACACGCCGCTCGCGGTCATTTCGGACAAGCCGCGCCTCATCAGCCAGTTCTTCCGCCAGAATTTCAGCCAGGTCACCAACCCGCCGATCGACCCGTTGCGCGAACGCCATGTGATGTCGCTCAAGACGCGCTTCGGCAACCTCGCCAACATCCTCGACAAGGAGGCGAATGCCAGCCGCGTGCTGGTGCTCGACAGCCCGGTGCTCACCAATGCCGACTGGACGCGGCTCAAGGCGCATTTCGGCGCGCAGGCGGCGGAAATCGACTGCACCTTCGACGCTGCGGGCGGCGCCGATGCGCTGCGCGCCGCGATCATGCGCATCCGCAACGAGGCCGAACAGGCGGTGCGTGCGGGGCGGACCGAATTGTTCCTCACCGACGAACATATCGGGCGCGACCGCGTGGCGATCGCGGGGGTGCTCGCCGCCGCCGCGGTGCACACGCACCTCGTCCGCCGCGGGCTGCGTTCCTATGCCAGCATCAACGTGCGCGCTGCCGAATGCCTCGACACGCATTATTATGCGGTGCTGATCGGCGTCGGCGCGACCACGGTGAACGCCTATCTGACCGAGGCGGCGATCATCGACCGCCAGTCGCGCGGGCTGTTCGGCGATCTCGGCGTCGCCGATTGCCTCCAGCGGCACCGCAAGGCGATCGAGGAAGGGCTGCTCAAGATCCTCTCCAAGATGGGGATCGCGGTCATCAGCTCGTATCGCGGCGGCTACAACTTCGAATCGGTCGGGCTCAGCCGCGCGCTGGTCAACGACCTGTTCCCGGGCATGCCGAGCAAGATTTCGGGCGAAGGCTATGCCTCGCTCCATCTGTCGGCGATCCTGCGCCACCAGGCGGCGTTCGACGGCGCGGTCGCGACGCTGCCGATCGGCGGCTTCTATCGCCAGCGCAACGGCGGCGAGACGCATGCCTATTCGGCGCAGCTGATGCACCAGCTCCAGACCGCGGTCGCGACCGACAGCTATTCGGGCTATCTCGCCTTTTCGCGCGGCGTGCGCGACATGCCGCCGGTCTATCTGCGCGATCTGCTCGAATTCAACTATCCGGCCGAGGGCGTGCCGATCGACCAGGTCGAGGCGATCACCGAGATCCGCAAGCGCTTCGTCACCCCCGGCATGTCGCTCGGCGCGCTCAGCCCCGAGGCGCACGAGACGCTGGCGATCGCGATGAACCGTATCGGCGCGCGCGCGGTGTCGGGCGAGGGCGGCGAGGACCGCAGCCGCTACACGCCCTATGACAATGGCGACAACGCCAACTCGACGATCAAGCAGGTCGCCTCGGGCCGCTTCGGCGTCACTGCCGAATATCTCAACGCCTGCGACGAGATCGAGATCAAGGTCGCCCAGGGCGCCAAGCCCGGCGAGGGCGGCCAGCTCCCGGGCTTCAAGGTCACCGAGTTCATCGCCAAACTGCGCCACGCGACGCCCGGCGTCACGCTGATCTCGCCGCCGCCGCACCACGACATCTATTCGATCGAGGATCTGGCGCAGCTCATCTACGACCTCAAGCAGATCAATCCGCGCGCGCGGGTGTGCGTCAAGCTGGTCAGCTCGGCGGGCATCGGCACCGTCGCGGCGGGCGTCGCAAAGGCGCATGCGGACGTGATCCTCGTCTCGGGCCATGTCGGCGGCACCGGCGCCTCGCCGATGACGTCGATCAAGTACGCCGGCACGCCGTGGGAAATGGGGCTGTCGGAGGTCAACCAGACGCTCACGCTCAACGGGCTGCGCGGCCGCGTGACGCTGCGCACCGACGGCGGGCTCAAGACCGGGCGCGACATCGTCATCGCCGCGATCCTCGGCGCCGAGGAGTTCGGCATCGGCACGCTCAGCCTCGTCGCGATGGGCTGCATCATGGTGCGCCAGTGCCATTCGAACACCTGCCCGGTCGGCGTCTGCACGCAGGACGAGCGGCTGCGCCAGAAGTTCGTCGGCACGCCGGAAAAGGTCATCAACCTGATGAGCTTCATCGCCGAGGAAGTGCGCGAGATCCTCGCCCGGCTCGGCTGCAAGAGCCTCGACGAGGTGATCGGCCGCACCGAGCTGCTCCGCCAGGTCAGCCGCGGCGCCGAGCATCTCGACGATCTCGACCTCAACCCGATCCTCGCCAAGGTCGATGCCGACGAGGCCAATCGCCGCTTCAGCCTCGCCACCTTCCGCAACGCGGTGCCCGACAGCCTCGATGCCCAGATGATCAAGGACGCCGCACCCGTCTTTGCGCGCGGCGAGAAGATGCAGCTCACCTATTCGGTGCGCAACACGCATCGCGCGGTGGGCACGCGCCTGTCGTCCGAGGTGACGCGCCGCTTCGGCATGTCGACGCTCGCCGACGGCCATGTCCATGTCCGGCTGCGCGGTTCGGCGGGCCAGTCGCTCGGCGCGTTCCTGTGCAAGGGCATCACGCTCGAGGTGTTCGGCGACGCCAACGATTATGTCGGCAAGGGGCTGTCGGGCGGCGTCATCGTCGTGCGGCCGATGGTCAGCTCGCCGATCGAATCGTGGAAGAACACGATCATCGGCAACACCGTGCTCTACGGCGCGACCTCGGGCCGGCTGTTCGCGGCGGGCCAGGCGGGCGAGCGCTTTGCGGTGCGCAACTCGGGCGCCGACGTCGTGGTCGAAGGCTGCGGCGCGAACGGCTGCGAGTATATGACCGGGGGCACCGCGGTGGTGCTGGGCCGCGTCGGCATGAACTTCGGCGCGGGCATGACCGGCGGCATGGCGTTCGTCTACGACGCCGACGGCAGCTTCGCCCGGCACGCCAACCCCGAAAGCATCGTCTGGCAGCGCGTTGCTTCGGCGCACTGGGAGGCGCGGCTGCGCGAACTGGTGCTCCAGCACGCCGAGGCGACCGACAGCCGCTGGTCGCGCGGACTGATCGAGGACTGGGAGCAGGTGCTCGGCCATTTCTGGCAGGTCGTGCCGCGGGAGATGCTCTCGCGCCTCGCGCATCCGCTCGACGATCATGCCGAGGCGGTCGCCGCCGAATGAGCGTCGCGCCGCCCCGTCCGGCCCCGTTCCGCCCGATGCCGGCGGGGACGGGGCCGTGCGCGGCACGTCGCGCCTTTACGCCGCTGCGCCCGCGGGCCTAAAGCGTTCGGCCATGTGGCAACTCTACCAATTCCCGCTCTGCCCCTTCTCGCGCAAGGTCCGCCTGCTGCTGGGTGAGAAGGGGATCGGCTATGAGCCCGTCCGCGAATCGCCGTGGCAGCGCCGCGACGAGTTCATCGACCTCAACCCCACCGGCCAGACGCCGGTGATGGTCGATACCGAACGCGGCGTCACGCTGATCGATTCGACCGTGATCTGCGAATTCTTCGAGGAAACGGTCAGCAAGTCGGCGATGCTCAACGGCACCGCGACCGATCGCGCGGAGATCCGCCGGCTGGTGATCTGGTTCGACACGCATTTCTTCGGCGACATCACCGCGCCGCTGCTCCACGAACGCATGATCAAGCGGCTCGTCTACAAGACCGCGCCCGACGCCAAGGCGCTGCGCGAGGCGATGAAGGCCGCGGTCGCGCATCTCGACTATATCGACTATCTGCTCGACCACCGCACCTGGCTCGCGGGCGCGACGATGAGCCTCGCCGATCTTGCCGCGGCCGCGCAGATCTCGATCGCCGACTATCTGGGCGGGATCGACTGGAAGAGCCACGAGCTCGCCAAGCGCTGGTATATCGGGATGAAGAGCCGCCCCAGCTTCCGGCCGCTGCTCAGCGAGCGGATGGAGGGCATCCAGCCGCCGGCCGAATACGAAAAGCTCGACCTCTGACCGGTCGCGTCCCGGCGGGCCTATCCCGCCGGGCGAAGCCGGGCCCAGGCGCCGGCCACGTCGTCGATCTCGGCGGCGACCGCGCGGAACGGCGCGGGGTCGCTGCCGATGCTCGCCTGCACCACCTGCCCGCGCAGCCCGTGATAGAGCGTCGCCAGCGTCCGTGCGACGGCGCCCCCGCGCGCGAAATCCAGTCCCGCCTCCAGCGCGAACAGGATCGCCGTCGCCCGCGCGACGCGCTCGCTCTTGACCGCCCATTGCCGGCGTTCGGTCGCGCATGCCGCCGCGCGCAGCGCCGCCGCCGCCTCGGCATAGAGCAGGCCGGTCAGCGCGTGCGGATCGGCCCCGCTGGTGCGCCCGGCAAGGTCGATCTCGCGATAGGTGGCGGCGGGGTCGGCCGCCAGCCGCGTGGCGTAACGTCCCATCACCGGCGGCTCGCATTCCACGAATCGACCTGCTGCGTCAGAAAGCTCTGCGTCGCCTTGTACGCCGCGACGCGCGTGTCCATCGACGCGAATTGCTGCGTCATCCGCGTCCGCATCCGCTCGGCCTGGCCGTCGCTGCGCGTCTGCGCCTCGGCGTTGCGCGACAGCGCCTGGTTGTACCCCGCCTCGCTCGCGCCCAGCCCGGTGTCGGCGCTCGCCGCGTCCGCCGCCAGTCGCCCGACCAGCGCGGTCAGCCCGCCCGGTTCGGCAAGGATCGCCGTCACCGCCGCGGGCTGCGCCGCGATCACGCCGCGCAGCCGCGCCGGATCGAGCTTCAGCGTCCCGTCGCGCTGCGTCGCCACGCCCAGGTCGGCCAGCGTCGCCGGCGCACCCGCCGCCGCACCGGCGACCAGCGGCGTCAGCGTCATCGCCTTCAGCCCGCGCAGCAGCGCCTTGGCCGCCGGATCGCTGCGCAGCGTCCCGCTCTTGGGATCGACCGCCGCCGCCACCGACGCGAACAGCGCGTTATAGGTATCGACCACGTCGCTCACCGCCTGGGTGATCGCCGCGTCGGGGGTCGTCGTCGTGATCGTCACGCGCACGCCCGGCGCGGCGGCGGCAAGGTCGATCCGCACGCCGTCGATCAGCCCGTCGACGCGGTTGGCGGGGGCGTGCAGCGTCACCCCGTCGAGCACCAGCTCGGCATCCTGCGCGGCGCTCGTCACGCGGCTCGCTGCGGCGCCCGGTCCCACCGCCAGCCCGGCAAGTGCGCCGTCGGCGTCGAGCGTGAAGCCGCGGTTCGCGCCGCTCGGCCCCTTCAGCACCAGCCGCGCGCCCGCGCCGTCGGTGACGATCGACGCGCGCACGCCGCTGTCCGCCGCGTTGATCGCCGCGGCGATGTCGGTCAGCGTCGATCGGGCGGGGTCGATCGCGATCGTCACCGGCGCCGCACCGTCGGCGGCAAAGCCCTGCATCGCGCCGTCGACGACGCTCGCGCTGCCGAAGCGCAGCGTCAGCGTGCCGCCGCCCAGCGGCGTCGTCGCGCCGGCGGCGAACGGATCGCTCGCGCTCACCTGTCCCTGCGCCAGCCGCCGGACCTCCAGCGTCGCATCGGCGCCGGTTGCCGCGCCGCTGCCGTTCAGCCGCGACACGCTCGCGATCGCGGCGTTCGAACTCACCGGCTGCGCGGCGAGGCTCCCGCCCGCCGCCAGCGTTTCCAGCGCCGAGGCAAAGCGCGCGATCCCGCTCTTGAGCTGCCCTGCGGTCGAAATCTGCGTCGTCAGCGCGGCGTTGCGGTCGGCGAGCAGCTTGTTGCGGTTGGCAAAGGATGCGTCGACCAGGTCGGACACCAGCTTCTTGGTGTCGACGCCCGATCCGGCGCCCAGCGTTGTCGCGATCGATGGCATGGCATCCCTCCTGCCTTGCTAAACGGCCGCGGCCCGCCGGGCTTTAGGCCGATCCGCGCGCCTCGGGGACATGGCGGCCGTTCTCGTCGAACCGCGCCGATGCCGGGACGCGTACCGGCGGCGGCGCCGCACCCGCCCCCGCACGCGCATTCACGCCCATCACGAATGCCAGCACCGTCGCGATCGCCAGGTACAGGTCGTCGCGGATCTCCTGCCCGTCGCGGCTGGTGTAATAGACCGCGCGCGCGAGCTGCGGATATTCGAGCACGGGCACCGCCAGCTCGGCGGCGAGTTCGCGGATCGCCAGCGCCGTCGCGCCGCGCCCGCGCGCCACCACCACCGGCGCCGTGTCGCGCCCCTGCGCATAACGCAGCGCGACCGCGAAATGGGTGGGGTTGGTCAGCACCACATGCGCCTCGGTCAACGCCTTGCGGAACCCGCCCTTCAGGATCTGGCGCTGCCGCTGGCGCTGCGCCGCCTTGAGCTCGGGCGAACCCTCGCTCTCGCGATGCTCCTCCTTCACCTCCTGCTTGGTCATGCGCAGCTGGCGCCGGTGGCGCAGCATCTGCACCGGCACGTCGATCGCCGCGATCGCCGCCAGCCCGGCCGCCATCGCCGCCATCAGCGCAACGAAATGCCCGCCCATCGCCGCCAGCGTCGCGGGCAGGTCGGCGGCGATCAGCCCGATCGACGGTTGCGCCAGCCGCGCCAGCATCCATCCGCCCACCCCGCCCAGCAGCACGAGCTTGAGCAGCGACTTGCCCAGCTCGATCCACCCGCCGGGACCGAACATCCGCGCCAGCCCCGCCGCCGGGTTGATCCGCGACGCCTTGGGCGCCATCAGCCCGCCGTTCCACGTCAGCGCGCCCAGCCCGGCCTGGCCCAGCACCGCCGCCGCGATCGACAGCGCGAACAGCGTCGCCAGCGCGGGCGCCAGCCGCCATCCCGCGACGACCAGCGGCCGCCACGGCTCGAAATGCTCGATATCGGCGCGGCCGAACTGCAACGCCGCCACCATCAGGTCGCGGCACGCCGCGATCAGCTCGGGCCCGGCCCAGGCGAGCCAGGCGCATCCGGCGAGCATCCCCAGCGCGGTGCCGAAGTCGCGCGACCGCAGCACCTGCCCCTGTTCGCGCGCCTTGCGGCGGCGCTTGGGTGTCGGGGCTTCGGTGCGTTCGCCTGCGCTCTCCGCCATCAGCCGAACACCAGCCGCGGCACCGCGTCGAGCGCGGCATCGACGATGACGAGCAGATAATCGCCCATCGCGGGCAGCGCGACGAGCAGCGCCAGGATGCCGGCGATCAGGCTGGCGGGCAGCCCCACTGCGAACAGGTTGAGCGCGGGCGCCGCGCGCGACAGCATCCCGATCACGACGTTGAGGCACAGCAGCAGGAAACCGACCGGCAGCGCCAGCAACAGTCCCGCCAGATAGGCATAGCCGCCGAACATCGCGATGCCGAACAGCCGGTCGGCCGCGATCCACCGTCCCGGCGGCAGCGCGGCATAGCTGCGCACGATCAGGTCGACGAGCAGCAGGTGCCCGTCCATCGCGAGGAACAGCACCGTCAGCAACAGCGACAGGAACTGGCCCAGCGCCGCGGTCGACCGACCGCTCGCCGGGTCGATCGCGCTGGCAAAGCCGATTCCCATCGCCGATCCGATCACCTCGCTCGCCACGAACGGCGCGGCAAAGGCGATCTGGAGCACGAACCCGATCGCCACGCCGATCAGCGCCTCGCCCGCGATCGCCAGCATCGTTGCGGGTGCCAGTACCAACGGCGGCGGCACGATCTTGCTCGTGCTCAGCACCAGCACGCCGATCGCGCCGCTCAGCGCGATCCGCGCGGGCAGCGGCACCGATACCGCGCCGAACACCGGCGCGGCGGCAAAGGCGGCGCCGATCCGCACCATCACGAACAGCAGCGCCCACAGCTGCGGCTCGATCGACAGGCCGAACCCCATCATCGCGCGCGCCGCCCGCCGGTCATCGCACCAGCTCGGGGATGCGTTCGAAGATGCTCGTGGTGAAATCGCCGATCAGCCCCAGGATCATCCCGCCGAACACCGCCAGGCTCAGCCCGACGACGATCAGCTTGGGAACGAAACTCAGCGTCTGCTCCTGGATCGACGTCGCGGCCTGCACCATGCCCAGGATCAGCCCGGCGAGCAGCGCGGGGATCAGGATCGGCGCGGCGGCCAGCGCCAGGATCCACATCGCCTCGCGCGCGGCGGTCAGGAAATAGCCCGCGTCCATCACGCGCCTCCGAAACTGGCGGCAAGCGACCCCATCGTCAGTGCCCAGCCGTCGACGAGCACGAACAGCAACAGCTTGAACGGCAACGAGATCACGCTCGGCGACAGCATCATCATCCCCAGGCTCATCAGCACCGTCGCCACGACCAGGTCGATCACCAGAAAGGGCAGGAAGATCAGGAACCCGATCGAAAAGGCGGTCTTGAGCTCGCTCGTCACAAAGGCGGGGAGCAGCACCGAAAACGGCACGTCGTCGGGGCGGGCATAGGGGCCGCTCTTCGCCATGTCGGCAAACATCTTCAGGTCGCGCGTGCGCGTCTGGTGGATCATGAAGCCGTGCAGCGCGCGGCCGGTCCCCGCGATCATCTCGGTCGCGCCGATCCGTCCCTCGGCATAGGGCTGGATCGCGCTGGTGTTGGCGCTGTTGATCACCGGCGCCATCACGAAGAAGCTCAGGAACAGCGCCAGCCCGACAAGCACCTGGTTGGGCGGGGTCTGCTGGAGCCCCAGCGCCTGGCGCAGCAGCGACAGCACGATCAGGATGCGCGTGAAGCTCGTCATCATCAGCAGGATGCCCGGCAGCACCGTCAGCAGCCCCATGATGATGAGCACCTGGAGCGACAGGCTCAGCGGCGCGTTGCCGCCGCCCAGATCGCCCAGCGCGCGATCGATCGCGTCGCCGACACCGGGGCGGGCGGCGGCGTTGGCGGCGGCGTTCGCGACCGCGGCGGGCGCGGCGCGGGCCAGCGCGGGCGCCAGCACGGCCAGCGCGGCGGCCCCCGCCGCGACCCGGCGGGCGGCGCTGCGGGCGGGGGTGCGGGCGGGGCGGCTCATGCGCCCGCCCGATCGACCAGCGTGACGCCGGTGCGGCTCACCGAAACGAGCAGCCGCCGGCCCTCGAACTCGACGACCGCCAGCCGCAGTCCCGGCGACAGCAGCATCGTCTCCTGCACCTGCACCAGCCGCTGGCTCTGGCCGCGCGGCAACCGCGCCTCCAGCTTGCGCCAGGCGTAAAGGCATCCGACGAGCAGCCCGCAGACGAGCGGCAGCAGGATCGCGAGCTTGAGCAGATACGCCCACATCATGCGCGGATCGCCCGCTGCTCGGGGCTCACCAGTTCGGTCATGCGGATGCCGAACTTCTCGCCCACCGTCACCACCTCGCCGCGGCCGATCAGCGTGCCGTTGACGAACACGTCCAGCGGATCGCCCGCGTCGCGGTCGAGCTCGATCACGCTCTCCTCGCCCAGCGCGAGCAGTTCGCGCAGCGTCAGCCGCCGCGCGCCGATCTCCACCGTCAGCCGCACGGGCACGTCCTGGAGCAGCCGGAAATTGGCCGTCGCCGCCTCGGCCGCAAAGCCGCCGGTCATGTCGTTCATCGCAGATCCTCTTCGCTAAGCGGTTCGAGCAGGGTCAGGCGCACCGCCGCGCGTCCGTGCGCGGTGCCCGCCACCCCCCAGCCCAGCCGGCGGTCGGCCACGGTCACGGGCACCTCCGGTCCGAAATCGATGGGCAGCACATCGCCCGCACGCAGATCGAGCAGCCGGGCGAGCGGAACGACCGGTTCGGCCAGCACCGCACGCACGGGAAAGGTCACGTCCATCGCCGCGCGCGTCAGCCCGGCGCGCCATGCCGGCGGCGCCGCGCCGCGGGGACCGGCGGCCTCGCGCGTCAGCGGCGCACGCACCGCGCGCAACGGATAGATCAGGTCGATCGTCATCGCCGCGTCGGCGCCCGACCCGGCTCCGGCGCCGTCCGTCGGCGCCTCCGGGTCGCCCGCGATGCCGGACGCGCCGGCCAGGCACAGCGGCGCGACGATCACCGCCTCGTCGTCGTCGAGCGCGGGGGCGTCGATCGCCGCGTCAGCCACCGGTGCGAGCGCGATCGTCGCCACCGGCGCCCACGCTGCCGCGATCGCGGGGGCAAGCTGTGCCGCCAGCCGCGCGACCAGCGCCTCGGCCGCGGGGCTCAGCGTCGCGGGCACGCTCGCCGGCGCGGCGCCTTCGCCCCCGAAAAATCCGTCGAGCATCTGCAGCACGCGCGCGGCGTCGAGCGCGATCAGCATCGGGCTGTGCGATCCCGCGATGTCCAGCGGCTGCCACGCCGTCGGGGTTCCGCCGCGCGCCGCGCGATAGGCGCCCAGCCGCATCACCTGCACCGGCGCCGCCCAGCCGCCCGCCAGGTCGCGCAGCATCGGCGCGACGATCGGCACCAGCGCCTTGACCAGTCGCGTGCCCACCGCCTGCACGGCGGCCAGGTCGATCGCCGCGCCCGCGTCGGCGCCGATCAGGACCGGCGCATGCGCCGCCCGGCCGCGCAGGCCCGGCATCGCGTTCGATTCGATCGGATCGGCGTCGTTAACCATCTTCGTTCACTGAACGATGAAATTGGTAAAGTAGACGTTACTCACGCCGCCAAATCCTTCCTTCTCTTGAAGGACGGCGTTGATCGCCTTCACCAGTCGCGTCTGAATTCGTTTCTTGCCTTCGGCAGTAAACACCTCGTCCTCGCTGGTTTCGCCCAGCGCCATCAGCACCGCCGACCGGATCGCGATTTCGTGCGTCTTGATGTTTTCGAGCACGCGCGTGTCATAGGGGGTCGAAACCGCGATCCCGACCTGAACGAAATGGACGCTGTCCTGCAGGTTGGCGGTGAATTCCTTCTCGAGCGGGTAATAGCTCGAGGCATAGGCGTCACCGCCCTGCCCCTCGGGGGTCGGCCGCCCGTGCGCGCCGGGCTTGTCGGCGCCCTCGCCATGCCCGCCCTCGCCCAGCGACGCACGCGCCTCCTCGCGCTTGGGGAGCAGCCGCGGCCGGTCGTCGGCCGCCGCGGCGCCGTGCGCCCCGAACCACCCCGCCTGCATCGCATAGACCGCCGCCCCTCCGCCGCCGAGCAGCAGCACCAGCACCGGCGCGCCCACGATCAGCAGCATCGGCCGGCGTCGCGCGGCGGGCGCGCTCGCATCCTTGTTGTCGGGCTTGTTGTCGGACATGTCGATCTCCCCTGATGGTCGGGCCGTGCGGATCAGGCGATCCGCGCATCGGCATCGGCGGCGGCATCCGCGGCGGCGGCGCGCGACGGCGCCGGGCGGGACGGCGGCGGCGCCGGCTCGGGCGGGCGGCGCGGGCCGGGATCGTGCCCGCCCTGTCCGGCCTGCCCGTCGGCGACGCTCGTCTGGCCCAGCCGCAGCCCGCGTGCCTCGGCGATCTCGGCAAGCCGCGGCTGTGCCTCGCTCAGCAACTGGCGCGCCGCGGCGGTCTCGGCCTGGAAATGCAGGTGGACGCGCTCGCCCTCGTGCCGGATCGCGACCTCGACGCCGCCCAGCGCCGCCGGCGCCAGCCGCAGCCGCGTCGGCCCGCCCGCGGCATCGGCCGCTTCGCGCGCGGTCTCGATCCGCGCCACCATCGTCTCGATCCATTCGGCGCGGCGCGTGTCGATCGCCGCCTCGGGCACCGCGGCCTTGGCGACGACCTGGTGCGGCGCCATCGCCGCGCCGGTCGCGGGGGACAGCGTCGGCACCGCGACCGCCTCGCCCGGCGTGTCCGTCGTGCCCGCATCGCCGATCCGCACCGTGCCCGCCGCCTCGCGGATCTGCGGGGCGAGCATCTCCAGCGTCGTCGCCGCGCGCGCCGCGCCGCTGCCCTCGGCCATCGGCCGGGCCGTCGTCGCCGCCGCCGCCGCGCGGTCGGGTGCGACGATCACCCCCTTCAACGCGTGCAGCCCCGCCGCCAGCGCGCCGGGCACGTCCTGCGCGCGTCCCGCGGCCGCTTCGGGTGCCGGGTCGGGCTTCGCGCCGGGGAGCGCATCGCCGACGACGACTGCCGCGCCCGCCGCACCCGGCGGCGTCGCCGCCGTCGCCGCAGCCGGCACCGCTGCCCCGCCTTCGCCGTCCGGCGCGGGCGCGGGCGGCGGGACGAGCAGCGCTGCGAACCAGCCATAGCCCGGCATCGCCCCGTCCGCCGGCGGCGCCTCCGCCACGTCAACCGCCGTGTCGGTCGCCGCGTCGGGAACCGCGTCACCGTCGGCCGCGCCCGGCAACCCCGGCAAGATCTTGCCGCCCCCGGCAAGGGCCTGCCCCTGCGCGGCAAGCGCGGCCTCGGCGGCCGGATCGCCCGCGCCCGGGGGCGCGCCGGCCGCGTCGGCGCCGGTCGCGCCGCGCGCGGCTGCGCCCATCGCCACGGCAAAGCCCGCGCCGCGCCGCGGCGGCACGGCCGGGCGCGCGCCCTCGGCGATCGTCATGCCCGTCATCGGTGCCAGCGCCGTCAATCGAACCCCCTCGCAGCGAAACCTCGTTCGCCGGTGGGTTCAGCAAGGACCGTGCCGTTTTGGCCGCGCGGGCGCGGGCATCGCCTCCAGCCGCCGCAATTCGCGCAGCCGCGCCGCCGCCGCCGCGCGTTCGCCCAGCTTCTCGACCGCGCGCCGGTCGCGCTCGGCGGCCTGCGCCGTCGCCCGCGCCGCGGCACAGGCGGCATCCGCCGTCGCGATCCGCTCGGCCGCCGCCGCCGCGCTGTCGTGGAGCCGTGCGCGCAGATGCGCCGCCGCGCCCAGCATCGCCGCGGGCACCGGCGTCGTCGCCGCCACCGGCACGGTCGCCGCCGCCAGCCGCGCGATCCGTTCGGCAAGCGCCTGCGCATCGGCCAGCACCGCCGCGGCGCGCGCCGCCTCGGCCTCGGCGAGCAGCGACTGGCGCCGCCGCACGCGGTGCAGCCGCGCCAGCCGGGCGCCGTCGCCGCGTTCAGCCATCGCCGAACACGCCGGTCAGCTCGGCCACCGCCTCGGCGATCGAAACCTGCGTCCCCGCTTCCTGCCGGATATAGTCGAGCACCGCCGGATGCGCGGCGATCGCGGCGTCGATCGCGGCGTCGGCGCCGGGGCGATAGGCGCCCATCAGCACCAGGTCGCGATTCTCCTCATAAGTGGCGAGGTGCCGTCGCAGCACCCGCGCCGCCGCGGCGTGGTCGGGGGCGACGATGTCGCCCATCACCCGGCTCACCGACGGCCCCAGGTCGATCGCGGGATAGACGCCGCGTTCGGCGAGCGCGCGGCTCAGCACGATATGCCCGTCGAGGATCGACCGCGCCGAATCGACCACCGGGTCGTTGCCGTCGTCGCCGTCGGCCAGCACGGTGTAGAGCGCGGTGATCGACCCGCCCCCCTGCGCATCGACGCCCGCGCGCTCGATCAGCCCGGGCAGCATCGCGATCGCCGACGGCGGATAGCCGCGCGCCGACGCCGGCTCGCCCAGCGCCAGCCCGATCTCGCGCCCGGCATGCGCCACGCGCGTCAGGCTGTCGAGGATCAGCAACACCTGCCGCCCTTCCGCCCGGAACGCCTCGGCGATCGCGGTCGCGCGCATCGCGCCGCGGATGCGCAGCACCGGCGAATGGTTGGCGGGCACCGCGACCACCACCGATCGCGCCCGCGCCGCGCCGGCGAGCTTGGTCTCCAGAAAGTCCGCCACCTCGCGGCTGCGCTCGCCGATCAGCCCGACGACGACGACGTCGGCGGCCGCCGCGCGCACCATCATCCCCAGCAGCACCGACTTGCCCACGCCCGATCCCGCCATGATCCCGATGCGCTGCCCCTGGCCGATCGTCAGCAGCCCGTTGATCGCGCGAACGCCGACGTCCATCGGCACGCGCACGCGGCCGCGCTCGAGCGGCGACTGCATCCGCCCGGCAAGCGGCCAGCGCCCCGCGCCGCGGATCGGCCCCAGCCCGTCGATCGGCCGCCCCGCGCCGTCGACCACGCGGCCCAGCAGCGCCGCGCCCACCTCGGCCTCGCCCGGTGCGCCGATCGGCCGCACCGCCGCGCCGGGCAACAGCGGCGCCGGCCCGCCCAGATTCATCAACAGCGTCCGGCCGTGGCGAAAGCCGATCGCCTCGGCCTCGATCGGTGCGGGCGCGTCGCCGACGGCGCACACCGTGCCCACCGGCAGGCGCAGCCCCACCGCCTCCATCAACAGCCCGTCGCACGCCGCCAGCCGCCCCGCGACGCGCGGCTGCGGCGCCGGCGCGTGCGCGGTCAGCGTCGCCAGATAATCGCCCGCGAACCGCGTCAGCATGACGGGACCGGCACGCCCGCGGTCGCGGCGCGCAGCTGGTCGAGCCACGCGCCCGGCCCCTCCTCGATCCGCGTCACCGCGTTTTCGAGGACGAAGCCGCCGCGCTCGACCGTCGCATCGGCGCACGCCGCGACGCCCGCGGGCAGCAGCGGCGCGACCGCATCGCATTCGGCCGGGTGCAGCCGGATCGTCACCGCGCCCACCGGCGCCTCGCCGAGCAGCGCGGTCGCCGCGGCGATCCGCGCGCCCAGCCATTCGGGATCGACCGCCGCCTCGCCCAGCATCTGCTCGACCAGATGGAGCACCGTCGCGCGCAACTGCTCGGCAAGCGCGGCGCGATCGATCTGGCGTCCCGCGGCAAAGGCATCGGCGATCCGCGCCGCGAGTGCCGCCCGCGCCGCCGCGTCGGTCGCCGGAGCCGCCGCGGCAAGCACCGCCCCGGCATCCGCCATCGCATCCCCGGCCGCCGCCGCGCTCCCCGCCGTCGCCGCCGCCCGGAACGGATCCCAGCCCGCGGTCGGATTGGCGTCGGGATCGGCCGGGCGGAAATGGCGCGGCCGCGGCATCGTCGTCGCCTCGCCCGCCCCGTCGGCGGCAGGCGCAGGCGCAGGCGCAGGCGCCGCAAGTTCCATCCGCGCGCCGCCGTCCGTCCCGGCCGCCGCCGCCTCCGCACCCGGCGCCTCGGCGACCCGCGCGGCGTCGCCGGGACGCGGCGCGACCGCGAACGCCGGCCCGCGGCCAAAGGCGGGGACGAAGTCGGGCGCGGCGGCGCGGCGCGGCAACAGGCCGGGGACGAATTCAGACATATTCGTCCTCGCCGCCCTTGTTCGGCATCCGGATCGTTCCGTCCTTCACCAGCCCGCGCGCCACCGCGACGATCGCCTTCTGCGCGTCGAGCGCTTCGGCGAGCTTCATCGGCCCGCGCGCCTCCATCTCGTCGCGGATGCCGTCGGCGGCGCGGCTCGACATGCATCCCAGGAAACGCTCGCGCGTCGCCGCATCGGTCCCCTTCAGCGCCTTGATCAGCACCTCGCCATCGACCTGGCGGATCAGCGTCGACAGGTTCTTGTCGTCGAGCGCGAGCAGATGGTCGAACACGAACATCGCCTCCTCGATCGCGCGCGCGACGTCGCGGTCGATCTTGGCCAGCCGCGGCATCACGCGCTGTTCGGTCATCCGCCGCGCGCTCGACAGGATTCGCGCCGCCTCGCGCGTGCCGCCGATCTGCACCTCGGGCGCGCGCCGCACGGTCGCGCCGCGGCGCTTCAGCATCGCCTCGATCGTCGCGATCGCCTCGGGCGAGACCGGGCCCAGCCGCGCGACGCGGCGCAGGATCTGCGGCTGCAACGCCTCGGGAAGCTGCTCGAACACGCTCCCCGCGCTTTCGGGATCGAACTGCGCGAGCAGCACCGCGCCGATCTGCGGATGCTCGTCGGCGATGATCGCCGCGATCTCGGCGGGGTCATACCATTGCAGCGCCTCGATCCGGCCGCGCGCCTCGGGCGGCAGGATGCGCGCCAGCATCGTCGCCGCGCGCTCGGGGCCCAGCGCGCGCGTCAGGATCGTCTCGACGCGCGGCGCGGGGTCGAACGTCACACCGGTGCGCGTCTCGGCGCGCGCGACGAACTCGTCCATCGCGGCGTGCATCTCGGCTTCGGAAACATCGGCGACGGCGTACATCGCGCTGCCCAGCGCGCGCACCTCGTCGGGGTCGAGCTTCTGGAGGATCGCCGCGGCTTCCTCGTCCCCCACCAGCATCATCAGCACCGCGGCGCGCTCGACGCCGCTGAACGCGCGCGCGGCGGTCATGCCGCGTCCGATCGGATCATGTCGCGCACCGCCAGCGCCGCGCGCGCCGGATCGTCGCGCGTCAGCGCGCGCACCATCCCGATCCGCGCGGCGGGATCGGCCGGGGCCGGTATCGCCGCGCCGCCCGTCGCCGCGTCGCCGCCGGTCGCCGCCATCGGTACGCCCGCGAGCGCGCCGTCCGGCGTCGGCACGCCCGCCGCCGCCGCGTCACGCCGGCGCCCGATCGCGCGCAGCGCGGGGCGCACGCCCAGCAACAGCACCATCAGCGCGATCACGATCGCGGTCGCGTTGCGCGCCGCCATCGGCACCCATTCGGCCTCGTACCAGGCGGGACCGGCATCGCCGTTCGCGGCGGTGCTGAACTTGCGGCTCACCACCGTCACCTGGTCCTGCCGCGCGGCGTCATAGCCGACCGCGGCGCGCACCAGTTCGTTGATCTGGTTGATCTCGGCCAGGCTGCGCGGCTTGCCCGGCTCCTCGCGCAGCAGCACCGCGACCGACAGCCGCTTGACCGCGCCCGGCGTCGCGCGCGTCACCGACACCTGCTTGCCGGTCTCATAGCTGCGGGCGAAACTGTCGCTTTCCTTGGCCATGCCCGGTGCGGGCGCGGCGGCGCCGGGTGCCGCGGCCGCCGCGGCGGCGGGGCCGTTGGCCGCGCCCGGCTTGCCGCCCTGCGGCGCGTTGGGCGCGTTGGGCGCGGTCAGCGCGGCGGCCGGCGGCGGCGTGTTCGAAAGCGCGCCGGGGATTCCCCCCGCCGGGCCCTCGCGCGGGGCGGCGCTCCAATTGCCCTGCTCGGCGCGCACCACGCCCTGCTTGTCATAGCTTTCGCGCGTCGCCTGGTTCTCGTCGAGGTCGAGCTCGGCCTGCACCTCGGCGGTGAAATTGCCCGCGCCGACCATCGGCGTCAGCAACTGGGCGAGCTGCGTGCGCAGCTTGTCCTCGACGCGGCGCTGCGCCTCGATCCGCGCGTCGCCCGCCGATCCGCCGCCGGGGCGCGACAACAGCGCGCCCGCCTGGTCGACGATCGTCACCGCCTCGGGCTGCATCCCCGGCACCGACGATGCGACCAGGTTGACGATCGCGCGGATCTGCGCCTCGCCCAGCACGCGGCCGGGGTGCAGCCGCACGATCACGCTCGCCGACGGCTGTGCGCGGTCGCGGACAAAGGCCGACGCCTCGGGCGTCGCCAGATGGACGCGCGCCTCGGCGATCGCGTCGATCTCCTGGATCGACCGCGCCAGTTCGGTCTCGCGCGCCTGGCGCAGCCGTTCGCCTTCCACCGCGCGGCTGACGCCCATCGGAAGCTGGTCGAGGATCTGGTATCCGCCCGGCGCCGCCTTGGGCAGTCCCTGCCCGGCCAGCAGCATCCGCGCCTTGTGGTAATCGTCCTCGGCGACCGTGATCGAACCCGCCGCGTCGATCCGCGAGCGGATATTGGCGGCGTCGAGCGCGGTGGTGATCGCCGCCTTGTCGGCATCGGCCAGGCTGGCGAACAGGATGCGCTGCGCGGGCGTGCTCAGCATCGCCCAGGCGAGCAGCGCGGCGGCGACCAGCCCGGCGAGCATCAGCAGCGGCAGGCTGCGCCGCACCGCGGGCTGCTGCGCCAGCGCCTGCGCGCGCGCCAGCACGGGGGCAAGCGGGCCGGCGCCGGCGGCACCGGCGGGCGCGATCGCGCGCGGTTCGGCGGGAAGGATCGTCTCGTTCATCGCTTACACCGGCATCGCCATGATGTCCTTGTATGCGGACAACAGCTTGTTGCGGACCTGCAGCGTCGCCTCGAACCCGACCGAGGCCTGCTGGCGCGCCAGCATCACCTTGGCGATGTCGACGGTCTCGCCGCGCTCATAGGCTTCGGACAGCGCGCTCGCCTGCGCCTGGGCGGCGTTGACCGCGTGAAAGGCGTCGTCGAACACCGCCGAAAAGCCGGCGGCGCTCCCCGGCGCGGGCGCGGCGGCGGGTGCCGCGGCCGCGCCGGCCTGCGCCGCACGGCTCAGCGCGGCGTTGCGTTCGAGGATCTGCTGGCGCAGCGCCAGCACGCGGTCGACGCCCATCGCGCCCTCGATCCCGCTCATGCGCCGATCGCCTGTTGCGGCCGGTCAAGCGCCGCGCCGCGCTCGCGCGCCTTGGCCAGCCGGTAACGCAGCGTGCGCTCCGAAATCCCCAGCCGCCGCGCCGCCTCGATCCGGCTGCCGTTGCATTCGGCCAGCACCGCGCGGATCGCCTGGAACTCGTGCATCTGGACGATATTGCTCAGCCGCGCATCCTCCGGCCCGTCGCCGGAGGCGGGGGCAGGGGCAGGGGCAGGGGCTGGGGCTGGGGCTGGGGCTGGGGCAGGCGCGGGCCGGTCGAACACCAGGTGCCCGGCGTCGATCGCCGCGCCGTCGCCGCACAGCAGCAGCGCGCGCTGGATCACATTCTCCAGCTCGCGGACATTGCCCGGCCAGTCGTGCGCCGCCAGCGCCGCCAGCGCCTCGTGCGTCAGCCAGGGCAGCCGCGCGCGCCCGCCGGCATGGCGCAGCACCAGCGCGGCGGCGAGCGGGGCGATGTCCCCCGGCCGCTCGGCCAGCGCGCGCGTCGTCAGCGGGAACACCGCCAGCCGGTAATACAGGTCGGCGCGGAACCGCCCCGCCGCCACTTCGGCCTGCAGGTCGCGATTGGCGCACGCGATCACGCGCACGTCGACCTTCTCGGCCGCGGTCCCGCCGATCGGCACGACCTCGCGCTCCTGCAACGCGCGCAACAGCTTGGCCTGGAGCGCCAGCGGCATCTCGGCGATCTCGTCGAGCAGCAGCGTGCCGCCGTCGGCCGCGCGGAAAAATCCCTGTCCGCCCGCCGACGCCCCGGTGAACGCGCCCTTCACATGGCCGAACAGCATCGCCTCGAGCATCGTCTCGGGCAGCGCGGCGCAGTTGATCGCGACGAAACCGCGCTCGGCACGCGCCGAATCGAGGTGGATCGCGCGCGCCAGCACTTCCTTGCCCGTCCCCGTCGGGCCGTTGATCAGCACGGTGATGTCCGATGCCGCGACGCGCCCCGCCAGCGCGAGCAGCGCCAGGCTCTCGGGATCGGCCGCGACCGGCTGGCACGGCGCGCGCAGCATCGCGCTGGCATAGGCCGCCGCCATCGCCGTCTCGCCCGCGGCAAAGCCCAGCCGCGCCGGGTTGCCGTCGCGGAACGGCACCGCCTCGCCCGGCCCGTCGCCGTCGCGCGTCGCGATCACCAGCGTCCGCGCGGGCGCGGTCACCGCCTCGCCGGCGCGGACCAGGTACAGGCTGCCCGCCGTGCGATCATCGCCGTCGAGCGCGAATCCCTGCGCGCGCAGCGCCGAAACCAGCGCGTAATCCTGTCGAAGAACGGCCGCGGAAGGAACGATTCGTCGCATGGACTTCCCCTCTGTTGGGGCCATGTCTGCGACATTGTTGGTTAATTCGTCGTAAAATTTCTCAGGATCGCTCCGTTTTGCTCCGGGCGCGTCTACGCGCACGCGCGCGAGGGGCGACGGATATTTTCCGCTTAAGCCGCCGCCGCGCCGGCCGTTCCTTGGCGCGACGGCACCGGGCTCCCGTTCAGGGGGGGCGGGCATGCCGGCACAGGACGGGAGATCGAACCAATGACTGCAATCGCCACCAACACCGCCGCGCTGCGCGCCGCCAATGCCTCGACCCGGGCCGATCACGCGCTCGCGGTCGCATCGCAGCGGCTGTCGACCGGCAAGCGCATCAACAGCGCCAAGGACGACGCCGCCGGCCTCGCCATCGCCTCGACGATGACCGCCTCGATCCGCGGCATGAACCAGGGCATCCGCAACGCCAATGACGGCATCTCGATGGCGCAGACCGCCGAAGGCGCGCTCGACGAGGTCACCAACATGCTCCAGCGCATCCGCGAGCTGTCGGTCCAGTCGGCGTCGGGCACCTATTCGAGCGCCAACCGCACCAACCTCCAGGCCGAGGTCAAGGCGCTCCAGACCCAGATCACCAGCGTGCTCACCAACACCAACTTCAACGGCGTCAACCTGTTCGACGGCACCGCCGGCACCACGGGCTCGGTGAGCATCCAGACCGGCGCGAACAAGACCGACACGGTCACGCTCGATTTCGCCAAGCTCGACCTCACCGCCGCCATCGCGGTCGACATCGGCACCGACACCGCCGCGGGCACCGCGCTCAAGACGATCGACGACGCGCTCACCACGGTGAACACCGCGCGCGCCAAGCTCGGCGCGGGCCAGAGCCAGCTCGAATCGGCGGTGAGCAACCTCACCTCGAACGTCGCCAATCTCAGCGACGCGCGCAGCCGGATCGAGGATACCGACTATTCGGCCGAAACCACCGCGCTCGCCAAGGCCCAGATCCTCAGCCAGGCGTCGACCGCGATGCTCGCCCAGGCGAACCAGAGCCAGCAGAACGTGCTGTCGCTGCTCAAGTAACCGCTCCCGCCGGTCCGGGGTGTCGCCCCCCTGACAGGCACCGCGACCGGTCGCGCGCCGCGCTTTCGTGGGGAAGGTGCGGCGCCGCGAGGCCCCGGGGACCGGATGGTTCCCGGGGCCGAACGCGTTCGCGCCGCCGCCGGCCGCCGCGCTCACCCGCCGGCCCGCGCCAGCGCGCGCCGCAGCCGGGCATGCGCCGCCGCCTTGATCTGGCAGATCCGCGCCGCGCCCACGCCCAGCACCTGGCCGATCTCCTCCAGGTTGAGCTCCTCGACATAATAAAGCTGGATCACCTGCGCCTCGCGCTCGGGCAGCGCGGCGATCGCGGCGATCAGCGCGGCGCGCTGGTCGGCCTCGGCCAGTTGCTCGAACGCATCGGGCGCATCGTCGGCGAACAGCAGCGATTCGTCCGAATATTCGGTGTCGATCGGGTCGAACCGCACCGCCTCGGCGGTGGCATAGTCGCTGCGCAGCCGCTCGACGCTGACGCCCAGCCGCGCCGCGACCGCCGCCTCGTCGGGCGCGCGGCCCGTCGCCGCCGTCAGCGCCTGCACCGCCTGCTGATAGGCGCGCCGTCGCCGCATCGCGCCGCGCGTCAGCGTCGCCTGGCGCCGCAGCTCGTCGATCATCGCGCCGCGCAGCCGCGTCGCCAGATAGGATTCGAACGCCACCGTCCCGCGCGGCTCGAAACTGCGCGCCGCCTCGATCAGCGCGACGAGCCCCACCTGCACCAGGTCGTCGATCTCGACGATCGTGCTCATCGCGCCATGGACGTGCCACGCGATCCGCCGCACCAGCGGCAGGTGGCGGCGCACCAGCGCTTCCTGCGCCGCCTGCGCCTGCGCCGGCCCGCTGCGCGGCTGCGGGCGATAGGTCAGCGGCCCGGCGGCGCCGGCGGCGCCGGTCGCGGGAAAGGCGGGCCTGGGATGCGGATGGGCTGCGGTCATGCGGCAATCGCCTCGGGTGCGCCGATCACGGCGACGACTTCGATGGCCTTGTCCTCGGGCACCTCGAAGAAGCTCATGACGGGCGTGTCGGGAAGAACCGGCCGCACCAGCCGCCGCATCGCCATGCGGATGCCGGGCTGGACGACCAGGGCAAAGGGGCGCGCCTCGGCGATCAGCGGCGCGGCGGCGCGCTGCAACGCGTCGGTGATGCGGCGGCCCAGCTCGGGCTCGATCATCGCGCGCCGCGACGGGTCGCCGCGCAGCGCCTGGCCGAGCAGCGCCTCGAGCTGGCCGTCGAGCGTCATCACGCGCAACGGCTCGCGCACGCCGCACAGCCGCTGGACGATCAGCGCGCCCAGCGCCGGGCGGATCGCCTCGACGATCTCCTCGGCGTCGAGCGTGCGCTGCGCCGCCGCCGCGATCGCCGCGGCGATCCGGCGAAACTCCTTCAACGGCACATTCTCGGCCAGCAGGCTGCGCAGCACCTGCGTCAGCGTCGTCAGCGGCACCGGCTGCGGGCACAGCGCGGCGACCAGCGCGCCGGCATGGTCCTTCAGCCCGTCGAGCAGCGCTTGCACCTCGTCGGGGCCGAGCAGCTCGGCGGCGTGCTGCGTCAAAAGCTGGTTGAGGTGCGTCGCGATCACCGTGCCGGGATCGACCACCAGATAGCCCGCGCCCGTCGCCGCATCGGCGTCGCCCGCGGCGATCCACACCGCGTCGAGGCCGAAGGTCGGGTCCTTCACCGCGCGCCCCGCGATCGGCCCGGCCGCCTGGCCGGTGTCGAGCGCCAGCATCGCGTCGGGCGTGACGCTGTCCTCGCCCACCACCACGCCGCCGATGACGATGCGATAGCAATAGGGCGGCAGGTTGATGTCGTCGCGCACGCGCACCTGCGGCACCACAAAGCCCAGCGCGCGCGACAATTGGCGGCGCACGCCGGTGATCCGCCCCATCAGCGCGCCGCCGCGCCGCTCGTCGGCCAGCGGCACCAGCCCATAGCCGATGTCGATCATCACCTGGATCGCGTCGGTCACCTCGTCCCAGCCGATCCGCGACGGGTCGGCGGCGGTCTCGGGCGCGGGCGGCGCCGCCTCGGCGGCGCGCCGCCGGCCGCGCAGCTTCCACGCCGCCGCGCCCGCCGCGCCCGCGGCGGTCAGGATGATGAGGTGCGGCATCCCCGGCAGCACGCCCAGCAGCGCCAGGATCCCCGCCACCGGCGCCCATGTCCGCTCGCTGCCGAACTGGCTGCCGATCTGTCCCGCCAGGTCGTGCGTCGAATTGACGCGGGTGACGATCGCCGCCGCGGCGATCGACAGCATCAGCGACGGCAACTGCGCGACCAGCGCGTCGCCGATCGCAAGCAGGACATAGGTTTGCGCCGCCTCGCCCACCGCCATCTTGTGACTGACGACGCCCAGGATCAGCCCGCCGACGATGTTGATCGCCAGGATCAGCAGCCCGGCGATCGCGTCGCCCTTCACGAACTTCGACGAACCGTCCATCGCGCCATAGAAATCGGCCTCGGTCGCCACCTCGGCGCGGCGCGCGCGCGCCTCGTCGGGGGCGATCAGCCCGGCATTGAGGTCGGCGTCGATCGCCATCTGCTTGCCGGGCAGCGCGTCGAGCGTGAAGCGCGCGCTCACTTCCGAAACGCGCCCCGCGCCCTTGGTCACCACCACCATGTTGATGACGATCAGGATCGCGAACACGAACAGCCCGACGACATAGTCGCCGCCGATCAGGAAGGTGCCGAACGCCTCGATGACGTGCCCCGCCGCCGCCTCGCCCTCATGGCCGTGGACCAGCACGACGCGCGTCGACGCGACGTTGAGCCCCAGCCGGAACAGCGTCGCGAACAGCAGCACGGTGGGAAAGGCCGAAAAATCCAGCGGCTTCTCGGCGTTGAGCGCCACCATCAGCACCGCCAGGCTGATCGTGATGTTCATGATGAAGAACGCGTCGAGCAGCATCGCGGGCAGCGGCACCACCATCAGCGCGACGAGCAGCAGGATCGCCACCGGCAAGGCGGTGCCGCGCAGCGCGGGGCCGAAGCGGGGGGTAAGCCCCGTCATCGTCGTCGTCGTCATCGCGTCACGCCCCCAGGCTCGCGAGCATCAGATAGGCGAGCCGCGCGGTCTGCGGCGTCGGGCGCAGCGGCGTCGCCGCTTCCCCCGCGGCCCCCGCGGCCCCCGCTGCCCACGTCGCGCCCGCCCCGCCCCCGGTCGCCGTGCCGTCGACGATCGCCGCGGCGCCGCGCCCGGCGCGGAGCTGCGCCAGCGTCGTCGCGATCCAGTGGCGGTCGCCGCCCACCGCGCCGTTGCCCAGCACCACCTCGGCATCGGCCTCGCCCGCTGCGATCCGCTCGGCCGCGCCCATGCCGATCGCGCCGCCCAGCCCGTCGAGACCGTCGGACGCGCGGCCGGTCGCGCCGTTCGCCGCCGCGCCGCGGTCGAGCCGCTCGGCAAAGCGGCGATAGATCGCGCCCAGCGAACGCGCGCTGCCGTCGCGGTCGTAAAACACGTTGCGGTTGGCGCGCGCCGCGGCTGGGAACAGCCCGGCGGCGGCGCGGTCGGGGTCGGCGGTCATCGCCGACAGGAACCGCCGCGCGCCGCCCAGCCCCAGGAAATGCGCGAGATACAGGTCGGTGCCCGTCGCGCTGCGGCCGGTGCCCGTCTCGATCGCCTCGCGATTGTCGGCGGCATGTTCGGCGGCCATCAGCGCGGCGGTGTTCGCGTCGCTGCGCAGCCGCAGGATCGCCGCGCGCGTCCCCGCATCGGCGACGTTCAGCCGCCCGTTGGCGCCGCGCCGGATCGAATCGGCGGCCCAGCCCAGCCCGTGGTCGGCGCCGTGCTGCTTGACGACCGCCAGCCAGCTCTGCTCGACGAACTGGTACAATCCGGTCGCGCTCGACGTCGCGGCGCGCGCATCGGGGCGCATCCCGCTTTCGAGCTGCGCCTGCCCCAGCAGATAGTTGAAATCGATTCCCGTGCGGCGGCTCGCCGCGGCGATCGCCGATCGCGCGTGCATCCTGCCGTCATCGATTGTCGCTGCGTCCATCGCCTGCCGATCCAGTTTGCGGTCGACAGGGGTTCAGCAAGGCACGTGCCAATCGCGCGCGGTCGGCGCGCGCGCCGGCGACGTTTCAGCCGGGATAGCCGCCGGCAAAGGCGCCGCCGGGGGCGCGGGGGGCATAGGCGGCGACGGGCTCGCCGGAAAGAAGTTGCAGGCGGCGGCGAACATTTGCCGCCATCAGGTTGACATAGACGCGCGCGGTCTCGTTCAGCCGCTGCGCCTCGATCGCCAGCGCGCGCAACTCGTCATCGGGGGCGTCGCCGTCGAGCGCGGCGAGCGTGTCGATCGCCGCCAGCTTGGCGCGCGTCGCGGTCTCCAGCGTCGCCACCTCGCCGCTGCGCAGCGCCGCGATCTCGGCATGCAGCGCCTCGATCACCGCGATCATCGCCTCACGCCGCGCCATTGGGGTTCCAGTTCAGCTTCAGCGCGAGCAGCCGATCGGCGATGCGCGCCGGGGTGATCGGGAACTCGCCCTTCTCGATTGCCTTGCGGATCTCGGCGACGCGGTCCGAATCGACCGGCGGCGCCTCGGCGAGCGCACGGCGCAGCCCGACCGCGTCGGTCTCCAGCCGGTCGCCCGGCAGCGCGGCGGTGCCCGGCGACGCCGGCGCGACCGTCCGCACCGGCGCGATGCGCGTCGGCCCCGTCATGCCTGGCCTGTTGCCGATCGGATCCACCATGGCTGCAATCCTTGCCTTGCCCTCGCTCCCGCTAAACGGCCGGTCGCGGCGCGGCTTTAGCGAAAAGGCGAAAAAAGATGCGGCGTCCGCGCGGGCGCCGTCAGTCGCCCCATCCGGGCAGCCGCGCGCGGCCCGCGGCGACCGCGATCGCCTGGATCGGCGGGCGCGTCTCGTCGATCCGCACCGTCAGCCGCGCGCCCGCGGCGGCATCGTTCATCGCCACCCCCTCGCGCGAAACGGCAAAGCCCTCGGCCCCCGCCTCGACCAGCACCGCGTCGCCGCGTCGCACGACGATCGGCGCGGGGGCGGGACGGGCGGCGGGGGCGGGTGCCGTCGCGGGTATCGGCGTGGGTGTGGGCGTGGGCGCCGCCGCGGCCGCCGGGGCGGGGGTCGGTGCGGTGATCGCCACGAACAGCCGCCATTGCGGGTCCGGACAGCGCACCACCACCGCGTCGCGCGCGGCGCTGCGCCATTCGATCGCGGGTGCGGCGCACGCCGCCAGCCGCAGCCGCGGGTCGACCGCCGCGCGCGCGCCGCCCGGCTCGCCCAGCCGGTGCCCGGTAAAGCGCGCCACCGCCGCGTCGATCGCCGCGGTCGACTGGATCGCGGGCGGCGTCTGCGGCGACGGCGCCGCCGCCGCCGCCGCCAGCAGCGTCATCGGGAGGATCGGGATCATCGGGATCATCGGCATCGGCCTTCTCCTTTGCACAACGGGATCGGGGCGCCCGGCGCGGGGGGCGCGGCATAGGCGAGCGTCAGCGTGACCTGCCGGCCGCCGCGCGCGATCGCCAGGTCGATGCGGTCGGCGGGGACCGCGCCGCTCGCGATCAGTCGAGCCGCAACGGCATGACATCGCGCGACGGCCAACAGCATGCCGGGCGCGTTTTTTTGCGGCCGATCGGCCTCTTCCGACTCCCATTCGCCCGTAATCGTCATCCGAACGCGCGGATCGCGCATGCCATTGAGCGCCCATTCGGTCGCCGCGCGCGTGTCGGGCAGCGCCGCCGAACCGGGGGCAAAGCCGCTCACCCGGGCGCTCGCGACCGCCAGCGCGCCGGGGGTGCGCGTACCGCCGAACCCGGCCTGCATCGCCGCCGCAACGCGCGCGGGGTTGCGCATATTCGCTTGAATAAAAACAAGAAATCCGGTGATGAGCAACGCCAGGTCGGCCAGCGTCGTCAGCCAGATCGGCCGCCCGTTCATGCGGCCAGCGCCGCCAGCGGCCGCACCAGCCGCCGCCGCCCCGCCGCCTCGGCCTCGGCCCGCGCGCCCAGCCGCGCCGCCACCGGCCCCGCCACCAGGCTCGCCACCAACGCCCCGTAAAGCGTCGTCAGCAACGCCACCGCCATCGCCCCGCCGATCGCGGCCGGGTCTTGCAAGTCGCGGAAAATCCTCGCCAATCCGATCAGCGTTCCCACCATTCCCATCGCCGGCGCGGCCTCGGCCGCCGCTGCCCAGAACGCCGCCGCCGCCTGTTGCCGCGCCAGCCGCGCGGCGATCGCCGCCTCGACCCGCGCCGCGATCGCCCCGGCATCCTCGCCATCGACCGCCGCCTCGACCCCCAGCCGCACATCGGCATCGGCGATCACCGCCCGGTCGAGCGCGATCACCCCGTGCCGCCGCGCGATCCGCACCAGCCCGGCGAGCTGGTCGAGCAGCGGCTCGGCCGCGAAACCGGGCCGGAACAACCGCGGCAACGCACGGATCGCGCGCCGTGCATCGCCCCACGGTGTCCGCAGCAAGGCGCAGAGCAGCGCGCCGCCGACGACAAGCGCAAAGGCAAGCGGATCCCATAACGAGGCGAACAGGTTCCCGGTCATGCGCGCCGCTTCTGCAAAGCCCGGGCCAATCGCCGCGCGCTCGCGGCCGTGGCGCGGCGGCCGTCCGCCCGGGCGGCAACGCCTTGCCGCATCCCGGCAATCGCTTGCCGTTGACGCGCAATCGCCGCCGTCGACGCCGCTTTTGCGCCATTTGGCACGCCTGTTGCTTCTTTCTCGCCCGAACACAGGCGACGGCCGTCCCCGACGGTCCTCGCACAGGGAGAAGCACGATGGCCCTTGCCGGCGACAGCCTGTTCGGCATCCATGGCACCGCACTGGCGCTGCGCGCGCAGCGCATGGGCGTGCTCGCCTCGAACATCGCCAATGCGTCGACACCCGGCTACAAGGCGCGCGACCTCGATTTCCACGCCGCGCTCGCCCAGGCCGACGCCGCCGGGCTGCCGGGCGATCAGGCGGCTGGCGCGGCGATGCGCTATCGCGTCCCGCTTCAGCCATCGCAGGACGGCAACACGGTCGAACTCTCGACCGAGCAGACCGCCTTTGCCGAGAATGCCGTGGCCTATCAGACCACGCTCGCCTTCCTCAACGGCCGCATCGCGCAGGTCACGCGGGCGCTGCGGGGGGAATAAACGATGGGAAACCAGCCGCTTTCGGTCTTTCAGGTCGCGGGGCGGGCGATGTCGGCCCAGCTCGTGCGGATGAACACCACCGCCTCCAACCTCGCCAATGTCGGCACCGTCGCCTCGAGCGCCGAGGCCGCCTATCGCACGATCAAGCCGGTGTTCCGCACCGCCTATGACGCGGCAAGCGGGATGGCGACGGTCGATGTCGACCGCGTCGTCACCGCGGGCAGCGAGCCCACCCGGCGCTACGATCCGGGCAACCCCATGGCCGATCGCGACGGCAATGTCTGGGAAAGCGCCGTCGATGAAACGCGCGAGCTGGTCGACATGCTCGAGACCGCGCGCAGCTACCAGAACAATGTCGAGGTGATGCAGACGGCGAAGTCGCTGATCGTCGACACCCTCCGTTTGGGACGAAACGCATGACCAGCACCGGCTTCGACACCACATTGAGCAAGCTCGGCATCGCGCGCAGCGGCAACGGCGCGTCGACGGCCAGGGAAGCGGGCGGAACGAACGGCAGCTTTTCGCAGTCGCAATTCCTCACGCTCCTCACCACCCAGCTCAAGAACCAGGATCCGACCGCTCCCGCCGATACGAACCAGCTCGTCTCGCAGATGGCAGAGATCACCAGCGCATCGGGCGTCAGCGAGATGAACGCGACGCTCAAGTCGATCGCGGGTCAGCTCGGCAATACCGGAGCGGCCGATGCACTCGGCTTTGTCGGGCGCACCGTGCTGACCGAAGGAAGCACCGCCTATGCCCGGGCATCGGGCGGAATCGCGGGCGCGGTCGAACTCGACGGCGCAGCAACCAACGTGACCGTCACGATCGAGGCCGAGGACGGCCGCACGCTCAAGACGCTCGACCTCGGTGCCCAGCCCGCCGGGACACTGGCCTATGACTGGGACGGCACCACCGACGGCGGCACGCCCGCAGGGTCGGGACCGTTCAAGGTGCATGTCCGCACGAGCGGAACCAACGCCAGCCCGGCGGCGCGCAGCCTCGTCTGGGCCCCCGTCGCCGCCGTCTCGGTCCCGCCGGGCGGTGCCCCGTTGCTCGACGTGCTCGGCATCGGTCCCGTCCCGGCCAGCGCCGTCCGCAAGATCGGCTGACCCCTTTCAGGAGCTGTACCCCATGTCCTTCTACACCTCGCTCAGCGGCCTCCAGGCGGCGCAGACCGACCTGTCGACGATCTCGCACAACCTCGCCAATGTCGCGACCAACGGCTTCAAGAAAAGCGCGACCCAGTTCGCCGACGTGATCGCGTCGACCTCGTCGTCGAACCCCAACCAGACGGTGGGTTCGGGTACGATCGTCAAGTCGATCCGCCAGTCGTTCGACCAGGGCGGCTTCAAGTCCTCGGCTTCGGCGCTCGATCTTGCGATTTCGGGCGACGGCTTCTTCGTCGTCAAGGGAACGGGCGCCAGCGGCGATATCGCCTATACGCGCAACGGCGGCTTCTCGGTCGACAGCAACCGCTATGTCGTCGATTCGCTCGGCAAGCAGCTTCAGGTCTATCCGGTCGACGGCAGCGGTGCGGTGATTGCCACCGGGATCGATTCGACCGTGCCGCTGCGCCTGCCCGAAACCAGCGGCGCGCCCAAACCGACGGCCAATGTCGCGCTGGGCGTGAACCTGTCGTCGAGCGCGCGCGCACCCGCCAGTTCGGACGCATTCCAGGGCAAGACCTATGCCTTCGATCGGTCGAACCCCAACAGCTACAATTATTCGGCGCAGACGACGATCTATGACGCCGCCGGTACCCCGGCGACGCTCACCAGCTATTTCGTCCGTCAGCCGGCCGATGCGAGCGGCAACAGCGACTGGGCCGTCTATTCGTTCGTCGGCGACCGGCCGCTGGCGGCATCGGGCGGCGCGGCCGGGCCGGTCACCTTGCGTTTCGACGCGAGCGGCAAGCGCATCGCCCCGGCCGCGCCGGTGACGCTCGACGGCTTTGCCCCCGCGGGCGGCGCATCCAACCAGCCGATCACGCTTGATCTCGGCGGCAGCACGCAGACGAGCAACGCCTTCAGCGTCGTCACGCGCAATCAGGACGGCGCCGCGGTCGGCCAGTTCCAGAGCGTCGCGGTGCGCGAGGACGGCGCCGTCACCGCCACCTTCTCCAATGGCGACACGCGCGTGCTGGGCAAGGTGGTGCTCGCGACCTTCGACAATCCGGCGGGGCTGCGCCAGCTCGGCAACAGCAGCTGGGCGGCATCGGGACTGTCGGGCCAGCCCGATCTGGGGCTGCCCGGCGACGGCGGCTATGGCTCGCTGATGTCGGGCGCGATCGAGCAGTCGAACGTCGACATGACCGCCGAGCTCGTCGCGCTGATCGCGGCACAGCGCAATTATCAGGCTAACGCCAAGGCGCTCGATACGCAGAACCAGATCTCGCAGACCATCTTCAACATGCGCAGCTGAGCGCACGAAAGGCGGGGGCCATGGACCGGCTCGTCTACACCACGCTTTCGGGCCTGCGCAGCCAGATGCAGGCGCAGGCCACGATCGCGAACAACATCGCCAACGCCTCGACGATCGGCTTTCGCGCCGATCGGGTGCGGTTCGACCGCGTCGTGCTCGAGGGGCAGGGGCTCGAAACGCGCCAGTTCGCGGCCGAGGAGGTCGACGATCTCGAACGCGCGCCCGGAACGATCGTCCAGACGGGACGTCCGCTCGACATCGCGGTGTCGGGCGACACCTGGATCGCGATCCAGGCCGCCGACGGCAGCGAGGCCTATACGCGGCGCGGCGATCTGAACGTCGCCGCATCGGGGGTGCTTGAGACGGGCGACGGCATGCCGGTGATGGGTGGAAGCGGGCCGATCACCCTGCCGCCGTTCCAATCGGTCGCGATCGCGCCCGACGGAACGGTTTCGATCGTGCCGCCCGGCGGCGACCCCGCCCAGCCGCAGGTGATCGACCGGATCCGGCTGGTCAGCGCGTCGGGAAGCGCGACGAGCAAAGGGCTCGACAACCAGCTCCACGTCCGCGGCGGCGGCGCGTTGCCCGAGGATCTGGACGCGCGGCTCCAATCGGGGGCGCTCGAGCAGTCGAACGTCAATCTGACCCAGGCGCTGGTCGACATGATCGAGAACCAGCGCAGCTACGAGGTGCAGGCCAACCTGCTCAAGGAAGCCCGCACCATGGACGAAGGCGGCGCGTCGATCATGCGCGTGTCGAGCCAGTAACGCCCACAGCAAGGAGAGGCAGCCGCCATGGGATCTTCGGCAATGCACATCGCGCGGACCGGGCTCGACGCCCAGGATACGCGCATGCAGGTGATTTCGAACAACCTCGCCAACGTCAACACGACGGCGTTCAAGCGCGATCGCGCGTCGTTCCAGACGCTGGCCTATCAGGTCGTCACCGCCCCCGGCGCCGCGAGCACGGCCGAAACGCGCTATGCGACCGGGCTCAACCTCGGCACCGGCGTGCGCGTACAGGGAACCAGCCGGATCGAAACGCAGGGCGCGCTCAGCCAGACCGACAATGCGCTTGATCTCGCGGTCGACGGCAACGGCTATTTCCAGGTTCAGCTTCCCAACGGCCAGCTCGGCTACACCCGCGCCGGCAACTTCTCGCGTTCGGCGGAGGGCGCGATCGTCACCGCCGAAGGCTATCCGGTCAGCCCCGGCATCACGATTCCCGAAGGCGCCACCGCGATCACGATCGGCCTCGACGGCACGGTGAGCGCGAAGCTGCAGGGGCAGACCGAGGCGACGACGCTCGGCCAGATCCAGGTCGCCAATTTCCCCAATCCGGCGGGGCTTCAGGCGATGGGCGACAACTACCTCACCGAAACGGCTGCGAGCGGCAGCGCCAGCTTCGGCGCGCCCGGGCAGGACGGGCGCGGCAAGGTGCGCCAGGGCATGCTCGAGGCGTCGAACGTCAACGTCGTCCAGGAGCTGGTCGACATGATCGAGACGCAGCGCGCCTATGAGGTCAATTCCAAGATGATCTCGGCCACCGACGAGATGCTGAAATATGTCAACCAGAACATCTGACCCGCGCGGCGCCGCCGCCACCGCGTGCACGGTCGCGCTGGTGGGCGTGCTCGCCCTCGCGGCCCTTTCCCCGCCGGCGCAGGCACAGGGGCGGCGGCGCGTGGTCGAGGATTTCTCCGCCACGCTCGCCCCGCCCCCGACCGCGCCAGCCGCCGCCAATGGCGCCATCTTCCAGCCCGGCGACGGCTATGCCGCGCTGTACGAGGGGCAGCGCGCGCGCCGCGTGGGCGATCCGCTGACGATCGTGCTCGTCGAACGCACCAGCGCTTCCAAGTCGGCGGGATCCAAGCTCGACAGTTCGGGCGGATTGTCGCTGACGCCGCCGGCATCGGGGCCACTGTCATTCGATGCGGGCGCCGCCAAGCTCAGCGGCGGGCGCAACTTCTCGGGCACGGGGTCGGCCGATCAGGCCAATGCGCTGTCGGGTGAGATCAGCGTGACCGTCGCCGCCGTCTATCCCAACGGCACGATGCTGGTGCAGGGCCAGAAGCGCGTGACGCTCAACCGCGGCGACGAGTTCGTCCAGATCCGCGGCATCGTCCGTCCCGCCGATATCGACGTGCAGAATCGCGTCGCCTCGACGCGCGTCGCCGATGCCCGCATCGCCTATACCGGCAAGGGCGATGTCGCCCGCGCCAGCCGACAGGGCTGGCTCAGCCGATTCTTCCAGATGATCAGCCCGTTTTGACCCGGAGGCCCCCGATGCGCCTGCGTTCCCTTCTCCTTGGCCTGATATGTGCCCTTGCCACCGTGCCGGCGCTCGTCCTCCCCGCGGCGCCCGCGCTGGCGCAGCGGATCAAGGATCTCGGCAGCTTTCAGGGCATCCGCAGCAACCAGCTGACCGGCTATGGCGTCGTTGTCGGGCTTCCGGGCACCGGCGACGACAATCTGGAATATACCGTCCAGTCGATGAAGGGCGTCGCCTCGCGCTTCGGGCTGCAACTGCCGCCCAGTGCGGCGCCGGGGCTCAAGAATGCCGCGGTGGTGATGGTGACGGCCGAACTGCCGCCCTTTGCCAAGCCCGGACAAAAGCTCGACATCACCGTCTCGTCGATGGGCAAGGCCAAGTCGCTGCGCGGCGGCACGCTGATCCTCACGCCGCTGATGGGCGCCGATGGCCAGATCTACGCGATGGCGCAGGGCAATCTCGCGGTCGGCGGTCTCGGCGCCGAGGGGGCCGACGGATCGAAGATCGTCGTCAACACACCCTCGAGCGGCCGGATTCCCGAAGGCGCCACCGTCGAGCGCACCGTCGATACCGGCTTTGACCGGACGCCGGTGCTGACCTTCAATCTCGCCCGCGCCGACTTCACGACCGCGCAGCGCGTCCAGGACGCGATCAACGCCCGCCTCGGAGCGGCGCGGGCGCGGGCGATCGACGGCGTGTCGATCGCGGTGACGGCCCCGCCCGGCGCCGACATCCGCGCCGAAATGATGGCGGAGATCGAGAATCTGCGCGTCGAGCCCGGTGAAGCGGCCGCCCGCGTGATCGTGAACGCGCGCACGGGCACCGTCGTCATCAACGCGGCGGTGCGCGTCAGTCCTGCCGCGGTCACGCACGGCAAACTCACCGTCCGGATCGACGAGATGCAGCGCGTGTCGCAGCCCGCGCCGTTCAGCCGCGGCGAAACCGCGCTCGAACAGCACAGCGCCGTCGACGTTGCCGAGGAGAAACGTCCGATGTTCCTGTTCAATCCCGGCCCGCGGCTGTCCGACGTCGTCAAGGCGGTGAACGCCATCGGGGCATCGCCCGCCGATCTGGTGGCGATCCTAGAGGCGCTCAAGGAAGCCGGCGCGCTCAAGGCCGAACTGGTGGTGCTGTGAGCATGGTCGTTCCGCCCGCGCGCACCGTCGCCCCCGCCGGGGCGACCGCACCCGATCGTTCGCGGCTGGCGACGCACGCCAATCTCGATGCGGCGGTACAGCGGTTCGAGGCGATCTTCACCGGGATGATGCTCAAGTCGATGCGCCAGGCGCGGCTCGCCGACGGGCTGTTCGACAGCCAGGCGCAGCAGCAGTTCCGCGACATGCAGGATCAGCAACTCGCACAGGCGATGGCGGCGCATGCGCCGATCGGCATCGGTCGCGCGATGACCGATTTCCTCGGCCGCAACGCCGCGCTGCCTGCCGATGCGGCGTCGAAGGAGCCTCGGCGATGAGCGACCTGCTTTCGATCGGCGCTTCGGGTGTCCGCGCCTATCAGACGGCGCTCACCACGACGTCGGAGAACATCGCCAATGCCGATGTCGCGGGCTATGCCCGCCGAACGACACGGCTCGACGAGGTGCGCGCCGCCGGGGGCGCGCAGAGCCGCACGATCAACGGCTCGGGCGTCGTCGCGAGTGCGGTGGTGCGCACGGCCGACGCGTTTCGCCAGGACGAGGTGCGACGCACCGGCGCCGATCTGGCCCGGACCGAAGCCGGGATCGGCTGGCTCGAGCGGATCGAGAACAGCCTGTCGGCAAGCGCCGTCGACACGCGGATCGACGCCTTTTTCGCGGCAGCCACACGGCTCGCCGCCGACCCGACTGCCGGCGCCGCCCGCGCGACGCTGCTTGAAACCGCATCCGGCGTGGCCGGCGCCTTTGCGACCGCGCGCGCCGGGCTGGACGCCGCGATGGGCGATCTCGACGCGCAAGCGGAGGCAACGGTGGGTTCGCTCAACGCGCTCACGGCGGCGCTGGCCCGCGTCAATGGCGCCATCGGGCGCAGCAGTGCCGGCACCAGCGGATCGGCGGCACTGCTCGACCAGCGCGACGCGATCCTCGAACAGATGAGCGCGATCAGCGACGTCAACGTGACGCTCGACGCCGCGGGGCGCGCGCAGGTTCGCGCGGGCGGGCCGGGCGGGCCGCTTCTCGTCAGCGGCGATCAGGCGGCAACGCTCACCTATGTCCGCGCCGACGATGGCGGCGCCTCGTTCGCCGTCCATGGCGATGACGGTATCCGCCCGCTGCTCCCGCAGGGGGGCGCACTCGCGGGAATCGCCGACGGGGCGCAGCGGATCGGCGATGCCGCGCGTGCGCTCGACGCGGTCGCGACGCAGTTCGTCGATGCGGTCAACCAGGTCCAGGCCCAGGGGGACGACGCCAACGGAATGCCCGGGCAGCCGATCTTCGCGATCGGCGACCCGCCCGCGCGAATATCGCTCGTGATGGGCAACCCCGCGGCAATCGCGGCTGCCGCACGCGGCGCGGGCGGACGCGACAACAGCAATGCGGTCGCGCTCGCGGCGCTCGGGCGCACAACGGGTGCCGCAGCCGCGATTGCCGATCTGACGACCGGCAACGCCGCGGCGCTGTCGGCGCGGCGAACGCTCGGCGAGGCGCAACGCGCGATGCACGACGGCGCCGTCGGCAGTCGCGATGCCGCCAGTGCGGTCAATACCGATGAAGAGGCGGTCGACCTGCTCCGCTTTCAAAAGGCGTATCAGGCGAGCAGCAAGGTGATCCAGACCGCCCGCGACATCTTCGAAACCCTGCTCAACATCCGGTGAGGAGCGCCATGCGCGTCGCGACTTCGCAGCTTTACGATCGATCGCTGGCGCAAATGACGCGCCTCTATGCCGATGCCGATGCGATCCAGACGTCGATCGGCACCGAAAAGCGCTACGCCGCCCCCTCGGCTTCACCCGCCGCTTACCGCCAGTTGCGCAGTCTGGCGGGCGCGACAGAGGCGGATGGGGCATTCGCTGCCAATATCCGCGCCGCCCAGGCGACGCTCGATGCCGGCGATGCGGCGCTCGGGTCGATCGAGACGCAGCTCCAGCGTGCGCTCGAACTGGCGGCGCAGGCCGCCACCGGCACCCTGTCCGATGCCCAGCGGACGGCGATGGGGAGCGAGCTCGACGCGGTGCTGACGACGATCCTTGGGCTTGCGAACGACAGGGGGCCGGACGGCCAGCCGCTGTTCGGCGGCACCGCCACCGAGCCGCCCTATCGTCGGGCGGCCGATGGCAGCATCGCCTATGTCGGCAGCGCGGGCGCGGCGCAGGTGCCGATCGGCGCCGACGCGCAGATCGAGACGGGCGTTACGGGGAATCGCGCGCTGGGAGATATCTTTGCGGTGCTGGGGACGCTCGCCGCGGCAGTTCGCAGCGGCGGCGACGTCCATGCGGCGGGGAGCGCGGCGCTGGCCGGAATCCAGTCGAGCGTTGCCAGCGTGGCCACCGCGCGCGCGTCGCTCGGCGCGCGATCGGCGCGGCTTGATGTGGAAAGTCAGCGGCTTACCGATGTCGGCGAGGCACGCGAGAGCCAGCGCGCCGCGACCGAGGATACCGACATCGCCGGCGCGACGATCGCGCTGCAGCGCACGCTTACCGTGCTCCAGGCGACGCAGGCGAGCTTTTCGAAGCTGAGCGGGCTGTCGCTGTTCGATTATCTGCGCTGAGCGAACGCACGTTTTTATCCGCAAGTTTGCGCCCGACGGGCCGTTTAACAGCATGGAATGGCCGATTTCGGCCCGGCATCGGGGGGATTTGACGCACCATGTTTCCGCTGATCGGCTTTGTCGTGCTGCTGGCGATGGTGTTCGGGGGATTCGCGATCACCGGCGGCGCGCTGGGGCCGGTGATGGAAGCGATTCCGCACGAGATGCTGATCATCGGCGGGGCCGCCGCAGGCGCATTGATCATTGGAAATTCAGGTACTTCGCTGAAGGCGCTGGCCGCCGGACTCGCGCGCGCGTTCAAGGGGCCGCGCTATCGCAAGCAGGATTATCTCGACACGATCTTCCTCGTTTCGCGGCTGATGAAGATGCTGCGGACCGAAGGCCCGATCGCGCTCGAGAGCCATGTCGAGGCTCCCAATGCCTCGCCGATCTTTGCAGAATACCCCCGATTGGCTGCCGATCCGGCGCTGATCGGGCTGATTACCGACACTTTACGCCTCGTTGTGGTCTCTTCGGGGACCCTCGATGTCCATGCGGTCGAGGAGGTGATGGACAATGCGATCCGCACCCATCACCACGCCGCGCAGGCCCCGCAGGCGACGCTCCAGGGGCTCGCCGACGCGCTGCCCGCGCTCGGCATCGTCGCCGCGGTGCTGGGCGTGGTCAAGACGATGGGGTCGATCGACAAGCCCCCGGCGATCCTGGGCGCGATGATCGGATCGGCGCTGGTCGGCACCTTCATGGGCGTGCTGCTCGCCTATGGCATCGTCGCCCCGCTCGCCAGCCGGCTGCAGCAGGTGATCGACGCCGATGCCGCGATCTACACCATGGTCAAGCAGATCATCATCGCCTCGCTCCACGGCCATCCGCAGCCGCTGGTGATCGAGGCGGCGCGATCGGGAATCGCGCACGAGAACCAGCCGGGCTTTGCCCAGGTGTTCGACGGCCTGCGCGGACGCTGACCCGACCATGGCCGCCGCCCGCGCTCCGCACGGTTCGAACCAGCCGCCGCGCATCATCGTCAAGAAGGTCTATGTCGAGGCGCATGCCGCGCACCATGGCGGCGCGTGGAAAGTCGCCTATGCCGACTTCGTCACCGCGATGATGGCGTTTTTCCTGCTGATGTGGCTGCTGGGCGCGACGACCGAGAAACAGCGCAAGGCGCTCGCCGACTATTTCGCGCCAACGCTGGTCGAGCTGCGCCAGAACAGCGCCGGATCGAACGGACTGTTCGGCGGCGAGGCGATCAACCAGCGCGACCATTATCCCAGCAAGGCGTCGCAGACGGGCACCAAGTCGCTGACCGTTCCCGTCGGCGGCGCGGGCGGCAACGAGGTCGGCACCGGGCAGAAAGGCACGCTGAAGGACCAGCGCGCGCTGACCGCGCAGGACCAGAAGAATTTCGACGCCACCGCGCGGCGCATCCAGGCGCGGATGCGCGCCACCCCCGCGCTCGCCGGGCTGGCGCGGCACGTCCGCTTCGTCCCGACGCGCGACGGGATGCGCATCGACCTGCTCGACGACGCCAATTACTCGATGTTCGACCTGGGAACGACCGCACTCGTCCCCGCCGCGAGCACGCTGATCGGCACGATCGCCGAATCGATCCGCGGGCTGGAGAACCCGATCATGATCCGCGGCCATACCGACAGCCTGGGCTATGGCGACCCGCGCGCGATGAACAACTGGATGCTGTCGAGCGGGCGTGCCGAAGCCACGCGCCGCCGGCTGGCGAGCGGCGGCGTGGCGGAAGCGCGGTTCGAGCGGATCGAGGGCGTCGCCGATCGCGAACCGCTGATCGTCGACACCCCCGCCGACCCGCGCAACCGCCGCGTGGCGATCACGCTGCTCTATCGCCGGATCATGGACCAGCCGGCACGGGCGCGCTGACGCCGCCCGTGCCGAATCGCCTGCCGAATCAGAAGAACAGCTTGCGGATGCTCAGCCGAACGACGCGGCCGGTCGGATCGAGCAGGTCGGGCTGATAGCTGACCGGCACCTCGCCGATGCCGTTGGTCACGCGCTGGCGCGTGTCGAACAGATTGTCGACCGAGAAGGTGACGCGCGTGCCGCGCAGCCAGCGATGGTTGCGCACCAGCGAGCGCTGCATCCCCAGATCCGCGAACAGCCGCAGGTTGAGCGTCGCGAGGCTGCCGAAATGAAGCTGGTCGGTGCTGCCGAGCGCGCCGGTATAGACATCGGTCGCGCTCTGCCACTTGCCGATCAGCCGCACGCCGAGCCCGTCGCGCGCAAAGCCCGCCTGCGCCTCGACCTCGTGCTGCGGCTGACCGCCCGCGCTCCCCGTCGCGGCGCCGTTGAGCAGGTCGAGCACGGGCAAGCTGGCGCGGATGCGGACCTGATCCTTGAAATACCAGGTATGATAGAGGCTGAACTGGATCCGCCCCGCCAGCGCGCCATTGGGTCCGCCGAGCCGCCGGAAGCCGCCACCGCCGCCGCCGCCCGGGCCGCCAAAGCCGCCGCCGGGGCCGCGCGGGCCGCCGAAAAAGCCGCCCGACGGCCGCGGCGGCTGACCGCCCGCCGCGCCGGGGCCGCCCGGGCCGCCGGGGCCGCCGGGGCCGTCAGGCAGCGGCCGCCCCTCGCGCTGCGCCGCTTCGCGCGCGGCACGCATCGCCTCGATCTGCTTGGCGAGCTTCGAGGCGAGCGGGACCGAGAAGTTGACGCCCCAGCGCAACTGTTCGCGGTCGGCGCGGTCGAAATTGACCGGCCGGTTGTCGATGCTGAGCAGCCGTCCGGCCGCATCGCGCTGGAAACGATCGGGGAAGGCGTCCTCGACCGCCGCGGTGGCGGCGGGGAAGCTCGAAATCTGATTGCGCGTCGTGCTCGTCACATAATCGGCGCTGAAATTGAAATCGGCCTTTTCGAACGGGCGCAAGTTGAGCCCCAGCTTCACGACGTGCCGGCTGTCGGCGATCAGCGCGCGGTTGCCGCCGGTGAACGTGGTGATCGTCGCGCTTTCGCCGCGGCGATAGTCGAACACGCGGACATTGGCGTTGGGGACGAGCGGATCGCCGAGCTGGTTGGCGGTCGGCGCGCCTTCCTCGTCGGTGACCGACGCGATGAACCGCAGCGGCGCGATCGGCGACCAGTTGATGCCATAGCCGGTGGTGACGAGCGTGCCGAAGTCCGAAAGCTGTTCGACCTCGATATTGCCGTTGAGCGACAGGTCGCCGATCGCCGACAGGAAGCCGTTGCGACGGCTGGCGATCGGCACGTCGATATTGCCGCGCACATTGCCGCTGTCGCGCGACAGGTCGCTCTTGCGGAACAGCCCGCTGCGCTGCGTCTCGCTGTCGAAATCGCTGGTGATGCCGCCGATCTGGATCGCGGTGGCGACGTCGCCCGCAGGCAGCTTGGCCAGCGGCCCGTTGAACAGCGCCGAAACCGAGCCGACCGATGCGGTCGAGCGCGCGACATCGGCGGGGAGCGGCGTGAACAGCGACGCGGGCAGCGTGCCGAACGGGTCGAAGCCGGGCAGGTTGGCGTCGATCATCGCCTGGATCGGCGTGACGTCGAGCCCGGTGGTCGCGACGCTGCGCGTCGTCGTGCGATCGTAATTGGCGATCACCGACCAGCGCCAGTTGTTCGCCCAGGGCGTGCCGTCGCCGTTGAAGGTGACGCCGCCATGCGCCGTCAGGCTCTTGTTGCTGCGCGACAGCGGCGCGAGATCGGGAAAGGCGCGCAGCAGCTCGACATCGTTTTCGAAGGGCGAGAAGGGATTGGCGCCCGGAAGCGTCAGCGTGGCGGTATAGGGACCGTTGAGCGCGCGGCTCTGGTTCGCGGTGAGCGAGGCGTTGACGCTGGCGCCGACCTTGTTCGACAGGTTCTGGCTGTAGACGCCGTTGAGCGTGAAGGTCTTTGCCGGCGCGACGAGCGTGCGCAGCGCGGTGGGATCGCCGATATTGGGCTGGTTGGCGGTCGCGACGAAATCGCCCAGCGCCGGTGCCGCCGTCGCCGCGCCGGCCGGGACGCCCGCAACCGTGACGCGCGTTCCCGCGAGCGCGCTGAGCGCGGGATCGAGTTCGGCACCGTTGACCCCGCGCACATTGCCGCGCGGATCGAACAGGCTGTTCGGCTGGATATCGCGTTCGTTCTCGCGCAGCCCCGAATTGGCCGTATAGCCGATGTTGACGTTGATCCGCCGGTCGCGGCTGATCTTGACCAGCCCGATCTCGGTCTTGCCGGTGGCATAGCCGCCCGCGGTCGGCGTCGACCCCTGCGCCTCGGCCGTCAGCGCGCGGAAGCGTTCGCGCAGCACGAAATTGACGACGCGCTGGTTCGCGCCATAGCCGAACTTGAGCGCGACCTCTTCGGGCAGGATGTCGACGCGCGCGATCGCTTCGGTCGGCAGGTCGCGGATTTCGGCGAAGCTGGAGATGCGCCGCCCGTTGAGCAGGATCACCGGCGCCTCGCCGCCGCGGCCGCGACCGCTGCCCGTCTGCGGCGCGAGCTCGGTGAGCAGGTCGGCGACGCTCGACACGCCATAGGCGCGGACGTCGGCGGGGCTGAGCTGGATTTCGGGCGGAATGTCGCTTTTGACCGCGCCGCGCAGTTCGCCGGTGACGACGATCTCGTTCTCGTCGTCGACCGCGCCGGCCCCGGCCGAATCATTGGGGGGCGACGCCGGCGGGCGGGCGGGGGCGGGCTGGTCCTGCGCCGCAGCCATCATCGGCAGCGCGCCCACCATCAGCGCCATCGTCGCACATCCCCATTTCAGCATCGTCGCGTCACTCCCCGAGAATCGGCCATCATCGCGGCGCCAGGACGGCGCCCACCCGGGCCGGCTAGTCGCGACTTGTCGCACAATTGTGCCAGACCCGGCCGGCAGCGACGATTTGGGGAGAAAAAGGGGAGCCCCGAAGGGCGCCCGGTGTTTCATGGTGCGGTCGAGAAGACTCGAACTTCCACGGCCTTTCGGCCACAACGACCTCAACGTTGCGCGTCTACCAGTTCCGCCACGACCGCACGTGAAACTCGCCGGCTGGGCCGGCGCTGGTGAGGAGCGGCCCCTAGCAAAGCCTTTTGGGGCTGGCAAGCCCAACCATGCGGGTTCCGAAAAATGTTTTCCCCGCCTATTCAGCGCCTCCTGTGATGACGCGCCTCACCCGCCCGCTCGCCGAGACCCGGCATCTGCTTGCACTGGCGTGGCCGGTGATCCTGACCAGCCTCAACTGGACGATCCTGCACATCACCGACGTGGTGGTGGTGGGGATGGCGGGCACCGCGCAGGCGGCGGCGCTGGGCGCGAGCCGCACGATCACCTATCCGGGGATCGTCGTCGGGCTGGGCGCGCTGACCGGCATTCTTGTCTTTGCCGCGCGGGCGGACGGCGCGCGCGATCCCGGCGCCACCGGCCGCGTGCTGCACGAGGGGCTGGCGCTGGGCGCGATCGTCGGGCTCGGCTGTGCGCTGGTGCTGTTCTTCGGCGCGGCATGGCTGCTGGCCGCCGTCGGCGTGGCCCCCGCGGTGCTGCCCGAGGCGGCGCGTGTCGTGCGGGTGATGGCGCTCGCCTATCCGTTCCAGCTCGTGACGATCGCGGCGAGTTTCTTTCTGGAGGGCGTCAGCCGGCCGCGGCGAATCGCGGTGGTCAACCTGGCGGTGCTGCCGCTCAACGCCGTCCTCGCCTGGGCGCTCGCGATCGGCGCGCTGGGGCTGCCCGCGATGGGGGCGACCGGCGCGGCGATCGCCACCGCCATCGCCTCTGCCGCAGGGGCCGCCGGGATGCTCGTTGCCGCCTGGACGCTTCCCGATGCCGCGGCGCGCGGCGTCCGGCGGATCGACCCCACCGGATGGCGCGGCGCGCTGGCGGGCGTGGGGCGACTGGCGCGGTTCGGCGCGATGCCCGCGCTCGCCTCGGGGCTCGAGCTGGTGGGCTTTTCGGTGCTGATCGCGCTTTCGACGCAGCTTGGCAATGCGAGTGCGCACGCTTTCCAGATCGTGTTTTCGATCCACAACCTGACCTTTGCGGTCGCGCTGGGGCTGGGATCGGCCGCGGGCGTGCGCGCGGGCAATGCGATGGGGGCGGGTGACCCGGTCGCGGCGGCCGGGCGCGCGGCGATCGCGGCGGGGCTTGCCGCCGCGGCGACGGGAACGCTCGCGCTCGTGCTGCTGCTCGGCGCCGGGCCGATCGTCGCGCTGTTCCCCGCGAGCGGCGCGGTGCATGCGATCGCGCCGGCGATGCTGCGGCTATGGGCGCCGTTCATCCTGTTCGACGGCGTGCAGGTGGTGTTCGTCTATGCGCTGCGTTCGATGGGCGACCAGGTGGCGGCGGGGATCAACGGCATCGTCGCCTTTTTCCTGATCACCGGCGGGGCGGGAATCGCGCTGGTGCATGCCGGGCTGGGCGATGCCGCGCTGGTGCTGGCATCGGGCGCGGGGATGGCGGCCGCGGCGCTGCTCAACGGCGCGCGGCTGGGCTGGATCAGCGCCCGAGCTCGTGCGCGAACGAGAATTTGAGCGAACGCGCGCTGGCGGGGGGATCGACCTTGGCCGCGGTGAAATCGAGCGCCGCGCGCGGCCCCAGCTCGCGCGTTTCGGGCGTCACGCGCCAGGTATAGATCGCCTCGTCGCTGGCGTTGAGGAGCTGAAGCCGGACGTCGGGGACGTGCTCGCTCGCCGCCGACGGATTGACGATGCGCCCCGATACGACCAGCGCCTGGCGGCCGTCGGGGAGGATGCGCAGGTCGACCTTGCGGTCGACGAAGCGGAGCGTGGTGTCGGCAGCGCCGATGCCCAGCCCGAGCTGCGCCGCGAGGCCGGGCGCGCCCCAATAGGAGATCGCGCCGGCGCCCAGCAGCATCGAGATGCCCGCGAGGAAGGCGGCGATGTTCCAGCGGCGCGCCGGGTTGCGGCGCGGCCGGGTCCGCCGCGGCGGCGGGGCGAAGGGGTCGAAGCCGTCGTCGACCTCGGGCGCGGGCACGGCGATCGCCGCGCGCTCGACGGCCTCGGGAATCGACACGACTGTCCCGGATTGGGTCGGCCGTTCGACCGGCGCGGGCGCGACCTCGACCGGCTGCGGCGCAGGCTCGGGCGCGGCGGGAACCGGCGGCACCGCCGCCGCAAAGGCCGCGGCGGGGGCGAAGGCGCCGCGCGTCGCCAGATCGGCGAGCGGCGGGGCCTGGAACCAGCTATGCTTGCAATTGGCGCAGCGAACCGTGCGTCCCGCCGCCCCGATCGCGCTATCGGGGACGAGGTAGCGGGTTCGGCACTGGCTGCATTCCAGGATCATTCGCGGTGTCTCTTAAGTCCGGCTTGCCCAGTGGCCGGTCGCGCGATTCTAGACCCATGCACGCGCACTGCCAAGAGCGGCCGCCATCCCGTTGCGCTTGAGCGGGCGGGGCGGCTGTGCAATGCCGCAAGCTCGGTTCCGCACTGCAAGGGTCAGCGCCGGCCCATGGCCAATATCGTCCAGTTTGAGAATGTGGGGCTGCGCTATGGGACGGGCGCGGAGACGCTGTGCGACATCAGCTTCACGTTGAAGAGCGGCGCCTTCTATTTCCTCACCGGGCCGTCGGGAGCGGGCAAGACCTCGCTGCTGCGGCTGCTTTACCTCGCGCAGCGGCCGACGCGCGGCACGATCCACCTGTTCGGCGAGGATGCCGGCGCGCTGCCGCGCACGCGGCTGCCCGGATTCCGGCGGCGGATCGGCGTGGTGCTGCAGGACTTCCGGCTGGTGCCGCACCTTACCGCCTATGACAATGTCGCGCTGCCGCTGCGCGTCGCGGGCGTTTCCGAGGCCGAGATCGAGGCGCCGGTGCGCGAGATGCTCGCCTGGGTCGGGCTGAGCGCGCGCAGCGAGGCGCGGCCGCCGACGCTGTCGGGCGGCGAGCAGCAGCGGATCGCGATCGCGCGCGCGGTGATCGGGCGCCCCGAGATCCTGGTCGCCGACGAGCCGACGGGCAATGTCGACCCCGACATGGCCGACCGGCTGCTCCACCTGTTCGATTCGCTCAACCGGCTGGGAACGACCGTGGTGATGGCGACGCACGACCTCCACCTGCTCCAGCGCATCCCGGCGGCGCGGATGATGCGGCTCGAACACGGCCGCCTGACCGACCCCACCGGGCTGTTGCGCAACCCGCCGGAGCCCGCATGAACCTGGGCATCCGGCGCAAGGCTCCCGAACGCGAACTGCTCGACGATCATCGCCGCGGGCGCGCGATGACGTGGGTGATGGCGATCATGCTGTTCCTGACGGTGATCGCCGCCGCGCTGGGGCTGGCGGTGGCGACCGCGATCGGCGGGCTCGACCGCGCGCTTTCGGGACAATTGACGGTGCAGCTGGTCGAGACCGACGCCGCCGCGCGCGATCGCGGCGTCGCCGCGGTGACGCAGGCGCTGCGCCGGACGCCCGGGGTCGAGGCGGTGGCACCGGTCGACCGTGCGCGGCTGGCGGCGCTGCTCGAACCCTGGCTGGGCACTGCGGGGCTCGATCCCGATCTGCCGATGCCCGCGATGATCGACGTGACCGTCCGGCCCGATGCGGTCGATGCCGCCGCGCGCGCGGTGACGGCGGTCGCGCCCGGCGCGCGCGTCGACCGCAATGCGCAATGGCTGGCGCCGGTGCGCGACCTGCTGACGACGCTGGGGATCGTTGCCGGCGGGCTGGTGCTGGTGATCGGCGTCGCGACGACGGCGGTCGTGCTGCTCGCGGCGCGGGCGGGGCTGGACACGCACCGCGATACGATCGAAGTGCTGCATATGCTGGGTTCGACCGACGTCCAGATCGCGCGCCTGTTCCAACGGCGCATCGCGCACGACACGCTGGCCGGCGGGCTGGTGGGAACGGCCGCGGCGATCGCGCTCGTCTGGCTGATCGAGCGCCAGGCGGCGACGCTGGGTTCGGAAATGATCGCCACGGCCGCACTGGGCCCGCGCGACTGGTTGCTGCTCGCCGCGATCCCGGCGGGGTTCACGTTGCTCGCGACGCTGGCCGCGCGGTTCGCGGTGCTGCGCACGCTGGGGCGGATGCCGTGATGTGGCGCGCGCTGCTGCTGATTCCGGTCGCCTGGGCGCTGGGCTTCGGCGCCTTCATGCTGTCGCTCGGCCGGCCGCTCGACGCGCGCGATACCGATGCGATCGTCGTGCTCACCGGCGGCCCCGGACGGATCGACCGCGGGCTGGCGATGCTGCGCGCAGGCCATGCGCAGCGGATGCTGGTGAGCGGGGTCGACCCCGATGTGCGCCCGTCCGAACTGGCCGCGCAGTTCCGCATCGCGCCCGAACTGATGGCGTGCTGTATCGACCTGGGCTGGCAGGCGGTCGACACACGCTCGAACGCCGAGGAGACCGCGCGCTGGGTCGAGGACCACCGCTTCCGCTCGGTGCGGCTCGTCACGACCGACTGGCACATGCCGCGTGCGCGGATGGAACTGGCGGCGGCGCTGCGCGGTCAGGCGCAGATCGTCGGCGACGCGGTGCGCAGCGGGCCGCACAGCCCCAGCTGGACGGTGCTGCTGCGCGAATATCACAAATATCTGGTGCGCCGTTTCGCCCTGTGGCTCGGCGCAGGAGGCTGAGCCGTTGATCCCCTGGCTGCGGACGATCGCGTTTTCGCTGTTCTTTTACGGGCTGAGCGTGCCGATGGTGGTCGCGGTGCCGCTCGTCGCGCTGATGGGCACGCGCGCGATCCGCGGCTATGCCGATTTCTGGACGCTGCTGATGCGCGTCTCGGCGCGCGCATTGCTGGGCATCCGCACCGAAGTCGAAGGCACGCTTCCGGACGGCCCGGTGCTCGTCGCCGCCAAGCATGAATCGCTGTTCGAGGCGCTGGAGCTGACGCGGATGCTGCGCCAGCCCGCCACCGTGATGAAGCGCGAGCTGACCGCCATCCCGCTCTGGGGCTGGGCGGCGCGGCGCTATGGCGTGATCGTCGTCGAACGCAGCGCCAATGCCCGCGCCCTTCGCGCGATGATGCGCGATGCCCGCGCCGCGCTGGCCGAGGGCCGGTCGGTGCTGATCTTTCCCGAGGGCACGCGCGTCGCGCCGGGCGAGCAGCCGCCGCTGCGATCAGGGCTGGCGGGGCTTTACAAGATGCTCGCGATCCCGGTGGTGCCGGTGGCGGTGCAGAGCGGCCATGTCTGGCCCAGGCGCGGCGCCAAGCAGGCGGGCACGATCCGCTTCCGTTTCGGTACGCCGATCCCGCCGGGCCTGCCCCGCGCCGAGATGGAGGCGCGCGTCCATGCCGGGATCAACGCCTTCAACGCCGCGCGCTGAACCGCAGGCGAGGCAAGATCAGCCGGCGCGGTCGGGCGCGCGGCCGAAATCGGGGCGGGCGTCGTCCTGCCCCTGGTCGATCACCGAACGCCGAATCGCCCGCGTGCGCGTGAACAGGTCGAACAGCGCATCGCCGTCACCCCAGCGGATCGCGCGTTGCAGCGCGCTCAGATCCTCCGAGAAGCGCTGGAGCATGTCGAGCACCGCCTCGCGATTGGCGAGGAACACGTCGCGCCACATCGTCGGGTCGGACGCGGCGATGCGCGTGAAGTCGCGAAAGCCGCCCGCCGAATATTTGATGACTTCGGACTGGGTCACTTCCTCAAGGTCCGACGCGGTGCCGACGATGGTATAGGCGATGAGATGCGGCAGATGGCTCGTGACCGCGAGCACGCGGTCATGATGCGCCGGCGGCATCTGTTCGACATCGGCGCCCAGCCGCCGCCAGAATTCGGCGACACGCTCGACCGCGAGCGGCGGACAGCCCTCGGGCGGGGTGAGGATGCACCAGCGCCGCTGGAACAGGCTGGCAAAGCCCGCCTCCGGCCCGCTGTTCTCGGTCCCCGCCACCGGGTGCGCAGGGACGAAGACCGCGTCGGGGAGCGCGGCGGCGACGGCCTCGATCACGCTTTCCTTGCACGATCCGACGTCGCTCAACACCGCATCGGCGGGGAGGTCGGCGGCAATCGCGGCGGCGGCGGCGCCCATCGCCCCGACGGGCACGCACAGGACGACCAGATCGGCGTCGATCACCGCGGCGCCCGGCGTGTCGGCGACATCGTCGCACAGGCCGATCGTGCGCGCGACCGCCCGCACGCCGGCGTCGGCATCGTGGCCGACCAGCCGCACGTCGGGCATCGCCTGGCGCACGGCGCGCGCGATCGAAGAGCCGATCAGCCCGAGCCCGATGACGGTGACGCGCGCAAAGGGCAGCATCAGCCCGCCACGATCTCGCGCAGCGCCTGCGCGACCCCGCGCACCTCTTCCTCGGTGCCGATCGTGATCCGCAACCCTTCGGGCAGCCCCTGCCCCGGCAGCCAGCGGACGATATAGCCGCGCGCCATCAGCGCGTGATAGGCGGTCTCGGCACGCACCGCGCCTTCGAACAGCACGAGCAGGAAGTTGGCGTGCGAGGGCACCGCGCGCAGCCCCTGGTTGCCCAGCGCCGCGACCTGATCGGCAAGCCAGGCCCGCCAGCGCTGGTTATGCTCGCGGCTTGCGGCGACGAAATCCTGCGCGCCGATTGCGGCCACCGCCGCGGCCTGTCCGGCGATCGTGACGTTGAACGGCGCGCGGATGCGATGCAGCGCGTCGATCACCGGCGCGGCGGCATAGCCCCAGCCGATGCGTTCGGCGGCAAGCCCGTAGATTTTCGAGAAGGTCCGCGTGACGAGGACGTTCGGATGCGACGCGGCCAGTGCGAGCGCGCCATCCTCCTCGCCCGGCGCCAGATATTCGGCATAGGCCTGGTCGATCACCAGCAGCACCGACGACGGCAAGCCGGCGTGGAGCCGCTCGATCTCGGCCCGCGGCGCATAGGTGCCGGTGGGATTGTTCGGATTGGCGACGAACACGACGCGCGTGCGATCGGTCACGCAGGCGAGCAGCGCGTCGACATCGGTGGCATAGTCGCGATCGGGCGCGATCACCGGCGTCGCGCCGACGCGCCGCGCCGCGATGTCATAGACCGCAAAGCCGTGGCGGACATAGATCACCTCGTCCCCCGGACCGGCATAGGCGCCCGCGGCAAGGTGCAGGATCTCGTCCGAGCCCGTGCCGTAGATGATCCGTTCGGGATCGAGCCCGTGCAGCGCGCCGATCGCCTCGCGCAGCGCCGTCGCGCCGGCATCGGGATAGCGTTCGAGCGAACCGCGCGCCGAATCGAACGCCGCCTGCGCGGCGGGCGCGGTGCCGAGCGGGTTCTCGTTCGACGAAAGCTTGACGGCCTTCACCCCCGAATCGGTGGTCGACCGACCGGGAACATAGGGGGCGATGCCGAGAATCCAGGGCTTGGGCTGCGGTGCGTTCATGCCCGCCGCGATGGCGCAAAGCCCCGGCGATGGCAAGGCCGCGGGAATCAACCCGGCTTGAACCCGCGCGCTGCTGCTCCTAACCGGGAACCATGTCGGATGATGCGCGCTTCGGCCTGGCCCGTTCGGTGACGCTGCCGGGGCCGTTGCGGCTCGACGGCGGCGTGCTGCTGTCGCCCGTGGAAATCGCCTATGAGACCTATGGCACGCTCGCGCCCGACGGTTCGAACGCGATCCTGCTGTGCCACGCGCTGACCGGCGACCAGCATGTCGCCTCGGCGCATCCGATCACCGGCAAGCCCGGCTGGTGGACGCGAATGGTCGGTCCGGGCAAGCCGGTCGATACCGACCGTTTCTTCGTCATCTGTTCGAACGTCATCGGCAGTTGCCTGGGGTCGTCGGGGCCGGCCACGGTCAACCCGGCGACGGGCAAGCCCTGGGCGATGGGATTTCCGGTCATCACCATCCGCGACATGGTGCGCGCGCAGGCGATGCTGCTCGATCATCTGGGCGTCGCGCGGCTGTTCGCCGTCGTCGGCGGATCGATGGGCGGGATGCAGGCGCTGAGCTGGGCCGCGACCTTTCCCGAACGCGTCGCCTCGGCGGTGGTGATCGCGTCGGCGCCGCGCCATTCGGCACAGAACATCGCCTTTCACGAAGTCGGGCGCCAGGCGATCATGGCCGACCCCAAATGGCGCGGCGGCGATTATTACGACAGCGGCGACCCGCCCTCGGCGGGGCTCGCCGTCGCGCGGATGGCGGCGCACATCACCTATCTTTCCGAAGCGGGGCTGACCGCCAAGTTCGGCCGCAAGCTTCAGGCGCGCGAGACCAAGACCTTCGGCTTCGACGCCGATTTCCAGGTCGAAAGCTATCTGCGGCACCAGGGGCTGGCGTTCACCGACCGCTTCGACGCCAATTCCTATCTCTACATCACCCGCGCGCTCGACTATTTCGACCTGGCCGAGGATCATGGCGGCGTGCTCGCCCATGCGTTCCGGGGGTCGGCGACGCGATTCTGCATCGTCAGCTTCGACACCGACTGGCTCTATCCGACGCGTGAATCGCGCATGATCGCGCATGCGCTCAATGCCGCGGGCGCGCCGGCGAGCTTTGTCGAGCTGAGCTCGCCCTTCGGCCACGATGCCTTTCTGCTCGAAAGCCCCGCGCTCAACCGCGTCGTCGACGGCTTTCTGCGCGCGGGAGAGAATGCATGAGCCTGCGCCCCGATCTGGCGGTGATCGCCGCGCATGTCGCGCCGGGCGCGCGCGTGCTCGACATCGGCTGCGGCGACGGCGAGCTGATGGCGGCGCTGCGGGATCGCCAGGGTTGCGACGCGCGCGGGCTGGAGCTTGACGCGGGCAATGTCGCCGCCGCGGTCGCGCGCGGGCTTTCGGTGATCCAGGGCGATGCCGACAGCGATCTGGGCGAATATCCCGACCACGGGTTCGACTATGCGATCCTCAGCCAGACGCTGCAGACGACCCGGCGGCCCGACCATGTGCTCGAGCAGCTGCTGCGCATCGGCCGCCACGCCTTTGTCTCGTTTCCCAATTTCGCGCACTGGCGCGTGCGTGCGTCGCTGCTGTTCGGCGGACGGATGCCGGTGACGCGGCTGCTGCCCGTCGCCTGGTATGCGACGCCGAACATCCACCATCTGACGATCGACGATTTCCGCGCGCTGCTGCGCGAACGCGGGATCGTGGTGGAGGGATGCTGGTTTCTTTCGGGCGACCAGCAGACCGGATCGGCGATGGCCAACCTGATGGCCGAGCACGCGGTGTTCCTGCTGCGTCGCTGATCGGCGCGCGCGCGCCGAAAACGCCGACGGCCCGGCAGCACCAGGGTGCCGCCGGGCCGTCCGGTTCGATAGCGCGGTCGCGCGATCGGCGATCAGAACGGAACGTCGTCGTCCAGATCGTCGGGGAAGCCGCCGCCAAAGCCGCCCGCCGCGCCGCCGCCGCCGGCACCGCCGCGCTGGCCGCCCGAATTGAAGTTGCCGCCGCCGCGCGCGCCGCCGCCGAAGCCGCCGCCATTGCCGCCGCCGAAATCATCGCCGCCGGCACCCCATTCGTCCACGCCGCCGCCACGCGAACCGCCGCCTGCACGATCCCCCGAGCCGGGGCCGTCGAGCAGCACCATCTGCGCGTTGAAACCCTGCAGCACGATTTCGGTCGAATAGCGGTCGGCGCCCGACTGGTCCTGCCATTTGCGCGTCTGGAGCTGGCCCTCGACATAGACCTTGCTGCCCTTGCGCAGATAGCGTTCGGCGACGTTCGCCAGCCCTTCGCTGAAGATCTTGACCGTGTGCCATTCGGTCTTTTCGCGGCGCTCGCCCGACTGGCGGTCCTTCCACGTTTCCGAGGTGGCGATGCGCAGCTCCACCACCTTGCCGCCGTTCTGGAACGACCGCGATTCGGGATCCCGACCGAGGTTGCCGACCAGGATCACCTTGTTAACACTGCCCGCCAAAGCTTGCTCCTAAAGTCCCAGCGCCACCGCCGTCCAATAGGTCACCCCGGCGGCAACATAGGCGGTGGCAAAAAGATACCCTATCATGAAGGCCGGCCACTTCCACCCGTTCGTTTCGCGGCGCGTCACCGCGATCGTCGAAATGCACTGCGGCGCGAACACGAACCACATCAGGAAGGCGAGCGCACTCGGCAGGCGCCAGTGCGTGCGCAGATTCTCGCGGATCGAGGCGCGGCCCTGATCGCCGTCGGGATCGTCGATGGCATAGACGGTGCCGATCGCCGCCACCGCCACCTCGCGCGCGGCCATTGCGGGGATCACCGCCAGCGCCATGTCGCGGTTGAACCCGATCGGCGCGACCACGACCTGCAGCCCGTTGGCGATGCGGCCGGCAACCGAATAATTGACCGGTGAAACGGTGCTGCCCTCGGGCGGCTTGGGAAAGCTGAGCAGCGCCCACAGCACCACGGTGGTGACGAGGATCGTCGTGCCCGCCCGGGTGAGGAAGATGTTCGCGCGCTGGAACAGCCCCAGGCCCAGGTCGCGCAGCCGCGGCAGCTGGTATTTCGGCATCTCCATCATGAAGCCGCTGGTCGCACCGCGCGTGACGGTGTGGCGCAGCACGAGCGCGGCGACGAACGCCCCCGCGATGCCGGTGATATAGAGGCCGAACAGCACGAGCCCCTGCAACCCCACGCCCGCGAGCACCGCGCGATCGGGAATCACCGCACCGATGATGATCGTATAGACGGGCAGCCGCGCCGAACAGGTCATCAGCGGCGCGATCAGGATCGTCGTCAGCCGGTCCTTCTCGTCGGCGATCGTGCGCGTCGCCATGATCCCCGGCACCGCGCAGGCGAAGCTCGACAGCAGCGGGATGAAGGCGCGGCCCGACAGGCCGACGCTCGCCATCAGCCGGTCCATCAGGAAGGCGGCACGGACCATATAGCCCGAGGCCTCGAGCACGAGGATGAACGCGAACAGGATCAGGATCTGCGGCAGGAACACCACCACCGCGCCGACGCCGGCGATGATGCCATCGACGATCAGCGAGCGCAGCACGCCGGGGGGCAGCGCACTGCCCACCTCGGTCCCGATCCAGCCCATCAGATCCTCGATCCAGCCGATCGGCGTCTGCGACCAGGCGAACACCGCCTGGAACATCACGAACATCAGCGCGAGCAGCAGCAGCGGCCCCAGCACCGGGTGGAGCACCAGCGAGTCGATGCGGTGCGTCCAGCGGCGCGACGCGGTTTCGGACACCGTCACCGCCTGCGCGATCTGGCGCGCGCGGCGCTGGAGCGTGACGAGATCGTGCCGCACGGTCGGATCGGGGCGTCGCCCGCCACTGTCGCGCACCAGCTCGCCCAGACGCTCCTTCAGCGTGTCGAGCCCGCGGCGGCGCACCGCCACGGTGGGAACGACGGGCACGCCCAGTTCGCGTTCGAGCGCGGCCGGGTCGAGCTTGAGCCCGTCGCGTTCGGCCAGATCGATCATGTTGAGCGCGACGACAACGGGCAGGCCCAGCGCGATCAGCTGGAGCGTGAAGCGCAGATGGTTGTCGAGGTTCGACGCATCGACGACGGTGAGGATCGCGTCAGGCAGCCGCTCGCCCGTCTGACGGCCGAACAGCACGTCGCGCGTCACCTGCTCGTCGGGGCTGGCCGGCTCCAGGCTGTAGGCGCCGGGCAGGTCGACCAGCTCGACGGGGCGGCCGTCGGGCAGCGCGATCCGCCCCGAATGCCGTTCGACGGTGACGCCGGGATAGTTGCCGACCTTTTGCCGGGCGCCGGTGAGTGCATTGAACAGCGCGCTCTTGCCGGCATTCGGGTTGCCGACAAGCGCAACCAGGGGAGTAGCATGCATCAGATCAGTCCGCCTTGGGCCCCACATGGATGGCGGCGGCAACATGCCGGCGCAGCGCCACGGTCATCCGCCCGATGCGGCAGGCCACCGGCCCGCCGCCGAGCAGCCCCGAGCGATGGAGCAGCGCCACCTCGACCCCTTCGTCGAGCCCCAATTCGCGCAGACGCCGCGCTTCGGGTTCCGACAGGAGTTGCCACTCGACCGAAACCACCGTGCCGGGCGTGTCGCGCGGCATCAGCGAAAGTCGGACGGGCATCGGGATCGCAGCGGCGACGTTCATGCTGCGAGTGATTATCAATTAGAAGTCGGTTGCGCCAGTGCAATTTCGGCCCGGCCGCTTGCGCGCCGTGCGGGTTTGCGTGCGGGCCCGGAGGCGGTCGACCCCGCGGTCCTCAGACCACCGGGTAGCGCAGGCGCCCGATGAAGCGCGAAAGGCTCGGCCGATTCTGCGTCCGCGCCAGAAATCCGGCCTTGGCCTTTTCGAAACGCATGATCCCGTCGATCCGACGTGCCAGAAAGGCGCGCGTGTCGGCCCAGTCGGCGCTTTCGTCCTGCACGAACACCGCGATCGTCGCGGCATAGATGCCGCCGAGCATCGCGCGCTTGGTGTAATGGTTGTAATCGGTGGCGGTATCACCCGCCGCGCGCCACATCGCATCGGCCGAACGCCAGCCGAGCCGCGCGGCGCGCGCGACATGGTTCGGCATCGCCAGGATCGCGAGCGCACGGCGCAGCGAGTCGCGCTGCGGCGCGAGGATCGCCAGCCGCGCCTCGACCAGCGCGGTGATCCGCTGACGGATCTTCATCCCCGCCAGCGCCTCGGGCGTCACCCGGTCGAGCATGGCGCGGTCGATCGCGGCGAACCAGGCGTCGATCATGTCGACCGCGCCGCCCGGAAAGGCCAGCCGGGCCACGTCGCGATCGACGCCCAGCGTGTCCGCCGCCGCGCCCAGCGCATCGGCGTTCCAGCCGTCGAATGCGGCATTGCTGGCAATGACCGGCGCGAGCGCGTCGCGCAGTTCGTCAAGCGTGGCGTCGGCGAGATCCATCATTCCGATTTAGGCGCATCTGCGGCGGGTGCAACCCGCTGTGCGCGCCGGGCACCCTGGCCGACCAGCACCAGCGCCGCCGCCACCAGCGCGGCCCCGACGAAATCCGGCCCCTGCAGCCGTTCGCCATAAACGATCCAGCCCAGCGTCGCCGCAACGATCGGCTGGATCAACAGCGCGATGCCGACGACGATCGGCGGCAGATAGCCGATCGCATAGATCATCAGCCCCTGGCCGAAGAGCTGGCTGACGACCGCCAGCGCGATCAGCGGCGTCCAGTTGTGCGGGATCACCGGCTCGCCAAGCGCGAGCGCGAGCAGGAGCAGCGCGGGGATCGTCCCGATCGACGACAGCGCGAGCGCCGACAGCGGCGCCATCCGCTCGCGTGCGCGGCGCATCAGCACCAGATAGATGGTGTAGAGCGCGCCCGCGAGCAGGCAGAACAGATCGCCCGCGAGATGCCGCGACGACAATTCGGCCGACCGCCCGAGCAGCAGCGCGCCGCCGATCGCGGCGAGCGCCAGCGCCAGCGCCTGTGCCCGCGTCGGCCATGCCCGCGCGACGAGAAAGCCATAGATCGGCAGGATCAGCGTCGTCGAATTGCCGAACAGCGTCGAATTGGCGAGCGTGGTCCGCACGATCCCGATGTGCCAGCTCGCCAGATCGAGCGCGAAGGCGACGCCGGCCACCGCCAGCACCAGCCACAGCCCCTGCGCTGCACGAATCGGGCGTCCGCCGGTCGCGAACGCCGCGACCAGCAGCACGGGAGTCGCCAGCGTGATCCGCCAGAACGCCGCCGAAACCGGGCCGACGTCCGACAGGCGAACGAACAGCGGCCCCGACGCCAGCGCGACATTGGCGAGCGCCACCGCGACCAGCGCCGTTACCGGCACGACGCTTTGCGGACGATTAGTTTTTCTTTGCGACTGGCTTGCGTGCATAGCCCCCCTTAGCTTCCTATCTCGCCCGCGTCACATTCCATTCGAGGGAGAAGTCCTGCGATGCCAAGCCTGTTCGACCCGATCCAGCTGGGGGCCGTCGAAGCGCCGAACCGCATCCTGATGTCGCCGCTGACACGCGGCCGCGCGACGCAGGCGCATGTGCCGACGCCGGTGATGGCCGAATACTATGCCCAGCGCGCGGGTGCCGGGCTGATCCTGTCGGAGGCGACCGGAATCAGCCGCGAAGGCCTGGGCTGGCCCTATGCGCCGGGGCTATGGACCGAGGCGCAGGTCGAGGGCTGGAAACCGGTCACCGACGCGCTGCACCGCGCCGGCGGCCGCATCTTCGCCCAGCTGTGGCATATGGGCCGGATCGTCCATCCGAGCTTTCTCGACGGTGCCGCGCCGCTTTCGGCATCGGCAACGACGGCACCGGGACAGGCGCACACCTATGCCGGCAAGCAGCCCTATGCCGCGGCGCGCGCGGCGACGCGCGACGATATTGCCCGCGTGCTCGACGATTATGCCGCTGCCGCGCGCAACGCGATCCGCGCCGGGTTCGACGGCGTCCAGCTCCACGCCGCCAATGGCTATCTGATCGACCAGTTCCTGCGCGACAGCAGCAACCATCGCGATGACGATTATGGCGGCTCGCCCGAAAATCGCGCGCGGTTGCTGCGCGAGGCGGTCGACCGGCTGATCGACGCGGTGGGTGCGGACCGGACCGCGGTGCGGCTGTCGCCCAACGGCGACACGCAAGGGGTGATCGACAGCGATCCCGAGGCGCTGTTCGTCCCGGTGGCGCGCTTCCTTGCCGAGCGCCGCATCGCCTTCCTCGAACTGCGCGAGCTGCGTCCCGACAGCACCTTCGGCAGCAGCGACCAGCCGCGCGTCTCGCCCGCGATCCGCAAGGTGTTCGACGGCCCGCTGGTGCTCAACCAGGAATATTCGCTGGCCGAGGCGCAGGCCGCCGTGGCGGGCGGCGCGGCCGACGCGATCGCCTTTGGCCGGGCGTTCATTGCCAATCCCGACCTGGTCGAGCGGTTCCGCGCGAACGCGCCGCTCAACACGCCCGATATCGCGACCTTCTACAGCCGCGGACGCGAGGGCTATGTCGATTATCCGACGCTGGACGCGCGCGTTCCAGCCTGATCGCCCCCCGCTTCCTCGATCAGCGCGTCGACGAAGCGCGTACTGGCGGCACGCAGGGTCTCACGGACCCGCGGCGCCGCCAGCGCGGCGATCGGGACGACCGGCACCACCGGCCACAGCAGGAAGCTGGCGGCGACGAACAGCGCCACACCGACGGCGATGGCGAAGCGCAGCGTCCGGAAACGCGCGCGCACGCGAAAATTGATCGGCACCCGCCGTGGGGCGCGCGCATCATAGAAGGGGCGCGTTACGAAGGCCGTCGCCGCCGGCGGCCGTCGATGGCGAAGCCCCGCCCAGCGGGATGGCGCCGCGCCGGGCTCGCGCGGCGGCGCGTCTGCCGGTGGAACCGGCGATCGCGTGCCGGCGGCCGGCTGTCCGGTCCGGCTGTCGATCACCTCCAGCCGCCGCCCGCGCTCCACCACCTTGTAGCGGCCGGGAGGCGGCTGCATCGGTCAGCCGAGCCGCTGCTTGAGCGCGAGCATCGCGAGCGCGGCGCGTGCCGCGTCGCCGCCCTTGTCCTTCTGGTCGGGGCGCGCACGGACCAGCGCCTGGGCCTCGTCCTCGACCGTCAGGATGCCGTTGCCGATCGGCAGCCCGTCCATCGTCAGCGCCATCAGCCCGCGCGCGCTCTCGTTCGAGACCACCTCGAAATGATAGGTCTCGCCGCGGATCACCACGCCCAGCGCGACATAGGCGTCATAGCGCCCCGTCTCGGCCGCCATCGCCAGCGCGCCCGGCAGTTCGAGCGCGCCCGGGACGGTGATCGTCTCGTGGCTGTGCCCCGCCGCCTCGATCGCGGCACGCGCGCCTTCGAGCAGCAGGTCGTTGAGATGCGCATAGAAGCGCGCTTCGAGGATGAGGACGCGGGCCATTAACGTTCCAGATCGATGGCACGCTCACCGACGATCGACAGGCCGTAACCGTCGAGCCCGATCAGCGTGTGGTGGGTGTTGGTGAGCAGGACCATGTCCTGCACGCCCAATTGGGTGAGGATGGTGGCGCCGACGCCATAGTCGCGCAGTTCATCCATCTCCTTGGGCGCCAGTTCGCCCGCCCGCGCCTGGAGCGCGCGCGAAAACTGGTCGGGGCGAGCACGGTTGATGACGACGACGACGCCCGCGCCTTCCGCGGCGATCATCTCCATCGAACGGCGGAGCAGCCCGCCGCGCGCGCCGCCTTCGCCGAACAGGTCGGTAAAGGGCGACAGCGCATGCATGCGGACCAGCGTGGGACGCGACGGGTCGATCTCGCCCTTCACCAGCGCGATCTGTTCGGTGCCGGTCGCGCGGTTCCAGAAGGTCATCGCGGTCCATTCGCCGCCCCACTGGCTGTCGAAACGGGCCTCGGCACGCTTTTCGACCAGATGGTCGTGGCGCAGGCGATACGCGATCAGGTCGCGGATCGTGCCGATCTTCAGATTGTGATACTGGGCGAACGAGATGAGGTCGGGCAGCCGCGCCATCGTCCCGTCGTCCTTCATGATCTCGCAGATCACGCCGGCGGGGTTGAGCCCGGCGAGGCGCGCGACGTCGACCGCCGCCTCGGTATGGCCCGCGCGCACGAGCACGCCGCCGTCGCGCGCGACCAGCGGAAAGACGTGGCCGGGGGTGACGATGCTTTCGCGTCCCTGCGTCGGGTCGATCGCGACCGAGATGGTCCGCGCGCGATCCGCGGCCGAAATGCCGGTGGTGACGCCTTCCTTCGCCTCGATCGAGACGGTGAACGCGGTTTCGTGCCGCGTGCCGTTGGCGCGGCTCATCAGGTCGAGGCCGAGTTGGTCGACGCGCGCCTTGGTCATCGCCAGGCAGATCAGCCCGCGGCCGAACTTGGCCATGAAATTGACGGCGTCGGGGGTCGCCATCTGCGCGGGGATCACCAGATCGCCCTCGTTCTCGCGATCCTCGTCATCGACCAGGATGAACATCCGGCCGTTGCGGGCCTCGTCGATCAACTCTTCCGGCGAGGACAGAAACCCGTGCTTCAGACGGGCCAGTTCAGCTTTTGGCACGTAGCGACTCCATGCGCTGCAGGTAGCGGGCGAGGACGTCGATCTCCAGATTGACGGGCTGGCCTGCCTTCACGTCGCCCAATGTAGTTACGGCGGCGGTATGGGGAATGAGGTTGAGCCAGAATTTGACGCCGTCGGCGATATCCTCGACCGCGTTGACGGTCAGCGAGACGCCGTCGACGGTGATCGAGCCCTTTGCCGCGACATAAGGCGCGATGGCCGGCCCCGCGACGATCGCGACCTGAAGCGAGCCGCCGGTCTCGGACACCTCGGCGACCTTGCCGACGCCGTCGACATGGCCGGTGACGATGTGCCCGCCCAGCTCGTCGCCCAGCCGCAACGCACGTTCCAGGTTGAGCCGGCGTCCGGCGGTCCACTGGCCCGCCGCGGTGCGCGACACCGTCTCCCCCGACACGTCGAACGCGAGCCAGCCGGCGCCCTTGTCGACCACGGTCAGGCATACGCCCGAACAGGCGACCGATGCGCCAAGGTCGATCGCCTCGGTCGGATAGGTGGTGGCTACGCGCACGCGCAGGTCGCGCGGCTGCTCGACGGCCTCGATGGTGCCGATGTCGGTGACGATTCCGGTGAACATGTCAGTTGCCCGCGTAGACCTCCAGACGATCGCTGCCAAGCATGCGCGTGTCGGTCAGCCGCCACCGCCCATGTGCCTGCGCCAGATCGGTCAGCCCGATGTCGCCCAGCGCCGGCCGCCCGCCGCCGATCAGGATCGGCGCGCGATAGAGCAGCAGCCGGTCGACCAGCCCGGCACGCAGGAACGCCGCGGCGGCGCCGGCACCGCCCTCGACCAGCAGATGATCGACGCCGTCGAGCGTCGCGATCGCATCGGGCGCGCCGATCCGCGTCCACCCCGGCGGAAGCGGCGCGTCGCCGCGCGACAGCAGCACGCGCACCGGGCTGCGCGCGGCGAGTCCGGCCAGCCGAACGTCGAGCCGCGGCGCATCGGTATCGAAGGTGCCGCGCCCGACCAGGATCGCCTCGTGCCGCGCGCGCTCGAGGTGCGCGTGCGCACGGGCGGCGGCGCCGGTGATCCAGCGGCTCTCCCCCGAAGCGAGCGCGATGCACCCGTCGAGCGAGGTCGCGAGCTTGAGCGTGACGAACGGCCGTCCGCGGCCCCGGCGCGTGCAGAATCCGGCCATGACGGCCCGTGCCTCGGCCGTGCCCGGTCCCCATTCGACCGCGATTCCCGCCGCCGCCAGCCGGGCGGCCCCCTGTCCGTCGGTACGCGGATCGGGATCGCGCAGCGCGATCACCACGCGTGCCACGCCCGCCGCGACGAGCAGGTCCGCACAGGCCGGTCCGCGCGACGAGCGGTGCGCACAGGGTTCGAGCGTGACATAGCAAGTTGCGCCGCGCGACTTTTCGCCGGCCTGCGCCAGCGCCATCGCCTCGGCATGCGGGCGCCCGCCCGGCTGCGTCCAGCCGCGCCCGACCACGATGCCGTCACGCACCAGCACGCAGCCGACATTGGGATTGGGCGCCGTGCGACCGCGCGTCCGCTCGGCGAGCGTCAGCGCCGCGGCCATCCAGCGTGCGTCGTCGGCTACAGCCCCCATTGCTTCAGCGCGCTGTCGACCTGCTTGAGTTCCTGGCGATGCTTTTCGCGCGCGCGCGCCTCCTCGGCCTCGCGGATCTTCTGCTTGGCGAGGTCGATCTCCTGCTGGCGCTTGATCTCGGCGTCGCTGCGCGTGATCGGCCAGTTTTCGACATAGATGATGTTGGGCTTGTACGGCTTCTCGAACTGCGAGTCCTTGAAGAACATCCACAGGATCGCCGCCGTCGCCGCCAGCGCGAGCAGCAGGAACCACAACTGATAGGGCCGGCGCTGCGCAAGGAAGAAGCGCAGGTCGCGATAGGCGGCGAACGGGGAAAGATAGCGCAGGAAGCTCATCGTCCCACAGATAGGCGCGCGGGCGCCGCGGAGCAAATGCCGCGCGGCGCCCGCGGCGCGGCTTACGCGCCGGTCAGGCGAAAGTGCACCGTCATCTCGCGCCAGCTTTCCTGCGGCTCGCCGCCACGCGTCGCCGGGCGGAAGCGCCAGCGGCCGAGCGCCTGACGTCGCGTCGCATCCAGAAAGGCCGCGCTGGTCGCGCGCACCGCCTCGACCTGCTTGACGCGCCCGTCGGTGCCGATGCGGATGCGCACCGTCACGCTGCCCTCGCGCTGGGCGCGCAGTTCGATGCCGGGATAGTCGGGCTGGAAACCGTCGGCAAAGCGCGGATCGGGCGTCGCGGCGATCAGCGGCGGCATCACCATCGGCGGCGGCTCGACGGCGCGGACCGCCGGACCCGGGTCGGCCACAAGGCCGGGGGACGGCGGGTCGCCGATCGTCGACGTCGTCGCCACCGTCGTCGTCGACCCGGTGTCGCGCACGATCGGTTCGGGGGCGACGGGCAGCGGCGTCGTGGCGCGCGGCGCGGTCTTGACGTGCGGTTCGGGGGGCGGCGCGGGCGGCAGTGGATCGGCCGGGATGTTTGTGCCCGTCATCGTGATGGTCCTCGGACGCGGCAGGATGTGCGGGGCGAGCAGGAACATCCCCGCGGCAACCAGAGCGCTGACGGCGAACGCGCCACCGAAGCCGGCGGCACGGTGCGGTTGCGGATGATATCTCATATCGGCGTACATGATGATGCACTCCCAATCGCTGCGTCCCGGCAAAGCGCCGGAAGCGCGATGGTACAACATCACAAACGCGGAAACAATAGGATTACCGACACTTGCGGTATTTTGTAATTTTGTTACGCGTTCAGCCGCTCCAGCGTCCGCTCCCGCCCGATCAGCGGCAACAGCGCGGCCATGTCGGGTCCATGCGGGCGCCCCGTCAGCGCCAGCCGCAGCGGCAGGAACAGCGTCTTGCCTTTGCGCCCCGTCGCCGACTTGAGCGCGTCGGTCAGCGCGTGCCACGGGTCGCCCGACCAGTCGATTTCGCCCGCGATCCGCGCCGCCTCGGCCAGGAAATCGCGGTCCTCGGCGGCGGGGGCCGGGGCGTCGAACGGCCCCTCGATCACCTGCCACCAGTCGGCGGCCTGGTCGACGCGCTCCAGATTGCCGCGAATCGCCTCCCACGCGGCGCGGTCCATCCCGGCGGGGAGGCGGTCGCGCACCGCCGCATGGTCGAGCTGATGGACGATCCGCGCATTGAGCTGGGCGAGTTCGGCCTCGTCGAACCGCGCCGGCGCGCGCCCGAACCGCCCGAAGTCGAACCCGGCGATCAGCGGCGCCGGGTCGGGCAGCGGTTCGACCGGATCGCTGGTGCCCAGCCGCGCGAGCAGCGCGATCAGCGCCTGCGGCTCGATTCCTGCCTCGCGCAACGCCGCGACGCCCAACGCGCCCAGCCGCTTGGACAGCTTGCCCTCGCTGCCCACGAGCAGCGCCTCGTGCGCAAAGGCCGGCGGTTCGGCGCCCAGCGCGGTGAACATCTGGATCTGGCTTGCGGTGTTCGAGACATGGTCTTCGCCGCGGACGACATGGCTGACCGCCATGTCGATATCGTCGATCACCGACGGCAGCAGATAGAGCCACGATCCGTCCGCGCGGCGCACAACGGGATCGCTGAGCAGCGCCGGATCGAACCGCTGCGGCCCGCGCACCAGATCGTCCCACAGGATCGGCGCATCATGGTCGAGCCGGAAGCGCCAGTGCGGACGGCGGCCCTCGGCCTCGTAAGCCGCGCGTTCGGCATCGCCGAGTGCCAGCGCGGCGCGATCATAGACGGGCGGCAACCCGCGCCCCAGCAGCACCTTGCGCTTCAGGTCGAGCTCCTGCGCGGTCTCGTAAGCCGGATAGACGCGTCCCGACGCGACGAGCGCGGCAAAGCACGACTCGTACCGGTCGAACCGCGCCGACTGGCGCGCCTCGCCGTCGGGGACCAGTCCCAGCCAGTCGAGATCGGCGCGGATCGCCTCGACATGGCGCTCCTCGGACCGCGCGCGGTCGGTATCGTCGATCCGCAACAGGAAGCGCCCGCCATGGCGCCGTGCGAACAACCAGTTATGGATCGCCGTTCGGATGTTGCCGACGTGCAGCGTCCCGGTGGGGCTGGGGGCAAAGCGGGTGGTGACGGTCATCCGCGCGACCTAGGATGGCGCAGGCCGGGCGGCAATGCCCCTTTGCGTCCGCGCGACGACGCGCCTAAGGGAGTGCGCAAATCGCATCGGCGCCGGGGCGCCACGGTGCAGCGCATCATCGCAAATGGTTCATCGGGTGGACGGGAGGTCGCGGAACACATGAAACTCTTGGCCGGCAATTCGAACATGCCGCTCGCGCAGGCGATCGCCGACTATCTGGAGCTTCCGCTCACCAAGGCGAACGTCCGGCGCTTTGCCGACGAGGAAATCTTCGTCGAGATCCTGGAAAATGTGCGCGGCGAGGACGTGTTCGTCGTCCAGTCGACCAGCTTTCCCGCCAATGACAACCTGATGGAGCTGCTGATCATGATCGATGCGCTCAAGCGCGCATCGGCCAAGCGGATCACCGCCGTGCTCCCCTATTTCGGCTATGCCCGCCAGGACCGCAAACCCGGCCCGCGCACGCCGATCTCGGCCAAGCTCGTCGCCAACCTGATCACCACCGCGGGCGCCAACCGCGTGCTCTCGGTCGATCTGCACGCCGGCCAGATCCAGGGCTTTTTCGACATCCCGACCGACAATCTGTTCGCGGCGCCGGTGATGTCGGTCGACATCCAGTCGCGCTTTCCCGACCGCAAGTGGATGGTGGTTTCGCCCGACGTCGGCGGCGTGGTGCGCGCGCGTTCGCTCGCCAAGCGGCTCAACAACGCGCCGCTCGCGATCGTCGACAAGCGGCGTGAGCGCCCCGGCGAGTCGGAGGTGATGAACATCATCGGCGACGTGCGCGGCCGCTTCTGCATCCTGATCGACGACATCGTCGATTCGGCCGGCACGCTGTGCAACGCCGCCGCCGCGCTCAAGGCCGCGGGGGCCGAGGACGTGGTCGCCTATTGCACCCATGGCGTGCTGTCGGGCGGCGCGGTGGCGCGCGTCGACGGTTCGGCGCTGGCCGAACTCGTCATCACCGATTCGATCGGCAACCACGCGATCATCAGCGAGAGCAGCAAGATCCGTCACCTGACGATCGCGCCGCTGCTCGCCGAGGCGGTCCGCCGCATCGCCGACGAAAGCTCCGTTTCTAGCCTGTTCGACTAGCGGATCGACTCGGCGTCACCAGATCATGGAAGCGTCTAGATAGACGAGCCGGCGAAGTAGGCGGGCGTGTGATGATGCCGTCCGGCGAATCGTCTGACGCGTTTTGGGCAACCAAAGCATCGTACGATAGGCTCTCCAGCCTAAACGATGGCGCCCTCCTCTGCCTTCTGTGTGACGATAGAGTTCAAAGCATAGCTGGGATGCAGTCGCCGCCGAGAAGCCCCTCCGGGTTGCTTCTCGGCGATTCGATTCGCCTCGACCGCTCGGCTATTCGATGGCGTGTCGTTCACCGGGTGAAGTCACTTGGCGCTTGATCGTCACCGCAGGCCGGAACTCTTTACGCGACGCGGCGCCATGATCGACGAAGGGGCCCGCCTAAACTCCCCTCGTGGGACCACTGGCATAGCGGAGATGAGGTATTTTCGAGACGCCTTGTCGCGCCCAACCCCAGAGCCCCGCATCGGCTGCGGTTGCGTCTGCTCCGTATCCGCCATCGTACCGACGCCTGCGCATCGGCCCCGCTTCCTGAATCGCCGCGCCTACGCGTAATTCCGCACTTGTGCCGCACTGCAGCAAGCATCGCGCTGCGGCGCGGTAAGCGTATACGGAATCTGCGGGATTCCGCGCTTCCCGGGGCGGCGGCCAATGCCGTTTTGCCAGATTTTCTCGTTACGACACCGTTTTAGTCCGCGCTTTTCCTAAAAAGGGAGAGGTGATCCCATCATCGCGTCTGCAAGCCTGTCCTGGGCGAGCCAGTTGTTTTTCAAGAGGGCAGCTATGGCAGTTGTTGTGGAATTATCTCCATCGGTCACCGTCCGTTCGATCGCCGAACTTCGTCAGGCGCTGCTCGATGGATTCGAGGCCGGCGATCAGATCGAGCTCGACGCCGGCGATGTCGCCGAAGTCGATCTGAGTTTTCTTCAGCTGATTCATGCCGCGCGCGACCAGGCGCAGCGCGACGGCAAGACGATCCGCCTGCGCCAGCCCGCCGGTCCTGCGATCGCGGCGCTGCTCGAGCGCGCCGGCTTCCTCGCCGCGGCCGCGCCCGACGACCTCGATTTCTGGTTCCACGGAGAATCCCCGCAATGACTGCCTCCATCCTCACCGTCGATGATTCCCCCAGCCTGCGCATGGCGATCCGCATCGCGCTGACCGGCGCGGGCTACAGCGTGACCGAGGCCAGCGACGGCCTGGAGGGGCTGAACAAGGCCAAGGCCAGCCGGTTCGACCTGATCATCACCGATCTCAACATGCCCAACATGGATGGGCTGACGATGATCCGCGAACTGCGCAAGGACCCCGCCCAGTGCGGCACGCCGATCATCTTCCTCACCACCGAGAGCGATGATTCGATGAAGCAGCAGGCCAAGGCCGCCGGCGCGACCGGCTGGCTGGTCAAGCCGTTCGTCCCCGAACAGCTGATCAAGGTCTCGCGCAAGGTGCTGGGCCGGTGAACGGCGATCCGATCGCGGCGTTCCGCGTCGAGGCGGGCGACCTGCTCGACCAGATCGAGCAGGGGCTGCTCGACCTGAACCACCGGCTCGACGACCGCGCGCTGGTCGATGCGGTCTTCCGCGGGCTGCACACGCTCAAAGGCTCGGGCGCGATGTTCGGGTTCGACGCGCTGGCAAGCTTCACCCATCACTGCGAAACCGCGTTCGACCGGGTGCGCAAGGGGCTGGCGCCGGCGACGCACGGCCTGGTCGCCGTGATCCTTTCGGCCAAGGATCATATGCGCGCACTCGTCGACGGCGACGGGGCCGGGCTGGAAGCGGCGGGGGCGGCGATCCTTGCCGAGCTCCAGCGCGAGGTCGATGCGGCCTCGGGCGTGCCCGCCGTGACGGCGCCCGCTGCGCCGAAGGGGTGGCGCCTGTCGTTCCGGCTGCCGCCCGAGGCGATGGCGAACGGGACCAACCCGCTGATGCTGCTCGACGAACTGCGCGAACTCGGCGAATGCCGGATCGTCGCGCGGACCGACCGGGTGCCGCCGCTGGACGCGCTGGTGCCGGTCGAGTGCCATATCGGCTGGGACGTCGAGCTGGTCGGCGACGTGTCGCGCGAGGACATCGACGACGTGTTCATCTTTGTGATGGACGACATGGAGCTGTCGATCGAGCCGCTGGGCGGCGACGATCCGGCGTCGGCCGCCGCGATTGAAGCGGCAGCGGCCCCGGCCGGGTCGAGTGCCGACGCGGGCGAGGCCCCCGCGGCCGGCGCGGCGACGCCCGGTGCCGCGAAGGCGGCGGCCAAGGCGGGCGAGAGCGTCCGCGTCCCCGCCGAGCGCCTGGACGAGCTGATGGACCGCGTCGGCGAACTGGTGATCGTGCACAGCCGCCTGTCGCAGGTGGCCAACGGCAGCGGCGGCGACATGGTGCTGCGCTCGATCTCGGAGGAAATCGAACGGCTGGTCAGCGAACTGCGCGACACGATGATGGTGTTGCGCATGGTGCCGGTGGCGAGCCTGTTCAGCCGGTTCCGCCGGCTGGTGCACGATCTTGCCCGCGAAACCGGCAAGACGATCGAGCTTTCGACCGAGGGCGAGGCGACCGAGGTCGATAAGACCGTGATCGAACGGCTGGCGGACCCGATGGTCCACCTGATCCGCAACGCCTGCGACCATGGACTCGAAACGCCCGAGGAGCGGCTGGCCGCGGGCAAGCCGGCGGCGGGACAGGTGCGGCTTTCGGCGCACCAGGCGGGCGGCGAGGTGCTCATCACCATCCGCGACGACGGCCGCGGGATCGACCGCGAGCGCGTGCGTGCCAAGGCCGAGGCGCAGGGGCTGCTCCAGCCGGGTCAGCAGATCAGCGATTCCGAGCTGCTGCACATGATCTTCCATCCCGGTTTCTCGACGGCGGCGGCGGTGACCAACCTGTCTGGCCGCGGCGTCGGCATGGACGTGGTCAAGCGCACGATCGAGAGCCTGCGCGGTGCGATCGACATCACTTCGGTGCCGGGCGAGGGCTCGACCGTGGTGCTGCGCATCCCGCTTACCCTGGCGATCATCGACGGGCTGCTCGTCCGCGTCGGCGAGGGGCGCTATGTCATCCCGCTCGCCGCGGTCGAGGAATGCCTCGAGCTGAGCCTGGAAGAGGACCTGCGCTCGCGCGGCCGCAGCTTCATCACGCTGCGCGACCGGCTCGTGCCGTTCCTGCGCCTGCGCGAGATGTTCGAGACGGGCACGCGCCCCGATCCGCACCAGAAGATCGTGGTCATCGCCACCGGCGCGGAGCGCGTCGGGCTGGTCGTCGACCAGATCATCGGCAGCCACCAGACGGTCATCAAGTCGATGTCGCCGCTCCATCGCGACGTGTCCACCTTCGCCGGGGCGACGATCCTGGGCGACGGCGGCGTCGCGCTGATCCTCGACGTCGTCCAGCTCGTGACCGCCGGCCAGCACCAGGAGGAGCGGCTGCGTGCAGCCGGTTGAAACCATGCAGGAAGCACTCACCCCCACCGCGACCTCCTGGGACGAGGCAGGTAATCTGGAAGTCCTGACCTTTGACCTGGGCGACGAGACCTTCGCCGTCGAGGCGATGCTCGTCCGCGAAATCCTCGACCTGTTGCCCGAAACGCGGGTTCCCGGCGCCGCACCGCTGGTGCGCAGCGTCGTGAACTTTCGCGGCAAGATCATCCCGATCGCCGATCTGCGGCTGGCCTTTGCCATGCCGCCGGCCGAGGCCACGGTCGACAGCCGGATCGTCGTGATCGAACTCGAGCTTCATGGCGAGCCGACCCAGATCGGCATCCGCACCGACAAGGTGCACGAAGTGGCCACCCTGAATCGTTCGGCGAGCGAGGAGCCCCCCGCCGTCGGCATGCGCTGGCGCCGCGACTTTGTTCGCGAACTTGTGCGCCGCCCCACCGGGATCGTCGTCCTGCCGGACCTGTTTGCGATCTTTGCGTCCCACAGCAGCGCCGGCGACGCGGCGCTTTCTCCCAACAATTGAGAATGAGAGCCGCAATGCGAGCAACAATCAAACTGAAACTGGCGGCGGCGTTCGGCGTCTTGCTGCTGATCCTGGCCGGCGTGATGACGCTGGGCATCGTGCGCATGGGCGACCTGAACGCCAGCTTCGGGCAGGTCCTCGACGGACCCGCTGCCCAGCTTTCGCGGGCGCGCGCCGCCGATGCGGGCATCTCGATGGTGATCCGCGCCGAAAAGAACCTGACGCTTTCGACCAACGAGGCGCAGCGCCGCGAGCTGAAGGGGCTCCACAACAGCTGGAAGGCCAAGACCGCCCAGCTGATCGAATCGGGCACGAGCATCGCTTCCGAGCGCGCCAAGCCCAACTGGACCAAGCTGGGCGAGCAGTGGGAGGCGTATCGCCAGATTTCGGATCGCGTCGTCCAGCTGACCGAGAGCGATCGCGCCGCGGCCGCCACGCTGTCGATGGGCGAAGGCCGTGACCGCGCGATGGATGCGACGCGGACGGTCGAGGCGCTCGTCAAGCTCAACGAAGAGATGATGACGCAGGCGCGCACCGACGCGGCCGAGGCCTATGCCTTTGCGCGGACGATCATGTTCGTGATGGGCGGCGTGGCGACGATCCTGACGGTGGGTGCGGCGCTGTGGGTTTCGCTCACGATCGCGCGCGGTCTCAACCGGGCGGGCGAGGCGATGCAGCGCGTCTCGGAAGGCGACCTCAGCCACACGGTCGCGATCACCGGCCGCGACGAGATCGCCGACCTGCTTGGGCACGTCAACGCGATGATCGAGCGCCTGCGCGGCGTGATCGGCGACGCGACGGTCGCGGCGGAGAATGTGTCGGCGGGCAGCCAGGAAATGTCGTCGAGCTCGGAACAGGTGTCGCAGGGCGCGACCGAGCAGGCGGCGGCGGCCGAACAGGCGTCGGCAGCGATGGAAGAGATGGCGGCGAACATCAAGCAGAACGCCGACAATGCCGCGCAGACCGAAAAGATCGCCCGTCAGTCGGCCAAGGATGCCGAGACGAGCGGCGTCGCGGTCAATCGTGCGGTGGGCGCGATGCAGACGATCGCCGAGAAGATCGGCATCGTCCAGGAAATCGCCCGCCAGACCGACCTGCTGGCGCTCAACGCCGCGGTCGAGGCGGCGCGCGCGGGCGAGCATGGCCGCGGCTTCGCGGTGGTGGCGTCGGAAGTGCGCAAGCTGGCCGAACGCAGCCAGGGTGCGGCGGCGGAGATCAGCGCGGTGTCGGCCGAGACGGTGAAGGCCGCGGCCGAGGCGGGCGACATGCTGTCGAAGCTGGTACCCGACATTCGCCGGACCGCCGAACTGGTGAGCGAGATCAGCGCGGCGTGCCGCGAGCAGGATATCGGCGCGGGCCAGATCAACGAGGCGATCCAGCAGCTCGATCAGGTGACGCAGCAGAATGCGGGCGCGTCGGAAGAGATTTCGGCAACCTCCGAGGAACTCGCCGCGCAGGCCGAGGAACTCCAGGCCAGCATCGCCTATTTCCGCGTCAACGGGAATGCCCAGCCGCGCCGCGCCGCCGCGCGCCCGGCGGCAGCACGTCGCCCGGCTTCGGCGAAGTCGCCGGTCAAGCCGCGGCCGAACAGCGTCGCCGACCAGCAGGCGCGCGTCCACGGCTTTGCCCTCGATCTCGTCAATGGCGGGCCCGATCCGGCCGATGCCGATTTCGACGCGGTGGCGGCGTGATCGCGCGCGCCGTTGCCACGCGGCGCCCCGCGCCCCGCACCTCCGTTCTCAAAAAGGGTCGATAAGATGCGCGCCACGATCAAATTGAAGCTCGGCGTTACCTTCGGTGTCCTGATTCTGTTGATGGCCGTCGTTGTCCTGGTCGCCAATTCGCGGCTGGCGATGCTCAACCAGGCGATTTCCGACGTCATCGCCGGTCCCGCCCAGCGGCTGGAAGTCGCGCAAAGCGTCGACGCCCGGATCAGCTATGTCCTGCGCCAGGAAAAGAACATGGCGCTGACCGAGGACGAGGGGCTGACGCGCAAGTTCGACGGCGAACTGATGAAGTCGCGCAACGAGGCGCAGGCGCTGATTGCCAAGGGGCTTTCGATCGCGTCCGAACAGGGGCGGCCGGTGTGGCTTCAGCTCCAGTCGAAGTTCAACGAATATGTGCCGGTGAACGACCAGATCCGGTCGCTGGCACTCGCCAATCGCAATACCGAGGCGGGCACGCTTTCGATCACGCGGTCGCGTGAAATCGCGACGGGAATGAACGAGATCGTGAACCAGATCGTCTCGCTGGCCAAGCAGCAGATGACCAAGGCCGACCAGGACACCAACGCGCTTTATGCCAGCGCGGCGACGACGCTCTATGTCGCGGCGGCGGTGGCGCTGCTCATCGCGGTGGCCGGCGCGGTGTGGATCTCGCGGATCGTGTCGGGCGGGCTGCGTCGCGTCTCGACGGCGATCGGTGCCGTGGCGATCGGCGATCTGAGCCAGGAGGTTCAGATCAATTCGAACGACGAGATCCGCGATCTGGTCGACACGGTCAACGGCATGGTCGCCAACCTGCGCGTCAGCGCGGCGCTGGCCGACAAGATTGCCGACGGCGACCTGACCGTCCAGCACAAGCCGATGTCCGACAAGGACACGCTGGGCAATGCGCTGGTGCGCATGGTCGAGCGGCTGCGCGGCGTCGTCGGGGACGCGACGGTCGCGGCCGAGAATGTGTCGGCGGGCAGCCAGGAACTGTCGTCGAGCTCGGAACAGGTGTCGCAGGGCGCGACCGAGCAGGCGGCGGCGGCCGAGCAGGCATCGGCGGCGATGGAAGAGATGGCGGCGAACATCAAGCAGAACGCCGACAATGCCGCGCAGACCGAAAAGATCGCCAGCCAGTCGGCTAAGGATGCCGAGACGAGCGGCGTCGCGGTCAATCGTGCGGTGGGCGCGATGCAGACGATCGCCGAGAAGATCGGCATCGTCCAGGAAATCGCCCGCCAGACCGACCTGCTGGCGCTCAACGCCGCGGTCGAGGCGGCGCGCGCGGGCGAGCATGGCCGCGGCTTCGCGGTGGTGGCGTCGGAAGTGCGCAAGCTGGCCGAACGCAGCCAGGGTGCGGCGGCGGAGATCAGCGCGGTGTCGGCCGAGACGGTGAAGGCCGCGGCCGAGGCGGGCGACATGCTGTCGAAGCTGGTACCCGACATTCGCCGGACCGCCGAACTGGTGAGCGAGATCAGCGCGGCGTGCCGCGAGCAGGATATCGGCGCGGGCCAGATCAACGAGGCGATCCAGCAGCTCGATCAGGTGACGCAGCAGAATGCGGGCGCGTCGGAAGAGATTTCGGCAACCTCCGAGGAACTCGCCGCACAGGCCGAGGAACTCCAGGCCAGCATCGCCTATTTCAAGGTCAACGGCACCAACCAGGCGCCGCGCCGTCCGGCGGTTCGCGCCGCGGCGGCGGCTCCGGCCGCGCGTCGCCCGGCCCCGGCCAAGCCGGTCGCCAAGCCGCGGCCGAACAGCGTCGCCGACCAGCAGGCGCGCGTCCACGGCTTTGCCCTCGATCTCGTCAATGGCGGGCCCGATCCGGCCGATGCCGATTTCGACGCGGTGGCGGTATGAGCGACGGCGGCGAAATCCAGGTCGTGACCTTCGGCCTCGGGGCCGAGGTGTTCGCGGTGCCCGTCGCGCTGGTGCGTGAGATCCTCGATTATCGCGAAACCTTCCGCATCCCCAACGGACCGGACTATCTGCTGGGCCTGACGGACATGCGCGGCCAGGGCGTGACGACGATCGATTTCCGCATGCGGCTGGGGCTCGCCCCCTTCGAGCCGACGCCGAGCACGCGGATCCTCGTGGTCGACGTGCCGCTGCCGGACCGCGTGCTGATGCTGGGCCTTGTCGTCGATCGCGTGCTCGAAGTGTGCAGCTTCCGCACCGGCGACGTCGAGGCGGCACCCGATATCGGCATCCGCTGGCCCTCCGACTATATCGGCGGGGTCATCAAGCGGGCCGACGGCTTTGTCGTGCTGGTCGAGATGGCGCGCATCTTTGCCGCCGACGAGGCCGGGGCGCTCGCCCTGTCCAGAGCCGCCTGAACCGATCGGCGCCGCCTGCTCCGGATCTCCGGGGCGGGCGGCGCCCCGCCCCGCGCTTCCGAACCCCATCGCCTGTCCATCCGGCAGTACCCACGGAGTAGACCCTGTGTCCGCAACCGCGCTCGACATCGCGTCGACCCCCGGCACCGACATGATGAGCAAGCGCAATTTCTCGCGGCTTGCCAGCTATATCTACCGCTATTCGGGCATCAAGATGCCCGAGAGCAAGAAGACCATGCTCGAAGGGCGGCTGCGCCGTCGGCTGCGCGCCGTCGGCGTCGCGACGCTCGACCAGTATTGCGACTATCTGTTCGCCGAGGACCAGCTGGCGAGCGAGGGGCCGCACCTCATCAACGCGGTGACGACGAACAAGACCGATTTCTATCGCGAGCCCGCGCATTTCGACTTCCTGGTCGAAACCGCGCTGCCGCAACTGGTCGAAAACGGGGTGCGGACCGTGCGCGCATGGAGCGCCGCCTGCTCGACCGGCCCCGAACCCTATACGATCGCGATGGTGCTCGACGACTATGCCGCGCGGCACGGCGAGCCGGGGTTCGGCATCCTCGCCACCGATCTGGATACCGAGGTGCTGAAGGCGGCCCGCACGGGCATCTATTCGGTCGACATGATCGATCCGGTGCCCGAGCCGATGCGCCAGCGCTATGTGATGCCGTCGCGCGACCGCACGCGGCAGGAAGTCCGGATGGTGCCGCAACTGCGCAGCGCGATCGGCTTTGCGCAGCTCAACCTGATGGACGACCGCTATCCCGTCGGCGCCCCGATGCACCTGATCTTCTGTCGCAACGTGCTGATCTATTTCGACAAGGAAACGCAGCGCAAGGTGGTGTCGCAACTGGTCGATTGCCTGGAGCCCGGCGGGTTCCTGTTCCTGGGCCATTCGGAATCGATTACCGGTTTCTCGCTGCCGCTCCGCCAGGTGGCGAACACCGTCTTTCAGCGGGGGCCGGCATGACCGCAGGCAAGATCCGCGTCCTGGTCGTCGACGATTCGGCAAGCGTGCGCCAGACGCTGGCGGCGATCCTGTCCGAAGATCCCGCGATCGAGGTGATCGGCACCGCGTCCGATCCGTTCAGTGCGGCGCGGCGCATCCACGAGGAGGTGCCCGACGTCATCACGCTCGACGTCGAGATGCCGCGCATGGACGGCATCACCTTTCTGCGGAAGCTGATGTCGCAGTGCCCGGTGCCGGTGGTGATGTGCTCGTCGCTGACCGAGGAAGGTTCCGAGACGCTGCTCCAGGCGATGGAGGCGGGCGCGGTCGACGTGATCCTGAAACCGCGCATCGGCGTCGCCGACCATCTTGCCGAGCACCATCTCCAGATTCGCGACGTCGTGAAGGCGGCGGCGGGCGCGCGCGTTCGCGGCCGTCCGGCGGCACGGCGCCCGGTACCGGCCGCCCCGACGCAGAAGCTGACGGCCGACGCGGTGCTGCCGCCGCCCAGCGGCCGTCCGATGAGCCGCACGACCGAGATGGTCGCGTGCATCGGCGCGTCGACCGGCGGGACCGAGGCGTTGCGCGAGGTGCTCGAGGCACTGCCCGCCAATGCGCCCGGCGTGGTGATCGTCCAGCACATGCCCGAACATTTCACCCGCGCCTTCGCCAACCGGCTCAACACGCTGTGCGCCGTCGACGTGAAGGAAGCGGCCGACGGCGACCCGGTGCTGCGCGGGCATGTGCTGATCGCGCCCGGCGGCAAGCACATGATGCTCGAGCGGCAGGGCGCGCGCTATCACGTCGCGGTGCGCGACGGGCCGCTGGTGTCGCGGCACCGCCCCTCGGTCGACGTGCTGTTCCGTTCGGCGGCGCGCGCGGCCGGATCGAACGCGGTCGGCATCATCATGACCGGCATGGGCGACGACGGTGCGCGCGGCCTGCTCGAGATGAAGCAGGCCGGCGCACGCACCTTTGCCCAGGACGAAGCCAGCTCGATCGTGTTCGGCATGCCCAAGGAGGCGATCGCCCGCGGCGCCGCCGACCGGGTGATCCCGCTCGACCATATCGCCCGCGAACTGCTGGCGGCGACGACGCGATGACCGGCACCGTTTACCGCGCAGGCGCGGCGCCGACGGCAGCAGCCGTCGCCCGGCACTGCCCCAGCCAGAGGATGTGGTGATGTACACCGCTGCGATTCCCGACCCTGCGCCCGAATCCGAAATGTCGCTGGCCGCTGCCGAGGCGACGCTCGACCGAGTTGCGGCGGCGATCGACCAACGCTTTGTCGGCGCCGGGCAGGCGCTCGCCCAGGCCTATTCGATCGTCGAGAACCTCGTGACCGCGCTCGAGGGGGTCACCAACGCGCTGGGGCGCGACGCCGCCGACGCTGCGGTCGAGAACCTGCGCGGGACTGCCGACCGGCTCGAACGGCTGCCGACGGTGCAGTCGTCGCGCCAGGAGGCGCTGGCCCGCATCCAGCAGATGGCCAAGCCGCTGCGCGACCATATCGCCCAGGTCAACCGCACGCTCGATTTCCTCCGGATCTGCGGCCTGAACATCAAGGTCGCGGCCGCCGGGGCCGAGGGATTCTCGGCCTTTGCCGACACGATGTTCGCGCGGCTCGACGTCGGCGAGGTCGAAATGGCGGGCATCGCCGACGAGATCGACCGGCTGATGGCGGGAATCCCGGCGGTGATCGAGGTCGACCGCCAGCTCGCGGGCGAATGCGCGCGGGTGATCCCGCACGTTCCGCGCAAGCTTGCCGCCGACGCCGCGGCGTTGCGCGCGCACCAGGCCGCCGATTCGGCGCGCGCCGCCCGCATCGCCGAGGTCGCGCGCGACCTGCGCGGCAAGGTGGGGCTGGCGATCGGTGCCATGCAGATCGGCGACATCACGCGCCAGCGGCTCGAACATGTCGCGCAGGGGCTGCGATTGCTGGCGGCGTTCCGCGACGGCGGCGACGGCGCGGATCCCGCGGTCGCCGATGCCGTCGCCGCGCATGTGCTCGCGCTGCTCGCCGCCCAGGCGGCCGACACGATCGCGGCATTTCAGGCCGAGGCGCGCGTGCTTGCCGCCAATGTCCGCGGGATCGGCCCCGGCGCCACGGCGCTGCTCCAGATCCGCGAACAGGGCGAGGGCGAACAGGGCGAGGAGGGCGCCTTCCTGATCGAGCTGGAACAGAGCGTCGCGGAAATCGCCACCGTCACCGCCCGGCTGCACGATGCCGACCAGCGCGCGCTGGTCCTCGGCACGACCGTCTCGGACACGGCGGAGCGGCTCGCCCGCCGGCTCGGCACCGTCCATCGCGTCAACCAGGACGTGCACCAGATGGCGTGGAACACCGACCTGCGGTGCAACCGCATGGGAACCGAGGGGCGCGGCCTGGCGATGGTCGCGGCCGAAATCCGCAGCTTTGCCAACACGCTCAGCGACATCTCGGCCACGATCCGCGCCTCGGTCGATGCGCTCGCGGGGGCGGTGCTGGCGGTCCGCGGGCCCGATGCCGATGCGGAGCGCGACGTCGGGCAGGCGCTCGGCGAATCGCTCGACCTGATTCGCGAAGGGGCGCAGCGGATGCGCGACGGCATGGCCGGGCTCGACCATGACGCCGCGGCGATAGCCCAGATCCTCCACGAAACCACCGCCAATATCGACTGCGAGGCGGCGTTCGGCGGCGATCTCGAAGCCGTTGCGGCGACGCTCCAGGCGCTGGCAGCGGCCGCGACCGATCCCGACGAGGCGGTGAGCGAGCGGCTGGCCCCGCTGCTCGACGATCTTGCCGCGCGCTACACGATGGCGCGCGAACGCGAGATCCATCGCCAGTTCGCGCTGGGCGGCCCCGCCGAAATCGCGGCCGAGGCCAGACCGGCGGCCGACGACGACGACGATTTCGACGACGGGCTGTTCTGATCGCAGCCGGTTCGGCCGCATCCGTACCATCCCCAATGCCGATCTATGCTGCACCGCGGTAGCCCTTCGATCTCTGGTCCACCAACAGGGAAGCGGAACCTTGGCCGAACGGGTGATGCAATGGGCGGTATCGGCGGCGGCGCTGGCGTTGCTCGGCGGCTGCGCGCTGGCACCGGCGCCTCAGCCGGCCGCCGCGCCCGACCGCTATCCGGATTATTCGGATCGTGATGCGGGTGCGCCTTCCGCCGCGACGATCGGGTGGCGCGACTTTTTCCGTGAGCCCGAGCTGCAGGCACTGATCACGCGCGCGCTCGCCAGCAATCAGGACTTGCGCGCCGCGGCCGCCCGGATCGCCCAGGCGCGCGCCGCGGTGCGGGTCCGCGGTGCCGATCTGGCGCCGCAGGCGAGCGCGTCGGCGGGGATGACGAAGCTCGGCCTGCCCGACAATCTTGCCCGGCTGCTGCGCGACGACACGCTGACCAGCTATGACGGCATCGCGATGGCCAGCTGGGAAGTCGACCTGTTCGGCCGGCTGCGCAACCAGCGCGCGGCGGCGTTCGAGCAATATCTGGCCAGCGGCGAGGCGCGGCGTGCGCTGGCGGCGAGCCTGGTCGCGCAGGTCGCGGCCGGCTATCTCGCCGATCGCGAATATGCCGAACGGCTGGCGCTCGCGCGCGACACGCTCGCCAATCGCGAGGAATCGCTGCGCATCCTGTCACGCCGCTATGCGGTCGGTTCGGGGTCGAAGGTCGAGGTGACGCAGGCCGAGACGCTGCGCACGCAGGCGCTTGCCGAAATCCAGGCGACCGAGCTTGCCCGTGCGCAGAACCGCAACGCGCTGTCGCTGCTCGTCGGCGGCCCGGTGCGCGACGCCGATTTCACGCGTCCGCTCGACGCGGTCGGTCTCGATCAGTCGATCCCGACCGGGTTGCCCTCGGACCTGCTCGTCAACCGTCCCGACCTCGTCGCCGCCGAACACCGGCTGCGCGCCGCCTCGGCGAATATCCGCGCGGCGCGTGCCGCATTTTTCCCGAGCATCAGCCTGACGGCCGCGGGCGGCACCACCAGCCGCGATCTCGACGGGCTGTTCGACAGCGGCACCGGCGTCTGGCTGTTCCGCCCGTCGATTTCGCTGCCGATCTTTACCGCGGGCAAGCTCAACGCCAATCTTCGCTATACCGAGGCGCAGCGCGACGAGCTCGTCGCGGGCTATGACCGCGCGGTGCAGCAGGCATTTCGCGACGTCGCCGACGCGCTGGCGCAGCGCCGCTGGTTTGCCGAACAGATCGGCACGGTCAACGCCTCGATCGCGGCGCTGACCGAGCGCGCGCGGCTGGCGCGGCTGCGTTACGATGCCGGCCGTTCGGCCTATCTCGAAGTGCTCGATGCCGAACGCGACCTGTTCAGCGCGCGCCAGAAGCTCGTCCAGCTCCGCCGGGCCGAACTGGCGAGCGGCGTCGCGCTCTATGCCGCGCTGGGCGGCGGCGCGCCCGAATCCTTTACCGACACGCAAGCGCAGGGACGAAATCCGTGAACACCAGCTGGAAGAAATGGGCGATCCGGCTTGCGATCGTCGCCATCGTCGTTGCCGGCGGCATTGTCGCCTGGCGGCTGCTGACGCGCGATCCGCTGGGCGACGATATCGCCGCGGGCAACGGCCGGATCGAGGCGACCGAGGTCGATATCGCTGCCAAGACGCCCGGACGCATTCGCGAGATCCTGGTCGACGAAGGCGATACGGTGAAGGCGGGGCAGGTGCTCGCCCGCATCGACATCGACGCGCTGCAGGCGCAGCGTGCGCAGGCGGTGGCGCAGATGCAGGCGGCGCTGACGATGGTGCAGTCGGCCGAGGCGCAGGTCGCGCAGGCGCAGAGCCAGCGCGCCGCGATGATCGCGCAGCTTCGCCAGCGCCAGACCGATGTCGGGCTGGCGCGCCAGCATCTCGGCCGGTCGAGTGCGCTCGCCGCCGACGGCGCGACCCCGCGGCAGGAGCAGGAGGACGATCGCGCGCGGCTTCAGGGCGCGCAGGCGGCGGCCGAGGCGGTGCGCGCGCAGATCCAGGCGGCCGAGGCGGCGGTGAACACCGCACGTTCGCAGGTCAACGGCGCGCGCGCCAATGTCGAGGCGGCGCGTGCGACGATCCAGCGGCTCGATGCCGATATCGCCGATGCCGTGCTCCGCGCGCCGCGCGACGGCCGCGTCCAGTATCGCATCGCCGAGCCGGGCGAAGTCGTCGGCGCGGGCGGCAAGGTGCTGAGCCTCACCGATCTCAACGATGTCTACCTCACCTTTTTCCTGCCCGAACGCGCGGTCGGCCGCGTGGGGATCGGCGACGAGGCACGGCTGGTGCTCGACGCGGCGCCGAACACGGTGATCCCGGCGCGGATTTCGTTCGTCGCCGATGTCGCCCAGTTCACGCCGAAGACGGTCGAGACCAAGGATGAGCGCCAGAAGCTGATGTTCCGCGTCCGCGCCACGATCGATCGCCGGACCGCCGCCCAGTATCGCGCAATGGTCAAATCGGGGATGCCCGGCATGGCCTATGTCCGGTTGACGCCGGGCGCCGCCTGGCCGGCCAAGCTGGCGCCGAACGCCGCGGCGAAATGAGCAGCTTCGCTGCCCGCCTCGAGGGCGCCACGCTGCGCTATGGCGCGACGCTGGCGCTCGACGCGGTCGATCTGGCGCTGCCGCTGGGGCGGACCGTCGCGCTGATCGGCCCCGACGGCGTGGGCAAGTCCAGCCTGTTCTCGCTCGTCGCCGGTGCGCGGTCGATCCAGCAGGGGCATGTCGAGGTGCTGGGCGGCGACATGGCCGATGCCGGGCATCGCCGCGCGGTCTGTCCGCGCATCGCCTATATGCCGCAGGGGCTGGGCAAGAACCTCTACCCGACGCTCTCGGTCTTCGAGAATATCGACTTTTTCGCGCGGCTGTTCGGCCAGTCGCGCCGTGAGCGCATGGCGCGGATCGATGCGCTGCTCGAGGCGACGGGGTTGGCCCCGTTTCGTGACCGTCCAGCGGGCAAGCTGTCGGGGGGCATGAAGCAGAAGCTCGGGCTGTGCTGCTCGCTCATCCACGACCCCGACCTGCTCCTGCTCGACGAACCGACCACCGGCGTCGACCCGCTCTCGCGCGTGCAGTTCTGGGAGCTGATCGACCGCATCCGCGCCGGCCGCCCCGAAATGAGCGTGCTCGTCGCCACCGCCTATATGGAGGAGGCCGCGCGGTTCGACTGGCTCGTCGCGATGAACGACGGCAAGGTGCTGGCGACCGGCACCGCGCCCGAACTGCTCGCGCGTACCGGCTGCGCAACGCTCGAAGAGGCATTCATCGCGCTGCTGCCCGAGGCCGAGCGCCAGGGGCATCGTGCGGTGGTGATCCCGCCGCGCGTCGCCGCGCCCGACGGCGTTCCCGCGATCGAGGCGCGCGGGCTGACCAAGCGGTTTGGCGATTTCGCCGCGGTCGATCATGTCGATTTCCGCATCGAGCGCGGCGAGATCTTCGGCTTCATCGGCTCGAACGGCTGCGGCAAGACGACGACGATGAAGATGTTGACGGGCCTCTTGCCCGCCAGCGAAGGCGAGGCGTTGCTGTTCGGCCGCGCGGTCGACCCCAACGACATCGATACGCGTCGGCGCGTCGGCTATATGAGCCAGGCCTTCTCGCTCTATGCCGAACTGACGGTGCGGCAGAATCTGGAGCTCCACGCCCAGCTTTTCCACGTCCCGCGCGAGCAGGTCGCGGGTCGCGTCGCCGAAATGGCGGCGCGTTTCGGGCTCGACGAGCTGATGGACGCCTATCCCGAAAGCCTGCCGCTCGGTCAGCGCCAGCGGCTGAGCCTGGCGGTCGCGGTGATCCACCGTCCCGAAATCCTGATCCTCGACGAACCGACCTCGGGCGTCGATCCGATCGCGCGCGACGGCTTCTGGCAGATGATGAGCGACCTGGCGCGCAACGACGGCGTCACGATCTTCATCTCGACCCATTTCATGAACGAGGCCGAGCGCTGCGACCGCATCGCGCTGATGCACACCGGCCGCGTGCTGACGATCGACACGCCGGCGGCGGTGGTGCGCGACAGCGGTGCGCCGACGCTCGAAGAGGCGTTCATCGGCCATCTCCGCCGGCTCGGCGGGCTCGAGGGCGAGGCGGAACCTGCCGCCGGCGCTGCCGATGCGGGCCAGGCCGTCGATCCGCTCGCCGCCCCTGCGGGCGTGGCCGATGCGGACGTGCGTCACGATGCCGGCGGCGGCTTCAGCCTGCGCCGGATGCTCAGCTACACGCATCGCGAGGCGCTGGAACTGCGCCGCGATCCGATCCGCGCGACGCTCGCGCTGGTCGGCAGCATCGTGCTGCTGTTCATCATGGGCTATGGCATCAGCCTCGACGTCGAGAAGCTGTCGTTCGCCGTGCTCGACCGCGACGGCTCGGTGACGAGCCAGAACTATGCGCTCAACCTCGCGGGCTCGCGCTATTTCGTCGAGCATGCGCCGGTGCACAGCTATGCCGAGCTCGACCGGCGGATGCGCGACGGCGAGCTGGCGGTGGTGATCGAACTGCCCGAACATTTCGGCCGGGACATTCAGCGCGGCGCCGCACCCGCCGTCGGCATGTGGATCGACGCGTCGATGCCCAGCCGCGCCGAAACCGTGCAATCCTATGTCCAGGCGATGCACCTGTCGTGGCTGGCCGACTTCGCGAAGCGCAAGCTGGGCGTCCGCCCGGCGCTGGGCATGGCGCAGCTCGAGACTCGCTATCGCTACAATCCCGACGTCGCCAGCCTGGTCGCGATCGTTCCCGCGGTGATTCCGCTTCTCCTGCTGCTGATCCCGTCGATGCTGACGGCGTTGAGCGTCGTGCGCGAAAAGGAACTGGGGTCGATCATCAACCTCTATGTCACGCCGGTGACGCGCACCGAGTTCCTGCTGGGCAAGCAGCTTCCCTATGTCGTGCTGGCGATGGTCAACTTCGTGCTGCTCGTCGTGCTCGCGGTGACGGTGTTCGGGGTGCCGATCAAGGGGAGCTTCTTCGCGCTCACGCTCGGCTCGCTGCTGTTCGTGCTCAGCGCGACGGCGATCGGGCTGATCTTCTCGACCTTCATGCGGAGCCAGATCGCCGCGATCTTCGGCACCGCGATCGGCACCATCGTGCCCGCGGTCCAGTTCTCCGGGCTGCTCACTCCCGTCGCCTCGCTCGAAGGCACCGGCCGCATCGTCGGCATGATCTATCCCGCCACGCATATCCTGACGATCAGCCGCGGCGTGTTCTGCAAGGCGCTGGGCGTCGCCGATCTGCCGGGGGCCTTTGCCGCGCTCGCGGTGACGGCGCCGGTGCTGATGGCGCTCGGCATCGCGCTGGTCCGCAAGCAGGAGCATTGAACCATGCGCGTCTCGAACATCGCCCGCCTCGGCGTGAAGGAACTGCGCAGCCTGTGGCGCGACACGATGATGGTCGCGCTGATCCTGTGGGCGTTCACCGCGTCGGTCTATGTCGCGGCGACGGGGATTCCCGAAACGCTCAACCTCGCGCCGATCGCGATCGTCGACGAGGATCAGTCGCCGCTGTCGCAGCGGATCGTCAGCGCCTTCTACCCGCCGCACTTCACCCGGCCCGCGCTGATCGGGCGCGATGCCGTCGATCCCGGGATGGACCGGGGCGATTACACCTTCGTCCTCGACATCCCGCCCAATTTCCAGCGTGACCTGCTCGCCGGGCGCAACCCGGAGATCCAGATCAACGTCGACGCCACGCGGATGACGCAGGCCTTTTCGGGCAACGCCTATATCCAGCAGATGGTCAACAACGAGATCGATGCCTTTGCCCGGCGCAACCAGCGCGCGAGCGCGGTGCCGGTCGGGCTGGCGGTGCGCGCGCGGTTCAACCCCAACCTCACCTCGCTGTGGTTCGGCGCGGTGATGCAGGTGATCAACCACGTCACGCTGCTCTCGATCATCCTGACGGGCGCCGCGCTGATCCGCGAGCGCGAGCACGGCACGGTGGAGCATCTGCTCGTGATGCCGGTGACTCCGTTCGAGATCATGGCGGCCAAGGTGTGGTCGATGGCAATGGTCGTGCTCGTCGCGACCTGGGCATCGCTGACCTTCGTCGTCCAGGGGGCGATGCACGTGCCGATCGAGGGGTCGATCGCGCTGTTCCTGCTCGGCGCGGCGGTGCACCTGTTCGCGACGACGTCGATGGGCATCTTCCTGGGAACGATCGCGCGCTCGATGCCGCAGTTCGGCCTGCTCGTCATCCTGACGATCATTCCGCTCGAACTGTTGTCGGGCGGCAGCACCCCGCGCGAGAGCATGCCGCAGTTCGTCCAGAACGTGATGCTGGCGGCGCCGACGACGCACTTCGTCAAGCTGGCGCAGAGCATCCTGTATCGCGGTGCCGATCTCAGCGTGGTGTGGCCGCAGCTTGCGGCGATCTTCGCGATCGGGGCGGTTTTCTATGCGGTTGCGCTCGCGCAGTTCCGCAAGGCGATCAACACGATGGCCTAGGCGCCGTCCGGGCGGCGGGCGTGGACGCAGGCGCCCGCGCCCGTTGCGTCAGCGCGCCTCGGCGATCAGCGCGGCGGCGGCGTCGCCCGCCCAGTCGAAATCGCCCGCGATCCGCCACAGCTCGTGCCCGGTCGCATCATAGAGGATCGTCGTCGGCAGGTTGACGCCCATGCCGAAGCTGAACTGCGACTCGGGATCGAGCTGAAGCCCCAGATGGCGCACGCCGCGATCGGCGAAGAAGCGCTTTGCCTTGGCGGCATCGCTGTCCTGGCTGATCGCCAGCACGACGATCCCGTCGCCCAGCTTGCCGGCGCGCGCGTCGAGCGCCGGCATTTCCTTCACGCACGGCGCGCACCATGTCGCCCACAGGTTGACGAGCACGGGCTTGCCGCGAAAATCGGCCAGGCTGTGGCGCTTGCCGGCCGCATCGGTGAAGCCATAGCTCGGTGCTGCGGTCCCCTTGTGGCTGCGGTCGGGCTTGCCCGCCGCGGGTGCCTGGGCCGCCGCGGCCGCGCTCGCATTGCCCGGCATCGCGGCGTTCGCTTGCTGCGCGTCGCCGGATTGCCTATCGCAGCCCGCAATCAGCGGCGCCAAGACGAGGAGAAGCGGGATTACTGAGCGCAAGGACAGCTCCAATGCGATGTGGGGCGGGCGGTTCGCCGAGGGTCCGTCCGCGGTGATGCGCGAGATAAACGCCTCGATCCCCTTCGACAAGCGCATGTGGCAGCAGGATATTCGCGGTTCCAAGGCGCATGTGGCGATGCTGGGCCGGCAGGGCATCGTGGCGGCCGAGGACGCCGCGACGATTGCGGCGGGACTCGATGCCGTCGCCGCCGATTTCGCCGCGAACGGCGTTCCCGACGACCTCGCGCTCGAGGACATCCACATGCTCACCGAGGCGCGGCTGGCCGAAAAGATCGGTCCCGTCGCCGGCCGGCTGCACACCGCGCGCTCGCGCAACGACCAGGTCGCCACCGATTTCCGCCTGTGGGTCCGCGACGCGATCGATCAGGCGCATGCCGCGCTCGGCGCGCTCCAGGACGCGCTGCTGACGCGCGCCGACGCGCATGCCGATGCGGTGATGCCGGGCTTCACGCATCTCCAGAGCGCGCAGCCGGTGACGCTCGGCCATCACCTGATGGCCTATGTTGAGATGTTCGAGCGCGATCGGTCGCGTTTCGCCGACGCGCGGCGGCGGATGAACCTCTGCCCGCTCGGCGCTGCGGCGCTGGCCGGTACGGGCTTTCCGCTCGACCGCGAGGCGACGGCGCACGCGCTCGGCTTCGACGGGCCGACGCGCAACTCGCTCGATTCGGTGTCGGACCGCGATTTCGCGCTCGATTATCTGGCTGCGGCGGCGCAGGCCTCGCTCCATCTCAGCCGGCTCGCCGAGGAGTTCGTCGTCTGGGCCAGCCAGCCCTTCGGCTTCGTCGCGCTGTCCGACCAGTGGTCGACCGGCAGCTCGATCATGCCGCAAAAGCGCAATCCCGACGCGGCCGAGCTGGTGCGCGGCCATTCGGGCCGGATCACCGGCGCGCTCGTCAGCCTGATGATGACGATGAAGGGCCTGCCGCTCGCCTATTCGAAGGACATGCAGGACGACAAGCCGCCGGTGTTCGAGGCGCACGACCTGCTCGGCCTGTCGATCGCGGCGATGACCGGCATGGTCGAAAGCGCGACCTTCCGCACCGATCGGATGCGCGCGCTTGCCGAAAGCGGCTTTGCCACCGCCACCGACCTTGCCGACTGGCTGGTGCGCGAGGCGGGGGTGCCCTTTCGCGAGGCGCACCACATCACCGGGCGGGCGGTCGCCCGCGCCGAGGCCGACGGTGTCCGCCTCGACCAGCTCTCGATCGACGCGCTCAAACAGGTGGATGCGCGGATCGATGCGCGCGTCTATGACGTTCTCAGCGTCGATGCCTCGGTGAACAGCCGGACCAGCTTCGGCGGCACCGCGCCGGTGCGGGTGCGTGCCGCGATCGCCGCGGCACGAAAACGTCGGCAGGAGGAACGGGGATGAAACGCCATGCGCTAACGGCCGTCGCCGCCATCGGCGCCGCGGCGTTGCTGCTGACCGGATGCGGTGCCCGCGAAGGGCTCGCGCCGCCGCCGGGCAAGCCGCTGCCGCCCGCCCCCTATGGCGCACAGGCCACCCCCACGCCCGACGACCTGCTCAAGTCACCGCCGCAGACGCGGCCCGCACGTGGCGACAGCCTGGTCGAATCCACTGACGAGCGCCGGAGCGATACATTCGACCTGCCGCCAAACTGACCGGAAACCATGGACCATTTCACGCTGAGGAACGGCGAACTCTACGTCGAGGACGTCCCGCTCGCCCGCATTGCCGAAGCCGTCGGCACCCCCGTCTACGTCTACTCGACCGCCACCTTTCAGCGTCACGCGCGCGCCTTCCGCGACGGGCTTTCGGGCATCGCGCGCAAGCACATCGCCTTTGCGATCAAGGCCAATCCCAATCTGGCGGTGCTCCGCCTGCTCGCCAATGAGGGCTTCGGCGCCGACGTCGTGTCGGGCGGCGAGCTGGCGCGCGCGCTGGCGGGCGGGATGCCCGCGGCCGAGATCGTGTTCTCGGGCGTCGGCAAGTCGCGCGCCGAGCTCGCCCAGGGGCTCGACGCCGGGATCGGCCAGTTCAACCTCGAGCTCGAGGAGGAGGGGATCGTCCTTTCCGAGCTCGCCCAGGCGCGCGGCATGCGCGCGCCCGCGGCGCTCCGCGTCAATCCCGATGTCGATGCGGGCACGCACGAAAAGATCTCGACCGGGCGCAAGGACAACAAGTTCGGGCTGCCGATCCACGAGGTTCCGGCGATCTTCGACCGGCTGGCGCCGCTGCCCGGCATCGATCTGCGCGGGATCGCGGTCCATATCGGCAGCCAGCTCACCAGCCTCGACCCGCTCGAACGCGCGTTCGTCCGCGTCGGCGAACTCGTCGCCGATCTGCGCGCGCGCGGACATCGGATCACGCATGTCGATCTGGGCGGCGGGCTGGGCGTGCCCTATCGCCCCGACGATGCGCCGCCGTCGCCCGCCGAATTCGGCGCGATGGTCGCACGGGTGACGCGCGACTGGGACGTCGAGCTGATGTTCGAGCCCGGGCGCGTCATCGCCGCCAATGCCGGCGTGCTGCTCACCGAGGTGCTGTGGGTCAAGCCCGGCGCGGTCCATCCCTGGGTGGTGGTCGACGCCGCGATGAACGATCTGGCGCGCGTGGCGCTCTATGACGCCTATCACGCCTTCTGCGCGGTCCGGCCGACCGGCGAGCGTTTCGTCGCCAATGTCGCGGGGCCGGTGTGCGAAAGCAGCGACGTGTTCGTGAAGGGGCGCGAGATCGACCGCGTGCGCACCGGCGACCTTGCCGTGCTGCGCAGCGCGGGCGCCTATGGCGCGACGATGGCGAGCACCTACAACAGCCGGCCGCTGGTGCCCGAAGTGCTGGTATCGGGCGATCGGTTCGAGGTCGTGGCGGGACGCATCACTGCCGAGACGATCATGGCCGAGGAACGCGTCCCCGACTGGCTGGCATGAGCCTGGCCGCGCTGCCGATCTTCGTCCGGCTGGCGGGGCGCCCGGTGGTGCTCGTCGGCTCGGGCGATGCCGCGGCGGCGAAACGGCGGCTGCTCGAACGCGCGGGGGCGCGGGTGGTCGACGCCGATGCCGCCTGCGCGGGCCCGGCATGCGTCGACGCCGCACTCGCGATCGTGGCGTGCGACGATCCCGAGCCGGTCGTGCAGCGGCTGCGCGCGCGCGGGCTGCTCGTCAACACGGTCGACCGGCCCGACCTGTGCGATTTCACGCTGCCCGCGATCGTCGACCGCGATCCGGTGATCGTCGCGATCGGCACCGGCGGCGTCTCCGCCGGGCTCGCCGCGGCGTTGCGCCAGCGGCTCGAGGCGCTGTTGCCCGTCGGGCTGGGCGGCCTTGCCCGCGCGCTCGGCGCGGCGCGTGCGGCGATGCGGATGCGCTGGCCCGATCCGGTCGCGCGCCGCGCGGCGCTCGCCGATGCGCTTGCCGGTCCGCTCGATCCGCTCGGCGCCGGGGACGCGGCCGCCGTCGCGCGCTGGCTCGAAGGCGATGCGGCGGCCGGGCCGGCGGGTCTCGTCCGCATCCGCCTTGCCGACGGCGATCCCGATTCGCTGACGTTGCGCCAGGCGCGCGCGCTCGCGCAGGCCGAGCGTGTCTATCATCGCCCCGACGTCCCGCCCGCGCTGCTCGCGCGCGCGCGCGCCGATGCCGCCCGTATCGTCTGCGCCGCGCCGCCGGCCGAGGCCGGGCCGGGCCTGTCGGTCGATCTGGAGGTGGAAGGGGAATGAGCGGTTTCGCCTATCTGGTCGAACGCGGCGTCGCGCGCACGGTGCCGATGCACGAGGCGCTGGGGAGCGATGCCGACCTTGCCTGGGTTCACCTCACCACCAACGATGCGCGCGCCCGCAGCTGGCTGGGCAACAATGCCGGCCTGTCGCCCTATCTGGTCGAGGCGCTGACCGCGGCCGAAACGCGCCCGCGCTCCGACGGCGTCGGCGACGGCGCGGTAATCAACCTGCGCGGCCTCTCGTCCGAAAAGATGGCCGCGTCCGATCCGCTCGCCTCGATCCGCCTCTATGCGCGCGGTTGCCGCGTGATCTCGGTGACGCGCAAGCCGCTTAACGCGCTCGCCCCGGTGCGCGCGCAGATCGAGGCGGGGCAGGTGCTCGATCCCGGCGACCTGATCGCCGCGATCGCGCTGGCGATCACCGAGGAACTCGACCCCGTCGTCGCCGCGCTCGGCGATTCGCTCGACGATTGCGAGGCGCGGATCGCGGCGCGCAACGCGTTCGAACTGCGCCGCACCGTCACCGCCGCGCGGGCCGAGGCGATCGGCTATCGCCGCTTTCTCAACCCCCAGCGCGCGGCGCTCGAAAAGCTCGCTGGGCTGCCCGCCGAATGGTTGCGCGACGACGACCGGCTCCACCTCAACGCCGCGGCCGACCGCGCCGCGCGCATGGCCGAGGAGCTCGAGAGCATCCGTGAACGCGCCGCGCTGATCCACGAAACGCTGACCGATCTGCGCGCCGAACAGATCGACCAGCGCTCGCTCATCGTCGCGGTGGTGGCGCTCGTCTTCCTGCCGCTCACCTTCGTCACCGGGCTGCTGGGGATGAACGTCGACGGCATCCCCTATGCCCATGCGCCCTGGGCCTTTTGGGGCGTGGTCCTGTTCTGCGTGGTGATCGCGGCGGCAGTGACGCTCTATTTCATGCGGCGCCACTGGTTCGACCGCTAGACGGCGTCGCGGCGGGGCGTCAGCGTCCCAGAAAGTCGAAAAGCTGCCCCACCATGATGCGCAGCCCCGGCTCGGCGCGCGCGACGCAGTCGCCCGGCTCGGCGGTGTTGACCGTCACCCCCATCGGCGTCGGCCAGCCGCGCAGCGCGTGCGTCACCATGCGCAGCGCCTGCAACGTCGACACCGCGCCCTGCCATCCGGCGGCGGTCGCGACGAGCCCGATCGGCCGCCCGTCGAGATAGACCCGGCTGTCGCCGCGCAGCTCCTCGACATAGTCGAGCGCGTTCTTGACCAGCCCCGACAGCGTGCCGTGATAGCCGGGCGACCCGACGATCACCGCATCGGCGCTGCGCAGCGCCGCGACGAAATGCTCGATCGCCGGGTTCCCCTCGGCACAGCCGGGCTCGTAATGCGGAAAGGCAAGGTCCGGCCCGGTGATCAGCGTGGTGCGCGCGCCGCGTTCCTCGGCGAGCGCGAGCGCGGCGGCGAGCAGGCGGCTGGTCGAGGATTCCCGGCGGAGCGTGCCGCCCAGGGCGACGATATGGGGTGCGGACATGCCCGCGGGCTAGCCCAAGACGCCGCGCGGCGCCAGCCACGGCGATGCCGCGCGGTCGGGCCGCGTGCCGCCGGGATAGTCGCGCCCGGTCGCGCGTTGGGGGCAGGGGGCGCGTCCCGGAGGCGGCAATGCTCGAACATCTTCCCCATTGGCTGGGCGCGGCGCTGCGCGGCTTGCGCGCCGGCCCGGAAAAGCTGGCGGTCGCACAGGCGGGGCTCGGTCCCTTTGCGCGGCTCCGCCTCGAAAGCCCGGCCTTTGCCGACGGGGCGCGGTTGCCCGAACGCTTCACCGCCGACGGCGACGGCGTGTCGCCGCCGCTGCTGTGGTACGCGCTGCCCGCCGGCACCGCGGCGCTGGCGCTTATCGTCGAGGATGCCGACGCGCCCGCGCCGCAGCCGCTCGTCCACGCGCTCGCCTGGCGGATCGATCCGGCGGCGGGGATGCTGGGCGAAGGCGCGATCGGCGCGCATGACCCTGCGACAGCGGGGGCGGCGGCGGGCGCGGCGGCGGGGCGCCACAGCCTGCTGGGCCAGGGCTGGCTGCCGCCCGATCCGCCCAACGGCCATGGCCCGCACCATTATGCCTTCCAGCTCTTCGCGCTCGATGCCGCGCCCGAACTCGGCGACGCCTTCGGCCGCGGCGCGATGCTGGCGGCGATGCGCGGCCATGTCCTTGCCGCGGGGCTGTTGACCGGCACCTACTCGCGCGGCGAGGCGGCGCCGGTCGGCCCGGTGGGGGCGGCGGTCGCGACCGGGCTCGTCAGCCGTTGACGACGGTGCCGCCATTGGGGTGGAGCACCTGCCCCGACATGTAGCTCGAATCGGCACAGGCGAGGAACAGGAACGCCGGGGCGACCTCGTTCGGCTGGCCCGGCCGCCCCATCGGCGTGCTCTCGCCGAACGATTCGAGCTTTTCGGGCGTGGCCCCGCCCGAGGGGTTGAGCGGGGTCCAGATCGGCCCCGGCGCTACCGCGTTCACGCGGATGCCCTTCGCGGCCAGGTTCATCGACAGGCTGCGCGTGAACGCCGTGATCGCGCCCTTGGTGCTCGAATAGTCGAGCAGCTCGGGCGAGCCCTGGTACATGGTCACCGAGGTGCAGTTCACGATCGCCGCGCCGTCGTTCAGGTGCGGCAACGCCGCCTGCACCATGAAGAACATGCCGAAGATGTTGGTCTGGAACGTCCGGCGAAGCTGGTCCTCGGTGATGTCGGTGATGTCGGTGTCGGGATGCTGCTCGCCGGCATTGTTCACCAGCACGTCGATCCGGCCGAACCGCGCCATGACCTGCCGCACCGCGTCGGTACAGAACGCCTTGTCGCCGACGTCGCCGGCGATCGTCAGCGCCTCGCGGCCTTCGTCGCGCACGATCTGCGCCGTCCGCTCGGCATCGTCATGCTCGCACAGATAGAGGATCGCGACATCGGCGCCCTCGCGCGCGAACAGCGCGGCCACCGCCCGGCCGATGCCGCTGTCGGCGCCGGTGACGATCGCGACCTTGCCCGCCAGCCGCCCCGATCCGGGGAAGCGCGGCGTCCAGTCGGGCTTGGGCTCCAGCGTCGATTCGTGGCCGGGCAGGCCGTCCTCATGGATCGGCGCGGCGAATTCGGTGTCGGTCATGATCGGGTTCCTCGGCTGGCGATGGCTCAGACGGGGAAACCCCTGCGGCGGCGGCGCGGGTCCGCTTCGGGGCGCCGGCTTCGGCAGGGCGCGGGTCCGCTGCGGCGGAAGCCCTGAAACGCGATCGGCCCCGCCGCGCCCGTCCCGCTCGGTCGAGCGGGACGGGCGGACGGGGCCGCGCGGTCGCGGTCAGCCCCGGACCGGCCGGGGCTGGCCACGCGTCGATCAGAACGCGATCGAGAGCGTCGCCTTGGCGGCGTGGGCCTGGCCATGCGTGCCCAGGCGGCCGTCATAGCCGACGCTGGCGGCGACCTTGTCGGTCACGCGCAGCACGGCATCGAGGCCCAGCGCACCGGCGTTGCGCCACAGCGACGCACCCGCGACGCCGAAGGTGCCCGTGGTGCCGGTCAGCGCCAGGTCGGCCTTGGGCGCCAGCGTGCCCCACACATGCTCCCAGGCCAGCTTGCCGCGGATCGACAGGCGCGCCATCGGCGCGACCTCGAACCGGGTGCCCAGCGCCGACTGGGTGGTCGTGTCGGTGGTTTTGCCGCCCTTCACCGCGGTGGTGCCGGCGCTTTCGGCAAAGCCGTCACGCGCCACATGGACGACCGCGACATTGGCGAACGGCTCGACCTTCGCGCCCGAAACCTCGAACGGACGGGCGATTTCGCCAAAGCCATGCACCAGGTTGGCGTCATAGTCGGCCTTGAGCGTCTCGGCGATCGCCCCGAACGCGAGGTTGCGCACCGTGTCGGTGGTGACATGGGCATAGCCGCCGCCGATGCGGAGCTTGAACCCGCCGATCGAACCCGCAGCATAGCCGAGGACGTGCGTGCTCTTCACCTTGGCGGTGCTGCCCACGCTGCGCGCGGTCACATCGTCATGCGTATAGCCGCCGGCCACGCCCACGCGCCACGCCTTGGCGGCGCCGACCGCGATGTCGAGACCGCCCAGGATGCCCTGGGTATCGCTCTTCTCGCGCGCGGCATTGCCGTCGAAGTCGTTCTGGCTCCAGTTGGCAAGGCCCTGCAGCCACACGCCGCGCGCCGGTTCGGCATCGGCCATCCGGTCGAGCACCGCGGTGCGGACCAGCCCGGTGTCCTCGACCATCGCGTTGCGGGCCGACGGGTGGATCTCACCCGAAAGCTGGTCGAGCGTCTCGCGCGCCGACGCCGCATCCATGAAGATCAGCTCGCGATAGATCGGGTTGGCGACGCCCAGCCCGCTGGCCTTGCCGGCCACGGCGCGCTGGTTGGCGGTTGCCGCGATGTCGGTGAAGCTGATGTCGTTGCGCACCAGGTCGAGGAACACCGTCTTGGCGTCATAGCCGAGCATCGGCGACAGGAAGGCGAGGTTCGACGTCGCGCCCTCGAACTTGCCCTGCACGCCCTGATCGGCGCTGACCAGCGTGTAGTGCGTCAGCGGCTTGTAGTTGCCCGCTGCCGCCACGACCTGGACGGTGCCGCCCTGGATGATCGCCTGGCCGGTGGTGACGATCTTGTCGCCCGCACCCGTGGCATCGACCTCGAGCTGATAGGCCGAGCCCGCCTCGAACGTCACGTTGCCCGTCGAGTGGATCGTGCCGATCGAGTTGCCCGGGGCCGCGACGGCGCCGCGACGGAAGATGATCCCGCCCATCGTGCCGTTGCCGCCCAGCGTGCCGCCCGACGCGACGACGATGTTGCCCGCCAGGCTGCCGTTGACCGCCAGTCGGCCCGCCTGCACCTGGACGTTGCCGGTGAAGTCGTTGTCGCCGCGCAGGTCGAGCGAGCCCGCGCCGCTCTTCACCAGAATGCCGTTGCCGCTGATCGTGCCGGCATAGCGCGTGGTGCTGTTCTGGTTGATCGTCAGCGCCGTCTCGGGCGAAATGACGACCTGGCCGCCCTCACCCGACAGCGACGCCACGGTCTGCGAACGACCGTTGAGGTCGAACGTGCCGTTGCTCATCTGCAGGTCGGTGGTGGTCGGCAGCGCCGACAGCATCACGATCTTGCCGCCCTGCACGACGGTCGCGCCGCGATACTGATAGTCGCCCGCCAGCGTCAGCACGCCGTCGCCGCGCTTCACCAGCGTGCCGTCGCCCGACAGCGCACCCGAATAGATATAGTCGTCGGGGCGCGCGAAGATCAGCAGGCCGTTGTTGACCGTGCTGGCCAGCAGGTTGCCGGTCGCGGTGTCGTTGCCGAGCTGCAGCGTCGCGGTCCGGTCGATCTGGACCGTGCCGGCCAGCGTGCCGGTCAGCACGATGCTGCCGTCGGTGATGTGCGTCTGCCCGGCAAACTCGCTGCCGTCGCCCGACATCGTCAGGACGCCGGTGCCCGACTTGATCAGCGTGCCCGAACCCCAGATCGTGCCGGCATAGGTGCCGTCCTTCGCCTGGGCGAATTCGACGGTGCCGTTGTTCGCGATCGACCCGGTCAGGCTGGTCGTGTCGCCGATCACCTTGCCTTCGTTGACACGCAGCGCGCCGGTGAAGCTGTTGGCGCCGGTCAGCGTCAGCGTGCCCTCGCCCTGCTTGACGACCGAGCCGCTGCCGCTCAGCACGCCGCCATAGGTCGTGTCGCCGTTGCCGAGGAAGCCCAGCGTGCCGGCGACCGTCGCCGAAGCGAGCAGGTTGCCCTGGCCGACCACGTTGAAGTTCATCCCGTTACGGACGATGACCGTGCCGCCCAGCGCGCCGGACAGGACGATGTCGCCCGCATCCGACGTCGTCGTGCCGGTAAAGGCCGACGAGTCGCCCGTCAGCGTCATCGCGCCTTCGTCGGCATAGGTGACGAACTGGCCTTCGCCGGTCAGCTTGCCGGCATAGGTGCCGTTGCCTTCCGACGCGAGCGTCAGGATGCCGTGGTTCTCGACGTCGCTCGTGAGCTGGTCGGGGCTGGCGGTCAGCCCGCCTTCCAGGATCTTGACGCCGCCCGCCGTCGCGAGGGCGCCGATGACCCGGACCGTGCCCGTGCCCGACTTGATCAGCGTGCCGGTGCCGTCGATCGTGCCCATGAAATAGCCGAAGTCGTCCTGGCGGAACTCGATCGTCGCGTTGCTGACCAGGTGACCGGTCAGATTCTCGGTCGTCCCGACCAGTCGGCCGCCGTCGACGACGACGCCGTCCTTGGCGGACAGCATCCCGGTGACGGTCAGCGTGCCGGTGCCCGACTTGACGATCCGGCCGTCGGCCGCGCTGATCCCGCCGGCGAACGTCCCGTCGAAATCCTGCGCGAACTCGAACGTGCCGCCCGCGGCGGTGCCGATATCGCCGTGGATGATCGCCGAATTGGCGACGAGGCGGCCGTTCGCCACCTCGGTGACGCCGGTATAGGTGTTGGCGCCGGTCAGGCGCAGCGTGCCGGTGCCGACATAGCCGACGCCACCGTCGCCCGAGATGACGCCGCCAAAGCTCGCATCGTCGTTCTGGGTAAAGATCAGCGCGCCGTGGTTCTCGACGTCACCCGCGATCGACGCCGCGTTGCCGCGCAGGATGCCCGCCGCGATCAGCGTGTTGCCGCGATAGTCGTTGGTGCCCGTCAGCGACAGCGTGCCCGAGCCGGTCTTGATCAGCCCGCCCGCGCCGGTGATCGTGCCGGCAAAGGCGCTGTCGGCCGCGGCGTTGATCGTCAGGTTCTGGTCGATCTGCGCCGTGCCCTCGCCGTTCAGCCCGCCGATCGCCTCGGCTTCGATCACGTGGAAGGTCGCGCCCTTGGCGACGAGTACCTGCGACTTGTCCGAAATCGCCTGGCCGCCGGCGACGGCCAGCGTGCCCTCGGCCACTTCGGTCGTGCCGATATAGGTGTTGACGCCGGTGAGCGTCAGCGTGCCCGCACCGACCTTGGTCAGCCCGCCCGTGCCGATCGTGTCGCCAAAGGCATAGTTGGTCTTGCGGCTGCCGTCGTTCACATAGGCCGAAAAGTCGCCCGGGCCGCCATAGCCGGGCGCGCCCGCGTCCGACTTCGCCGTCTCGGCGACGGGGGCCAGGTTATGCGCGGCATAGCCGTCCACCCAGGTCAGGTGGTTGATGTCTTCGATCCGGTCCGAAACCGTCGAGATCATATAGTCGCCGGGATTGCCGCCGAACAGCAGTGCCGCCGTCTCGACGCCCGAAAGCACGGCCGGATGCGAACTCCAGGCCGGACCGTCCGAGACCTTCCACGAACCGACAAAGCCGAACGCCTTCGAACCGATCGAGCCGGCAAAGGTGGTCGAGCTGCCGTCGGCGCCGACGGTCAGGCGCGAATTGCCCAGGTTGATCGCGCCGTTGCCGGTCAGCCCGCCGATCGTCTGGTCGGCCTCGAGCTTCAGCGTGCCGGTGCCGTTGACCGCGACCGCACCGCCGTGCGTCAGCGCGCCCGGCGCGGTGACGATCAGCGTGCCGCCCTCGACGCGCGTGCCGCCGGTATAGGTGTTGGTGCCGCCCAGGCGCAGCGAATCGTCGCCCGTCTTGATCAGCCCGCCCGCGCCCGAGATCGCGCCGTTGAACACGTTCGTCTCGGCGCGCCGGTCCACCTGCGGCACCGTGTTGACGGTCAGGTCATGGTCGATGACGACCGCGCCCTCGCCCGACAGGCCGCCGATCGTCTCGGCGTCGATCACATGGAAGGTCGCACCGCTCGAAACCGCGACCGTCGACTGGTCCGAAATCGCCGCGCCGCCGCGAACGGCGAGCGTACCCTCGATCACCTCGGTGACGCCGAGATAGGTGTTGGTGCCCGAAAGCGTCAGCGTGCCCGCGCCGACCTTGGCCAGCCCGCCGTTGAGGACCTCATAGGCGAACGCATAGTTGATCTGGTTGCTGCTGTGGTCCTTGATATAGGCAGAGGTGTCGCCGACGGTATCATAGCCGGGGCCCTCGGTATCGACGAAGTAATCGTCGGCCACTTCCTCGGTGGGCAAGCCATAGACGTCGACCCACGCCTTGTGGTTGATGTCGGCGACCTGGTCGGAAACGGTCGAAATCATGTAGTTCGACGCATTGCCGCCGAACAGAAATGCCGCAGCCGCGACGCCCGAATAGGTCGGCGGCGCTGTGAAATAGTTCGGGCCGTCCGAGACCTTCCACGAACCCATGTAACGGATGTCGTCGCTGCGGATCGAGCCCGCGAACTCGCTCGAGCTGCCGTCGGCGCCGACGGTCAGGCGCGAATTGCCGACCCGGACCGTGCCGTTGCCGGACAGCGCGCCGATCGTCTGGTCGGTCTGCAGCTTCAGCGTGCCGCCGGTGTTGACCGTCACGGCCCCGCCGGTGGGCAGCGCGCCCGTCACGCCCGCGACCACTTCGCCGCCGTTGATCACCGTGCCGCCCTGATAGCTCTGGGGCGCGCTCAGCAGCATCGACTTCGTGCCGTCCTTCTGGATGCCGCCGTCGCCGATGATCGTCGTGCCGATCGTCATGTCGCGCGTCGAATCACCGCCGAACGAGACCAGTCCGCCCGTCACCGTCACCGACGTGCCGGCGGCATAGTCCGGCGAGCCCGGCTGCGAGCTCGGGGTCAGGACGATCGGCGCGGGCGGCGCCATCGGCGGCGCGATCGGCTGCGGCGCGACGTCGGCCATCGCGGGCGCCGCGGCCAGGCCGGCGCTGCTGACGATCGCCGAGCTGAGCATCAGGACCGCACGGCGGCGCCATGCAGTCCGGCGGAACGGGGTCGATTGGGTTTTCAAGTCTCTTGGTTCCTGTCGTGAAGCTGCCGGCGGACCCGGCAGGAAGGTTCCGGCCAGGGGCCGGCGGGGGATCCTGTCCGCGCCCGCGTGACGGCGCTCGCCCGCACGATCACGCGGATCATGCGGCACGGGGTCGTGTCGGACGCTGGGAATGGGGATGCCCGGTGACGGGCGGATCGCGGACGGGGACTTGGCGATGCTGGTTTCGGTCGGACTTCCCTTTGTGTCGTGGGGTTTTTACGCGGACGAAACCCGGCGGCTGTGACGCATCCGATCGCTTCCCCGCGCGATCGGGCAGTCGCCTTATCTCTTCATAGGAAGAGTTTGATGGGCGCGGCGTAAACCTTGGGAAAAACTGTCACAAAGTGGAAATGTCGTTTCACGACAGGCGGTTGGTCGGTGCGGCGGGGCCTGCCGGGATCGCGGCAGGCCCGCGCGGGGATTCGATGGACGACCCGGGGACAGGGCTGCCGCCGGCGCCGGGAGGGCAGGTCGGCGCGCGGCGCCGTGCGGGTATTGCTCGGGGGATGCGGATTGCTGCGCCGCCCGCGATCAGGCAAAGGGCATCGCCGTCGAATAGGCGAGGATCGCAAGCGTCATCACCGTCGCGCCGACGAAAGCGAGGCTGTGCTGGAACGAACCGATGCGGGTCATGGCAAATCTCCTTGGGCATTTTCGCGACCGGCCGATCCGGTCGATACCCAGTGATTTGCATTCCTCGTGCCAGTTTTATAACATGCTGATTTTCAAGGATTCGTATTTCCGGCGCGGGAAGGAATCGCAAATTCCGCCATTCGATAATGGCGAAAAACGCCGAATAGCGGTATTTATTCCGACTGAAGCCGGTTCCGCCCCGCCGACTTGGCGCGATAGAGCAGCTTGTCCGCGCGCGCAAAGGCGGTGCCATAGGCCTCGTTTTCGCGCGCCGGCGTCAGCCCCGCCGAAAAGGTGATCTCGCCCAGCGGCGCGTCGGTGTCGCGCAGCCGATAGCGTTTGGCCGCGACGCGGCTGCGCGCGACGTCGAGCGTGTCGCGCGCCTCGTCGACCGAAAGCCCGGTGAACAGCACCGCGAACTCCTCGCCGCCATAGCGCGCGACCAGATGCCCGGTGCACGACTGGCTCAGCACCTCGCCGATCGCCTTGAGCACGCGGTCGCCGACGGCGTGGCCGAACCGGTCGTTGACCGACTTGAAATGGTCGACGTCGCACACCGCGATACAGATCGCCGCGCCCGCCGCCGACTGCGCGGCATAGGCTTCCTCGAACGCGCGACGGTTGGGCAGGTCGGTCAACGGGTCGCGTCGCGCATTGTCGCGCGCTTCCTCCAGCTTTAGGCGCAGTTCGCTCGCCTCGCGCGTCACGACTTCCAGCCGCGCCTCGGCGGTGCGCACGCGCCGCAGCATCGCGCCGGTGATCCGCGCGACCTCGTCGATGTTGAGCGTCTCGTAAATGCCGGCATCGACGTTGCGCGTGATCGCCTCGGCGCTCGCCGCCAGGTTGCGGCCGAAATCGGCGGTCTCGGCGCGCATCGCCGACACCATGTCCTGGAATCCCTCGACCTGCATCTGGGTGCGCGCCATCAGCCCTTCGGCCCGCTGCGCGCGGCCGCCGTCCGACTCGGGCTGCTTGGCGGGTTCGGGGTGGAGCTCGACGCCCAGCGATTCGACGTCGCGCTGGGTCAGCCGCACGCCGCCTTCGGTCAGCGCATCGACCGCGCGCGCCAGCGGCCCGTCGGGGTCGGCGAGCAGGTGATAGGCAAAGGCATAGTTTGCAGGAGTCGCGGCAAGCCGTTGGTCGAACAGGAAGTTTCCGATGCGTTCGTACAGGCTTTGCGAGAAGCCGCCGCTTCCCGTGAACCGTAACACCTTCGCGCCGGCCATATGCCTTTCCAGCCCCCAATCGGTCCCAATGCACGGCCATGACGAATCCGTGAGACTTCGTCATGACCGTTTTCTGGGGGCCGAAGCTGCACGCAAACTGCTAATTTTGCGTGAGCGTGGACTAAACCAGTTTGATCTATCCCTTTTTCGCCGCGCGATACTTGCGCACCGCTTCCAGCGTCAGCCGGATATGGTCGGCGGGACTCGCATTGTCGTGCACGAACAGGATCTTGCCGCTGGGCGCGATCACGAAGCTGGTGCGCGTCGTCATTGTCCCCACGCTGCCGTCGGCGGCGCGGCGCAGCACGTCATAGCCGCGCGCGATCGTCGGGCTTGCCGCCGCCACCGCGAACTTGCCCGCGCATTGCTCGCTCGAAAAGCGCGCGAGCTGGTCGACATTGCCCGCGGTCATCCCGATCACGCTCGCCCCGGCCTTGCGGAACTCGGGCAGCGCCTCGGCAAAGGCGTGCGCCTCGGCGTTGCAGCCGGGGGTGAAGGCGGCGGGGAAGAAATACAGCACCACCGGCCCCTTGCGCAGCGCGGCCTTCAGGTCGACCGTCATCGGCTTGCCCGCGACGGCGCCCGGCGCGGTGAACAGCGGGGCGCTGGTCCCCGGCGCCAGCGCGGCGATCCCCGGCGCGGCAAGGCCCAGCGCGGCGATCGGCAGCGCGATGGTGGCGAAAAGCGACTTGATCCGCATGGTCATCCCTCCTCGTGGTCGTCTCGTCGGCGCGCCGCTCACCGCGTCAGTGCGATGCCCAACCGCGCGCGCGTCTGGTTGCGTCGATAATCCTCTAGCGCTTCACCATAGCCGGTGAAGACCTGTCCAAAGAGGTAGAATCCGGCGCCGCCGATCCGCGCGAGCGGATAGGAGACGAACGCCTCGGCGCTTGCCCGGCGCGTGCGGAAATTGCCGCGCGCGTTGAGCGCCAGCTTCAGCCCGTCGCGCCGGCCGATCGCCAGCCCCAGCCCGGCCTGGCCGTAATAATCGACGACGTCGCGCGCCGCCGCGACGGTCGCGACGTTGACCCATGCCTGCGGCACCAGGTCGAGCTGCCAGTCGTCGCCCAGGTCGAACCGCTTGCCCAGCCGGATGAACAGCCGGTTGAGGTCGACCGAATGTTCCGGGTCGCCGCCGTTCGAATCGTGGCGATAGCCGAGCGCGACCGTCGCCGTGTCGTCGAGCGCGCTCTGCGCATAGACTTCGGGGCTATAGATCGTCGCGACGAACGGCGCCGACGGCCGGTCGATCGCCCAGAACATCGTCTGCGTATAGGCGACGCGCAACGCGCCGAGCTTCAGCGGCGCGTCCTCGGCAAAGGGACGGAAGGCAAAGCTGAACTGCAGCTTGGCGCCCGCCGTGCCCGCGCCGGCGGCGGCATAGACGGGCTCGTGCGGTGCGAAGCGGTCGAGAAAGCCCGACGCCGATCCGCGGTCGTCCGCGACGCGCACCTCGCCGGGCGGGATCGGCGCGGGCGGGTGTGCGTCGGCGGGGGGGACCATGCGGACCAGGCTCACCGGCACGTACCGCGCCTTGGCAAAGCCGCCGGGGGCGATCACCGGCACCGGCCCCGGCGCGCGCTCGAGCTTCAGCCGCGTGCCGTCGGCGGCGGTCACCTCGATCTCGCGCGGGCCGGGCTCGCTCGCGGGCGTGCTCCCCTCGTTGACCAGGAACACCTCGACGCCGCGCAGCGCGGCCTGTTCGGACGCGGGCTGCGCGGGCACGGCGCGCACCTGCGCCGCCGCGGGCGCGGCGATGGCGGTGACGGCAAGCCAGGGCGACGAAAGGACAAGGCGGCGCATCGCCCATGCGTTGACAGGGCTTTATGACGATGGCGAGAAAAAAACGCGGCTGGCGAAGCGCGCGCCGCCGGGCTAGGCGACGGGCATGGCCGTATCCGAAACCGACATTGCGCTGGCGCAGCGCCTCGCCGACGCCGCGGGCGCCGCGATCCGACCCTATTTCCGCGGACAGCACGGGGTCGAGGCAAAGTCCGACGATTCGCCCGTCACGCTCGCCGATCGCGCGGCCGAGGAGGCGATGCGCCGCCTGCTCGTCGCCGAATGTCCCAAGGATGCGATCCATGGCGAGGAGTTCGGCGTGCGCGAGGGGACAAGCGGGCGCCAATGGGTGCTCGATCCGATCGACGGCACGCGCGCCTTCATCGCCGGGCGGCCGATCTTCGGCACGCTGATCGCGCTCGTCGTCGACGGCTGGCCGGTGCTCGGCGTGATCGATCAGCCGATCACGCGCGAACGCTGGATCGGCGTCGCGGGGCGCCCGACGCTGTTCAACGGCAAGCCCGCGGCGACGCGCGCGTGCCGCGACCTGCGCTCGGCCGTGCTCGGCACCACCTCGCCCGCGCTGTTCGCCGACGATCAGCTTCACGCCTTCGAACATCTCGACGCCGCGGTGATGAGCACCGTGCTCGGCGGCGACTGCTACAACTATGCCTGTGTCGCCAGCGGCTGGCTCGACATCGTGGTCGAGGCGGGGCTCAAGCTGCACGACTTCGCCGCGCTGGTGCCGGTGGTCGAGGGCGCGGGCGGCCGCATGTGCGACTGGAACGGCGATCCGCTCACCGCCGCGAGCACGGGCGAGGTGATTGCCGCGGGCGATCCGGCGCGCATCGACGAGATTCTCGAGCTGCTCGCCTGCCGCGGCGGGCACTGATCGCGCCGTTCCGTCCGTCCGGCGCCGCGCGGCGCCGGGCGGGACGATCCGCGGGTCCGGGGCGGGTCTAGAACAGCCCCAGGAACCGGTGGCGCTGGGCGCGGCGTGTCTCGGCGCCGTCCTGCCCGCTTTCGGACTTGGCGGGGGTGCCGCGGCCGACATCGTCGCGCGGTCGCCCCTTGGTGTCGCGCTGGCCGCGCGCGGTGGCGCCCGCCAGCACCGGGCCGCAATCGGCCGCCTTGGCGTCGCCGAAATCGACAAAGGCGAGCATGCCCGCCACCGGGCTCGCCGCCAGCCCCAGCCCCAGCCCCAGTCCGGCGCCCGCGCGCGCCACCAGCTCGGGGCTCAGCACGTTCAGCCGCGGCGCCGCGAACTGGCCGCCGATCCCTACCGGCGACTGCGCCGAAAACAGGCTGAACGTCTTGCCGTCGGCGCGAAAGGCAAGGTCGAGGCTCTCGTTGCGGAAACTGAAGCCGCCGCGGCCCAGCATCACGTTCTTCTGCGTGTCGATCAGGATCGGGTCGGCCGCCGCGATCCCGTCGCGCACCGAAAAGGCGACCAGCCCGCAATTGATCTGCACCGGCTCGGTCAGCTTCTTCTCGAACATCTTCTGCGCGAACACGCCGAGGTCGAGCTCGGAAAGCTGGATGTTGCGCGTCCAGAAGCTGCCCTTGGGCAGGATCACCGCGATCCGTCCGTCGGCATGGGCCAGCGATTCGTGGACGCTGTCGCCGCGTCCGGTCAGCAGCGCGCGCGCCTTCAGCGTTCCCGTCGTCCCCGCCTCGGCGACGCCCAGCCCGGCGAGCAGCACGCCCATCGGCGTCGGCGACAGGCGGATGTCATAGCGCGTGCGTACCGGGCGCTGGCGCGCATCGATCTCGATCTGCGAGCGGATGGCGCCGCGCGCGACGGTGAGGTCGAGCGGGTCGAGCCGCAACAGCCGGTGGTCGAGCGTCAGCCCCAGCGTGACGTTCGCGATCGGCAACGCCTCGGCGCGCACGGTCGCGACCTTCCAGCGGACCTCGGCGTCGAAATTGTCGAGCGCGTCGATCCGCAGGCGCGCATCGGGCAGCACGCGCGGGGTGCCGCCCTCGCGCCGCACCGCGCCCCTGGCGCCCTCGGCATCGAGCCGCTGCGGGTCATAGCCGATGAACGGCCCGGCATCGAGGATGTCGAGCCGCCGCGTGTTGAGGTCGGCGGTCAGCTTCAGCCGCGGCCGCGTCGCGGCGATGTCGAGCGTCCCCGCCAGGTCGCTGTCGCCGAACCGGCCGCGCAGGTCGCGGAAATGCCATTGCGCGGCCCGGTGCTCGACCGCCGACTGCAGGCGATAGCGGCGCGTGTCGGGCACCGCGATCCCGGCCAGCGCAAAGACGTCGGCCAGGTTGCGCCCGCGCAGGTCGATGCGCAGCATCGCGCCGTCGATCTCGGTCGCGCCGGGCAGCGTCCCCGCGATGTCGGCGGTGCTGCCCACCGCCTCGACGTGCAGCGTCAGCGCGTTGCGGCCGCCGCGCAGCGTCGCGTCGGGGCTGCGCAGCGCGCCCGTCAGCCGGAACGGCGCGCCGCGCATCGTCCCGCGCCCGTCGAATCCCACCGCGCTGGCAAAGCGCGTGTCGCGCGCCTCGATATTGTGCAGCCGGACCTGCGCGTCGATCCGCGCGCGCGGATCGCGATATTGCAGCATCGTGCCCGCCACGAGCGCGCGGTGGATCAGCGGCAGCTCCAGCGGCTTGCCGCCGCCGTCGCCGAAGGTCCAGCTGTTGCGCCGGCCCGCCGCGTCCCAGCGCAGGTCGACCGCGGCGCCGTCGAGCGCCAGCCAGTTGATCCGCCGCCGCCCGAACAGCAGCGACCAGCTCGCGATGCGGCTGTCGATTCGCCGCGCGGCGAGGAAGGGGCGGGGGCCGGCCCAGTCGGGATTGGCGATCGTCAGCCCCTCGGCGACGAAGCGCAGGTCGAACGGCGCGAAATAGAGCTGGAAGTCCCCCGCGACGCGCACCGGGCGCTTGGCCTGCGCGCTGGCGATTCGCTCGAACGGGTGTTTCAGAAAGCGGCCGCGCGTGACGAACAGGATCGCCCAGGCCAGCACGACCAGTCCGGCGAGCGTCGCCGCGACGGCGATCGCCGCGGCGACCGGGGTGCGCATCGCCCGCCGCGACTCGTGGCCGCGCGGCGCGGGCGAAGCGGGGGCGGGCGGGGCGTCGGGCGCGGCCATGGGGACAAAAAAGGCTGGGGGCGCACGCGGTTCCGTCGCCATGCGCCCGCGGCGGTTGCATTGCCCCCGGGGTTCCGCTATGCGCCCCGCTTTCCGCGATCGAGGGACCGTCCGGCCACAAGGGCTGCCGCGGCTGTCCGCAATCGTCGAACATAAGGAGACGAAAATGCCCAAGCTCAAGACGAAGAGCGGCGTGAAGAAGCGCTTCAAGTTCACCGCCACTGGCAAGGTGAAGCATGGAGTCGCCGGCAAGCGCCACCGCCTGATTTCGCACAACGCGAAGTATATCCGTACCAACCGCGGCACCAGCGTGCTGGCCGACGCCGACGTGGCTCACGTCAAGGCGTGGGCGCCCTACGGCCTGAAGTAAGGGAGTCCTGAAAAATGGCACGAGTGAAGCGTGGTACGACCACCAAGGCGAAGCACAAGCGGATTCTGGATCAGGCGAAGGGCTATTATGGCCGTCGCAAGAACACGATCCGCATCGCGCGTCAGGCCGTCGAAAAGGCCGGCCAGTATGCCTATCGCGACCGCAAGGTTAAGAAGCGTTCGTTCCGCGCGCTGTGGATTCAGCGCATCAACGCGGGCGTCCGCGCCGAAGGCCTCACCTATTCGCAGTTCATGCACGGGCTGAAGCTCGCGGGCGTCGAACTCGATCGCAAGGTGCTGGCCGACATCGCGATGCACGAGGCGGAGGCTTTCTCCGCGATCGTCGCACAGGCGAAGGCGGCGCTGCCCCAGGCTGCCTGATCCCCAGGCACCGGGACACGACCGATAGTCAGGAAGGGCGCTGGAACCGCGGGTTCCGGCGCCCTTTTTGCTGGCTTTCTGCCCCTGCGTGGCGCGCAACGGCGCCTTTCGCGCGCGATCGGCGCTGATCGTCACCCGATTGGGAGGGGGCATCGGGCGCCATCGGCGGCGGATACACGAACGGCCCCGAATCGCTTCGGGGCCGTTCGCGGTGTTCTGCTTGTCGTCGACCCGGGCTCAGCCGTCGTAGTCGGCGCCCAGATTCTGGTTGCGGGGCGGGGCCGCCGCGGTCAGCCGCAGCGCCTCTGCCGACGCCGCCAGCGAGCCCAGCTCGTCGGGGGCTTCCTCGTCGTCGATCTGGACGCGCTGCAGGCTCGTCACCACCGCTTCCTCGAGCTGCTTGGGCGAAACCGTCTCTTCGGCGATCTCGCGCAGCGCGACGACGGGGTTCTTGTCGCGGTCGCGGTCGAGCGTCAGTTCGGCGCCGCCCGAGATCTGCCGCGCCCGCTGCGCTGCGAACAGCACCAGGTCGAAACGGTTGGGGACCTTGTCGACGCAATCCTCGACAGTGACGCGCGCCATCTACGCTTCCTTGGAATAAGGGTGTCCGGGAAAGGCGGCGAAATAGGCGCGGGGGCGCGGTTTGTCAAGGAAACCGCCGCGCCCGCCCGTCGCTGAACTTCGGGCGCGCTCGGCGATTGATGCCACGCCGTCCGTTCTTGCCGTGGAAGGAAGCTGCCATTCGCCGGTCCTCGCCCGCGCCGTTCGCGCCCGACGCCGATCCGCTTGCCGCCGCCGCGGCGCCCGGCCATGGTGCGGCGATGGACGCCGCTGGCTCCCCCTACCTGGTCGACGGCAACCGGCTGACGCTGCTGACCGAGGGGCCGGCGCGCATGACCGCGCTGCTCGCGCTCATCGACGGGGCGCGGCACAGCCTGCGCGTCCTCTATTACATCTATGTCGACGACGCCGCCGGGCGCGCGGTTCGCGACGCGCTGATCGCCGCGGCGGCGCGCGGCGTGCGCGTCCATCTGATCGTCGACGGACTGGGCAGCGAGGGCGCGGCGCAGCGCGGCTTCTTTGCGCCGCTGACCGAGGCGGGGGTCGAGATGTGCCGCTTCGTGCCGCGGCTCGGCCGGCGTTATCTGTTCCGCAACCACCAGAAGCTCGCGCTCGCCGACGAGGCGCGCGTCATCATCGGCGGCTTCAACATCGAAAGCGACTATTTCGGCACGATCGAGGAGGGCGCGTGGCGCGACATGGGGCTGCTCGTCGAAGGGCCGGCGGCCGAGCGGCTCGTCGGCTATTTCGACGCGCTCGCCGCCTGGGCGCAACAGCCGCGCGCACCGATGCGCGCGCTCGCCCGCACGCTGCGCAACTGGAGCGAGCCCGCCGGGCGGGCGCGCTGGCTGCTCGGCGGGCCGATGCGGCGGCTCTCGCCCTGGGCGCGCGTGGTCAAGCACGACATGCAGCACGCGCGGCGGATCGACCTGATGGCCGCCTATTTCGCGCCCAGCCCGGCGATGCTGCGCCGGCTCGACAAGGTGGGACAGCGCGGCCGCGTGCGGCTGGTGCTGCCGTCGAAGCTCGATCACGGCGCCGCGGTCTGGGCGGCGCGCTTCACCTATGCGGGGCTGCTGCGCAAGGGCGTCGAGATCTACGAATATCTGCCGACCAAGCTCCACACCAAGCTCTTCGTGATCGACGATGTCGTCCATATCGGCTCGGCCAATTTCGACATCCGTTCGATGTTCCTCAACCTCGAACTGATGCTGCGGATCGACGATCCCGCCTTTGCCGCGCATGTCCGCGCCTTTGTCGACGGCGAGGCGGCGCGATCGGAACGGATCACGCCCGAACTGCATCGCGCGCGGTCGGGATGGTGGACGCGGCTGTTCCAGTTCGGTGCCTATTTCGTGATGGCGGTGCTCGACTACAACGTCACGCGCCGGCTCAATTTCGGCTCGCTCCAGCCGCGGCGTCGCCGGATCCCGCCCGGCTGATCGCCTGCCGGCTTCCCAGGCATCGCGCGGCGTGCCAACACGCGGCGTCGATGACCGCCCCGAAGTGGCCGGCATCGCAAGAGATCGTTGGGGGAAATGATGGCTGAAACGCTGGTTCACGACGCGCTGCGCGCCTTTGCCGATGCGTTCGTGGCGCATGGCCCGCCGGGGCCGGGCGGCGCGCGCACCTTTGCGCCGGCGGACTACAGCGTCCACTTCTTCCTCGCGCTGGCCGTCATCCTGCTCGCCAGCCGCCTCGTGGGATGGATCGCACGGCGCTGGTTCGGCCAGCCGCAGGTGGTGGGCGAGATGATCGCCGGCGTGCTGCTCGGCCCGTCGCTGTTCGGCATGGTCGCGCCGCAGGTCCAGGCGCTGGTCTTTCCGAACGAACTCCGCCCGCTGCTCTATGCCGCGGCCCAGCTCGGCGTCGGGCTGTACATGTTTCTCGTCGGCAACGCGCTCGATCCCGCGCATTTCCGCGAGCGCGCGCGCAGCGCCGTGGGCGTCTCGGCGGCGGGGATCGGCGTGCCGGTGATCGTCGCGATCGTGCTCGCGCCGTGGCTGGTGGCGACGCCGGGGCTGTTCGCGGCGGGCATCTCGCGTTTCAACGCCACGCTGTTCCTCAGTGCGTGCATTGCGCTCACCGCCTTCCCCATGCTGGCGCGGATCATCGCCGAGCGCGGGCTGGCGGGAACGCGGCTCGGCGCGCTCGCGCTCACCGCGGGGGCGTTCGACGATGCGGTGTCGTGGTGCCTGCTCGCGGTCGTGCTCGCCACCTTCGGCGCCGGCGCGGGCGTGGCGCTGCTCGCGATCGGCGGGGGGATCGCCTATGCCGCGTTCATCCTGCTGTTCGGTCCGCGGCTGTTCGCGCCGCTGGGCCGCGCGATCGGCGCCGACGGGACGATGGGCGGCGGGGTGCTCGGGCTGACGCTCGCCGCCTTCTGCCTGTCGGCCTTCCTGATGGACGCGATCGGCATCCATGCGATCTTCGGCGGCTTCATCCTCGGCGTGGTGATGCCGCGCGGGCGCTTCTCGGCGGCGCTTCAGCGTCAGGTCGAACCAATCGCGACCGTGCTGCTGCTCCCCATCTTCTTTACCTATTCGGGGCTCAACACGCGGATGGACCTGATGACCGCGCCCGGGCTGCTGGCGATCGCGCTCGTGGTGCTCGCCGGGTCGGTGCTTGCCAAGTTCGGTGCGTGCTGGCTCGCCGCGCGGATTGCGGGGGAGGACAACCGCACCGCGCTCGGCATCGGCGCGCTGATGAATGCGCGCGGGCTGATGGAGCTCATCATCGTCAATATCGGGCTGCAAAAGGGCATCATCGGCCCCGGGCTGTTCGCGATGCTGGTGCTGATGGCGGTGGTCACGACGGTGATGGCCAGCCCGTTGTTCGAACGCGTCTATGGCCGCCACGCGCGCCGTGGCGCGGCCGATGCGGCGGCGCCGCAGCCGGCGGCCACTGGCTGATCGCCCGCGCGTACCCGGCGCGCCGTCCGCCCGTCAGGCGGCGCGCCGGACGAGCTGCTTGGCGTAGATGTCGAACAGTTCCTGGAAATGCTCGTCCATCGTGCGCACCTGCCCCGCATCGGCGGTGGCGCGTGCACGATGCGCGGCGGGATCGTCCGCGACGAAATCGACGATCTTGTCCCGCAGGTCGCCCTGGTCGCCCGACAGATAGATGGCGCCGCGTCCCGGCACGAACTGGTCCGATGCGCCGCCGCGATCGGGGACGATCAGCGGCAGCCCGCTCGCGCGCGCCTCGGCCGCGACCATGCAGAAGGTCTCCGCCTCGCACCCGTGGATCAGCGCGTCGGCGCTGGCGAGCACCTGCGCCAGCCGCACGCGGTCCTTGATCGGGGCGAACAGGTTGGCGTGCGGGTTATACCCGATCGCGCGCCGCACGCGCTCGTGCTGCGGCCCGTTGCCGAACAGCACCAGCCCCACCGGGCGTGCCGTCGCCGCGCCTTCGAACGCGCGGATGACCATCGGCCAGCGTTTCTCGGCGCCCAGCCGCCCCAGCCCGATGAGCAGCGTCGCCTCCGGCCCCAGGTCGCAATGCTGGAGCAGCTGCGCGCGCAGCGCGTCGTCGCGATAGTCGGGGGAAAAAATGCCCGGCTCGACGCCCATCGGCACCGTCACCACCTTTTCCAGCCCGCCCTCGATCAGCCGCCGGGTCAGGTCCTGGCCCGCGGTCACCACCAGGTCGAAACCCTCGTCGAGCTTGCGCAGATGCTGCCAGAAGGGCGCGAAGCCCCAGTCGATCGCCTGTTGCGAGGCAAAGCTGCCGAACCAGCGATAGGCATAGGCGGCAAGCGGGTCGGCGTGCATCACCAGCGACTTGCGCGCCGGTCCGGGCCAGCGCGCGACCATCGACGCGCTGCCCCAGGGCGATGACGCCTCGACCACGTCGGGTTGCCATTGGTCGAGCGCGGCGTGCAGCCGGGGCTCGTCGTCGAAATAGCGATAGCGCCGGTCGAGCGGGAACAGCGGCGCGGCGATCGTCGCCAGCACCGCGCCGTCGCGCTCCTCGACGATCTCGTCGCGCGCGCCGGGCGCCAGGATGATGATCTCGTGCCCCCGCGCCGCACCGGCCTTCATCTTGCGGCGGACATAGGTTTTCACGCCCCCGCCCTCGGGGCTGAAAAAGGCGCAGACGTCCAGGATGCGCATCAGCCGGCGCCCCCGATCAGGTCGGCATAGCGGCCGAAACCGCCCGCGCGCGACAGCGCGGCGATCGTGCGGTCGATGCTGGTCAGCAGCGCGGGCACGCGCGTGTCGCCGGGATGCACCGCCATTCGCATCGCCGGCCGCCGCGGCAACAGCGCGCGCGCAGCGGCGGCGACCGCCAGCGACGATGCGATCCGCCACCGGCTGCGGCTTGCCCAGGTGATCACCGGCCCGCGCGCGACGATGCGCCCGCTCGCCGGTTCCCACACGCGCATATGATCCTCGGCCAGCGCGAATCCCAGGTCGCGCGCTGCGGCGCGCGCGCCTTCGCCGTAAAGCCAGGCGGGCGCGATGAAGCCCGTCACCGGACGCCCGATCACGTCCTCGACCAGCGCGCGCCCGCGCGCCATCCGGTCGTGCGCGGTGGCATAATCGAGGCCCAAGAACTCGCCCTCGCCCGCGGTCATGTGGCGCGCCTTGAACCGCTCCGCCGCGCCGGCATGCGCGCTGTCGTCGCGGTGGAACCAGCCGTGCAGGAACATCTCGACGCCCGCATCGGCCCAGCCGCGCAGCCGCGTGGCAAAGGGCGACCCGGGCACCAGCGGCGCCTCGCCCCAATGGTCGGGAACCACCAGCATCGCATAGCGCGGCGCATCCATGTGGCGCGCATACAGGTCGACGAGCTGGTCGACCTGCGCTTCCGATCGCGGTCCGACATCGTGGATCGAAGCGAGCAGGAACGGGCGGCGATGGGTGGGCGCCGTGGCGGAAGAGGGGGTGTGTTGCTGCTGCGTCATGTCCTGAAAATCCAGCGCGGCGTGGCCCCTTGCGCCGCGGCGATTGCCTTGCCTAGCACCGGGGCGGCGGCGCGAATTTGCGCTGCCTCATCCCCCGCCAGAACATGCCGGCCTTAGCCCAAGCGCGCGCGGCTGCAAAGATGGGGTGGTTTCGCGGCGGCTTGCGGGCCGCGCATCCGGTCGCCCCGGATAGCCTGGGACGGCGCCTGGAGCCTGACCTCGTGCCTCGCATTCTCGCGCGATGCGCCGTCGCATCCACGGCGCGGTGCGGGGACGGACGCGCCGACCGAAGCCGACGATCCGGCCGTTATCGGCGTGCGCAATGCCCGCCCCTCCGGCATGGATTTGACGATCGAAGATGCGTCCTCGTCAAGAATCTCGGCAAGCGACCATGGTCGTTGCGGGCCCATCGGGGCGGCAGGTGCAAGGTTTGTTGCGTCATCGGTACGATTTCCTCAGCCGCGTACGCTATCGATTTGTAATAATTCGATCCAATTCAGGATCGTGGCTACGTAGTGCTAATATTCCGTACAAGCCGGGGACGGCTCCTTGAAGGATTCGTTAACCGTGCCGCCTAGGAAATACGCTGCTTCTTTTGGGATCGGCAATTTTCATGGCGGGTTTGATCGGCTTCGGAACGCAAGGCTGGAACCGCTACACGCCGACCGCGGGCTATTCGGGCGCCGACAGCTTCACCTACACCGCGACCAACGCCTCGGGCACGAGCGCGCCTGCCACGGTGAGCATCACCGTCGGCGCGCCGACGCTGGTCTTCACCCCCGCGCCGGGCGCGCTGCCCGAGGGCACCGCCGGCACCGGCTGGAGCCAGACCCTGACGGTCGCGGGGGGCATGGCGCCCTATCGCTTCACGGCCGCCGGCCTTCCCGCCGGTCTGACGATCGACGCCTCGACCGGCGCGATCACCGGCACGCCGACCACCGCCGGCACCGATACGATCACCGTCACCGTCGTCGACGCGAACGGCGCCACCGGCTCGGCGCGCTACACGGTCACGATCAAGGCCCAGCCGCCGGTCGCCGCGGATTCGACCTCGGCCACCGTCCCGGCGAACACCCGGACCGCGGCCGGCCAGAATGTCGGCATCGACCTTTCGAGCCTCGTCAGCGGCCAGTATGACGAGATCCGCATCGTCACCCAGCCCCGGCATGGCACCGTCGCGATATCGCGCACGCTGGCGATGCGCGGCGGCGGCGGCGTCCTGGCGATGGCGCTGGCACTCGGATCGGCTCCGGGTCAGGTCATCGCGGTCTACACGCCCGAGGCCAATTACCAGGGCGCCGACAGCTTCCAGTTCGTCGCGGTCGGCCCGGGCGGCACCTCGACACCGGCCACGGTCGCGATCGAGGTGGTCGGACGGGCGCCCACCGCGCGTGCCCAGAGCGCGAGCACGATCGACGGCCAGCCGGTCTCGGTCGAACTCACCGCCGGCGCGGTCGACGGCCCCTTCACCGCCGCGACGATCGTGAGCGTCACGCCCGCGGACCAGGCCGCCACGGCGATCGTGGCGGGCGGCCCGGCCGATGCACGGACCTTCCGCCTGACGGTCACGCCCAAGGCCCGCTTCGGCGGCGCCATCCGGATCGCCTATACGCTCACCAACGCGTTCGGCACCTCGGCGCCGGCAGTGGTGACGGTCGACGTCACCCGCCGTCCCGATCCTGCGGCGGACGCGGTGGTGCAGGCGATCGACGGCGCCCAGGCCGAGGCGGCGCGCCGCTTCTCGCGGGCGCAGGTCGCGAACTTCATGCGATGCGCGGAAGGACTGCATGGCGACTGCCTGGCCTCGGCCAACGGTCTGCGGCTCAGCGCCTCGGACGGTCGCGCCTACCAGCCAGACGGCAAGGACACGACCGACCTGGCCGCGCTGCGCGGCACCAAGCGGCCCGACCCGGCGGGGCGGGACGCCGCGCGCCGGCCTCGCGCCGCCGCCGATCGTTGCGGGGGTGCCATTGCCGCCTGGACCGGAGGGTCGATCGACATCAGCACGCGCGACGCGGCCAGCGGTCGCTCGCGGATCACCGCCACGACTGCGGGCGTGAGCGGCGGCATCGACGCGCGCGTCGCCCGGGGCATCACGCTCGGCATCGGCGGCGGCTTCGGCCATGACGGCAGCCGGATTGCGGGCGGCAAGGGGCATGTCGCCGGCGATGCGACGACGATCGCGCTCTATGGCAGCGTCACGCCGGTGTCCGGGCTGTTCGTCGACGCGATGATCGCGCACGGCTGGCTCGATTTCGACGTCCGCCGTCTCGATGCGACCACCGGCCTCACCGCGACGAGCCGCCGCGACGGCAGCTTCACCACCGGCGCCTTGTCCGCGGGGATCGAGCGCGTCGCCGGGCCGCTGCTGTGGTCGCTCTACGGGCGGGCGGAATATATGAGCGGCACGCTCGCCGCCTATCGCGAGCACGGCGCCGGCATCTACGATCTGCGCTACGATCGTCGCGATATCCGCTCCACCACCGGCGTGCTCGGCTTCCGCACCACCTATCGCCGGCAGCTGTCGATCGGCCTGCTGTCCGCCACGCTGCGCGGCGAATGGCAGCACGAGTTCAACGGCAATGCCGGCCAGGGCGTCGATTATGCCGATGTTGCCGGCCTCTCGGCCTACAGCCTGCGCGAGCAGGGCTGGTCGCGCGACCAGTTCGCGCTCTCGCCGGCGCTCGAACTCCGGCTGCCCTCGGACTGGGCGTTCGCGCTCAACCTGGGGCTGCGCGGCGCCAGCGGCGAGCGCGCCGCATCGGCGGGGGCTCAGGTGCGCAAGGGCTTCTGAGGCCCGCCGACCCCCGGCCACGATCTCCGGTCGCCACGGGGCGGCGCTGCATCAAGCATGCGGCGCCGTCCCGTGGCGCGTCCGTGCGCATCGCGCATCAGCATGACGATGCCGGCGCCGCGTGAGCGCGGGGCGGATTCGCCGAATCCCGGGGAAGCGGCTTGATGACCCCCACCAATCGCATTCACCTCGTGGTCGCGGTAGATTCGTGATCGGCAGGTTGCCTAGGACCCAACGTCGTTAGCAGCCTTCATTCTCTATGGCGTCATAACTCGGCAGATACCGGAACCCGAAATGAAAGTTGCCGCGCGGCGGGTCAAAGCCGTTCATCCAGTCAAAACGACCCAAATACTGTCGTTTGGCGACACAAGCAGCAGATCGTTCGCACCTTTGAAGCTGCCCCCATATAGGATCGATCCGCACACAATCGCGTCGACTCACCAAAAGGAACTGGTCCTGATCGAGATGGTACAGATTGAACCCATTGTTGCCGATGTAACCGCCGCCATCTTGCAAGTGCATTGAACGCTTTCGACCATTTGGAAGCGTTAACGTCAGCCGTCGCCTTGCCGTGCCCTTTCGCGAAGGATCGTCGACAGATCGTATCGACAGCATGGCACCGCTAAATCCTAGCCAAGCGGTGTCGGTCTCTGGCGGAACTGGCCGCCATTCGCTTTGACTTGCCGACGCTGCGAATAGCATGAGGAAATATGAAGTGATCATTCCCTGAGAATGCGTCAGCAGACCGTCAGCCGCCAACGGATTCTTGCGAGGGAATCTTGGCGCGTTTGCTACCTAATATCGGAAAGCTGCGGTATTAGGTAGCAAATGCACCAACGTGCCGCTTCGCGCGCGGGCCGAATATAGCTAATTTGTCGAGTTGCACGTAGGCTACTTGCCGTAGCGGGTCCCATCGCGCTTACGCTCAAGGTGCAGGTACGTGGCTTCGTCATACATCGAAGCCCAATCGTGCGTCTCACCCTTCTCGAAGGTGCCGATTTGGACGAGCGCGGGGTCCGCCATGGATCATACATGTAGACGCGAGATAGGCCCTTGTCCTTCTTGTAGTGTGTGATCTCCAGCTTGTAGCCCCGGTTCCGCAGCATTCGTCCAAGAAGCCCTTTCGTGCAGGGCTCAAGCAGGTCGCGGGCATTCTCTGGAAAGACCGAAATCATCGGCGATACCGATCCCGGCGGGCGTCCCATTTAAGACCTCCCTCGGCCACGAACAGCCGTTCTCCTCGCCCCATAGTTTCAACACCAACGTACACCCGTGGAACGCACAACCAGTTCAGTATGCGGCTCTGCTCGGCAGCATTGTTGAGCGCGTCCGCGTTAAGCCAAAAGGTAGTTTGCTTCATAGGCTCTATCACGCGAGGCAGGTCCGGGTAGTCGGGGTCCTCGCTGTCGAAGGCCCACGCTTTGGTTCTCCATCGGAAGCCGTTACGTATCCTAACACGTGTCACGTTGATCGGCAGCGAATGGATACTCTGAATCATGATGACCGGCATTTCTTGCGGGCCATACATGGTCTCTCCAGTCTGCCATGTGACATAAGCGCGATAGCGATCTCGACTTTTCCACCAGCCGGTGACGAAACTTGCGGTCCAACCAAGACCGGCGCTGAACGTCGATAGTATCGCGGCCTTACCTGTCGAGGACGTTGCCAAGCGGAAAATGTCTTGAGCGATGCTCATCCCCGATGCCCTTTCATGCGTCCAGCACCACTTGGATACGCGATATTGCGGTCAAAACACTCCGCTCGTGCGAGAACAAGACGCGACTAGGGGAATCTCGATCGGTCTTCCGAAGCGGCTTAACGGCGTCGGCAGATCAGTCGGGCTGGCTCTCCCGGACAAGTCGTTCGGCGGCAGTGATGAGGCTGTCGAGGTGCGCGACACGATCCTTGGGGGCCGGCAGCGATTCTATCGATGCTTCGATCCTCACTACCTGTGCGGCAGTGGCGTCGCGTTCGCCCTTGTAGCGAGCGACTTGGTTCTCAAGGTTCAGCCGAGTGTTTGTGATGCCCATAGCGGACAAAATAACGCAGATTCAGCACCTTGGAGTCCGGTGCAATTGCGCCATAATACCGGAAAGCTGGATGCCCCGTGAGGATTCGAACCTCAATTGACGGAGTCAGAGTCCGTAGTCTTACCTTTAGACGACGGGGCATCGGAGGCGCGCCAGATAGGCGGCCCGGTCGGGTCTGTCAACGGGGGATTTGATGCCTGTGCCTTGCCCTGTCGGCGGGGCTGCGCTAGCCTCGCGACCAAGCACCGGGCGAAGGCGTTCAAACCTTTGTGGCGGATATAGATAGAACAATCGAATCGAGTGAGTTGTAGCGATGGGGGATGGCTCCGCCAGAATGCCCCGCGGGCGGAACAACGGCGCTTCCCGCCCCGTTCCCAGACCGCCCCAGGCACGCCAGCCGCAGACGCGCTGGCCCGAGGCGCGGCACTATGCCGCGCTCGATCTCGGCACCAACAATTGTCGCCTGCTCATCGCGCGGCCCCAGGGGAGCGGCTTTGCCGTCATCGACGCCTTTTCGCGCATCGTCCGGCTGGGAGAGGGGCTCGCCACCACCGGCCGCCTGTCCGATGCCGCGATCGAACGCACGATCGCCGCGCTGCGCGTCTGCGCCGACAAGCTCAGGCGCCGCCATGTCGCGCTCGCCCGCTCGGTCGCGACCGAGGCGTGCCGACAGGCGGCGAACGGGCCGGAGTTCATCCAGCGCGTCTATCGCGAAACCGGCATCGCGCTCGACATCATCAGCGCCGAGGAAGAGGCGCGGCTGGCGGTGCTCGGCTGCCACGCGCTGCTCGAACCCGGCGACGGCCCGGCGCTCGTGTTCGACATCGGCGGCGGCTCGACCGAACTGGTCCTGATCGATTCGCGGTCGCCGGTGCCGCGCGTGCTCGACTGGCACAGCGCGCCCTGGGGCGTGGTGTCGCTTACCGAGGCGGTGGGGCTTGCCGACGGCGCCGAACGCGGCGCGGCGATCTATGCCGAAATGCGCGCGCGCGTCGCCGCCAGCTTCGCACCCTTTGCCGCGCGGCTGCGGCCGCCGCGGGGAACGCCGCGGCTGCTCGGCACCAGCGGCACCGTCACCACGCTTGCCAGCGTCCATCTCGGCCTGCCGGCCTATGACCGTTCGGCGATCGACGGCCTCATCATTCCCACCGCCGCCATGCGCGCGGTCAGCCAGCGGCTGTCCGGGCTCAGCATGGCCGAACGCAGCCAGGTGCCCTGTATCGGTTCGGAACGCGCCGATCTGGTGGTGGCGGGCTGCGCAATTCTGGAGACGATCTTGGATCTTTGGCCCGCCGAACGGCTCGGCATCGCCGACCGCGGTATTCGTGAAGGCATTTTGCGCCGCCTCATCAGCGGGAACACGCTGTGAGCCGCGGCGGCGGGGGCGGCCATGTCCGCGTGCGGACCGCGCGCGGGCGCACCGCACAATCGACGCGCTGGCTCGAACGCCAGCTCAACGACCCCTATGTGCGTCGCGCCAAGGCCGAGGGCTATCGCAGCCGCGCGGCGTACAAGCTGATCGAGCTTGACGAGAAGTTCGGCTTCCTGCGCGGCAAGAAGCGCATCGTCGATCTGGGCATCGCGCCCGGCGGCTGGACGCAGGTGGTCCGGCGGCGGCTGCCGCAGGCGGCGGTGGTCGGCATCGACCTGCTGCCCGTCGATCCGATCGAGGGTGCGGTGATCCTCCAGATGGATTTCATGGACGATGCCGCGCCCGACCGGCTGATCGAATCACTCGGCGGCGCGCCCGACCTGATCGTGTCGGACATGGCGGCGAACACGGTCGGCCATCCGCAGACCGATGCGCTGCGCACGATGGCGCTGGTCGAAACCGCGCTCGATTTCGCGGTGCGCACGCTCGTTCCCGGCGGCGATTTCGTCGCCAAGGTGTTCGCGGGCGGTGCCGATTCGACGCTGGTCGCCGAAATGAAGCGCAATTTCGCGACGGTGAAGCATGCCAAGCCGCCCGCCAGCCGCAAGGGCTCGGTCGAATGGTATGTCGTGGCACAGGGGTTCAAGGGCCGCGCCGAACCGTCGCCGGACGTGCCGGGCGAAACCGGCTGATCCTGTCCCACCCGCGGCCAAGCGGGGGGTTGATCCGGGGCTTGCGCAGCCGGTACGGGCAGGGCGAACGCCGCGCCATCACGGCGGGCCGGGGCATGGCCGCAACCGCGCCGCGCCGGCGGGCCATCATCGTTTCCCGCGCGGGGCCGGGAAGGACGGAGGAACAGTGAGTAGCGATCTCGATCAACTGCGCAGCGATCTTCTCGCCGCGATCGACGCCGCCGGGGCGCTCGACGCGCTCGAGGCGGTGCGCGTTCAGGCGCTCGGCAAGCAGGGGGCGATCACCGGTCTGCTCAAGACGCTGGGCGGCATGAGCGCCGACGAGCGCCAGGTGCAGGGGCCGCGCATCCACGGGCTGCGCGAGGCGGTGACCGAGGCGCTGGCCGCGCGCAAGGCGGCGCTCGAACAGGCCGCGCTCGACGCGCGCCTCGCCAGCGAGACGCTCGACATGACGCTGCCGGTCGACGGCGTCGCGCCCGGCTCGGTCCACCCCGTTTCCCAGGTGATGGACGAGCTGGCCGAGATCTTCGCCGATCTGGGCTTCACCGTCGCCTCCGGTCCCGAGGTCGAGGACGACTGGCACAATTTCACCGCGCTCAACATTCCGGAGACGCATCCGGCGCGCGCGATGCACGACACTTTCTACATCGCCGGCGAGCATGAGCGGCCGATGGTGCTGCGCACGCATACCTCGCCGGTGCAGATCCGCACGATGACGAGCCAGAAGCCCCCGATCCGCATCATCGCGCCGGGCCGCGTCTATCGTTCGGATTCGGACGCGACGCACACGCCGATGTTCCACCAGATCGAAGGCCTGGTGATCGACAAGGGCATCACGCTGGGTCACCTGAAGTGGACGCTGGAGACCTTCCTCAAGGCCTTCTTCGAGCGCGACGATATCGTGCTGCGCCTGCGCCCCAGCTATTTCCCCTTCACCGAGCCTTCGGCCGAAGTCGATGTCGGCTTCACCTGGAAGGACGGCAAGCGCGTGATCGGCGGCAGCGGCGACGCGCCCGGCGGCGGCTGGATGGAAGTGCTGGGCAGCGGCATGGTGCACCGGCGAGTGATCGAGGCCTGCGGGCTCGATCCGAACGAATGGCAGGGCTTCGCCTTCGGCACCGGCGTCGACCGGCTGGCGATGCTCAAATATGGGATGGACGACTTGCGCGCCTTCTTCGACGGCGATCTGCGCTGGCTCAGGCATTACGGCTTCTCGGCGCTCGACGTACCCACGCTCAGCGGGGGAGTCGGCGCATGAAGTTCACCCTCTCTTGGCTCAAGGAGCATCTGGACACCCAGGCGTCGCTCACCGAGATCCTCGAGGCGCTGACGCATGTCGGCCTCGAGGTCGAAGGCGTCGAGAACCCCGCCGAACGGCTGAAGGGCTTCCGTGTCGCCCGCGTGCTCACCGCCGAGCGTCACCCGCAGGCGGACAAGCTGCAGGTGCTCAGCGTCGATTTCGGCGAGGGGCCGTTGCAGGTCGTCTGCGGCGCGCCGAACGCGCGGGCGGGGCTGGTCGGCGTGCTGGGGCTCCCCGGCGCGGTGGTGCCGGCCAACGGCATGACGCTCAAGGTCGCGGCGGTGCGCGGCATCGAATCGAACGGCATGATGTGCTCGACCCGCGAGCTGGAGCTCGGCGACGACCATGACGGCATCATCGAGCTGCCGGCGGATGCGCCGGTCGGCACGGCCTTTGCGGACTATGCGGGCCTCGACGATCCCGTCATCGACGTCTCGATCACGCCCAATCGCCAGGACTGCATGGGCGTGCGCGGCATTGCGCGCGATCTCGCCGCGGCGGGCCTCGGCACGCTCAAGCCGCTCGAGGCGGTGGTGGCGGAGCTGCCGGCGATCGTGCCGCAGGGCGCGGGTCCGGACGTGCGCACCGACGATACCGCAGGCTGCCCGGCCTTTTACGGCCAGATCGTGCGCGGCGTGAAGAACGGGCCGTCGCCCGACTGGCTCCAGCAGCGCCTCAAGGCAGTGGGGCAGAAGCCCATCTCGGCGCTGGTCGACATCACCAACTTCGTGATGTTCGGGCTCGGCCGTCCGCTCCACGTCTACGACATGGCGAAGCTCTCCGGCGGGCTGGTCGCGCGCAAGGCGAAGGACGGCGAGACCGTGCTGGCGCTGAACGGCAAGACCTACAGCCTCACCGACTCGATGACCGTGATCGCCGACGATACGGCCGTCCACGACATCGGCGGCATCATGGGCGGCGAGCATTCGGGCTGTTCGGACGAGACGACCGACGTGCTGATCGAATGCGCCTATTTCGACCCCGAGCATATCGCCCGCACCGGCCAGAAGCTGCTGCTGACCAGCGATGCGCGCACCCGCTTCGAGCGCGGCGTCGATCCTGCGTTCCTCGACGAGGGTCTGGCGATCGCCACCCGGCTCGTGCTGGCGCTGTGCGGCGGCACGCCGAGCGAAGTGACCCGCAGCGGCACCCCGCCCAGGGTCGGCGCGGTCGTCGGCTATGATCCGAATCTGGCGGAGACGCTCGGCGGCCTCGCCGTCGCGGCGGACCGTCAGCGCGCGATCCTCGAAGGGCTCGGCTTCGCGGTCGACGCCGACTGGAACGTCACCGCGCCGAGCTGGCGCCGCGACGTCGACGGCCCGGCCGACATCGTCGAGGAAGTGATCCGCATCGCCGGCATCGACAACGTGCCGTCGGTCCCGCTGCCCCGCACCCCCGGCGTCGCGACCCCCACCGCCACGCCCGAGCAGAAGCTCGAGCGCCGGATGCGCCGCACCGCTGCCGCGCGCGGGCTCCACGAGGCGATCACCTGGAGCTTCCTCCCCGAAGCCCAGGCGGCGGTGTTCGGCGGCGGCGCCTGGACGCTCGCCAACCCGATCAGCGAGGACATGAAGGTCATGCGCCCCTCGCTGCTGCCGGGGCTGCTCGCGGCGGCGGAGCGCAACCTCAAGCGCGGCGCCACCAGCGTCCGCCTGTTCGAGGTCGGCCGTCGCTATCTGGCGGACAAGGAGCGCCTGACCCTCGGCGTCGTGCTCGCGGGCTTCAAGGCCCCGCGCGGCTGGCAGGCCGGCAAGGCCCAGCCCTTCACCGCGTTCGACGCCAAGGCCGAGGCGCTGGCGCTGCTCGAGGCCGCGGGCGCCCCGGTCGCCAATCTCCAGGTGATGGGCGAGGCGGGCGCCGCCTACCATCCCGGCCAGTCGGCGACGCTGCGCCTCGGGCCGAAGAACGTCCTCGCCGGCTTCGGCATGGTCCACCCTTCGGTGCTCAAGGCATTCGACCTCGACGGCGCGGTCGCGGCGGTGGAGCTCTATCTCGACGCGCTGCCCGCGAAGAAGGCGACCGGCTTCACCCGCCCCGCCTTCACCCCCCCGGCGCTGCAGGCGGTGACGCGCGACTTCGCGTTCCTCGTCCCCGCCGCGTTGCCGGCGGGCGACCTGGTGCGCATCGTCAAGGGCGCGGACAAGGGCGCGATCGTCGATGCCCGGCTGTTCGACGTCTTCACCGGCGCGGGCGTGCCCGAGGGGCAGAAGAGCCTCGCGGTCGAAGTCACGCTGCAGCCGGGTGAAAAAAGCTTCACCGACGCCGATCTCAAGGCCGTCGCCGACAAGGTCGTCGCCGCCGCCGCCAAGCTCGGCGCCACGCTGCGCGGCTGAGGCGTTCCGCGCACCGTCGTCCCCGCTTCGGGGGCGGCGGTGCGGCGCCCTGCCGTCCGATCCGCAAAGGAGTCCGCGTCCCATGCCCACCGTTCTCATCACCGGCGCCACCGCCGGGATCGGCGAAGCCGCCGTCCGTGCCTTTGCCGATGCCGGCTGGCACGTCGTCGCCACCGGCCGCCGGGCCGACCGGCTGGCGCGCCTTGCCGGTGAGCGCGTCCACACGCTCGCCTTCGACATCCGCGACGAGGCCGCGCGCGACGCCGCGCTCGCCACGCTCCCCGCGCCGTTCGCGGCGATCGACCTGCTCATCAACAATGCCGGCCTCGCGCGCGGCACCGAGCCGGCCCAGGCGAGCAGCCTCGAAAACTGGAAGACGATGATCGACACCAACGTCACCGCGCTGGTCTCGATCACGCACCGGCTGCTGCCGATGCTGATCGAACGGCGCGGCGCGATCATCAACCTGTCGTCGGTCGCCGCCACCTATCCCTATCCCGGCGGCAACACCTATGGCGCGACCAAGGCGTTCGTCCGCCAGTTCAGCCTCAATCTGCGCGCCGACCTGCTCGGCACCGGCGTCCGCGTCACCTCGATCGAGCCGGGGATGGTCGAGACCGAGTTCACGCTCGTCCGCACCGGCAGCCAGGCGGCGTCGGATCAGCTCTATGCCGGCGTCAACCCGATGACGGCGGACGACATCGCCGACACGCTGCTCTGGGTCGCGACGCTGCCGCCGCACCTCAACATCAACACGCTCGAACTCATGCCGGTGAACCAGGCGTTCAACGGTTTCGCGGTCCACCGCGAAGGCTGATCGGCCCGGACGGGGCGCCGCCACGGCAAGGCGCGCCCCGCCCCGGCAAAGATAAGCCTTGGTAAATCCGCCGATTTCGCAATACTCCTCGCCGCGGGACCGCCGGGCTCCGCGCAACACGCGAAACAGCGTGGGGGAGAGGGGATGGGCGGCTGCGTTTGGACGATCGGGGCGGCGCTCGCCGCGACGGGGGTGCCCCCGGCCGCGATGGCGCAGTCGACGCCGCCCGCACCCGCGCCCACGCCGGTTCCCCCCGCCGATCCTCGCCCCGCCGACGCGCCGCCCGCCGCCGCCCAGTCGGTCGGCGCCGCGCCCGATGCCGCGGGCGGCGAGATCGTCGTCGTCGGCCGCCGCACGCCCGCCGATCCGCCGCCGCAGGACGTGCTCAGCGCCGACGATGTCGCCACCTTCGGCGCCGATTCGGTGGGCGAGGTGCTCGCCCGCGTGCGCCAGCGGATCGGCCGCGATTCGCCGCCGGTGATCGTCAACGGGCGGCGGCTCGGCGGGATCGGCGACATCCTCGCGCTCCCGCCCGAAGCGATCGACCGGATCGAGGTGCTGCCCCCCGCGGCGGGCGCGCAGCGCGGCTTCGGCGGCAACGAACCCGTCGTCAATCTGGTGCTCCGGAAACAGTTCCGCTCGGGAACGGTCGAGGCGCGCGCCGCCGCCACGCTCCACGGCGACGCCGATACGCAGGAGGCGACGCTGCGCCTCGCATCGATCCGCGGCGAACGGCGCGACAACGGCGCGCTGACGCTGGCGCGCACCGGCGGGCTGCGCTTCGGCGATCGTTTCGATCCGGCGACGCTCGCGCTCGCACCGCCCGGCACCACCGCGCGCACCAGCCTGATCGGCGCGGGCGAGCGTGCCCAGCTTCAGTTCGGCCATGCCGAGCCGCTCGACGACGTCAATCTCAACCTGTCGGTCGGCGCGGGCCTCTATCGCAACCGTCGCACGGTGGCGCCCGGGGCGGCGGTTCAGCGCAGCGCCGGCGAAAATCTCGATCTCTCGGCCCAGCTTTCGGGCAATGCCGGACAGCGTTTCTGGTCGCTGATGGTCAGCGGCAACGTCAATACCGGGCGCAGCGACAGCGATCCGGCGGCGGGCGGCGCGGCGCCGCCGGGCGGCGCGCGGTCACAGGGATACGGCCTGCGCGTGTTCGCGCTGGGGAGCAGCCCGCTGTTCCGGATCGCGGGCAATCAGGCGAACCTCACGCTCAATCTCGGCGTCACCGGCAACCGCTCGATCCAGCGCACCGGCACGGGCACCGCCCAGGCGCTGCGCCTCGCCTCGGGCCGTTCGGCGCTTCAGGGGCAGGCGGGCGTGCTCGTGCCGCTCCACAGCCGCAGCCAGGGACCGGGGCTGCTCGGCGACCTGTCGGTGATGGGCCAGCTCGGCGTCGATCGCTCGACCGGCAGCGACTGGCTGCTCGGCTACACCACCTCGGTCAACTGGTCGCCGGTCGCGCTGCTGTCGTTCGAATGGACGCGCAACGTCGCCGCCGCCGGGATCGGCGGCCCGGTCGCGCCGCTGCTCGTCGAATCGGATGTCGCGGTGTTCGATCCGGCGCGGCAGCAGGATGTCCGCATCCGCCGCGTGTCGGGCGGCAACCCCGCGCTCGTCGCGTCGAGCCTGCGCAGCACCAGCCTGCGCGTCGCGCTGCGCCCGCGGCTGGGCAAGAGCCAGTGGATGCTCGCCGCCAATTACGACGCCAACCGCGTCACCGATCCGGTGTGGACGCCGACGCTCGACCTCATCACCGAACGCGCCTTTCCCGAACGCTTCGTGCGCGACGCTGCGGGGCGGCTGGTCGCGTTCGACACGCGTCCGCTCAACGCGCGCAGCCAGGACAGCGGGCGGATCGGGGTCAGCCTCCACGCCTCGGGCGATTTCGCCGCACCCGCCGCACCCGCCTCGGCGCCGTCGGCGGCGGTGCGCCAGCCGCTCCACTGGGATCTGGGGGTCACGCACCAATGGACGCTGCGCAGCCGGCTGGTGCTGCGCGACGGGCTGGCGCCGGTCGACCTCGCCAGTGCCCAGCTCGGCGCGGGCGGCGGCGATTCGGGGCGCAGCCTGTCGATCCAGGCGGGGCTGGCCGGGCGCGGCTTCGGCGCCAATCTCGACACGAGCTGGCGCAGCGGGACGCAGTTGCTGGGTCAGGGCGGCGGCGCGCCGGGCCGCTACGACAATCCGTGGCGCGTCAATTTCACCGGCTTCGTCCAGTTGCGCGGCGGCGCGGGCGCCGCGCGGCGCGCGCCGGCATGGCGCCTGTCGCTCGCGGTCGAGAACCTGCTCGATGCGCGCCCGCGCGTCCGCTTCCCCGACCGGCCGACGCCGTTCGCGCTGCTCCCTGCCAGCCTCGATCCCCAGGGGCGCACCGTCCGGCTCACGCTGCGCGCGCCGCTGTTCTGACCGGCCGGGCGCGGTCGCGGGACGCTGGCCCGCGCCTCCCGCCCGCGCCTCCCGCGATAGTCCGTGCTGGCCTTCCGCCCGCACCGCCACTAAGGCTGCGCGCCAATCCATCCTTCCGGTCCGAAAAAGCGCATGACCCCCTCCGATCGTCGTACCTTCGCCATCATCTCGCACCCTGACGCGGGCAAGACCACGCTCACCGAAAAGCTGTTGCTGTTCGGCGGCGCGATCCATCTCGCGGGCGAGGTCAAGGCGCGGGGCCAGGCGCGGCGCGCGCGCTCGGACTGGATGAAGATCGAGCAGCAGCGCGGCATCTCGGTCACCAGCTCGGTGATGACCTTCGAACGCGACGGCATCACCTTCAACCTGCTCGACACGCCGGGCCACGAGGACTTCTCGGAGGACACTTATCGCACGCTGACCGCAGTGGACTCGGCGGTGATGGTGATCGACGTCGCCAAGGGCATCGAAAGCCAGACGCGCAAGCTGTTCGAGGTCTGCCGCCTGCGCAACGTGCCGATCATCACCTTCGTCAACAAGGTCGACCGCGAGGGCCGCGAGGTGTTCGCGACGCTCGACGAGGTGGCCGACCTGCTCGCGCTCGACGTCGTGCCGATGACCTGGCCGGTGGGCATGGGCGGCACGTTCGAGGGCATCTACGACCTCGCCACCAAGCGCCTGCTGCTGCCCGAGGGCGACAGCCGCGAGTTCCAGGGCAAGGTGATCCAGACCACCGGGCTCGACGATCCGCAGCTCGATGCGATCGTCTCGCCCGACAATCTCGCCAAGCTGCGCGAGGATGTCGAACTCGCCCAGGCGGGCTATCCCGAATTCGATGCCGAGGCCTATCGTCACGGCGACATGACGCCGGTCTATTTCGGCTCGGCGCTCAAGGAGTTCGGCGTCGATTCGCTGATCGCGGCGATCGCCGAATTCGCGCCGCCGCCGCACGCGCTGCCCGCCGAACCCGCGCCGGTCGAACCAACCCGCGACGAGGTGACGGGCTTCGTGTTCAAGGTCCAGGCGAACATGGACCCCAATCACCGCGACCGCATCGCGTTCATGCGGCTGTGCTCGGGGACGTTCAGGCGCGGCATGAAGCTGACGCCGACGGGGCATGGCAAGCCGATCGCGATCCACTCGCCGATCCTGTTCTTCGCGCGCGAACGCGAGCTGGCGGACGAGGCGTTTCCGGGCGACATCATCGGCATCCCCAACCACGGCACGCTGCGCGTCGGCGACACGCTGTCCGAAAAGGGCGGGGTGCGCTTCACCGGGCTGCCCAATTTCGCGCCCGAAATCCTGCGTCGCGTCGCGCTCAAGGATCCGACCAAGACCAAGCAGCTCCGCAAGGCGCTCGACGACCTGTCGGAAGAAGGCGTGATCCAGGTCTTCTATCCCGAAATCGGGTCGAACTGGATCATCGGCGTCGTCGGCCAGCTTCAGCTCGACGTGCTGCTCTCGCGGCTCGATGCCGAATACAAGGTGGCGGCGGTGCTCGAACCCTCGCCCTACGACACCGCGCGGTGGATCGGCTCGGACGATCCGGCGGCGCTCAAGGAGTTCATCGAGCTCAATCGCGGCGCGATGGCCAAGGATCGCGACGGCAACGCCGTGTTCCTCGCCAAGTCGGCATGGGAGGTCGGCTATGTCGCCGATCGCTATGCCAAGGTCAGCTTCGCCGCGACGCGCGAGCGCTGACGGTCGGGGCGGCGGCCGGCCGGGCGGGCGTCAGCCCACCCAGTCGCGCCGCAGCGTGCGGCTCGCCAGCGCCATCAGCAGCCCGGCGACCAGGTACAGGCACAGCCCGGCGGCGATCGCATAGCGCAGCGCCTCGTCGCCATAGTCCGGGGTCAGCGCCTTCGACAGCGCGCCGATCGCCCAGCTTCCCAGCCCCAGCCCGATCAGGTTGTTGATCAGCAGGAAGCTCGCCGACGCGGTCGCGCGCAGCTCGGCGGGAACGAGGTGCTGCACGGCGGTCAGCACGGGGCCCAGCCAGACATAGACGAGCGCCTGGGGCAGCAGGAACAGCGCGAAGGCGACGGGCCAGCTCGCCGACAGCACGCCCGCGATGAACAGCGGCGTTCCCGCGACATAGCAGAGCGCAGGGAGCAGCGCGTACCAGCGCCGGTTGCGCGCGCCCAGCCGGTCGGCCAGCGTACCGCCCGCCAGGATGCCCGCGACGCCGCCGGTCAGCAGCAGCGCGCCGATGAACTGGCCGGTGCCGACCAGCGTCAGGCCGAAGCTGCGCTGCATCAGGCTCGGCAGCCAGAAGGCGACGCCGTATCCGCACATCGACCCGGCGGCGGCGCCGAAGGCGAGCAGCCAGAAGCTCGGCTTGGCCGCGAGGATCGCGAAGACGCGGCTGACGGGGACGGGCGGGGCGGCTTCGGCGCCGGTCGGATTCGAGCCCGACCGGGGCGTCGGAAAGTCCCTCACAACGGCACGAAACAGCGGTGCAACGACAAGTCCTGTCGCCCCGACGACCAGGAACGCGGTCCGCCACTCGACATTTTGCGCGATATAGCCGCCCATCAGGACGCCTGCCGCGGCGCCCAGCGGGATGCCCAGCGAATAGATCGCCAGCGCCCGGGCGCGGCGCTCTGCGGGAAAATAGTCTGAAATCAACGCGTAACTCGGCGCCACCCCGCCCGCCTCGCCGACCCCGACGCCGACGCGGAACAGGAACATCTGCCCGAAATTCTGCGCCACCCCGCACAAAACCGTAAACCCGCTCCAAACCGCCAACGAACCCGCAATCACCCAGGTCCGGCTCGTCCGGTCGGCAAGCATCGCCAGCGGAATCGCAAGCGTCGAGTAAAGCACGGCAAATGCCAGCCCGCCCAGCATCCCCAACTGCGCATCGTCGAGCTTGAGCGCCGCCTTCACCGGCTGGGCGAGGATGGAAAGGATCTGCCGATCGAGGAAGTTGAACGTGTAGACGAGCAACAGCATCGCCAGCACCAGCCCGCGCGGGGGGAGGCGGGTCGGTCGCTCGCTGACGGGATCCGGCATGTGGCAAACTCCTGTGCGCGATCGGGTATAGGGAAGCGCGCCGCTGCTGGTCGGCGCGGTTGGTCGTGGCGTCAAGGCAGGAAGGCCGGACGCGACGCGCCCGGCCTTCCCCTTTTCACCAATCCGGCGCGGTTCAGAACCGCAGCTCGAACGTGCCCGTCACCGTGCGCGGAGGACCGTAATAGCCGATGACCGAGTTGCCATAGAGCGCACCGGGGAAATAATAGCCGCCGACGCGATAACGTTCGTCGGTCAGGTTCCGGCCGGCAACGCCGATCCGATAACGCCCGCCCGCCGAAGTCCAGTTCAGGCTCGCTTCCACAAGGAAATAGCCGTCCTGATCGAGCGGTGACGCGTATTCGAACATCGAGATGTCGCTGCGCATCGACACCGAGGGCGTAAAGGCGATGGTGCCTCCCGCCAGATCTTCGGACCAGGTTGCCGAGGCATTCACCGTCCAGCGCGGCGTGTTCTGGAAAACGCGCTGGTTCGACACATCGACGGGCGTGGTACCGCCGGTGATATAGGTGAAGAACTTCTTGTATTCGGCATGGGTGTAACCCAGCACCAGATTGGCCGAGAAGTGGCGCGAGGGCACCATCCGCGCCTCGGCCTCAAAGCCATAGATCTCCGCCTTGCCGGCATTGTCGACAAAGCTGGAGATGCCGCCGCCCGCTGCCGGCGCCTGGATCGTGACCTGTTGGTCCTTGTAGTTCGAATAATAGCCGGCAAGATTGAGGAAGAAGCGGTTGTCGAGGAACGCGCCCTTCATCCCGACTTCATAGGAATCGATCTTTTCGGGCTGATAGCCATTGACGGTGGTCGGCGTCAGGATCGCGTCGCCGCGCATGTCGAACCCGCCCGACTTGAACCCCTTGCCCCAGCTTGCATAGACGTTGAGGTTCTGGCGCGGCTCGTAGCTGAGCGAGATACGCGGCGTCGCCTGCTCGAAGCTGCGGCTGTTGGTGTAGTTGGTGCGCAGCAGGCCGGGCACAGCCGCCGGGTTGCCGAAACGCGGGCTGCGGATGCCGGTGAAGTTCTGCCGGTAGACCGTGCCGGTCTTGTCGTCCTTGGTATAGCGCAGCCCGACCGCGAGCTTGAGCGAGTCGGTGATGTCGTAGCTGAGGTCGCCAAAGGCGGCATAGCTCTTGGTATCAACGGTGCCGGCGGTGAGGATCGTCAGGTTCGCCAGTCCGGCGACGGTGTCGAACGCCCCCGACGCACGTGAGTTGAGGTAATAGAGGCCCGCCACACCCTGCAGACGGTTGCCGGTGTAGAGCAGCTGCAGTTCCTGGGTGAACTGCCGGTCCTGATAATAAGCGGGAACGTCGAGCGTCGGCGACGGCGTGTTGTCGAAATCGATGATCGTGTCGGTATTGCCGTTGCGCCAGGCCGTGATCGACTTGAACGTCAGCGCGTCCGAAAGCTCGATCTCGGCGGTTGCGGACAGTCCCTGGCTCATCACCCGGTTCTTGTCACCTGCACCGGCGGCCGTGTCATATTCGTCGCCGACCGGGGCATAGATCGCGGCCGTGGGCCCCGGATTGCCGGTGAGACGGTGGCCGTGACGCGGGTTCGAGTGATCGACGGTGCGATCCCCCGCCACGCGGAACAGAATGCCGTCGCGCGGGGCGAATTCCGCCGAGACGCGGCCGGCCACCACATCCTTGTTGTACTGATCGACGCCCGTGGTGACGTTGCGGCCATAGCCGTCGCGCCAGTAGCGGGCGATCGCGCCGCCGACCGACAGCGTCTCGGTAAGCGGCACGGTGACCGTGCCGACCAGATCGACCTGGTTGTAGCTGCCATAGGCGGCGCGGGCGGTGGCGTGGAATTCATTGCCCAGCCGCTTGGTGACGTACTTGATCGCGCCGCCGATCGTGTTGCGGCCATAAAGCGTCCCTTGCGGTCCGCGCAGCACCTCGACCCGCTCGACGTCGAACACGTCAAGGATCGCGTTCTGCGGACGGGCGACATAGACGTCGTCGATATAAAGCGCGACGCCGGGTTCGAAGCCCCACAGCGGATCCTGCTGGCCGACGCCGCGGCTGAAGGCGATCATCGTCGAGTTGGAGCCTCGCGCGACTTGCAGCGTAAGGTTCGGCGTCATGTCCTGAAGCGCGGTGATGTCCGGCGCACCCTTTTTCAGCAGCGCGTCGCCGGTGACGACCGATACCGAGATCGGGACGTCGATCAGGCTTTCCTCGCGCCGGCGGGCGGTTACGACGATTTCACCTTCGGTGCCGGTGGCGGCCTGTGCTTCGGCTTCTGCCGGTGCTGCGGCGGTCGTGCTATCCTGGGCCCTGGCAGTCGTTGCGCCGAACGCGGTCAACGCGACGCCCGCCACGAGCAGCACGCGCGCAGACGGAATGATGCGATTCATCACCTTGATCCTCCCCATGATTCCCGACCCGTCTTTGTGCGGGTTGCTAGAATTGAAACCACGCTATACTGAAACCTGAACCGGGTTTCAACTTCAGAACGAGCAGGAGAGAGCGAGCCATGTCAGCCAGGCCCGGGTCGACCGCGGCTCCAGCGCACCCGTCGGCGTCGACCGGCGCAAGCGAAGGCAAGGAGCCGCGAACGGCGCGCGGACGGCGCACGCTGCGCGCGATTCTCGACGCCGCTGCAGCAGAGTTCGGCGAAAAGGGTTTTCACGACGGATCGATCAGCGGCATCACGCGTCGCGCGGGCGTCGCACTGGGCAGCTTCTATACCTATTTCGATTCAAAGGACGATGTGTTCCGCGCGCTGGTGCGCGACATGAGCAGCCAGGTACGCGAACATGTGGCCCCGGCGCTTCGCGATGCGCGCGACCAGATCGACGCGGAGCGCGCCGCGCTGCTCGCCTTCATCCGCTTCACGCGCTCGAAGAAGGAGCTGTATCGGATCATCGACGAGGCCGAGTTCGTCGATGCCGAAAGTTTTCGCCAGCATTATGCCAGCACGGCCGAACGCATTGCCGCCCGCCTCCGTGCGGCGGCCGATCGCGGCGAGGTGCGCGACGATGTCGGCGAGATCCATGCGTGGGCGATCATGGGGATGAACGTGTTCCTCGGCCTCCGCTATAGCGTCTGGGACGAGCAAACGCCTCCGGAAGTCGTGGCCGACACGGTGGCGCAATTGCTGGCACGCGGCATCGCCATCGAGCGATAATGCGTGTCCTTCGGCGTTGCGCGGAAAGGGCAGCGGGATGGGCGCGCCGCCCTGATCTGAGGCGGGCGCTGCTCGAGAGCGGAAAAGCCGGCCGATCGATACGCGCCGCTGCGCGCATCGATCACTTCTTGCCGAGCAAATCCTTCAGACCCGCGAGCGGACCCATTGCAGCCGCCGCCTCTTCCTCGGTCTTCACGCCGGCTTCCCGGAGGACGGCCGCCGCGCGGGGACTACGCGGATAAGGATCGATCTCGAGCGCCATCGTTTCGGCCGCCGCCTCGCCCAGATCGACGGTGCCGCCGCTGTAAAAGACGGTGTCGCACTCGTCTTCGGTCAGTTCGATCTCCTCGTCGCCGTCCGCTTCAGGCTCGGGAACGAAGCGGATCGCGAAATCGGTTTCCACGGTCGCTGGAAGCAGATCGTCGGTTACGACGCAGCGCTGGGTAAGCCGCGCCGAGACATGGCCGCGGGCCACCACGCTGTGCGCGTCGCGCCGGAGCCGAAAGGTGGCATCGAGCTTGTCGATCGCCTGGAGGCCGAACCGCCGGCTGAGTGCAGCGCGCTCGTCCGCATCGGCGGCGATCTGCACCTCGCTTTCGCCCGCGCCGATCTGGTCGAGCCGGTGCGGACGCGAAAATTCTGGATTCATCGGGGAAGTTCGCCTTTCAGAAGGATGTCGAGCGGCGTCGCGTCGAGCGTCGCACGCAGCGCGCGCAGCGACCGCTCGACGTGCGCGACTGCATCCGGCAGCGGCGGACGGCCGCGATAGAGGTTGCGTTCCAGCGCAGGGGCAAGCGTTCCTGCCGCAAAACCGGCGCGATAGGCGTCGAGGCGGCCGCCGAGCATTCCCATCATGTGGCCGACATGCTTGCCGACGACGATGTCGCCGATGCCGATTTCACGCAGCTGTCCATCCATGTCGTCGATGAAGCACTCGGCGAGTGCGGTCGACGTCGCGACGCCTGCGGGATCGCCTTCCAGTCGAAGCAGCACGACCGCGAGAACGGCCGCGATCATGTCGAAGCGGCCGTCGATGCTGTCGGAAACCGCCCCCTCGACGTACCAATGTGGTTCGCGGCCGCGCGCGACAACGGCGGCATAAAGCTGCGGTGCGCTGCCGCGATCGGGGCTTCCGAAGAGCCGCTTGAGCAATCCCATGGGCCGAATCTGTTCCTCTGGACCGTACGCGACCTTGTTTGGCCGCATTTTGCCGCATATTGAGGCGATCGGCGCGCGATGCAATGCGTGCCGGCCCGCGTCTGCACTGGAGAGTTTAATGGCCGTTTCCGCCCGCGCGCTTGCGATTGCTGCGCTGATCGTCGCCCTGGGCACGACCGCGTGCACGCGCACGCGGACGCATCAGGGCTATATCGTCGACAAGGAGCTGGTCGATGCGATCCAGCCGGGGATCGATAATCGCGAATCGGTCGTCCAGACGCTGGGCAACCCGACCTTCCAGGCGCAGTTCAACAAGAACGAGTGGTATTATGTGGCGCGGGAATCGGCGAACTTCGCCTTCCACACCCCGAAGCTGCACGATCAGTTGACGTTGCGCATCCGCTTCAACGATGCGGGCGGCGTTATCGCCGTCGATCGGATGGGCAAGGACATGGTCGCGACGGTCGAGCCCTATGGCAAGAAGACACCGACGCTGGGTCGCAAGCGCGGTTTCTTCGAGGATCTGTTCGGCAATATCGGGACCGTCGGTGCGCCCGGCATGGGCGGCGGGGCCGGCGGCCAGGGCGGCGGTCGCTGATCTGAACGCCTGCGCTGCGGCGCCGGAGGTCTTCACAAAGCTTGCTGCCGGCTGACACGACCGTTCCCGCCGCGTTCAGTCGCCCCCTGCCATTTCGATGCCATGCCGGCAGCTTCGCCGGCTCGCTCTGGAAGGAGGGAAGCGATGAAGAAGATCGTTCTGGCTGCGCTGATCGCTGCCGTCACGGTGCCTGGCCTGGCGCTGTCGAGCACCGCAAGCGCCCAGTCCAATGCAGAACTGCGTCAGGACCGCCGCGACATTCGCGAGGAACGTCGCGATCTCGACCGGGCCTATCGCTCGGGCGATCCGCGCCGCATTCACGAGGAGCGTCGCGATCTGCACGAAGCCCGGCGCGAATACCGCGAGGATCTGCGCGATCGCGAACGGCACTGGCGCGACGATGACTGGCGCAGCTGGCGCAACCAGAACCGCGCCGTGTTCGCGCATGGCGACTGGCGCGCGCCGTTCCGTTACACCCGCTTCCAGCCAGGCTATCGGATCGCGGCGCCCTATTATGCCCCGCGCTATGTGATCGTCGATCCGTGGCGGTATCACCTCCCCGCCGCCGGCCCGGCCCGCGTCTGGGTGCGCCACTATCGCGACCTGGTGCTGGTCGACACGCGGCGTGGGGTCGTCGTTCGCGTGATCCCCGGCTTCTACTGGTAAGCAAGTGACGCAGGGTTCGGCCGCGCCGCGTCATGGGGCGCGACCGGTGCCCTGCGGCACGGTCCGAAAGGGGCAAAGGACCGGTGGAATAACGTCCCGCCGCGGACTTCGCTCCGCGCGCCCCCTGCGGCTCAGCGCACGGTGAACAGCAACTGGTCGATCACGCGACCGCCCGGGTCGATCAGGCGCAGCCGATGTGCACCCCGACTGGGGACGATCAGCGGATGGGTATCGGGGCTGCCCAGTTCGCGCCCATCGAGCTGAAGCCGGTGGCCGCGCGCGTCACCGGAGACGGCGACCGCCAGCCGCTGGCGCTCGGGGGGAATATCGGGGTCGACGGCATAGACGCTGCCGGCGACCGGACTGGTGATGCGCGGTCGCCGGGCCGCCGCAGGGGCGGCGGCGACAAGATCGAGCGCCGTTCCACGGAGGAAAAACTCCTGCCGCGGCTGTTCGATCGCGCCTGCGAAACGGATCGTCCGTCTCTCGATGCCATCCGGCATGGGCAGCGGTCGGCTGGGACGCGCGGCATGCAGTGCCAGCATCATGTCGCGCCACACCGGCGCTGCGCCGCTGGTACCCGAGACGGCGCGCATCGGATCACCCTCGAGATTGCCGACCCAGACGCCCACGGTGAACCGGTCCGAGAAGCCGATGCACCAATTGTCGCGCATCGCCTTGGAGGTGCCGGTCTTCACCGCTGCCCAGAAGGGCAGGCGAAGCGCCGAATCGACCCCGAACGTGCCCGCCCGCGCATTGGGGTCGGCGAGCATGTCGGCGACGATCCATGCCGCCTGAGGTGTGGTCGTCGCTCTCGGCGCATCGTGCGGCGCGTCGAGCGTCAGCCGGGCGGGCGACCAGCGTCCGCCCATCGCGAGGCTTCGATAGGCGGCGACCTGCTCGACGAGCGTCACTTCGGCCGAACCCAGCGCCAGCGAATAGCCGTAATAGTCGCCGTCCTCGACCAGACCGCGATAGCCGGTATCCCATAGCCGGTCGCGGAAGCGCTCGACGCCCGTCAGCAGCAGCGTGCGCACCGCGGGGACATTGAGCGAGCCGGCCAACGCCATTCGCGCCGAGACCGGTCCCTTGAACGCGCGGTCGTAATTCTGCGGGACGTAGAGCCCCGATGCCGTGTCGAGTTCAACCGGCGAATCGTCGAGGATCGAGGCCGGGGTCAGATAGCCCTTCTCGATCGCGAGCGCGTAGAGAAAGGGCTTCAGCGTCGATCCCGCCTGGCGATAGGCGCTGGCGCCGTCGACGGCCGGCGCGGTCGACTCGCCGCCGATCCCGCCGACATAGGCGAGGATATCGCCGGTCGCATTGTCCATCGCAACCACCGCGCCGTCGCGGGCGCGCGTGCCGCCCAGCCCCTGTAGCTGGCGACGGAGCGCGGCGACGGCGGCGCGCTGAACGCCGATGTCGAGCGTGGTACGCACGCGCATTCCCGGCCGCGTCAACAGCGCGGCGGCCAAGTGTGGCGCGAGGCCGGGGTCGAGCGCAAGGCTGCGCGCCGGGCCGAGCATCGACGCCGCAGCGGCAGCGAGATGGCTGCAATCGTGTTCGCGCGCGAGCGCACAGGCGCGTCGCGCCACCATGCCGGCGGGCGCGCCGGGGTTGGGAAGCAGCGCGGCGAGCAGCAGCGCATCGTCGCGGCCGAGCGTCGCGGGCGTCTTGCCGAACAGCCCCAGTGCGGCCGCGCCGATCCCCTGCGCCTCGCCGCGAAAGCCGGCGAGGTTGAGATAGGCCTCGAGGATCTCGTCCTTGCTCCAATTCTGTTCGAGCTCGGCCGCGGCCCGCATCTGGCGCAGCTTGTCCCAGAAGCTGCGCCGTCCGGGCTGCGCCAGTTCGGGCGCAAGATACGCAGCGACCTGCATCGACAGCGTCGACGCGCCGCGGACGTGCCGCCCTGCGAGTCGATCGCGCAGCACCCCGGCGAGTGACCACCAGTCGATCCCGCCATGGCTGCGGAAGCGTCGGTCCTCGGCGGCGACGATCGTGTCGCGTGCGACGGGCGCTACGCCCTCGAGCGGCGTCCAGCCGAGCCGGCGTGCCTTGTAATCGACCCGGACGCTGTCGATCAGCCGTCCCTGGCGATCGTAGAGCCAGCTCTCGGACGGCTGCCATTGCCGTCGCACGGTGACATAGCTAGGCAGCGTCGGCGGCAGCGTCGCCCACCAGAGTGCGGCATAGCTGGTCGCGAGCATCGTGCCGCCGCCCCATACGATCCGCGTCGGCGTGAACACCGCGCGCCAGCCCTGTTCACGCCAGGCGGCACGTTCGCGTCCGAACCAGTCGCCGATCGCCTGCGGAAAGGCGTCGATTCGCGCGATCAGCGCCCGCAGCCGTGATGGGATCACCGTTCGGCGACCACCATCGGCTGATTGGGCAACTGCGCACGGATTTCCGGCGCGTACATCGCCTCCACGCGCGTCGCCGGCAGGCTGAAGCGGCCGGCGGCGTTGAGCCGCACGACATAGGAGACGGTGAAGCTGCCGCGCGGCATCCAGCCATAATAGCCGCGCCACGAACCGCCGCTCGCCTCGGTCCAGCTCGGTGTCGCGTCACCCTCGGCGCCGCCCTTGTCGGCCAGCATCTGCGACTGGCCGCCCAGGCCCCCCATCACGGTCGCGCCGCTGGGGATCGGATCGTCGATCACCACCCAGTTCCGTTCGGCCGATGCCTCGACGCGGATCGTCACCTTGAGCACGTCGCCGCGCGTATAGCGTCCCGCCGCCGCGGCCTGCACCGCCTCGACCGTCTTCGAAACGCGATACCCGGCCATCAGCGGCTGGGTGAGCGGTACCGCCGCCTTTACCTGGACGAATGCCCAGGGACCGGCGCCGCCGGCCTGGCGGAGCAGAAGCGGCGTTTGCGCCGTGGGCAGCGGCAGGCTGAACAGCCGCTGCGGTGCCATCAGCGGCCAGGCACGGCTGATGCTGGTACCGCCGAACGAAGCCGTCGTGACGCCGGCGATCGCCGTGGCCGGGTAGAGCGTCTGGAACCGCCGCGCCGCGAGCGTGCCCCAAGCGTTGGCGGTCGTGGTACCCCAGGCGCCGCGGCGTTGACGGGCGGCCACGCCGACCATCATCTTGGCGGCATCGTCCTGCCAGCCGGGGCGGCCGAGCACCGCGAGCACGGCCTTGATCGCCGCCTCGTCGTCCGAGGCCATCAGCCACCACGGCATGCGGCCCTTGTCGCTCAGGTCGATGCGCGTTCCCTCATAAACCAGCCGTGTCCGCAGAACCTTGTCCACCTCCGCGCGCAGCGCCGCGCCGTTGGCAAGGCCGTTCACGCGGCCGAGCGCCATCGCATAATCGGCAAGCGTCGACGTCGGCATTTCGGCCGGCGCGAGGCCGATCTGGCCGAGCATCGACGCGCTCGCCACGCCCTGCCGTGCGAGTGCTGCGAAGGCGGCGACGCGCTGGAGCCGGACATCACCATAATCTTCGTGGCGCAGCCGCCCGTCGAGTACGGCCTTCATCGCGTCGATCATCTTGGCGCGGGGACCGTCTGGAAGCGGGAGCCCGGCCTCGGCACTGACCGAGAGGATATAGGCGGTGAGCGCCTCCGATCCCGGCCAGTCGCCGGGGAAATAGCGCAGCAACCCCTCGCCGTCCTGATAGGCCGGCAGGTCACCGGCGATGCCGTTCCAAAGGGCGACGTCGCCAAGCGCGATCGCGCGCGAGGTCCGCTGTTCAAGACAGTTGTAGGGGTAAGCCGCCATGAAATCGCGCACCCCCTGGAGCGGCGGCGCGAGCGAATCGGTGAGTTGCACATCGACCGAGCCGAGTCCAGGCAACGCGCCGGCGGGCGGCGCGATCGGCAGGCTGGTCGCATCGCCGACGCGGAGCAGCGTCGCCGCCCAGGTTTCGACCGGAACCGCCGGGATGACCGTCTGTGCGACGGTCACCCGATCGGTGGCACGGGTGCCGTCCTCGGCACGCGCGCTCACCGTCCAGCGCAGCGTGCCCGGCTGTGCCGGGGCGGTGAGATTCCAGGTCACCGGAACGGCCCCGCCCGCCGGAATCTCGACCGTCAGCGGCCGGCCCGTTGCCACGGCGGGTTCGAGCGCGACGCTCGCCGTGACGCGCATCGGCTTGGCCGAGCCGTTCCGCAGCGTGAACATGGCGCCGAAATTGTCGCCCGTGCGCACGATCTGCGGCACGCCCGGATAGATGCTGAGATCCTGCGCGGCGCGGATCGTTGCCTGCCCGGTGCCGAACAATTGTTCACCGTCGGTGGCGATCGCAACCAGCTTGAACGCGGTCAACGCGTCCGACAACGGCACGGCGACACGCGCGTGGCCGTTGCCGTCGAGTGCAACCTTGCCTTTCCACAGCAGCACCGGCTTGAAATTCTCGCGATTGAGGCCGGAGAGGTCGCCGCCGCCGCCCCCGCCGCCGGCCTCGACCGCCTTGCGCCCATAATGGCGCTTGCCGACCACCTGCGTTTGCGCAGTCGACGTCAGCACCGAGATCGGGCGTTCGCCCATCATCGCCGCCAGCACGTCCCAGCTGTCGTTGGGTGCGAGCTGGAGCAGGGCCTCGTCGACGGCAACGAACGCGACGTCGGCCGAGGCGGCCGGGCTGCCGTCGGGGCGGCGGACGGCGACGTCGACCTGCGCCACGTCGCGTGCGGCATAGCGTTCGCGATCAGCCTTGACCGCCACACCGAGCCGATGACCTTCCCAGCCGACCTTCACCTTGGCGATGCCCATGCGATAGGCAGGCTTCGCAAGATCGACGGTCGCCGTCGGCTTGCCGCCATCCTTGGAGAAGAAATCGAGCCCCCATTCGCGCGCGAGATTGGCGCCCCAGCTCGACCAGCCGGACACCCGCCCCCGCACCGCCATGACCGAAACATAGACGTCGGGGGCATAGTCGCCCGGCATCGGAACTTCGATCACCGGATCCTTGCCCGAAAGCGTGGTGACGAAGCTGGAGAGCACGCCTTCCCGCTCGACCGTAACGAGTGCGGTTGCGCTTCGGAACGGCATTCGTACCTGGAAGCGCGCGGTTTCGCCGGCCTTGTATTCCAGCTTTTCGGGAATGACGTCCATCCGGTCGCCATTGTCGCCGCCGAACCACCATTCGTCCTCGCCGACGACCCATACCGAACGCGTCGCGCGGGCGACATTGCCGTTGGCGTCCTTGGTCGTCGCGACCGCATAGACCTCTCCCGACACGCCGGGTGCGAGCTTGCAGCTCGCCAGGCCTTGCGCGTCGGTGGTGGCGTTGCACGTCGCGCCGAGGCGCGTCGTCTTCATCTGGTTGTCATAGGCATAGAAGCCGCCGATCAGCCGGCGCCGCGCGGTGAGGATTTCGCGGCTGAACAGCTCGACCGAGACCTTTTGATTGGCGATCGGGTGCCCGGCCGTGTCGAGGGCGACGAAGCGCAGGCGAAGATCGTCCTGCTTCATCAGCCAGCCGTCGGTCTTGATCCCCAGTTGCACCGCCGACGGAAAGATCGGGATGCGCCGCGAGGCCGTCAGGATTTCGCCGTTGGCGTCCTGATAATCCATCTCGACGAGCATGTTGGTCGGCTGGTCGAGCGTCTGCGGTACGTCGACCGAGGTCCGGCCGCTGCCGTCGGCGCCCAGCGTCACCGGCAAGGTCTGCGTCGGCGGGAGCTTCGCGCTTTCCTCGTCGGTTTCCGAATCGCCGTTGAGTGCGCGCAACCCCTCGCTCAGCGCGCGTCCGCCGAAGCTGTAGCTTTCATAGCCGTCGGGTGTCTGGAGCCCTTCGAAATAGCCGATGCGCAGCTCGACCGGCAGGTTTGCCGCGCCGCCGCCCGACAGATATCCGACGAACAGGTCGAGCGGCAACGTCGTCGGGCGCACCGCCGGATCCTTGGGGCCGGCCACCGACGCCTTCATCGTGGGAAGCTTGTATTCGTCGACCCGGACCGACTGGTTCGTCCAGATCGTCTCTTCCTCGCCGTTCTTCTTGATCACGACGCGGAGGTCGTAATCGCCCATCTCGGCGCCTTGCGGGACCGTCCAGCTCGTCTCGCCGATGCCGTTGGCGTCGATCGTCAGCGGCAGGTCGAACACCGTGTCCGACCCCCGGTGCGACAGGCGCAACGTTCCGGTGAAGGCCGGCGATGCAGAAAAGCCCCGCGCAATCGGCTGGCGCACGATGTGCTTCATGTGCACCGTTTCGCCCTGGCGGACGAGCGCGCGGTCGAACACGGTGTGGAACAGCTGCTTCTGTTCCTGCCAGCCATAGGGCAGGTCGAAATCATAGGGGCGGATGCCCTCGCCCCAGCTGGTCAGCGTGAAGCTGAAATCGTCACCGCTCCGGGCCGAGACCATCAGCGGCGACGCACCGCCATTGTCGCAACTGCCATAGGTTTCGGGTTGCGGCAGCCCCCTGGGAACGCCCAGCCGGCCCGACGCGTCGGTCGTGCCGCGGGCGAGCAGTTCGCCGGTGCAACTGTCGGTGACGCGCACTTCGGCGCCGCCGACGCCCTTGCCGCTGTCGAGCGCCGTCACCCAGACCAGCGAGGCGTCGCGGCCCCATTTGAAGTGCACCGTCATGTTGGTGACGAGCGCCGCCGAGGCGACGTAGCGCGGTGCCTTGCGGCCGAGCAACGCCTCGCCGAGTCGCGGGCTCGCCAGTTCGACGACGTAGAAGCCGGGACGGGTGAGCGGTACGCCGATCACCTCGAATGCCTTGCCCTTGCCGGGCAGTGCGACCTGGAACGGCTTGCCGCTGGCCGGGGTCAGCAGCGGTTTGGCACCGGTCTGGTTGATGCGGATCGTCTTCCCCGCGCGCTTGACCTCGTCGGTCTTGGTCTCGGCGGCATCCTCGACGGCGCGCAGCCACTTGGCGACCTCGCCGTCGCCGCCATCGACCTTCAGGCTCTGCCCGCCGACCGCCATCTGCTTGCCGCCGAGATTTTCCTCGACGCTGCGGACGGTGAGCGGCAGCACGCCGCCCTCCTTCAGCTCGAGGATGCCGAAATTGGCGGCGAACTTCACGAGTGGCGGTGCTTCGTCGATGCGCACCTCTAGCGGGAAGCGTTCCGCATTGCTGAGCGGACGACCGCTCTCGTCGGTGACGTTTGCCGGCAGCGTCAGCCGCGCCGTGGTCGACGGCGGAAGCGGCGCCTTGAACTTGATATCGGCAATGGTGGCGCGGCGCTTGTCCTCATCGGACAGGGTGGGCGCGATCTCCTTGCCGTCGGCCGTGCGGAGCCGGATCGCCTCGGCCTGCGCGCGCGCGATCGGTGCGGAAAAGCGGACCCAGGCTTCTTGCACGGGGCTGCACCCCGCCTGCGGATTGACACGGGCGCATTCGAAGCGTGCGGTGAAGGGTTTGCGGACGGTGAAGTCGAAGCGCTGGTCGGCGCCCGCCAGTCGTCCGGAGGCACTCCGGATGGCCTTGCCCCACACCAGCGCGACATCGCGCCCGGCGGGGAGCGGGCGCCGGCACTTGAGTGCGACGATGCTCGCCGTGGCCTTCGTGCGGGTGGCGGCGTCGGCAGGAAGCGCCTGGGGAAGCCCAGCGTCCTCGAGGAAGCTGCGCACTACCCAACGATCGGTGCCCAGGCCGGAAAGCACCTTGGCCGGAACGTCCGCGGGGAGGACGTCCACCGGGATCTTCTCGCCCAGCCCTTCGACCGCGCAATAGGCGTTGGCGGCAACCGAGGCCGGATCGGGCGCGAGGTTGGCGGCGACGAGGAAGGTCTGGTCCTCCTCGATCTCACCGCCATAGCGGCTCGGCAGCACCGCGCGCGCGACGGGGCCGCCGCTGTCGACGGTGAAGCTGCGCTGGCCGTCGATTGCATAGCCGGCCAGCGTCTTCAGCTTTTCCCTGAGCGTGAAGGTACAGGTGACGCCGCCCGGAAGCGGGCTCGCGAATTCGTGGACATAGGTGTTCTGGTCGGCCCAGCGGCCCGTGCCGCCGACTGGGCATTTGACGTCGACCGGCGCAGCGGCGCGCGGATCGCCAAGCGGGACCATCGGCTGGCTGAACCTAAGTGTGAAACGTTCGATGGCGCCGTTGCCGATGCCCGGCGTCGCCAGTTCGACCTGCGGCCCGCCGTTGCCGAATGCCGCAAGGGCGCCCAGCGGTGCTGCGATCAACGCCAGCGCCGCGATCCTGAATGCGCGTTTCAAGCCGAACTCCCCAACTGCGAACCGCTTCACCTTAGCCTGCGTCCCAAATTCGGCCAATCCACAACCTGATTGATCCGAAATGAAGCAAACTGGCACGACAAGGCGCTGTTCCACTTCCAGAATCACGCTAGTTCTTAGTAAGAAATAACTCCGATTCGGGGGCGGTCGGGATGGTTGTCGAGGGAGTGATCTTCGTCGTCGACAGGTTGCTGTGGGAAACGGTGGCCTTTGCGGCGATATGGTTTCTGGTCGGCGGAATCGACGATCTGCTCGTCGACCTTCTGTTCGTTGCCAGATCGGTGCATCGAGGGATTGTAGGACTGGGGAGGAGGCGGTCCAGACTTGATGCCGTGACGCGGACCGGGCCGCCGCATCGGCTGGCGATCTTTGTCGCGGCCTGGGACGAATCGGCCGTGATCGGCGCCATGCTCAAGACGGCGCTGACCCGGTTCGATTATCCCGATTTCCGTATCTATGTCGGCGCCTATCCGAACGATGGCGCGACCATCGACGCCGTTGCCGCCGCTGCGAGGGGGGATCCGCGCGTGCGGCTGGTGGTGGGGCCGCGGGAGGGCCCCACCACCAAGGCCGATTGCCTCAACGCGATCTGGCGCGCGATGCTGCGGCACGAACGTGCCGGCGAGCGGCGATTCGACGCCGTGATCCTGCACGATGCCGAGGACATGGTGCACCCGCAGGAACTGGTGGTGTTCGACGCGCATCTCGACCGTTATGCCGCGGTGCAGTTGCCGGTATTGCCGTTGCGGCATCCGCGCTCGCCCCTGGTTTCGGGGCATTATTGCGACGAGTTCGTGATCGCGCATGCCCAGCACCTGCTCGTGCGCGGCTATGTCGGAGCGGGCCTGCCGCTCGCGGGTGTCGGCTGCGCGCTGCGTCGCGATGTCATTGACCGGATCGCCGCGGGACGCGGGGGCGAGCCCTTCGACGCATCGAGCCTGACCGAGGACTATGAACTGGGACTGGCGATCGCCGCGATGGGCGAGCGCGCGACGCTGGCGCGGGTTGCCGAACGTCCGGGTGGCGAACTGGTGGCCGTTCGCGCCTATTTCCCGTCGACCGTCGCCGCCGCAGTGCGGCAGAAGGCGCGCTGGATGACGGGGATCGCGCTGGCCGGCTGGGACCGTACCGGATGGAGCCGGGCGGGCCGGATCGGCGATCACTGGATGCGGATGCGCGACCGGCGTGCGACGCTGGCGATCCCGGTGTTGCTCGTTGCCTATGTCGCCCTGCTGCTGTGGGGGGCTTCGATCGGGCTGCACGCCGTGCTTGGCGACGGGGCGAGTGGCGAGCCCCTGTCGATGGCGCTGCAGCTGATCCTTGCGCTCAACCTGATCCTGCTCGCATGGCGCATGGTGGTTCGGATGGTGCTCGTCGGTCGCGCCTATGGCGTTGTCGATGCGTTGCTTTCGGTGCCGCGGATGGTGGTCGCCAATTACATCTCGCTGCTCGCGGCACGGCGTGCCCTGTTTCTCTACCTTGAAATCCTGCGGGGCCAGGCGGCGCGCTGGGACAAGACGGCGCACGAGTTTCCCGATGAGGCCGCGCCCCCGTCTCCGCCGGGAGCGACGAAGTGAGCGCGGCGATGGGGGTGCCGCCCGGCGCCGGGCGTGGGCGGCCGTTGCGCTTTCTGGCGTTGGTCGCGATTGTCTGGTTTGGAATCCGCGTTGCGCCGCTGATTCCGCGCGTCGTGCCACCACTGTTCGCGCGCGTCTCCGCACCGGCGGCTGCGGCAACGATGCCCGAATGGGTGCGTTCCGGCATGTGCCCGGCTGCGCCGCCGACAGTGTCGGCGGCCGCACCGGTCCCCGCGACGGTACCGGAACCGGCGCCGGGGACATGCGGGCTCGATCTGACGCCGCTTCTGGCGGGATTGCGGCTGGTGCCCGTTCCCGTTTCCGTGTCGGTGCGGACCGGCGCGCGCGGGGCGATTGCGGCCGGCGCAGGGCACGGCGCACCGCTCCAGGTGCCGATGATCGCGTGGTCGCTGCCGGAGGGCACGGTCACGGAGGGCGACCCGCCGCATTGGGTCCCGTCGGCAACGTCCGCGACAGTGCCGATCGCGGCGGCGCTACCCACGCCGGGGACTGGCGCTCCTGCGGCGGTGGTGGGACAGCAGGCGCCGCCGCCGCAACGGATGATGCCGCTCGCGCCGCGCTGGCGAGTCAGCGGCTGGGTCATCGCGCGGCCGGGTACGGGGATCGGCGCCGGACCGGTGGCGGCGCAACTGGGCGGAAGCCAGGCAGGCGCGCGCATCGCCTGGAGCCCAGTGTCGCGTGCACGGGTCGCGCTGTTCGGGCGCGTCGATGCGCCGATGGTCGGGCGGGGCGGCGAACTGGCCGTGGGGGCGGAATGGCAGCCGACGCGTCTTCCGGTACGGCTGGTCGCCGAACAAAGGATGGGACTTGCCGGGCAGCCCGGCGGCCCCGGCGTGGGCGTGATCGCGGGGGGCGAGCAGCGCGTGGGACCGGTGCGGGTCGAGGGATATGGCCAGGCGGGTGTGCTCAATCGCGGCGAAACCGAAGCCTATGCGGATGGCGCGGTGCGCGTGCTGCGCGGTATCGGCAAGGGCGGGCGCAGCCGCTGGGCGGTGGGCGTGGGTGCCTGGGGCGCGGCGCAGCGCGACGGGCAAAGGCTGGATGTCGGCCCGACGCTGATCACGGTGATTCCGGTGCGCGGGCAGAATCTGCGGGCCGCGCTCGACTGGCGACAGCGGGTGGCGGGGCAGGTACGCCCGGGATCGGGGCCGGCGCTGTCGCTCGGGGCCGATTTCTGAGCGGGAGAGCGGAGGTGGCGGCGGGACACGCAGCCCGGCGGGGGGGGGGCTATGGGAGCACACCACCACCATCGAAAATATAAATAAAATCGGTGGTTGGCGGAGCGGGAGGGAATCGAACTCCCAATTTCTAACCCGTTGGCCGACATCGACTTTTTCTGACATTTCGACTATAAAATCAACGGCTTGATTGTTGATTGTCGCTCTTGTTGGTCCCCATTGGTTCGCCACGTTCCGCGTCAATCCACGACTCAAACCGGGTTGGAAACCGGGTTGCTAACCGGGTTGCCAGCCACCCTGTAGTCGGAGGTTGGCATGTCCCGTTCCATTCACAAACTGACAGCCAAGCGCGTGGAGACCGAAAAGCGCGTGGGCAAGCATTCCGATGGCGGTGGCCTTTGGCTCTTCATCACCAAGGATGGCTCGAAGCGCTGGGTCTTCACCTATGAACGAAACAAGAAGCGCCGCGAAATGGGGCTTGGCCCTGCAAGCGACGTGGGCCTCGGCAAGGCCCGCGACCTTGCCTCGACTGCGCGAGACCTGCTTGCCCAGGGGATCGATCCCATAGAGGCACGCCGCGCCGCCGAAGCAGAAGCCGAGGAAGCGGCACGGCAAGCCGAGCGCGAGCGCGTCGGCCCCGTCCTCTTCGGGGCGTTCGCCGACGGCTATATCGATACGCACGAGGAAGGCTGGAAGAACCCGAAGCATCGGCAGCAATGGCGCAACACCATCAAGACGCATGCCGCGTCGTTGTTGGAAATGCCGGTGCAGGACATTCTCGTCGACGATGTCGTCGCGGTGCTGAAGCCGATCTGGCGCACAGTGCCCGAAACCGCGAGCCGCCTGCGCGGCCGCATCGAGAACATCCTCGACGCAGCAAAGGCGTCAAAGCACATCCATGGGCCATGGGAGAACCCAGCACGCTGGCGCGGAAACCTCAGCCATCTTCTTCCCAAGCGGCGCACGAAAAAGCAGGTCCGCCACCACCCGGCCATGCCCTTCGAGGAGTTGCCGGCATTCTGGAAGCGGCTGCGCTCCAGACCCGCACTGGCAGCTAGAGCGCTTGAGCTCACGATCCTTTGCGCGACGCGAACGAACGAGACGCTCCGCATGCGATGGTCGGAAGTTGATCTCGACACGGGAGTTTGGACCGTCCCCGCCGAGCGCATGAAGATGGAGGTCGAGCATCGCATCCCGCTCTGCAATGCGGCCGTCACCCTGCTGCGGGACATAGCCCGCAACTCTAACTGCGATCCCGACGACTTCGTCTTCAAGGGCGCGAAAGCAGGCAAGCCACTCTCGCAGATGGCGATGACCATGGTTCTTCGCCGCATGAAGCTCGGGCACTTTACCGTTCATGGCATGCGGAGTTCCTTCCGCGACTATATGGGCGAGATGAGCGACCATCCCGAATCCGTGGTCGAACAGGCCCTGGCGCATCAGGTTGGGGACGAGACGTCGCGCGCCTATCGCCGCGGCGACGCCTTCCTGAAACGGCGCGTCCTGATGAACGACTGGGAGGCATATTTGCTAGGATCGCGAAAGCGACCTGCGCGCGTCTCCAAGATCGCAAAGCGGGCGAAGGCCGCATAAACCGTCATTTGCTCTTGGCTTCGATGATTTAACCGGTCGTCTGAACGTGCAAATTTCCTGCTCAGTGAATATGGACAAACCATCGAATGTTGCCGCGGATGTGATGTCCGCCTTCCCAGTCTCTTGCTGCGCTAACGACCAGCCTGGGCCTGTGCGATCCAGTCAGATACTTCCCGCTCGCTCCAGCGCGCGGCTTTCGGCGTCAACTTATATGGCCTCGGGAATCGGCCCTCGGCGACCAGTGAATAGATCTTCGATTTCCCGAGCCCGACGCGGCTCTTGACCTCCGCGATCTTGAGCAACCGGTCTGAGGAAGCACCGTTCTCGCTCATTTGCCGCGTCCAGCAAGGCCCTCGCGCGCTTTGGCGAACCCGCGATCGCCAGACAGGAACGCTGCGAGCATGTGAGGGATGAGCTCGACCGCCGGTTCCTCAGTGCCGTATGCCTCGGCATAGCAGCGGGCATAGTCCTGGAGCGCGTGATGGAGGTCGGGCGTGATGCTGATCGTGAGCTTGACCGGCGTGCGATCGGGAAGCTTCTGCAACTTCAGGTCTGGCATTGATCACCTATTCGACTGGAGGGGCGAGTACGAGATCGCGGTGCACAACGAGCCTAACCGGCGTGCCGGGACGGATCGTGATCGTCGGCTGGATCTGGAGATTGCGCGAGGTGAGCTGGTCGCCCGCGCGGGACACGTTCTGCTGGGTCGACTCCCGGATCGCCTGCACAAGGTCGCTCTCGCCGGTGAAGGTGAGGCTTGAGCCGACGCCGAGAAGCGTCGAAATCGCCACTCCTTTGAGGATCGTCCAGGTGTGGAAGTCGACTTTGTCGGCGAGCCCGGCATAGCCGGCGGGGTCGGTCGCCGGCACATTCTCGATGCGCAGCGAACGCCCATCCGGGAAGATGATGCGCTGCCAGACGACCAGCGCGCGCTTTTGGCCGAACGCCACCACGCTGTCGTAAGTGCCGATCAGGCGCGCGCCCTGCGGGATGAGCAGGAGGCGTCCGGTCGCGCTGTCGAACACCCGCTCGGTGACCTGCGCGGTCACTAGCCCTGGAAGATCGGACCGGAGGCCGGTGATCAGGCTGGCGGCGATGACGCTGCCCGCCGAAAGCAGATAGGGGGAAGCGGCGGCGCGGACGACATGCGGATTGATGTCGCTCTCGCGATCGCGTCCCGACACGAAATCCGCCTTGCGCTGCTGGGCGTTGGGATCGCGGTCGGGGTCCAGCGCGAGCCTGGGAACACCGCCGTCGCCCTCTGCTCCCGGCGCAATTGGGGCAACGGCCGCCGCCGGTGCCGGCCGACCGTTTGTCTGCACCAGCAGGCTGGACTCGCGCGCCGCCTTGCGTTCGGCCGCGACCTGCTCGCGCGCCGCTTGCGCAGCCTGCTCGGGCGTCGGGCCTTGCGGCGTCGCCGACTCGGTCGCCATCGCCTGCTGGTGCTTGAGGATCGGGCGGCCGAGATCGCCAGGCAGCGGCGGCCCGAGTTTCGGCGCGTCGCCATAGCTGGTTGGGAGCGCGCTCAACGTGTCGCTCGGCGGCTTGGCAGGCTCGCTGCCATCGCTCTGCTCGCCGACCAGATGGAAGCTTCTCGGCTTGAGCGCGAACCAGGCGGTGGCGACGAGCACCGCGATCGTTATCGCCGCCAGCGCGACGATCAGACCACGCTTGAAGCGGATCGCCGGCGCTGGGCGGGCGCGCAGGACGAGGGTCTCCGGGTCGACCTTGGGCGGTGCGCCGGCCTCGCCGGGTGCGGCAGTATCGCTCATCACGACCTCCGCCCGCTCGTGCCGGCGCGGCTGATCCGCACGACCTGCTGACGCTTGGTGCCGAGGCGCAGCTCGGCCGTATCGAACAGCCGGTCGACGACGTAATAGCGGCCGCGCAGCCGGTAATTGACGAGCTGCGCCTCGCCTTTGCGATCGACAAGAAACAGTGGCGGCGCTTCCCCGACGCCGAGCGACGGCGGAAACTCGATGAACGTTTGACGCCCATCATCGAAGGCGCGCAGCGGCCGCCAGCTCGGGCGGTCACCAGAGATCTCATAAGCGAAGTTGAGACTCTCGACCTCAAGGCCAGCAGCGACGGGCGCAGCCGCTTCGGCCGCCTGCTGCGCCCGGCGGATCGCAAGCAGCGCGTCCTGTGGGTAGCTCCACGACAGCGCCGCCATCGCAGGCCCCGCGGTGCTCGCAAGGGCGACGTGGTAGGTCCGGCGGTCGGTCGTGATCACCATATTGGTGGCGAGCCCGGCCGAGAATGGCTTTACCAGCACATGGACGCGCTTTTCCTGTCCGGTGCCGCTGCTCGTATCGCCGATCACCCAGCGCACCGTGTCGCCGCTCGCGACCGCGACCAGCGTCTCGCCAGGCTGGAGCGCGATGTCGGTGACCCGCTCCGGTGCCGTATAGACCCGATAGATGGTGCCTTCGGAGAAGGGATAGACCGCGGTGGCGTTCACGAAGTCGGGCCGACGCGGCTCCAGCGTGGCGTCCGCGTTGGCGCCACGCACTGCGCTCATGCTCTGCATGGGCGGGGCGCCATGGTGGCGGGCTGTCTGCCCGCCCGATGCGGGTGCCGGGGATCTGGCCTGCGCTGACGCCCCTGATGCGGCGATCGAAGCGGCGGCGGAAGCGGCGAGCGCCGCGAAGAATAGCTGTCGATTCATTGCCTGTTCTCCGGGACTGTGGCGGATGTCGGTTCGGCTGCCAGGTTGGGATCGAGCGGCGATCCGAGCGGCAGGTTCGGGTTGAGAGTCTGGGCCGGTGCCGCGGTGGGCCCAGGCAGGGGCGCGGGATCAAGCTCGCGGCTCCAGTCGATCGCGTCGACATAGATGCCGAGCGGATTGCGCCGCAGCGTCTCGGCCGAGTTGGGCGGCTTGCGGACGATGGTCAGGATGCCGGTCCAGTTCGACGTCCCGGTCCGCGCGCCGCGCTCGAATGCCGTCTCGGTCCATTTGACCTGGAACGAACGGTCGGAGGCGCGCACCACGCTGGTCACCTGGACCGAGACCGTCTTCTCGCCGACGCCGCCGAACGGGTCCGCTGAGCGGGCATAGTCGCCGAGGAACTGCGCGCCGCGCTTGGTGACGAAGTCATAGGCCGAGAGCCAGTCGCGCCGCATCAGGACGGGATCAAGCGATACCGAGCGGACATGCTCGATGAAGCGCGCCAGGTGCCATGCGACCTGGGCGTCGGTCGCCTGATAATCGCGCTCGGCCTCGCTCACCGCCCGAGCCTCGCCGAGCCGGTCCACCGCGACGACATAGGGCACGACCTTGCTCTGCAGCGACTGCCAGACGAGTGCTGCGGACATGCCCGTCGTCAGGAACAGCCCGCCGAATGCCATCAGCCGCCAGTTGCGCGCCTGCACGCGTGCCGCGCCGATCCGTTCGTCCCAGAGCTGCCCGGCGCGCTGGTATGGCGTCTCGGGCTCGGGCGTGCGCCCATAGCGCTGGACGCTTCGCTTGAAGCGCATGACCTATTCCTCCTTTTCCTTGATGTCGGGGGTTGCCGAGGCGCCACCGCGGTCGCCTTCCTTGATCGTCTGGAGCGCGACATGGCGGTGATGACGGGCGTCCTGCTGACGCCGCATGGCCTGGGCCCAAGACGGCGGGGCCGCCTGCGCGGACGCCGGCGCCTCTTGCGCCCCGCCACTGCCGGCGAGCGCGGACCATGCCGCCGTGCGCCCGGATTCCGCTGCTTCCCTGAGGCCGAACGCAGAGCTCGCACGCTGCCGGGCCGCGCCGGCCGTCGCCTGGGCGACGCCCTTGAGGCCGGCACCGATGCTTGAGGAGCCGGACGCCTCCTGGCCGAGCGTGTAGGCCGTCGATGCAGCCGAGCCCATTGCGGTGCCGGCGCGGATGCCGCCGAGCGCGGCACCGCCGGCGAGCCGCGCTGCGCCCATCGCGGCCCCGCCGCCCAGTGCGACCACGCCGGCGGCGCCGAGGCTCGTGCCGAGCGCGGCGCCCGCGCCGAGCTGGGGCGCGCCGGCCACGAGACCCGAAGCGATACCGGGACCGAAGATGCCGAGGCCGAACAGCGCCAGCGCGCCGAGCGTCAGGCTCATCGCCTGGCCGAGATCGGGCTCCTGTCCCTGCAGCGAGGTGGTGAACTCGGCGAAGAAATTGGAGCCGATGCCAACGATCACGCCGAGCACCATCACCTTGATGCCCGAGGAGACGACATTGCCGAGCACGCGCTCGGCGAGGAAGCTGGTCCGGTTCCAAAGTGCGAAGGGCACGAGGATGAAGCCCGCGAGGCTCGTCAGCTTGAACTCGATGATCGTCACGAACATCTGGACCGACAGGATGAAGAAGGCGAGGATGACGATCACCCAGGCGAACAGCAGCACCGCAATCGTCAGGAAGTTCTCGAAGAAGCTGACGAAGCCCATCTTGCTCGAGGCCTGCTCGAGCAAAGGCCAAGCGGCGGAGAAGCCGGTCGATGCGACCTTGCCCGGCCGCAGGAGGTCGTCGGCCGTCAGGCTGCCCCCGCCGGCGGTCAGGCCGGCCTGCGCGAATGACCTGAAGATGATGTCGGCGAGCGTCGAGAACTGGTTCAGGATCAGCGCGAAGGCGCCGATGTAGAGGATCTTCTTGAGGAAGCGGCCGATCACGTCCTGCTCGCCGCCCATCGCCCAGAACAGGCCGGCGAGCGTGATGTCTATGCCGATCAGCGTCGTGGTGAGGAACCCCACGTCGGGACCGAGCAGCCCGAATCCGCTGTCGATGTAGCGGATGAAGGCCTGCATGAAACGATCGATGACGCTGAGGTCCTGCACGGGCGCGTTCCTGTTTCTGTAAGGCAAGTGCCGCGGGGCGTGGCGGGGGAGCTTGGCCACGCCCCGCGGCGACGGCGACGGGAGGGGAGACCGCCGCCGCCTGCGACCGGCCGCGCCTATTGGGGCGTGTAGGCGTTGCCGGAGCCGAGGAATTTCTTGGTGGCGGCGCGCCCCTCCGCCTCGGCCTGGGCGCGCCGCGCGGCTTCGGTGGCCTGGGCGCGATATTGCGCCGCCATCATGTTCTGGATCTGGAACTGCTGCTTGGCGCTGAGCGCGAGCAGCTGGTTGGTCGCCTGCGCCGCCTGCAGCGCGCCTTCGGCGCTCTGGCTCTTGGCGGTGATCGCGTTCAGCGTCTGCGCGTCGGCCGCAACGTTCTCGGCCACCTGTGCCTGGACCGTCATCGTCTGGCGATACGCGGCCATCGCCGTATCGAGCCGTCGCCGGGCGGCGATCACCTGCTCGTTGGTGGACAGTGCTCGGCCGAAGTCCTGCGGGAAGAGCTGGCGGAACTGCTCGTCGAGGCCCGATACCCGGAAATCGAGGCCCTGCGCCTGGCCCATCAGCCGATCGATCTGCTGGAGCTGCTGCGTGATCGCCTGCAGCTCGGGGAAGTCGATCCGGCTCAGGTTCTTCGCTTGGTTGAGCAGCATCGTCGCCTCGTTCTGAAGCGAGCGGATCTGGTTGTTGATCTGGCTGAGCGTCCTCGCCGCCGTCAGGATGTTCTGGCTGTAGTTGCTGGGGTCGAACACGGTGATCTGGGCCGAGGCCGGCGCGGTGCCGATCGCCATGCCGAGCGATCCGGCCGCAGCGAGGCCGAGCGCGGCGGCGATGACATGCCTGCGTGCATTCGAACGGGAACGGGTCATGATCCAATCTCCTTGGCGGTCTGGGATGGGGAAGCGGGAAAGCGGGGGAGAAGGTCGGCGGCCCAGTCGAGCCCGGCATCGCGGAGGAAGCGGTCCGTAAAAACGTCAGCCCCGTGCCCGGCGAGCAGCGCATCGACGCGCTCGACCCATTCGGGACCGGACGCGCCGCACAGCGCGAGCGTCGCGGGTCCGAGCCCGAGCTCGAACAGGCGGTTGCCGCGCGCGGATTGCAGATAATAGTGGCGCTTGGGCGTGGCCCGGCTGACCAGCTCGATCTGGCGGTCGTTGAGGCCGAAGCGCTCATAGGCTGCGCGGCTCTGTGGCTCGATCGCACGATCGTTGGGCAACAGGATCCGCTGCGGGCAGCTTTCGATGATGGCCGGGGCGATGCTGCTCTCGGTGATGTCGGCGAGCGACTGGGTGGCGAAAACCACCGCGACATTCTTCTTGCGCAGCGTCTTCAGCCACTCGCGGATGCGCGCGGCGAACATCGGGTCGTCGAGCAGGCTCCAGGCCTCGTCGATGACGAGCAGCGTCGGCCTGCCGTCGAACCGCGCCTCTAGCCGGTGAAACAGATAATTGAGGACCGGCGCGACCACGCCGGCCTGAAGCATCAGCGCCTCGGTCTCGAAGCACTGCACGTCGGCGAATGCCAGCTTCTCGTCGGCGGCGTCGAGCAGCCGGCCATACGGTCCTTCGACGGTATAGGGCGTGAGCGCCGTGCGCAGCGGCGCCGACTGCAGCAGCATGCTGAGCCCGGTCAGCGTCCGCTGCTCGACCGGCGCTGTGGCGAGATTGCCGAGCGCGGACCAGACCGCATCCTTGACCTGCGGGGTCACCACGACCTTCTCGTGCGCGAAGAGGGCGTTCAGCCATTCGGCGGCCCAGGCGCGTTCGAGCGGATCATGGATGCGGCGCAGCGGCTGGAAGGCCAAGCCGACTTCGTCGCCATGGGCGCCGAGCGCATAATGCGAGCCGCCCATCGCCAGCACCGGCACGCGGGCGGAGAAGCCCATGTCGAACATGACGATCTGCGAGCGGGCATAGCGCCGGAACTGCAGCGCGATCAGGCCGAGCAGCACAGACTTGCCGGCCCCAGTCGGCCCCACCACCAGCATGTGCCCGACATCGCCGACATGGGTCGACAGGCGGAACGGCGTCGTGCCCGACGTCTGCGCGTAGAGGAGCGGCGGGCCGTCTAGATGGCGGTTGCCGTCGGGCCCGGCCCAGATTGCCGAGAGCGGCATCAGGTGGGCGAGATTGAGCGTGTGGACGAGCGGCTGGCGGACATTGGCATAGGCGTGACCAGGCAGCGACGAGAGCCACGCCTCGACCGCGTTCACGCCTTCGCGCACGCAGGTGAAGCCGAGCCCGTTGACGATCCGCTCGACTGCGCGGACCTTCTCCTCGACCCGCGCCCGGTCCGCATCGGCGACGGTGATCGTCGCCGTCAGATAGCCGAACGCGACGTGGTCGCCGCCGAGCGCCTGGAGCGCGAGATCGGCATCGACCACCTTGTTGTCGGCGTCGCTGTCGAGCAGCTGCGTGGGCTGGTTGTAGAGCACCTCGCGCAGCAACGCGGTGATCGACTTGCGCTTGTTGAACCACTGGCGGCGGATGCGGGTGAGCACCTTCGTCGCGTCGGTCTTGTCGAGCGCGATGAAGCGCGTGGTCCAGCGGTAGGCGAAGTCGGCGGAATTGAGCGCGTCGAGGATGCCCGGCCGGCTCAGAGCCGGAAAGCCGAGCACGGTCACGGTGCGCAGATGCTGGTCGCCGAGCCGAGGCTCGAGCCCGCCGGCCAGCAGCGTGTCGGCAAGCAGGGCGTCGAGGTACATCGGCGTGTCGGGCACGCCGACGGCGTGCCTGCGGCCCGAGACCGTGCCGTGGAGATAGGTCAGCGTTTCGGCATCGTCGAGCGCGCGGACCTCGGGCATGAAGCCGCCGAACAGGTCGAGGACGCGGTCGGTCTCGGCGGCGAAGCGGGCGAGCTCGCCGCGCCAGTCCCGCGTCCCCGCCTCGTCCGGCCGATCGACCAGTGCCCGACCGGCGGCCTCGCTGCTGTCGGGCGCCGGCAGCCAGACCAGCGTCATATAGTAGCGGCTCTCGAAATGCTCGCCCTCGGCTTCGAAGCCGGCGCGGCGCTCCTCGTCGACGAGCCAGGATGCCGGGTCGGGAAACCGGCTTTCGGGATAACCGGGCGCCTCGCGACGTTCGGCTTCGAAGAACAGCGCCCAGCCCGAGCCGAAACGGCGCAGCACATTGTTGGCGCGCGCCGAGGCGCCGACGAGCTCGGCCTGGGTGGCGCTTTCGAGATCGGGGCCGCGAAAGGCGAGCGTGCGCTGGAAGCTGCCGTCCTTGTTGAGGACGATGCCCGGGGCCACCAGCGCCGCCCAGGGAAGATGGTCGGCGAGCCGGTCGGCGGACCGCCGATATTCGTGCAGCGCTAGCATGCGAGATGGCCCTTCTGGCGAAGGTGACGAAGGAGCACGGGCGCGAAGTCGGGGTCACGGCGGGCGGCGAAGACGGCGAGGCTGTGGCCGACCGCCCAGAGCGCGATGCCCACCAGCCATTGCTGCAGGCCGAGCCCGATCGCGGCGGCTATCGTTCCGTTGACGATCGCGAGGCCGCGCGGCGCGCCGGCGAGCAGAATCGGTTGCCCGAGGCTGCCGTGGATCGGCACCTCGAAGCCTTCGATGTGCCCGCCGCCGGTCATGCGACGAGCGCCCCGCCGCCGAAGCTGAAGAAGCTGAGGAAGAAGGAGGATGCGGCAAAGGCGATCGACAGGCCGAACACGATCTGGATCAACCGCCGGAACCCGCCGGCCGTCTCGCCGAACGCGAGCGTGAGGCCGGTTACGATGATGATGATCACCGCCACGATCTTGGCGACCGGGCCCTGGACCGATTCCAGCACCTGCTCGAGCGGCTGCTCCCATGGCATGCCCGAGCCGCCCGCCCATGCCGGGGCCGGCATCGTCGCAAGCGCGAGCAGCGGAGCGGACAGGAAAAGGCGAGATGGTATGCGCAATCTGGACATGGTCAGTCTCCATGGCTTTGGGGTTCAGGGTCAGGGGTGAGGTCGACGAGGCCGTAGCCGCCGTCCGGATCGAGGCCGGCGAGCCGCGCGATCGTCTGCACGCGCCGCGCGGTGCCGCGGCCGGCGATGAACACGACGATGTCGATGGCCTCCGCGATCAGCCGGCGCGGCACGGTGACCACCGCCTCCTGCACCAGCTGCTCGATCCGGTAGAGCGCGGCGGCGGCGCTGTTCGCATGGACGGTCGCGATCCCGCCCGGATGGCCCGTGTTCCAGGCCTTGAGCATGTCGAGCGCCTCGGGGCCGCGCACCTCGCCGACGATGATCCGGTCGGGCCGGAGTCTCAGCGTCGAGCGGACGAGATCGGCCATGGTGACCGCCCCGGGACGCGTGCGCAGCGCCACCGTGTCGGGCGCGGGCGACTGGAGCTCGCGGGTGTCCTCGATCAGCAGCACGCGCTCGTCGAGATGCGCCATTTCGGCGAGCAGCGCGTTGGCGAGCGTCGTCTTGCCCGAGCTGGTGCCGCCTGCCACCAGGACGTTGCTGCGGTCGACGACCGCGAGCGACAGCCGCCGTGCCGCATCGGCCGACATGATGCCGTCCTTTACATAGTCCATCAGCGTGTAGAGGCGCGTCGCCGGCTTCCGGATCGAGAAGCAGGGGCCGAGCGATACCGGCGGCAGCAGGCCCTCGAAGCGTTCCCCGGCGCCCTCGCCGTGCGGCGGCAACTCGGCGGAGACGATCGGCCGGTCTGCGTGGATCTCGGTCCGGGCATGGCTCGCCACCAGCCGGATGATCCGCTCGACCTGCGCGGGATCGTAGCGCACCTGCGTGTCGGTCCGCCCTTCGCCCAGCCTGTCGAGGCGGAGCGCGCCGTCTGGATTGACCATGACCTCGAGCACGAGCGGGTCGGCGAGCGCCGCGGCGATGGTCGGTCCCATGGCGGTGCGCAGCATGGCGCGGCGGCGGCCTTCGGAGACCGTGTCGGATACGTTGCCGGTCATGCTCGGTCTCCCGTCGGCTGGTCGTGGCCGATGGTGCGCTTGCCCACGGCGAGCTGGCGGCCCACCTGGGCCACGAACTTCTCGAACCGGTCGCGGCCGACGGCTGCTGCGGCGGCGTCCGCGTCAGGGAGCGGCGCCGTCACCATCAGCTGATAGCGCACAAACAGCGACAGGCTTTCGAGCAGCACCTCGATGTCGCGCCGGGCATGCTCGATTTCGCGGCTGATCCGATCGAGGCGGACCTTGAGCAGGTCGTCGATCTGCTGCGTGCCCCGCCGCGCCAGCCAGTCCGCGAGCGCGTCGTTCACCAGCCGCGACTTGTTGCCCGCGGTGCCTGCCGCGAGCGATTCCAGCGCATTGCTGAGCTCGCGGTCGATATAGAGGTTCTGGCGGACCTTCATCGTCAGAGCCCCGGCACGAGATCGTGATCGCTGCCCTCGTTGAGGGCGTAACCGCGAGCGACGGCGCTGAGGCCGCGCGCCTGGTCCATCGCGCGCTGGTCGGCCGCGATGTCCTCGTCTTCGATCAGGGCAGTCGCCGGATCGGGCACGGGTTCAGCCTTGGCGACGGCCTGTTCCGGCAGGCCCGGGTGACGCTGCTGCTCGAGTCCGCCGTCTTCGGCCAGCTGCTCCGCTTCCTCCGTCTCGCCGAGGCGCGCATCGGGTCGGCGGACGATGCCGAACCAGTCGTCGGCACGCGCGGCCGGCCGGTCGGCATAGGAGCCGTCAGCGAGCCGGGGCGGCGGCGCGACGCGCGGGGTGAAGTTGCGGTCAGCGAAATAGCGCAGCTTGTTCGCACGGATCGGCGCCAGTCCGGACACGAGCACCAGCTCCTCGTCGGGAGCGAGTTGCATCACCTCGCCGGGAGTCAGCAGCTGGCGCGCGGTCTCCTGCCGGCTGACCATGACGTGCGCGAGCCAGGGTGCGAGCCGGTGGCCGGCATAGTTGCGCATCGCACGCTGCTCGGTCGCGGTGCCGAGCGCGTCGGAGATGCGCTTGGCCGTGCGCTCGTCATTGGTCGCAAAGGCGACACGGACGTGGCAGTTGTCGAGGATCGAGTTGTGTTCGCCATAGGCCTTCTCGATCTGGTTGAGGCTCTGGGCGATCAGGAAGGCGCGGATGCCGTAGCCGGCCATGAAAGCGAGGCTGGTCTCGAAGAAGTCGAGGCGACCGAGCGCCGGAAACTCGTCGAGCATCATGAGCAGCTTGTGGCGGCGGCTGCCGGCCTCGCCCTGGTCGAGGCGCTCGGTGAGCCGGCGCCCGATCTGATTGAGCACCAGGCGCACGAGCGGCTTGGTCCGGCTGATGTCTGAAGGCGGAATGACGAGGTAGAGCGAGAGCGGCCGCTCGGCTTCGATGAGATCGGCGATATGCCAGTCGCAGCGCGACGTGACCTCGGCGACGGTCGGGTCGCGATAGAGGCCGAGGAACGACATGGCGGTCGAGAGCACGCCCGAGCGCTCGTTCTCGCTCTTGTTGAGGAGCTCGCGCGCGGCGGAGGCGACGACGGGATGGACCTGCGGATGCTCGGCGCTGCCGAGATGGTTGGTGGTCATCATCCGCCGGAGCGTGGCAACGAAGCTGCGCTGCGGGTCGGACAGGAAGGTGGCGACGCGGGCGAGCGTCTTCTCCTCCTCGGCATAGAGGATGTGGAGGATCGCCCCGACCAGCAGCGAGTGGCTGGTCTTCTCCCAATGGTTGCGCCGCTCCAGCGCGCCTTCGGGATCAACGAGGATGTCGGCAATGTTCTGGACGTCGCGGACTTCATTGGGGCCGCGGCGGACCTCGAGCAGCGGATTGTAGCGCGCTGATCGCGCGTCGGTCGGATTGAACAGCAGGCAATGCGAGAAGCGCGCACGCCAGCCGGCGGTCAGCTGCCAGTTTTCACCTTTGATGTCGTGGACGACCGCCGAGCCGGTCCAGCTGAGCAATGTCGGCACGACGAGACCGACGCCCTTGCCCGATCGGGTCGGCGCGAATGCCATGACATGCTCGGGTCCGTCGTGGCGCAGATAGCTGCCACCCAGGCGGCCGAGCATGACGCCAGCGTCCCGCAGCAGGCCGGCACGCGCGATTTCCTTCTGTGTCGCCCACCGGGCCGAGCCGTAGGTGGTGACGTGCCGAGCCTGTCGCGCCCGCCAAAGCGAACCGAAGATGGCGGCGCCGCAACCGATGAAGCCGCTGGCGCCCGCCAAAGTGCCCGCACGGTCGAACACATGCGGCGCATAGGCATCGAAGTGATACCACCAGGCGAACAGCGCCCATGGGCGGTAGATCGGCAGGTGACCGAAATGGAACCAGGCCGGCCCAAGCTCGGGCTGATAGGCGAGCATCGCCGCCGCCCATTGGGTCGCCGACCATAGCCCGGCGAGGACGATCGCGAAGACGACGAGGATCTGGCCGATGAGCAGTTTGGTGGGCGTCACGTCGAGGCTCCCGCCGGTCGACGGGAAGTCGATCCGGACGGGCTCAGAGTCCGCCTAAGCGCTTGAAAACAGAATGGCGCTGATGCGCCTTGATGGGCTAGGTACAGCTCGATTCGGGAACAGTTGTCCGGCCGGTCGGCTTTATCACAATTCCCGATTGAGCCGGCAGCTGGCTGCTTCGTTCACGGTGCTGTTCCGCGCCCGTTCCCACGAGGGATTCCCACGATGGGGCTGGCGTGTTAGTCTCGCCCGTAGGGGCGATACGGGTGGTGCGTTAAAGGTCGATGGCAAGAAGTGATCTCCTTGTTTCGCTGGTCAAGGCAGGCGCTTCGGGCGATCGATCCTCATTGACCTCTACGGTCGAGGCGATTGTCGCGGAAGAACGGGCTAAAAGCCATCATGTTCTAGCTGATCGGCTTCACCGCGCGCTTCAGTCGGTTCCGGTCACCCCCTCGAGCGAGCTTCGGCGCGCTGGTGCTGCGGGCCGTGATTTCGTGATCGAATCCGAGCCGCGTGCTACGCTTGAAAGCCTCATCCTCACTCTGCCCGCCGAACAGCTTTCCCGGCAATTGATCGAGGAGCAGCGGCGTGCCGATCTTCTGCGCGCGCAGGGTATGCAACCGCGCCATCGCGTGCTGCTTTCAGGCCCTCCGGGCAACGGAAAGACTTCGCTCGCCGAAGCGATCGCGGAGGCCGTAGCCGTTCCGCTCCTCACTGTGCGCTATGATGCATTGGTTGGCGCATATCTTGGTGAAACCAATGCGCGCTTGGCGCGCCTGTTCGAGTATGCGCGGGCAACGCCTTGTGTCCTGTTCTTCGATGAGTTCGACGCCGTCGGCAAGGAGCGTGGGGACGTTCACGAGACGGGCGAAATCAAACGCGTCGTCTCGTTCCTCCTCATGCAACTCGATCAGCTGCCAAGCTACACGATCGTCGTGGCCGCTACGAATCATGCCGAGCTGCTCGATCGGGCAGTCTGGCGGCGGTTTCAGCTTCGGATCGACATGCCCACGCCATCAACTGAGGCAGTCGCCGTGTTAATCGAGCGATTCTTCGATTCCTGGCCCGAAGACCCGGGGGTCACTGCCAAGGCAGTGGCTACCCGGATGGGACAGACCAGCTTTGCCGAGGTGTTCGAATTTTGTCAGAACATTCGACGGCGGCACATTCTTTCACAGGGGGGCGAGACGCTGAAGAGCGTGCTCGCGCAAGAGCTTCGGCTCTGGACGACGAGAATAAGACCGGAGAGCGATGGCGAATCCACCAGAACATCCGCTGTTACGGCTGGGGGCAGCGACGGCGATCGGACGACGAAAAGGCGGCGGCGCGCCGATCGCTCGCAAGTTTAGCCCCGGCGATCAAGTCGCAACGCCGGGCGGTCAAAAGCTCCAGCACCTGAGCGACCAGCTTCAGGCCAATACGTCGACGCTCCAGATCCGCGCGGATCCCAATGCGCTTGCCCCTGAGCGTCTTCTCGTTTTTGAGCTCACCGGAAGCGTTCTCGCCTTCGAGAAAGCGGTCAGGTTGGTTCCCGGTCTCGAGTTCCTCGGTGCTGAAGATCTCGAGGAGGACGAGTTCGATAAAAACCCCGCGCTTTATCTGATGGTCCCGTCGGAGGGCGCGCTCCGAAATATCGTTACACTCTGGCGAGGTTGGCAGCAAAACGGCACGGTGCCTCCGGGCTATAGCGCTTGGAAGGCGCTGCTCTCCCAGCTTCGCGATGTGCGACCGTGGGGGCCGCAAGACCGAATCACACCTGCCGACTTCGACGTCCTAACGGCGGAGGTGAACGCGGGAGCCGCAATGGTCCGCGTGGAGATTGAGCTCGTCTTCCGCCACAATGGCGAGGTGACCGAGGCCCAGGCTAGACAGGCTGTCGATGGGGTGGGCGGCGCGGTCATCGCCCGATCCCGCATCGCTGGGGCGGGATACCATGCACTTCTATGTGATGTCCCGGGGGGCGCCCTTGCCGCCGCTCTTGCGCGAAATCCTGCGGGACTCGCGGGAGAAGAGACAGTTCTTCAGATTCGGCCACAAAGCGTCCTGCAACTGGTGCCACTTGAAGAAGTTCCGGGCGGCCCGGAGGGAGCGGCGCCCGCTCTGGCAGGTGATCCGATTGCGGCCATCTTCGATGCGGTCCCTCTCTCCGCGCATCCGCGTCTCGCTGGTGCCCTGAGCGTTGACGATCCCTTTGCCTTGGAACCGTTGGCAGTAGGCCCGCGCAAGCATGGCACTGCTATGGCGTCGGCCGTCGTCCACGGAGACATCAATCAGACCTGGGATCGCCCGCTCGAACGCCCGATCCACTTCGTCAACATGATGTATGCGACCGCTGATCCTGCACATCCCGAGCGCTTCCCCGATCGGTTGCCGGCGGACCTGTTCGAGGAAGCACTGGTCCGCATGCGCGACGGCGACGAGCCGACGGCGCCTCACGTCATTATCATCAACGCCTCTTTGGGCGATGCTAACAAACCATTCGCAGGACGGATTTCGGGCTGGGCTCGAGTGGTCGACTATCTCGCGAGCAAATATGGCGTGCTCTTCATCATAAGCGCCGGCAACCATCACGACTTGTTCGAGACCCAGAACATGACTGCGGGTCAATTCGAGACGTTGGACGCAGCTCAGCGAACTCGCGTCGCCTTGCAAGCCAGCGCATCTCAAATCGCAACGCGGCGCATCCTCGCGCCCGCCGAGGCAGTGAACGCGATCACCGTCGGCGCGCTGCACGCGGACAATTTCATCAATCCGGTGCCGCTTCCCGCCTACACGTTCGATGTTTGGGCCGACACCGGGCTCTGTACAATTTCCAGCGGTCTCGGCCCTGGCTATGGAGGAGCGACGAAGCCGGACATTCTTGCCCCCGGCGGACGCCATCATGTGAGACTCGCGCCGCACGGCGATCATCATCGCCTTCACCCGCTTACGACAAATGCGGGAACGTTCGGTGGTGTGGCGGTCGCCGCGCCGCCATCTGCCACTTCGCTCGGGCCGAACGTGATCGCGCGTTCGGTTGGCACGAGCGTTGCCGCAGCGCTCGCGACCGGTGTCGCTGCCAGAGCGCATGAGGCCCTTGAGGCGGCCTATCCCGACTTTGTCGCATTGCCCAGCGCGCAGCGCGCGGCTTTGCTCAAGGCACTGCTGGTGCACGGGGCTCGGTGGACCGGCGCGAAGGACCTGTTGATCGAAATCCTCGGCCCGGCCGACAATCGGCAGCATTATCGCCAGAAGGACAACGTCCGGCGTTATCTCGGATATGGCGCATATGATCCTGAGCTGATCATCAATTGCGCTGAGGATCGTGCGACGTTGTGGGCAGTCGGCACACTCAATGCGGATCAGGGGCGGCGCTTTAGGATCCCCTGGCCGGCCGCGATGAGCGGCAAGGCAAAACCGCACGGCCTGCATGCCACACTGGCGTGGTTCAGCCCCCCGCGGCCAAGTGCCGTCGCCTACAGGGCGGTTCGCATGAAGATCGTCGAGCCGGAGCAGTTGGGGGCCGCAGGCATCAAGGCCGGCGGCATCCCGCAGCCCGACCCGAAACAAGCCCACAAGGGAACAATTGTCCATCGCCGGTGGGAAGGCGATCGCGCAGCGGCTATCGCCGGCGACGGCTTCTTCGAACTCGACGTTCAGAGAGAAGCCGACGATCTCGACCAGGCGACCAACTTTGCTCTCGTCGTGACGTTGGAAATGCCGGGCGAGGCTGCAGTCTACACCGAAGTACTGAACCGGGTCGCCCTCAAGCCAGTGGTGGCTGTTCCCGGCTGATGTGTGAACAACCTGCGGGTCGGCTGATTGCGAGGTCGAGCCGAACTACAGCTCTGCTGCAGCCCGCAATTCTTCGAGCCTCTCGCGCGAAACCTGCTCGACGTTATCACGGAGTGCGCGCACGCATCCTAGGATCGCGTTCAGCTCCTCGACGCTGATCTCATAGGCCGTCGAATACCGGGCCTCGACATATGCGCGCTTGAGCAATTGGAAGCGCCGCCGATCGAGCCGGCGTTCGCGGGGCCATGCCTCAATCAGTCGCGGCTCGTTGTCCTCGGCGAGTGATCGGAGGAATTTTATGTTGTGCGAGCGCGGGAAGTAGAGCGTTCGCACGAGCAGGAAGCAGATGTAGGCGCGCTCTACCGCTTGGTGCAGCGTGAACGCGGCATCTTTGAACTCCGCCTCACCGATGTAGAAGTTCGCGCCCTTTATCGCGCTATCTACTTTCTTCAGCCACTCGCCGAAATAGGCCTGCGCCATCTGATAGGCGTCGGCCGGCGTGAGGGGCATCGGCGTTGCCAAAGGGTGGCAAGGCAGCTCGTAGAGGATGATCCCGTCGCGGGCGATATCGACCCAGAAATACTCGCCGCGCTTCAGCGACTGGTTCACTTCGTCGAGCGAGTGGACGATGATATTGACCGGCCGCGCAATTTCGGCGTCGCGCAGGATGCGATCCTCGGCGACGTACCAGTAATGCGCGATGTCGGTGAGGTCCTCGTGGTTGACCACCACCAGCAGATCGAAATCGGATTGGTAGCCATTCTCCGGCTCGTCGACCCAATCGGTCCGTGCATAGGAGCCAAACAGGATGATCTTGAGGATCTTGCCGTTCTTGCGGCTCGGCGTGGTGGCCTTGCCGATCGCCTCGGCAAACTCCTCCATCAGCACGCGCTGGACACGCTCCAGCTCGCCCTGTTGGGTCGCAGGCAGGTGATCGACATCTTTCCTCATCAAGAGGAATCTTCGACGAGCGCCTCCCTCTTGGCAAGCACAGGTTGTCGTTAGAATGCTTTAGGCGATATGGTTCGCGCGTTCGGCGGCGCCGGATGGCCGTTATCGGCGCGCGTTCTCAAGCGCGGTTCTCACAACTTCCGGGGCCGTCGGACACCTTTTTGCACTAATAATGGCTGTCTGGCGGCAGGTTTCCGACGTTTCGCATCGAGCGTACAGCGAAGGACGGCGCCTCTAAATGTAATGGCGGAATGGCAGGGGTGGCAGATCGCCAACCGGCGCCGCCGTCAGAATATCTCCAACCGCGTCAGCGAATTTAAGCGTCACCGGGAGTCCGTCCGCGAACACGCAGGCATTGAAGTTGATCTTGGTGAGGCCGAGCACATCGCCCATCACCCGTTCGAGGTCTGCTTCGCCGCGATGGATTTCGATCAGCAGCGGATTGGGTACCTCCCAGCCGGGATAGGTCGCGAGCCGCGGAATGAACCCTTTGGTCCAGAGATAGCCGAGCCGATCGCTAGTCAGGTACGCCGTGCCGCGCTGCACCGGCTTTTTGCCGAGGCGGAACAACTTTAGTTCGCTGGTGGGACGGATGCGAACGCCAATCAACTGCGTCTCCTCTGGCACCGCCGAGGAAAATCCCGCCCATTCCTCGTTACTGAACCGCGCTTTGCCGTGGATGAACAGCTCGGCAGGCGCGTGCCCATGCAGATCGCGGTAGGCATCGACGACCAGCTTCATCAGCTCTGCCGCCTTGTCGCGCGTCAGATGAAACGATCGGTCAGCCTCCGAATACCAGGGCCCGACCGCGCCGCGGAATACGACGCCATCACCACTATCGAGGAACATCTGCGCGCCGCAGCAGGCATTGGCACCGCCAAGCGCGGTGTCGTCCTTCTTGAACACCAGCCCGACATAGCAGACACCGGGTCGTACATCGGCGAGCCGCCACGGCCGACCGCTCGCCTTGAAGAAGGCTGTGGTGCAAAGATTCCAGGCGATCGTCGCGGGATCCTGCGTCGTGCGCTGCTGCCGGCCTTTCTCGTCGACAAAAGCCTCGGGCGTGAGAGTCGTGTCGCGCACGATCTGAATCACCGCCTTCTCGTCGAGAAGCTTGGCTTTCAGTTGATGATGGAAGTTGAGTTCATAGCGATAAATCTCCGCCGCCTCCCTGTCCTCAGGAAACAGCGACCCCATCTCAAGCACCTTCTTGCCCGCCTTGCGCCCGAGATAGGCGTCGCCCGTGATCCGCTCTTCGCGCGGCACGGTCGATTTCGGGCGGCCAAAGCGGTGGACTTCTTCGGGGATCACCACGAACCACATCGTCGGCGGTGCTTCCTCGTGGCGCAGATAGCGCCGGATTGGCGCTTCGAACAGGCTGACCGCCTTGGCGATTGCCTCGTGTCGGTTCTCGATCCGGATTGCATTAGCGAGCGCGTCGGCATCGACCGTAATTTCGGTCATTGGCCGTTCCGGCCAGCGCGTCTCGAACACCGCTTCGAATCCCGGCCAGCTGGCATGGTGCGCAACCGTTGCATTGGCGGAAGGGATATGGCCGCGGATGCGCTGCGACCAGGTTCTGAAACAGGCCAGGCCCGTCGCGGTGCCGATGACGCCGATCCGCATCTCGGCGGGGTGACCGCTACCGCCAAGCGGGCCGAATAGGAACAAGCCGTCCTTTGGGTGCTCCAGGCGTTGCTGATAACCGAAGCTCAACATCGGTTCGGCGAGCTGGCGCAGCTTGATCGCGCTCATGCCACCACCTCCTCCTCGTCGAGCTCATCGAACGGACTGGCATCTTCGCCATCGTCGAGCAAGTCGGCACCGGTCTCACTGTCGACATCACCGTCGCCGTCTGCCTCATCGAGACTGGTAACGCTGTCGCCGACGATTGTGGTCGGAACCTCGAACAGGGCGAGCGAGCCCGCAAGCGTCATCTCGGCGCTTCCACCCAACGGAAGGGTGATCGCGTCCTGGCCGTCAGCAAGAAAGGTGACGAAGCCGCACAGCAGCGCGCGCCATTGATCGTTCCACCAGTTCTTGCAAAAGCTCTTGCGCAGCCGCGCCATCTTCACCTTGCTATCGATCGGTGTGACGCCGTCGGTCGTGAATACGACCTGCGGCTTCAGCTCGAAATGCCATTGCCGGCCGACAACCGGATGGATGCTGACCGCGAAGCTCCAATAGACATTGCGCTTGATGCTGCGCCCCGACAGGCGCTTGCGCCGCTTCTTGCCGCTGCGGTCGGTGAAGACGATCGTGTCCTTCTCGATAAGTCCGCGCGGAACATAGAAGGCGCTACCATGCGCGAACTCGTAACGCCGCAGCCCTTTGGCGAGGACGAAACGCTCCCAGGCCTGGCGCAGCAAGTTGACCATCATCCGCCGCGCATCGACCCCGCGCAGTTCGGGGCCGCCGCTGGGTTCGCCCCTCAGAAACTTTTGCAAATCGATGTCGTAGGCTGGCTCGACCGCGATGTCGGGGGTCTCGGCATCGACGATCTCGGCCGCGCGCGCGAAGCCGAATCCGAGCCGGTCCCAGGGCACGATTGGTGTCCCGAACTTGCCGAGCTGCTTCGCAACCGTCTTCGGTTCGGCGCCGTAGCGGCAGAGATGTGCCTGTGCGGGAAGCGCGCGAATTTGCAGCCAGCTGCCCTCGACCTGCTCGGGCTGGTCAGCAATCGCCGCACTCTGTCGCAGCCGGAAGTTCCGAAATTCTGCGATACCCTGCGCTGATGCGCCTTCGGCCTTGTCAAGGGCACGCTCATCGAGCGCTTCGAACAGCCGGTGCAGGCCATCCGCCCAATTGCCGTTAAAATTGATGGCATTGAGTCGAATGACCTGCTCAGGAAATTCGTCGAACGGAAGATCGTCCAACCGGACCGGGATAATGAATCGGGGATTTTGCAGCTTGCGCGAAGTCGCCACCGCCAGCGCGATCTCATCGAGCACGCCGGGTTTGGTGACCGAGGCGCGCGAAAGGACCAGCACTACAACCCCGGCATGGTCTTTAATCGCGTCGCCAATGTCGCGCCAGAACGGCTCGCCACCAACTAGGCGCAATAGGTCGCTCCACACCTGGTAGCCCGCGCCGATCAACCGCGTGCCGAGCCATGCCGCAAACTCATTGTCTTCGGGATTGGCGTGGCTGATGAACACTGTCTGCCGCACGGGTGGCTCTGTTTCCGCGCTAATCTCATCGACTGTATGGGCATCGCTCATAGCGGCATCACAACATCGGGGACTCGCGGCGACAAGTTATTTCGCTACCATCCGATGTGTTATTCACGCCGTTAGATCACGGGGCGCCGAAAATAAGGAAGTTTGTTGCCCCGATATCGCCCAGCATGCGCACGCACCGTTTCTCGCCCTCACAATGGCTCTTTAGGTTCAGCCGGCTTGCCTTTGGTCGCCTCAAGCTCGTTATCATGCTCTTCGACCCATTTCTCGAGGTTTTCGAACAGCTCGGGCCACACTTTGTCATACTCGTCGTGGAATGTGCCCATGCAGAGGAGCATTGCGTCGAGGTGACGGTCACCGTGAAGCTCCATCCAGCGATTTGAGAAAACTGTCTCATACTCGTCGTGGTCGATTTTCGAGTAACCGCTGCAAAGCCCCTCATAGTTAGGATGCGCGCTTTCCGACAGGTCGGCATAGAGCGCGATGATCCCTGGATATCGCTTCTCGCACTTCTCGAGCACGGTGACGATGTTGGTGGCGCGTGGAAGCTCATCGTTGTTGCGAGAGCCTAGAAGTAGGGTAGCAGTCTTCTCGCCGAAGGCGTGGAAATCCAATTTCCCGTCGAGAACCTGCTGCATCAATATGTTCAGGTAGACGAGCGTCGCCAGGGTTTCGAAGGCGCTGCGGAGAAGGATGCGCGCGCCAAGTACGTGCCCTTGCTGATAGAGTGCATATGATTGTTGCATGAGGTCGTGCTGGCGCCAGAAGGTCGCCTCACGCAGCATAAGGCTTCGAAAGGTCGCCTTCCATTTGTGTGCGACCGGGCTCCGTGCGAGGAGACCGCCTACCGGGATCTTCTCAAACAGGCCCTTCTCCCAGTTCGCCAGATTGACGGCGACCGCATCGGCAGGTGTTTCGGCCATTATTTCGGGCCCTCCCCAGCTTCATCTGCAAACGTCTCTGCTTCGCCTTCAAGCGAGATGGCTGTGTGCGACATATAGGGCTGGAAGTCAGGCAGCAGGGACATGATGCTGCCGTCTGGTTCCAGGAACTCGTGATTGGCGCCCGGTATCAGATCAGGGTCCAAGGGGATGCGAGCGTTTGGATTGTGGAGGACGACCATGCCCTCCACCCAGCTCTCGCTGTACTCAGGCGCCGACACGTCATGTTCAAAGACTGTCGGCAAGGGACCGTCGGGTTTTCCCTCGCGACGAGCCAAGCCGGCGCGCAACATGCGGACCCGCCGATCGCCGAAACCCGCAACATAGCCGAGCCGGTTGAACTTGGTCAGGGTTCCCAGCGGATTCAGAATTACCGCGCTCACATTCTCCGATTCGGGCAGGCGGAAAAAGCCGGATGGCTCGCGCGCATTTCCGAAGACGTGTTCCTGGATCATCTCGATCTTGCGCTTGCCCGCGACGATCGAATGACGCACGCCGAAGACATACTCAGTTGCGATCGGCACGATCCGGGTCATCGCCGCGGGCACGTGGAAATCCTGCAAAGCGATAATGAAGGGCGCGTCGTCGACGCCTTTGGCATCCCAATATCGGTTCTTATGATAGAGCTTGGCCTTGAGCGACCGCGCGAAGCGTATCGGAACATAGCCTTCCAGATAGGCCCTGATCTCTTCGTCCGTCTTGGGGCGCGGTACGTCGATCCCCTGCGGTCGATTGACGGTGGTCGCTTCAATGGCGAGCCGGCCCAGCAATCCGCTGAGCACTAGATCTGGGACGGCAAACTCAGGCTGGCGTGCGTACCCGAGTTCGACAAAAGTGGCGTATAGGTACAATTCCCAAAGCCTGGCGTCGAAGCCGTTCGTCTGAAATTGCTCGATGAAGTTTCCGTCGGCATCCTCGTGAAACCGCATCATGGCGGCGATCAGTTCGCGGGACGGTGAGAATCGGGCTTGTTCCAGCAATGTGACGAAAGACGGGTGTCGGCGCTCCGGACGCGCGTGGGGCGCGAAAAAGTCGACGGGGGACCCTCGCTCATCGCCCTGATAATATTCCTCATCTGGCTGCTGATGATGGCGCTCCAGCGCCTGACGCAGCGCCTCACGCGCGTCTGCGAAGCTCGGCAACGAGACGTCCTGCGCAATTGCGCGGAACCGCGCCTTGCGATCACGACCGAGCACCACCCAGCCGTAGTCACGATCAATTCTGTCCCAGACTACCAAGCCTAGAAGTCGTTCATCCGCTAATGTGAACCACGCCGCCTCCTGAACAAGGGCGAGGATTCTCGGCACACGAACATAGCCCGCGAGCGCATCGAACCGCTGTTTGCTGATCTCATGCATCTGGAGGGGGCGCTGATAATTCATACATATTCCGAACTTATGAATGGCTGCTGCTGCGCCCCCGCAACCATAATCGCCGCACATTGTGCGGTGAATAGCGCCCCTATTCGCCGCATGCCTTCGCAGGCGGAGACGACGCTTGCCCGATGTTCACTTAATGTTCTAAGCTTCGCCGCTGTCGCCCAACGGCGATTCGATTCACTCCTGGAGTCCGCCATGCAGCATGATGTCTGCCTGCGCGCGGCAGCGCGCGCGATCTACGATGCCTGTTTTTCCGACCGAGGAGCTGGCCCCGGTCGGTTTCGACGATGCCGAGCGATATGGCACCATCCATTATCGCCGGGCGGTCGAGGCGGCGCAGCATGCACGGCTGCATCTGCTGCATGATCGGGAGGTGCAGCCCAGCCTCTTCTAGGCAGCGCACTGCCCGGTGCGATCGGAGGTGTCGCCTTGAATTAGGTTGGCCGCGAGCGTATGTTAGACAAAATCTCGAAACGTTGGACATCGTCATGGCAAAGCAGAGCGGAGCGAGGCACCTCGCCAAAGGATCGGGCGCGCGCAAGAGCGCTGCCGGCAAGGCGTTGGAAGTCCGTCGCAGCGGCGCGACCGGGCAATTCATGACGTTGCACGAGGGCCGCGTCGAAGCGGTGATGGCGGCTGCGGAACGCTCGGGCCTGCTGCACGAGAAGAGCGGACGGATCGGCGGCCGGGTCAGCCCCGCGCTGGTCGAGCAGGCCAAGGCGCGCACCGGAATCGAGACGGACACCGATCTGATCGAGTTCGCGCTCGCCAACGTCGCGCTCGAAGACAGGTTCGCCGAGAGCTTCAAGGCGACCCGCGGCAAGGTGGATCCGGACCTCAAGCTCGGCTTCTGACGTGGCGGGTTTCGACGTCGCTGCGGCGCTGCGCTGGGCGCGGCTCGATCCCGGGCGGACGCTCGCGCGCCGCGAGGATAGCGAGCTTCCGTTCGCCAGCGAAGAGGAGCTGGTCGGTCAGCCGCTGCTCCTCGATACGTGCGTCTACATCAACCAAATGCAGGGAGCCGCACCGCCCGTGGTCGAGCAGCTGGTGGAGACGCGCCACGTCAATCATTCGACGGTGGCGGTCCAGGAACTCATGCACACCATCGGCGTGCTCGATCCCGAGGACCGGCGGACCGCCGCAGTCGTCGGCGCGGTGCGCGATCAGATCGAGGCCATGCCCGATCACCGCGTCTTCCTGCCGGACGCGGACGTGCTCGGCAGGGCGGCGCTGCTCGCCGGCATCGTCTCGCGGCTGCAGGGCTATGCGCGCGACGCCAAGCTGAAAGCCCTGCAGGACTGCACGCTGTTCCTCCAGGCGCAGAAGCTCGGTTTCACGGTGCTCACGGCGAACATTGCTGAATTCGACCTTCTGCTGCAGCTGGTGCCGACCGGCCGCGCGCTCTTCTATCGTGCCGCGCGGAGCGCCCACGGCAATTGAGCGGTGGGCAAGGCCATCATCGGCGTCCCGCCCGCTCATGACATTGTGTCAATGCTCCACCTCACCCGGCGGCCCCAGCGCCTCGATGATCCGGCAATCCGAGATGGAACCCTGGCTGCATTGGCTGATCAGTCCGTGGAGTTCGCGGCGGAGCGCGCGAAGATCGGCGATCTTCTGATCGATCTGCGCGAGATGCGCCCGTGCCACCGCGTCGACCGCGCCGCAGGAGCGGTCCCGGTCATCGGACAGCGCAAGCAGCTCCCGCACCTGGTCCAGCGTGAACCCGAGATCCCGCGCCCGCCGGACGAACGAGAGCCGCGCCAGGTGCGGCGTCCCATAGTCGCGGTAATTGCCTGTGGTGCGAGCGGGCGCGGGAAGCAGCCCGATCTTCTCGTAGAAGCGGATCGTCTCGACCTTGGTCGACGTCACGCGTGCCAGCTCACCGATCTGCATCCCGAAATCCCGCTTGACCCTATAGTTGCTACAGACTGCATATAGGGGGCACATCGAGTCGTGCGAGGTGTGAAGTGGCCTGCAGCAGCTGCGCGTCCGACAAACCGGATGCGAACAACCATCCCATCTGGCGTCGAGCGCTCTGGATCGCGCTCGGCATCAACGCAGCGATGTTCCTGGTTGAGATGATCGCGGGCGTCGCCGGCGGTTCGAAGGCGCTCCAGGCGGACGCGCTCGATTTCCTCGGCGATGCCGCCAACTATGCGATCAGCCTCGGCGTGGCGGGCATGGCGCTCGCCTGGCGCGCGCGTGCCGCGTTCTTCAAAGGGGCCACGCTGGCACTGCTCGGGCTTTATGTGCTCGGCGCGACCCTCTGGGCCGTGTGGCATGGACGGACGCCCGAAGCCGAAGTCATGGGCATCGTCGGCATCGCCGCGCTCATCGCCAATGCCGGGGTCGCCGTGATGCTCTACCGCTTCCGCTCGGGCGATGCGAACATGCGCTCGGTCTGGATATGCTCGAGGAACGACGCGATCGGCAACCTGGCCGTGGTCCTGGCCGCCGCCGGCGTCTTCGGCACCGGCAGCGCTTGGCCGGACCTCGTCGTGGCGACGATCATGGCGGCGCTCGGGCTCTCCGGGGGCGTGCAGATCATGCGGCAGGCACGCAGCGAACTCGCGCAGCCCCCGGCGCGCATGAAGCTATCCGCATCAGCAGGGAGCCGATAAGAGATCGCATGCGGCGGCTCCTTGCCATGATCGCCTTCCTGGGCCTGATCCTCTCATTGGGAGTAGGGTCGATGGCGCATGCGCTCGAGCCGCCGCCCTGCGTTGGGAACGCCGACGCGGAGCTGCACTGGAGCGGGGACGCCGACCAGGTGCCGTCCGAAGCTGACATGGGCTATCCCCACCATCATGGCGGCTGCCATGGCCACCATGCCGCCGCGCCCGCCGAAAGCGACGACATGGCCGTGACGGCGTTGTCACGGGCCGAACGTGACCGGTACGAGACGACCCAGCTGACGGGAACGGGCAGCCTGCCGGGGCTGAGGCCGCCGATCGCCTGACGAGCCCTTTTGTGCCGCCGCAGCCGCGGCCGTCCAATCGTCAGGAGCACGTCCATGTATCGCATCTTCGCGGCCTCGCTGGCCGCAGCCGCCTGCGCAGCTTCGGCGCAGGCCCAGACCGCCCCACCCGCCGTGGCCGAAGCACATCTCACGCTCGAGCAGGCGCTCCAGCTCGCGGGCGCCACCGCGCCAGGGGTCGATGCCGCGGACGCGGGGGTGCGTGCCGCCGAAGCGCAGCGGCGTGTCGCCGGCCTGCGCCCCAATCCGTCCTTGAACGTCGAGACCGAGAACGTCGTCGGCACCGGCGCCTATAGCGGCCTCCGCTCCGCCGAAACCACGGTCGGCATGTCGCTACCGGTGGAGCTCGGCGGCAAACGGACTGCACGTATCGCCGTGGCCGACGCGCAGAGCACTCGCGCGCAGCTGCAAGGAACGGTCGTGCGCGCCGACCTCAGGCTGCGCGTCACTCAGGCCTTCAACGAAACGGCGACGGCCGAGCGGCGCCTGCTCGTCGCGCGCGAACAGGTCGGCATTGCGACCGAAGGGCTTCGCGCGGCAAGCGTGCGGGTGAAGGCGGGGCGCGCGTCGCCGCTCGAAGAGCAGCGCGCCGAAGTGGCCCGGGTCAACGCCGCGACCGCGCTGGAGCGCGCCGAGCGCACGGCGCAGCTCGCCCGCGGCAATCTCGCGCGGCTGATCGGGGGCGAACCGGGCGCATTGGATCTCGGCTGGTTCGAGCGGATCGGCGCCATGGGACCGCATCAGCCCGCCCGCGCGGAAGGCACACTGGCCTTGGCGGCAGCGCAGGCGGACGTCACGACGGCGAAGGCGCAGGAACGCCTGGCCCGCAGCCAGCGGGTGCCCGATATCACGCTCAGCGCCGGCGCACGCCGGCTGGAAGCGAGCAACGACGTCGCCGCGGTGTTCGGCGTGAGCATTCCGCTGCCGGTGTTCAACAACGGCAGCGCCAATGTCGATGCCGCCCGGGCCCAGCGCCAGCAGGCGGAGGCCCTTCGTCGGGTGGCATTGCTCGATGCCGAACAGGCGATCGCCGGTGCCGAGACCGATGTCGCGAATGCAGAGGCGAATGCGCGCGCCGCGACCGGTCCGGCGCTGGCCGCGGCCGAGGAAGCGGCGCGGATCGCCCGGATCGGCTACCGCGAAGGCAAGTTCGGCCAGCTCGACCTTCTCGAAGCGGAGCGCACGCTGGCGGAGACACGCGCGAACGCGATCGATGCGCTCGCCGCCTATCACGACGCACAGGCCCGACTGGAGCGGCTCACCGCCCGCGCGCCGACAGCCATGGAAGATCAGCAATGAAGAAGATCATCACGCGGGCGCTCGTGCCCGCCTCCCTTGCGCTCACGCTCGCTGCCTGCGGCGGCGGGACAGCCGAAGGCAACAAGGCGGCCGACGAGCACGCCGAGAAGGATGCGCACGGCGCCGAGGAAGGTGTGGTCAAGCTCACGCCGCAGCAGATCGCCGAGGCCGGTATCGAAGTCGTGCGGCCGACCGTCGGCGGCGAGGCTGGTGCGATCGAGATCAGCGCGACCGTCGAGGGCGATCCCCAAGGGGTGCAGGTGGTCTCGGCCGCGATCGGGGGACGGCTCGTCTCGCTGACCAGGAATCTCGGCCAGCCGGTCCAGCGCGGCGATGCGCTCGCGGTCATTGAGAGCCGCGAGGCCGCATCGCTCAAGGCCGAGGTCGAGGCGGCTCGCGCCCGCGCCGCGCTCGCAAGCTCCAACCTGCGGCGCGAGCAGCGGCTCTTCGCCGAGCGGGTGTCGCCCGAGCAGGACCTGATCGCCGCCCGCACCTCGGCGACGGAGGCCAATATCGCGCTCCGGCTCGCCCAGCAGCAACTCGCCGCCACAGGCGGCGGTGGCGGCGCGCCCAACCGCATCGCGGTCCGCGCGCCGATCTCCGGCCAGGTGATCGGTCGTTCGGCGACGCTGGGGCAGACGGTCGCGGCTGACGCGGAGCTGTTCCGCATCGCCAACCTGTCCAGGGTGTCCATCACCATGTCGCTGCTGCCGGCGGACGCGGGCCGGGTCAGGCCCGGCGCGCGCGTCGAAGTCACGGCGCCCGGACGACGACAGGAAGCGCGGGTCACCTTCGTCTCCCCGATCTTGGACGAGACCACCCGGCTCGTGCCGGTGATCGCCACACTCGACAACGGCGACAATCGCTGGCGCGTCGGCGAGACGGTCAACGCCTCGATCATCGTGCCGGCAAGCGGGGATCGCACCGTCGCCGTGCCCTCTGCCGCCGTCCAGATGATCGAGGACAAGCCGCACGTCTTCGTGCGCACCGCCGACGGCTTCAAGGCGACCCCCGTGACGCTCGGCCGCACCAACGGCGGTCAGGTGATCGTCACCTCGGGCCTGTCCGGAACGGAACGGATCGGCTCGACCAACTCCTTCACCCTCAAGGCCGAGCTCGGAAAGGGCGAAGCCGAGCATGAGGACTGATCCATGATCGCCCGCATCGTCACCTTTTCGGTGGAGCGGCGCTGGTTCGTCCTGCTGCTCACCGCCGTCGCCTCGATCCTCGGCATGCTCGCGCTCCAGCGGCTGCCCATCGACGCGGTTCCCGACATCACCAACAATCAGGTCCAGATCAACGTCGTCGCCCCGGCGCTGTCGCCCGACCAGGTCGAGAAGCAGGTCGCCTTCACGATCGAGACGGCGCTCGCGGGCATTCCGGGCCTCGAATATACCCGTTCGCTCAGCCGGAACGGCTTCGCCCAGGTCACGGCGGTATTCACCGAAGGCACCGACATCTATTTCGCGCGCCAGCAGGTGGCCGAACGGATGCGTGCCGCCGAAGAGGACCTGCCGGAGGGGGTCAACCCCGAGATGGGGCCGATTGCCACCGGCCTCGGCGACATCTTCATGTGGACCGTCGAGTTCCGCGAGCTCGACAAGGTCAACCACAAGAACGGCGAGCCCGGCCTGCAGCAGGACGGGAGCTATATCACGCCGGAGGGCGACCATCTCGTCGGCGAGGCCGACAAGGCGACCTATCTGCGCACGGTCCAGGACTGGATCGTCACGCCGCAGCTCAAGAGCACCGAGGGTCTTGCCGGCGTCGATTCGCTCGGCGGCTACACCAAGGAATATCTGGTCGTCCCCGACGTGCAGCGCATGGCGGCGATGAAGATCACCCTCGACGATCTCGCCCGCGCTCTAGAACGCAACAACACCAGCGCCGGCGCCGGCGTCGTGAACCGTAACGGCGAAGGGCTCTCGGTGCGGGCCGATGGTCGTATCCGCAACGCCGACGAGCTGGCGAGGACGGTCGTCGCCACGCGCGAGAACGTGCCCATCGTGCTCAGCCAGATCGCCGAAGTGCGGACCGGACAGAGCCTGCGCATGGGCTCGGCCTCGGAGAACGGACGCGAAGTGGTGGTCGGAACCGCGGTCATGCGGATCGGCGAGAACAGCCGTACCGTCTCCAACGGCGTTGCTCAAAAGCTGAACGAGATCGGACAATCGCTGCCGGTCGACGTGGTCGTTAAGCCGGTGCTGAACCGGACCGACCTCGTCAACTCGACCATCGCCACGGTCGCTCGGAACCTGGCCGAAGGCGCGCTGCTCGTCATCGTCGTCCTGTTCGCGCTGCTCGGCAATTTCCGGGCGGCGCTGATCGCGGCGCTGGTGATCCCGATCACGGTGCTGCTGACGAGCATGGGCATGCTGCGTGCGGGTGTGTCGGCCAATCTGATGAGCCTCGGCGCGCTCGACTTCGGCCTGATCGTCGACGGCGCGGTGATCATCGTCGAGAACTCGCTGAGACGCCTCGCCGAGGCCCAGCATGGGCGTGGCGATGCGCTGACGCTCAAGGAGCGGCTGGCGATCGTCGCCGCATCCGCGCGCGAGATGATCCGTCCGTCTGTCTATGGCCAGGCGATCATCATCCTCGTCTACGTCCCGCTGCTCACCTTCTCGGGCGTCGAAGGCAAGATGTTCGAGCCGATGGCGCTCACCGTCATCATCGCGCTCGTCTTCGCCTTCATCCTCTCGCTCACCTTCGTGCCGGCGGCGATCGCGGTGTGGCTCAGCAAGCGGGTGGAGGAAAAGGAGGGTCGGATCGTCTCCGCGCTGCGGCGGCGGTACGAACCCGGCCTCGACACCGCCATGCGGCGGCCGAGCGCGACGCTGGGTGTCGCGGTCGGCGCGCTCGCGCTGGCCGGGGCGGCCTTCACGACGCTCGGCCAGGAATTCCTGCCGCAGCTCGACGAGGGGAACGTGCTCGTCCAGGCGATCCGCATTCCCGGCATCTCGGTCGACCAGGCGCAGAAGATGCAGTTCGCGGTCGAGAAGGCGATCACCAGGGAGCCCGAGGTGCAGTTCGCCTTCTCGCGCACGGGCACCTCGGAAATCGCGTCGGACCCGATGCCCCCCAACGTCACCGACACCTTCGTGATCCTGAAGCCGCGCGATCAATGGCCCGATCCGAGCCTGGACAAGGCCGAGCTGGTCGAACGCCTGGAGACGCGCCTGTCGAACCTTCCCGGCAACGCCTATGAGATCACCCAGCCGATCCAGATGCGCTTCAACGAGCTCATTGCCGGCGTCCGCGGCGATGTCGCGGTCAAGGTGTTCGGCGACGACTTCGCGCAGATGAACGCCGCGGCGGACGCCGTCGCCGACGTGCTGCGCAAGACGCGCGGCGCCGTCGACGTGCGGGTCGAGCAGACCGAGGGCCTGCCGATGCTCGACATCCGGCCGAACCGCACCGCGATGGCGCGCGTGGGCGTCACCGCGGGCGATGTCCAGGATACGGTGGCGGCCGCGATCGGCGGGCGCGAGGCGGGCATGATCTTCGAAGGCGACCGGCGGTTTCCGGTCGTCATCCGGTTACCCGAAAGCGCCAGATCGGATCTGACCGCGATCGCCAAGGTGCCCGTGCCGACACCCGAAGGCGGGTTCGTTCCGCTCTCCACGGTCGCCGACATCGGCATCGTGGACGGCCCCAACCAGATCAGTCGTGAGAACGGAAAGCGCCGGGTGGTCGTGCAGGCGAACGTGCGCGGCCGCGACATCGCCGGCGTGGTGGCGGATGCGCGTACCGCGATTGGCAAGCAGGTCAAGCTGCCGCCCGGCACCTATCTCGAATGGGGTGGGCAGTTCGAGAATCTCGCCTCGGCGCGCGACCGGCTGCTGATCGTGGTGCCGATCTGCTTCGCGGTGATCATGCTGCTGCTCTATGGGGCGCTCGGCTCGGCGCGTGACGCGGTTCTCGTGTTCACCGGCGTTCCCCTGGCCCTGGTCGGCGGCGTGCTGGCCCTCGTGCTGAGGGGCATGCCGTTCTCGATCTCTGCCGCGGTCGGGTTCATCGCGCTGTCCGGCATCGCCGTCCTCAACGGGCTGGTCATGGTCACCTATATTCAGGACCTGATCCGGCGGGGAGCCGAACGCGCGCAGGCGGCTCGGGAGGGCGCGCTCGCACGCCTCCGCCCGGTGGCGATGACCGCACTCGTGGCCTCGCTCGGCTTCGTGCCGATGGCGCTCGGCCACGGCGCCGGCGCCGAGGTCCAGAAGCCGCTCGCCACCGTGGTGATCGGCGGCCTGATCTCGGCCACGCTGCTCACGTTGTTCGTACTGCCGACGCTCTATGCCCGTTTCGGCGGGCGGACGGTCCGTGAGAGCGTCGAGTGAGACCGCCCCCGCGGCCCTGGACGGCGGAGGACGATGCGGAGCTCCGCGAGCGGCTCGGAGCGCGGCAGCAGCCCCGCGACATCGCCCGTGCGCTCGGCCGGACGATCGACGCTGTCCGTGGCCGTGCCCAGGTCCTCGATCTCACGCTTCCGTCCCGGACGCGCCCGTGGCGGCAGTCCCCGCTCAGGCGTCCGCGGGGATGAACCAGCGCAATGCCCTCCCGTTGAGGTGAAACGACCGCGAAGGAGCTGAACATGTCCCACGATCACGCCGACGGACACGCCCACGACCACACGGCAGGCGCGAGCGCCAGGATGCTCGGATGGGCGCTCGCGCTCACATCGACGTACCTCGTCGCCGAGGTCGTCGGCGGGATCGTGTTCAACAGCCTCGCGCTGCTGTCCGACGCCGCGCACATGCTGACCGATGTCGCGGCACTCGTCATTGCGTTGATGGCGATCAAACTGGGCCAGCGTGCCGCTGACGAGCGGCGGACCTTCGGCTACCGACGTTTCGAGATTCTCGCCGCGGCGTTCAACGCGGTTCTCCTCTTCGCGATTGCGATCTATGTCTTCGTCGAGGCGATCAGGCGCTTCACCGAACCCCAGCAAGTGCAGTCCTGGGGCATGTTGGCCGTTGCCGCGATCGGCCTCGTCGTGAACCTCGTCTCGATGCGGATGCTCCAAGCGGGCAAGGACAAAAGCTTCAACGTCAAGGGCGCCTATCTCGAGGTCTGGGCCGACATGATCGGATCTATCGGCGTGATCGGCGGCGCGCTTGCCATCCGCTTTACCGGCTGGACCTGGATCGATCCGGTCGTCGCGGTGGCGATCGGCCTGTGGGTCCTGCCGCGCACCTGGATCCTGCTCAGGGACACCACCAACGTGCTGCTCGAGGGCGTACCGGGCGGCCTCGAACTCAGGCAGGTGCGGGCGGCGATTGCGGGATCGCCGGGTGTCGACGGCCTCCACGATCTTCATGTCTGGTCCACCTCCAACGACGAGGTCAGCTGCACGGCACACGTGACTCTCGCGGACAATGCGGATGCCGACGCGGTTCGCGGCTCGATCGTGACCATGCTGGGTGCGCGCTTCGGGATCGAGCACTGCACGATCCAGACGGAAGCTGCTGACGAGCCTTGCGATGGCGGAGAGCATCTTCACCGCTAGGTTCAGGACGCGGACGGCGGCGGCAACGTCCTATTCGATCGCGCGTCAGCTCCGCCCAAGCTCATCGAGGATCGGACATTCCGGCCGTGCGTCGCCGTGGCAGCGGCGCGCGAGATCGAGCAGAGTCGCGCGCATGGCTTCAAGTGCCCTGGCCTTTCGGCCGAGCTCTTCGGCGCGCGCCTCCGCCAGCTCCTTGACCTCACTGCTCGATCGCTGACGATCGGACCAGAGCGCGAGCAGGGTCTCGATCTCGACGATGGGGAAGCCCAAGTCGCGCGCATTGGCGATGAACCGCAATCGGTGGATGTCGGTATCCGAATAGTCGCGATAGCCGCTGTCCCGCCGCGGCGGCGTCGGGATCAGGCCGATCTTCTCGTAGTGCCGGATCATCCGCTGCGAGACGCCGCTCGCGTTCGAGGCCTGGCCGATGTTCATAGGTCGACCCGATTGAGCCGGAGCGCGTTGCCAACGACGCTGACCGACGACAGCGCCATCGCCGCCGCAGCGATGATCGGTGACAGGAGGATGCCGAAGAAGGGATAGAGTATCCCCGCCGCGACCGGGACCCCCGCCGCATTGTAGATGAAGGCGAAGAACAGGTTCTGGCGGATGTTGGACATCGTCGCCTGACTCAGCCGGCGCGCCCGCACGATGCCGCCCAGATCGCCTTTGAGGAGCGTCACGCCGGCGCTCTCGATCGCGACATCGGTGCCCGAACCCATCGCGATGCCGACATCGGCGGCGGCCAGCGCGGGCGCGTCGTTCACGCCGTCGCCGGCCATGGCGACGATCTGGCCTTCGCGCTTCAGCCGTTCGACCACCGCACTCTTCTGGTCGGGCAGCACCTCGGCCTCAACCGCATCGATGCCGAGCTTGCGCGCCACGGCCTCGGCGGTCGTCCGGTTGTCGCCGGTCAGCATCACCACCTTGATGCCCGCAGCGCGCAATCCACTAAGCGCATCGGCCGTGGTCGCCTTGATCGGGTCGGCGATGGCGAGCACGCCCGCGACCTTTTCGTCGATGCCGACGAAGATGGCGGTGGCCCCGTCACGGCGAAGCTCGTCGGCCGCAGCTTCCACGCCCGCGAGATCGATGCCGCTTTCGCGCATGATGCGCGCATTGCCGAGCGTCACGCGGCGACCCTCGACCGTTCCGACCGCACCCCTGCCGGTCGGCGCGTCGAAGTCCGACACCGGCGGGATGGTGATGCTCCGATCCGTGGCCGCAGCGACCACGGCGAGCGCGAGCGGATGCTCCGATGCGCGCTCGACCGCCGCGGCCAGGCGCAGCACCTCGGCTTCGTCGAATCCTTCGGCCGTGACGATCCGGGTGACCGAAGGCTTACCTTCGGTGAGCGTGCCGGTCTTGTCGACGATCAGCGTCCCGACCTTCTCCAGGCGTTCGAGCGCCTCGGCATTCTTGATCAACACGCCCAATCCGGCGCCGCGCCCGACGCCGACCATGATCGACATCGGCGTCGCGAGGCCAAGCGCGCAGGGACAGGCGATGATCAGCACCGCGACGGCCGCGATCAGGCCATGAGCGAGACGCGGATCGGGCCCCCAGATGCCCCAGGCGATGAAGGCGACGACCGCCACTGCGAGCACGGCGGGCACGAACCAGCCCGCGACCTGGTCGGCGAGGCGCTGGATCGGCGCACGCGAGCGCTGCGCCTCGGCAACCATCTGGACGATGCGCGCGAGCATGGTGTCGCGCCCGATCCGCTCGGCACGGATCACCAGCGCGCCGCTCTGATTGAGCGTGCCGCCGATGACGCTGGCGCCGGCCTGCTTGGCGATTGGCATGGACTCGCCCGTCACCATCGACTCGTCGATCGCCGAGCGGCCCTCCTCAATCGTGCCATCGACGGGCACCTTCTCGCCGGGGCGGACGCGCAGCCGGTCACCGACCGCGATCAGCTCGAGAGAGACTTCCTCCTCCTGGCCGTCGGCCGCAATCCGGCGCGCCGTCTTCGGCGCGAGGCCCAGCAGCGCCTTGATCGCGCCCGACGTGCGCTCACGGGCTCTCAGCTCGAGCACCTGTCCGAGCAGCACCAGCACGGTGATGACTGCCGCCGCCTCGAAATAGACCGCGACCGTTCCACCCTCCCGGAAGGCGGCGGGGAAGATGCCGGGCGCCAGCGTCGCGACCATGCTGTAGCTCCAGGCGACGCCCGTCCCCATCGCGATCAGCGTGAACATGTTGAGGTGGCGCGTCTTGAGCGACAGCCAGCCGCGCTCGAAGAAGGGCAAGCCGCCCCACAGCACCACCGGCGTCGCCAGCAGCAGCTGGATCCAATTCGAGGCACGCTCGGGAACGAGATGATGGAGCGCCGGGAAGAGATGGCCGCCCATTTCGAGGACGAGGACCGGAACCGCGAGCGCCAAGCTGATCCAGAAGCGCCGCCTCATGTCGACAAGCTCTGCGCTCGGGCCTGTATCGGCAGTCGCGATCTCCGGCTCGAGCGCCATGCCGCAGATCGGACATGCGCCGGGATGATCCTGACGGATCTCCGGGTGCATCGGGCAAGTCCAGATTGTGCCGGGCGGCACCGCTTCGGGCTCGGCAGAAGTTTCGCCGAGATAGCGCTGGGGATCGGCCAGGAACTTCGTGCGGCAGCCGGCGCTGCAGAAATGATATTCCTGACCCTGATGCCAGCCGTGATGTTCGGTCCTGTCGGGATCGACCGTCATTCCGCAGACCGGATCCTTGATCTCGGCGCCGCTTCCGGTCGGCTTCGCTGCGTGGCCTGCGCAGCAGCCGTGGCCGTGCGCGGGATGTGCGTCGTGGTGGCTGTTCGTCATGTCCGTTCCTCCAACGCCACCCCAGATAAGGTTTGACATCATGTCAGGGTCAAGGGCGAAATCTTCGCGCCTCCACCTTGCATCCGCCGGTCTGCTCGGCACTTTGGCGCAGGCGCGGTCTCTGCGCGTCCTCCGTCACAGTCCCGATGCCGGCGGCTCGAGAGTGCCGAGCCAGGCGACCAGCGCGAGCACAGCCACTGCGCATCCGGTCTCTATCGCCAGACTGCGCCGTAGCGCGTTCAGCGCGGCGAGATGGTTCGCCTGCGCGAGAGAGCGTTCGAACGCCGGAACCAGGCGGAAGCGATTGGCCGCTGCCAGGGCCAGCATCGCGCCGAACAGGAGCAGCTTGGTAAGGAGGAGCTGGCCGTAGAGCGTAAGCGGCAGCCTGGCGACATTGGCGGGACCAACCAGCAGCCAGCTGTTGGCCAGCCCCGAAACGACGATCATCGCCACCGTGAAGGTTCCGACGGTCGAGAAGCCCGCCAGTGCACGATGCGACAGGATCAGATGGTCGCGGTCGACGAGGCTGGGCCGCCGGAACACCATGAGCAGAAGCGCGAACAGCGCACCAACCCAGATGCCGGCTGCTAGAAGGTGGGCGATGTCCGCGGCGAGATGAATCTGCCCCGCAGTGCCTTCATCCATGGCGCCATGCCCGGCCCAGGCAAGGCTGGCGAGCGCCGTGCCGCCCGCCGCCGCCGTACCGGACAACGCCACGCAGGGCCGCATGCGTCCCATTAGCCCAAGGATCAACGCGGCGGTCAGCGCTGCGATGCGAACCAGCGAGGCGGTGCCGACGCTGGTTTCGGTCAGGATCATCCGGACCGACGCGAGATCGACCGACGCCAGAGGAACGCCGGCCATGCCAGCCGCAAGCGTCGCAAGGCCGACCCCGGAGACGAGTAGCCCCAACAGCACTGTGCCGACGATCAGCGGACGGAACGGGATCGCGGCGCCTGACCGACGCTCCTCGCCATGAAGCGCATAGAGGCCGAACGCCGCGATCCCGAACAAGGCGGCGAGATCGAGATAGAGCGCGAGGCGGACCGTGACGCCGACCGGATCCACGGTCTATCGGACCTCGAAGCCGTAATTGCCCTGCACGCGGTGCGTATCCGTCGAGACGACGTGCCAGTCGACCCGGTAGCTGCCCTTGGGCAGCGGCTTGGCGAACGTGACCACCAGCGTCTTGCCGTCCTCGGCGAGGCTTGCCTGGCCCTGCATGCGCATCGGTGCATTCATTTTCATGCCGGGCATTGCGGTCATGACCACGTCGGCGCCCGAGAACTGCTGCACCAGTCGTTCGGAAAAGGCGAGCTGGACGCGTGCGGTCGGGGCTGTCGTCGAATTGGCTGCCGGCGTGGCCGAAAGCAGTCGGGGATGGGCAAAGGCCGGCAGCGGTGCGACCAGCGCCGCAACGGCGAGAAGGGAGGCAATGCGCATTGGGTTCGATACTCCGAGACACCGGCCCGTTTGCCGGAACCCCCAATACGCACGGCAGAAGCGCAACCCTCATGAACGTCGCGGCGCGCGCTTCGATCCCGACGGGATCAGAATCCGTGAGGGATTGCCGGCGCATTTGCGTAGATAGAGGAGATGGGGTGCGGAGTTAGGACATGAGTATGGAACTGGACGAGGCGCTGGGCAGGCTGGCGGCTGCGCCGCTGCATCCCGGCCTCACAAGCATCGAGGATAAGGTGTTCGCGCGAGTCCGGGAAGACGCGGCGCTCGCCGGACAGGCGTCGCACGGACTGCGCGTCGGTGCCGTCGCGGCGCTTGCCGCGCTCGGGCTCGGCATCGCGGCGGGCAGCCCCGTCGCCGCGTCGCCATCCCCGGACACCTTGTCGCCATTCGGGCCGTCGAGCCCGCTCGCGCCGTCGACGCTGCTGGTGGGCGAACGGTGACTCGCTGGCGCTGGACGATCGGGATTGCGGTGATCGCCTTCCTGGCGGGCCTGATCGGCGTGTTTGCGGGACGGATGCTGATCCCGGCGAGGCCACAGCCCTCGGAGCTTCACGACGTGCTGCATCATCAGCTGAAGCTCGACGCAGCGCAGGAGGCGCGGCTCGAGCAGGTCGAGCGCCAGTTCGCGGTGCGCCGCCGCGCGCTTGAGTTCGAGCTGCGCGCGGCCAATGCCAGGCTCGCCGATGCGATCCAGGCCGAGCATGGCAACGGACCGCGCGTCGCCGCCGCCGTGGATGCGTCGCATGCCGCGATGGGCGAGCTTCAGAAGGCGACGCTCGCGCACATCTTCGCGATGCGGCAGATCCTGCGTCCCGATCAGGCGGACAAATTCGATCGGGCAGTGGTGAAGGCGTTGACTGCCGACGCGCGGTGAGCCTCGACCTGCCCGCGCTGAGCGACGGAGAGCTCGCGGGGCTCAGCCTCGGCGGGCGGCAGGCCGCCTTTGCCGAGATCATGCGCCGCCACCGCGATGCGCTCTACCGCCTGATCGTTGCCAATATCGCCGATCCGGAGGAAGCGCTCGACCTCGTTCAGGAAACCTTCGTTGCCGCGCATCGGGCCCTTGGCCGGTACGAGGGTGCGCGTCCGATGCGCGGGTGGCTCTCGACCATCGCGCTCAACAAGTGCCGCGACTGGCGCCGCCGCCGCGCGGTCAGGCGCCTCTTCGCCTTCGCGCTTCCGCTCGACGCGGGCAGCGCCGAAGTGGCGGAGGATCGCGCGCTTCCGGATAGAGAGGCGGCGGATCGCGCCGAGGTGCGGCGGGTCGCCGCCGCCATTGCCGAGCTTCCCGCGGCCCTGCGCGAGCCGCTGGTGCTGCGCGCCGTCGAGGACATGAGCCAGGCCGAGACCGCGGCGCTTCTCGGCATCACCGAAAAGGCGGTCGAGACGCGGGTTCGGCGCGCGCGCGCCAGGCTTTCCGAGCGATTGCAGCGAGGCCGATTCACCGCCTCTTGACCCTGACATGATGTCAAACCCCATCTGAGGCGAATGAAAAACGGGGCCGATCGTGAGGGCGTCGGCGCGCGCGTGCGTATCGCAATCATAGGTTCAGGCCCGCGACCTTGGGGACAGACATGCATGAGATGATAGACCGCCGACAGTTGCTTCGCGGCGCCGCGCTCGCGGGCGGCGGCCTCGGGCTGTCGGCATGGCTGCCGGCCTGGGCGCAGACCGTCTCGCCGGGCATCGTCCGTCCGCTGCCGACGCTTTCCGGCAATGATATCACCCTCAGGATCGCGCGTCAGACGATGGTGATCGACGGTCGCAGGTCCAATGCGATCGGCGTCAACGGCACCGTTCCGGCGCCCCTGCTGCGCCTGCGCGAAGGGCAGACGGTGCGGCTCAACGTGGTCAACGATCTCGACGAGGACAGCTCGATCCACTGGCACGGCGTGCTCGTGCCGCCGCAGTTTGACGGAGTGCCCGGCGTATCCTTCCCCGGCATCAAGCCGCGGTCGAGCTATCTCTACGAGTTTCCGCTCAAGCAGAACGGCACCTACTGGTATCACAGCCATTCGGGTTTTCAGGAGCAGCTCGGCCATTATGGGCCGATCATCATCGATCCCGCCGGGCCCGACCCGGTCCAGTATGACCGCGAGCATGTGCTCGTGCTCGCCGATCACAGCCAGATTTCGCCGAGCGAGATCTTCCGCAGGATCAAGGTCGACCCCGGTCACTTCAACTTCCAGCGCCAGACGCTGGCCGGCCTGCTTTCGGGCCGCGACCAGCGGCTCAAGGACCGGCTCGACTGGGGCAGGATGCGGATGGACCCGACCGACGTTCTCGACGTGACCGGCTCGGCCTACACCTACATCATCAACGGCCATGGGCCGCGCGACAACTGGACGGCGTTGTTCAAGCCCGGCGAACGCGTGCGCCTGCGCGTCATCAACGCCTCGGCGATGACCAACTTCAACGTCCGCATTCCCGGGCTTCAGCTCTCGATCGTTCAGGCCGACGGGCAGAATGTCCACCCGGTGACGGTGGAGGAATTCCAGATCGGCGTCGCCGAGACCTATGACGCGGTCGTCACGCCCACCGAGGACAAGGCCTATACGGTCGTCGCCGAGGCGGTCGATCGCTCGGGCATGGCACGCGCCACGCTGGCGCCGCGTGCCGGCATGGCCGGCGAGGTGCCGGCGCTCAGGAAGCGGCCGCTCGCGACGATGAAGGACATGGGAATGGACATGTCGAACATGCCCGGCATGGAGGGCATGGACATGTCAGCCGGCCACGGCGCGCCGCGCGGTGTCGATCCGACGGCCGAGCAGAACGCGTCCGCCAGGCTCGCGACCGCTGGCGCAGCCGCGGTGGCGGGAATGGATCACGGCCCAATGCCCGCCATGGACCACGGCGCGATGCCGGGCATGGATCATGGCGCGATGGCCGGCATGGACAGCGGGGCGTCGGGCGCCATGGACCACAGCGGGATGTCCGGCATGTCCGGCCAGCACGGCGGGATGGACATGGGCTCCATGGACATGGGTTCGATGAAGATGCGCGACTTCTCGAACGCGCCCCAGGTGAAGAGGGACCCGGGCGTGCAGACGATCGCGCCGATGCCGATGGATCGCACTGGCGAGCCTGGCCAGGGGCTCGAGGACGTCGGCCACAAGGTGCTGGTCTACAAGGACCTGATGGCGCTCGATCGTAACCCCGATGTGCGAGCCCCCTCGCGCAGCATCGACATCCACCTGACCGGCAACATGGAGCGCTTCATGTGGTCGTTCGACGGCAGGAAGATGTCCGACGTCCACGAGCCGATCCCGTTCGTCGAGGGCGAGCGAGTGCGGGTCAATCTCATCAACGACACGATGATGAGCCACCCGATCCACATCCACGGGCATTTCTTCGAGCTCGTCACGGGCCATGGCGACCATGGTCCGCGCAAGCATACCGTGATCGTCCAGCCCGGCGGCAAGGTGACCTGGGACTTCACCGCCGACGCGGTCGGCGACTGGGCGTTCCACTGCCACCTGCTCTACCACATGGAGGCGGGCATGATGCGGATCGTCAGCGTGCGGCCGAAGGGAGAGGCGCAATGAACCGCCTGCTCGCGACGCTCGCCGCTTCCGCGGCGCTGCTGGCGATCGAGCCGGCGCTGGCCCAGGACCATTCACAGCATCAGGGCATGAACATGCCGGGCATGCAGATGCCGGCGCCGCCGAAGCCGGCAGCGAAACGCCCCGCCGCGAAGAAGCCGCCAGCCAAGCGGCCGGCGCGCAGGCCGGCCGTCCGCCCTGCAGCCAAGCCGGCGCCGCAGGAAGCCGCGCCCGGCGGGGCCATGGAGCACATGGATCATTCCGCCATGCCCGGCATGGAGACGGCACCGCAGCCCCAGCCGGCGATGCCTGGCATGGACATGCAGGACCACAGCCAGCATGACGCCGCGTCGCAGGGCGCCCATGGCGGCATGGAAATGACGGGCACGGCGCTTCCCGCCGGCGATGCACCGGCCCCGCCGCCGCCGATGGACCATTATGCCGACCGGCAGTTCCCCGGCGAGGAAATGAAGCGCTCACGAGAACAGATGATGCGCGAGCAGGGCGGACGCACCCTCTATCAGGTCATGTTCAATCTCGCCGAATATCAGGCCAAGCAGGGCCGCGACGGCTATCGCTGGGACGGCGAGGCCTTTGTCGGCGGCGACATCAACCGCCTGTGGCTGAAGTCGGAAGGCGAAGGCGCATTTCGGGAAGGCATCGATAGCGCCGAGGTCCAGGCGCTCTACAGCCATGCCATCGGTCCCTACTTCAATCTCCAGGCCGGCGTGCGGCAGGATTTGGGGCCGGGGCCGAACCGTACCTATGCAACGGTCGGCTTCGAGGGCCTCGCCCCTTACATGTTCGAGGTCGAGGGCGCCCTGTTCATGAGCAACAAGGGCGATCTGCTCGGTCGTCTCGAAGGCTATTACGACCAGCGGATCACGCAGCGGCTCATCCTGCAGCCGCGGGTCGAGCTCAACCTCTCCGCGCAGGACGTGCCCGAGAACCGGCTCGGTGCCGGCCTCACCGATGCGGAGCTGGGCCTCAGGCTGCGCTACGAGATCACCCGGCAGTTCGCGCCCTATATCGGAGTCTCCTATGAGGCGAAGACCGGCCGGACCGCCGATTTCACGCGCGCCGCCGGGGAAGATCCGACCACCACCAGCTTCGTCGCCGGCGTGCGGCTCTGGTTCTGAGCCGGCGCCGCTGGCTCGAGGAGAAGATCATGGGGACCATGCGGCGCCATCTGCCAAGCCTGGCCTTCACCGGCGCGCTGGCAGGCGTTCTTCTCCTCGGGATCGCCGCCTTCGTCTATTTCGGCCTCTACAATATCGCGGCCGACGCCCCCCACTCGCGGCCGGTCTATGCATTCCTCGACAGCCTGCGCGACCGCTCGGTCGCGGTCCACGCGCGCGGTATCGTGCCGCCGGCTGGCCTGGCGTCGCCAAAGCGGGTAGCAGCGGGCGCGGGACTTTACGGCGAGATGTGCGCGAGCTGCCACCTCGGGCCGGGCGTAGAACGGTCGGAGCTAAGCCAAGGCCTCTATCCGCAGGCGCCGGAACTCGCGAAGCGTTCCGGCCACAGCCCCGGCGAGCAGTTCTGGATTATCAAGCATGGAGTCAAGCTGACCGCGATGCCGGCCTGGGGCAAAACCCATTCCGATCGGTTGATCTGGGACATGGTCGCGTTCGTGCGGCGGCTGCCGGGCATGTCGGCTGAGGAATACCGGAGGCTCGTCGCCGGCGCGCCTGAAAGTCATGACGCGATGATGCGGAACATGAACGGCGAAGCGGGCGGGCACGACGAGCACATGCACGGGAGCCACTGAGGGTCGTATCGAGCGGGGCGGGCAAGCCAAGGAGAGACGCGATGATGAAAAATGCCTATGCGAGCCTCGCGCTGCAGACGATCGTCAGCGGCATCATCATGTATCTGGTGATGTTCGTGATGATCGACAGCCTGAGCAGCTTCTACAACAATCTCAACATGCTCTACATGACGCTGATGATGGTCGCGCCGATGGTGGTGCTGATGATCCTCGCCATGCAACACATGTTTCCGTCCAAGGCTGTCAACACCGCGCTGCTCGCCGGCGCCGTCGTGATATTCCTGGGTGCCTTCGCGCTGATCCGCACGCAGACGACCATCGGCGACACCGCCTTCCTGCGCTCGATGATCCCGCATCATTCGGGAGCGATCCTGATGTGCCGCGAGGCCTCGATCCGGGACCCGGAGATCAAGACGCTATGCGGCGAGATCATCCGGTCGCAAGCGCAGGAAATCGACCAGATGAAGGCGATCCTTGCGCGCAAATGAGCGCGGCTCCCCGAAAATCTGCGTGGTCGCCGCAGGGTCTAAAATATCCGGCGGCCGTCACATGACGATCAGCTTCAGTCCCGAGACTGTGAGCACCGCCGCGAGCAGGTATCGCAGCAATCGATCCGGAAGATGACGGCTGGCAAGCGAACTTCCGATTGCTCCGCCGATGCCGACCGCCACCAGCCACCACGGCAATTCGGGCGGAAGCCGGTTCAGCGTCGCATATGCACCCGCGAGCGCGGCGAGCGAGTTCAGCAGGTTGTAGGCCGCCGATACGGCGGCGGCCTGTCGCACCTCCACCCAGTTCATGATCAGGATCAGCGGTGCGAGAAAGACGCCTCCGCCCGTCCCGGTCATGCCGGAGATCAGGCCGATGATGGCGCCGGCAAGAAGCGATGCGAGGAACGGTGGGGCTTGCGGCGGTTTGACGGTCTCCACCGCTCCTGCCGCGGCCGACCGGGCAAGCTGCGCGGCCGCAAGAAGCAAGATCGCGCCCACCGCCGGGAAGTACATGTGTGCCGGAAGGTTGATCGCTCCGCCGATCAGCGAAAACGGAAACCCCAGCACGCCGAAAGGGTAGAAGGAGCGCCATGAAAAGCGCCCGGCACGCCAGAATTGGACGGTGCCGATTCCGGCCACGAGGATGTTGAGCGCGAGCGCTGTCGGCTTCATCATCGCGGGATCCAGCCCCGCCAGCGCCATCACGGCCAGATACCCTGAGGCGCCAGCCTGCCCGACCGCGGCGTACAGCGTTGCGGTGATCAGGAATGCTGTCCCGAGTAGAGCCAGTTCGACCGGACTCACGCCTATGCCCCCCTTCCTTCAGGGGCGCGGCTCCCCATAGATTGCCCGATCCTACACGATCGGGTGACTTGGCGCATCCGCCAGGACGTCGCGCGGCCGATCCTAAATAACGTTTATCCGATACGGGAAGAGGGCTGACGGGTTCGGCTGCGTATATCCTCAAGGCGGGGCATATGCAGGAGACCGACAATGAAAGCAGCCCGAACGCTCCCCGCCCTCGTCGCGTTATCGCTGATCGGAGGTGCTGCGGTGGCGCAAAGCGGCATGGACCATTCGCGGATGGGTGGGATGGATCAGCGAATGATGCAGCCCACGCCGGCCAATCCGTATCCGCCTGCGGAGATGAAGATGCACCAGGCGATGATGAATGCCGTCGGTAGCGATGCCACGGAAACCTGGGTGCGCAAGATGATCGAGCACCATCGTGGCGCCATCGAGATGTCCGAGATCGTGCTGCGTGAGACGCGAGATCCGAAGGTGCGCGCGATGGCGACCAAAGCCATGGCCGAGCAGCGGCGCGGGATCACCGAGTTGCAGGGCTGGCTCCGCGAGCATCGCAAGCGGGCGCAATGACCGACGGCACACGGCCAGCATGGTCGCGGCCGGCGTCACGGCGACGTCGCGCGGCCGCCGGGCGCGCTATGCTCGCCGTGTTCCCTCGTTGCCGTTCCGTCACGGATCCGTTAGGGTCGGGCTTGTGAAACGCGCGCTTCCCCTTCTGCTTCTTCTTGGAGCGATGTTCGGGCTGCTGGGACAGCAGACCGCCGCTGCCGCGGCGTCGATCCCGGTGGCGGCCGCTGCGTCGGCCGCGGCGATGAGCGCCGACTGCATGGAGATGATGGGCCAGCACCCCGCCAAGCCCGAGAAGAAGCCCTGCACCGGGCTCACGCTCGACTGCATCTCGGCGATGGGCTGCGCCTTGCCGCTCACGCGGGATCCGTTACCGCCGCTCGATCGCGCTCCGATGGTGAGCGCCCAGAGCTTCTGGCCGACCTCGACCGTGCTGGTCGGCCACGATCTCGTACCCGAGCCACACCCGCCCAGTATCCTTAGCTGATCGCCGCCGGACGCGCCGCATGCGTGGTGCCCGCTTTCGTCGCGGGCGCTCCGCCCGCGCGGTCCGGCCGTTTCCAGATCACCTAAGGATATTTGTCATGAAGACGTTCACGATTGCCGCCGCGCTCGGCGCGGCCCTGCTCGCATCCACAGCTGGATTCGCCGCGACCAGTCCGCAGGACCAAGGCTCCGGCCACTATGAATGGCGCGACGTGCCGCAATACGGGCCGCGCAGCACCGGACCGGCGCGCAAGCGCGTCTGGGTGCCCGATCACGCGCAGATGGCCAGTTGCGACTGCGACATGATGAAGATGAGCGCCGACGACTGCATGAAGCACATGCAGCCCGGAAGCGCCGCACCGTCAGCCGGCTGAGGCAGGCTTTCTGGCCGGTGGCGATAAGGCCTGGCCAGGCGCTGGCGCCGGCGGAGCTGCGATGCTCCGCCGGCGCCCTCATGCCTGACCGGCTTCTCGCGCATCGGTCGCTCCCGATCAGGAGCATTCCATGCGACTGCTGTTTTTCGTGCCGCTGTTGGCGGCCCTCCCTACGGCGGCACTTGCCGACCCGCTGACCTTCGACGATGCGCTGACCCGCGCCGCGGCTGAGGCACCCTCGCTCAAGGCGCGCGGCCTCGACGTCGATGCCCGCCGCTCGGCCGCGACCGCGGCAGGCCGTCTCCCGGACCCCAAGCTCGGCGTCGGGCTCGACAATTTCCCGGTCTCGGGTCCGCCGGCTTTCACCTACGCCGGCGACAGCATGACGATGGCGCGCGTGGGGATCAGCCAGGACGTGCCCAACCTCGCCAAGCGCCGCGCCGAGGCGGCGCGGGCGCGGACCGAGATCGGCGTGGCCGATGCGACGTTTGTCGCCGAGACACGCCGGGTGCGGGTCGCGACGGCGCTCGCCTGGATCGATCTGGCCTTCGCCGAGCGTCGGCTGACGGCGATAGATGGCGTGCTCGCCCGGCTGCGCGAATTCGTTCCGGCATCGGCGGCGGGGATTGCGTCGGGCGGATCCCGCCCGGCGCAGGCACTCGATATCCGTCAGTCGATCGCCGGGCTTGAGGACCGGCGCAGCGAGATCGCCGCCGAGGTGGCGCGCGCCAAAGCGGTGCTCGCGCGCTGGACCGGCGATGCCGATCCCGAGATCGCGGGCGCGATTCCCGATTTCGCCGTCGATCCTGCGGCGCTGCGTGCCACAATCGAGCGCCATCCCGACCTGCTTGCCGCGATCGCGCGTACCAGGCGCGCCGAAGCCGGCATCACCGTCGCGCGCGCGGGCAAGCGGCCCGACTGGAGCTTCGACCTGAGCTACGGTCGCCGCGCCGAACGCTATGGCGACATGGTCTCGGTCGGCGCCACCGTCTCGCTGCCCCTGTTCACCCGGAAGCGCCAAGACCCCATGATCGATGCGAGCGTCGCCGACGCCGGCGCCGCCCGCGCCGACGAGGAGGATCTGCGCCGCGGCCTGCTCGCTGATCTTGAAGCGGGAATCGCCGACCATCTGATGCATCACGAGCAGTGGATGCGCGCGCAGGGCACGCTGCTGCCACTCGCCCGCCAGCGCGCCGACCTCGAGATCGCAAGCTATTCGGCGGGCCGCGCGAGCCTCACCGACATGATCGCCGCCCAGGCGATGCTCGCCGACGCCTCGCTGACCGCGCTCGACCGGGAGGCGACGGTCGCGCGCGACGGCGCCCGGCTCGTGCTGACCTATGGAGAAGACCGCTCATGACGCTCGAATTTTCCAGCCGCGCACAGCTCGGTCTTGCGGCGGCCGTGCTCGCGCTCGTCGCGGGGGGCGCCGGGTACGGCATTGCCGCCCTGACCCGTCATGGCGACGCTCCCGCTACCGCCGAAAACGGCCGGAAGGTGCTCTACTGGTACGACCCGATGGTCCCGAGCCAGCATTTCGACAAGCCGGGCAAGTCGCCCTTCATGGATATGCAGCTCGTCCCCAAATATGCCGGCGAGGCCGGCGGCGAAGCCGGCGTCCGGATCGATCCCGCGCGCGTGCAGAATCTCGGGGTACGCATCGTCGCGGCCGAGCGCGGCGCATTGTCGAGCGCGCTCACCGCGACCGGCACGATCGACTTCAACCAGCGCGACGTCGCGATCGTCCAGGCGCGGAGCGGCGGCTTCGTCAGCCGCGTCTATGCCCGCGCGCCCGGCGACGTAATCGGCGCGGGCGCGCCGCTCGCCGACCTGCTGGTTCCCGAATGGGCGGGCGCGCAGGGCGAATATCTGGCGGTCAGGCGCACCGGCGATGCCGCGATGATCCGCGCCGCGCGGCAGCGCCTCGCACTGCTCGGCATGCCGGCGGGCACGATCGCGGCGGTCGAGCGCGGCGGGCGGCCGCACAACGTCATCACCATCTCCACCCCCACCGGCGGCACGATCAAGACCCTGGGCGTGCGGCAGGGCATGACCGTCGCCGCAGGCCAGACGCTCGCCGAAGTGAACGGGCTGGGCACGGTGTGGCTCAACGCGGCCGTGCCCGAGGCGGTGGCGGGCACGCTCCGTCCCGGCCAAGCTGCGAGCGCGACGCTTGCGGCCTTCCCCGGCGAGCGCTTTACCGGCCGCGTCGCCGCGATCCTGCCGAGCGTCGAGGCCGAGAGCCGCACGCTCACCGTCCGGATCGAGCTGCCCAACCGCGGCGGGCGGCTCAGGCCGGGCATGTTCGCCAATGTGGACTTCGGCGGCAGCGACCGCGCCGCGCTGCTCGTCCCCTCCGAAGCGGTCATTCGCACCGGCCGGCGGACCCTGGTCATGCTCGCGCTTGCCGACGGCCGTTATCAACCCGCCGAGGTGAAGATCGGCAGCGAAGGCGGCGGCCGGACCGAGATCCTGGCGGGGCTGAGCGAAGGCGAGAAGGTGGTGGCCTCCGGCCAGTTCCTGCTCGATTCCGAAGCGAGCCTGTCGGGGGTTCAGGCGCGCCCGATCAACGGCGCTACACCTGCGCCGGCCGCGCAGCCTGCGCTCTATGAAACGATCGGACGGATCGAGAAGATCGACGCGAACGGCGTGACGCTGAGCCATGGCCCGGTGCCAGCGCTCAGATGGCCGGCCATGACGATGACCTTCCATCTCGGCAATCCGGGGCTCGCCCGCGGCTTCAAGACCGGCGACCGAGTGCGCTTCGGCTTCGACCAGCCGCCGCAGGGGCCGACGCTCCGGCGCATGATGCGCGAGGGCGGCCGATGATCGGCGCGCTCATCCGCTGGTCGGCGGCCAACCGGCTGTTCGTGGTGCTCGGCGCGCTCGCGCTGGTCGCCGCCGGCCTCTTCGCGCTGCGCGCGACCCCGATCGACGCGCTGCCCGATCTCTCCGACACGCAGGTGATCATCCGGACATCCTATCCCGGCCAGGCGCCGCAGATCGTCGAGAACCAGGTCACCTATCCGCTCGCCACCACCATGCTGTCGGTGCCGGGCGCGAAGACGGTGCGGGGCTACAGCTTCTTCGGCGACAGCTTCGTCTATGTGATCTTCGAGGACGGCACGGATCTCTATTGGGCGCGGAGCCGCGTGCTCGAATATCTGAACCAGGTCCAGGGCAGGCTTCCCGAGCAGGCGAGAAGTGCGATCGGTCCCGGCGCGACCGGCGTCGGCTGGGTCTATGAATATGCACTGGTCGACCGCACCGGCGGGCATGATCTTTCGCAGCTCCGGAGCCTGCAGGACTGGTTCCTGCGCTATGAGCTGAAGAGCCTGCCCGGGGTTGCTGAGGTCGCCAGCATCGGCGGGATGGTCAAGCAGTATCAGGTGGTGCTCGATCCGGTGAAGCTCGCCGGATACGGCGTGACGCAGGCTCAGGCGGTTGAGGCGATCCGGAACGCCAACCAGGAGACCGGCGGCGCGGTGGTCGAGCTGGCCGAGGCCGAATATATGGTCCGCGCCTCGGGCTATCTCACATCGCTCGACGATTTCCGCGCCATCCCCCTCAAGACGGCGGCGGGCGGCGTGCCGGTGACGCTGGGCGAGGTCGCGACGATCCAGGTCGGGCCCGAGATGCGGCGCGGCATCGCCGATCTCGACGGCGACGGCGAGGTTGCGGGCGGCGTGGTCATTCTGCGGCAGGGGGCCGATGCACGCGCGACGATCGAGGCAGTGCGCGCCAAGCTCGAGGAACTGAAGAAGAGCCTGCCCGCCGGCGTGGCGATCGTGCCGACCTACGACCGCTCGCAGCTGATCGACGCGGCGATCGAGAACCTCACGCACAAGCTCGCCGAGGAGTTCGTCGTCGTCGCGCTCGTCTGCGCGCTGTTCCTCTGGCACGTACGCTCGGCATTGGTGGCGATCGTGACATTGCCTCTGGGCGTGCTCGCCGCCTTCGTCGTGATGCGCGTCCAGGGGGTGAACGCCAACATCATGTCGCTGGGCGGCATCGCGATCGCGATCGGCGCGATGGTCGATGCCGCGATCGTGATGATCGAGAACGCGCACAAGAAGATCGAGCATTGGGAAACCGATCATCCCGACGAGAAGCTCGAAGGTACGACGCGCTGGCGGGTGATCACCGAGGCGGCGATCGAGGTCGGCCCGGCGCTGTTCTTCTCGCTGCTGATCATCACGCTGTCGTTCGTGCCGGTGTTCACGCTCCAGGCGCAGGAAGGCCGGCTGTTCGCGCCGCTCGCGTTCACCAAGACCTACACGATGGCGGCGGCCGCGATCCTGTCCGTGACCTTGGTGCCGGTGCTGATGGGATGGCTGATCCGTGGGCGGATTCCGTCCGAGCAGGCCAATCCGATCAACCGCGCGCTCACCGCCGCCTATCGGCCGGCGATTGACTGGGTACTGCGGCGCCCCAAAACGACGCTCATCATTGCCGCGCTGGTGTTCGCGACCACCGCCTGGCCGGCCTCGCGGCTCGGCGGCGAGTTCCTGCCAGCGATGAACGAAGGCGACCTGCTCTACATGCCCTCGGCGCTGCCCGGGTTGTCGGCGGCCAAGGCGTCAGAGCTGCTCCAGCAGACCGACCGCATGATCAAGACGGTGCCCGAGGTGCAGAGCGTGTTCGGCAAGGCCGGGCGCGCCGAAACCGCGACCGATCCGGCGCCGCTCGAAATGTTCGAGACGACGATCCGCTTCAAGCCGCGCGACCAGTGGCGCCCAGGCATGACGCCCGACAAGCTGGTGGAGGAATTGGATCGGGCGGTGAAGGTCCCCGGCCTCGCCAACATCTGGGTGCCGCCGATCCGCAATCGCATCGACATGCTCGCGACCGGCATCAAGAGTCCGATTGGGGTCAAGGTCGCGGGCAGCGATCTCGCCGCGCTTGACCGCATCGCGCGGGATATCGAGGGCGTCGCCAAGTCGGTGCCCGGCGTCAGCTCGGCGCTCGCCGAGCGGCTCACCGGCGGCCGCTACATCGACGTCGACATCGATCGCGCGGCGGCGGCGCGCTACGGACTCAACATCGCCGACGTCCAGGCCATCGTCTCGGGTGCGATCGGCGGCGAAACCGTCGGCCAGACCGTCGAGGGCTTGGCGCGCTATCCGATCAGCGTCCGCTATCCGCGCGAGCTGCGCGACAGTCCCGAGGCGCTGCGCGCGCTGCCGGTGCTGACGCCGTCGGGCCAGCAGATCACGCTCGGCACGGTGGCGCGGATCGATGTCGCCGACGGGCCGCCGATGCTCAAGACCGAGAACGGCCGGCTCTCGACCTGGGTCTATGTCGATGTGCGAGGGCGCGATCTCGCCTCGGTGGTGTCCGATCTCCGCACTGCCGTGGCGCGTCAGGTCCGGCTCTCGCCCGGCGTCTCGATCGCCTATTCGGGACAGTTCGAATATCTCGAGCGCGCGGTCGACCGGCTGATGCTGGTGGTTCCCGCCACGCTCGCGATCATCTTCCTGCTGCTCTACCTGATCTTCCGGCGTGTCGGCGAGGCGGCGCTCATCATGGGGACGCTGCCCTTCGCGCTGACCGGCGGATTCTGGATCCTCTACCTGCTCGGCTACCACCAGTCGGTCGCGACCGCGGTCGGGTTCATCGCGCTCGCTGGCGTCGCCGCCGAGTTCGGCGTGGTGATGCTGATCTACCTGCGCGGCGCGCTCGACGAGCGGGGACCGGCGCCCGACGCCGACGCGGTGGGGCAAGCCGTCCGCGAGGGCGCGCTGTTGCGCGTGCGCCCCAAGGCGATGACGGTCGCGGTGATCATCGCCGGCCTGCTGCCGATCCTGGTCGGCAGCGGCGCCGGCTCGGAGGTCATGAGCCGGATCGCCGCGCCGATGATCGGCGGCATGCTGACCGCGCCGCTGCTTTCCATGTTCGTGATCCCCGCCGCCTATCTGCTGATGCGCCGCAGGGAAGCGAAATCCGGGCCACGCCCGATTCCAGTCCTCAACCCTGAAGGAGACGACCAATGAAACCTCTCTGCCTGACCGCTGCCCTCGGCCTCGCGGCCCTGCTCGCCGCCTGCGGCGAGAAGTCCGCGACCAACGAGGCCGCGCCGACCAACGCGGCGACCGAGACCCCGGGCGCGATGGGCGGCATGGACAATATGTCCGGCAACATGGGCAATATGGCGATGCCGGCCGCGAAGACCGCCAAGGGAACCGGGACGGTCAAGGCGATCGACAAGGCCGCCGGCACGATCACGCTCGATCATGGTCCGATCCCCGAAGCGAACTGGCCGGCGATGACGATGGCGTTCAAGGCGGCTCCGGCGCTGATCGGAAGCGTCCAGGCCGGCGACAAGGTCGACTTCGAGCTGGCGCTCAAGGACGGCTCGGGCGAGGTGACCGCGATCACCAAGAAGTAGGACGCGGGCGCCGGGTTCTACCGGTGCCGAACCGTCTCGCGGCGGCGCTCTCCAACCGGGGGCGCTGCCGCGGCTCACGGCCCCGCACCCGCGACCTTCGACCATCATCCGATCAGGCCCGCCCGAGTCACGAGATCGCCGGTCCGCTTCGGCCACGGCCGATGGTCCAGCTGATCCCATCCCCGCGCATCAGGCCCGACACCGTCTTGCCGGCATGCCGGTCGAGGACTGGACGCCACGGCACGAGGGTGAACTCGCGCGACTTCTCGATGAGCGCGAACCGCCCGCTCGTAAGCTCGACGGCGCGCCGATAGATGCCCTCGACCCGCATGCCGGGCACCGTCTCCACGAACCGCCGATCGCGCTCGTCGGAAAGCTGCCCGGCGACGCGGAGCAGCTCGCGCCGCTGAAGCGCGCCGAGCAAGCCGGTGCGGTAGACCGTCCCGCTCGGTGTTTTCTCGGCAAGGCCCTGCGCGATCAGCCATTGCCGGCGCTGCCGCTGAGCCTCGCGCACAGCCTGTCCGAAGCCGGCCTCGCGCAACGGCTCGCGCTCGGCCGCAACGAGCTCGCGATCGAGCCAGGTCGCCCCCTCGGCGCCGACCAACGTCTCGAGCGGCTGCGCAGAGAGGATCTCCACCCTGACGGGCGTCTCCTTCGCGCGCGCCGCCTCATAGGCGGCCGCGCGGTCGAGATGGTCCTCGGCGATGATCCAGCTCCCGTCGGCCGCGCGCTCCACCGCGCCGGTCAGCCGGCGCATGGCTTCGAGCCGACGGACATGGGTTTGCGCGAACGCCTCGCTGGCGGCGGGGTCGTGGCGCAGATGCGCATCGATATCGTAGCGGCCGCCGTTCGCGGCGGCGACGGCCGCGACCGTCCGATCGGCCTCGCGGATCGTGACCGGCATCGGCGCGATGCGGACGATCGCCCGCGCCGGCAGCGGGGCGAGGGATTCGCCCTTGCCGGCATCGACATAATGAGTGCGTCCGTCGGTTGCCTCGACGAGCAGGTAGTGGCGATCCTTGAATTCGTCGGAAAGACCGCGCTCGATGACGCGCCCGGTGAGAACGCGCGCGTCCGCCGCCGCGGACTCGTAGATGGCGAGATCGGCGGCAGCGGGCGTGAGCCCGTGGTCGGTGAAGGCGCGCTGCATCGTCCGGATGATGTCGCCACGCTCGCCCATGCGGCGCAGCGTGTCCTCGAGACCCTCCGGCAGCCGCCAATGACCGGGGGCGCCGGGCTCGGCCAGGCCGAGGCGCGCCAGCTTGGCGAGCCGCCCTGCCCGAAGGGTCTGCTGGAAGGGATCGCGCGTGGCGGCGGAGACGGTGCGGTCGGCGTCCATGTCGCGGAGCAATTGGCGGTCGATGCCGGTCAGGCGCTCCTGCTCCACTTCGGCGCGCAGGCGCGCCTCGATGTCGCGCGTCGAGCGCGGTCCGAGATCGAGGTCGACGAGCTCGGCGGCGCGCTCGCGGATGCCCTGGGTCAGATAGTCGCGCGCGATGACGAGATCCTTGCCTGTCATGTCCTTGCCGCGGACGATGACATGGGTGTGCGGATGGCCGGTGTTGAAGTGATCGACCGCCACCCAGTCGAGCCGGGTCCCGAGGTCCGCCTCGACCCGCGCCATGAGCCGGCGCGTGAGATCCTTGAGGTCGGCATATTGATCGCCGTCCTCGGGGCTGACGATGAAGCGGAACTGGTGGCGGTCGCCGGTCTGCCGGTCGAGCCAGCCCTTGCCGTCGACCTGGTCCGATGCCGGCCCGTAGAGCTCGCCCGGCCGGCCCTCGCGGGTGACCCCGTCGCGCTGGATATAACGCAGGTGCGCGCGGGCGCCGTCGAGACCCTTGCCGGCAAGCCGGACGATCCGGGTCTTGACGATGACGCGGCGCTGGCGGTGTGCGGCGTACCGGTCGCGGCGGCTGAGCAGCCGGCCGACGCCGGCGCCGCGCCCCGCACGCGAGCCGGTGAAGGCGGCCCGGCGCCCGCTGCCCGCGCGCGCGAGATTGGCGGCGGCGAGCACGCGCTGGAGATAGCGTCGCGCCCGCTTGCCGCCGCGGCTGCGCTGGCGCCCCAGCCTGGGTTCGAAATCGTCCTCGGCGCTCATCCGGTCGGCCCTCATGAGGCGCCCCGCCGACACTGTGGCGGAAGCTGCCGCGCGTGAAAACCGGTGCCGGCCAAGCGCGCGGAAATGCTGGGCAATTCGCAAAACCGGCACCGGCCGTCGCGCGGCAGTGCCGGTCGAGGCGCCGAATTATGATGTGCAGGCAAAGACTTATGCGCCGGCCGGTGCCGGCGCTTTATCTTGCCTTACGCCGCCCTCCCGACTGAACCGCTCCAGTCGCCCTTTCCCGCTCGCCCCGCTGCCCATCCATGCCTCCCGAGCCGAGGCAAAAAAGAGCCGGGACACGATGCCTGTCGGCACCTGCGTCCCGGCATGTCAGAGCAGCCGTTCAATGCGTCGCCGCGAAGGCTTCGCGTGCCCGGCGTTCGCTGCGGAAGCTGCGTCGCCCCATCAATCCCTGCGCATTCCCGTCACCGTCGACAATGCTCACCGCGACGAACCAGCGGCCGTCGAGACGCCCCAGGATCGCTACCCGATCGAGCTCGACATCATCGTCGTCGATGCTCTCGTAAGCCCCGAGCCAGCGCTCCGACTGCCGTGCCTCCCACAGGAAATCGCTCTCCTCGGCCTCGAGAAACCGCTGCGCCAGCGCCTCGCCGGCGCCCCGTCCGAACTCGATCTCGAGCCCTGCCACGAGCGCCGCCATCACCCGGTCCGACACCGCACCGATGGGTTGAAACATGGTCATGATCGCCTCCTTCGCTTGCGTCCCCTCAGTCGAGGACAGCAGTCCGGAGACGGGTGGCGGAGCGGCTGTCAGGGCCGCTGGAGGCGTAGCCGGAAGCGCCGCGCCAGCGGCGGCGGAGGAACCGATTTTGTTGCGCCAAGAACAAACAGACTCGCGTGCGAAGCACGCTCCGCATCGCAGCAAAATTGGAGGGGCCGCCGGCCTTGCACAGCCGCTTCGCCGCCCGTCATGCTGGGCCTTGCCGAGACGAGCCCTCCACCCTCGCCGCCGTCGAACCGCCGGTGAATCCCTCCGATCCTGCGACGTCCCGGCTTTCGAAATGCCGATGGAATTTGATAGAATGCGGATCGCCAGCAGCAGAGTTTCACGGCGATGAAGCAGGGTAGGTCGGTCGTCATCACATTGGTCGCGCTCGCCATCGGCTTTGCGGCCGGGTTCGTGGTGCGCCCCATCGTCGGACCGGCCGCCACAGGCCTCGCGGCTCCCCGTGCGACGCAATATTTCGCCGCCCATCTCGATGAGGCGCGCGAAACCGTCGCAGCTTGCCGCGACGGCACGGTGCGCGGCGACGAATGCGCGCATGCGGAAGAGGCGATCATTACCGCCGAAGGCCGGGAACGCACCAAGGCGTTCCTGGGAGAGCGGCCACACTGAACCGCCGACCGTCTATCGATCGGGACGATCGGACGACAGGGACACGAACAGGCTGCCGGATCCCTCATTTGCCGCGCGGGGCGGCGATTGATCCACGGGTCCGCCGCTGGGCCGAAGCGTCACGAACAAGGTTGGCGGCGGCGCTTGGCGGAAGGATGGCGGCGGAGCCGGAGCGCTGCCGGAGACTTGTGCGAGATAGGCGCGCGTCTCGGCCGGCAGCGCGCGGCCGGAGGCGAGATGCGCGGCGTAGCGGCCCGGGCCGGCATTATAGGCGGCGAACAGGCCGGGATAGCCGAAGCGGTCGTACATCATGCGCAGATAGGCGGTGCCGGCGAGAATGTTGTCGCGGGGGCCATGCGGATCGGCCCCGAGACCGTGCGCGGCGCGCATCTCGGCCCAGGTTCCGGGCATCAGCTGCATCAGCCCCATCGCGCCCGCGCTGGACGTGATCGGGCGTCCGCCGAGCATGGTCCGACCGCCGCTCTCGGCGCGCATCACTCGCTCGATCCACGCCTCCGGAATGCCGAACCGCGCCGAGGCCTCGGCGATCTCGGCGCGCCAGCGAAGCACCAGATCGGGGGGTGGATCGGCGGCGGCGGGGATCGCGGCGAGCAGCGCCGCTGCGGCCATGAACGCCCTCAGCGCAGCCATAGCGGAGTCGCCTTGCCGATGATGTCCTGCGCCAGCGTCGGCCCGAAATAGCGCCCGTCGAACGAGTCCGGGGTCCGGTTCATGAGGAGGAAGACCATGCCCGGCCCGAGCCGGATGCATCCTTCCCAAGCGGGCAGCGGTCGCCCGGCGGCGTCCGCCAGACGCCGCATTGCAGCCGGTCTACCGTTCACCGTCACGAGGCGACCCGCCATGCAGATCGTATCGCCCGCGACGCCGGCCACACGCTTCACCAGCGGCACATTGCGCGGCAGATAGCGGCGTTCGGCGGCGAGCTGGCGCGCCTCGGCAGGCGGCCAGGCGACCACCATGTCGCCACGCTCTATCCTCGCGCCGGGTGCCACCGCGTAGAGGCCGATCGGCGCGCTGGCGCTCGCGTTCCAGACCAACCTCGGCAGCGGCGGCAGCACGATCGTCAGCCCGAGGGCTGCGATTCCGGCGCCGAGCAGCACGGCGCGGCGGCGCAGCGTCACGCGCCGGGCGCGGGCGATACGCAGGCTCTCGCCCCAGGCGAACAGCGGCAGGTCGCGGCGCTCAGCCATGGTCGCCTCCCCGCGCACGGGACGCCGACCAGGCCTCGATATCGTCGATATGATAGCGCCAGGTGCGGCCGTGCAGCCGGCAGCGCGGTCCCTTGCCGGCGAGGCGCATCGCCTTGAGCGTCGAGCCGGCGATGCCGAGATGGAAGGCGGTCTGCTTGGCGGTGAGGAACGGGCAGGTCTCGCGCGCGGCTCTGGCGCGCGCTTCGGCGTCGTCGGTCATGGTGCGGTCCAGCGTTGCCACGCGGCGGTCATCGCCGCGTCCGGCCCGACATCGCCCGATCGGTCCGCCGCCGGCAGGGTCGGATTCGCCTATAGCCGGATTCGACCCCCCCATTTCTGGGGATTGCGTTTCGTGGAATGGCGCTCCCGCGCCTGCGGGCGCGGGAGCGCCGGGCCGGCTCAGTCGGCCGGGTTCCAGATGATCGCGAAGGCGTCGTCGTCGTCCTGTCCGGCGGCGCGGCCGAGATTGGCGTAGAGCCGGCGCGGGCCGAACTCGGGCGCGGCGAGCGACAGCGACACATAGTCCTTGCCGCTCATTTCGCCGCGCCGGACCCAGCCGGCCCCGACCTCGACGCCGTTCGCCGACACGCGATAGTCGGGCTGCGTGTCGCCGGTCTTGCGGCTGTTCGGAATGATCTCGATCTCGGTGCGGATCGAGAGCGTCTTGAGCTGGCCCTTGAAGCCTTGGCCTTCGCGGGTGACATAACCGATGGCGGGCATTGTTCGTCTCCTTGACTGGTCGCCCGAACCGTTTCCGGGCGATGGGCGGACCGTCAGGGGCGGTGTGAGCGGGCTCGCGAACCGGCAGGCCGGAGCGCAGCGCAGGACCGGAGCCGAAGGCTTATTTGAGAGCGCCAGCGGCCGCGAGGAGCCTGCGTCAGCAGGCGGGGAAATAAGCCGCAGGGCGATGGTTTCGCGGGACTGCGACCGCCCCAGGTCATGCGCCCGAGGAGCCGGGAACGGTGCGGGCAGGCCGACAGAGCGAGGACCGTAATGCCGCTGCGAATGACCGCAATGGCGAGAAGAGAACGGCTTGCGCAACGCTTCGCCGTGCCGACCGGGCAGTCCGATGGACGCGCCGTGGCCGCACCGATATCGGCGTCGGCAAGCCTCGAACGCGAGGGCCGACCGACGCCCGGCCCGGAACGAAGGAGCAGCAAGTGAAGTCCGTGCCGGCGCTCGCCGCGATCGTCCTGTCCGCCTGCCTCGCGCAACCGCTGATCGCCGCGCCCGGTCCGGATCAGGCGCGGGTCGCCTATGTGATCGACGGCGACACGTTCCGGCTGGCGGGCGGCGAGCGCATCCGGATCGCGGGCATCGACGCGCCGGAATCGCGGCAGGGCCAAGCCAGGTGCAGGGCCGAACTGGCGCTGGGCAAGGCGGCGACCGCGCGGGCGCGCGCGGTGCTCGAAGGCCGCCCGGTTACGCTGGCGCGGGTCGGCCGCAGCTATGATCGGACGGTTGCCGAAGTCCGGCTCGGCGGGCGCGATCTGGCCGAAACGCTGGTCGCGATCGGGGTCGCGCGCTGGTGGCCGCGCGGCGCGCGCAAGCCCGATTGGTGCGGACGCCGCGGCCGCTGACCGGCTGCCGGGCGAGCTGGACGGCCGGGATTGGGCATTCCGAAACCGCGCGCCCGAGCCCGCCAGGGCGAGGGCGCGCGGCCGGATTTCAGGGGTCCGGGCAAGGAGCCGGGCGGCACGAGGCCGCCCGGCTGATCGGTCACGCCGCGAGGCGGTCGGCTTCTTCCTCGGGTTCCGGGGGTGCCAGAACCGCGCCCGGCGCGGTCGGATCGGGGTCGTCGTCGCCCGGCACCCGCCGCTCGATCTCGCGCGCCGCCTGTGCCTTGGCATGGGCCGAGACCGTGCCGACGCCGCCGCGCATGGTATAGGCGGCGGGCGGGAACGCCATCCAGCGCGGCACCCAATGGTCGCGCTTCGTCCGTCCGTTGGTGCCGCCCAAATGGTCGCGGACGATGGCTTTCAGCGTCTTCGACTTCTCCCCGGCATTGGCGCTGGCGACGGCTTCGCCCGCCACTTCGGCGACGATCCGGGTCAGCACCTCGCGGTCGCGGATCAGCGAGAAGAACGCATCGTCAGCCTGCCAGAACCGCGCCATGTCGATGCCGATCTCCATGCCCACCGCCTCGACGGCGGCGCTTCCGGACGCCAGCGTCTCGCCCATGACCACCGCGACCACCTCCGTGACGACCGTATCGGGCAGGCCGAGCAGCCGCTGGAAGATGCCGACGACGCCATAATCGTCGCCGTTGCCGCCGGTGACAGTCGGCTCTTCGGGTGAGAAGTCGAGCAGCGCCAGCACCGCGCGGCGGCGCTCGTCGAAATCCGCCTCCGCCTTGCTGTTGTCGAGGCTGTCGCGCACCTCGTCGTTGCGTGTGGATTGCGGCTCGGGAGTGACGCGCCACAGGTGCGAGCCGCCGATGGCGTGGGCGACCATCAGGCGCAGCGCGATGCCCGGATGGGCAAGCAGAGCGGCGCGCACGGCGGCATGGCGATGCAGGTCGAGATAGGTCTGCATCGTGCCGGTCACCTCGGGCCGGACGGGCTTCTGGCCGGTCGCGATGCCGCCCGTCGCTTCCGCCTTGGCGAGGCGCGCGGCCTCCTTGCGGCTGACATAGCCTTCGTGGACGATCACCTCGCCGCTGGCGCGCACGTCGAGATAGACGCGCCCGCCCTTGCGCTTGCCCGCCTTCTCATATTCCCACGTCGAGAAATGCTCGGACGGCGGCACGACGATCGCGTCGGCCCAGCCCTGCTCGACATAGGCGGCGCGCTTCACCTCGATCGCGTCGTTTTGCGCGGTCCAGAAGGCGTCGGCGTCGGTGAAATAGCGGTCCTCGCCGAACAGGTCGGCGACGGTGGCAAGGCCGCTTGCCTCTACGTCGAACAGCGCGTGACGGACCGGGATCGACTGCCCGCCGAACAGCCACGCCTTGAGCTGGTGGCCGGTCGGCACATAGCTGTCGGGATCGTCGGCGAGCGCCAGCCATGCCTTCTGCTGGCTCTTGGAGGCGAGCGTCAGGTGGCGGACGGTGGCGGCGTCGATCTCCTCGCGGCGATAGAGGTCGCGGATGGCGGGGAGCAGGTTGCCGAGCGCCAGCACGCGGCGGACGGATAGCTCGGGCAGGCCGAAGGTCGCGGCGATGTCCTCGACCTTGCGGCCTTCCCGGACCAGCCGGGTGAAGGTCTCCCACTGCGTCACCTCGTCGGGATCGAGCCGCGCGAGGTTCTCGATCAGCGAGGCCTCGACGGCGGCGGCATCGTCGCCCGCGTCGAGGATGGCGCAGGGCAGCAGCGCCGCCTCGGCATCGGCTTCGCCGCCCGCGCGGCGTTCGTCTGCGACGATCCGCGCGGCGTGGAAGCGGCGGCTTCCGGCGATGATCTCATAGCCGTCCGGCGCGCAGTTCGGGCGGACGATGACCGGCTGGATGACGCCGCGCGCGCGCACGGTCGGCAGGATGTCGGAGACATCGGGTGCCTTGCGGCCGTGGCGCATATTGGCCTTGCTCATGACCAGCTTGTCGAGCGGGATAAAATCGAGTTTCATTGTCGTCACTCCTTGTGAGTGCCGGTCCGTCGATCTTTCGCGAGGTGGCGGACCGGCTTACGATGCGGCGGGAACGCGCCGCGCGTCAGCCGCCGTCCGGCTCGGGCGGCGGAAGCTCGTCGGGGTTCGCTGCGGACGGCGAGCGCGCCAGCAGCCTTTCGGCCCAGAGGATGGACCCGGCGCGGCGCGCCCATTCGGCCCAGACCGACAGCGGATGCGCAGTCTCGAAATAGAGGTCGCGCTCGATGGTCAGCCCGAACGGCAGGCGCAGCCCTTCGATCTCGGCGAGCGAGAAGCAGCCGAGTTCGGGACAGCCGAAGCCCAGATCGGCGAGGCCGAACAGGGTGTCGCCATCGGCATCAAGCTCGGTCGCGAGCCATGTCGCCGCGCCAGCGGGATTGAAGAATTTGACGACGGGGGCCGGATCGGGCGCGTGCCGTCCTTCGCGGTCGGCGGCGCGGCGGGCGATGTCGTTCGCGCGCAGCGCGAAGCGAAGGTCGGGGGTGAGCAGGATCATGCCGCCCTCCGCTCGTCGGTGCGGTCGTCCGATGCCTCGGCTTGCGCCGCCGTGTGGCGCGCGAGCAGCCAGTCGGCGGCCTTGCTGGCTTGACTGGCGGCGCGGAAGATCGCGCGATTGTCCTCGCGCAGCACGTCGAGCCAGCTTGCGATATAGTCGGCGTGGCGCACGGTCGGGACGATGCCGAGCGTGGCGCAGAGGAAGGCCGATCCCATCTCGGCGACCAGCTCCTCGCGCGCATAGTCCCTGCTGCCGAAGGCGTTGGTGAGGTTGCGGCCCAGCCGCGAGGCATGGCCCGTCGCGTGGGTCAGCTCGTGCAGGCAGGTCCGGTAATAGTTGATCTGCTCGAAGAAGGCCGGTTGCGGCGGCACCTGCACATAGTCTGCCGAGGGGACATAGAAGGCGCGATTGCCGCCGACGCGGAAATCCACCCCGCTCGCGGCTATCACCGCTTCGGCGACGGGCACGATCTGCCGTTCGGGCAAGGGAGCGGGTTCGGGCGCGAGGCCGGGGCGCAGTCCCTCGCACTGCGCGACGTTGAACACGGTGAAGCGCTTGAGGAAGGGGATGGCGCGCGCCTCGCCGCCCTCGTCGCGGGCGCGGGCCTTCTCGGCTTCGGGGGTGAAGCGGTCGGCATAGACGACCGTGGTGCCGCGCTCGCCCTTGCGGACGCTGCCGCCCGCCGCCAGCGCCTGCCGGAAGGTGAGCCAGCCTTGCGAGGGCCAGCCCTGCTCGATGACCGCGCCCCACAGGATCAGGACATTCACGCCCGAATAGAGCCGTCCGGTCAGCGCATTGCGCGGCAGGCCGGGGCTGACGGCGCCGCCGTTCGGACAGCCGGGAGCACCGGCCGTCCCCCAAGGCTGAACCCAAGGGAAGCGCCCCGCCTCGAGTTCGGCGATGATCTTTGCGGTTACCTCGTCGTAGAGGCTGACGCGGGACGATTGGGCATCGGTTCGTGCCTTGGCCGCGCGGGACCGTCCGCCACGAGCTGCCTTGGCTTTGCGGCCCTTGCCGCGCGCGGGAGCGTTCGGGGAAACGCGCATCGTTCACCTCCTGCACCGCCCCAAAACCACCATGGCCTCCCCGGAAAGCGGGGGTGGGCGGCACCCGAGCGACCGGAAAGGCCCGCCGCGAGCGGCGCCGGCACCCGAAGGGCCGCAACGGTAGTGGAGGAGCCGGTCCCGAGCGCAGCCGAGGGCCGGCTTGCCGGCGACGCGGGCGGGCCTAGCAGGGAGCGCCGCCCACCCGCGCTTGACCGGGAGAGGCCACAAGCAGCGCCGCCGCGCCGCAAGCGCGGCGACCGCAGCCGCAGCGGCGTGCCGCCGCCCGACAAGAACGGGACCCCGCGCGCAGGCGGACGGGTGAGCGGCGTCGAACCGGGCTTCGCGAGCCCGGCGGCAATTGTCGCCGGCCGCGAGACGGGCGCGCCGCCCGGCCGCCGGAGCGCGAGTGCCCGCGGGGCCGCGATCGGGCGCCGCACCCTGTCGGCCCGCGCAGCGGCCGGCAGTGTGCGTCCGCAGCCCCGCTCCGCCGGGGTCAGCGTCAGCTGACCCGCGCCAGCCGATCGTCACCGAAGGCCGAGACCCGCCAGGGGCTCGGCGGCGAGAAGCGGCGCTTCGAGCCGTAGAGCGCGGTCGCGCCGCCTCAGCGGCGCGAGGCGCCGGACCGCATCAGCTGCCGGTATCCGCCGCGCGCCAGGCTTCGGGCCTCCTGAACCAGCCGGCGCACGCGCGAGCGCAGCGAGTCCGAGGCGCCGTTCCAGTCATGGTCGACGCGTTCGGCCCCGAACAGCGCCGTCGCGATCTCACGCTGGCTCGCCCCGTCGCGCAACGCGTCGTGCACGCGCAGCACTTCGATACCGTGGCCGATCAGCGGGTCGCGGGGAAACAGCGAGCGCGCGAACCGCCGGTGCCGGCACAGCGACAGGAGACGGCGCAGCGGCAGCAGGCGCGTCTCGGCCGAGGCCAGGCCGCGCAGCCGATAGTGGAGCAGCACCGCCTCCTCTCCGGCGAGCCGCCCTTCCTCGATGTCGAGCCGGATATGGCGCCAGCCGTCCGAAAGGACGACATGCTCGCGTCCGTCGGGCCCGACCGCGATCGCCAGCCATGGCGCGAGATGCTCGAGGCGCAGGCTGTCGGGGTCCGTCGGATCGACCGGGACGGCGGCGACGCTGATCGTGCCGGGGTCGAGATCGGCATGCCAGATGATCCGGGCCGAAGGTGCTGCGCGGTCCGGATCCTCGGCGAAAGTGCAGCCCCCACTGGAGCGGATCTCCGGCGGCGGCCGGAAGCGTGCTCCGCGTCGCGGTGCTCGCGCGGACATGCCAGGCGATATAGCCGGGGTCGCGGCGCAGCCATTCCCACATCAGCCCGGCGCGGTCGATCCCGCGCAACTGCAGATAGGCCGTTGCCGCGCGCCAGTCCGGAGGAACATCCTCCCCGGCAGAATGGTTCACGGCCCGGTGCCCGCAGGACCACGCTGGTTGCCGCCAGGAACAACCATAATGGAGGTTTCGGCGAGACCTTTACCTTTCGTCCACCTCGATGGCGCGGTTCTGCCGCTTCTTTGAGCAAAGTGTATGTGATACTGATTCTTAATTGCTGGAGTCGCCGGGCGACGGCCTGAGAACCCGCCGTTCGGCCCGTAGGTACGGGAAAGGGTGATCGCCGGGATTGCGGTGGCTTGAGACGCCGCCCGCGGTCGCGCTGCGGCCGGTTGAGTATGCATACGATGGCGATGCGGTTCATGCACGTCGTCGAGGCGGTGGGTAACGCCGAAGATCTCGCCGCGGCGATGGCCGCGATCGCGTCGGAGCTCGGCTTTCAGTATTTCGCGCTGACGCATCATGTCGACATCGTCGCGGCCAGCGGCAGCGCGATCCGGCTGCACAATTATCCCGCGCAATGGGCGGATTATTATGACGGCAACGCGCTCGGCGTGGTCGATCCGGTGCACCGCGCCAGCCATGTGACGAGCGTCGGCTTCTGCTGGTCGCGCATGCCGCTGATGATCCCGCTGACCGCGGCGGACCACCGCATGCTGGCGCTCGGCCGCGAGCAGGGGATCGGCGACGGCTTCACCGTGCCCGCGCATGTACCCGGCGAGGCGCGCGGGTCCTGCTCCTTCGCCAATGAGGACGGCCGACCGATGCCCGAGGCCATGCTGCCGCTCGCCCAGCTCGCCGGCAACTTCGCCTTCGAGGCGGCCCGGCGGCTGTGGAGCGGGCGCGGCCACCTGCCGCCGGCGCGCGTCCTGACCGATCGCCAGCGCGACTGCGTGCTGTGGGTCGCGCGCGGCAAGGGCGACTGGGAGATCGGCCAGATCCTCGGCATCAGCGAGGAGACGGTCGCGCTGCATATCAGGAATGCCTGCGAGCGCTACGGGGTGAACAAGCGGACATTGCTGGTGATCCGGGCGCTGTTCGACGGAACGCTGACCTTCACCGATCTCTTCCGCCGCTGACATACCCCTTTTCCGGTATGGTGACGTAGCCCGCTCCTCGACGACCCTTGGCCGGCAAACGGTCAGGAGCCAGTCCCATGCTGCATATCCTTCAATCCGCCCCGGCCCCGCTGTCGGACGCGGCGATGCGATCGATGTTCGCCGCGCGCAAATCGGTCTTCGTCGACCTGCTCAAATGGGACGTTCCCGTGCTCGCCGGCGCCTATGAGGTCGACCAGTTCGACGATGTCCATGCGACCTATCTGATCCTCGCCGAGCCGGATGGAACCCATCTCGGATCGGCGCGGCTGCTCCCCACCGTCCGCCCGCACATCCTCGATTCCTTCTATGCCGAGCTGTGCGAGGAGGCGCCGCCGCGGGAACCGGCCACCTTCGAGATCACGCGCTTCTGCCTCGACCGGCGGCTGACCGCGCGCGAGCGGCGCGCGGTGCGCGACACGCTGGTGACCGCATTGGTCGAGCATGCGCTCGCCAGCGGGATCACCGCGTACAGCGCGATCGCCGAGATGGGCTGGTTTCAGCAGATCCTCGCCTTCGGCTGGCGCTGCGTGCCGCTCGGTCTGCCGCGGGTGGTCGACGGCACGATGCTGGCGGCGCTGCGCATCGACATCACCCCCGACACCCCGGCGCTGCTCGCCGCCGCGGGCATCGAGGCGCGGCCCATACCCCACGACGCGCGGCGCGTGGCCGCCTGACCGGGAGAACCACGATGGGACACAGCCCCGACCTCGCCGCCGGGATCGCGCGCGGCATCGCCGACCTCGCCGCGCAGGGCTATTGCATCGTCCCCGATGCGCTGCCTGCCGCGACCGTCCAAGCGCTCGATGAGGACCTCGCCGAACCTTTCGCGCGCACGCCCTTCGGGCAGGGTGGCTTCTACGGCACCACGACCAAGCGCTTCGGTCGCCTCCTCATCCGTTCGCCGCATGCCGCATCGCTGGTCCAGCACCGGCTGGTGACGGGCATCGTCGAGGCGGTGCTGTCGCCCTGGTGCGACTGCATCCAGCTCAACACCACCCAGGCGATTGCGGTGCACCCCGGTGCACCGGCGCAGCTGCCGCATCGCGACCAGGACATGTGGCGCGGGCCGGTCGGCGAGATCGAATATCTCGTCAACGTGATGTGGCCGCTCACCCCCTTCACACGCGACAACGGCGCCACGCTCGTCTGGCCGCGCAGCCATGGGCGACAGGCGCTCGAGGCCGAACCGTCCGAAGTCCCGATTGCGGCCGAGATGGAGCCCGGCGCGGCGCTGATCTTTCTCGGCTCGACGCTGCACGGCGCCGGCGCGAACCTGACCGATGCGGTGCGACGGGGCCTCGTCGTCGGTTATTCGCTCGGCTGGCTCAAGCCCTACGAGAACCAGTGGCTGGCCTATCCGCCCGAGGTCGCGCGCACCTTCCCGAGCGAGCTCGCGGCGCTGGTCGGCTACCGCCAGCATCGTCCGAATCTCGGCAACTATGAAGGTCAGTGCCCTTCCGTCCTGCTCGATGATCGCGCCGGTCGCCCGCTCGGCGCGATCGACGCGCTCCGTCCCGACCAGCAGGCGATGGTCGACGCCTTCGTAGAAGCGCGCCGGGTTCCGTCATGAATTCGGGTGCGACCGCCGAACGCGTCCATGAGGTGCTCAAGGCGCGGATCATGGGCCGCGAGTTCCGGCCGGGCGACCGGCTCGATCCGGCGGTGCTCGCCGCGCCGCTCTCGGCGAGCGTGACGCCGGTCCGCGACGCGCTCCATCTGCTCACCGGCGAGGGCCTGGTCGAGACACGGACCAGCGGCGGCTTCCACGTGCCGGCGCTCGACGAACCGGCGCTCAAGGACCTTTATGACTGGTCTGCGGAATTGGTTGCACTCTCCATACGCGCCTGGCCGCGTCCCATGGCCGGCGTCGCGGTGCCGGGCGGTCTCGGCGAGGAGCCGATCGCCGTTCGCACCGCTTCGCTGTTCCTCGCGATCGCCCGCTGCTCGGCGAACAGCGAGCATGCGCGGGCCGTCGACCTGCTCAACGCCCGGCTCCACGCGGTCCGCCTGGTCGAGCCCCATGTGCTCGACGCGATCGAGGACGAGCTTGGCGATCTGGCCGTGGCGGCATTGCAGGGCGAGCGTGACCGGCTGCGACGGCGCGTCACCGGCTATCACAGCCGGCGCCGCCGCTCCGCGGCGGCCATCGTCCGGGCGGTCTACCGGATCGACTAGCCCGAACCCGCCCCTGGGCCTGGCCCCCGGCCGCCAAACAAAGTCGATATAAGATCCGTATAAAGTTCGGATAGCAGAAGGCGCTTCGTACACTCCCAAGGCTGCAATGGCGCAGCAATCAGAAGGAGTGTGCATCATGGAACGTCAGCATGAAGAGCATGACGAGCTGATCGATCTCGGCGCGGCGAGCACCGAGACCAAGGGCCGGCCGGGATTCCTGTCGGAATTCGGCGTCATCGCCCAGCCGCTCGGCATCGAAGCCGAATGACCCCGGCGGAGCGGACGCGGCGCGCCTGCGACGCGCCCGCTCCATCCCGCATCATGGCGCATCATCGGATCCGCGACGGGATCGGCTTCGTGGGCTTCGAAGGCCGCACGATCATCCTCGACGTGACCGCAGATCGTTACTGGCAGCTCGGCGCCGACGCCGGTGCAGCGCTGGAGGCGCTGCGGACCGGCGCGACCGACCAGGTGGACGAGCGAAGCGTGGCGCGTCTGCTGGCGCTCGGGTTTGTGGTGCCCGCGGGCATGAGTCCCGACCGCGCCGGCCCTCCGGAGTGCCGGCTGCCGCCCCCCTCGCTCAGCATGCTCGAACAGCCCGACGGTCCGTCGCGCATGGACTGGATGGCGATCGGCGAGGTCGCGCTGCTCGCTTTCGCCGCGCGGATCGTGCTGCGCGCGCGGCCGCTCAAAACGGTGCTCGACCGCATCGCGGCTTGCCGCACGCGCAACCGATCGCCCGCGAACGGACCCGAACTCGGCGTCTTGGCCCAGCGCTTCGCCCGGCTGCGCCGGTTGCTGCCGCTGCGTCCGCTCTGCCTGCCCGATTCGATCGCGTTCCTGTGGTTCGTCATGCGCCGCGGCCACGCCCCGCGGCTGGTGTTCGGCGTAGAGGCCTTTCCCTTCACCGCCCATTGCTGGGTGCAGGACGGCGATACCGTGCTGACCGATGCGCTCGACCACGCAAGCCGCTTCCGGCCGATTCTCGCGATATGAGTCACGACGCCTATCTGGCGATCGTCGCTCCAGGCGCCGATCCCGCCGCCGCGACCCGGCTCGCCGACCGCGCGAGCGTCGATTTCTCGCTCGACCGCCTGTTCGAAAGCGGGAGCCTGATCGTCCTCGCCGCACCGGGATGCCGACAGCGGTCCTGGGGCGACCGTGGGATCGCGATCGGCACGATCCTCTCCTCCAAACCGGGCATGGAAGCTTTCGAGACGCCGCCGGCCCATGACCGGCATCTCGTTGCGGGTTGCTGGGGCGATTACGTAGCCTTCCTGCATGACGCCGCCAAGGCGGCGACGACGGTCGTCCGCGCGCCTTCCGGCGGCGTGCCGGCATTTCGGACGACCGCGGATGGTGTGACCCTGATCTCGTCGACGCCCGAATGGCTGCTGGCGCTCGCGCAGCAGCCGGCCGCGATCGACTGGCATTTCGTCGCGCATCATCTGGCCTTCCCGCATCTCCGGCCCGGCGCGACCGGTCTCGCCGGAATCGACGAGCTCTTCGCCGGCGACGCCAACTGCTTCACCGCTGCCGGCGTTCAGCGCCTCAGCGTCTGGACTCCCTGGACCTTTGCCACGGCGGGGCGCGAGCTGGTCGACCCGGCCGAGGCGGGCCGCGCCGTCCGCCAGAGCATCGAGCTGGCCGTGGCGGGGCTGGTGCGCGGTCGCCGCTCGGTCCTGCTCGAACTCTCGGGCGGACTCGATTCGTCGGTGCTGGCGGCGGCGCTCGCGGCCTCGGGCGCGCCTGCCTCCGCCATCAATCTGGTCACGCCGGGCAGCGAGGGGGACGAGCGGACCTATGCCCGCGCCACCGCCGAGCGCACCGGGCTCGCGCTGGCGGAACAGGCCGTCGCGAGCGACGTCGACCTGACCGTGCCGGTGGCGATGCGCACTGCGCGGCCGGGCATTCCTGCCATCCTGCGCCCGGCAGATCAGCTGCTCGCCGCCATCGCCAGCGAGGGGCGCGTCGATGCCTTCGTCAGCGGTACGGGCGGGGATTGCGTCTTCTGTTCGCCGGCCTCGGCCGCGCCCGCCGCCGACGCGCTGCGCGCCTTCGGTTTGGGGCGCCGCTTCCTGCGCGCGGTTCGGGACATCACCGAGATCCACGACACCAATCTGTGGACTGCGGGTTCGATGGCGTGGCGCCAGGCGCACCGCCCGCCGATCCATCGTGTGTGGCCGAACAACGATGCATTCCTGGCGCGCGACCAACTGCCCGATGAACCCGATCCTCATCCCTGGCTTGACGAGCCGGACGATGCGCTTCCAGGACGCAGGAGTCATATCCGCGCGGTGATCGCCGCGTTCGCCCATCTCGACGGCTATGCCCGGCATGCCGTCGCGCCCTCGCTCTTTCCGCTGCTCAGTCAGCCTGTGATGGAAGCCTGCTTCCGCGTGCCGACCTGGCTGTGGATCGCGGGCGGTCGCGACCGCGCCGTCGCGCGGCAGGCGTTCCGCGACGTGCTGCCGGCAAAGGTGCTTGATCGCCGGTCGAAGGGCGGCATGGATGCCTATTGCATCCGCAACTTCGAGGCCAACCGGACGCGGCTCGAACCGTTCCTGCTCGAAGGCCATCTCGCCCGCGCCGGCCTGCTCGACCGTCCCGCGGTGGCGGCCTTCCTGCGCCGCCCGGTCGGGCCACGCGACCAGCGTTTCTACCGCCTGCTGCCGGTCATCGACGCGGAAGCCTGGGTGCGCGGCTGGCTCGAGCCCGCACCGGCGGCCGATCGGCGATAGCCTTCCCAGCGGCGATATTGCTCCGCCTTAGCCGGGTCGGGATCGATCTCGCCGCGAAGCCAGAAGCGGAACCAGTCGAGGTTGCGCGCATTGGCCGCGAGCTGGTGGCGCGGCTGCCATTTGATATGGACCTCGTCGGGAAAGGCCCACAGCTCGACCGGCGTGCGTGCGCGTTGAAGACGCGCCAGCAGCTCGACATTGGGACGGTATTCCTGTTCGGGCAACTGCATCAGCAGTGGCGCCCGGATCTTCTCGACGTTGAACGATGGAGAAAGAGTCCGCCAGCCACTACGATCACGGTCAGGATTACCGATGCCCCAGCCAGTGCGGAGTGTCTCAGGGACATCCCGACCCGCCACCGCATTGAACCAATAGTAGGTTGGCGTCAGCAGCACATTGGCAATCGAGGTGGCGGCGAGAAGGCGCGAATGCATCGCGATCCAGATGGTGGACTCACCTCCGAAGCTGACCCCGCCCATGCCGACCTTGGCTGGATCGACGATGGCCTGCCCAGCGAGGATTGCGATTACGGCAGAGATACCCGATTGGGCGATCCGATAGGCATCGGTATTTTTCCCGTTGCCGTCCGGCGCAGGGTAGCGGTTGATGCAGAGCGTCGCGATGCCGTGGCGCGCCAGTTCGCGCAGCGGGAATTCGTCGCCGAGCCCGCCGCGCAGATAACCGCTGCACGAATAATAGGTGGCGAACAGGGGTACAGGCCCAACCGCGCCCGCCGGCAGCAGCAGCTGGCCGGTGAAGCGGCGCCCAGCGGTGTCGCGCCATTCGAGCGGGCGGAAACGGATGTCCGGGTCGGCGAGCGCATGATTGGGTTCGGCCAGCGTACGCATGTGCCCGGCGTCGAGATCGATGGCGATGAGCCGCGGCGGCGCGTCGGCTGCGGCAGCGACGCAGACCATGGTGCGCGCGCCGATCGCGCAGCCTTCCGACTCGTCGCGCCCGCCATTGAGCAGGCCCTGTCCGCTCGCGAGCACGGCAACGGTTCCCGATCCGACATCCCAGCGAAAAAGGTTTGAGTTGCCGTTGCCGTCGCGCGTTTCGAACACGACGCGGTCGGCGCCTGCCTGCCAGGTGACCGACCGGATGCGCTGCCCGGTGCAGGCCGGAGCCTGGCAAAGGATCGCGTCGGCCAGTCCCGCGCCACGCGCCACGAGCAGGGCGTGGGTCATCCCGGAGGACAGCACATAGGCAGTGCCGCGCGCATCGCCCGCCGCCGCGCGCGCGATCAGAAAGCGCCCGTCGAGCCTGTCGAAGAACTGCGTGGGCGGCGCCAGCCCGGCCGCCTCGGCCTCGCTCGCATCGCGGACCGTACCGCTCGCAATATCCAGCACCCGTATACGCGGTGGAAGATCGGCGAGCAGTCCGCCATGGCCGAACCACGGCCCCTTGAGCCGCTCGGTCGCCTGTCGCCCGTCGATGCGGCCCCCGCGATAAAGCGGTCGCGAGGGATCGACGCTCGCGTCGATCAACACGCCTTCGTCATATTCGCGCTGCTCGGCCCGGACCACCTCCGTACGCGCGGCGCCGACGCGGAAGAGAATCGAGCGGCGGTCGGCCCCGGCGGCAAGATCGATAACGTTGCCCGCCTCCTGCGTCATCCGCTGGACGTTCGAGCCGTCGGCCGCCGCCCGCCATATCTGCACCTCGCCGTCGATCACGGCGCGATAGAGGAGGAAGCGCGAGTCCGCCGACCAGATCGGCGGCTCGGACAGCAGCGTTCCGTTGAGCCAGTTGCCCTCGCCGGCGTCGGCGAGGCGTCGCGGCGGCGTGCTGCCATCGACCGGCGCGACGAACCAAGTAAGGGTGTGGTCGTTGCGCTCGATCGAGGCGCTTTCCTCGCGGAAGGCCACGAGCCTGCCGTCGGGGGAGATGGCCACGCTCGAAAGATCGGTAAGCTCGATCAGATCCCGCATCGTCGGCATCTGGCCATGGGCGATGCCGGGCACGCCAAGCAGGAGCGCCAGGGGCGCAATCCAGCGTCTCACCATGACTTGACCAGCTGGAAGGCGACCATGCGCCCGAGCGGGCTCGCATTTTCGGGATCGAATCCCGAGGCCGAAAAGGCGGTGCGGTTGTTGACGTAGGGCGGCGCACGATCGAACAGGTTGGTCACGCTGAGCGAGAGGCTGACGCCGCGCAGCGGCCCGCTCTCGCCGCCGAGCCGATAGCCGAGCTGGAGATCGAGCGTGGTCCAGCTGTGCACCGGTTCGGCCGGGGTGACGCCGTTGTTGAGATAGCCGTCGACATAGTTGAGATAGGCGGCGAGGGTCGCCCGGCCGCGCGTCGCCGAGGCGCGGGCGCGCAGGCGCAGATCGACGGGATTGCCGATCGTCGACACGACGTCGGCGCTCTCGGCGGTGGCGGTGAGCTTCTGCTTGAGGCTGACCAGCCAGGTGCCGCTCACCCCCAGCTCGAAGCCGCGGCTCTCGTCGCCCCCGCGGTAGCCGATGTCGAAATCGAGTCCGCGCTCGGTCGTGCGCGACAGGTTGGCGTTGCGGGCGTCGACCAGCACCGCCACGGCCGAGGCCGGGATGCCGTAGGGATTGACGAAGGTCGGGTCGGCATAGAGCGCGGCGACCGTCGCCGCGGCGGGGTTGTCGGTGATCAGCGACTGGAAACGGCTGCGCTGAGACAGGAACGAGAAGAGCTCGGAGGCGACGTTGCTGATGCGGTCGCGATAGGCGATGTCGAACCAGGTGGCGCTGATCGAGAGGCCCGGCACGCTCGGCCGCCGGAAATCGAAGCCCGCAGTCCAGGTCCGCGCCTTCTCGGGTCCAATGTCCGGCCGGTTGCCGAACAGCGCGAGCACGTTGGTTGCGCCTGTCGGCGAGGCGGGGTCGGGCAGCGGCAACGGGATGATCTGATTGAGGCCGGGCCCATGGCGGATGTCGCTGAAGGTCGGCGCGCGGAAGGAGGTGCCGAAGGTGCCGCGTAGCGTGAGCGCGGGAAGCGGCTTCCAGCTGAGGCCGAACCGCGGATTGGCGGTGGTGCCGAAGTCGCTGTAGCGTTCGATCCGGCCGGCGATCGACAGGTCGAGCCGATCGATGCCGGGCACCTGCTGATCCGGGCCGACCAGCGGCGCCAGCAGCTCGGCATAGCCGGCGACCACTGAGCGCCCGAGCGGAAAGCCCGCCGACCCCGCGTCCACCGGACCCGGCGTGAACTCGTCGTCGGCCGAGGAATAGCCATACCATTCGTGGCGGTATTCGCCCCCGACCGCCATGCGGACGTCGCCTGCCGGCAGCGCGAACAGCGGCCCGTCGAGCTTGAGGCTCGTCGACCATTGCCGGGAATGGCCGGCCTGGACGAAGCCGCCGCGCACCTTCTCGATCGTGGCGGGATTGGTGACCGAGCCGTCGCCGAACAGATTATAGGCGGTCGCCGGATCGGTGTCGGCGAGCGCCAGCGCAAGCCGGTAGTAGTTGGGCACGTTCCGTGTGACCTGGCGCTCGCGCTGCTCGCCATAGGTTCCGTGGAGCTCGGCGTTCCAGCGGCCGAACGCGGCGCTGAGCGAGGCGGCGCCCGCCCAGTTCGTGACATGCGCGTCGAGCGTCGGCGGACTGAGGTCGGGCCGGAAGTCGTAATGCACCGTCACCGGCTCGCCCGTGCCGAGCGGGTCGACGTAGAAGGGGTTGGCCGAGGTGACAACGACCCCGCCATAGTTGCTGGGAAAATAGCGGGCGGAGGAGCGCCGGTCGGCGAAGAAACCCTGCGCCCTGAAACGGAAGGTGTCTCCGAGCTCCTGTTCGAGCGCGGCGTAGGCCGAATGCCGTTTCAGCGCCGGCAGCAGGTCGGTGTCGCGGCGCCCGTCGGCGAGATTGGCGACGCCTGGGATGAGGTCGCCCGCCGTGAGGCCCCTCCCGCTCTGGCCCGTGGGGATGCCGAAGACCTGCCCGTTCGCGGCGATGATTGTCCCCGGATTGGCATAGTCCTGCCGGTAGTCCGGCCCGCCGAAGGCGCGCAGGTCCTCGGTCGCATAGGCGCGGTCCGCCGAGTTCAGCCGGCCCCGGCGATAATATTCATAGCCGGCGATGAACCGGCCGCCGGTCCAGTGGAAGCCGGCGAGCTGGCTGGCCTGTACCTCGTCGAGACCATCGGCGAAGCCGTAGCGTAGCCGCGTCTCCGCGCCGTCGAGCTCGCGGCGCAGCCTGACATTGACCACGCCTGCGACCGCGTCCGACCCGTAGATCGCCGAGGCGCCGTCGGCGAGAATCTCGATGCGTTCGATTATGCTCGACGGGATCAGGGTGAGATCGGCGAAGGTGCCCGATCCTCCCCCGAGCGCCGGGCGGTTGCTGTCGATCAGGGTTAGGGTCGATGTCGTGCCGAGCCCGCGCAGGTTGATGCCCGAGCCGAAGCCGAAATTGGTGCTGCTGTTGTTGCGCACCGAGAAGCCGACCGTGCCTTCGTTCGCGCCGCCGGAGAAGTTCTGCGGAACGGCGGCGAGGATCTGCTGCGTCGTCGCATAGCCGCTGCGTTCGATCTCCTTGCGGTCGATGGCGACGACGTTCGAGCCGGTCGGCGCCGCGCCGCGGATGCGGGTTCCGGTGACGACGATGTCGTCGCTTCCCGGGCCTTCCGCTGCGCCATCGTTCAGGCTGGTTTGCCTGCGGTCGATGAGCAGCCCGTCACCGACGCGCCTTACGACCAGGCCGGAGCCGGCCAGCAGCGCATCGACCACTTCCTCGAGCGTGTAGCTCCCGCGCACCGCAGGCGCCGTCTTCCCGCGAAGGATCTCGGCCGGGGCGACGATGTTCCGCCCTGATTGCAGCGAGACCTCCCGCAGCGACTGGGCCAGCGGCTGGGCCGGAAGGCTGTAGCTTTGCCGCTGCTCCTGAGCGGCGGCAGGGGCTACAGGCAGGATAATCGCCGCGACGGACGCGGACAGAGCAAGTGCGGTCTTCGGAACAATCGACATTCGCGTTTCCCCCTCGCGCGCCTTCGTGGCGCTGCTTGGGGGACTTCGACGCGGCCGCCTGCGATAACCCTGGGAATTTATTTGCGCGAGGCGAGCACGAGATTGTCCTCGGCATCGCGCTCGACCCGCAGGTCGAACATCGATCCGACCATGTCGGCAAGCTGCTTGGAGTCGCCGGCCTTGAACGTACCCGTGAACCGGCGATCCTCCGTCGCAGGATCGCCGATCACGATCCGGGTCTGGCTGTAGCGGTTGGCCGAGGCCACGACCTCTGCCAGGCGTGCATCCTCGAACGAGAGCATGCCGGTTGGCCAGCGGGTTTCGGACGATCTGATCGCTGCGGGCTGCGCCATCGCGGCGGTGCCGTCGAGCGCGAATTGCTGTCCCGGCCGCAGGATCGTTGGCGGGCGGCGCACATCAGGGGCCTTGGAGGTCGGCCGGACTTCGACCGACCCCTGCAGGAGCGACACGAGAGCGCGCGGCTGGCGCAGGTCGATGTCGAAAACGGTCCCATGTGCGACGACCTCGCTGGCGCCGGCGGCCACGATGAACGGTCGCCGCGCGTCGTGAGCGACCTCGAACCGCGCACGTCCGCGCTGTAGTTCGAGTCGGCGCTGATCGTCGTCGAAGTTCACGTGCACGATGCTGTCGGTGTCGAGCGTAACCCGCGAGCCGTCGTCGAGCACGATCGTGCGGATCTGCCCAACGCGGCTGGCAAGCAGCGTCTCGGGCGCAGGGCCGCGCCACGCATAGTGGGTCAAGGCGAAGCTGCCCGCCACCAACAGGAGCAGCACCGCCGCCGCGACGCTTGCGACTTTGACTTGGGAATGGCGCCGTCCGGTATGCCGATTCCGCGCCGCCGGGACCCGGCCGACCAAGGCTGTCTCATCCCAAGTCGTGAGCACAGCCTCATAGACGTCGGCATGCTGTGGATCCGCGATATACCAACGCTCGAAGTCGGCACGATCGATGTCGGTCGGCTCCGAGCGCAACCTGGCGAGCCAGGCAATCGCCTGCTCTCGCACCGCCTCGGGTGCGCTGGATGCCGTTGTCCGACCCTCCATCAGCGCCTCAGGGCTCGATCCAGATGATCAATCGCTTTCGTCATGTGCCACTCAACGCCCTTGGTGCTCAAGCCGTATCGCTCCGCGATCTGCTTGTAGCTCAAGCCATCAAGGCGGTGGGCAAGGAATATGTCACGTGTCTTCGGCTTGAGCCGCATCAATGCGTTCTGCAGACGATTGAGCCGGTCGCGCGCTTCCAGCGCAGCAACCAGGTCGGTTCCGGCGAGCGGCACCTCATCGGCGGGGACATGGTTCGACAGCGATCGCTGAAGCGCGGACTTGGCGCGGTCGCGCAGGAGGTTGGTCGCGATCTGATTGAGATAGGCCTCGGGGCACTCGACCGTCTGGTCCCGACATGCCTCCGAGCTCGCGAAGCGTATGAAACTTTCATGGACGAGGTCGGAAGCGTCCTGGCGGTCGGCGCGGCGGGCGAAGAAACGGAGCAGCCGCGGACCGTGCACGCGGTAGAGGTCATCGAGGGCAAGTGTCGGCCGAACGAGGCGATCCTCGGGCGGAAGCGGATCGCCCTCCGCGATACGCGGAACGGTGACTGCTTTGAGGAAGCCGCCGATCACCCGCATCGGCCAGTCCTCCCGAATGCCACCGCCTTCGGAAGACCGGATGCGCTAACGTCGAAACCGTCGACCATGCCCGTCTGACCCACAATCGTGAGCGCTCGCGGGCAGAAGCCGGGTGTTGAGAACATGCTTGAGACATGCGCCGATGCCTTTGGCCGCAAGCAGCTTGGACATGCGCATCGGCCACCCGGCCGCATGGGTGCGGGTCTCGACTCTCAAGCGAGGTTCTCACGCCTCGGCGCCACCCTCGTGGCGCGCGGTCAGAGTAATGTCACAGAAAAGATACGCAACCTGCTTGCGTCAGGCCACAATTTGCAGCCCGCCCGAGCGGCCCCAGGTCGCCGCTCTTCGGGAGAGAGAGCCGGCCAAGAAAACTAGCACCGCTGGCAGACGGCGATGCTTGAAAGATCTTTCGAGGGATCGATGACGACGCCTGCGGACTTGCGCTCGGAATAGCGGTCTACGAGCTGATCGGCGTGCGGGCGCAGCAGCACCGTGAAGCGCACCAGCTCCTCCATCACGTCGACGATCCGGTCATAGTAACCCGACGGCTTCATTCGCCCGTTCTCGTCAAACTCTTGGAACGCCTTTGCGACGCTCGACTGATTGGGAATCGTGAACATCCGCATCCAGCGGCCCAACAGGCGCAGGGTATTGACGGCATTGAACGACTGCGACCCGCCAGAGACCTGCATGACGGCGAGCGTGCGTCCCTGCGTCGGGCGCATGCCTTTCATCTCGAGCGGGAGATGGTCGATCTGCGCCTTCATGATGCCGGTGATCTGGCCGTGCCGCTCGGGGCTGCACCAGACCATGCCTTCCGACCACATCGCGTGCTCACGCAGCTCATGGACGGCGGGATGATCGTCACCGGCGACCTGATCGGGCAGCGGCAGCGTCGAAGGATCGAAGATGCGCGTCTCAGCGCCGAAGAAGCCGAGCAGCCGCGCTGCTTCCTCGACCGCCAGCCGCGAATAGGAGCGTTCGCGCAGGCTTCCGTAGAGAAGGAGGATGCGCGGCGGTGGAACGCTCGCTCCGAGCCCGGCTGCTGGGCGTTCGTAGGCGAAACGCGGATCGAGCTGGGGCAGGTGATTGGGGTCGGTGAGAACGCGCAACGGCATGATGGCAATCCGGGTATATGGGGAGGTCAGGCGGCCGCTTCGCGGCCTTGTTCGTACCAGCCGCGCGTCCGTTTCACGATCGACACGACCGAGAGCATCACCGGCACCTCGACCAGCACGCCGACGACCGTGGCGAGCGCCGCGCCCGAGTTCAGCCCGAACAGGCTGATCGCAGCGGCGACGGCCAGCTCAAAGAAGTTGGAGGCGCCGATCAGCGCGGCCGGCGCCGCGACGCACCAGGCCACGCCCAGGCGCTTGCTGAGCCAATAGGCGAGCCCGGCGTTGAAATAGACCTGGATGAGGATCGGCACAGCAAGCAGCAGGATCACCAGGGGCTTGGCCAGGATCTGTTCGCCTTGGAAGCCGAACAGCAGCACCAGCGTCGTGAGCAAAGCCGACAGCGAGATCGGGCCGAGCGCCTTGAGCAGTCGGTCGAGCGCCGGTTGGCCTCCGCTCGCGAGCAACGTCCGCCTGATCACCTGCGCCGCGATCACCGGCAGGACAATATAGAGTACGACCGAGAGCAGCAGTGTGTCCCACGGCACGGTAACCGAGGCGACGCCGAGCAGGAGGCCGACGAGCGGAGCAAACGCGAACACCATGATCAGGTCGTTGAGCGCTACCTGGCTCAGCGTGTAGTTGGGTTCGCCGTCGCACAGGTTCGACCAGACGAACACCATCGCCGTGCAGGGAGCCGCAGCCAGCAGGATCAGCCCGGCGATGTACGACGAGATCTCGCCTGATGGCAGAAGCGGGGCGAACAGCCAGCCGATGAACAGCGTGCCGAGTAGCGCCATAGAGAAAGGCTTGACCGCCCAGTTGATGAACAGGGTGACGCCGATCCCCTTCCAGTGCTGCCGGACCGAGCCGAGCGCGCCGAAGTCGATCTTCAGCAGCATCGGCACGATCATCAGCCAGATCAGCACGGCGACGACCAGATTGACGCGAGCGACCTCGGCCGAGGCGATCGCGGCGAAGACGCCGGGCACCCAGGTCCCCAGCGCGATGCCGGCAACGATGCACAGCGTGACCCAGAGCGTCAGGTAGCGCTCGAAGAATCCGATGCCGGGTCGCGCTGACGCTTGGGCCGGGTGATCGACTGCAATCCCGTTGCTCATGCCGAGACCCGGTTGCCCGCGATGTCGATCACCTGTTCGCCGTCCTCCTTGGCGAAGGCACCCAGCTGCGCCGACGGCAGGATGTCGAGCACGGCCTCGGAAGGACGGCACAGCCGGACGCCCATCGGGCTGACGACGAGCGGCCGGTTGATCAGGATCGGATGCGCCATCATCGCGTCGATCAGCGCTTCATCGGACAGCGCCTCGTCGCTGAGCCCGAGCTCGGCATAGGGCGTGCCCTTCTCGCGCAGGAGCTCGCGCGGCGTCAGTCCCGCCCGTTCGATCAACCGCTCGAGCATGGTCCGCGAGGGCGGGGTCTTCAAATATTCGATGACATGCGGCTCGATGCCGGCATTGCGGATCATCGCGAGCGTGTTGCGCGAGGTGCCGCATTCCGGGTTGTGGTAGATGATTATGTCAGTCGCCATCGATGCTCGCCTTTCTTGTTGCGCCTTCGCTGCGGCCGATCTCGCGAAGCTTGCCCGCGAGCGCCATGCGGTCATGGCTCTCGTGCGGCAGCGCGAGGAACAGCGAGATGCGATTGCGCAGATAGTGCAGCGCCTTCAGGAACGCCTCGCGCTGGTGTCCCTCGTCGGCAGCGGCCGGATCTTCGATGCCCCAGTGCGCCGTCATCGGGTGGCCCGGCCAGACCGGACAGGTCTCGCCCGCGGCGTTGTCGCATACGGTGAAGATGAAATCGATGTCGGGCGCGCCCGGCGTTGCGAACTCTTCCCAGCTCTTCGAGCGCAGGCCATCGGTCGGGAAGCCCATCGAGGAGAGGATTTCGAGCGCCACCGGATGCACCTGCCCCTTGGGGAAGCTGCCCGCGGAAAAGGCTCGAAAGCGCCCCTCGCCGAGCTTGTTCAGAAGGCTCTCGGCCAGGATCGAACGCGCCGAGTTGCCCGTGCACAGAAACAGGACATTGTAGGTGTGCTCGCTCATGCGCATTCCTCCGGACTGCAGCGGCTGCGCAGCGCCAGATCGGCGAGCGGCGCGCAGATTTCGGGCGAGCCGGCGCAGCAGTCCTGCATCAGGAACTCCAGCAGCTCCGTCATGTTCGAATAGCGTGCGGTGTAGATGATCGAACGGCCCTCGCGTCGGCTTTCGATCAACGCGGCATTCGACAGGATATTGAGGTTGGACGACAACGTGTTCGCCGGCACGTCGAGGCGACGAGCGATCTCGCCCGCCGCCACTCCTTCGGGGCCGGCCTGCACAAGCAGCCGGAACGCGGAGAGGCGACCGTCATGGGCAAGCGCAGACAAGGCGGCGACGGCGTTCTTCAGTTCCATGATTCGTATCCGAGCATGGATCATGATTCCATATTTCGACAAAAGAGGAAATATGGAATTTTATCGGCTCTGTCCAGATCAATTGGTCCATCTTGAAAGTTGATGCTCCGGCCCTCATAAATAGCAGTGGCCGTCTCGCCAGACCTGCCGCCGGGTCAAAGCTGACACTTCAATCGACAGATCGACCGTTCGTATTGGTCGGTGCGTAATCGGCGGACATCGACCCAGATACGAAGGATTGATCTGTGGCCTCCATTTCCCTGACCGACGATGGCCTGCGGGCCGTCAAGCGCGCGCTAGTCTCGCGCTTCCCTGAAGATAAGTCCTCTCACCTGACCGAGGCGCTGGCGGCTTCCTGCGGTTTTCGCACGCATGCCTCTCTGCTCGCCGCGGTTCGCGAGACTGACCCCGACGACCCCGACTTCGTTCTCCTTGACGAAGCTGCCTTCCTCGCTCGACGCGCGGAGCTGCGCGGCGAGCCGCCTGCGCACCAGGATCAGCACATGCTATTCGACTGGCTCGGGCTCGATCATGGTACGCATGTACTCAAGACCACCTCGTCCAAGTACCATGAGGTGGACTATTCCAAGTCAACCCGTCGACGCGCGTGGCGCAACGCCATGGTGGCGGGCATCAACGAGGGACTTGCACGCCGGTTCTTCTCGCTTCGTCCGGGCGACAACCGCTGGCCGGGCGCCAATAGCGAGCGCCACGAGCACAAGGAGGCCCATGTGTATCGCTTCGCGATCGGCGACATCCCCGCCATCGCGTCGCTTTGGGATGCTGGCTGGGACGAGATATCGGTCCATGTCGCGCTTTGGCCGTCCCCGGACGCGGAGCGGATCGTGCCGGCCGCCAATGCTGGCTTCCATGCCGGTGAGCTGTTTGCTTCGGGATGGCTTGAGCGGCGCAATGGTGCTTGGCTCCAGGTTTCTTCCGACAGCACCCAGCGTTGGTCCTTCCGCTGCCGCAAGCACCGTCTCGCCGAAGCGGCGGCGCTGGATGTGCGCCCCGCCGGCTTCGCCGATCGCGGGAGCTTCGCTCTCTGAGTATTCGGACGTGCCTTCCGCCAGGCGGGCACGTCCGTACTTGACGCGCGACGATGGTCTCGGAGAACATTGAGCGAACTTCACGCTGTTGGTTCTTCGGAGGTTGGGCGTACCCATGGACTGGTTCGAAGCGGAGCTCCGGCTTCCGATGCTGCAAAGCTGCTCGGATGACGAGCTGGAGCGCCTCTATATCGAACGCGATGGCTCCTGGTCGGCCTCGACCAAGGCCGCGCTTGCCCGGTTCGGGACCAAGCTGCTCGACCTCGACGAGAATTGGACCTCGACTTCGTCAAACTGGCAATGCCCGGGATGCGGGCGGCGGAAACCGCAGATTTTTCGCCTTCTTGACAATGGCGTGTTGCTGGGACGGCTCGTCGAGCATCACGATCACCTCACTGACCGCTTCAAGGCGTTGCTGCAGGCTCGGTTCGGCTCGGACTGGATCGGCAAGGTCCCGGAAGGTACCCAGCATGTTGAGAAGCTCGCCAGCCGCCTCGTGGCCCGGTTCGAACCGACGTTCGTTTGCCAGGAGTGCAACAACGCGGATGCCGCTGCGAAGCGCGGCATCGCTCATGCCCATCCCGATTTCAGCTTCCGCCCGAGCGAAATCCGGTCATTTGTGCGGCCGGTCGCGAACGGCGAGCATGTCGTTGAGCTCGGCGCCGCACGGGCGATCCACGATGCCGCATTGGCCGACTTCGACGGGCGCCTTGCACTCGTCGATCAGATATTCGCGATGCTCGTCGCCGGCGCGCTCGCCTGTGAGACAGGGAACCTGACCCCTGCGGGCGGCCTGAGTTCGGTGGGAATGCTCCGCCACCTGCACAACTGGTTCGCTCGACAGAACAGGGAGCTTTATCGCCTCGTCTCCCGCGATCTGTCCAGCTTCGAGATGCGCTCGGTTGCGCGGGACGGGGCCGCCGCTTCGACGAGTGCCAGGAAGCGGTCCATCAAGGTTGAAGCCCCGACGCCGCAGGAGGTCGCGGACTATGACGGCGGCGGGGCACCGGAGCTGTGGCGCGCCTCAGGCAACGATTGGCGCTGTCCGGCCTGCGAACGCAGCAAGGCTCAGATTCTTCGTCGGTCACGCAATCGGAACCGTCGCTGGGCGGGCAAGCTGTTCCGGCACACCGAGTTCATCGTGGCGGAGAGCTGGGATGACGTGGGGCCTTCGGCCACAGACGCATTTATTGACCGTCACCAGATCCTGCTCGTGTGCATGGATTGCGCCACAATTCTTCCTGGCCTGAAGCAGCGCAAGCCGCGATACTCGGACGCCGACGCTCTGCTTCAGATCGGCGACATGGTCACGGTGCTAACGGCTGCGCCGAACCAGCCGCATGAGATCGATTGGGAGCGCGCTGCGGCGCGTGCGGACGAGAATTTTGCGCTGGCTCCGTTGGTTCGCTCCTATTGGGACCACCACAATGCAGCGGTGAACTGCCGGGCGCTGTTCAACGATTATCTGGAGCGTAGCGCGGGCAATCGGGAGCGCGCGTGGAACAGGCTCGTAGCGCGCTATGCCGAAGGTTACGATTCCGCCGAGGAGTGCGGCGAGGCTTTGCATTTCCTCCTCGAAGAAGCGGATCGCATCGGGATCGGCGATCCCTATCGGCTGCAGCAGGCGGCATAGCGATTGATGGCCGGCGGCGAAAAATCACTGGAGCTTGGGATGACGTCAGTGCCGTTCTGTGTCGTCGAGAAACCGTACATGGTCTGGGGGCACGGCGTGTCCGGGGACAATGTCCATTTCCTCGAGCGGGTGGATGCCGAGCTATACTATCGTACTGCACACAACATCATCGGTGGCACCGGCGGCCCCGACGATGCGCCAGCCGAGCAGGAAAGCGACGACGACCAGGACCGCAAAGACGTTTCCTCCCTCTCGAGGTTGCTCTGGCATCACGGGATGGAGACATTGGTGATGATGCTAGGCGCGTTGATCCAAGCCCCCTCGGCCGCGCATGCATATTTCCTGAAGTGCAAATCCGAAGATGCGGCCGCGATCGCGGGCTATCTGCTGCGGGAGGAACGCCCGAAGTATAATCGCTTGAACGACGCCCCGTTCACTTTGGTGAATCTGTTCAACGGCATCCATCTTTGCTCTGGGTGGGAGGACCGGGACGCCATCGTCGAACGGCTCGCGCGTGCCTTCCGGGGCATGTTGCATGAATATGCGAGTGAGCAGCACCGCTGGGAATACAACAGCATCAAGCACGGGCTCCGGGCGTCGCATGGCAGGTTCGGCCTGGCGGTGGGCATCCAAGAAACGCCGGGCGTCCCCGCCCCGCCGGAGGCGATGCAGATGGTCGGTTTCTCGCGCGACGCCAGCTTTTTTGACGTGGCAAGGCCGCTCAAGAACGCGACCAGGCAGGCATCCAAGCTGCACTTCCTCACGGAGAAGGTCAGCGTGTCATGGTCCCTCGAGAAGGTGCTTTGCGAATTGCAGCTGCTCTCGATCCTTCTTCACAACACCGTATCGGCCCTTCGAGTGGCCACTGGAGCGAAGCCCGGAACGGTAACGTTTAATCGCATCGTTGAGGCCGATCCGTTCTGGGAAACCTATTTCTCGCTACATGCGGGGAACGTGCCCAACGCCTCGATGGCAGATGAAATCGACGCAAGGCACGTCAAGCTCGCAAGCGAAAAAGACATCTTCGACAGCTACCGCAAGCCGAATGCGAAGTGACGCTTAAGGCGCTCATTGGCTCCATTCGACCCGATTTGTCCACGGTTGACCGCTCACGTCCACGACCGAAACCGGGTTGCAAACCGGGTTGGAGGGATCTGATGAGGAAAATTATCTAGGAAAATCAAAGGGTCTTGGCGGAGCGGGAGGGATTCGAACCCTCGATACGGTTTTGCCGTATACTCACTTTCCAGGCGAGCGCCTTCGACCACTCGGCCACCGCTCCGCATGCGCTGGAAGCGCGCTGCCCTACCCTGTGTCGGCGGGCTAGGCAAGCCGGGTCGGGCATGCCAAGCTGGCGGACATGACCGCTTGCATGCTCCTGCGCGCCGCCGCGGCGTCCGCGCTTGCCCTCGCTGCGCTTGCCGCGCCGTTTGTCACCGATGCCGTCATCGCGCGCGGTGGCTTGCCGGGGCAGGCGGCGCCCGCACCTGCCGCGGGCGCGCCGGCGGCCGATGTCGATGCCGACTGGCGCACAATCCCCGACGACGAGATCCTGGTGTTTACGCTGCGCGGCGGTCGACAGGTGGTGATCCGGCTCGCACCGCGCTTTGCCCCGGCGCACATCGCCAATATCCGCAAGTTCGCCGACGCGCGTTGGTGGGATGGCACCAGCGTCTATCGCGTCCAGGACAATTATGTCGCGCAATGGGGCGACGCAACTGAGCGCAAGCCGTTGCCGCCGATGGTGATCGCCAACCCGCCCGCCGAATATGAGACGCGGGGCATCGTGGCATCGAACCCGCTTACGCGGCCCGACCCCTATGCCGCGCGCGTCGGCTATACTGCCGACGGCTGGGCGGTGGCCGGCGACGGCAATGCGAGCTGGCTGCCGCATTGCTATGGCATGGTGGGTGTCGCGCGCGACATGGCACCGAGCACGGGCAGCGGCGCCGAACTCTACACGGTGATCGGCCATTCGCCGCGCCATCTCGACCGCAACATCGCCGTCGTGGGCCGCGTGATCGAGGGGGTGCAATGGCTGTCGAGCCTGCCGCGCGGTACCGGCGCGATGGGTGTGTATGAAACCCCCGGCGAGCGCACCCCCATCCTGTCGGCGCGGCTGGCGAGCCAGTTGCCCGAGGACGAACGCCCGCATTTCCAGGTGCGCGCGACCGATACGCCCGCGTTCCTGAGCTGGCTGCGTGAGCGCGAGAACCGCAAGCCGCCCTTCTTCACCGTGCCGGCGGGCGGCACCGACATCTGCAACGCGCTGCCGCCGGTGCGGCGGATGCCGTCCTGAACCGTCGGGGCTGACGCCTCGCGCGGGGGCAGAGCTGTCGGTCTTGCGGGCAGGGCGGGCGGTCGGCGGGCGGCGGTCGGCGCGGGCCGTGCCCCGCACCCTGAGGTAGCCGACCGGGTCGGCACTCCTGGCTGCGAGCGTGGCGGCGGCGCGGTGGCCCACGAAGCGTCGATTCCCGCGATTACGCCGAACACAGCGAACGGCGGGGCCGGGGGCGGTGTCCGCACTCGGCTGCGGCGCACCGAGGGGCAGCCGAGGCCGGGATCGCCGCCGCGACGAACGTCCTGTAGCTCGGGCGATGGACGGCGGAGCCCAGGTCGGGAGGCCGCATGCGGGCCGACGTGCTCAGCCTAGGTCGCGAGCCGGTAGCTCTGTGCAGCGCGTAGGGATCAGCGATGCGGCGACAGCCCTGCGGTGCGGATGCGGTGGATGGCGACGAGGCTTCAGAGGGCGGCGGGGGACGGGGGCGGACCGAATGGCCGCCCCTGTCTCGATCAGCGGCCGACCCAGTCGGCGATCTGGACCGCGACCTGATTGGCGGCGGTGCCGAGCGCGGCGCCGACCGAGGTGGCGTCGATCCGCGCGACCTTGACCCGTGCTTCGAACCGCTGCTTTTCGAAAACCGCCTCGGGCCCGCGCATCAGCGCGGCGTCGAAGGTGACGACCGCCTCGCTCGTTTCAGCATCGACGCCGAAGCGGCGCAACTCGCCGGTGAGCTGGGCGCCGGGGTCGATCTGCGACTGGCGGTTGCTGAGCACGACGCGGCCGGTGCGGGCGGTGACGGTATCGGCGAGCATCCGCGCGAATAGCCGCGACGGCTGTTCGACCCATTGCGCGTCCTTGACATAGGCGACGGCGACCGCGCCCGAATGGACGGGGATGCGCCCCGTCGCCAGCTCCTGGGGTACCCAGGGGACGGCGATGGTGATCGTTTCCGCCTTGGCCGAGCTTTGCGGCTGGCCGACGGGCACGCTGGTGGCACTGGTGAGCGTGAGCAGCGACTTGGGCGGCTTGGCGCCCAGCGAGATGCACCCGCCGAGCGCGAGCGCCGCCATCGGCGCGAGCAGAGCAAGCTTGTTCATCGGGCCTCTCACTTCCTGGGTTTGTAGTCGGGCAGGCGCGGCCCGCCGATCAGCCCGCCGGCGCCGTTGCGATCGATCTTTTCGGCGACCGAGGACAGCGCCTGCGACATGTCGCGCAGATCCTGGACGAGTTGGCCGACCTCCGGAATCGTCTTTTTGGAGAAGGCCTGGAGCCCGGGTCGCGCATCGCCGATCGCGGCGTCGAGCGTTTCCATGCTGCTGCGCGCCGCGGTAATCGTGCGGTTGAGATTGGCGATCGTCGGGCGCAGATCCTCCTGGACGACGCCATTGGTGCTCTGGGCAAGCTGGCCGATCTGTTCGGCGGCGACGCCTGCCTTCTGAATCGTCACGCGCGTCTCGGCGAGCGTGGCGGCTATTTCGGGGCCGCGATCGGCGAGCGCCTTGGTCAGCCGGTTGGTGTTGGCGAGGATGCCCGCGATCGAATTGCGGTTGCGGTCGTCGAGCAGGTCGCCGAGGCGTTCGGTAAGCGTCGTCAGCCGTTCGAGCAGCTTCGGCGCCGAACTGAGCAGCGCGCCGAGCCCGCCCTGCTTGGTGGGGATGACGGGCACGCCGAGCGGGCAGGCCGCGCGCGGATTTTCCGCCGGGCACAGGATCGGCGGCGCCCCCTTCATCGCGCCGTCGAGCTGGACCGTGCTGGGGCCGGTGAAGCTGCCCTGGATCGAGGCGGTGGTACCTTCGAGGATCGGCACTTCGGGCTTCACGGTGATGCGGACGCGCACCAGGCTGGGATCGGGCTGCCAGAAGGCGATTTCCTTGACCTGGCCCGAGGGGACGCCGGAGAAGGTGACCGCCGAGCCGGGATTGAGTCCGTCGACCGACTGTTTGTAGAAAATGTCGTATTCGCGCTCGTTGCCGCCGCCCAGCCGCGCGAGCCATACGATGAACAGCGCAAGCACGCCGAGCAGGATCAGCACGACGGCGCCCACGAGCACATGGTTGGATCGGGTTTCCATCAGGGCCTCATTTTCGCGGTTGCGCGGCGTGCGCGGTGCTGACCGCGGCGCGTCCGCGCGGTCCGTTGAAATATTCCTGGATCCATGGGTGATCCGAAGCGAGCAGCTCGTCGATCGTTCCCACCGCGATCACGCGCCGGTCGGCGAGCACCGCGACGCGGTCGCAAATCGCATAGAGCGTGTCGAGATCGTGCGTGATCAGGAACACGGTGAGCCCAAGCGTCTTTTGCAGCGACGCGATTAGTTCGTCGAACGCCGCCGCGCCGATCGGGTCGAGCCCGGCGGTGGGCTCGTCGAGGAACAGCAGTTCGGGATCGAGTGCGAGCGCGCGCGCCAGACCGGCACGCTTGCGCATGCCGCCCGACAGCTCGGCCGGGTATTTGGGACCGGCATTGGGGGGCAGGCCGGTCATCACCACCTTGTAGGCGGCAATTTCCTCGAGCAGCACCGGGTCGATACCGGGATAGAATTCCTTGATCGGCACCTGAACATTTTCGGCGACGGTGAGCGTCGAGAACAGCGCGCCGCCCTGGAACAGCACGCCCCAGCGCTTGCGCACCTCGACCGCCTCGGTCGCGAGCTTGCCGACGGTATCCTCGCCGAACACCTCGATCTCGCCCGCGAGCGGCATCTGCAACCCGATGATCGAGCGCATCAGCACCGACTTGCCGGTGCCCGAGCCGCCGACCACGCCGAGGATCTCGCCCCGGCGCACGTCGAGGTCGAGCCCGTCATGCACGATCTGTTCGCCGAAGCCGTTGCGCAGCCCGCGCACGCGGATCAGCACATCGTCGTCGGGTCTACGCGCCGCGTCGACAACCGTTTCCGGGGGCGTTTCAGGGGCCGTTCCGGTCGCCGTCATATCCAGCCCACCTCGCTGAAGAACACTGCGAAGAAGGCATCGAGTACGATGACGAGGAAGATCGCCTGCACGACTGCGGTGGTGGTGCGATGGCCGACCTGTTCGGCGTCGGACTTGACCTGCATCCCCTGGAAGCAGCCGGCGAGCGCGATGATGACACCGAACACCGGCGCCTTGACCAGCCCGACCCACAGATCGGTGAGCGGCACCACCTCGTGCAGTCGCTGGATGAAGCTGACCGGCGGGATGCCGAGGCTGATCCAGCAGAGCAGCCCGCCGCCCATGATCGCTACCAGCGACGAATAGAAGCCGAGCAGCGGCAGCATCAGCACCACCGCGAGCGTGCGCGGCACGACGAGTGCCTCCATCGGCGACACGCCGATCGTGCGCATCGCGTCGATTTCCTCGGTAAGCTTCATCGTGCCGATCTGCGCGGCAAAGGCCGATCCCGATCGCCCCGCGACCATGATCGCGGTCATCAGGATGCCGAGTTCACGCAGCGTGATGCGGCCGAGCAGGTTGATCGTGTAGATTTCTGCGCCGAACTGGCGAAGCTGAACCGCGCCCTGCTGCGCGATGACGATGCCGATGAGAAAGCTCATCAGCCCGATGATGCCGAGCGCCGAAACGCCGACCACCTCGAACCGCTGCACCGTCGCGTTGAAGCGGAAGCGGCCGGGGTGACGCAGGACGTTCCAGAAGGCGGCGACCGTGGCGCCCATGAACCCGAGCAGGCCGACAAAGGTCTGGCCCGCGGTGATGACCGCCGCGCCGATGTCGCCGAGCATCCGCGTGAACGGGTCGGCGGGCCGCGGCGGCAGTTCGATCGGTTGTTCGGCGGCGGCGACCTGTTCGAGCAAGTGGCGCTCGTCGGTGCCGAGGCCGACGATCTCGGCATCGTGGTCGCGCGCGAAACGGTGGAGAATCCAGGCGCCGACGGTGTCGATCCGGTCGACCGCACCGACATCGAGCCGTGTGATCGCTCCGTCCTCGGACCGCAGCTGTTCGGGCAGGTCAGCCAGGCAGGCAAGCGACAGATTGCCGCTGAAGCGCAGCGTGACGCCGCCTTCATCGTCGATGCGTTCGAAATTTGCGCTGCCCCTCATCATCGCCACCTTTCGGGCATTTGTGCGCGCGCGGCAAGGTACTGCGCTGTTGCGCCGCCGTGCAACCGTCCTAGATGGCGCAATGCAGCACCTCGCCATCTATGACATGGACAAGACGATCACCGCGACGCCCACCTGGACGCGCTTCCTGGTGCATGCCGCGCGTCGGCGGGCGCCGTGGCGACTCGCACTGATGCCGCTGGTGGGCCTGGTTGCGGGCGGATATGCGTTGCGGCTGCGCAGCCGCGGCCAGCTTAAGCAGGCCGCGCAGCGACTGTTGCTGGGCGGCGCGCTCTCCCCGGCAGAGATCGAGCGTGTGGCGGAGAGCTTTGCCGCGCACGAGGCCGAGCACGGCGTGCTGGAGGGCGCGCGCGAACGCATCGCCGCCGATCGTGCCGCGGGCTATCGGCTGGTGATGGCGACCGCCTCGCACGGTTATTACGCCGCCGGGATCGCCAGGCGGCTGGGCTTCGACGATGTGATCGCCACGCAGGCGCGGCGCAACGATGCTGGTCATGTCCTTCCCCTGATCGACGGGGATAACTGTTACGGCCCCGCAAAGCTCCGCATGGTCGAAAAATGGCTGGCGGCGCAGGGGCTGGCGCGCGGCGACGTGCATGTGCGCGCCTATTCGGACCATGTTTCGGATGCGCCGCTGCTCGAATGGGCCGACGAGGCATTCGCGGTGAACGCGCACGGGCCGCTGGCGGCGCTGGCGCGGCGGCGGGGCTGGCCGCTGCTCGACTGGCGCAACGCATAGGCTGACCGCAGGCCCGCGCGGGCATGGGCGCCCGGCGCCTGCCTTAAAGCAGTAGGTCTGCGGCGTGGATCGCGGTGCCGACGAGGCCGCCGACGAGCGTGCCGTTGATGCGGATATATTGCAGGTCGCGCCCGACCGCGTTTTCGAGGCGGCCGGTGATCGTGTGCGCGTCCCAGCCGCGGATCGTGTCGGACACCAGCCGGACGATGCCGTCGCCATAGTCCGACGCGGCGCCGACCGCGGCGCGGCGGGCGAAGCGGTTGATCGTGTGCGCGAGCCGCGGATCGTGCTGAAGCGTCTCGCCGAACTGGCGCATCGCCTCACCCAGCTTGCCGCCCATTGCGCGGCCGGGTTCGCGCGCGAGGCGGATCATCGCGGCGCGGCTCGATTCCCACAGCCCGTCGACCCAGCGCTGGAACGCGGGGTTGCCGAGCATCTCGACCTTGAACGCCTCGACCCGTTCGCGCAGCGCCGCATCCTCCTGGAGCCGCTGGGCAAAGCCCGCCAGCGCCTCTTCGGCGCGCAGCCGCAGCGGATGTACGGGATCCTCGGCCATTTCGGCGAGCAGTTTCTGCAATCCCTCGATGATCTTGCTCGCCAGCGTCTCGTCGAGCCCGGTCCAGCGCAGGATCGAGCCGGCGCGCGAATGGACGACCTCGCGGATCAGATGGTCGTTCGATTCGAGCGTGTGCGAGGCCCAGCGGACCATCGCGTCGAGCAGAGGCAGATGGCGGTCCTGCGCGATCGCGGCCTGGAGTGCCTGCCCCATCAGCGGCGCGACCTCGATCGCGCGCAGCCGTGCGGCGAGTGCGCCCTTGGCCATGCCGCCCAGCCGTTCGGGATCGAGCGATTCGAGCATGTCGGCGAGCAGCCGCGACGCGCCGCGACCGATCCGCCCCTCGCTTCGGTGCGGGCTGGCGAGCCAGCGCCCGGCGGCGGCGGCGAGGTTGAGACGCTGCATCCGCCGCGCGACGACCGCCGGCACCAGGAAGTTGTTGCGCAGAAACAGCGCCAGCGTCTCGGCGATGCGATCCTTGTTGCGCGGGATGATCGCGGTGTGCGGGATCGGCAGGTGGAGCGGATGGCGGAACAGCGCGGTGACGGCGAACCAGTCGGCAAGGCCGCCGACCATCGCCGCCTCGGCAAAGGCGCGGATGAAGCCGATCGCGGGATGGACCGGCCCGATCGCGCGGGCGGCGAGGAAGGTCGCCGCCATCGCGACGAGCATTCCGGTAGCGACGCGCCGCATCCGCCGCAGGCCAGGCGGGACGGCGTCCGATGCATGAAGGGCGCGTGTTGTGGTCACGCGCCCTCCAATAACCGAAATGGCGGGAAGTTCACTCCGCCGGCAGCACGCCGGGGCCGCCATGGCCGTCACCCAGCTTGCCCGGCGCATCGCCCGGGGCCGGCAGCGTGTGCTGATCGTCCCCCGGCTTGTAGGTGAGCAGCCGGCGCGCGAGCCGCGGCCCGAGCCATTGTTCGAGCCCGACCGCCAGGCTAAAGATCGCCGGAACGATCAGCAGCGTGAGCAGCGTCGAAAGCGCCAGCCCGCCGATCACGACAATGCCCATGGGGGCGCGCCACGACGAGTCGCCCGACAGCGAGAGCGCGGTGGGGACCATGCCCGCGACCATCGCGACGGTGGTCATCACGATCGGCTGGGCGCGCTTGTGCCCGGCATCGAGGATGGCGCTGAACTTGGGCACGCCCTTGTACATTTCCTCGAGCGCGAAATCGATCAGCAGGATCGAGTTCTTGGCGACAATGCCGAACAGCATCAGGATACCGATGAACACCGGCAGCGACAGCGGGTTGCCCGTCGCCTTGAGCGCGATAAGCCCGCCGAGCGGCGCCAGCAGTAGCGAGCCCATGTTGACCAGCGGCGACATGAAGCGGCGGTAGAGCAGCACCAGCACCGCGAACACCAGGAACACGCCCGCGGCGAGCGCGATGAAGAAGTTCTGGAGCATCTCGGCCTGCCACTTGGCCTGGCCAACCGACATCTCGGACACGCCGAGCGGCAGGTTCTTCATCACCGGCAGGTCGTGGATCTGCTTCATCACGTCGCCCGAGACATAGGGCTTGCCCGTCGCGGGATCGGTGGCGAGGTCGGCACCGACGACCAGACGACGCTGAAGGTTGAGGCGTTCGACCTTGGTCGGGCCGGCGCCGAAGCCGATGTCGGCGACCACCGAGAGCGGCACCGAGGCGCCCGTCTGGGTGGGAACGGGCATGTTCTGGATCGTCGACAGCCGCGCGCGGGCATCCTCGTTGATCGCCACGCGGATCGGGATCTGGCGGTCCGACAGCGAGAACTTGGCGCTGTTCTGGTCGATGTCGCCGAGCGTCGCGATACGGATCGCGTTGCTGAGAGCCGCGGTGGTGACGCCCAGATCGGCGGCAAGGTCGAGCCGCGGCCTGATGACGATTTCGGGCCGTTGCAGGTCGCCGCTGATCCGTGGCGCGACCACCGACTTGAGCGTCGCCATCTGGCGCACCAGTTCGGCGGCGGTGTCGGCGAGCACCTTGGGATCCTCGCCGCCGAGCGTGATCGTCAGGTCACGCCCGCTCGACCCCCAGCCGAACTGCGAGCGGAAGCCGACGCGCGCATCGGGGATGGCGAGCAGCCGGGGCGCCATCCGCTTTTCGAACTGGGTGCTGCGTTCGTTGCGGTCCTTGTTGAGCTGCGCCACGACGCGGCCGCTGCCGACGTTGCTGCGCGCATAGACGTTCGTGACGATCGGTTCGGCCGAGAGGATGCGTGCGACCTGATCGACCACGCGTTCGGTATCGGCGAGCCGCGTGCCGGGCGCCATCTCGATCGTGGCGACGACCGAATCCTGGTCCTGCGCCGGCTGGAACGTCATCGGCGAGGTGGCGAACATGAAGAAGGTGAGGCCCATCGCGACGGTGAAGGCGAGCACCGCCGACCAGCGATGGAGCAGCGTCCAGCGCAGAACCTTCATGTAAAGGTTCATCAGCATGCCCTCGCCATGCGTGGCATGGCCGTGCGCCTTGAGGAAATAGGCCGCGATCATCGGTGTGATGAGGCGCGCGACCGCAAGTGACATCAGCACCGAAGCAACAACGGTGAGGCCGAAATTCTTGAAGAACTGGCCCGAAATGCCCGGCATCAGGCCGACCGGCAGGAACACCGCGACGATCGACATGGTGGTGGCGAGCACCGCGACGCCGATTTCGTCGGCGGCGTCGATCGCCGCCTGATACGCCGATTTGCCCATGCGCATGTGGCGAACGATGTTCTCGATCTCCACGATCGCGTCGTCGACGAGCACGCCCGCGACCAGACTGAGCGCGAGCAGCGTCATCTGGTTGAGCGTGAAGTTCATCATTTCCATGAACCAGAAGCTGGGGATCGCCGACAGCGGGATCGCCAGCGCCGAGATCAGCGTCGCGCGCATGTCGCGCAGGAACAGGAAGACGACGACGACAGCGAGCACCGCGCCCTCGATCATCGCCTCGATCGCCGAATGGAACTGCTGTTCGGCATATTTGCTGTGGTTGTCGAGCAGCTCGAAGCGGACCTTGGGGTTGGTCTTTTCGAGCGCCTTGAGCTTCTTTTCGGCCTGGTGGAAAATCTCGACATCGGACCCGCCCTTGGCGCGCTGGATGTCGAACGAGATCACCTGCTGGCCGTTGAACTTGGCCAGGCTGCGCTGTTCGGCATAGGCATCCTTGACGGTGGCGATGTCCGCCAGCCGCACGGTGCGGCCGTTGCCGGTGGTGATCTGGGTCTGGCCGAGCGTATAGGCGTCCTTGGCGTTGCCGATCACGCGCACCGTCTGTTCGATGCCCGAGATTTCGGCGCGCCCGCCCGCGGCGTTGAGGTTCACCTGGCGCAGCTGCTGGTTGATCTGGCTCGCGGTGAGGCCCATCGCCTGGACCTTGGCGGGATCGAGGATCACGCGGATTTCGCGGCTAACGCCGCCGTTGCGGTTGACCGCAGACATGCCCGGAACCGACAGCAGTTCCTTCGACACGGTATTGTCGACATACCAGCTCAGCTGCTCGACGGTCATGTCGGTGCCGATCGCGGTGAAGCTGGCGATGTCGTTGTCGCTGGTGTTCACTCGGCCGACCTGCGGCTCGAGGATGCCGTCGGGCAGGTTACCGCGAATCTGGGTGATCGCGCTGCGGACATCCTCGACCGCGCGGTCGATCGGCGTGCCGATCGCGAGCTGGACGACCGTTTGCGAATTGCCCTCGGTCACCGTCGAGTTGATCTCGTCGATGCCCTGGAGGCTGCGCACCGCGGACTCGACCTTCTGCGTCACCTGCGTCTCGAGCTCGCTGGGCGCGGCGCCCGGCTGGCTGATCGAGATCCACACGATCGGGAAGTCGATGTCGGGGTCGTTGTTCACGTCCATCCGCCAGAAGCTGACGAGCCCGGCGATGGTCAGGAACAGGAAAAGCACGATGGGCGGCACCGGATTCCGGATCGCCCAGGCCGAGATGTTCCGGAAGCTCATGCGGTCGTTCCCTTCGCGCGAATCAGCGGGTCTTCTGGAGGTTCGGGATCACCTTCTGTCCGGGCGACAGGAAGGCGCCGGCGGTCAGCACCACGCGCTCGTTGCCCTTGAGGCCGGAGGTGATGAGGATGCCCGATTCCGACACGTCGCCGGTCTTGATCGGCGTGCGGACGGCCTCGTTCTTCGCATTGATCGTGTACACGAAATTGCCCTGCGGGTCGCTCTGCACCGCCGACTGGGGCAGCACCACCGCCTGCAGCGCGCCCGCTGTCACGCGCACGCTGGCGAAGCCGCCGGGGCGCAGCGCCGGGTTGTAGCCGAGTTCGACGCGCGCAATGCCCTGACGCGACTGGGGATCGATCACGGGCGACACCTGCCACACCGTGCCGTGGAAGGTCTTGGTCGTTCCCGTCGGCGTCACGTCGGCGCCGTCGCCGGGCCGGACGCGCTGAAGATCGGCCTCGGCAAGCTGCGCGCGCAGCTCCATCTGCCCGCCCATCGCCATGCGGAAGAGCACGCCCGAGCCCGAGCTGACGATCTGGCCCGGTTCGACGCCGCGCGTGAGCACGAGGCCGGCAGCGGGCGCGCGGATGTCGAGCCGGCGGTTGCGCGCCTGGGTTTCGGCGAGCTGGGCGCGGGCGACGCGGACGCGGGCAAGCGCCTGGTCACGCGTCGCGGTCTTCTGATCGATATCGGCCTTGGAAATGAAGCCGCCGGCGACCAGCTGCTGTGCGCGTTCGAGATTGGCTTGGGCGAGCTTGGCATCCGCCTCCGCCACGCGGATCTGCGCGGCGAGCGATTCGGCGGTTTCGCTCTGCACTGAGCGGTCAACGGTGGCGAGCACCTGCCCCGCCTCGACCCAGGTGCCGGGTTCGACGAGCACGCGCGTCACCATGCCGCCTTCGCCCGCGACGCCGACCGGCATCTCGCGCTTGGCGGCGAGCGTGCCGGTGCCCGAGATGATCGTCGAGATCTGGCGAACGCCGGGGACCGCGACGGTGACGGTGGGAATCTGGGTGTCGGAAACGCCCTTGGCCGCGCCCTTGGCAGGCGCGACAGGGGTGACCTTGCTACTGCTGCTCATCAGGTAGAAGACGACCGCGCCGATGATGACGACGGCGCCGATGCCGATCCCGGCCAGGAGCCGCCGCCGCCGCTTCGCCACGCGATCCGCGTCGCCGGTGAATTCGAGCTGATCCTGACGTGCCAACATCCCCAACCCTCGTGATCCGTGCGCAACCAAAAACGCCCCCGAAAGGGCGTGCCATAGGCTTGCTGTGTTATCCGAATAAATCACCGGCCACAAGGGCCGTTTGCTTCCCCGCAGGCGCTTTGCCGTGAAAGGATATTTCGCGCAAGCCATCGCGACGTTACGGTTCCCGAACGGACAGGTGTCGGCCGGCGATGCTGAACGGTGACCGACGCGGCCGTTCATCGCCGGTTGCGCCCGCGCGGCTAGAGCTGGGGCATGTCCATCAACAGAGGGAAAGTCGCCATGTCGTTCAAATCAGGTTGCGCGCTGATGATCGCGGCGGCGGTGCCCGCGCTGGCCGTTGCGGCACCGGCTGCGGCTCAGACGGGCGCAATGCCCGCACCGGCCGCAGTCGAGGGAACTGTGCTGGAAATCGCGGCCGAGGGCAGCACCACGCGCGCGCCCGAACTGGCGGTGATCGAGGCCGGGGTGACGACCGAGGCGGCGACCGCAGAGGCGGCGATGCGTGACAATGCCGCACGCATGGCGTCGGTAATCGCGGCGCTGCGCAAGGCGGGTGTCGCCGAACGCGATATTCAGACCGCGCGGATCGCGCTCAACCCGCGCTATCGTTACGACCAGAACCAGCCCCCGGTGCTGACGGGCTATGCCGCCGCGAACCAGGTGCGCGTGCGTTTCCGCGACCTGATGCGGACCGGGGCGATCCTCGATTCGCTCGTCCATGCGGGCGCCAACGACATCAACGGGCCGCAGATGACGCTGGTCGATCCCGAAGCGGCGCGCGACGCCGCCCGAGCCGACGCGGTGAGCCGGGCGCGCGCGCGCGCCGAGCTTTACGCGCGGGCCGCCGGCATGTCGGTCGCGCGGATTCTGTCGATCAGCGAGCAGGGCGCGGCGCCGGTGATGCCGATGCCGATGATGCGGATGGAGGCCGCAAAGGCCGATGCGTCGACCCCGGTCGCGACGGGCGAACTGACGCTGACTGCCAATGTCACGGTGCGTTTCCTGCTGCGCTGACGGGCGGGCGCCTCGGCACAGACGAAAAAGGGCTGCCCCAGCGGGGCAGCCCTTTTTTACGCGGAGCGTCGCGCCGACGGGACGCCGGCGTCAGCGAACCGCGCCGCGGCGGACCAGATTGACGATCGCCAACAGGACCACGGCACCGAGCAGCGAGACGAGGAAAGTCGTCACCGTGATCGCCCCGTCATTGATCGAACCGCCGAACAGCAGGCCGCCGATGAAGGCGCCGACGATGCCGACGACAATGTTCAGGAAAATGCCCTGTTGCGCATCGGTGCGCATGATGATGCTTGCCAGCCAGCCGACGACGCCGCCGATGACGAGCCAAATGATCAGACCCATGACAGTCCCTCCTTTGCTTGCCCGGCGGGCCGGGCGATGCAGGAGAAATCGCTCTCGACTTGGGTTTGTTCCCGGAATCAGGACGGGATTGTCGCGGGAACTTTTTGCGGATCTGCAAACGAGACGGCCCGCCCCCGGGGAGGGGGAGGCGGGCCGTGGGAGAGCCGGGGATGTTCGCGGTCCACGGCATGGGGGTACGCCGCGGCGGTGGCGCGGCGCGAATGGGGTTCAGTATTTCTGCTGGCGTTCGTAGAGCGAGCGATAGTGCTGGATGCGCGTGACTCGCAGCCCGGGCATACCCGATCGATCGATCGCGCGCTGCCAGCTTGCGAACTCCTCGACCGTGAGGCCATAGCGGTCGCACACCTCGTCGATGGTCAGCAGACCGCCGTTGACGGCGGCGACGACCTCGGCCTTGCGTCGCACGACCCAGCGCGTCGTATTGGGCGGCGGCAGCGTGTCGAGCGTCAGCGGCTCGCCAAGCGGACCGATCACCTTTTCGGGGCGGATCTTCTGGTTCTCAATCATCTACTAACCTCACCGGGGCGGGGCGGGCCCCTTCACTCACGCTTCGATACACACCTTAGTCGCCAGGGCTTGAAGATCGGCTAAAACGCCTCGGTAAACGCACGATTCATTCCTGTTTCGAATGTGTTAGAGCCGCCGCCGACGCGCGGTGAAACGCGCCGTGCGCCGGTGCCAACAGCGTCTCGGCGGGCGCGCGCAACGCCAGCCGGGCCTGGGCACAGGCGGTGGGGCTTGCCGCCTGGCGTGCGGCCACCCCCACCAGCAGGACCGCCAGTTCGGTAGGCATGGCGGTGACCGCCACTCCGCGTTCGATCCTGGCGAAACTCAAATCCACGTCTTCGACACCTTTTTCCCGCGACCGGGACTGCGTGCTTTAGCGGCAGGGAATGAAGGGGGCGTAAAAGGCCGATCCGAAAAAATGCGGGGAATCGGCGCTTCCCGGCGGCTCGCAGCGTGCGGGCCCGGTGCCGGTACCTGTATCGTGGCCGGTGCGCGGCGTTCGTTGCTCCCTCTGGATCGCGGCCGGCCAAACGCCTATGTGGGCGCGCGTGATTCCAGCAGATTTCCAGCTTGCCGAGCCGCTTTCGGGGCGGCGCATCGTCGTCGCCATGTCGGGCGGCGTCGACTCCTCGGTCGTCGCCGCGCTTGCCGCGGCGAGCGGTGCCGAGACGATCGGCGTGACGCTCCAGCTCTATGACCATGGCGAGGCGGTGGGCCGGGAGGGCTCGTGCTGCGCGGGCCGCGACATTCGCGACGCGCGCGCGGTGTGCGACCGGCTGGGGATCGCGCATTATGTGTTCGATCACGAAACGAGCTTTCGCGAGACGGTGATCGACGATTTCGCAGATGAATATCTGGCCGGGCGCACCCCCATTCCTTGCGTGAAGTGCAACATGGGGCCGAAATTCACCGAATTGCTGAAGCTGGCGCGCGAATTGGGGGCGGATTGCCTGGCGACGGGCCATTATGTTCGACGCATCGGGGGGCCGGGCGGGGCCGAACTGCACCGGGCCGCCGATCCGGCGCGCGATCAGAGCTATTTCCTGTTCGCGACCACGGCTGAGCAGCTCGACTTCCTGCGCTTCCCGCTGGGCGGCATGCCCAAGCCGCAGGTCCGCGCGCTGGCGGCCGAGCTGGGGCTGGCCGTCGCGGGCAAGCCCGACAGCCAGGACATCTGTTTCGTTCCCGACGGCGACTATGCTCGCCTGGTGAAGAAACTGCGTCCTAATGCCGACACCGCCGGCGACATTGTCGACGAGCACGGCACCAAGCTGGGCGAGCATCGTGGGCTGATCCACTTTACCGTCGGCCAGCGTCGCGGGCTGGAGATCGGCGGCGCGCCCGAACCCTATTATGTGCTGCGGCTCGATGCAGAGACGCGGCAGGTGGTGGTGGGACCGCGCCGCGCGCTGGCGGTGGCGGCAGCGCGGATCGGGGGAATCAACTGGATCGGCGGCGATTACCAAGGGCCGATGACCGCCAAGGTGCGGTCGCTCGCCAAGCCCGTGCCCGCGCGGCTTGAGGGAGACCGGGTCGTGTTCGACGCCCCCGAATATGGCGTCGCCCCGGGACAGGCGGCGGTGCTTTATGCCGGCGACCGGGTGTTGGGCGGCGGCTGGATCCGCGAGACCGAGCGCGCAGAGCTCGTCGCGGCCTGACCGGCGCCGAGGCGGCTGCGGTGCCGCCGCGCCGGGAGCGAGTGCATCAGAGGTGGAAGCTCCCCTCGATCACCGTCACGCATGCGCCGCCGAGCACGACCCGGTCGCCCGCATGGCGGCAGGTGAGGCGGCCTCCGCGTCGGCTGGCCTGGAACGCGGTGAAATCGGCGCGGCCGAGCCGGTGCGCCCAATAGGGGACCATCACCGCATGCGCCGAGCCGGTGACTGGATCCTCGTCGATGCCGGCGCCGGGGGCGAAGACGCGGCTGACGATGTCGGCACCGCTGGCGCCGCCGGGCGCGGTGACGATCGTGAGCACGTCACCCTGTGCCGTGAGCGCCTGGAAATCGGGCGTGAGCGCGAGCACGCTCGCCTCGTCCGCGACGACGACCAGCGCATAGCGATGCGGATGCCACAGCGTCTCTACCGCCGACACGCCGAGCGCGGCTACGATCGCGGGTAGCGAGCGCGGCGCGGGTGCCCAGGCGGGCAGGGCGAGCACATAGCCGGCCGCAGCCCGCGTCACGCTGAGCACGCCCGCGCGGCGCGTGCGAAAGTGCACCGATTCGCGCGCCGGATCGGCAGCCAGCACATGGTGCCCGCTCGCCAGCGTCGCATGGCCGCACAGCGCGACCTCGGTCGCGGGGGTGAACCAGCGCAGCTCGAAATCGGCCTCGCCGGTCGCATCGGGCAGGTAGAAGGCGGTCTCGGAAAGGTTGTTTTCGGCCGCGATCGCCTGAAGCACGGCATCGTCGAGCCAAGTCTCGAGCGGGATCACCGCCGCCGGATTGCCTGCGAACGCTCGGTCGGCAAAGGCGTCTATCTGGGCGAAGGGCAGCTTCATGCGCGGGTATCCTTGAGCAGATCGGTCTCGGTCAAGGGGTTGCCGGGTTCGTCGACATGGCCCTCGGGATCGATATGGATCAGCACCTCGGTCCCCGGAAACGCCTCGGTCAGCGCCGCCTCGAGCCGTTCGACGACGTCGTGCGCGGTCGCGATCGTCATGTCGGGCGCCATCCAGATGTGAAACTGGACGAAATCGCGCGTACCGCTGGTTCGCGTGCGCAGGTCGTGCAGCCCGATCAGCTCGGGATGCTGGGCCGCCACCTCGAGAAAGCGCTGGCGCTTTTCGAGCGGCCATTCGCGGTCCATCAGCTGGTCGATCGCGTCGACCGAGCCGCGCCACGCGCCGTAGAAGAGCCAGAGCGCAATGCCGATGCCGAACACCGCATCGGCGCCGCGGAACCCGGCATATTGTTCGCACGCCAACGCGACGATGACGGCGGCGTTGAGGAACAGATCCGATTCGTAATGCACCTTGTCGGTCGCGATCGCGATCGATCCGGTGCGGCGGACCACCGAGCGCTGATAGCGCGTGAGCGCGAGCGTGACGACAATCGCGACCACCGAGACGCCGATGCCATATTCGGCGCCGCTGCTCGCCTGTCCTTCGACCATCCGCTGGACCGCGCGCAGCAGGATCGCGAAGGCGGAGACAGCGATCACCCCCACCTGAAACAGCGCCGCGAGTGCCTCGGCCTTGCCGTGGCCGAAGCGATGGTCGTCGTCGGCGGGCTGCGCCGCCCAATGGACGCCGCCCAGCGTGACGAGCGAGGCGAACAGGTCGAGCACGCTGTCGGCAAGCGACGCAAGCACCGCCACCGACCCGGTGCGCCATGCCGCATAGCCCTTGAGCGCGCCGAGCAGGATGGCGGCCGACACGCTGGCGAGCGCGGCGCGACGCGCGACGTTGCTCACGGGTAGAGCAGGCTTTCGGCCCAGCCTGAGCCGGTACGGGCGAAGATGTGGCGATCGTGCAGGCGGAACTGGCGATCGGTCCAGAACTCGATGCGTTCGGGCGTGACGCGATACCCGCCCCAGTGCGGCGGGCGCGGCACGTCGCGCCCTTCATATTCGGCCTGATAGGCGGCGAAGCGCGTTTCGAACGCGGCGCGCTCGGGCAGCGTCTGTGACTGGAGCGAGGCCCAGGCGCCCAGCTGCGAATCGCGCGGACGCGTCGCGAAATACGCATCGCTTTCGGCATCGCCGACGGGGGCGACGGTGCCTTCGATCCGGATCTGGCGGCGCAGCGACTTCCAGTGGAAAAGCAGTGCGGCGCGCGGATGCGCGGCGAGTGCCGCGCCCTTGCGGCTGGTGCGGTTGGTATAGAAGACGAAGCCGTCGCGATCATGCTCCTTGAGCAGCACGATGCGGGCCGAAGGCGTGCCATCGGCATCGACGGTTGCCACCGTCATCGCGTTGGCATCGTTGATTTCGCTGGCCTCGGCCTCGGCAAACCAGCGGTCGAACAGCTCGAAGGGATCGGTGGTCATCGCGCGCAACCTCTACGCCGACACCGGGATGGTGTCGAGGAACGACTCGTTCCTTGGCGAATTGACTCGGCCTCGCAACGAGGAGGTATCCGGATGGCGGCACGCGCCTATTGGCAGGGGCAGATCCGTCTCGCGCTCGTCTCGATCCCCGTCGAGATATATACCGCCACGCGCTCGGGCGCGCAGATCGCCTTCCACCAGATCCACGAACCGAGCGGCCAGCGGATCAAGTTTGAAAAGGTGGCGCCCGGAGTCGGCGCGGTCGACCCCGACGAGATTGTCAAGGGTTACGAGATCGAGAAGGGCGAGTATGTCCTGCTCGAGCAGGACGAGATCGACGCGGTGAAGCTCGAATCGCGCAAGACGCTGGAGCTGACCCAGTTCGTCGACGCCGACGAGATCGACGTGCTTTACTACGAACGACCCTATTTCGTCGTACCCGCCGACGACTTGGCGGAGGAGGCGTTCATCGTGCTGCGCGAGGCGCTGCGGCGGGCGCGCAAGGTGGGGCTTGGGCAGCTCGCGATGCGCGGCCGCGAATATGTGGTGAGCCTGAAGCCGTGCGGGCGCGGCATGATCCTCGAGACGCTGCGCTATGCCGACGAGGTGCAGAAGGCGCAGGGCTATTTCCGCGAGATCCCGGACAGCGAGCCCGACCCCGAGCTGCTCGACCTCGCCCAGACGCTGATCGAGAAGAAGGCGGGCAAGTTCGACCCCAAGGGCTTTCACGACCGCTATGTCGATGCGTTGCGCGAGCTGATCGAGAAGAAGAAAAAGGCCAAGGGCGCCAAGATCCTGGAGGATCCGGACAAGCCGGAGAGCCGCGGGTCGAATGTGGTCGACCTGATGGCGGCGCTGAAGAAGTCGCTGAATACCGGCGATGCCAAGCCGGCGGCGAAGGCAAAGGCGCCGGCGAAGAAGGCCGCGCCGAAGAAGCCGGCAGCGAAGAAGCGTGCCTGAGCCCGACAGCCTCGCGCGCTACAACGCCAAGCGCGACTTCGCCAAGACGGCGGAGCCCGCCGGCACGGTAGCGAAGTCCGGCGGCAATCGCTTCATCGTCCAGAAGCACGACGCGACCCGGCTCCACTGGGACTTCCGGCTGGAAGTGGACGGCGTGCTCAAGAGCTGGGCGGTGACGCGCGGGCCCAGCCTCGATCCCGACGAGAAACGCCTGGCGGTGCGCACCGAGGACCATCCGCTCTCCTATGCCGATTTCGAGGGGACCATCCCCAAGGGCGAATATGGCGGCGGCACGGTGATGCTGTGGGACAGCGGCACCTGGGAGCCGATTGCGGGGAAGAGCACCAAGGATCTGGAGAAGGGCCATCTCCATTTCGTGCTCCACGGCGAGCGGATGCAGGGCGAATGGCTGCTGATCCGGCTGAAGCCGCGCGGCAAGGAGAAGGCCGAGAACTGGCTGCTCCGCAAGATCAACGACGGCCATGCCGGTGGCACGGACGAACTGGTGGAAACCGGGCTCACCAGCGTCACCACGGGGCGCACGATGCTGGAGATCGCGGAGGGGAAGAAGCCCCACAAGGTCTCCAAGCCCGCCGCCAAGCCAGGGAAAGCGGTCGCGGCGTCCAAGAAAAGCGGAAAGAAAGCGGGCACATCAAAGCTGCCGCCCTTCCAATCCCCCCAGCTCGCCACGCTGGTCAATACCGTCCCCACCGGCAACCAGTGGCTCCACGAGATCAAATATGACGGCTATCGCGCGCTGATCGCGACCGGCGGCGGCGGACCCAAAATCTATACGCGCTCCGGGCTCGACTGGACCGCGAAGTTTCCCGGGATCGCCGAGGCCGCAGCCGGGCTGCCGCCCGGAGCGCTGATCGACGGCGAGATCGTTGCGATGAAGGACGGCAAGCCCGATTTCTCGACGCTGCAGGAGGCGATCTCCGCCGGGGGCGAGGGGTTGCTCTGCTTCGCTTTCGATCTGCTCGCGGAGGGCGGCGCGGACCTGACCGCCCTCACGCAGATCGACCGGAAGGAAAGGTTGCGCGCGCTGCTGGTCGGCGCGGATGACCGCCTCCGCTTCTCCGAACACGTTATCGGTCAGGGCGAGAAGCTATTCGAGAGCATGTGCCGCGAAGGCTTTGAGGGCGTGGTTTCGAAGCGCACCGACGCGCCCTATCGCGGCACACGCAGCAAGGCCTGGCTCAAGGCCAAGTGCACGCGCCGGCAGGAATTCGTGATCCTGGGCTGGACCGCCTCCAGTGCACGGGGGCGCGGGTTCAAGTCGCTGTTGCTCGGGCTGAACCGGCCGGAGGGACTCGTCTATGCCGGCAAGGTCGGCACCGGCTTTAATACGGAGACGCTGCTTTCGGTGCGTGAACGCCTCGACCAACTCGCCGCCGAGCGGCCCGCCGCGAAGGTTCCCCGCCCGGAAGCACGCGGTGCCCATTGGGTGAAGCCCGAACTGGTGGCCGAAATTGCCTTTGCCGAGTTCACCGCGGAGGGCGTGGTACGCCATGCGAGCTTTCTGGGGCTGCGCGCCGACAAGCCCGCGGCCGAAGTCATCGCCGAACAGCCGGTCGACACAGAAGACGGCGGCGATGCGGCGCAGCCGGGCTCGGCGGCATCGTCCGTACGGATCACGCATCGCGACCGCGTGCTCTATCCCGAGGCAGGGATCACGAAGGGCGCACTGGCCGATTACTATGCCGCGGTCGCGCCGCTGGCGCTGCGCTGGCTCGCCAACCGCCCGATCAGCCTGGTGCGTTGCCCGCAGGGACGCGCCAAGCAGTGCTTCTTCCAGAAGCACGATGCCGGCAGCTTCGGCGCGCAGGTCCACCATGTCGACGTGCGCGAGAAGGACGGGCGCGTGCAGCCATATCTCTATGTCACCGACGTCGAGGGGGTGCTGGCCTGTGTGCAGATGGGAACGATCGAGTTCCATGGCTGGGGTTCGCGCGCCGACGATCTGGAACATCCCGACCGGATGGTGTTCGACCTCGACCCAGACGAGGGGCTCGATTTCGACACCGTACGCAAGGCGGCCGAACATTTGAAAGAACAGTTGGCCGAGATCGGGCTGACGAGTTGGCCGATGCTGTCGGGCGGCAAGGGCGTGCATGTGGTGGTGCCGCTGATCCCGCGCGCCGACTGGCCCGCGGTGCGCAGCTTTGCCGAGCGCTTTGCGCGCGCACTGGCGACGGCCGAACCCGAACGCTTTACCGCCAACGTCAAAAAGGCGAGCCGGACGGGCCGGATCTTCATCGATTATCTGCGTAACCAGCGGGGGGCGACGGCGGTGCTGCCCTATGTCGCCCGCGCGCGCGAAGGGGCGCCGGTGGCGGCGCCGGTGAGCTGGAGCGAGCTGCGCACGATCGACAGTGCGCGTATGTTCAGCATCGCCGATGCAGCACGGCTGATCGAGCGCGCCGCGGCGCGCGCGCTCGACGGCTGGGGCGAAGCCGAGCAGGTGCTGCCCGAACTTTAGCCCCCGCGCGCCACTGCCGGGCAGCGCCACCATTGCTTTTGCCATGCCCGCTGCGCGCGCGTAACGTGGCGTGCGGCGCGTCTGCCATGCCCTTGCGCAAGGCCGGGGTTGCAACAATGTTCCAGGCGTATCCGCCTGCCATGATGGTCAGGCGCATTGGGCGTAAATTGAACGGGGAATTTCGTGGCCGATCCTTATGCAACCCTGGGCGTGGCGCGGACTGCGACCGAGGCCGAGATCAAGAAGGCCTATCGCAAGCTGGCGAAGGAGCTTCATCCGGACCGCAACCATGACAATCCCAAGGCGGCGGAACGTTTTGCGCAGGTCACGCAGGCCTATGACCTGCTGACCGACAAGGACAAGCGCGCGCGGTTCGACCGCGGCGAGATTGACGGTGACGGCAATCCGACCGCGCCGTTCGGCTTTGGCGGCGCAGGCGGCGGCGCGCAGGCGGGATTTCGCCCCGGTGGCGGCCAGTTCGACTTCGGCGGAGAGGCAGCCGATCTGGGCGATATTTTCGAGGGGATCTTCGGCGGCGGCGCCGCGGGACGGCGCAACAGCGGCTTCAGCGGCGGTTTCGGCGGCTTCGGCGGCGCGTTCGGACGGAAACAGGCGGCCAAGGGGGCGAACGTCGCCTATCGGCTGGCGGTCGCGTTCGAGGATGCCGCGCGGCTGGCGCCGCAGCGCATCACGCTGCGCGACGGCAAGACGATCGACCTGAAGCTGCCGGCCGGCGTCGAGACGGGCACGCAGATGCGGCTGGCCGGGCGCGGCGAGGAAGGACCGGGCGGCCCCGGCGACGCGATCGTGACGATCGAGGTGCAGCCGCACCGCTTCTACACCCGCGACGGGGACAATATCCGGCTCGACCTGCCGGTGACGCTGTCCGAAGCGGTGCTCGGCGCCGAGGTGCGCGTGCCGACACCCGACGGCACAGTGATGCTGAAGGTGCCCAAGGGCTCGACCTCGGGCAAGGTGCTGCGGCTCAAGGGGCGCGGGTTCCATCACAAGGGCGGCGGCGGGCGCGGCGACCTGCTCGTCACGCTGATGGTCGACCTGCCGGTCAACGACGACGCGCTGATCCGCTTTGCGCAAGGGTGGAGCGGCCAGGGGAACCCGCGTGGTCGCATGGGCGTCTGACCCCTTGTGAAAACAGGGGAAACCACGAAGGCGCGACGCGGCTTCAGTGCGCGGGTCGGGGCGGTGTTCGCCCGTCTGGGCGCGGGGCCGCGCGTGTTCGTGGTGGTGCGCCGCGTCGTCGTGGGAACGTTCAACGACGGTTTCACCTATGCCGGCAACCTCGCCTACCTGTCGCTCGTCACGATCTTTCCGTTCGTGATCGTGGCGGCGGCGGTCGCGCAGTTGCTGGGCCGCGGCGGCGAGGGCGTGCGGACGCTGGACGCGTTTCTGCGCACTGTGCCGCCGGGCGTCGCCGAGGTACTGCGCCAGCCTGCGCTCGACGTGCTGCATGCGCGGACCGGCAGCCTGTTATGGTTCGGCGCGATCGTGGGGCTGTGGACGACGACGGGGTTTATCGAAACGCTGCGATCGATCCTGCGCTCGGCCTATCATGTCCGTTCGAACGTGCCCTTCTGGCGCTATCGGCTGGGGTCGATCGCGATGATTTTGGGGGCGGTGGTGCTCGCGCTAGCGGCATTCAGCGCACAGGTGTTCCTGATCGGCGTCGAGCAGTTCCTGGTCCATCTGCTGCCGTGGGCGCTCGAGGCGAAGCGGATCGTCGGCTGGTCGCGGCTTGCGCCGCCGGTCGCGCTCTATTGCGCGCTCTATATCCTTTTTTACGCGCTGACCCCCGCGGGTTATCGCAAGGGAGCGTGCCCAAAATGGCCCGGGGCGGCGTTCACCACGCTGTGGTGGCTCGGCGTTACCGCGATGCTGCCCTCGATTCTGGGCACGCTGGGCAGCTATGACCTGACCTATGGCAGCCTGGCGGGTGTGATGATCACGCTGATCTTCTTTTTCCTTGTAGGGCTTGGGATGGTGATCGGCGCCGAACTCAACGCCGCCCTAGCGGAAACGCCCTCGAACCGGCTAGAGGGGCTCCACGAAACGGAGGAAAACGAGACGTGACCGGATTGATGCAGGGCAAGCGCGGGCTGATCATGGGGCTGGCGAACGACCGCTCGCTCGCCTGGGGGATCGCGCAGAGGCTGCACGAGCAGGGCGCCGAACTGGCGTTCACCTATCAGGGCGAGGCGCTTGCCAAGCGCGTGCGGCCGCTGGCCGAACAGCTCGGTTCCGACACGCTGATCGATTGCGACGTGTCCGACATGGCTGCGCTCGACCAGGCCTTCGCGTCGCTGGCGGAAAAATGGCCGACGATCGATTTCGTCGTTCACGCGATCGGCTTTTCGGACAAGAACGAGTTGCGCGGCCGCTATTACGACACGAGCCTCGAGAACTTCCTCAACACGATGAACATCTCGGTCTACAGCTTCACCGCGGTGGCGAAGCGCGCGCGCGCGCTGATGCCCGAGGGCGGCGCGCTGCTGACGCTGAGCTATTACGGTGCGGAAAAGGTGGTGCCGCACTACAACGTGATGGGCATCGCCAAGTCGGCGCTGGAGACCAGCGTCAAATATCTGGCGATGGACATGGGACCGGAGAAGATTCGCGTCAACGCGATCTCGGCCGGCCCGATCAAGACGCTGGCGGCGTCGGGGATCGGCGACTTCCGCTACATCATGAAGTGGAACGAACTCAATTCGCCGCTTCGCCGCAACGTCACGATCGAGGATGTCGGCGGCGCGGGCGTCTATCTGCTGTCCGACCTGGCGTCGGGCGTGACGGGCGAGATCCACCATGTCGACGCCGGTTACAACGTCATCGGCATGAAGGCCGAGGACGCGCCGGACATCGCACTCGCGTGACGATCGCGATCCGCGGCGCGACCGGCGGCGACGTCGCCGCGATTGATGCGCTCCTGCGCGCGGTATTTCCCGCACGCGAGGAGGCGCAACTCGTCCAGCAGCTGTGCATCGACGGCGACATGGTCCTGACGCTGGTGGCGGACGACGAGGAGACCGGTGCGCTGGCGGGCGTGGTCGTGTTCAGCCGGATGACGGCCGAGATCGATTCACGCGCCATCGCCGCGGTCGCGCTGGCGCCGCTCGCCGTGGCGTCTGCCTATCGCCGGCAGGGCGTCGCCGAGGCGCTCGTCCGCGCGGGCCTCGACATGCTCGAGCGAGCGGGAGCGATGCTGTGCTTCGTGCTGGGCGACCCGGGCTTTTACGAGCGGTTCGGCTTTTCCGCCGAATGGGCGCGCGGCTTTGAATCGCCTTATGCCGGCGATCACCTGATGGCGTTACCGCTGCAGGGAGGCGCGATGCCGTGCGGCGTGCGCGGCCCCGCCACGCATGCGGGGGCGTTTGCGCAACTGAGCGGGGTCCTGTGAGCTTCAATACCTTCGGACGCGTCTTTCGCTTCACCACCTGGGGCGAGAGCCATGGCCCCGCGCTGGGTGCGGTGGTCGACGGTTGCCCGCCGGGGATCGCGCTTGAGGAAGCAGATATCCAGCCGTTCCTCGACCGTCGCCGGCCGGGCCAGTCGCGCTTCACGACGCAGCGCCAGGAGCCCGACCGTGTGCGGATCCTGTCGGGCGTGTTCGAGGGGCGGACGACGGGCACGCCGATCAGCCTGCTGATCGAGAATGTCGACCAGCGGTCGAAGGATTATTCGGAGGTCGCGCGCGCCTATCGCCCCGGCCATGCCGATTATGCCTATGATCAGAAATACGGGTTCCGCGACTATCGCGGCGGCGGGCGGTCGTCCGCGCGCGAGACCGCGGCACGCGTGGCGGCAGGTGCGATCGCGCGACGCGTGATCCCGCAGGTTTTGGTCCGCGCCTGGGTCGAGGAGCTGGGCGGGGACGCGATCGACCCGGCGCATTTCGACGCCGCGGCAATCGACCAGAATCCGTTTTTCTGCCCCGATCCGATCGCGGCGGCGCGATGGGAGGAGATCGTCGACGGCGCGCGCAAGCGCGGATCGTCGCTGGGCGCGGTGGTGACGTGCGAAGCCGTGGGCGTTCCGCCCGGCTGGGGCGCACCGCTCTATGCCAAGCTCGACAGCGAGCTGGCCGCCGCATGCATGTCGATCAACGCCGTCAAGGGCGTCGAGATCGGCGACGGCTTTGCTGCCGCCGCCGCGACCGGGGAGCAGAATGCCGATGCGATGCGCCCCGGCGTCGACGGCGTGCATTTCCTGGCCAATCATGCCGGGGGCATCGCGGGTGGAATCTCGACCGGGCAGCCTGTGCGCGTGCGAGTCGCGTTCAAGCCCACCAGCTCGATCCTGATCCCGGTCGAGACGGTGACGCGTGAAGGCGATGCGGCCGAGATCGTCACCAAGGGCCGCCACGATCCTTGCGTCGGCATCCGCGGCGTTCCGGTGGTGGAGGCGATGGTCGCGCTCGTACTCGCCGACCAGATGCTGCTTCACCGCGCCCAGTGCGGCTGAACGCACGATGAACCGAAGCGGGCCGGTGCGGCGTTCGGTCCCCCGGCGCGTTTTGGTTCGCGATTGCCGCTGCCCGCGCATCGATGCGGGTAGCGCCCGCGGCCGGCCGCTTCCATCGCCCATCGCGAACGGCTGGTCCCCAAGCTGAGCCCGATGCGGGGCAGGCCGTTGATCGGCCATGGAAATCCTCGGCCCTCCCCTCGTTGATCGGGTCCAGTCCAACAGGAACTGTGGGAGTAATCGATGCGTACCATTTCCATTCTTGCCGCCGGCGCACTGCTGATGCCTGTCGCGGCGATTGCCCATACGGCGCCAGCCGCCGGCCTGAACGCCGGCAGCGAGCATTCGGCGCAGGATCAGTCGCGCAAGCACCACAAGCGTGGTGACGCGCAGAGCGAGAGCAACACCTCGTCCACCATGGGCGACACGACGGGTTCGACCACGACCACGCCTGACAGCAGCACGACGACCGCGCCGACCAGCCCGAGCGATCCGACCGCGCCGGGTACGACGCCGACCACGCCGGGCGGGACGACCACGCCCGACAGCAGCACGACCACGACGCCGGGCGGCAGCACTGCGCCGCAGCCGAGCGGCACGCCGACGCCGCAGCGCTAACGCGCGCAGCGTACCGGATGCGGGAAGGGCCCGGCGGGTTGCCGCCGGGCCCTTCTTCACGATTCGGCTGAGGGCTTGCCTCGCCTCAGTCGGCGAACGGATCGCGCACGAGAATGGTGTCCTCGCGTTCGGGGCTGGTCGAAACCAGCGCCACGGGGCACTGGATCAGTTCTTCGACGCGCCGGATATACTTGACCGCCTGTGCCGGGAGGTCGGCCCAGCTGCGCGCTCCGGCCGTCGATTCGTGCCAGCCGGCGATCGTTTCATAGACCGGCTCGACCGCGGCCTGATCGGCGGCGTTGGCGGGATAATAGTCGAGCGTTTCACCGCGCAGGCGATAGCCGGTGCAGACCTTGATCTCGTCGAACCCGTCGAGGACGTCGAGCTTGGTGAGCGCGATGCCGGTGATGCCCGACACCGCCACCGACTGGCGCAGCAGCACCGCATCGAGCCAGCCGCAGCGGCGCTTGCGCCCCGTCACCGTGCCGAATTCGCGCCCGCGCGTGCCGAGCCGTTCGCCGACGTCATTGTCCTGTTCGGTGGGGAAGGGGCCCGAACCGACGCGCGTCGTATAGGCCTTGGCGATTCCCAGCACATAGCCGACCGCGCCCGGTCCCATGCCCGAACCGCCCGCTGCGGTGCCGGCGATCGTGTTCGACGAGGTGACGAACGGATAGGTGCCATGGTCGATGTCAAGCAGCACGCCCTGTGCGCCCTCGAACAGGATGCGGCGACCGCGCGCGCGCGCTTCGTTCAGCATCTTCCACACCGGCTGGGCGAACGGCAGCACGAAGCCGGCGATCTCGCGCAGCTCCTCAATCAGTGCGGCGCGATCGATCGGCGGCTGGCCGAAGCCGGCGCGCAGCGCGTCGTGATGTGCCGCCAGCCGGTCGAGCTGTGGCCCCAGATCGTCGAGATGGGCCAGATCGCACACGCGGATCGCGCGGCGGCCGACCTTGTCCTCATAGGCCGGACCGATGCCGCGGCGGGTGGTCCCGATCTTGCCGGTGCCGCTCGCATCCTCGCGCAGCGCGTCGAGGTCGCGGTGGAAGGGCAGGATCAGCGGGCAGGTGTCGGCAACCTTGAGCGTGTCGGGTGTCACCTCGACGCCCTGTTCGCGCAGCCGCGCCACTTCGTCGCGCAGCGCCCAGGGATCGAGCACGACGCCATTGCCGATGACGCTGGGCGTGCCGCGCACGATCCCCGAGGGGAGGAGCGACAGCTTGTACACCTTCTCGCCCACCACCAGCGTGTGGCCGGCATTGTGGCCGCCCTGAAAACGCACGACGACATCGGCACGCTCGGCGAGCCAGTCGACGATCTTGCCCTTGCCTTCATCGCCCCATTGGGCGCCGATCACCGCAACATTGGCCAAAGTTCGCGATCCTTGCATTGGCGTCCGCGCTGGGCTTGCCCGAACCGCGCCCCGCGACGCAGGCGGGCGCGGCTTGGAGAAGCCCAGGCCGAACGGGTTGGTCCGCGGCAGGCCCTAATCGTCTGTGGCGCCCGCGTCCACCGTGGCGACCGATCAACACGGCCAGAAAGCGGCGCCCGGCCGCAGCTCAGGCATCGAGTACGGCACGGACGCGGCGGGCCAGCTGGTCGACGTCGAACGGCTTGGGCAGGATGTCGGCACGGTCGGCCTCGACGCTTTCGGGCGCATAGCCGCTGGTCAGCAGCACGCGGAGCGCGGGCAGCCGCCTGCGCGCCTCATGCGCCAGCGCATGGCCGTTCATTTCGGGCATGACCACGTCGCTGAACAGCAGCGAGACGGGGCGGCCCATATCGAGGATCCGGAGTGCTTCGGTCGGGCTTGCGGCTTCGATCACCTGATAACCGAGTTCGCGCAGCGCCTCGGTCGAAAAGGTGCGGACGCGCTCCTCATCCTCGACGACCAGCACGACTTCGCCCGGACGGGCGCCCGCGAAGGGCGGGCGTTCGGGCGGCGGCCCGGGCTGGGCGGCGACGCCGGGCTGTGCGGGCAGGAACAGCCGCACCGTCGTGCCCGCGCCGGGTGCCGATTCGATCCGCACGCTGCCTCCCGACTGGGTGACGAAGCCATAGACCTGGCTGAGCCCTAGCCCGGTGCCCTTGCCCACGCCCTTGGTGGTGAAGAAGGGGTCGAAGGCGCGCGCGGCGACATCGGGCGGCATCCCCGTGCCGGTGTCGGCGACGGCGATCTCGACATAGTCGCCCGGATCGATCCCCCAGCCCGCGACCTGCGCGGCGGTAAGCGTGGCGTTGCGCGTGGCGAGCGTGAGCAGCCCGCCCTCTGGCATCGCGTCGCGGGCGTTGACGCACAGGTTGAGCAGCGCGTTTTCGAGCTGGTTCGGATCGGCAAGTGCGGCGCGAAGGCCGAGCCCGGGCTTGGTTTCGACCACGACGCCCTCGCCGAGCGTGCGGACGAGCAGGTCGATCATGCCGCCGATCATCGCGTTGGCGTCGATGCGCCGCGGTGCGAGCGGCTGGCGGCGCGAAAAGGCGAGCAGGCGCTGGGTGAGCGCGGCGGCACGCGTCGCCCCGTCGCGGGCGGCATCGAGATAGCGCCCGACATCGGTGCGCCCCTGGCGCAACCGGCGTTCGAGCAGGTCGAGCCCGCCGATGACAACGGCGAGCATGTTGTTGAAATCATGGGCGATGCCGCCGGTGAGCTGGCCGACGGCCTCCATCTTCTGCGCCTGGCGAAGCTGTTCCTCGGCTGCCATCAGCCGTTCGGTTCGTTCGCGCACCGCTGCCTCCAGCTCCTCGCGCGATCGTGCGAGCACCTCGCGTGCATCGACGATCTCCTGGATGTCGGTGCAGGTGCCGAACCAGCGGCTGATCTGCCCGCCCGGATCGCGCATCGGCTTGGCCCGCGCGAGCACCCAGCGATAGATGCCCGAGCGGTGCCGCAGCCGGTATTCGATATGATAGGTCTCGCCCGTGCGCAGACATGCCTGCCAGCGGGTATCGGTCCGCGCCCGGTCGTCGGGATGGATCGAATCGATCCAGCGTCCTCCCTCGCTTGCGCCGGGGGGAAGACCGGTGAACTCGCTCCAACGCCGGTTGAAATAGTCGTGATGACCGTCGGGGCGGGTCGACCAGACCATCTGGTCGATCGAATTGGCGATGGCGCGGAATTTCTCCTCGCTCTCGCGCAGCGCGCCGAGCGCGGTCGCGCGTTCGACGGCGTCCCAGGCGATTTCCGCCACGCCTTCGACGAAGGCAACCTCGTCCTCCTGCCATGCGCGCGGATCGGCGTGGTTGACGTAGAGCGTGGCGACCCATTCGCCGCCACGCAGCAGCGGCACGCCGATCGCGGCGGGTGTCAGCGCCGAGAATTGCGTGCCCGCAAGTTGCGGATCGCGCGCAGCATCGGTGACGATCAGAGTCCGGCCGCCGCGATAACGGTCGACGACGGCGTCAGTGAGCGTCGTGATCGGCAGCGTGCCGCCCAGCGCAGGCAGGCGACCATCGGTGGTGCAGGCGCCCAGCCGCAGCACGTCGCCGTCCACGCGATAGAAGCCGACGCGATCGGCTCCGAGATGCCGGGCGAGCGCCGCCGCGGTTTCGCGCAGGATCGCGTCCTGGCTGTCGAGCTGGCGCAGATGTTCGGCGAGCGTGTACAGGAATGCCTGGGTTTCGGTCGCCTCGCGCAGTTCTTCGGCGCTGGCGCGCGCCGCCTCTTCGGCGCGGGCGCGCTGCGTGACGTCGTTGGCACTGACGAAGATCCCCGAGACGCGGCCGTCGGCACCGCGCACCGGCTGATAGACGAAATCGAGGATGCGCTGTTCGCGCGGTTCGTCGGCGCTGCGCTGGAGCAGCACGGGCGTATTGTCGGCGCGATAGGTCTCGCCGGTCCGGAAGACGCGGTCGAGCAGCGTGCCATAGCCCTGCTCGATCACTTCGGGCAGGGCGTCGGCCACGGCGCGGCCTAGGATTTCGCGCCCGCCGATCAGCTGCTGATAGGCGGGGTTGGCGAATTCGAAGACATGACGCGGCCCGGTCACGAGCGCCACCGCAGCGGGCGACTGGTCGAACAGTTCGCGCAGCCGTTCGACCTCGCGACGGCGGGCGCGTTCGGCCAGCACGACACGCGTCGTCTCGTTGCCCTGGTTGAGCACGCCGAGCAACTGGCCGTCGTCGCCGCGGATCGCGGTAAAGCTGTAGTTCCACCAAGTGTCGCACGGTGCGCCGTCACGCACCATGCGCAGATGCTGGTCATAGGTGGCGAAGCCGCGACCGCTGGCGAGCACGGCTTCGATCTGTGGACCGACCACGTCCCAGATGTCCGCCCATACCTCTGCGCCCGGCCGGCCGAGCGCCCAGGGGTGGCGTTCCGCCGGAATGGGCGCCCAGGCGTCGTTGTACAGCAGCCGAAGCTCCGGCCCCCAATAGATCGCCGTGGGAAAGCTGGAGGCGAGCGCCATGTCGAGGACGAAGCGGAGCCGGTCGGGCCAGGTTTCGATCTCGCCGAACGGCGTGGCCGCCCAAGGATGGGTTCGGATGCGCCCGGCCATCTCGCCGCCATGATCCAGAAATCGAAGCGCCGAGGTCATGTCGTTGCGATGCGAGGCGATTGGATCGAAGTCAACTCGACTTGTGGTGCAGTCCGGCTATTCAGGGGGAAAAGGAGAGAAGACCATGAAACTCGCCAGTCTGAAGCATGGACGTGACGGCAAGCTGATCGTCGTTTCGAACGACCTTGCCTGGTATGCCGATGCGACGGCGATCGCCCCCACCTTGCAGGCCGCGCTCGACGATTGGGAGCAGGCCGCGCCGGCGCTGCGCAATCTGGCGACCGACCTGGAACATGAGGCGATCCCGCGCGAGCGGTTTCACGAACGGCTGGCGGCGGCGCCGCTGCCGCGCGCCTATCAATGGGCGGACGGCTCCGCCTATGTGAACCATGTCGCGCTGGTCCGGCAGGCGCGCGGCGCCGAACTGCCCGACAGCTTCTGGCACGATCCGCTGATGTACCAGGGCGGATCTGACGGTTTCCTGGGCGCGCGCGATCCGATTCCGCTCGCCGATGAGGCATGGGGTTGCGATCTGGAGGCCGAAGTCGTCGTCGTGACCGGCGACGTCGCGCCGGGCGCGAGCCGCGACGAGGCGCTGGCGGCGGTGCGGCTCGTCGGGCTGACCAACGATGTAAGCCTGCGCAACCTGATCCCGGGCGAACTCGCCAAGGGATTCGGCTTTTTCCAGTCGAAGCCGGCAAGCGCCTTCTCGCCGGTGTTCGTGACGCCCGACGCGTTGGGGGACTGGTGGCAGGACGGCAAGCTTCACCGCAAGCTGATGGTTGACGTGAACGGCAAGCCCTTTGGCCGTGTCGATGCAGGGATCGACATGACCTTCGATTTCGGCACGCTGATTGCGCATGCTGCCCGGACGCGCGCGCTGGGGGCGGGCACGATCGTTGGTTCGGGCACCGTTTCGAACCGCGACGCCGAGGGCGGGCCGGGGCGTCCGATCGCCGAGGGCGGCAAGGGCTATTGCTGCCTCGCCGAGGTCCGCACCGTCGAGACGATCCTGCGCGGCGCGGCCGAGACGCCGTTCCTGAAGGCGGGCGACACGGTTCGAATCTGGGCTGAGGACGACCGCCATCACCCGATCTTCGGCGTGATCGAACAGACCGTCGGCGCCTGACCGGGCAGCGCCGGGGCGACGCGGGCGCTAGGGGCTCGCGTCGCCCGTCGCGGCGGCGCGCGCGTCATAGCGTTGCTGTGCCGCCGCCACGTCGCCCATGCGGGTTTCTGCCCAGTCGATCATCAGCCGGAGCGCAGCGAGCAACTCGTCGCCCAGCGCGGTGATCGTATAGGTGACCGTCACCGGCACGCTGGCCTCGACCGCACGCGTCACCAGCCCGTCGCGTTCGAGCGTGCGCAGCGTCTGGCTGAGCATTTTTTGCGAAATGCCGTCGATCCGCCGCTTGAGCTGGTTGAACCGCAAGGGCGCCTCGCCCAACAGCAGCAGGATGAGTACGCTCCATTTGTCCCCGACGCGATCGAGCAGTTGGCGCGTCGGACAATCGCCGGCAAAAGCATTGCCGCGTCGCCAGTCGGTATCGCCGGGGTAACTAGGTGAGCGCAAAGTGCCGTCTTGCATGGGTGGTTTCTATAGCCAACTAGGTCTCCATTAGAAACTGGTTGGAGAATGGGAATGAAGGTTGCGGTGCTGGGCGCGAGCGGGCGGGCCGGTTCGGAGATCACGCGCGAACTTGCGCGGCGCGGCCATTCGGTGACCGCGATCGCGCGCCATCCCGAACGGATCCCGGCGGCAGCGGGCGTAACCGCGGTTGCCGGGGATGCGCACGATCCCGCAGCGTTGGTAGCGCTGCTGCGCGGGAGCGAGGCGGTCATCAGTGCGCTCCATTTCGACGTGCAGGCCCCGACGTTGCTTGCGGCGCTGCGCGAGGCGGGCGTGCCGCGGCTGCTCGTCACCGGCGGGGCGGCGAGCCTGGAAGTCGCCCCGGGCAAGCGGTTGATCGACAGCCCCGACTTTCCTGCCGAGTGGCAGACGATTGCGCGCGAGGGCATCGCGTTCCTCGACGCGTTGCGCGGCGAGACGGCGATCGACTGAACCTTCTTTTCTCCCGCCGCGCTGATCTTCGAAGGCCCTCGGCTCGGTCACTATCGCCTGGGCGACGATCAACTCGTGGTGGATGCCGCGGGAGACAGCAAGATCAGCTTTGCCGATTACGCGATCGCCATGGTCGACGCGCTTGAACAGCATCATCATAGCCGCGCGCGTTTCACCGCGGCCTATTGACGAGGGCGACGGGTAGCGCCGCGGTTCGCGGCCGGTGCTGGCGCGTCGCACGGATCGCGCTAAAAGCCGGCGGCATGGCGAAGAAGCGTCGCTACCTGACGGCCACGATGGCCGACGGCTATGTCAAGACGATCGGGCCGACCGCGGCGCCGTTCACCCATTACTGGCGCATCGTCGCCGATCTGGGCGGTGGGCGGACCGAGGTATTCTGGGGCCATAGCAAATCACTCAGGGAGGCGACCGGCAAGCGCGCCGCGACCGACGAGGCGGCACGGCGGCGCGGCTGGCACGGCTTTGCCTTTGAAGTGGTTGAGCTGACCGAGCATTTCGACTGAGGGCGTAACAGCGGCAAGCTATTCTTTTTGTAGTCAAAAAGCTGGGTTGCGGACGGTTCGCGACCGATCTCGCATTCCAGTAATGCGAATCATTTGCATTTAATCGGTTCCTTGGTTAGTCCGCGCGGCGGGGATAAACCAAAAGGGGTCGCACAAAATGCATCAGGAGGTTCGCTGGGGCGCAGCCATGCTCGCGCTGGTGGCGGGACAGCTGGTCGGCGAAACGGCTGCGACGGCTCAGGCACAGGGTGCCGCCGCATCCACCGGTCAGGCGGCGGGCGCCCAAGCCAAAGCGAGCGATGCCGACGCCCAGCGCGAGGCGACGGTTCAGCAGTTGCCCGAGGTCGTGGCGGAAGGTGACCGGGCACCCGAGGCATATCGTGTCGGAAGCGTGCTCGACGCGGGTACCAGCCGGATCGAGCGGCGGCAGATCGAGGCGGCGACGCCGGGATCTGGAGACGTCAATCAGTTGCTCAAGGCGCTTCCGGGAGTCCAGTTCACGCGGCGTGAAGGACAGGCCACGCGCGAGGCATTGCAGGATCTGACACCGTCGCGAATCGCAATCGCGGGCGGGCGATTCTACGAAAATCTGTTCACGGTCGACGGCGTCGATGTCGCATCACGGCTGGACGTGACGCAGGACAATCCCCTCCATTTCAACGAGGTGACGGGAGCGACCGCGCAGGGGCTGTGGCTCGATGCCAACCTGATCGGTGCGATCACGCTGCGCGATTCGAACGTGTCGGCCGAATATGGCCGCTTTACGGGCGGAACGCTCGACATCGAGACGCGCGCGCCCGCCGGGCGCTGGGGCGCGAGCGCGACGGCAAGCTATAGCGGCGACGCGCTGACGCATTTCAAGGTGTCCGACGCGAGCCGCAAAGCGCTGGGCGACAAGCTCCCCGCCCGGCCGAGCTTCGACAAATGGCGTTATGGCATGACGCTCGACGTACCGGTCTCGCAGGCCGTGCAGATGCTGTTCGGCTATAACCGCTCGCGCGCCGACGTAACCTATTTCCGTAATGCCAATTATGGCGGCAAGCCGTTCGGCCAGTCGAGCCGGAGCGACAATTATCTCGCCAAGCTGACCGCCGATCTGGGCAGCGAACTGCGGCTGACGGGGCAGGCGAGTTATAGTCCCTATCGCAGCGAGGCGGCATCGGGCGCCGGGATCGACAACCAGATCACCAGTCATGGCGGCGGGTTGAGCACCAGCCTGGCATTGGAACAGCGCGGCCGGATCGAATGGTCGCTGACCGGCAGCTACACCCTGTCGGACAATGACCGCGAGGCGCCGGACACCAACTATTCGATTCCCAGCAGCGTTCCCAACGGGGCGGTCTGCGCGAGCACCAGTTGCACGCGCGGCGGCTTTGGGCGGCTCAACCAGCGGCAGGAAACGGCGCAGCTCAAGGCGCGGGTCGCGACTGAACTGGGCGCGCTGCGCCTGTCGGGGGGCGTCGACTTCCAGCATGTCGACGCGATGCGCGAGCGGCCCGACACCAACTATGCGTATAAGGGCGGCAAGCTGGGGGCAAACATCCAGTGCGCGAACGGCGACAGCCTGACGTGCGTGTCGGGTCAATATGCGTTGGCCGAGCGGCAGATCTATTCGGCGTACCGCGCCAAGGTCGCGCTGGACAGCTATGCCGCCTGGGCGGAGGCGCAGCTGGACAAGGGGCCGTTCACGGTGCGCGCGGGGTTGCGCTATGACCGCGAGACCTATCTGGGCAACGACAATGTCGCGCCGCGCCTTTCGGTCGTGGCGGCGCTGCCGTGGGACGGCTGGTCGGTCACGCTGGGCGCCAACCGCTATTTCGGACGGTCGATGCTCGCCTATGCGCTGCGCGATCAATATCCCGACTCGCTCAGCGAGACGCGGACGCCGCGGCTGGTGGGCGGCAAGAGCGTTTATGACGACAATTGGCAGCTTTCGCTGGCTTCGCGCCCTGCACTCGACATCGGCGGATCGACGCGCACGCCCTATTCCGACGAATTGAGCGCTGCGCTCAACGGGCGCGTGCTGGGCGGGCGCCTGTCGCTGCGCGGCATTTATCGCGACGGCAAGGACGAGTTCACGCGCGTCGCCGCGGGGACGGCCACCAAGTTGCTCGCGAACGGCAAGACCGTGACGTTCCAGCGCTTCCGCCTCGCGAATGAGGGGGAGAGCCGTTACCGTGGGCTGTCGGCCGAATGGGTGCGCAGCTTCGGCAAGCACAGCGTCGCACTGAACCTCAACTGGTCCAAAACGCGCACGCGCAACGACGACTATATGGTCGACGTCACCGACCTGACCGACGGCACCCAGGTCGTGTATCAGGGCGCGCTGCGGCTGCTCGAGGAAGTCGAGGCGCTCAACCAGCGCGAGGATTTTGCTGCGCCGCTGCTCGTCAATGCGAGCTGGACCGCGTTGTGGCTGGCGGACCGGGTCACGACGAACGTCAACCTGCGCTATCGCAACGGCTTCCGGCGGATCGAGGACACCGGCAACACCACCCGGATCGACGGCACCCGCTATGCCGTCTACGACTGGGTGCGCTATCCTGACGCGATCGATGTCAACCTCAACCTCACGGCCGAGATCGTGCGGACGCGCTGGGGAACGCTGGGGGGCGAATTGCGCATCAGCAACCTGCTCGACACCGTGCCCGCCCGCAATTCGGTGCTGACCAGCCAGCCCTATCAGCTCGGGCGTGCGGTCTGGACCGGCCTGAGCCTGAAGTTCTGACGATGGCGTGGATGACAGGAGCGGCCCCGCTGGGGCGGATCGCGCTGATGGTCGCGACGATTTTGTTCGGCACGGCGATGACGATGCAGGGAGACGGGCGACCCGATCCGGGAGAACTGCGCCGTGCCTATGCCGGCGCACCGGCCGAATGGCCGCGGCCGACGCTGCGTCCTGGCGCTGATTTCGCCGAGTTTGCGCCGTTGCCGACGCTGCCGGCGCCCGATGCCAGAACAACCGCACTCGCGCGGATCGGCGCCCGGCTGTTCGACGATCCGCGGCTTTCGCGTTCGGGACAGATCGCCTGCGCCTCGTGCCATGCGCGCGAACTGGGCTTTGGCGATGGGGTCCGTACGGCGTTCGGCCATGATCGCCAGCGGGGGACGCGCAATACGCCCGGGCTCTATACCGTTGCGTGGCAACACCAGTTCTTCTGGGACGGGCGGGCAGCGACGCTGGAGGCGCAGGCGCTGGGGCCGCTGACAAGTCCGATCGAGATGGCGGCCGACCTGGGAAGCGTCGCCCGGCGGATCAATCGCGACACCGATTACCGTCGCGAGTTCGCCGCCGTGAACGGGCGGCGGCGGGTCACGACCGACGATATCGTCGCGGCGCTGGCGGCGTTCGAGCGCGGGTTACGCCCGCCGCCGTCGCGTTATGCGCGCTTTGTCGGGGGGGACGCCCGGGCACTCGACGACCAGCAGTTGTGGGGCCTGCACCTGTTCCGCACCAAGGCAGGCTGCGCCAACTGTCACAGCGGGCCGTTGCTGAGCGACCAGAAGTTCCACAATCTGGGCCTGAGCTTCTATGGCCGGGCGCGTGAGGACCTGGGCCGTTATGCGGTGACGCACGCCGCCGCGGACGTCGGGCGGTTCCGCACGCCGTCGTTGCTGGGGGTGCGGACGACCGGCCCCTATATGCATAACGGGCTGATCCCGACGCTGGAAGGCGTGGTCGCGCTGTACGACAGCGGCGGTGGGCGCGATCGTGCGACCCGGGCGCGTGCGTCGGACGCGCCGCCGCCGACACCCAATCCGCTGCTGGCGCCCCTGTCGCTGACCCGCGACGAGCGTGCCGCGCTGGTGGCGTTCCTGCAGGCGCTCTGACGGCGCCGCTCCCGCTCCGCTCGGCTGGGTCAGTCGACCCAGCCGAGTCCGATTTCGCGATAGAGGGCGCGGTCCTCCTCCCAGTCGGGCTTGACCTTGACGTGGAGATAGAGGTGGACCGGAACGCCCATCAGGCGCGACAGTTCGGCGCGGGCGCGGGCGCCGATCTCCTTGATCCGCTGCCCGCCCTTGCCGAGCACGATCGCGCGCTGCGTTTCGCGTGCCACGAGGATCTGCTGGTGGATTTCCACGGATCCGTCGTCGCGTTCGCTGTATTTCTCGGTCTCGATCGCCGAGGCATAGGGCAATTCGGCGTGGAGCTGGAGATACAGTTGCTCGCGCGTGACCTCGGCTGCCAGCATCCGGTCGGTGGCGTCGGACACCTGATCCTCGGGATAGTGCCAGGGGCCGGCCGGCATCCGCGCGGCGAGCGCCGACTTGAGTTCGGCCACGCCGTCGCCCGTCTGGGCCGAGACGAAATAGGTGTCGTCAAAGGCGAGCAACTCGTTCAGCCGGGCTGCATGGCCGAGCAGGCGCGGCTTGTCGGCGACGTCGACCTTGTTGAGGATGAGCAGCTTCGGTTCGCGGCGCTGGGCAAGGCTTTCGAGGATCGCCTGGACCTTGGGGCCGATGCCTGCCTTGCCGTCGACGACGAGCGCGATCACGTCGGCCCCCTCTGCGCCCTCCCAGGCCGCTGCGACCATCGCGCGATCGAGCCGGCGCGACGGCTGGAAGATGCCGGGGGTGTCGACCAGCAGAAGCTGCGTCTCGTCCTCGATCGCGATGCCCATCAGCCGTGTGCGCGTCGTCTGCGCCTTGGGGCTGACGATCGCGACCTTCTGGCCGACCAGTGCGTTGACGAGCGTGGACTTGCCCGCATTGGGTGCACCGACGATGGCAACGAGGCCGCAGCGTTCGGCGCGGGGAGCGGGCAGGGAATCGGTCAAGGGTCGGAACTCTTTCTGCAAGATGGGATCGATTGGGCGGGCGACAGCGACCGGCGCCCGCCGGCGCGAGTCGCGGACGCGGTCAGTCTAGCCGTTTCGCGCGGCGCGGCGAAGCGTCAGGGTTGCAGCCGGGCGAGCAGCGCCGCGGCGGCGGCGGTTTCGGCTTCCTGCTTGTTGGTGCCTTCGCCCGTCGCCTCGGCGAGCTTGCCGATCGTCACCCGGACGGTGAAGCGAGGCGCGTGGTTCGGCCCCGAACGTTCGACGACGCTGTATTCGGGCGGGCGGCGATTGTGCGCGGCGGCCCATTCCTGAAGCGCCGATTTGGGGTGCTTGGGCGCCTTGGCCTGGAGGTCGATCCGCGGCCCCCACGCCTTGCGGATGAAGTCGCGCGCCGCCCCGATCCCGAAATCGAGATAATAGGCGCCGATCAGCGCCTCCATCACGTCGCCCAGCACATTGTCGCTGTCGGCCGCGCCGTCCTCGCGTGCCTGCTTGCCGAGGCGCAGGTGCGGCACGACATTGAGGCCGCGCGCCACGTCGGCGCAGACATGGCCCGTGACGAGCGCGTTGAGCCGCCGCGACAACGCGCCTTCGGGTTCGTCCGGGTAACGTTCGAACAGCCATTCGGCCATGCAAAGCCCGAGCACGCGATCGCCGAGGAATTCGAGTCGCTCGTAATTGGCCGCCGCCTGGCTGCCGTGCGTCAGTGCGCGTTCGTAGCGGGCCGGCGTGGCGGGGGCGCGGCCGAAGGTGGCGACGACCCAGCCGTTCAGATCGGGGTAGCTCAGAAACCTTCTCCGATCCGCTGCCAGCGCGTCGCCGAGAACCAGGTCCAGGGCAGGAACCAGCTGGCGGTGCCGTCGGTCGACCAGAAGCCGATCCGCGCCTTGCCCTCAAGATTTTCGAGCGGGACGAATTCGATGCCTCCGCGCGCATGGCTGAAGCGGCTGTCGGTCGAATTGTCGCGATTGTCGCCCATCAGGAAGAGGTGGCCGGCGGGCACGGTGTAGACGCCGGTATCGTCCTGCGGGAAGGTGCCGAGGTCGAGCACGTTGTACGACTTGCCGTTGGGCAGCGTCTCGCGGAACTGCGGAATGCTGCATGCGGCATGGCCCTGCGCATCGGCGGTTTCGAAATTCGGCGGGCAATCGGTAAAGCTGGGCGTGAGCGGCAGCGTGAAATTGCCGATCCGCTGCTTGGGCACGGGCTTGCCGTTGAGGATCAGCTGGCCGTGCACCATCTGGATCGTGTCACCGGGCAGGCCGATGACGCGCTTGATCCAGTCCTCGCGGTCGCCCGGCGGCGCCTTGAACACCACGACGTCGCCCCGCGCGGGGGTGCTGCCGAACACCCGCCCCGGGATCAGCGGCGCGCTGAACGGGAGCGAATGGCGCGAATAGCCATAGTCCCATTTGGTGATGAACAGATAATCCCCGACCAGCAGCCGCGGCATCATCGATTCGCTGGGAATGTTGAACGGCGAAAAGATGAAGCTGCGCACGAACACCACGATCAGCACGAGCTTTACGACGAAGCTGAGCAGATCGCGCCATTCCGACCGGGGCCGGGCGGGTTCGGCACCGCCGGGGGCGGGGGTATCCGTCTGCGGATTTGCGGGAGACGCGTTTTCCATGCTCGTAGCTCTGCTTGGGCCGAACTGTGGCGTCAAGCCGATGAATCCGTTTGGCGCGGCGCCGGGCGGGACGATAGGGAAGGCCAACCCAACAGGAGATGAACATGTCCAAGCCCGACTGGTCGGCGATTCACGCCCTGCCGTCGAACCGCCTTGATGCGCTGTTCGCGGGCGACGCCGATCGCCTTGCCGCGCTGTCGCTCGATGTCGCGGGGATCCATTTCGACTGGTCGAAGACGCACCTCACGGCCGATGCGGTGGCGGCGTTTTCGCAGCTTGCCGACCAGATGGGGCTGGCCCCGCGCCGCGATGCGCTGTTCGCGGGCGAGGCGGTCAACGTGACCGAGGGACGCGCCGCCGAACACAGCGCCGAGCGCGGCGAGGGTGCCCCCGAGAGCGTTGCACGGGCGCGCGGGCTGCATGCGCGAATGCGCGCGCTGATCGACGCGATCGAGGCCGAGGCGCTGGGTCCGGTGCGGCATGTGCTTCACATCGGAATCGGCGGATCTGCGCTCGGGCCTGACCTGCTCGTCGATGCGCTGGGCCGCGACGATGATCGGTATGACGTCGCGATCGTGTCCAATGTCGACGGATCGGCGCTGGAGGCGGCGCTCGACCGCTTCGACCCGCAGGCGACGCTGATCGTGATCGCCTCAAAGACCTTCACGACGACCGAGACGATGCTCAACGCCGAAAGTGCGCTGTCGTGGATGCAGCAGAATGGTGTCGAGGATCCCTATGGCCGCGTTGTGGCGCTGACCGCGGCGCCCGACCGGGCGATCGAGTGGGGCGTCGACGAGACGCGGGTGCTGCCCTTTGCCGAGAGCGTCGGCGGCCGATACTCGCTCTGGTCGTCGATCGGTTTTCCCGCGGCGCTGGCGCTCGGCTGGGACGCGTTCGAGGAACTGCTCGAAGGCGCGGCCGAGATGGACCGCCATTTCCGCCTGGCGCCGCCCGAGCGCAACGCCCCAGTGCTCGCCGCCTTTGCCGACCTGTATTATGGCCAGAAGCACGGGTGCGAGACGCGGGCGACCTTTGCCTATGACGAGCGGCTGCGGCTGCTCCCGTCCTATCTCCAGCAGCTCGAGATGGAATCGAACGGCAAGCGCGTGACCGTTGCGGGCGACCCCGTCGACTGGCCGACCGCGCCGATCACCTGGGGTGGCGTCGGCACCGACGCGCAGCACGCGGTGTTCCAGCTGCTCCACCAGGGCACGCGGCTGGTGCCGGTCGAGTTCGTCGGCGTGATCGAGCCGGGCGACGGGCTGGCCGAGGCGCACCATCGGCAGTTGTTGCTCAACATGTTCGCGCAGGGCGCGGCGCTGATGGCCGGGCGCGGGCACGACGATGCGGCGCGGGCCTATCCGGGCGACCGGCCGTCGTCGACGCTGCTCCTCGACGCGCTCGATGCGCGGACGCTCGGCGCGCTGCTGGCCTTTTATGAGCACCGGACCTTTGCCAATGCGGTGTTGCTGGGAATCAACCCCTTCGACCAGTTCGGGGTCGAGCTGGGCAAGGAAATGGCAAAGGCTGCCGACAAGGGCGGGCTCGATTTCGACCCGTCGACGAACGACCTGATCCGCCGCGCCTTTGGCTGACCGGGGCGGCAAACGCCGGCGCCGGGGGAGCGTGCCGCCACGGTGGTTTGCGCAGCTCCGGCGCGGTACCTATTTGCGGCCACGCGGCGAGCGGCCGTGAGGCCTGGGGCAACGGCGTGCCTCGGCTCCACAACGGGAAAGGAACCAGTTCGAATGGCGGCCTATGACTACGACCTGTTCGTGATCGGCGCGGGATCGGGCGGGACGCGCGCGGCGCGCATGGCCGCTTCCTATGGCGCCAAGGTTGCGGTGGCCGAGGAATATCGCGTCGGCGGCACCTGTGTCATCCGGGGATGCGTGCCGAAGAAGCTGCTCGTCTATGGCGCGCAGTTCGCCGAGGACCTGCACGACGCGCGCCGTTTCGGCTGGGACGTTCCCGACTGCCGGTTCGACTGGCAGGTGCTGCGCGACAATGTGCTGGCCGATGTCGATCGGCTCAACGGGCTCTATACCCAGGGGCTGAACAACGCGGGCGCCGACATCCTGCTCGAACGCGCAATGGTGACCGGGGCGCACGAAGTGACGCTGGCGAGCGGGCGTCGCGTGACGGCGGGAACGATTCTGATCGCGAGCGGGGCCCGGCCGCAGGTGCCCGAATTCCCGGGGGCCGAGCACGGCATCACGTCGAACGAGGTCTTCCACCTCGACGCGCTGCCCAAGCGGGTCGTCATCGCGGGCGGTGGCTATATTGCGAACGAGTTCGCCGGGATCTTCAACGAGTTCGGCAGCGCGGTGACGCTGGTCAACCGCAGCGACGTGATCCTGCGCGGCTACGACGCGACGATCCGCGACCGGCTGCTTCAGATCTCGATCGCCAAGGGCATCGATTTCCGCATGGGGAAGCGCTTCGAGCGGATCGACCGGCGTGACGACGGGATGCTGCTCGTCCAGCTCGACGGCGGCGCCGCGCCGATCGAAGCCGACTGTGTGCTGTTCGCTACCGGCCGCGTTCCGAATACCGAGGGGCTCGGCCTGGCTGAGGCGGGGGTTGCGCTCGACGACAAGGGTGCCGTGAAGGTCGACGCCGACAATCGCACCAGTATCGAGAGCATCTACGCCGTCGGCGACGTCACCAACCGCATCCAGCTGACGCCCGTGGCGATCCGCGAAGGGCAAGCCTTTGCCGACACGCTGTTCGGCGGCAAGCCGCACCGCGTCGATTACGACAATGTCCCGAGCGCCGTGTTCAGCCATCCGCCCATCGGTGCGGTGGGGATGACCGAGGCCGAGGCGCGCAACCGGCTGGGGTCGGTGAAGGTCTATACGTCCGATTTCCGGGCAATGAAAAATGTGCTCGCGGGCCGGAACGAGCGGTCGTTGTACAAGATGGTGTGCAACGCCGCGACCGGGCAGGTGGTCGGGCTGCACCTGATCGGGCCCGATTCGCCCGAGATTCTGCAGGCGGCCGCCATCGCAGTGAAGGCCGGGCTGACCAAGGCGCAGTTCGACGAGACGGTGGCGCTCCACCCGACCATGGCCGAGGAACTCGTCCTGCTGAAGTAACCTGCTCCGGGAATTTGGACAGCGGCTCGGCCGCCGCGGGCCCGTCGGGCCGGGCCCGCGGCGGCCGAGCGCTATTCGGCGGCCTGGGCGGTGACCGGGCCGCCCATCGTCGCGACGAGCGCGCGGTCGTTGGCGACGATGTTGGCGAAGCTGGGACGGGCGAGGATTGCGTCCGCCCATTCGCGCGTCCGCGGGTGCCGGATCGGATCGGGGCCGACGCCGATGCAGCCGAGCGTCGCGATCGGGCTGGCGACGGCGATATCCGCCAACGTCAGCCGCTCCGCCACCAGGAACGCGCCGTCGGGAATCTGCGTTTCGAGATAGTCGAAGATCGGCGGCAGATCCTCCTGCTCCGCTGCATCGGCCGCGGCATGGTCGCACGGCTGATTGAGCACGCGGGGCCGGACGAAGCGGTTGCCGAAGATTGCGGCGCCTGCGGCCATCATCAGCGTGTCGGCCAGTTCGTCGAACCAGATGGTGCGGGCGCGCTCGCGCGGGGACTCGGGAATCAATTGCGGGTCGGGATATTGCGCGTCGAGATAGGTCACGATGGCACTCGAATCGGCGAGGGTGAAATCGCCATCGCGCAGCGCCGGCATCTTTCCGAAGGGGCTGGCTTCGCGAAACGCAGGGCCGCCGCGTCCCATCCCGGCGGGTTTCAGTTCGACGTCGAGTCCCTTCTCCGCGGCCACGACCAGAACCTTGCGAACATAAGGCGACAGACTGGATCCATAAACGATCATCGGCTTCCTCTCCCCCACGAGAAATCAGCGTTCAAATGCGCGGCCGGCATCATGCCAGTCGCGACAGCGTCGCCCCGATATGCCAAGAAGCCAGACCTATGATCCTGGTCTTTCCTTTCGGCATCGCCGTCGCCGTGGCCATTTTTCTGGTCCTTCGGCGCCTCTCCATTGTGGAGCAGAAACTTGCGCAAGTCGAGGTGGAACTGACCGAGATCAAGGCAATTGTGCGTGACCGGCGGGAGGTGTCCGCCTCGCCCGGCGACCGCGCGGCGGAGATTGCCCGGGAGGACGTCGCCCATCCTGTCGCTGCGCAGCCGCTCGCCCCCGCAGTAGATCTTTCCCCGCAACCGGTTGCTGCCCAGCCGGCGCTTGCAGTGCCGGTCGAAGCGCCGCCAGCGCCGACGGCAGAACCGCCGACTGTTACACGGCCGGGGATCGAGGTGATGATCGGCGGCCGCTTGCCGGTCTGGATCGGCGGCGTTGCGCTGGTGCTCGCCGGATTTTTCCTGGTGCGATATTCGATCGAGGCGGGATGGCTGGGCCCCGCGGCGCGGACGTTGATCGCGGCGCTGTTCGGCATTGCGCTGGTGGGTGGCAGCGAGATCGCCCGTCGTGCCCCGGCGACCCGCGACGACGCGCGCATAGGCCAGGTGCTGGCGGGGGCGGGGGTCGCCAGCCTTTACGGCACACTCTACCTCGCGGCAGCACTGTATCATCTGGTTTCGCCGCTTGGCGGCTTCGCCGGTGTGCTGGCGGTAACGACGGCGGCGCTGGCGCTTTCGCTTCGTCATGGGCCGCCGACGGCGATCATGGCGCTGGTCGGAGGTTTCCTCGCGCCGCTGGTGGCGGGGTTCGATGCGGCGGGAATCGGCGCACTGACGGTCTATCTGGCGCTGTTCGTCACCGCGCTGTTCGGGCTGGCGATCCATCGCGGCTGGGGCTGGCTGGCGCTGGCGGCGAGTGTTGCCGGCTTTGGCTGGACGAGCTTTCTGCTGGCGGTGCTGACCGGCCGTGCGAGCGATCTGACCGCGCTGGGGCTGTTCACGATGCTGCTGGCGGCGGGTGCGAGTGCGGCGTTGCCGGCGGCCGGGGTCACGCGCGGCGCGATCCGGATCGCGCCATTGGTCATCGGATTGATCCAGCTGACGCTGCTGGCGCCGCAGCTCGATTTCGGCATGACGCCGTGGAGTTTCTATCTCGTTCTTGCTGCGGCGACGCTGCTGCTTGCCTGGCGGGTGCCGCTCTACCTGCCGGCGGTGCAAGGAGCCTTGGCGCTCGTCGTCGTGATCGAGGGCGTGGCGCTGATCGGGGGCCGGCCGGGAATGACGCTGACTGCAACGCCGTTGGCTGCGCTGTTGTTCGGCGGCGCAGGGCAATGGCTTGCCCGCCGCGATCCGCGTTGGGCGTTCGTTGCGATCGGCGGCGCGATCGGTCCGCTCGTCGTCGCGCAGGCCCTTGCGTTCGAACGGCTGGGGCAGCCCGGCTGGGCGGCGCTCGACCTGATCGCGGCGATCGCCTGTGCCCGAATTGCGTGGGTGACGCGGGCGAGCGACCGCGCGAGCCTGGCCCAGACGGCAGCGCTGGCGACGGCGTTGGCAATCGGGCTGGGGAGCGGCCAGTTGCTGCCCGACGCCTGGCTGTCGGTGCCGATCGCGCTTGCGATGGCGGCGCTGGCGGGTTGGGCGCGTTATCGTGACGAGCGCGCACTCGCACCGCTTCCCGTGCTGGCCTATGGCGTCGCCCTGCTCGCGGGCGTGGTGCCGCTTGCCGCCCTGTTTGCCGCGATGATGCGGTCGATCGAGGGCACGATGCTGGTCGCGCCGTTGCTGCCGCCTGCGAGCACCATGCTGCGTAGCCTTGCGGCACCGACGATCGTGGCACTGGTGGTGCTTGGCGATCGATATCGGCGCGGCCGCACGATGGGCGTGCTGGGCCCGATGGCCGGCGTGGTGACGCTGGCCATCCTCTATGTGCTTGGCAAGCAGGTGCTGGCGATCACCACCCCCGAGCGGTTCGTCGCCTGGGGCTTTGCGGAACGCGCGTTGTTCACGCAGGTGCTGCTCGGCGCCGGTTGGGTGGCATTGCGGCGCGCGCGTGCGGTGCCGCTAGGCCGGGCGCTCCTGGGGCTGGGCGTTGCCCGGCTGCTGTGGTTCGATCTGGGTGTTGCTGCGCCCTTCTGGGTCGCGCAGCGCGTCGGCGCGATCCCGCTGTTCAACCTCGCCACGTTTCACTTCGCGGCTGCCGCCGCGTGGCTTTGGAGCCTTCGCGGCGGCCGGCCGGTTCGGATTGCCGCGGCCGCCGTGACGCTCGCCGCGGGCGTGGCGACGGTGCGTCAGGCGGCACGCGGCAGCCAGATGACGGGGCCGATCAGCACGCTGGAAAATGGCGGCTATTCGGCGATCCTGCTTGCCATCGCGATCGTCTGGCTGGCGCGCGGCATCCGGGCGGGCGCACGCGACCTGCGGACGATGGGGCTAGTCCTGTTGACGGCAGCGACGCTCAAGGTCTTCCTCATCGACGCGGCGGCGCTCGACGGCGTGCTTCGGATCCTGTCTTTCCTCGGGCTCGGGTTGGCGTTGATCGCGATCGGCTGGGCCTATAACCGCTTCCTGGCGGCGGGAGGCGCATCGAGGGCATAGTGGCGGGCGACCCGGTCGAGCGCCATGCCGAGCACCAGCTTGCCGGCGCGGCTGGGCCAGCCGAGCCCGCGCTCGGCGCTGACGAGGCTTTCGCCGGCGCAGACCACCCGCCACAAAATGTCGCTCAGCCCGGGGCCGGCGGCATCGAGCGCAGCGTGCAGCCGGTCGCGTGCGGCGATCTGGGCATGCGTTGCCTCTGCGGGATCAGGCGCGCCGCGGCGCCCCCGCTGCGGCGGCGTTCCGTCCCAGCGCATCGTCACGCGCGGCGCGAGTGCGGCGCGTTCATAGTCGGCGCGCAGCCGCTCGCCCGCCGCGAACTGGCCGGGAGCCAGATGGCCATGCGCATGCAGCCAGCGCAACGGAGACTCGTGCACATTGCGACGCGGCCGCGCGGCTTTCGAAGGGCTCGCGGCGTTGTTGCCGGTCGAACGGTGCGCATGAGGAGGGACGCGCATAGAGTTCTCCATTTGTTCTCGACACGTCGCTCTTGCCACGGGCGCCGGCATGTAGGAAAGTTAAAAAACCCATCCGGTTAGGAGCCGCGTTATGATCACGGCCATTCGCGAAGTACGCAGGGCCAAGGGGCTGACGCTGGAAGAAGTTGCGCAGCGGTGCAGTCCGCCGACGACTGCGCAGACGATTGGCCGGTTGGAAACAGGAACGCGCACGGTTTCGGTCGTTTGGCTCAACCGTATCGCCGATGCACTTGGAGTCGATGCAGCAGATCTGGTGAAAATGCCCGATCGACCCGAAATTGCGGTTGCGGCGACGCTCGACCCCTTGGGTGCGCATGCACCGCGCCGGTCCGCCGAACTGGTGCCGCCGCGCGTGACGCCGGGCACCGTGGCGGTCACGGTGACGGGAAGCGTCGGCGATTATCGTGCGGGTGACGAGATCTGGTGCATCCGCCTGGTGCCCGACGCCTTCGTCAGCGCGCTCAACCGCGACGTGCTGGTGCCGCGTCCGGCGGGACGTTTCCTGTTCGGCCGGCTGATCGGTCGCGAGCAGGGCAAGCTGCATCTGCTGCCGCTGGGCAGCGGCACGCGGCAACAGGTCGTTGCCGACCCGCCCTGGATCGCCGCCGCGGCGCGGCTTGTGCGGACGCTGTAGCCTGCTGCCGGGGCGCGGCTTTGCGCGTCGTGGCCGCGGTCCATCGGGACCACTACGCACTTGCCCCGGAACGGGTGCGGGCGCAGTCTGCGGCGCGCAGGAGGAAACAATGAACAAGATTGTCCGCGCAACGATCATTCCGGCGATTGCGGCCTTTGCGCTCGCCGCGCCCGCCATGGCCGAAGACTGGGACTTCGTCCTCACCAACAACACCGGCAAGGGGATCAAGACGATCGAAGTGGGCGCCGCCGGATCGGGCAAGTGGCAGGCGAACAAGGTCGACCCCGACCAGAAGCGCGAGGCGGTGCTGAAGAACGGCGTTCGCACGACGGTGCATTTCGACAAGGGTGCCGAATGCAAGGTCGACGTCAAGGCGACGTTCGACGACGGCGCCTCGGCAGTGTGGTCGAACATCAATGTGTGCGACAACTCGTTCGTCGTGCTGAACTATGCCAACGGCACGCCGACGTTCAAACTGAACTGATCGCGGCTTCGTGACCATGGCCGCGTCCCGGACGCCGGGGCGCGGCCGTCGTGCTGGGGGAATTGCGCAGGGCTGCGGCGTGATCTGCAGCGGTTTGATCTGCGACGCCGTGCCGGCACAGCCTGTCGCGGTGGTGGGCGGTGACGGGCTCGAACCGCCGACCCTCTCGGTGTAAACGAGATGCTCTACCAACTGAGCTAACCGCCCGGTCGCCGCTAGCTAGTCGCAAGGGCGCTTGCTGTCACGTCGAAAATGGGCGTCCACCAACCGACGGCTCGCGGTATTTCGGGTGTGTCATACAAGCCCTAGCCCGGCATTGCGCAGCGCCCCGGTATAGGCGCGCATGGCATCGAGCGCGCGCTCGGTAAGGCCGATATAAGCGCGGCGTCGATCGTGGGGATCAGCCTGGCGTTCGAACAGGCCCACATCGTGCAGCGTACCGATCCAGCGCAGCGCGGTCGTCGGAGGAACGGCGGCGGCGATGCAGAGGCTCGACACCGAAACGCGGCGGTTTTCGAGCGTCGCCGCGAACAGGTCGAGCAGCATGTCCCAGGCGGGATCGGCGAACAGATCCTCGCCGAAAAACTGGCTACGCAGCCGCCGCGCGCGGATGACGCCGCGTACCGTTGCGGCGTCGATGCCGTCCGCCGGTCCGGTGCCGTCCCGCCGATCGCCCTCGGGGCCCCGATAGCCGGTGCCTGGCGCGCGCATCCGTAGCGGTTCCGGCGCGGTCGCGTCTTCGGTCAGGCGCAGCAGCGCGTCGGCGATTCGTGCAATATCCTCGCTCAGCGCGCGCAGCTGCCGCGCATCGGGATCGCGTCCGACGTCTCGGAATCGCAGGGGTGCGCGTCGACGCGCCAGCGTGAGCGCGGCAAGCCGGTCTGCAGCACTTTCCTCGCAAAGGATCTGGCAGCGCGGATGGCCCAGCAGCGGTGCGATCGCGTCGATCTGGTCGCGATCGACGGCGACGATCCACGCCGGATGCTCCTTTTCGGTCAGCGGAAGCACCCGGTGCATCATCGCGGCGACGGCATCCGGGGCAGCGCCGGTGCAATCGAGCACCGCGAGGTCGGCCGCCGCCGCCGCGCTCAACAGCGACGCGACCTCTTCGAACGCGCCGCTCGCGAGGATGCGGAAGCCGGCTGTGTCCCCCGCCGCTTCCAGTAACGCCCGGCGTGCCGTCCGATGCGCGAGGATCAGCGCCGAGGGAGTGAGATCATAATCGAAGATCGTTGCCGCTAGGCTTTCGCTTGATGCCATCGGATCCCCCGCCCCGGTTCGGTCGATGCCGCAGCATCCCGAACGATTGAGTCCTGTTTCCTCCGTTCCGGAGGTTATCGGGCGACCCGTCTGCCCGGGCCGGGCGAGCGCATCCATTGTGGAGCCGATTGCCCACGCGCGAATGCGACGCCGGTCCTGAGGCCTGCGAAATTACAACGCTATTCCAGCGCCTTGACGATATCTTCAACCATCTTCTTCGCGTCTGCAAGCAGCATCATCGTATTGTCGCGATAGAAGACTTCATTGTCGACACCGGCATAGCCGACGCCGCCCATGCTGCGTTTCACGAACAGGACGGTCTTGGCCTTTTCAACGTCGAGCACCGGCATGCCGTAGATCGGTGACGACTTGTCGGTCTTGGCGGCCGGATTGGTCACGTCGTTGGCACCGATCACGAAGGCGACGTCGGTCTGAGCGAACTCGGAGTTGATGTCCTCGAGTTCGAACACTTCATCATAGGGCACGTTTGCCTCGGCGAGCAGGACGTTCATATGTCCCGGCATCCGGCCCGCGACGGGGTGGATCGCATATTTCACGCGAACGCCGTGCGCCTTCAGCTTGTCGGCCATCTCGCGCAGCACGTGCTGCGCCTGCGCCACCGCCATGCCATAGCCGGGAACGATGATGACCTGTTCTGCCTGCGACATCAGGAATGCCGCGTCGTCGGCCGAACCGCGCTTCCAGGGGCGGTCGATCGCCGCCGCCGCGCCGGCGCCCCCGCCAGCGTCCCCGCCGAATCCCCCGGCGATCACGCTGAGGAAGCTGCGGTTCATAGCACGGCACATGATGTACGAGAGGATCGCACCCGAACTGCCGACCAGCGCACCGGTGATGATCATCGCCGAATTGTGCAGCGTGAACCCCATCGCCGCGGCGGCCCAGCCCGAATAGCTGTTGAGCATCGACACCACGACGGGCATGTCGGCCCCGCCGATCGGGATGATCAGCAGGAAGCCGATCGCAAAGCTGAGCGCGGTGATCGTCCAGAATACCCAGGGCGACTGGTCGGTCACGAAATAGCCGACGAGCCCCAGGATCGCGGCCAGCACGGCAAGGTTGAGCAGATGGCGCCCGGGGAGCAGGATCGGCTTGCCGCTCATATTGCCGTTGAGCTTGAGGAAGGCGATGACCGATCCCGAAAAGGTGATCGCACCGATCGCCACGCCCAGGCCCATTTCGACGCGACTGACCGGATGGATCGCCTGGAACGGCTGACCGATCAGCGGCACGACCAGGTCGGCGATGCCGAACGCGGCCGGATTGAGGAAGGCTGCACAGGCGACGAGCACTGCCGCCAGGCCGACGAGCGAGTGGAAGGCGGCGACCAGCTGCGGCATCGCCGTCATCGCGATCCGACGTGCGGTGACGAAGCCGACCGCGCCGCCCGCGACGATTGCGATCGCGAGCTCGACGGGGCTCGCAATGTCATGGGTGATCAGCGTCGTGATCACCGCCAGACCCATGCCGATCATGCCCAGCCGGTTGCCGCGTCGGCTGGTCGCCGGGCTCGAAAGGCCGCGCAGCGCTAGGATGAAGCAGATCCCTGCGACTAGATAGGCGAGTGCGACCCAAGCGTTCACAGGAGCAGCCTCGGGCATGTCAGCGCTCCTTCTTCTTGTACATCGCGAGCATCCGCTCGGTGACGGCAAAGCCACCGAAGATGTTCACCGATGCGAGCGCCACCGCGATCAGCCCCAGCCATTTGGCGATGCCTGCGCCGCCGGCCATCGCGGCGATCAGCGCGCCGACGATGATGACCGAGGAGATGGCGTTGGTCACCGCCATCAGCGGGGTGTGCAGCGCCGGCGTGACCGACCAGACGACGTAATAGCCGACGAAGCACGCCAGAACGAAGATCGACAGGATCGAGATAAAGTCCATGGCGCCCCCTTGTTCGTCAAAAATGGTTAAGCGGCAGCGGCTCCGTTCCATGCGACGATAGCATCGAGGCACAGGTGAAAGGCCGCCATGGCCGCGGGATCGGGTTCGTCGATGCTGGTCCAGTGTCCACCGGTCAGCGCCGCGGCCCCCGACAGCATCAGATTGTCGGGATGGCCGAAATCCTCGATCGCGGCACCCGAGCGATCGGCCGCCGCATCGGCGGGGAGGCCGAGCATGGTGCGACTGCGGGTCGCGGCATCGCGCGAATCCGCGGAATAGGCAAAGACCGGCCGACCGAGCGCGGCAAAGAAGCCCAGTTCGAAGGCCGTACCGACATCGGCGTGCGCGCCACGAAAGGGCGTGCAGTTGGCCAGGATCGCATCGGCCGAGCGCATCAGTGCGAAATTGGCGCGGCAGATCGCCACGCCGTCGTCGAAGCCGCCCCCGGCGCTAGGTGTCCCGTCGATGTCGAAGGGAAACAGGCCGACGATGCCGCGCGCGGTGCAGGCGTCGATCTTGGCGCGTGCCACCGCGCGGGCATTGCCCAGAAAGACGTCGGGGCCGGCCAGATAGACGCGCCGGATCGCGGGGCGGGGCAGCGTCATGCGACCAGCCTTGGGTGCACGACCTGCCCCTTGCGCGTCAGCCGAATCGCCTCGCCGATCTCGTCCCCTTCGAGCAGCACCGGACGCCCGGCTTCCTTGTCCCAGAAGGCTGCGAGGAAATTGTAGAGGTTGCGCGCGAACAGCGCCGAGGCGTCGGCGGCAAGCCGCCCGGGCACGTTGCGATGGCCGACGATCTTGACGCCGTGCCGCTCGACGATCTCGCCCGGTACCGATCCTTCGACATTACCGCCCTGTTCGACGGCGAGGTCGACGATGACGCTGCCCGGCCGCATCGTTGCCACCTGGGCGTCGCTGATCAGCCGCGGCGCGGCGCGACCCGGAATGAGCGCGGTGGTGATGACGATGTCCTGCTTCGCGATGTGCGACGAGACCAGCTCGGCCTGCGCAGCCTTGTACGCGTCGCTCATCTCGGTCGCGTAGCCGCCCGAGCCCTCGCCTTCGATTCCCGCGACATTTTCGACGAAGATCGGCTTGGCGCCCAACGACAGGATCTGTTCCCGGGTCGCCGAGCGCACGTCGGTGGCGGAGACCTGGGCACCCAGCCGGCGCGCGGTGGCGATCGCCTGGAGCCCCGCGACGCCCACGCCCATCACGAAGACGCGTGCGGCGGAGATCGTGCCCGCAGCCGTCATCATCATCGGGAAGGCGCGGCCATATTCGTTCGCCGCGTCGAGCACCGCCTTGTACCCGGCCAGGTTCGATTGCGACGACAGGATGTCCATCGACTGCGCGCGGGTGATTCGCGGCATCAGCTCCATCGCCAGCGCCTCGAGCCCCAGCGCCGCATAGCGATCGACGCGGTCGCGATCGCCAAACGGGTTGAGCCCCGCGACGAGCCAGGCGTCCGCAGGCGCGCCAGCAAGCGAATCGGGATCGGGGCCCTGGACGCCGAGCAGAATGTCGGCGCCCGCAAGCACCGATTCGCGCGAGCCCACCGCAGCGCCGGCGGCGGCATAGTCCGAGTCGGCCACCGACGCCGATTCGCCCGCGCCGGCCTCGACCGCGACGGTTGCGCCGAGCGCAACGAATTTCTTCACCGTTTCGGCAGTCGCGGCGACGCGACGCTCGCCCGGGGCGGTTTCCTTGAGGACTGCGATCTTCACGTCAGCTAGCGATCCGCAAAACCACCAGTGCCGCAATGAGGAAAACCACGAGGGTTCCCCATTTCATCAAACGGGTAAACCCGTTGAATGTCTCCTGATGGCCGCGCAGATCCGCGCCCTGCTCTCCCGTATTTGCCATGCGCTCTTGTCCCTTGCCGCACCGCTCGTCAAAAACTGTATCGGGCGCAACGATTCCTCTCAAGCCCGTGCTTGCAAACAAGCATTGTGCGTGCGTTTAAGTTGCCCTTTACCGATGTTGCGTAACAATCGACCTGAAACGGGACAGTGAGGACACGGAACGGGGATGACGCGGAACGGCCAGCGCCTCCTGATGCTGATCGACGATGAGCCTGCGCAGCGCCGGCTGGTGGCGGCGATTGCCGCGCGCCGCGGCTGGCGAACGCTGTTCGCCGGTGAGGGCGAGACGGCGATCGCGACGCTCGGCACTCCCGACGGCATGGCGCTCGACGCGGTGTTGCTCGATTATGCGACATCCGATTCGGATGCCGCGGAGCTGATCGGGGAATTGCGGGCGCGGCGGCCGCAATTGCCGATTCTGGTGTTGACGGCGAACGGATCGGTGGCGTCGGCGGTGAGCGCGATGCGCGCCGGGGCGACCGATTTCCTGGTCAAGCCGCTGGCGTCCGAACGGCTGCTCGCCGCGCTGGAGGCGGCGACGGGCGGCAAGAGCGCCGGCGAGCTGCGTCCGCTGACCGAAAAACTCTCGGCAAATCTGGGGTTTGACGAGATTGTCGGCGCCGCGCCGCAATTCCGCGCCGCGCTGGCGATCGCGGCCAAGGCGGCGCGCGCGCGCGTCCCCGTGCTGATCGAAGGCGAGAGCGGCGTCGGCAAGGAGGTGATCGCCGAGGCGATCCACGCCGCCAGCCCGCGCGCCAAACGCCCGATGGAGATCGTCAATTGCGGGGCGATTCCCGCAAATCTGGTCGAATCCGAGCTGTTCGGGCACGAAAAGGGGGCGTTTACCGGCGCTTTCGAACGCAAGATCGGCCGTTTCCAGGAAGCCGATGGCGGCACGCTGTTTCTCGACGAAGTCGGCGAAATGCCGATGGAGGCGCAGGTCAAACTGCTCCGCCTGCTCCAGACGGGCGAGATCCAGCCGATCGGCGCGCGCCACGCCCGCGAGGTCGATGTCCGCGTGATCGCCGCGACCAACAAGAGCCTGGCCGCCGAGGTCGAGGCGGGGCGGTTCCGCGAGGACCTGTATTACCGGCTGAACGTCGTCCAGGTCGCGATCCCGCCGCTGCGCGAACGCGCCGCCGACATTCCCGCACTGGCCCGCCACCTGCTCGCGCGGATCGCCGAGCAGCCGGGGCTGCGCCCGCTGGGCATCACCGACGACGCGCTGACGCTGCTTGCCGCCTATGACTGGCCGGGCAATGTCCGCCAGCTCCAGAACGCGCTGTTCCGCGCGGCAGTGCTGTGCGACGGCGACGGGCTGACCCGCGCCGACTTCCCGCAGATCGCGCAGCTCGCGCTCGGCCGCCCCGAACAGCCGCCCGCCCCGCCGCACGCCAGCGGCAGCGCGGGCATCACGCTGTTCCGCCCCGACGGCAACCTGCGCGCGCTCGACGAGATCGAGGCCGACGTGATCCGGTTGGCGATCGGCCATTATCGCGGCCGCATGACCGAAGTGGCGCGCCGGCTGGGGATCGGCCGGTCAACGCTGTACCGCAAGCTGGGCGAGCTGGGGATCGACCAGAGCGCCGCCTGACGCGCCGCGCCGTCCGCCCGTTCACCGCCGTCCCGCCCGAACCCGAACGCCCGGGCGCCCGCCAGACCCGCGCCCAGGCCCCCGGTGCCGTCAGCGCGCGACGAGCGCCGCGTCCTGCATCCCGCGCCACACGCGCAGCGCCTGCACCGTTTCGAACACATCATGGACGCGGACGAGCTGAACCCCCAGGCTCGCCCCCTTGAGCGCGAGCGCGAGCGACCCGCCCAGCCGCGCATCGGCCGGCGCCTCGTTCGACAGCGCGCCGATCATCCGCTTGCGACTGGCGCCGAGCAGCACCGGACAGCCGAGCCCGTGGAACAGCGCCAGCCCGTTCATCAGCGCAAGATTGTCCGCCAGCGACTTGCCGAAGCCGATCCCCGGATCGACGAGGATGCGCGCGCGCGGCACCCCCGCCGCCGCCACCGCATCGACGCGCGCGGCCAGCCAGTCATAGACGTCGAGCAGCGGATCGGCATAGCCGCCCGCGCCCGCCGCGCCGTTGCGCGGATCGCCCGCGTGCATCAGCACCACCGGGCACCCCGCGCGCACCACGGTTTCGAGCGCGCGATCGTCATAGAGCAGCGCCGACACGTCGTTGACGAGATGCGCGCCCGCGCCCAGCGCCGCCGCCATCACCGCCGCCTTGCGCGTATCGACCGAAATCGCAGCACCCGCCGCCGCGAGCCGTTCGACGACGGGGACGACGCGCGCGATCTCGTCGCCCTCCCACACCGTCTCCGCGCCGGGCCGCGTCGATTCGCCGCCGATGTCGAGCAGCGCGGCGCCCGCGATCGCCAGGTCCATCCCCGCCTGCGCCGCCGCCGCGGCATCGCCGTGATGGCGGCCGCCGTCGGAAAAGCTGTCGGGCGTGACGTTGAGGATGCCCATCACCTGCGGCTGGTCGAAGCGCAGCACGCGCGACCCGAGCGTCAGCGGCGCGCGCGGCGCGGTGATCGCCGTCGCGATCGGCGCGAGCCGCGGATCGTCGGCGACCGCGGCGACGGGCAGCGTGCGCTGAACGACGCGCCGCCCGTCGACCGCCGCGATCAGTTCGTAACCCGCAAACCAGCGCAGCCCCCCCGCCAGCCGCGCCACCGCACCGTCATCCCCGACGGGCGTGTCGACGAAGCGGACGGGACGCAGATAGAGGCGGGCAGCGGCGGGAAGATCGATCACGCCCGCCTTCTAGGGCGAAGCGCGGCGGCGGGGGAAGGGCGTCCGTAAATACAACCCCGCCGCACAAGAAATGATCTGCCATAGACGATGATGCAGCGCATCTGCCTTCGCTCAATCTTGCGGAGCGCAATGCAGATTCTCAGGACGGAGCTGCTGTCGAGCAAGCCCGAAGACGACCGATGGCCACGGTCGAGGCTCTCCATCTTGGCTGTTCCGCAACGGCACGGTGAATGAACATATATACTTGAGGTTATCAAAATATCGCTTCAAAAATATGGAAAGGAGCGAATATGATTGAGAAGACACGGAGCATCACAGTCCGTCTGCTTCGAGACGGCAAGCAGCCCGAAGACGCAGTTAGAGAAGGTGTGATTCTCCGTCCCTGGCCAGCCTTCGAAGGAGCCAAGATCGTTACGGGGCATGTTGGCGGTAATCCGCCATCGTGGACTGATTTGCTCGCACTGAAAGACGAGGAGAGGGAAAGCCTCTATCAGCGATTCGCGTATGGGCTTGTTTTTCTTCACGTTGAAAATCGGTGGTTCGCGATCGCATTTGGATTGGGGCACAGCAAACTAGATCCTGCCGTGATAGAGCAGGATTTTGGTCTCAAAGTTGTTCTCAATTCAGTTGATCACACGAAGCTCAAAAGTGCTGATATCCGAACGCCAGACAGTAATACTGTTAGCCGTAGGTCGCAGGCTAGCCGTAGTTCAGAGCATACTATTTTTGACATTGATCCTGAGCGTGATATTGTGCGCGGGCTGCATGGCGAGCCAAAAGACAAGTTGTTCGCTTCAAAAGTATCCGGTGCGGACGCGCTCACGGTGCGACGTAAAGTTATGTTAGAGGATCTTCCGAAAATATGTTCGGAATCGCTTAAGTTATATTTTGCAGAGGATTATAAAAAGGAGTTTGGCTGGATTGATCATATTCGGCACGTTAGGGAAGTCGACCAAATTGCGAAATTAGATGAGGAATTGGCGAAGGCGCTTACGAACGCACTTTCAGCCGGGTTGGGGCGGGCTGATGATATCGCATTAGCTTATCCATCAATTTATGATCCCGAAAAGCTTGGCTGGGTCCGCTTCAGAGGTTTTGGCCTGAGAGAAATTTTTCCAGATCTTGAGATCGAGCATTATCTGAGCGGCCTCAAGAAAAGAGGACTAACCGATATTACTCCGGATTGTTTAAGGGCTCACACCATTCAAGAGTGTGACGATACGGGGCAAATTATCGGAAATAGCTGGCCGATACATGAATCATTGGTGTTTGAAGCGCAGCTTGACGAAGCTAATTATGTGCTATCTGGTGGGAGATGGTATCGAATCGCTGATGATCTGGCCAAAGAGGTACAGGCATTTTTTGATCAGGCTGAAAAGGTGGAGCTTCCTGAAGCCAACGCAGGAGAAAATGAGGAGCGCTACAATGAGCGTCTCTCAGCTTCTAAAGAAGAAATGCTCTGTCTCGACCGAAAGCTTGTCAAGCCAAGTGGTGCATCTTCTTCGATTGAAGTTTGCGATTTTTTGGGCAGGGATAGGCGATTCGTCCATGTGAAAGACAAGACCGCTTCGTCAAGGCTGAGTCATTTGTTCAATCAGGGACTTGTTTCAGCGGTCACGTTCAAGCGAGATAGTGTGTTTCGGGCGGAGTTTCGTAAATTGATCGAAGGGCAGCTCGGCCGCGCTGATTACGCGGCGTTAATCCCGGCAGAGGGTGCCGAGTGGAGCCCTGGGGACTTCAAGGTTGTGTTCGGTGTACTAGCGAACACCACTCACGGGAAGGAACCGAAGCTCCCATTCTTCAGCCTCATCGCGTTCCGTCAGGCTGCTCGCCATATCAAAGACGAGCTCGGTTACAAGCTTGCGTTCTCGTGGATTCGAAAGGCTGGTGCAGGCGAAGGGGTAAAGCCGAAGAAGCAAAATCAATAGATTTTGTTCATCTTAACGAGCAATCTGTTAGCCGTGAGCGCTTAAAATATCATCCGACTGCTCATCTAATTGCCGAATTAGGGACAGAAATCGTAAAGATCGCGCGCATTGTCGGCCTGATTGCTTTGCTGAAGCCGAAGGCCGTGGTTTGATTATGGCGTGAGGGGCAGTCGCGAGCTGCTTGAGATGATAGGATTTTCTTGGGGGCGCTATATTCCGATAGGTGCGCTGGCGGGCGGACGCGATGAGGACGCCTCGCCCGCCGCCCCCGTCAGGGCTGGGTCGCGAGGAGGTAGGTTTGGCGGAGGGCGTCGATCGGCTGGAGGGTGCCGTCGGCTTCGAAGTGCCAGAAGGTCCAGCCGTTGCACGAGGGCGCGCCCTGAAGCGTCGCGCCGAGCTTGTGGATCGAGCCGGTGGCGGTGCCCGCGCGCAGCGAGCCGTCGGCGCCGACGATCGCCTGGAAGCGGCGGCGCGAATCGGTGAGGACGGTGCCGGGGGCGAGATAGCCGTTTTCGACGAGCTGGCCGAAGGCGACGCGCGGCGCGGCCTTGGGCGCCTGCATCGTCGTCAGCGCCGATTCGTCGAGCGGCAGCGCGTCGGCGATGCGTTCGAGCGCCGCCTCGCAATAGCCGGGCTCGCGCTCGATCCCGATCCAGCGGCGGCCGAGACGCCGCGCGACCGCGCCGGTGGTGCCGGTGCCGAAGAACGGATCGAGCACGACGTCGCCCTTTTTGGTCGAGGCGAGCAGGATGCGATAGAGCAGCGCCTCGGGCTTTTGCGTCGGGTGAACCTTGACCCCGTCCTTCTTGAGCCGTTCCTGGCCGCCGCAGATCGGGAACTCCCAGTCCGAGCGCATCTGAAGCTCGTCGTTGAGCGTCTTCATCGAGCGATAGTTGAAGGTGTAGCGCGCCTTTTCGCCCTTCGACGCCCAGATCAGCGTTTCGTGCGCGTTGGTGAAGCGCGTGCCCTTGAAATTGGGCATCGGGTTCGCCTTGCGCCAGATGATGTCGTTGAGGATCCAGAAGCCCAGATCCTGCACCGCGGTGCCGACGCGGAAGATGTTGTGATAGCTGCCGATCACCCAGATCGTGCCGTCGTCCTTGAGGATGCGGCGCGCCTCGGCCAGCCAGGCGCGGGTGAAGGCGTCATAGGCGGCGAAGGTGTCGAACTTGTCCCAATCGTCGTCGACGGCGTCGACCTGGCTCCCGTCGGGGCGATAGAGGTCGCCGCCGAGCTGGAGATTATAGGGCGGGTCGGCGAAGATCAGGTCGATCGACTTGTCGGGCAGCGAGCGCATCGCCTCGACACAGTCGCGCATCAGGATGGTGTCGAGCGGCAGCAGCGCCGCCGGTTCGATCGCCGGTCCGATCGCCGTGCGCGTCCGCGCCTTAACCTTTTCCAACACCCCCATCGCGACCGAACTCCCTGTTGAAGAACAGCCTATTCGTCGGGTGGCGAGTCCGCCGTCAAGACGCCGGTTTTGCGCGGGAATCCGCGAGTCCCGGCGCAAAGCGGCCGCAACGGGCCGAACGGCGCGGCGCGCAACCAGATATTGAGTCAACAGCTTATCCACAGGCTCAAGCGCTGGTGGTGTTGCAAAAAAGACTCAGTCCGGCGGTTTTGCGCGGGGAGCGGGCGTTAACCGATTGGCCGGGGCGGCGCCACCCCCGGCGATGCGCAAAATGCCGGAGGGCGGCGGCGCCGGGGCGCGGGGTGCTCGGGTGGGGCGGTGGCGCCGGGGCGCGCGCTATTCGGCGGCGCGGATCGCCGGGCCGAAATCGAGCTCCGCCTGCGCGACGGGCGCGAAGCTGCGCCGGTGGAGCGGGGTGGGGCCGAGGCGGCGCAGCGCCTCCTGATGCGCGCGGGCGCCATAGCCCTTGTTGCTCGCCCAGCCATAGCCGGGATAGCGCGCGTCATATTCGATCATCAGCGTGTCGCGATGATGCTTGGCGACGATCGACGCCGCCGCGATGGAGAGGCAGCGCGCGTCGCCGCCGACGATCGCCTCGCTGGGGTGCGGCCAGTCGGGGCAGCGATTGCCGTCGACGAGCACCATCGCCGGCGCGAAGCCGAGCGCGTCGACCGCGCGGCGCATCGCGAGCATCGACGCCCACAGGATGTTGAGCGAATCGATCTCCTCGACCGTGGCGATGCCGATGCCGACCCGGGCGCAGCGCAGCAGCTCGGCCGCGAGGCGGGCGCGGCGGGCGGCGGTGAGCGCCTTTGAATCGTTGATGCCGTCGGGCAGGCAATCGGGATCGAGCCGCACCGCCGCCGCGACGACGGGACCGGCGAGCGGGCCGCGCCCGGCCTCGTCGACCCCCACCACGGGGCCGGCGTGGCGGCGTTCGAAGCTGAAATCGGGAAGGCCGGACATCGGGCGCGAACCGGGACGGGGACGGGGCGGGGCGGTCATGCGTCGGCGTCGATCCGCCACGGCGGGAAGCGGCGCATCTCGCCCGCCTGATAGAGGCACAGCGCGTTGCCCGCCGGATCGCGCAGCCGCGCCTCGCGCCAGCCCCATTTGCGGTCGGTCGGCTCCTGGTCGAAGCGGACGCCCTGTTGCTGGAGATAGGCGACGGTGACGTCGAGATCGCCGCATTCGAAATAGGTGACGGGGCCGCCGGGCATCTCGTCGCGCGCCTCGATCGAGAAGGTGGCGCCGCCTTCGGCCTCGAACCGGGCATAGCGCGGGTGCGCGCGGACGATCTGGCGCAGCCCGAGCACGCGGTAGAAGCGCTCGCTGGCGGCGAGATCGTCGGCGGGGACGGTGACCTGGTTGAGCATCGGTTCGAAGAAGCTCATGTTGAGATCGAGCCGCACCGAATGATGCCCCATCGGGCCGTGGCCGCGGCCGAGCCCCGGCGCCTCGCGCATCGCGATGCGGACGAAGCGGCGCGCGCGGCCGACGGCTTCGGGCAGATCCCATTCGGCGGCGAGCCCGCACGCGATCGCCGAGGCGAGCGAGCAGCCGGTGCCGTGGCTGTGCACCGTGTCGATGCGCGGATCGCTCCATTCGATTTCGGGCGGATCGTCGGGATCGACCGAAAAGAGCCGGTCGACGACCTGGGGGCCGGGGACGTGGCCGCCCTTGACCAGCAGCGCGCAGCCATGGTCGTCGGCGAGCGCGCGCGCGGCGGCGCGCTGGGCCGCGGCGTCGATCAGCGGGCGGCGGACGAGCGCCTCGAGCTCGGGCAGGTTGGGCGTGGCGACGGTGGCGCGCGCCATCAGCCGTTCGAACGCGGCGATCGTCGCCTCGTCGGCGAGCACCGCGCCGCTGGAGGCGACCATCACCGGGTCGAACACCACCGGCACGCCGGGCAGGTCGGCGAGCCGTTCGGCGACCGCGGCGGCGGTGCGCGCCGAGCCGATCATGCCGATCTTGACCGCGTCGACGCCGATGTCGCGCACGACCGCGTCGATCTGGGCCAGCACCATGTCGGTGGGGACGGGATGGACGGCATCGACGCCGAGCGTGTTCTGCGCGGTGATCGCGGTGATCGCGGTCATCGCATGGCCGCCGAGCATCGTGACGGTGCGCAGATCGGCCTGGATGCCCGCGCCGCCGCCCGAATCGGACCCGGCGATGATGAGGATGCGTGCGGTCATGGCCGTTACCCCTGATGGCGCCGGGCGGTGGCGGCGGGATGATCGCGCAGCGCCTGGCCGACGCGCGTGGGGCGGTCCATCAGCTCGCCGCCGCAATTGGGGCAGCGTTCGTCGAGCGCATCGGCGCATTCGGCGCAGAAGGTACATTCGAACGAGCAGATGAACGCGCCGTGCACATTGGCCGGCAGATCGGTGCCGCAGCGTTCGCAGTCGGGCCGCATTTCGAGCATCGTCACTCCCCTACCCGGGCCGCCCGGACGGCGTCGCGCCGCGCCGGGTCCGGTCCCAATGTTCCAGCCGCGCGATCAGGCCGCGGCGGCGCGCACCGCGTCGCACACGCGATCGACGATCGCCTCGACCTGGCCGCGATCGTCGCCCTCCGCCATGACGCGGATCACGGGTTCGGTGCCCGAGGCGCGGATGACGAGGCGGCCGTGCGCGCCGAGTTCGGCCTCGGCCGCGGCGATGGCGTCGCGGACGCGATCGTCCTCGAGCGGCTTGCCGCCCTTGAAGCGCACATTCTTGAGCAACTGCGGCAGCGGTTCGAAACGGTGGAGCACCTCGCTGGCGGGTGCGCCCGCGCGGACGATTTCCGCCAGCACCTGAAGCGAGGCGACGAGCCCGTCGCCGGTGGTCGCATAGTCCGACAGGATGATGTGCCCGCTCTGTTCGCCGCCGACATTGTAGCCCGAGGCGCGCATCTTTTCGAGGACATAGCGGTCGCCGACCTTGGTGCGGACGAGCCCGAGCCCCTGCGCCGCGAGATGGCGTTCGAGCCCGAGATTGGACATCACCGTCGCGACGAGCCCGCCGCCCGCGAGCCGCCCGCGCCGCGCCCAGCCGGTGGCGATGAGCGCCATCAGCTGATCGCCGTCGATCACGCGGCCGCTTTCGTCGACGACGATCAGCCGGTCGGCGTCGCCGTCGAGCGCGATGCCGATCGCCGCGCCGCTGGCCACGACGGTTTCGCACAGCACGTCGGGCGCGGTCGAGCCGACGCCCGCGTTGATGTTCTTGCCATTGGGTTCGACGCCGATCGAGACGACGTCGGCGCCGAGTTCCCACAGCGCCGAGGGCGCGACCTGATAGGCGGCGCCGTTGGCGCAATCGACCACGACCTTGAGCCCGTCGAGCGTCAGGTCCGAGGGGAAGGTCGACTTGGCGAAATGGATGTAGCGGCCGCGCGCGTCCTCGACCCGGCGCGCCCGGCCGATGTCCGCCGACGCGGCAAGCGGCACGTCGCCGTCGATCAGCGCCTCGATCGCGAGTTCGTCGGCGTCGGACAGCTTGAACCCGTCGGGGCCGAACAGCTTGATGCCGTTGTCGGCGAACGGATTGTGGCTCGCCGAGATCATCACGCCGAGATCGGCGCGCATCGAATGGGTGAGCATCGCCACCGCGGGCGTGGGCATCGGCCCCACGAGCACCACGTCCATGCCGACGCTGGTGAACCCCGCGACCATCGCGTTTTCGAGCATATAGCCCGACAGCCGCGTGTCCTTGCCGATCACCACGCGGTGGCGGTGATCGCCGCGCCGGAAATGCGCGCCCGCCGCCATGCCGACCTTCATCGCCATCGCCGCCGTCATCGGCGCGAGGTTGGTCGCCCCCCGGATTCCGTCCGTCCCGAAATATTTTCTTGCCATCAGCCTTAATCTCACGCCCTTGTGGCCGCTTGCGCCTGTCGTACTAGCGGCGAAAACCACAAAGGGCGAGCATGTCGCAAACGATCCGTGTTCTTCTTTCGCCGGTCCGCCTGACGATCGGCCGACTTTCGCCGCCGCTGCGCATCCTGGTCTCGCTGGTGATCGGGCTGGTCGCGGGCATCGCCGCCGCGCGCGCGGCGCCCGAGGCGGCGCTGCGCTGGGCCGCCGCGATCGAGCCGGTGGGCACGATGTGGCTCAACGGGCTGCGCATGACGATCGTGCCGCTGGTCGTCGGGCTGCTCGTCACCGGCATCGCGCAGACCGCCGAGGCGGCGCGCGCGGGACGGCTGGCGACGCGGTCGATCCTGGCGTTCCTGGCGATCCTGTGGGGCACGTCGGCGATGGCCGGGCTGGTCACGCCGATGCTGCTCGAGCTGTGGCCGCTGTCGCACGACGCGACGACGGCGCTGCGCGCGAGCTTCCGCGCGGCGGCCCCCGCGGGCGAGATGCCGTCGTTCGCGAGCTTCATCACCGCGCTGATCCCGGTCAACCCGGTGAGCGCCGCGGCGAACGACGCGTTCCTGCCGCTGATCGTCTTTACCACGGTGTTCGCCTTTGCCGTCACGCGGCTGCCCGAGGAGCAGCGCACGGTGCTGACCGGCGTGTTCCGCGCGCTGGCCGACGCGATGCTGATCGTCATCACCTGGGTGCTGTGGCTGGCGCCGCTGGGCGTGTTCGCGCTGTCCTATGCCGTCGGCGCGCGCGCGGGCACCGCCGCGTTCGGCGCGCTGCTCCATTATGTCGCGATCGTGAGCGCGGTGGGCGCGCTGGTCTGGGCGCTCGCCTATCCGGTCGGCGTGATCGGCGGGCGCGTGCGGCTGCGCGACCTGATCCGCGCGACCGGCCCCGCACAGGCGGTGGCGATCAGCACCCAGTCGTCGCTCGCCTCGCTGCCCGCGATGCTGCGCGGCACCGAGGCGCTGAAGGTGCCGGTCGCGACCGCAGGCGTGGTGCTGCCGCTGGCGGTCGCGCTGTTCCGTGCGACCGGGCCGGCGATGAACCTGGCGGTCGCGATCTATGTCGGCCATGTATTCGGCGTGCCGCTGGGGCCGACGCAGCTTGCCGCGGGCGTCGCGGCGGCGGCGCTGACGACGATGGGCGCGGTGAGCCTGCCCGGCACGATCAGCTATATCAGCTCGATCGCGCCGATCGCGGTGGTGATGGGCGTGCCGGTCGAGCCGCTGGCGCTGCTCGTCGCGGTCGAGACGCTGCCCGACATCGTCCGCACGCTGGGCAATGTGACGATGGACGTGGCGGTGACCGCCGCGATCGCCGAGCGCGCCGATGCCCGCGACGGCGCGAGCGAGGCCGACGCGCTGCTCGAACAGGGCTGAACGGCGCGGGGTTCACGCCCGCGCCGAGCGCGCAGGCGGGGGCCGTTGCGCCGGGCCGTGCGTTGGCGGGACGACGGGGCGCGGCCTGTCCATGCGGACCGTTTCCTTCCGCCGCGCGACCGCCTAGAGAGGCCGCCATGCAGATCGCCTTTGTCAAATGCCATGGTTCGGGGAACGACTTTCCGCTGATCGACGCGCGCGCGATGCGGCTGAGCGACGGCGAATGGCGCGCGGTGGCGCGCGCGCTCGCCGATCGCGACGGGCCGGTGGGCGGCGACGGCATCCTGTTGCTGACCGAGGGCGACGCCGATTGCGCGTTCGGGATGCGGATGCTCAACCCCGACGGCAGCGAGGCCGAGACGTGCCTGAACGGGCTGCGCTGCGTCGCGCGCGCGGGGTTCGAGGCGCTGGGGATCGACCATGCGCGCGTGCGGCTGAAAACCAGCACCGCCGAGGTTGCGCGCGAGGCGCCGATCGCGCCGGGCGTCGTGACGATCCGCACCGTCGCCGGGCCGGCGGCGATCGAGCCGGCGGCGGTGGGGCTGGTGGGCATCGACGCGCCGGTGATCGACGCGGCGATCCCCGGGCTGCCCGATGCGGGGCGCTTTACCGCGATCGCGATGCCCAACCCGCACCTGGTCCGTTTTGTCGAGACGGTCGACGAGGCGGCGCTGGTCGCGCTGGGCGACTGGTGCGAGGCGGGGCCGGCGCTGATCCCGGCGCGCGCCAACGTGTCGTTCGTCGAGCTGCGCGGCGCCGATGCGCTGTTCGTGCGCACCTATGAGCGCGGCGTCGGGCTGACCGACAGCTGCGGCAGCGCGATGGCGGCATCGACGCTGGCTGCCGGGCTGACCGGGCGGATCGCGTTCGGGACCGAGGTGCGCGTGTTCAACAAGGGCGGGCTGGTGCGCGGCCGCGCGAGCGCCGAGCGCGTCGTCACGATCAGCGGCAATGCGAGCTTTCTGTACGATGCGACGGTCGAGGTCGACCTGGCCGCGGCGAGCGCGGGCGTGCCCAACATCCATGCCCGCCGGTACGACGAGGTCGCGGCGTGGGAGGCGGCGCTCGCCGCGCTGCGGGCGTGAGCAGATAACCAAATAGGATAAAAGCGCTTGACATCGTCACGCTGATCCGGTACAGCTATGCAACACTGAGAAATTGCGACTCGCGCCGGTCGGGCCGGGTCGCAGCCAGCAGATCGAAACGGGCCGGGGCGGCGACGCCTTTCGGCCCGTTTTGCTGTCCAGCCGATAGGGAGAGCGAGCGATGCACCCTGTGTTGTCGGGCGACGACCTGCGCCCGCGCGTCGATGTGTCGGCGCGGCGCAAGGACCGGATGGTCAAGAAATCGCGGCGATTTCTGGCGCGGCTGACCGAATGCGGCGATCCGGTCGCGGCGGCCGCGGCGGCAGGATCGAGCCTGGCCTATTTCCAGACGCTGCGGCGGCGCGAGCCGGCGTTCGCGGGGGAATGGGCGATCGCGGTGATGACCGCCTATGAACGGCTGGAACAGGCGCTGTTGCGGCGCACGCTGGCGGTGCTCGACACCGACGCGGCGAGCGGCGCGCGGGCGGGCAAGGACGATTATGCGCTGGCGATGCTGTTGCTGGCGCGGCACCGCGCGCGGCAGGGCGAGGCGCGTGCCGAACGCGGCCCGACGGACGCGGCGGCGCGCGGCGCCGGCGATGCCGCGATGCCCGCGCCGCGGGTGAGCGCGGCGGACACCGACGCGCTGCTGCGGCAACAGCTCCGCCTGCTGGCGGGGCCGGGCGGACGCGCGCGGTGAGCGGCGCGGCCGGACCCGGCGCGACGGCCGGGGCGGTGGCGGACGCGGTGGTGGCGAACGCGGCGGTGGCGGACGCGGCAGTGGCGGGCGACGATCCGGTCGCGGCGCTGGCCGCGCTGCCCGAGGCGGCGCGCGAGGCGGTGCTGGCGGCGCTGCCCGTCGTGCACAAGCGCGAGCTGGCGACGCGATGGTCGCGCTGGGCGCACGCCGGCCAGCGGCCGCCGCCGGGCGACTGGCGCGTGTGGCTGATCCGCGCCGGGCGCGGTTTCGGCAAGACGCGCGCGGGCGCCGAATGGGTGAGCGACTATGCGCGGCGGCGCGCCGATGCGCGGATCGCGCTGGTCGGCGCGACGCTCGACGACGCGCGGCGCGTGATGGTCGAGGGGGCGAGCGGGCTGCTGGCGGTGGCGCGCGACGACGAGGCGATCGGGTGGAACCGCACGCGCGGCGAGCTGCGCTTTCCGTCGGGCGCGCGCGGCTATGTCTATTCGGCGCACGCGCCCGAGGCACTGCGCGGGCCGGAGCATCATGTCGCCTGGTGCGACGAGCTGGCGAAATGGGGCCGGTTCGGCGACGCGGCGTGGGACAATCTGATGCTGGGGCTGCGGCTGGGGACGCAGCCGCGCGTGCTGGTGACGACGACGCCCCGCCCGGTGCGGCTGTTGCGGCGGGTGATGGCGATGCCCGACGCGGTCGAGACCCACGGGCGGACGCGCGACAATCCGTGGCTGGCGCCCGGGTTCGTCGCGGCGGTGGAGGCCGAGTTCGCGGGCACGCGGCTGGGCCGGCAGGAGCTGGACGGCGAGCTGATCGAGGAGGTCGAGGGCGCGTTGTGGACGCGCGCGCTGATCGAGGCGCGGCGCGTGGCGGCGGCGCCCGAGCTGGTGCGGATCGTGGTGGGGGTCGACCCGCCCGCGGGCGCGACCGGCGACGAATGCGGGATCGTCGCGGCGGGGATCGGGCGCGACGGCCATGGTTACATCCTGGAGGATGCGAGCGTCGCGGCGTGCGTTCCCGAACGCTGGGCGCGGGCGGTCGCCGCCTGTGCCGCGCGCCACGCCGCCGACCAGGTGGTCGCCGAGGCGAACCAGGGCGGGAAGATGGTGACGAGCGTGCTGAAGGCGGCCGAGGCGGGGTTGCCCGTGCGGCTGGTGCACGCGCGGCACGGCAAGGCGGTGCGCGCCGAGCCGGTGGCGATGCTCTATGAGGCCGGGCGCGTGTGGCACGCGGGCGCGTTCCCGCAGCTCGAGGACCAGCTTTGCGCGCTGCAGATGGGCGGCGGCTATGCCGGGCCGGGGCGATCGCCCGACCGCGCCGACGCGGCGGTGTGGGCGATCGACGCGCTGTTGCTCAACCCGCGTCCGCCGGGCGCGGTCCGGACGCTCTGAGCCCGCGGCGGCGGCGCGGCGGCGATTTTCGATATCAGGCGGAGGGCGGTGATGAAGTGGTTCGGGCGAAAGGCCGGGCGCGAGGGCGCGCGCGTGCCGCTGGGCAGCGGCGGATCGGCGATGGCGGCGGGCGACTGGCCGCGATCCTATGACGCGCAGTTGCGCGAGGCGATGGGCGGCAACCCCGTGGTGCAGCGCGCGGTGCGGATCGTCAGCGACGAGGTGGCGCGCGTGCCGATGACGGCGAGCGACCCCGCGCTGATCGCGCTGGTGTCGCAGCGCATATCGGGGGTGCCGTTGCTGGAGACGGTGGCGGCGCACCTGATGCTCCACGGCAATGCCTATGTGCAGATCGTCACCGACGGCGCGGGCGCGGTGGCGATGCTGTTCCCGCTGCGCCCCGAGCGGGTGAGCATCGAATGCGACGCCGACGGCTGGCCGGTCGCCTATCGCTATCGCGTGGGCGCGCGGACGACGCGCGTGGCGGCCGAGGATGCGGCAGGCCGGCCGCAACTGCTGCACCTGCGCACGATCAATCCCGGCGACGACCATTACGGGCTGGGCTGCCTGGGCGCGGCGGCGGGCGCGGTGGCGATCCACAACGCCGCGACGCGGTGGAACAAGGCGTTGCTCGACAATGCGGCGCGGCCGTCGGGGGCGCTCGTCTATGACCCCGGCGACGGATCGGCGATGACGCGCGAGCAGTTCGAGCGGCTGCGCGGCGAGATGGAGGCGGGCTTTGCCGGCGCGGCCAATGCCGGGCGGCCGATGCTGCTCGAAGGCGGGCTGCGCTGGCAGGCGATGAGCATCACCCCGGCCGAGATGGATTTCGTCGCGCTGAAGGCCAATGCCGCGCGCGAGATCGCGCTGGCGTTCGGCGTGCCGCCGCTGTTGCTGGGGATGCCGGGCGACAACACCCACGCCAATTACCGCGAGGCCAACCGCGCGCTGTGGCGATCGACGGTGCTGCCGCTGGCGCGGATGGTGCTGGAGGCGATCGCGCAGGCGGTGACGCCGTGGTTCCCCGAGGCGCGGCTCGACGTCGACCTGAACCAGGTGCTGGTGCTGGCCGAGGAGCGCGAGCGGCTGTGGCGCCAGGTGAGCGCGGCCGATTTCCTGACCCCCGCCGAGAAGCGCGCGATGCTGGGGATCGAAGGCTGAAAGGGCGTGGGGGGCGCCGGGCGATCGGCCCGGACTTTCGGGGCGGGGACCGAATGCGGCGGCGCGACGCCGCCCGCAACCAGGAGGGACGACATGCGTGAGGAGACGGTGCTGGCGCAGCTGATCGAACAGGCTGCCGCCGAGGGATGCGACGTGGCGACCGCGCGCGCGATCGCCGAGGAGGCCGGCGCGGTGGGCGCGGCGCGCGCGCTGGCGCGGCTGGGCCTGGAGGACGGGCAGGCGGGCAAGGACATGGCCGAGCTGCGCGAGCTGCTGGGCGCGTGGCGCGACGCCAAGCGATCGGCGGTGCGCGCGGTGTTCGCCTGGGCCGGGCGGATGGTGGCGGCGCTGCTGCTCGTCGGGCTGGCGGTGAAGCTGGGCTTTCCCGGCTGGCTCAAATGAGCCTGCGCTTTGCCGGCTATGCCGCGGTGTTCGACGTCCCCGACCGCGGCGGCGACGTGGTGCGCGCGGGCGCCTTTGCCGGCGCGGGCGCGGTGCCGATCCTGTGGCAGCATGGCGGGGCGGCGGTGGGCGCGATCGAGGCGCTGGCCGAGGACGGCCGCGGGCTGCGCGTGATCGGGCGGATCGACGCGCCCGCGCCGGCGGCGGCGGTGGCCGAAGGGCGGGTGACGGGCCTGTCCTTCGGCTATCGCGCGATCGCCACGCGCCAGCGCGCGCGGCGCGAACTGCTGAAGGTCGAACTGATCGAGGTGAGCCTGGTGACGGCGCCGATGCAGCCGCTGGCGCGCATCCACGCCGTCGCCGGGACGGCGTGCAATCCAAGCGGAGGGAGACGAGCATGAGCGACGCGATCAACGAAGCGCTGGCGGCGAGCTTTGCCGAGGTGGAGGGCGCGCGGCCCGCGGTGCGGCCGATGCTGGCGGGCGCGGCGATGCCGGCGACGGGGGCGTTCGAGCGCTTCGTCCGCGCCGGGCAGGGCGCGATCGAGATGAAGGCGATGGCGGGGACCGGCGACGCGACCGGCGGCGTCGCGGTGCCCGAGGAGATCGACGCGCAGATCGATTCGATCCTGAAATCGGTGTCGCCGATCCGCGCGATCGCGCAGGTGGTGGCGGTGGGTTCGGCGGGGTATCGCCGGCTGGTGGCGACGGGCGGCACCCCCGCGGGCTGGGCGGGCGAGGCCGACGCACGGCCCGAGACGGCGACGCCCAGCCTGGCCGAGATCGTGCCGCCGTCGGGCGAACTCTATGCCAACCCGGCGGCGACGCAGACGATGCTCGACGATGCCGCGTTCGACGTCGAGGCATGGCTGGCGGGCGAGATCGCGCACGAATTCGCGCGCGCCGAGGGGGCGGCGTTCGTCAACGGTGACGGGGTGAACAAGCCGCGCGGCTTCCTGCAGCAGCCGGTCGCGACGACGGGCGACGCGACGCGGCCGTTCGGGACGATCCAGTATCTGCCGAGCGGCGCGGCGGGCGCGTTCGGGAGCGCGCCCGAGGAGCGGCTGATCGACCTGGTCCAGGCGCTGCGCGCGCCGTACCGCCAGGGCGCGGTGTGGGTGATGAACGCGACGACGCTGGCGCGCATCCGCAAGTTCAAGACGAGCGACGGCGCGTTCCTGTGGACGCCGGGCATCGCGGCGGGGCAGCCGGCGACGCTGCTCGGCTATCCGGTGGTCGAGGCCGAGGACATGCCCGACATCGGCGCGGGGACGGCGGCGATCGCGTTCGGCAACTTCCAGGCGGGCTATCTGATCGCCGAGCGGCGCGAGACGCAGATCCTGCGCGATCCGTATACGCACAAGCCGTTCGTGCATTTCTATGCCACCAAGCGCGTCGGCGGCGCGGTCATCAATGCCGAGGCGATCAAGCTGATGAAGTTCGCCGCCGCCTGACCGCGGCCGCGCCGGTTCCCCGTCGCCCGCGCGGGCGGCGGGGCCGGACCGGCGATCCATCCCCCGCACCGTTCAAGGAGAGCAACATGACTGCACCGCCCTTTCCGGCGGCGGCGCTGGCGGCTGCGCGCGACGCGGCCAAGGCGCATCTGCGGATCGATGGCGCGGCCGAGGATGCCGCGATCGAGGGCCAGGCCGCCGCCGCGCTGGCGCTGGCCGAGGCGTTCACGGGGCGCACGCTGATCCTGCGCGACCATGCGGAGACGCTGGGCGCGGGCGGCGCGCGCTGGCAGCGGCTGGCCGCGGCGCCGGTGGCGGCGATCACGCGCGTCGAGGGGCTGCCCGCCGACGGCGCGGCGTTCGCGCTGCCGGTCGACGCCTATCAGCTCGACATCGACGCCGCGCAGACGGGATGGGTGCGGATCGTCGCACCGGGCGCGGCGGGGCGCGTGCGCGTCCATTATGCCGCGGGACTGACCGCCGGCTGGGACGGGCTGCCCCCCGCGATCGCGCAGGGACTGGTGCTGCTGATTGCGCATCTGTTCGAGGCGCGCGCGCTGGGCGCGATGCCGCCCGCGGCGATCGCGGCGCTGTGGCGGCCGTGGCGGCGGCTGCGGATCGGATGCGAGGTGCGGCGATGAGCGGCGGGACGCGATTCGGGGCGTTCGCGACGATCGCGCGCCGGGGCGCCGCCGCGGGCGAAGGCGCGGCCCGCGCGGCGGCGGCGCGCGTCGCGGCGGCCGCGCGGGTGCAGATGCCCGGCGTCGCGGCGTCGGTAACCGAGGCGGCGGGGGGCGCGGGCGTCGAGGTGCGGCTGCGCGGGCGCGGGCTGGTGCGGCGCTGGATGGACGACGCGGCGACACGCTGGATCGGAGGATGGCTGCGATGAGCGCGAACCGCCGATTGCACGCCGCGATGGCGGCGGCGCTGCGCGCGCATCCCCCGCTCGCCGAGGGCGTGACCGCGATCCACGACGCGCCGCCGGTGCGCGCGCTGCACCCCTTTGTCGTCGTCGACGACCCGGTGCTGACCGACTGGGGCACCAAGGACCAGCAGGGGCGCGAGGGGCGCATCGCGCTGTTCGTGCGCGACACGGGCGAGCGGCCCGAACGGCTGCGCGAACTGATCGGCGAGGCCGAGGCGGCGATCGAGGCGATGCCCGCCGAGATCGGCGAAGGCTGGCGGATCGTCGGGCGGCTGCTGATGCGCAGCCGCGTGCTGCGCGAGGGCGCCGCGCGCTGGGCCGCGATCAGCGAATGGCGCGTGCGGATGCTGCGCAGCATGTGAGCGCGGCGCGGCACGGCGCCCAGGGCAACCCACCGGAACAAGGAGAAGGCCGATGGCGGCAGAAAAGGGCAGCGCATTCCTGTTGAAGGTGAGCGACGGCGCGATCCCGCCGGGATTCGTCACCGTCGCCGGGCTGCGCACGACGCAGTTGAGCATCAGCGGCGAGGCGGTGGCGATCACGTCGAAGGATTCGGGCGGCTGGCGCGAATTGCTGTCGGGCGCGGGCGTGCGATCAGTGAGCGTGTCGGCGGCGGGGGTGTTCACCGGATCGACCGCCGAGGCGCGCGTGCGCGCCAACGCGCTGACGGGAACGATCGACAGCTATCGCCTGAGCTTCGAGAGCGGCGAGACGATGACCGGGCGCTTCCTGGTGACGCGGCTCGACTATGCCGGCGATTACAATGGCGAGCGCAGCTATACGCTCAACCTCGAAAGCGCCGGCGCGGTGGTGACGGCATGAGCGCCGCCAACCCCGCGCGCGGCGAGGCCGCGCTGACGCTGGGCGCGACGCAACTGGTGCTGCGCCCAAGCTTTGCCGCGCTGGTTGCCGCCGAGGCCGAGCTGGGGCCGCTGTTCGGCTGTGCCGAGCGCGCGGCCGAGGCGCGGCTGACGCTGGCCGAGACGGTGGCGCTGTTCTGGCATTGCCTGGCCGACCCGCCCGCCGGGCTGACGCGCGAAGCCTTTGCCGAGGGCGTCGCGGCGCGCGGGCTGGCGGCGAACCAGGCGCCGCTGCGCGTGCTGATCGGCCAGATCCTGGCCGGACGATGAGCGGCGCGGCGCCGTTCCGCGAGGCGGCGGTGCGGCTGGCGGGAATGGTGGGGCTGTGGCTCGGCTGGAGCCCCGACCAGTTCTGGGCGGCGACCCCGGCGGAGATCGCCGCGATCGTCGCCGCCGCGCGCGCCGAGGATGCCACGCCGCCAGACGCGGCGGTGCTGGCGCGGCTGAAGGAGCTGTTTCCCGATGGATGACGAGATCGAGACGCTGGTGGTGCGCGTGCGCGCCGACACCGCCGGCTTTGCCCGCGACGTGGCGACGATGCGCGAGGCGATCGACGGGCCGCTGGTGACGGGGGCCGAGCGCGCGGGCGCGGCGATCGAGACGACGCTGTTGCGCGCGGTGCGCAACGGCCGGCTGGGGTTCGAGGATCTGCGCCGCGGCGTATTGCGGGTGATGGACGACATTGCCGCGAGCGCGCTGCGATCGGGGATCGACGCGCTGATCGGCGGCGGCGGGAACGGCGGCGGGGGCGGGGGGCTGATCGCGGCGCTGGCCGGGCTGTTCGGCGGGGCGCCGGGGCGGGCCACCGGCGGGCCGGTGAGCCCGGCGCGCGCCTATCGCGTCGGCGAGCGCGGGCCGGAACTGTTCGTGCCGACGAGCGCAGGCCAGATCGTGCCCGCCGCCGCCGTAGCGGGAACGGCCCGCGACGTGCGCGTCGCGATCACGATCCAGACCCCGCCCGACACGGCGCCGCGCGCGCTGGCGCAATCGGGGCGGCAGGTGGCGCGGACGGTGCGCGCGGCGCTGGAGCGCGCCTGAACGCTGCCCGACAGCGAGGAGGAACGAGCAATGGGGCACTGGCTGGCAAGCGCACGCGACGGGCAGGCGAGCGGGTGGATGACGCGGTTCGACCCCGTCTATTGGACCGTCGATTTCCCGCGACCGATGATGGCGGCGGTGACGACGACCGCGCCCGACGCGCTGCGCGTCGACCTGGTGTTCCAGCGCGGCAGCGATCTGGCGGGGCTGATCTGGTCCGCCGAGGACCGGCACGACCATGTGCTGCTCGCCTATGCCGCGCATCGCGACTTTCGCGACGTGCGGCTGCGCTTTCGCTGGCGGTCGGCGGGGGTGACGCCGCTCGACGCGATCAACGGCCCGGTGCTGACGATCGAGGGGCGCGACGCGGCGGGATCGGCGCGGCAATGGCATGTGCGGCTGTGGAACTATGCCGTCGGTACGCCCGAGGATGCGGTGGTGACGATCGACTTTGCCGCGGTGGACGGCGGCTTTGCGCTGCCCGGCGAGGCCGATCCGGTGTGGGCGGGCGATGTCGACCGGATGTTCGTGACGCTGACCCCGCCCGGCTATGCGCCCGGCGGCGGCGCCTTTGCCGAGGCGAGGACGGCGTGGGTGACGCTGAGCGAGATCCGCTGCGACGGACCGGGGGCGGTGGTGCCGATCGGCGACGTGGTGGTGCCGCCGCACGGGCTGTGCATCGCCAACGGCTATGACGACGTCTATCCGCTGACGCCCGCGCGCGTGCTGCGCAACCTGATCCAGCTCGGCTATCGCGGGCCGATCCTGCATTATGTGGGGATGAGCCATTATTTCCGGCTCGAACCGCTGGGCGACGGCTTTTACGTGAGCCTGGCGGGCGGGGCGATCAACGCCGCGTGCGCCGCGTGGCACGCCGATTTCGCAGCGCGTGCGGCGGCGCTCGACATGCCGGTGATCTGGTCGCTTTCCTATGAACTGCTCGACCAGCATTGCTGGGGCGACTGGAAGCAGCGCGCCGCCGACGGAACGCCCGCGGCGACGGCATGGACGCCGGCATCGACGCTGCTTTCGCCCGCGCATGCCGGAGCGATGGCCTATCTGCGGCAGGTCGCGCTCGCCTTTGTCGCGATCGCGCAGGCGGCGGGGCTGGCGGTGCGGTTCCAGATCGGCGAGCCGTGGTGGTGGACGCTGCCCGACGGGCGGCTGTGCATCCATGACGACGCGGCGAAGGCGGCGCTGGGCGATCCGCCCGAACAGCGGCTGCGCGACGGCGGTACCGATGCGCGCGTGCTCGACGCGGCAGGGGCGCTGCTGGCGCAATCGACGCTGGCGCTGCGCGATGCGGTGAAAGCGGGGGCGCCGGGCGCCGAGGTGCTGTTGCTCGCCTATCTGCCGACGGTGCTCGACCCCGCGATGCCCGAGGCGCGGCGCGCCAACCTGCCGACCGGATGGGCGGCGCCCGCGTTCGAGCGGCTGCAGCTCGAGGATTATGACTGGGCGGCGGCGGGCAACGCAGCGGCGAGCGCGCGCGCGATCGCGGCGACGGCGGCGCGGCTGGGCTATCCCGACGACCGCCAGGACTATCTGGCCGGGTTCGTCGCCGCCGGGACGCCGCGCGACCAGTGGCATGCGATCGCCGGGGCCGCCGCGGGCGCGCGGGCGCGCGGCGTCGCGCACTGCTTCGTCTGGGCGCTGCCGCAGGTGCTGCGCGACGGTTTCGTCCATTTCGATCTGCCGGGAGAGGAGAAGGCGGTGCAGGCGTTCGACGACGTGCAGTTTCCCATCGCGCTGGGCCGCGAGGCCGAGGTGGCGCCCGAGGTGTCGACCGCGATCGTGACGAGCGCGGGCGGGCACGAGATGCGCAACGCCGAATGGGCCGAGGCGCGGCTGTCCTATGATGTCGGCCCCGGCGTGCGGTCCGAGGCGGACATCGCGGCGCTGATCGCGTTTTTCCGCGCGCGGATGGGACCGGCGCGCGGGTTTCGCTTACGCGACCCGTTCGACTGGCGCGGCGAGGACGAATGGATCGGCACCGGCGACGGCGTGCGCCGCCGCTTTGCGCTGGTGCGCCGTTACGGCGAGGCGGTGCGGCGGATCACGCGCCCCGTCGCCGACAGCGTGTCGGTGAAGGTCGCGGGGCTGGCGCGCGCCGACGTGACGCTGCGCGCCGGGGGCGAGATCGAGCTGGCCGAGCCGCCGCCGCCGGGGGCGCGAGTGACGGCGAGCTTTGCCTTCGACGTGCCCGTGCGCTTTGCCGAGGATCGGTTGCAGGTGAGCCGCGCGACCTTTCTGGCCGGGGTCGCGGCGTCGGTGCCGCTGGTGGAGATCCGCGAATGAGCGGCGAGACGGCGGGGGGCGAGACGATGGGCGGCGATGCGGCGGGCGGCGGCGTGATCGGCCAGGCGGGGGCGGCGGTACTGACGACGATCGCGCTGTGCTGGCGAATCGAGCGGTGCGACGGCGTGACGATCGGGCTGACCGCGCACGACCGCGACCTGACCATCGACGGGCTGATCCATCGCGCCGCGCCGGGGATGACGCCGAGCGCGATCCGGCGCGGAAGCGGGCTGGAGCCCGACACGATGGACGTCACCGGCGCGCTGGACGATGCCGCGATCGGCGCCGCCGACCTGATCGCCGGGCGGTGGGACGGCGCGCGCGTGCGGCTGTTCGCCACCGACTGGACCGCGCCCGCGCCCGGCCCGGTGCTCGCCGAGGGGACGATCGGCGCGGTCGAGATGCGCGACGGCGTGCTGACCGCCGAGCTGGCGGGGCCGACGGCGCCGCTCGACCGGCCGGCATGCCCGGTGACGAGCCCCGGCTGTCGCGCCGAACTGGGCGATGCGCAGTGCCGCGTGGCGATGGCGGGGCGGCGGCGGATGGCGCGCGTGATCGCGGCGACGGGCGCGGTGTTGACGCTCGACCGCGGCCCCGCCGACGGCGCGCCGGCCGATGCCTGGGCGCAGGGACGGCTGCGCTGGTTCGACGGGCCGCTGGCGGGAACCGAGGCGGTGATCGCGGCGGCGGCCGACGCGCAGGTGACGCTGCGCCGCGCGCCGCGGCTGGCAGGCGCGGCGATGCCGCTGTGGGTGGAGGTGCGCGAGGGATGCGACAAGCGGATCGAGACGTGCGCGACGCGCTTTGGCAACGCGGCGAACTTTCGCGGCGAACCCTATCTGCCGGGGATCGACCTGCTGACGCGCTATCCCGCGGCGGGTTGATCGTCGCGGCGGCGCGGCGGGCGCTGGGGGCGCGCTTTCGCCTGCACGGGCGCGACCCCGCGGGCGGTTTCGACTGTGTCGGGCTGGTCGCCTGGGCGCTGGGCGAGGCGGGGCTGACGGTGCCCGGCGTGCCGACGGGCTATGGCTGGCGCGAGGCGGCGGCGGCGCGCGTGGCGGCGGCGATGGCGCGCGCGGGGCTGCGGCCCGTCGGGGCGGAAGCGGGGGCGGCGCCGGGCGACGTGCTGCTGTTCGCGCCGCGCCGGGGACAGGCGCATCTGGGCATCGCGAGCGCGGCGGGCGTCATCCATGCCGATGCGATGCTGCGCCGCGTCGTCGAGCGGCCCGACCGGCCGTGGCCGGTGACGGGGGCGTGGCGCGGCTGAACGCCGCACGCAGCGGGGGGACGGAAGATGGCGACACTGGTGCTGACGGTGGCGGGCGGCGCGATCGCCGGCCCGGCGGGCGCGACGGCGGGATCGTTGCTGGGCAATGCGATCGACCACCGGCTGTTCGGCGCGGCGCGGCGCGGCGGGCGGCTGAGCGACCTGCGCGTGCAGGCGGGGGCCTATGGCACGCCGATCCCGAAGCTGTTCGGGACGATGCGCGTCGCGGGGACGGTGATCTGGGCGACCGACCTGGTCGAGCACCCAGCGGCGGGCGCGGGCGCGGGAAAGGGCGGCGGCTATGCCTATACCGCGTCGTTTGCGGTGGCGTTGTCGTCGCGGCCGATCCGGGCGGTGCGGCGGATCTGGGCCGAGGGCCGGCTGATCCGCGATGCGGCGGGCGAGATGAAGGTCCGCGCCGGGTTGCGCCTCCATCGCGGCGACGAGGACCAGGCGCCCGATCCGCTGATCGCGGCGGCCGAGGGCGCCGCGCGGGCGCCGGCGCATCGCGGGCTCGCCTATGCGGTATTCGAGGACATGGCGCTCGACGATTTCGGCGGGCGCATCCCGTCGCTGAGCTTCGAGGTCGAGGCCGATGCGGGGCCGGTGGCGCCGGGCGCGGTGGCGGCGATGCTGGGCGGCGGCGTGGTGGCGGCGGGGGCGGCGCTGGGGCCGCCGCTCACCGGCTATGCCGCCGAGGGCGACGACATGCGCGCCGTGCTGGCGATGCTGGTCGAGGCGGGCGGCGGCTGGTTCCGCGCCGCCGGGGGGCGGATCGTGCCCGCCGATGCAGGCGCGGGTGCGACGCCGGTCGTCGATGCCGGCGCGGGTGCGGCAGGCGCGCGGCGGCCGGGACGCGGCGTGCGCGCGATCGACGCGATCGCGGCGGCGCCGGCGACCTTTGCGCTCGGCTATTATGACCCGGCGCGCGACTATCAGGCCGGGTTGCAACAGGCGGTGCGGCCGGGGGTGGGGACGCGGGGCGAGCAGGTCGCGCTTCCCGCCGCGATCCCGGCGCCGGCAGCGCGCGCGATGGCCGAGGCGGCGCTGGCGCGGGCCGAGGCGGCGCGCGAGCGGCGGACGCTGACGCTGGGGTGGGACGCGCTGGCGCTCGAACCGGGCGCATGTGTGACGATCGCGGGCGAGCCCGGCTGCTGGCGGATCGTGCAATGGCGGCTCGAGGCGATGGTGGTGACGATCGAATGCGTCCGCGTTCCCGAGCCGGTCGCAGCCGCGCCCGCGAGCGCGGGGCGGGCGGTGACCGCGCCGGCACTGGCGATCGGGCCGACGATCCTGCACGCGTTCGAACTCCCCGCCGGGATCGACGGCGCCGCCGCCATGCCGCGGATCGGGGTGGCGGCGGCGGGCGGGCCGGGGTGGCGGCGCGCGGCGCTGATGCTCGCCGATGCGGGCGAGACGCGCTGGGAGCCCGCGGGCGCGACGGCGGCGCCCGCGGTGCTGGGCACGATCGCGGTGCCGCCGGTCGCCGATGCGATCGCGGCGATTGCCGACCGGCGCAGCCGCGTCGAGGTCGTGCTGGCGCATCCGGGGATGATGCTGGGCGATGCCGATGCAGCGGCGATGGCGGCGGGCGCGAACCGTGCGCTGATCGGCGACGAACTGGTCCAGTTCGCGCGGGCCGAGCCGCTGGGCGGGGCGCGGTGGCGGCTGCAGGGGCTGTGGCGCGGGCGGCAGGGGACCGAGGCGGCGATCGGCGGCGCGGGGGCGGGCGACCGCTTCGTCCTGCTGACGCCCGCGACGCTGGCGGTGCTGACGCTCGACCGGGCGGCGACGGGCGGCACGGCGGCGGTGCTGGCCGAGGGGGTGGCGGACGGCGAGGGCGTGATCGCGCGCTGCGCGGTGACGGGACGCGGCTGCGTTCCGCCTGCGCCGGTGCATCTGCGCGCGGCGCGCCGGCCCGACGGTGCGCTGGTGCTGGCCTGGGTGCGGCGCAGCCGCGACGGGTGGGACTGGATCGACGGGGTCGATGCGCCGCTGGGCGAGGATCGCGAAGCCTATCGCGTCACGCTGACCGACGGCGCGGGGCGCATCGTCGCGGCGATCGATTGCGCCGAACCGCAGTTGCGGGTGGCGCCGGCGGCGGCCGCCGGCATCGCGGCGGTGGCGGTTTGCCAGATCGGCACGAACGGCGCCTCACCGCCAGCCCGAACGGTGCTTTCCGCAGCGTCGCCGCCGGGCGGCGCGGTCGGCTGAACCAACCAGGGAGGAGAAGGCGATGACGGACGATTCGAGCGGCACGATGGCCACGCCGCGACTCGCGCTGCCGATGGTCCAGCCGGGACAGGCGCAGAAAGAAATGACGCTTAACGAGGCGTTGATGCGGATCGACCTGCTGTGCCAGGCGAGCGTCGTCGAGCCCCCGCGCGACCAGCCCCCCGCGACGCCCCAGCCGGGCCGGTGCTGGATCGTCGGCACGGCACCCGCCGGCGACTGGGCGGGGCAGGCGGGGAGCGTGGCCGGATGGACACCGGGGGGGTGGCGCTTTGTCCTGCCGCATGAGGGGTTAAGCGTATGGATTGAAAGCGAATCATTGCCCGCCCGCTTTGTGGGCGGCGCGTGGCAGATCGGCAACGCCCAGGGCGTGCCCGACGGGAGCGGCGGACAGGCCGTCGGCGTGGGTCCGGCAAGCATCGCGGAACCCGCAGGCGGCATAACGGTTGATGAGCCCGCGCGCGCTGCGATAAACGCCATTATCGCTGTACTGCGGACCCATGGGCTGATCGCTTCCGGATGATGCCGGGTTTGACCTGTGGCAAGAGTGCAACAGTGGCGGATTTGTGCGCTTGCGTCGAAACTATCGTTTCGGTAGTGAGTTTTTGCTGTCCGTAGTGACATTCAGGAAAGGGGATTAAAATGCGGAAGCTTGCCGTTACCTTGGCACTTGCGACGACCGCGCTCAGCACGCCCGCCCTCGCCCGCGACGATGCGTGGTACGTGGGTGTCGAAGGCGGCACGATGCTGGTCGAAGACATCAATTTCGACGTCGGCACCGGCACCGACAACGCGAAGGCCGACCACAAGGCCGGTTACGACGTTGCCGGCACGATCGGTTACGACCTTGGCGCCGTCCGCCTCGAAGCGGAAGTCGGCTACCGCAAGGCCAATGTCAGCTCGTATCGTTCGAACCTGACCACCCCGTTCATCAACGCGGCCGGCGCTCCGGCGTTCGCGCCCGCAGGCAATTATGACTATGCTGGCGGCAGCTCCTCGGCGCTGAGCTTCATGGTCAACGCGCTGTGGGACTTCGGTGACGACGACGGCGTGCAGGGCTTTGTCGGCCCGGGTCTCGGCGTCGCGCGCGTCAAGGAGAAGATCGGCCTCAACACCCGCGGCAACTTCCTCGACGACTCGGACACGGTCGTTGCGTGGCAGGTGCTCGCCGGCGTTCGCGCGCCGATCACCAAGAACATCGACTTCTCGCTGAAGTACCGCTTCTTCAACGCGCCGGGCGTCGAGCTCGTCGACACCGCGGGCCGCAGCACCTATGGCCGTTTCCGTTCGCACAGCATCCTGGGCGGCGTGACGTTCAACTTCGGCAAGCCCGCCGAGGCTCCCGCTCCGGCGCCTGCGCCCGCCCCGGCTCCCGAGCCGATGCCGGCTCCGGCTCCCGAGCCCGCTCCGGCGCCCGCGCCGGTGGTGTGCACCCCCGGGCCGTACATCGTGTTCTTCGACTGGAACAAGTCGGACATCACGCCGGAAGCCGCGAGCATTCTGGACAACGCGTTCAGCAACTACCAGAACTGCGGCAACGCCAAGGTCATGCTGGCCGGCCACGCCGACCGTTCGGGTTCGGCGAGCTACAACGTCCGCCTGTCGCAGCGTCGCGCTGACTCGGTGAAGGCGTACTTCGTCGGCAAGGGCATCCCCGACGGTGTGATCTCGACCGAAGCGTTCGGCGAAAGCCGCCCGCGCGTCGAGACCGCCGACGGCGTCCGCGAGCTCCAGAACCGCCGCGTGGAAGTGACCTACGGCCCCGGCGCGGGCATGTAATCACGACCGCCGGTCCGTTCCGGACTGGAAAAGATCGGGGGAGGCCGGGCGACCGGCCTCCCCTTTTCTTTTGGAGGCTTTGCGCGCGAGGCCGATTGTCTGCGGCCGCGTTCCAGGGCGTTGTCGCGCACCCATGCGCGTGGCAATCAGAACCGCGATGGATCCGAACACAGCACAGCTTCTCGCCGCGACGGGGGCGGTGCATCTGCCCGGCGCGGCGACCGAAATGATCCCGGCGATCGAGGCCGCGATTTCGTCCGACGATCACGGCCGCCCGGGCGCGCGCCTTCGCGATGCAGCGCCGCTCGCCGCGCTGCTCGACCCCGATCGCGCGATCGGCCGGGCGGCCGCCGCCGCGCTGGCGGCGATCGGCGCGTCGGGTGCACCCCGCCCGGTTCGTGCGATCCTGTTCGACAAGAATGCCGACGCCAACTGGGCGCTCGGCTGGCACCAGGACCGAACCGTTGCGGTGCGCGAGCGCCGGGCGTGCGAGGGTTTCGGCCCCTGGACGGTCAAGCAGGGCGTGATCCATGTCGCGCCGCCCTTTGCGCTACTCCGGCGCATGGTGACGCTGCGCATCCACCTGGACCCCGTCGATCCCGACAATGCGCCGCTGCTCATCGCCGAGGCCACGCACGATCGGTTGTGGCCGGAGGGCGAGATCGCGGGGGCGGTCGCCGCGGCGCGCGTGCGCCCCTGTCTCGCCGCGCGCGGCGACGTCTGGGCCTATGCCACGCCGATCCTGCATGCCTCGGCCGCCGCGACAAGGCCGCGGCGGCGGCGCGTGCTCCAGGTCGATTTCGCAGCGGAGGCGTTGCCCGCGCCGCTCGCCTGGCGCGGAATCTGACGGCCGGGTCAGTCGTCCGGCGCGAGCGCGGCCGCGAGCCAGCCGGGAAGCAGCGCGTCGCCCAGATCCTCGACGCGGCGATGCTCGACCATCAGCCCGAGTTGGGGATAACGCGCGCGCGTGCGTTCGCCGGCCTCGCCGAGCGGCGCGACGACGAGCCGCCGGTTGACCTTTGACCGATAGTGCATCCGGGCGGTGTTTTCCTGGCCGATATAGCAGCCCTTGGTGAAGCTGACGCCGTTGAGTTCGGCGGCGTTGCATTCGAGCCAGAGCGTCTTGTCCTGACCGAGTTCGGCGATTCCTTCGGTCACGCCGAGGCCGAGACGATGCGCCCGCCAGGCGGCAGCGGCCGAAGCGCCGGCGGCATCGCCGAGCCAGCGCCGCCCGAGCGCGGCGAGACGGGGATCGGCGACGCCGGCATCGCCGGTCGCGGCCCAATGGACGCCCCCGTCGACGGGCGCGATCACGATCGGGCGGCGCAGCCGATAGAGCGTCAACCGCCGGGCGAGTGCGTCGCGTTGGGCCGCCTCGCAATCGATCAGGACCGCGTCGCCATCGGCCCAGAGCAGGAAGTCGAACAGCACCTTGCCCTGCGGTCCCAGCAGCGCCGACCATTGCGGCGCGGCGGCGGTGAGATGCGCGACGTCCTGCGTCACGAGCCCCTGAAGGAAGCCGCGCACGTCCTCTCCCGAAAGCCGGAGCAGCGCGCGATCGTCGAGCCAGGTGGCGGCAGGAGCGGAGATCGGATCGGTCATGCGATGAGAGTTAGGCGCGGGCACGCCGCGGCGAAAGGGGCGTCAGCCCTGCCCGCGATAAAGGGCCGCACCGACGCCGAGCGCGATCAGCAGCGCCTGGGCGAGCGCGATCAGGTGGAGGCGCCACGAAAAGGGCTGCTTGCGCGTCTTGTGGCGCAGCATCGCGCGCGCGGCGAAGGCGGCCGGGCTGCCGCCGGCCATCGCCCAGCCGAGCAGCCGCGCTTCGGGAACACGGCGGCGGCCGAGCCGCGCGCGCCGTTTGTCGACGGCGAAGAGCAGGAAGGTCACCGCGTTGATGCCGCCAAAGGCCGCCGCGATCGCGATCAGAAGGGGAGCCAGCGCGATTTCTCGCTGAACTTCATATAGCCCGCGTTGATGCCAGCGCGCCAGCCGACCCCCAGCCGCACCGGGATCAGCACGATGTCGCCCCGGCGCAGATAGGTGGCCGAGAAGCCGCCGACGAAATAGAGCCGCCCCTCCGCCTGGGGGAAGCGGCGGTAGAGATCCTGCGTGTCGTAGAGATTGTAGACGAGCACGAAGACCTTGGCCGCGTCGCCGCCGAGATCGAAGCCGATCGACGGGCCGGTCCAGAACACCTTCCGCTGCCCCTCGATCCTGTGGAACAGGTCGCCCGAGCCATAGCGCAGCCCGATGCCGATCGCCCCCGCCGCCTCGCGCCCGGCGATATAGGCGTTGGGCCGCCCCTGTTCCTTCAGGATCTTCTCGATGATGCCGGCGAGACCCGCCGCGCCCTTGCCGAACACGCCCTCGGCCGCGTCGATCAGGTCGCCTTCCTCATAGGTGTTCGCGGCCTGCGCCTCCGCCCGGTCGCGCGCGTCGAGCGCGCCGCGGTCGGTGGTGCCGGCCGGGGCGACCGGGGTCGACGGCGGCGGCGCGACGGGCTGATCCTGGCGATAGGCGCCCGCATCGTCATCGCGACGGACCGGTGCGGGCGGCGGCGTGTGCAGATCCGAATCGATCGCGACATTGGGATCGACCGTCGTCATCTGCTGCGCGGCAAGCGGGGCGGAACCCAGGCACATGCCTGCCGCAACCAACCCGATCATCCACCGACGCAAGCCCATCGAATGCCTTTCCCAACACCCAGAAACCGCCCCGACGCTACGCGTGATGTTCTGTCACTGCAATGAACGGACGATCAATCGACTCGAAATCGCGTTCGGGCGGGCGATGGGCGTTGATCCGCGCAAAGACCGCCGCTATAGGGCTCGACCTCAGGCCCTTTCCGGAGACGTGGGTGAGTGGCTGAAACCAGCGGTTTGCTAAACCGCCGTACGGGGATTACTCGTACCGAGGGTTCGAATCCCTCCGTCTCCGCCATTTCAAGCCAGCGCCACAAATCCGTTTGAAATCAGCCTGTTACTGGCTCACGAAGTTGGCCAGTGTACCCCAGTCTGTACCCCAGTACCGTACCCCGACTTACACCACGTAGCAGGGGTGGCGGCCTAATGTCGTCCGCTGTCGGATAATTGTCGGGTTGGCCGGTGCACTGTCGGGTCAAATGCGGTAGTTTGGCGTGGCCGAGTCGGCTCCCCTTCGTGGCGCTGCCGTGTGCCTCGGAGGTAATGCTTCTCTCCATCAGGAGGTGATTGCATGTTAATCGATGCACGGAAGATGAAGAGCGCGCGTGACCGGCGTGCGATGACGCAGGAGGCCTTGGCGCATCAGGCGCGGGTGAACGTGCGCACGATCCAGCGGGCGGAGAACGGCGAGCCGGTCAGGCACGAGACGTTGGCTGACATTGCTGCTGCACTGGGAGTGCCTGTTGGTGGCCTGCTCCTCCCGGAGCCGGATAACGATACGCAACCCGAAGCTGAAGCTGACGCTGCTCAGGCGCAGGTCCTTAAGCGTATCGAAAAGGCAGATGCCGTCGTCGCTCTGCTTGAGCGGGCCACAATGGCTGTCTTGGATTGTAGTGCCGAGCCAACGGAACAGAATATGCCCGACCTTCGGGCGGTCATCGAAACGCTTGAAGGGCTCATCGGAAATCCGTGGGAAGTTGACCGCTGTTTGCCTCGGCGCTTCAGCTCGCTGCTGGACAAGCTGGAGACAACGGCACGATTGAACGGTGAACTGGCCGCGTTGGAGCGCGCTGGTTTGGCGCTCTATTCTGCATCTTCGACTGAGTACGTGAAGGTCCCATATTATACGGATGAAGGGATGGCGGTTTCGACGCGTCAACGGCCATCCTACATCACAGCCGCACGCTTTTTGATTGCCAACTACGAGAGCGAGCGGCTTCGCGTGTCAGCGGACGTGCTATGGCCCCTAGAGCCCCAGCCCGACGACGATGAAGTCCCATTCTAGACGATGGGGTTGCCCTAAGAATTACATAGGGGTGCTGTCTCATGCCCGCTCCGAAAAAAGCAGGGCAAAGCGGAAGCAAGTCACCCCGCCGCGCAATAGCGCTTCACCGTCGCAGCGGAGAGGCCGAAATGCTGGGCCGTCGCGGCGATGCTGGCGCTCTGCGCCTTCCGCCATTCCCGCACGGCAGCGGCATCAGCCGCATAGGGACGCCCAAGGCTCTCCTTGCCCCGGTGCGTCCTGCCGGTCTCCGCAAGTGCCTTCCGGGCGGCCATACGGCCCGCTTCGGTGCGCTCGGCGATCCTGCGGCGCTCCATGGCGGCCATCTGGGCCAGGACGGCGATGATGATCTCGCCCACGCCTTCACCGATGGGGCCGATGCCGTGCACGTGCAGGGTCACGCCCTTGGCCAATAGGTCGCGGACGGTAGTCTGGACGTCGATTGCGTCGCGCCCGAGCCGGTCGACCGCGTAGACGTGGAACGTGTCGCCCTTGCGCAGCGCGGCGAGCATCGCGGCGAAGCCAGGACGATCCTTGGCTTGCACTCCACCACTAACGCTTTCGTCCGAGAACTCCTGATCGAAGGGGCCGCCCATGGCGGTGCGCTGGGCTTCGATGGACTGGTCGGTGGTCGAGACGCGGTAGTAAGCGATGCGATGCGACATGGGTGGCTCGCAAGTTAGGGGTGGCTGTTGCCTAGCTCATATCCATAGCTCACTTTGGTCGTCAAGATATCTTCTGAGCCTAGCGCGCAGGTTACACCTTCTGAGCTATGTCGGCGTTTCGTCGCTGGCGAGACTCGGTCGACCGTGAACCCCTCGACCTAGTGGAAGCATCACCTTCCGCCGCCCGGAGCGGGCGTTATCTGCGCGGCTCCAGCTAACAGGAGGAGCATCATGGAAACGCAATCCATCATCGGCCTTCCGGCCCGCGCCCGCGTCGAGCAGTTGGCCCTTGGCCGCGTGCTGACGCCAACCGAGCGCCTGCTCGCCCGCCGACAGGCTGCGCTGGAGGAACTCGCTCGGGTCGAGGCTGCGCTAGACGCTATCGCCGCTGATCAACCGGCGGGGTTCCGCAGGGGGCGGGGCCGCCTGCGCAGCTGAAGGCCAGCGCGCCCGGCGGTGAACGAACGCCGCCGGGACGCCACCCCCGACGGGGGGAACCGGCAATCGTCGGGAGCGCTATGGCGCTTCGGATTTCTGCGCCAAAACCAACCGCCCCGCCGTGCCCTCAATGCGCCCTTGCGGCTCGGGTGCGCAGAACCTCGGTCGCTTCGTCATAGCCCTGCTGGTGGGCGATGGCGGACGCGCGCCGCGCCAAGTCGTTCCTGCGGGGATCCGTGGGCGCACTCAACGCCGCAACGGTCGCGGCGAGGGGAAAGCGGGCGGTAGCGTGAATGTCGTCGAACAAGGCAGATGCCATGTGGATGCTCCAGATGGGTTGGGGTTAGGCGGCAAGCGCCGGTGAGGCGGTGGTGTGGGGACGGCCTTGGGTGCGGGCGCGGTGTCGGCGGGCGAGTTCGCCCAACGTGATCCACGTACCGTCCCGCATCCGCAGCTTACGGCGGGACTGAAGGGGGCCGATGAGCGGACCGAAGGTGCGGCGGTGGTTCTCTTCTTCGGCATACGCTGCGCACGGGCGGCACATGCCGGGGCGACCGTTGCCGGGCGTCGGGGGGAGCATCTCGGTGGGAGCAACCCGCCGATGACAGGCGACGCACTCGCGGTCCCCCGACACGTACCAAAGGCGGTCCACCTCGGCATACGCCGCGTACCAGGATTGCTCGGTTGCAATCTGTTCGGTCGGATGGCGGTCGGACAGAAGCAGGAGCAGGTAGTCGACCCGCTCTCGGTTCGCTGCCAGTTCCTCCGGGGAGACCGGCTGGACAGCCTTGCGGCGGTTGCCCTTGAGCTTGGCCCCGGTCTTGACGCGAGAAGCGGTGCGGGCTTCGGCGCGTGCCTTCGCTTCGGCTAGGGCGGCTTCGCGAGCGACCCGGCGGGCTAACTCTCGGGCCTCCCGTTCTCTGCGGACCCTTTCGGCATGCTGCTGGCGAGCGCGGATGACTTCCGGGTCAGCATTGCGGGCGGCGGTCTGTGCGCGCTCCCGCGCCGAGTTGGACGCCGAAACGCATCTCTTGCACCGGCTGGAGAGCTTACCACTCTTCCGCGCATAAAAGGCGGATGCGGGGAGGGTCTGTCCGCACCCCGAACAATACTTTTCGTCAGGCATGTGGCCCTGCTGTTGAGGTGGGGTACGCCCGCTGTACGCTGGTGATCCGGCGGGGGTGTCGATTGTGTGGACCTATCGGGCCGGAGCCAGCCGCGATGTGCTGAATCACCAACGGCGGCTGGTGATTGGCGCTCATTTCAGGCCGCTTGCGGCGACGTCCGGCGGATGCCCGCAAGCTTGGCCCGCACGTGCGCTGCGGCGTCCTCGCGGGACAGGCGGCGGCCGTGCAGGCGGACGTCGGGAACCGGGCGGAAGGCGTAGAGCGGACAGGCGGTCACCGTGCAGGCGGCGCACTGTTCGCGCCACGTGCCGGGCTCAAGGTCGTCGTAAATGCATTCGCGGCACATAGCCGCAATGGCATCGTCGCGGGTGGCGGGGGAGGCGTGGGCCTCGGATGGGCGTGGTGTGGCGGTCATGCTCTCGTGGTGCCTCAAGTTGATGGGCGACCCTCCCCGGAGGCAGAGCGGGGAGGATCGATGGTTGATGGTGTCGAGGATCAGTCCCGACCGAGGCCGGGCTTCCACTCACGGGGGTCCTGTGTCGACTTGCTGCAATCTGACGGAGGCGTTGCGGCCTCTGCGGAGGAGGGCTCCGGCATTGCCTTCGCGGCTCCGGGGGAGCCCTTCACAAGCACCGGCTGGGGTTCGCAGGGTAGGCGACGGACGGGATTGCCGAACTCGACCACAAGCATGCCATTCGGCAGTTGCGTATGCCATTCGCGGTCGTCCGGCTCGGCAACCGGCTGGTGCAGCGGCGTGAACCGGCGACCGTACCAGCGGCGTTCTCGGGAGGAGTAGCGGGCCATCAGAGGCAGGCCATCGCAAGCCAAAGCGCCGACCAGACGAACGCGTTGCGCATGGCGTTAGCCAAGGCTGGAGCGATTGTGCTTGGCGTACATCTCGGCCTTGGCCTTGATCCGGGCTTCCCGGTTCATCTGCTCGGCCATGGCTCGCGCTTCCGCGTCCTCGGCCAGCTGATCCCGCTGGGCCTTCAGGAACTCTGCGGTTTCCTTCTTGGCCTTCGCGAGACGGCGGCGGCCCTCTTCACCGTCCTTGAGGCTGATCTCATAGGTGATCTGGGCCAGACGCTGTTCCAGGGCTCGGCGGCTCTGACCGTCGACGGCATACACCGGGCGGGGCGACGCTGCGCCGGTGACCGGGTCCGTGTCGGTCTCATAGCGGTCGACCTCCGCCAGCTTGGCGGTGATGCTGTCGAACTCGCGTTCGAGGTCATAGATCGCGCGCGAGATGTCCAGAAGCTCCCGAGCGTAGGGTGTGGCACCGGGGCCAGCGCCCTGCTTGACCCGAAGCTCCAGCGCGTTCTTCCGCATGGCGACGAGGATTGCGCCGCGCTCCGCTTCGGCGAGGCGCTCTTGCGGGATGCCGACCAGCTGTTGCCGGACGTATTCCTGCAGGGCAGGCGGCAGCGCGGTGACAGGCGGGACGACGGCGAAGCGGGAGGTGTCGCCGGTGGCGACCACGGGCGATGGGATGGAGTCGATGGGGTCGAGGTCTTCGATCCCGGCGACCAACGCCTCCTCGTCGGGCGTCAGCGTGTAATCGGCAGTCGTGGCGGTGAACGTCGACTCCGTGCTGTCGACGGCGAAGGAACCGTTGGTGGTCGTATCGGACATGGCGGTAGGTCTCTTTGGGGTTGGACGGACTGCTTGCGCAGCGGTGGCAGGGGCGACGCCGGGCAGCATCGCCGAACCGGCTTTGGCGAGCCGGGATCGGGGAAGCGGATGGGCGTGGCGGTGAGAAGTGAATGCGGGTCCGATCCCCGCCACAGATGACCGGACCCGCGCAGCGACCGTCGATCACCTGCCGGGCAGGCGAGAGGTCGGCCGATGGAAACTGGAGGGGGCGGAGGGTGGACGGCGGGTCTGCCAATCCATCGTCCTCGCCGAACGGACCGACCGAGGGTCTTACGGTAAGGTTCTAGGTGGGATTGGTAAGGAGGATGGACCTTCAGGAACCTGAAGTTTCACCGACAGCGAACACCTACGGTTTCCCTTCTCCGAGGGTGAGGGTTAATCGCCATGTGCGCTCCGGACGACGGCAGGGCAGGGGCTGAGGGAGGATCGAACCGACGGATGCACCGGCGGTGAACCTGCGGAGGAGCTGGAGGGAACCTTCAGGACATGGGGAGCCGTTCCATACACCTAGTTACCGCACCCTCCGAGGGTGAGGGATAATCGGCATGGTCGTCCGCTGCGTTCGCGGGTGCGTCCTTGATGCCGGTCACTTCCAGGGTAGATACTGGGGCCTGACCAATGCTCATGAGCATCTCGTTGACGGCCTCCAGCTCCGTCATGACGGAGATCATGGGCATGGGTGAAGCTCCAGGGGGATGTATGGGGGAACAGACTAAGCCCGAAGATCCGCGACAGCGGTTTGCTTGGGCCATTGCCGCGACTGCGGTTTACTACGTGGGATGCCAGCGCATCATCGAATGGGCTGACATTGGGTTCGTGGTCGCGACCGCAGGCTTCGCGGCGACGCTCGTAACTTCGGCATACACGTCAGGTCGCGGCGCGCGGTTCATCTACCTCATCGCCGTGACTGCGCTGTTCGCAACACTCACCGTCATCGACGGCGGAATGCGCTATCGTACCATTCAGAGCCGCTGCCACACCATCGAAGCTGACATGATGAACCTCAAGTCCACCACGCGGGAGGGTTCGGCGAGCGTCTTCCAAGCGCTGAAGTGCCTGCCGGAAGGCGGGCTGGTCACGTCGAAAAAATAGGGGACCCCCGAAGGGGCCCCCTTGGGCTTACGCCGGGATCGCGCCGGTACGCAGCCCGACCGCGCACTTGCTGCGTAGGCGGCGGGCGCCGAACGACTCAGGACGGGAGGATGACAGATTGCACGCATTCGAGGAGCGCCCGGTCACTGGCGCGTCCCGGATACCTGCCCATGGTCAGCCCCAGCGGCAAATCGTCGGTGCTGTGGCCCACGACATCTGCGATGGTCCAAGGTTCGCAGCCCGCGTCCTTGGCCTTCCGGATGAACCAGCGTCGCCAGCTGTGAAAATCGACGTTGGACTGGCGTTGTCCCTCGGCCCGCTCGTCAATCCCCAGCCTCCGGCGGAAGCGCGTGTAGGCCTTGCTGGCAGGCATGGAGCGTTCGCGAATGGAATCCTTCGGGGGCTCCGGAAGATCGTGGATCAGGTAGTCGCCCGGCTTCTTTCCGGCGACCCTCTGGGCCACGATGGCGGTTAAGCCGGGATGGATGGGGACGCGGCGGGTGGCAGCATCTGTCTTGCCCGCCCCATCCGCGCTGACGTTGAACCAACCGTCTGCGCAGTCCCGCACCCGCAGGCTGCAAATCTCGTCCAGGCGCATGCCCGACAGCGCGCCGATCCACACAAGGTCCAGCGTCCGCTGGTCAACCGGGCCCTCCGGCACAGCGTATAGCAGCGCGCGGGCTTCCTCGTCGGTGTAGGGGCGCTTGCCGCCGGTGGTGCTGGTGGTTGCCTCCATGACGGCGGAGCGGCGTTTCTGGGCCTGCTTCACGCCCTTCAGTTGGCCCGTCCACGGGACCTCGGACACGTATCCCTTGCCCTCAAGGAACCGCCAGTAGCCCCCGAGAAACTTGGTGTAGGTGACCGCCGATTGCGGAGCCATGCGGGTCAGCAGGTCCGACACGAACCGCCCCGCGACCTTGCGTGTCACCTGCTCCACCGTGGTGGGCTCTCGGTTCCGCTCTGCCCATTCCTGATAGATTCGGACACACCGGCGGATGCCGTCTTGGGTGCGCGGCTTGAGACCACAGGTGGCGAGGTAAGATTCCAGAAGGGTGTCGATAGGCGTGGCTTCGCCGGTGGCCACCGCGACGAACTCGCGCGCGACGGTCAGCCCGCGCTTCTGCTCCAGTTCCTCGGCGCGGTCTTGCAGGAGCCATTCCATGGCCTCGCGAGCCCGGCCGGGCTCGGATGCAACCAGCGTCTGTCGCCAGTCCATCGCTTCGCCAGTGAGACCGTCGGTGGCCCGCTCGGCGTTCACGATGCGCGCTTTCAGTTCGTGAATAACCGCATGCTTGATTCGTTCGGCGTTCGCGGGGCTGTCCGTCTTCAGCGAACGCTTCAGGCGAGTGGTTCCAAGTCGCTCCTGCACCGGCTTCGGAACGGGGACAGTCACCCGGATGCTGCCATTGTGCCACTCAAGATATTGGCCAAGCCGGGCCTTGCGGGTCGTCAATTTCGGGCTCCATTGAGGGTCGATGTACCCCCGATGTACCCCCAAGATGTACCCCAGAACAAGGGGGTAAGTAGCTGAATCCAATGTGATTCAATGGGTTGATGCATCTCGAGCGGACACTCCCTCCGTCTCCGCCACACACAGTCAATATATTGATATTGCAGGATAATTCATGAGGTCTTCGCCCGACAATGCGGACCTTTCGGGCTATTCCCGCCACCGAGAGAACCGGGCTTTCCCAGCGATTTCCGGGCTTTCCGGCGCCGTTTCTCAGCGGCGCCTTTGCGTGGTACGGGATTGGTGTTGCTAGTGGGGGAGCGATCGCAAGCGGATCGCCGAGCTTAGCGGCGGACCGAAAAGCCGAGCTTTTGCCGCTGTTCGCTCCAGGCGATCGGGATCGCATCGGCCTGGGTCAGGCGCTTGGTGTCGATGCCAGCGGGCGCCTTGCCCTCGACGATCCGGGTGACAATCGCCGGATCGAGGAAGGCGAGCCGGATGACCCGGGTCATGTAGGATGATGTGACGCCTTCAGTTCGGGCAAGGTCGGTGATGGTGAGATTCGGTTCTTCGAGAAGCCGGTTCCACCAGCGATGCGCCTTGGCGATGGCGCCGATCAGCCGGACGTCCGGCTCACGGCTGATCGCCGTTTCGCCGGTATCGAGGACCATTCGCACGGCCAGCCCCGAGCGCTTCAGCGTGGCTGGCGCGATGATCAGGAGCGCGGGCGATTCCGTATCGATCGTCATCTCGAGATGACAGCCGAGACCGACAGGATCCAGTTTGATACGCACTTCGGAAGGCATGATGTCGATGCGATCGATAATGTCGCCGACCAGCGTCTGGACCAGACCACCCCGACCATCGCGCAGGCGCAATGCTAGACCTCGGGCTTTCTCGACCAGCACCGGAATGTCCTGTTCGTCGGGGGATGATGGAGAAGAGCCCAGCAGCGTGATCGAATCACTGATGGTGCGGCATAACTGATCGATTACCAGCATTTCGATTTCACGAGCGGGCAAGCGCATGCCGCCGGTGTTCTTGGCATCGCCTTTGAGCTGGAGCGACCGGCTGACGTAGTAGCGATAGCGGACCTTGCCCTTGTTGGCATGGACCGCGATCAACGGCTCACCACGATCATCGAACAGCTTGCCAGCGAGGATGCTGGGATGCCGGATGCGGGGGCTTGATCGGGTTCCTCGACCGTTCTCGCGTAGCTGCCGCTGGGCCGCGTCCCACGTCTCCTGTTCGATGATCGCCGGATGCAGGCCGGGATAGGTGGTCTTCCCGTGACGGATACGGCCGATATAGATCGGGTTGCCGAGGATGGCGTAGAGTTCGCCCCGGCTGAACGGACCGCCGCCGTAGGGACGGCCAGCCTTGGTCATCCGCGTCGGCTTGACGGTGCCATCGACTTCCAGCCGATCCTGCAGCAGCCGGACGTTGCCAAGGTCGAGATAGGTCCGGAAGATCGGACGGATGATCTCGGCATGGTCTTCGACGATGGCGAGGCTGCGACCGTCCGGACGATAGCCGAGCGGCGGCGTCCCGCCCATCCACATGCCCCTCTGTTTCGAGGCGGCGAGCTTGTCGCGGATGCGCTCGGCGGTCACCTCGCGCTCGAACTGGGCGAAGGATAGCAGCATGTTGAGCGTGAGGCGCCCCATGCTGGTGGTCGTGTTGAACGACTGGGTGACCGACACGAAGCTGGTCCCGGCCTTGTCGAACGCCTCGACCAGTTTTGCGAAGTCGAGCAGCGAGCGGGTGAGCCGATCGACCTTGTAGACCACGACGATGTCGATCCGGCCGACAGCAATGTCGGTGAGCAGGCGCTGGAGCGCCGGCCGCTCCAGCGTCCCGCCCGAGATGCCGCCATCGTCATAACGCGCGTTGATGAGCGTCCATCCTTCGCTTGCCTGACTGGCGACATAGGCAGAGCAGGCGGCGAACTGCACGTCGAGCGAGTTGAAGTCCTGTTCCAGTCCCTCCTCGCTCGACTTGCGCGTGTAGATCGCGCAGCGCACCGGCTTCATGACGCGGCGCCTCGCCTGGCCCGGAAGCCGAAGAAGGCGGGTCCCGACCAGTTGGTGCCGGTGATGGCCCGGGCGACCTGGCTGAGGCTGCGCCATTCCCGATCGTTCCAGCGGATGACGCCGTCCTCGTCCATGGTGACTATGTGGGTGGTTCCCTGCTAGACCCGCGCCAGCCGCATGCCCGGAAGGATGGAGGGCAGCGGCCGACCAGCGGCGACGGTCTCGCGCAAGCGCCGCCGGGTTGCGTTTGACAGTCCGCCCAACGCCTTTTCCTGGCAGGCATGGGCCAGCGCCAGCCGGAGCAGGCCGGCGCTGACCCTGGGCGGCGTGGTGCGAAGCTGTCTCCGCCATGCGTCGCGCAACTGCTCGAGATCCATTGCCTCGAGATCCTCCAGCCGCGCGTCGAGGTCCTTCGGCTTCGTCATCAGCTGGCGATCCGCCATGAACGGACGCCACCGATCTTCTCGCTGGCGATGGTGTGCCCCTTCTTCCGCAGCCCGCTGAGCGCGGCGCGCACCGTGTGCGGCAGCCAGCCGCTGGCCCCGGTCAGGTCGTCGAGCGTGGCTCCGCCCTCCCGGGCGAGGAAGTCCAGGAGCAGCGCCGCCTTGGTTCCCGCGCGCGCCGAGGGAGCGGCAGGTCCGGCGAGAGGCTCGGTATTGCCGTGCTTGATGTCGGTCCTACTTTCGGCCTGTTGCGACGCTGCTTCATCCGCTCCGATCGCGGCGCGACCAGCGTCGGTGATGACGATGTGATCGTTCGACTTCATCGCCAGCTTCCGGCGGACCAGCGAGGCGATCGCTACCTTCATGCGATCCCCGTCGCTGGTGACGCTGTCCGGCACGGGAAGCAGATTGCCATCCTCCCGGTTGCTGGCGGTGGAGAGCAGGATGAGCTGCAGGTCGTTGAGTTTGATGGTCATTGTGGGTGTCTCCTGTGTGGGAGTCGACACCGCGCCGCTCCCACCACCCACGGCCCCGCCGGTCGACTGATCAGGGCGGCGGCCGTCCAGCCGGCCGCGATTCACTAGCGACAGCAATGCTTTCTCCCACCGCGAAGTCGAACGGAATGTGCGAATTTCGCGAAAAGCTGCGTCTCGACTTCTTCGATTGGTCAGGGCTTCGTCGGCGCATGTCCGAAGACGCCGAAGCCCGCCACGAACTCATCCGTCGATTGTTCTATCTCGTCACCATCGCCGCCGAGGACGCGACGTCATTGGCGGTCGAGGGACAGTCGACAAGCTCGTCGCCGGACCACGCGAGAGCCGCTGCGATAACTCTTCGGGAGCAGGGCATGAGGATTGAGATTCTCTCATCGGCAATCCCGGAATTGATTGAGGGGGTCGGAAATGGAGATGAGACGGCCTGATCACCGCAGCTGTCTGCTTGGTTGGACGATCCTGACTGTCTGCTGTCAGGATCGACAAGCCCGAAGCCGCCGTCCGTTCATATTATGCTGAGGCTGGTGGCGACGGTCAGCTGTCCGACTGCCGGCGTCAAAAGCAGTCGCTCATTTCGATGACCTTGATCGAAAGGTCTTGTGGATGACAGTATTGCCGTTTTTGAGCACCCAAGCCCAAGCGAGATTGCTCGGCGCTTCTGACTACCTGAAATTTGTCGGGCGGCCGCCAGACACTGCCTGAGGTTACTGCTTCTTTGGCGGCGGTGAGGATAGTGGCGTGGGGAGGTGCCGTGCCGCCAGCGGCGCAAAATCCTTTGATGAGCGCAGCATCTGGTGCATCGCATCGAGCTTCTTAGGCTTGAGCTGTCCGATGTGCCTCCTCGTCGCCTTGTCGTAGATCGCGCCGGTAATGCCGTCGATCACCTGCCCGTGATCGTAATCGTGCCCATGGAGCGGTGACGGCCAGTGATCAGCGTCCGACTTATGAAAGCGCCATGATCGACCATCGACCTTAAGGGTCTTTTCGACCAGCAGCACTGGTCCGGCGCTCGCCACCAGCTCGACATCCTCCGCATCGAAACTCATTTCGACGACGACTGGCGGTCGCTTATCGAGCCCGGCTTGGCTCAGCCCATGGCCGAGCCACGACAGCGGTAGGATCCACTTCTCGTCCTGGCTTTCATAGGCGATGCTGAAGGCCACGTTGGTCTTGCCATCAGCATAGATGGCCGAGCCGACCTTCTTGCCGCGAAACACGATATCGCCGGTCTCGGGCGAGAAGTTGAAGAAGTCGCTGGCGACGGCCGGGTCGGGTGCCCGTCCGCCGCTCGCCGCCTGGCCGCCACCCTCGACCGCGACGATCGCGGCAATCTGTTCTTCGACAAGCGCTTGGAACGCCTCGAACGCGCGATGGCAATGGTCGCGTTCGATTGCGAGGAGATCGACGACCTCGGCAACTGTCAACGGATCATTCCCGCCAAAGGCGTAGCGGACCTGGCCTCCGATCACCTCGCGTTTGACCATCGCGGTCATGCCGACAACAAACCGCGACGAAAAGCCGTGATTGTAGGTGTTGCGGAAGTCGTCTGACGCTTGCTTAAATTTCTTGCCCGCCAACCGCTCCAGCTTCAGCTTGAACTGTCGGTATTTCTTCCACTGCGACGCATAGGGCTCGATGTCGTTGAGGTAGAGGTTCTTGTCCGGAAACTCATCCTTCCAGTCCCGCCCGTCCGCGGCTTGGTTAGCCTGATGCGATAGATGCCCGACAGCAAACGCGAATCGTGACTTGATCGCATAGGGCTGACCGAGCGCGACCGTCCCAAGCGTTTCTATGAACTCGTGGCTCACCTCGTGTTTGTCGGTGTCGTTGAGCCCAGCAAGCACGCTGTCCCACGCGCGTAGTCGGTGCACATGGTTGGTGAGATCGTTGATGATATTTGCCAATTCGGTCGCATACTCGTTGAGCATATGGCTGTACGCCATCCAAGCGGCGTTGAGCGGGTTCGGCAGTGTCCACCAGCGATATTCTATGAACCTGCCGTCCACCGGTGTCGCGTCGAGCAAGGTCCGATAAGCTTCATAGAATTTGACCAGCTTTTCGGAGCGGTCGCGGGAGAATTGGTCGGTCATGGATGGTTAGATAGGGTCGTGATCTGACTTCTCCACCAAAATGCAGTCAATACGAATAAATCAATTTGGTAGTGCGCTTCGTGACGGCGAGTCGGAGCTCCCGCCGCTATATGACACCAGTTTGGGTCCCGTGCCGGGCGCCGTCCACTACTAGTGCAGGCGCATGTTGCACGACCCATTTTGTTCTTCTTCCGTTCAATGTCCTCATGGGCTATTCCGGGCCATGGTAAATGCGACGCAAATTGCCCGGTGGGCGGGCACGACTCCGGCACAAGCAGATTTGCCGCGGCTCATTCGGCGATTGATCCACGGCGCTGTCACAACGACCGAACTAGCGATGCCCGCCGGAGATTCCGTCACGCTCCCGGGTTTCGACGGCGAATTATATAGTGAGCATGGCAATGCCTGGGTGCCGGCCGGTCATTCTTGCTGGGAACTAAGCTGCCGGGCCGACATCGTCGCGAAGGCCAATGAGGACTATACAAAGCGCAGTGTTGCCCTCCCGCAGAATAACCGCGCGACCCGGACCTATGTGGCGCTCACTGCGCGCCGTTGGCCCGCCAAGGCACGTTGGCGGGACGAGAAGATCGCCGAGGGCGCGTGGAAGGATGTGCGTGCCTATGACGCCGATGATCTCGAACAATGGCTGGAGCAATCGCCCGCCGTACGTCTTGCCTTCGGCGAGGAGCTCGGCCTGTCGGGCCCCGGCGTTGAAAGTCTCGCAGACTATCTCGCGAAATGGGGAGCGCAATGCTCGCCGCGCATTACCTCCAACGCACTGCTGACCGGACGGACGGACCAGGCCGCGAAGCTCGTCCAGCGGGTCCGCCGAATTCGCGATGGGACATCGAGTGAGCCACTGGCCATAAAGGCCGACAGTGTAGAGGAGGCGGCGGCATTCGCAGCGGCTGCCATGATCGAGGAGCGCGACCTTGGGAACGTTGCCGTCGTCGTGACAAGCGTCGAGGGTTGGCGTTTTGTCGAGGCGAACGATGCGATTGGGATCGCGGTCGCCGCGACGCCTGCCATTGCCGAAGCGCCATCAGTGCGCGACCGGCTAGCGCTTGTCGTGCCTTACGCATCGGGGGACATGGCGCGCCAGTTCAGGGGGGTAGCTGGAAAGCTCAACGATGCCGAGCTGCTGCTTGAGCGCGCGCTGCCCTCCGAGTTCGAGAAAGCGCTTCAGCTCATCGGTCTCGACGAGAATGACACACGTCGCCTGTCGACATTATGCGGCCGCTCTTGGTCGGTGTTCCGTCGTCAGCATGCCATCAATCCCTCAATCCGTCGGCCGGCCTGGCTCGATCATCCCGCGGCGGATGCGCTCGCGACCGTCTGTCTGGTCGGTGGCTGGTCGACAGGCAAGGACGACGATACCGATATCGTCGCGCGGATCAGCGGCCGCGATTATGCCGAACTTGAAGCCGATCTCCTTGCGCTGGAGCGGCTTGACGATTCGCCGCTTCTCCATATCGGCACGGTCTGGAAGGCGAAATCGGCTCTCGAACTGCTCGCCATATTCGGAGAGCGGATCACGCCGCCGCAGCTTGAGCGCTATTTTGCCGAGCTTGAAACGGTTTTATCGGCCCCGGATCCGCAGCTCGAACTGGCGGATGAGCACCGCTACGCCGCTGCGATCCATGGCAAGGTGCGCCCGATCAGCGGCCTGCTTCTCGATTCGCTGTGCGACACGCTCATCAAACTGGCCGTGCGCGGCGTTGACGTCCCGGGGCTCGCCGCCAACGACATCCAAGGCCGCATCGATCGGCTTGTCCGCGCACTGCTGCGCGGCGGCGACCGCGTTCGCTGGCTGTCGCTAGCCGGCCAATTACCCGCCTTGGCCGAAGCTAGTCCGCACGAGTTCCTGACCGCCGTCGAGGCCGGGGTTGCGGCGCCCGATGGCGGTGCGCTCGCCGTATTCCTGGAAACGAGCGGATCAGGGTTCGGTAGCCGTTGCTGGCATGCCGGCATGCTCTGGGCACTTGAGACGCTGGCTTGGGCGCCCAACCGGCTGCGCCGTGTATCGCTAATCCTCGCCAGACTCTGCACCGTCGAAATCCACGGTAATTGGGGAAACAATCCTAAAAGCTCTCTCCTCGATCTCTATCGGTCCTGGTTTCCCCAGACTGCGGCCACCGTTGAACAGCGCATCGCCGCGATCGACTATCTGATCGAACAGACCCCCGATGCTGCCTTCGCGCTGCTCGACAGCATGACCGGGCCGGGTTCGGATACGGCCAGTCATATCGCACGGCCAAAATGGCGCGACGACGATGCGGGCGCCGGCTACGGCGCGACCGTTCTCGACCGGCACACTATGGAAGTCGCCGCGATCGATCGCCAGATCGCGATGTCGCGCGGCAATGCCGAGAGGGTAGCGAAGCTGATCCCGAAATATTCCCATCTCGATGGCCCCCGCCAGCAGCGCATTATCGAGCTGCTGACCGATTGCGCCACGCTCGGCGATGCGGACAAAGAGGCGTTGCGCGCGGCCTTGCGGCACAAGCTGCACTGGCACCGCAATTATGACGAGCGCGACGACGCGGCGCTCGGCGCGCTGCTCGAGCCGCTTGAGGCCGCCTACGTCGCTCTGGAACCGGAAGACCGGATCATCCGGAATGCCTGGCTGTTCAAGAACGGCTGGGTAGAGCTGCCGATCCGAACCCGCGGCGAAGCGCTCGATGTGGGTGAGCGACAGGGCGCGATCGTCGCCCGCGCCGCCCTCAAGGAGATTTTCGATTGTGACGGCTGGCCCGGGGTACTCGAGCTTGCCGAAGGGCATGGCGATCCTTGGACGGTCGGCTGCCATCTTCCGCATATCGGCCTGTCGGGCGAGAAGCTGCATCATTGGATTGTCGAACAGGCGGGCGACCTTCAGCGTGGTGCAGTCGGCACGACGCTCGCCGCTGCCATCCTGTGCTGTACGCCGCCCGACCAGCGCGAGGGGGCGCTCGACGCGATCTTCGCTTCTGCGCCCGCCAACAAACGGTCGGCAGAATGGCTGGCGCGCCTGCTCGTGCTGTGTCCGCACGATCCGGATATCTGGCGCCGCGCCGAGGAAATCGGGCAGGCCGAACATTACTGGTCGAACTGCACGAGCAATCTCTGGCTCGACGACCCCGCGGACATGACACACGCACTCGGCAAACTGATCGAGCACCGGCGGCCGGTCTCGGCGCTGAACGCCTGCCACATCAAATTTTCGGCCTATGATCCCGAGCTTGTCATGGCCATGCTCGAGGGCGTGCTGAAGGGCGAAGAGATCGACCAAGGACATATGCCGCAAAGCTATGTGTTCCAGCACGCGATCGACTTTATCGAAGCTGCCGGGACCATCGAGGAGATGCGGCTCGTCCAGCTCGAATTCGCGCTCATCCGCGCGTTTGGCTTCAGAGGAGAGCATCATGCAAAGACCCTCTACCGCGTGCTAATGGCAAAGCCGGAAGTCTACGTTGAGCTACTCTGTCTAGTGTACAAGCGGCGCAACGGACCGCAGCGCGAGGTCAATGAGGCGCACAAAGGCGCAGCGGAGAATGCCTGGCATATACTGCACGCGTGCCGGCGGCAGCCAGGAACCTGTGCGGATGATTCGATTGATTCCAGCGAGGCTACCGCCTTCGTAGAGGAGGCTCGGCGCCTCGCGACGGAGCAGGATAGGCTGGAGGTCTGCGACATCACGTTGGGCGAAATCCTTGCCCACGCACCGGACGGTGCTGACGGCATCTGGCCGGGAGAAAGCGCGCGATCGCTGCTGGAGAGTGCCGGATCGGAGGAGATGCTGCGCGGCTTTTACACCGGCACGATCAACAAGCGCGGCACGTCCTCGCGCGGCGCCTATGAGGGTGGCGACCAAGAACGCGAGCTCGCCGACTATTTTCGTAATCAGGCGGTGGCGCTAGAGGCGACCCATCCGCACCTGGGGGCCACACTTCACGAACTCGCCAAATCCTATGATCGACATGGCGTCTTCGAAGATCTCGATGCCCAGCTTCGCATCGAGGGAAGGTAGGAGATGCTGGCCAAACCCGAATTAGTGCGGCTTGTCCAACAGATTTGGGACCAAGCTGGAGCCATTGACGCGCTCAGAAACCTCGCATTCACGTTGCCGTGCTGGTAAAAGTTGGTCACGTTCGCTCGCTTCTAGGTCTGCCCTATTTGAAAGCCCTCTCCCTTGTCCTTGCGCTTCTCGGATCATGGCCCAGAATTCCCTTCTGCGCTTATCGACGCATTGATGGCAGGGGACGTCGTGTTCCTGTGCGGTACAGGCATCAGCGCGCCGCAGCTCCCCGACTTCAAGTCACTGGTCGACCAAACCTATGCGCGGCTTGGCGTCGAGATGGATGCGTCGGAGCAGCGATCCTATGACGGTCAGCGCTTCGAGGAAGTGCTCGGCGCCCTCGGTTGCCGGCTCGCGGATCCCGAGGCGATGGTGCGCGCTGCCTCCGAACTGCTGGCGGTGCCCGCCGATCCGCGGCTCGACCAGCACCACACGGTGCTGCGACTTTCGCGCGATCTCAGCAATCGCGTCCTCGCCGTCACCACCAATTTCGACACGCTGCTCGAGCGAGCGCTAGAACTACCTGCGCCGCTGGTTCGATCGCAAAGCTTTGCGGGCCAATCCCTCCCCGCGCCCGGCGGCGCCGGCTATTCATATCCATGGCAGGCTGGTCGACCCGACGCTCGACCTCGATCCGACGCCGCTGGTCCTCACCATCGCCGACTATGGCGACGCCTATATGCGCTCGGGCTGGGCCTCACGATTCCTGTTCGATCTTGCCCGCTGCAAGACCATCGTCCTCATCGGCTACAGCGCCACCGATGCGCCGGTCCGCTACTTCCTCAATGTGCTGGAAGCCGACCGCGCCCGTTTTCCGGACCTGCGCCCCGTCTATGCCTTAGACGCCTATGAGGATGATCCTGTCGAGGCGGAGGCGGGGTGGGGCACGCTGGCGGTCACGCCGCTCACTTATTGCAAGCTCAACCCCGTGACCGGTGTCCCCGATCATTCGCCGCTCTGGGGCGACCTCCACCGGCTTGCCGATATCATCGAGCGCCCTAAGCGATCGCGCGAGGAGCGCGCGCGGCAGATCCTCATCGGCGACAGCAGCCCGCTCACCGATCAGCAACTGCGCGAGCTTTCCTGGCTCTTCACCGACCGCAGCGATCTCTGGCCGGTCGCGCTTGACGCCATCACCGATCCGGGCTGGTTCCGCGTCCTTCAAGACAACAAACTCTGGTCGACTCAAGACGCCACTTGGGTGATCCCCGCCTGGATCGCGCGCAATTTCGAGGACCGCCAGCGCTTCATGATCGCCGTCGAATGGCACGCGATCCTAGGATATGACTTCCTCTCTCGCCTCGATCAACGGCTGCGGCAAGCCCCACCGGCATCGTCCTTCTGGCTCAAGGCTTGGCGCATACTGTTTTCGGCCGGGCCGGCCGAGCGTGCCGGCGACTTCGACGAGAATGCCTATGCCCTCAAGCAGAAGCTCGAATCGGGCCTGATCCTCGATGGCGAGCTCGCGCAGTCGGTGAATCTTCTTGCGCCGATGCTCGTGGCCCGTCGACCTTGGCGGCTCCATGAGGAGGACGGGGATGAGGTGACGGAAGCTGTCGACGCGGAAGCGGGCGAGCTGCGACTGTCGAATCTTGCCGCGCTCGATCTCCATGTCGTTGACGAATATGGCGCGAACGAGATCATCGAAGCTCTGAATGCGCTCGACGACTATGCGGTGCGTATCCTTGAACTTGGCAGCGAAGCTCTGCGCTCCTCGCTTCAGCAGTCGGTCGATCTCGGGATGATCGTCGATGATTACGACACGAGCGACTACAGCGTTCCCTCGGTCGAGGATCATGGCCAGAACGAGCATCACAACGGCGTGATCTTCCTCGTCCGTGCGATCGTGAACGCTTTTCCCAAAGCGGTCGCCGTCGATCGTGATCGCGCCCGTGCGCAGGCGGCGCAATGGCGGACATGGCCGGGGCGGATGGGTACTCGGCTGCTGCTCCATGCGGAGCGTTACGTAGCCGCCTTCTCGGCGGACGAGGCGCTGCAGTTGCTGCTCGAGCTGGAGGACACTGATTTCTGGATCATCCGCCGCGAGTTTGCCCTGGCGCTGCGCGACAGGGCCGCAGATGCCACGCCCGCGCTCCTCGATGCCGTTGAGGCCCGAATCCGGACCAATGGCGACGCCTATTATGCCGGCTATCCTCTGGAAGAAGGCCAGGTCGACTGGCGCGCACATGCTCGCGACAGCGAGGTCTGGCTCCGTCTGAACATGCTCGATGCCGCAGGCGTGCTCTCGGAAGCGGGCGGGGCCGAACTCGACGCAATCGTGGCGCGACGGCCTCATCTCGATCGCGCAGTCGAGGACCGCGACTTTTTCGGTTCCTACAGCTACGGCGTGCGGACCGTGGTGGGCGACAGCGGGCCGATCGTCGAGGCCGATCCCGACGATCGCCTGAAGGTCGCTGCGGAACTCAGCCAGAGCCCCGACATCAATCAGCAGATGGGGTGGAGAAGCTATTGCCGCTCCGACCCCAAGGGCGCGTTCGAGACGCTCACGGCCGCCGAGCTGACCGCGCCCAATATCGCTTTGTGGGATGATCTGATGGCGGCGCTAGCGTTCCGCAATGACGAGAAGGATGCGCCGCTGCGCAACCAGCTCGCGGTTGATGCCCTGGCGCACCTTGAGGGGCTCGACATGCAAGCCCTCCAGCCGATTGCCGCGAGCGTGGTCGATCTGCTGATGTTCGGCCCGCGCCGGCTTATCGCCAATCTCGAGGACTGGTGCGACAGGCTCTGGCCTGCGGTGCGGGTTTCCGATCACGAGATCGACTTCGAGAAGAACCTCTACGAAACCGCCATCAATCGCGCTGCCGGCAGGCTGGCGCAGGTCCTCCTTGCCGAGCTCGATCACACGCGCAAGACCGAGGGACCACATGAGGAACGCCAGCGTGCGCGGCTCGCCTTGGTCGCGAGCGACGACGGTCAGGCTGGGATCGTCGGGCGTGCGGTGCTCATCCACGACTTCGCCTTCATGCTCCTTGCCGATGTGGAGCTGGTCGAGGCGCACCTTCTGCCGCGGTTAGCGGCGGACACGGATGAGGCGCGTGGGCTGCGCGCGGTGCTCGTCTCGCACAGCAGCATCACCCCAGAAGTCACCAAGGTGGCGCCCGAGGCCGTGTTGCGCGGTGTCGTCGAGGCCCGGGCCGATTCTGGTTTTGCTGCGCAGATCGCATCCGGCATTTTGCGACCAGCGCTCGCCTCGGTACGCGGCGACGACGCCGACCGATGGGGCATCGGCGAAGCCGATGTTGGCCGCGCATTACGCGAAGCGCCGCTCAAGATCCGCACCGGCACGCTCGATGTCCTGGTTCGCTGGATGCATAATGACAAGGCCGGCGCCGAGGAGGCTTGGGAGAAGATGGTCGTGCCCTTCTTCGACCGGGTCTGGCCGAAGGAACGCCGCTTCGTCGACGATGCGCTCAACCGCGACCTAATGGCACTGGCAGTAGGCTCCGGAAAGCATTTCCCGGACGCGCTGGCCAAGCTGCGACCCTATTTCAGTCCCTATGCGCGCGAGCGTGCCAGCGTTCATCCAATCAAGCAGAGCAAAGCGCCGGAGGCGTACCCGCACCAAGTGCTCGACCTCCTCTGGCTGATTTTCGGCCCGACCGGCGGCAGCAGTTACGACATGGCTGATATTCTGGATCGCCTTATGGCAGCAGATCCTTCAATAGAGGTCGATCGACGCTATCAGTCGCTCGAGCAGCGAACTATCCGTTTTCGCTAAGCCTGCAGTCGGAACCATGCTCATCAAGTCGAAGCAGCCCAATTCGTCTAGAAGAATTATGAGATTCCCATAGCCGCCCCCGTACACAAAGCTACTCACGACCACTCGCTTTCCGGGTTGGTTGCTGAATGAACTATCGGTTTCCACAACGGCGATTGTTTCCGCACGTCTGTTCTTAGGGCGTTAGCAGTCCTCATTGGAAACGATGCAGCCTCCGCTTCTTCGATTGCGCCGGGAGTTTTCGAATTTTTCCGGCTGTGGCCCCGCGCTCGGCTCGGCGTGTCAATCAGGAACAACCAATGACTCATGGCCGTCGATCAACCATGCGCTGATCTTGTCACCGACCTGTTCGCCACCTTGCTCCTTGATCGCACATTCCCACACGACCGCGGTTCGCCATCCGGACTGCTCGAGAGCGGCAAGCGCCCTTTGATCCCTGAGAACATTCTGCTCGAATTTCCGAGCCCAGAATTCCGGTCGAGTGGCGGGCGTGGTCGTGAACCGGCAGCCCTCGTGGCGATGCCAGAAACATCCATGGACGAACACGACTACCCGAAATTTCGGAAAGACCAGATCGGGCCTACCCGGCAATCCCTTGTAATGCAGCCGATATCGTAAACCCCGTGCATGCAGGGCTTTTCGCAAGGCGAGTTCGGGCCTGGTATTGCGCCCCTGGATCCCCGCCATCATTCTGGACCGCGTCGCCTTGTCGACGACGTCGGCCATCACGAATTCCCCTGGCTAGTTCCGCCGGTCCTGGTATGTGGTTGAACCATGAAAGGAATTGTCGGGCGGATGACCAGAAGTTTCAAGACTGTTGATCTGTTTGCAGGGCCGGGAGGTCTGGCCGAGGGTTTTTCTTCGTTGCGAGATGAATCGGAAAGCAGAATTTTCGATATTGCGCTTTCGATCGAGAAGGAGGCGTCCGCATTCGCTACATTACGCCTCCGCAGTTTTGTTCGGCAGTTCGATCGAATACCGCAGGCCTATTATGACTATATTGCCGGCCGGATCTCGAGGGATGACCTGATCGCGCAACATGCAGCCGAATGGGCCGCAGCGGTTCGTGAAACCATGATGCTGGAACTGGGCACGGAAGCTGCGACCGCCGCACTGGATCCCGTGCTCGACGAAATTCGCGAGGTGGCCGGAAACGAAGCGATCCTGATCGGTGGGCCACCCTGCCAAGCCTATTCGCTTGTCGGTCGTGCCCGCAATCGCGGCATCAAGGGTTACGATCCCGCGGAGGATCATCGCCACTTCCTCTATCGTGAATATATCCGGATCATCGGGAAGCTGAAACCGGTCGCCTTCGTGATGGAAAACGTGAAGGGGATGCTGTCCTCTAGGGTCGAGGGCAAAGGCATCTTCGATCTGGTATTGTCCGACCTGCGTTCTGCAGGAGGCAGTCCCGACAGCTACACGCTCATCCCTCTGGTTGCAGGTGGCAAGGGGCGCCACGGCGGCCATATCATTCGCTGCGAAGACTATGGCATACCCCAGAGCCGTCACCGCGTGATTCTCCTGGGCATCCGCTCCGACCGAATATCACGTGACGACAGCGGGATGCTCTCCGGGCACACGCTGGAACCCGTTGCCACTCAGGCGACGGTATCGTCGGTTCTATCCGGCATGCCGAAACTTCGCAGCGGCCTCAGCCGTACTGAAGACAACCCCGAAACATGGCGCAAGACTGTCATCGCGGCATATCGGGCGGCCGCCTCTGCCTGCCGCAATGAAGGCACCTGGCTGAACCGCGTTGCCGACACATTGGTCGGTCACGCGCGTAATCTCCAGGAAATCGAAGAGCTTCCGCCGCGGTCCAGCAGGCAGATGGCTTCGGTATCCGACAACCGGCTGGGGGCTTGGCTGAGCGATCCGGAACTGCGAGAACTCCCCAATCACGAAACCCGCGGGCACATGGAGAGCGACCTCGCGCGATATGCCTTCGCGGCCGTGTTTGCCGAGCACTTTCAACGTTCTCCCAAGGCGGACGAATACCCGGGCCAGTTGGCCCCTGCACATGGCAATTGGGACTCCGGTAAGTTCGCTGATCGCTTCCGGGTGCAGCGCTGGAACGCTCCTTCCAGCACCATCACCAGCCACATATCCAAGGATGGGCACTACTTCATTCACCCCGACCCGACTCAGTGTCGCAGTCTGACTGTCAGGGAGGCGGCGCGTTTGCAGACATTCCCCGACAACTACTTTTTCGAGGGCAACCGGACTCAGCAGTTTGTCCAGGTGGGGAATGCTGTTCCACCGCTCCTTGCTCGTCAGATTGCAAACATTCTCAGTAACTTGCTTGCACAAGCGCGACTGCTTCGATCGGCGCACGTCCTGCACATTCCCGCAATATTTTCGGAATGTGATCGTATGGATTGACGAAAATTGCGAATCGTGACACATTCCACGCATATTTCGAGAATGTGAGATTCCTATGCGCGACAAGCGTCAAAAGTTCGTCGAACTTGCGGAGGCAAGGGTCAACAAGGCGCTGAAGGACATTCAGCTGATTGGCAATCTGTCCAACAGGTCGGCCTATGAATTCAGCGAAGCTGACATCCGAAAGATCTTTGGCGCCCTGCAGAAGGGCCTCGAAGGTGCCAAAGCGCGCTTTTCGAAGGAAAGCGAGGGCAGTGGCGGGGAGTTCCGGCTGTAGGCGTGAGCGGTATCTTCAGATCTGAATGTGGGGTTCAAGCATGAGTGGCTGGTCCTGGATATGGCCTTCGGTCGGAGGCACGCCCATAAATCAGGGGCTCGACAGCGAGATGTTCGACCGCGTCGACTATCCCTATTCGGAAACGTTCGTCCGAGAGGCTATACAGAACAGTCTTGATGCCCGGCTGGACATGACAAAGCCGGTCGTCATCCGCTTCTCCTTTCATGAAGATCGACTTGGAAAACGCGGGGCCTTCCTCAGGCAGGCAATGGAGCACCGTCAACGAGCCAACCTGCCTGTGCCAACAGGCTGGGCCAGTGAGCGGATCAAATGGATCGTAGTCGAGGATTCGAACACCAAGGGTCTGCTTGGCGATCTGAAGGATCGAAAAGGCGATTTCTGGGGATACTGGCTGAACTTCGGCCTCTCGAACAAGACCGGCACCGGACGGGGAGGCAGAGGTATCGGGCGAGTGACCTTTCTGATTGCCTCACAGATGCACACCGTCATCGGGCTGACCCGGCGCTTCGATGACAAGGCCGTTGCCGCATGTGGCATGTCTGTACTGAAGGCCGATCAATATGGATCGGACTTCAAGTCCACCCATGCATATCTTGCCGAAAGCGAAGAAAACTCGATTTACAGGCTGCATGATGGAGCGGAATTTCACGCATCGCTGGTCGATGCATTCCGGCTTTCGCCTTACCCCCAGGATGCCGATCTGACAGGGCTTTCCCTCGTCATCCCGTTTCCTCATGACGAGCTGGATGAGGACGGCATTCTTGCCGCTGCGATAGATCATTTCGCTCCAGCAATTCTCAACGGAACCTTGGTCGTCGAAGTGGGTGTGGATCGCCTCGACAAGGATTCAATCAAGCAGGTTGCGCCCTGTGTGTCGCAACACATCAAGTCGAAGCCAGTCAAGGGCGGGACCAGCCGCTATCTGGCAATGATCGATGCTGGTCTTGCCGGTTCAAAGTCGGCCATCCAGCTGCCGGACGCCAAGGCAAAGCTGGTCGATTACCGGGATCTGCCCGATGCAGAACGCTATCGAGAGAAGCTCGCCAACGGCGAGACAATCGCCTTCGAACTCACTTTCCCGATGACCAAGTCTGGCCAGACCACAAGGGTCGGCGTGACGATTGTTGCTGCACCAACACCCTATGGCAAGATGCCGTTGGACCGCCTCTTTCGGGAAGGGATGAGTCTGCCGGATGTTCGCAGCCGGCGGCCCGCTGACATAGATCTTGTCATGCTGATCGATCAGGAGCCGCTGGCTCAGTATCTCAATTTCTGTGAAGGCAAGGCGCATCTCGACCTGCTTGAATCCAAGGAGGTTCGGACGAAGCTCGCCGATGCAGGCTTTGATGGAATACACGTGAAGCGGCTGGTCAAATCGCTTCCGGACGATCTTCGCGAGTTCTTGACCGAAGAGAGTGCAGAGCCGGACACTTCGGTGTGGGAGGGATATTTTTCCGTGCCGGACCCGTCCAGTCCGAAGAAGAAAGTGCCGAAGCCCAACGAGAAGGATCCGAATCCGGATCGTCCCACAGTTGTCGATCCGCCGCCGGCCAATGCAAGTGCGGTAACGGTAGACGCACTTGAAGATGGCTTTCGTCTCAATTCCAATGCCGACTACACGAAGTTCCCGGCCTTGGCGGATGTCACGGTTGCCTATGCGGATGGTTCGGGCAAGCCGCCATGGAGCGAGTATGATTTCCGGTTCGAGGATCTGGAAATCCTTTCGGAAAACTGCACGCCCAGTTTCACGGACAATCGTCTGAGAATTCAGGACTGGGTGTCTGGCAGCGTGATCGAAGTCAAAGGCTTCGACACTCGCCGTGAACTCGACATTCGCATAAGGACCGAGAGCAATGCGTCGACGGATTAGGCTCACCGGGAGACGCCAGCTCAGCAAATCAGTCGCGAGGGTCTCGCTGACCGAGATCGGCGGCAAGCCGTTGGTGACCATGACCTTGGTCAGTCCCGACGCATTCAAGCAATTTCCACAAAATGCGCGGGTTTCCTTGCGCCTCGTCGAGAACAAGCGGGTCGAGATTGTTGATCTCGGAACGGTTGGCAAAATGAGCAGCAGCCGGGAGTTGCAGTCTCAGGGCTTTGTCGCGCCGAGTTGTCAGCTCCGGATCGCTGATCCGGGCACGAAGGCGATGGGGCTGCTGCTTGCCAGTACCGACAGCTGGACCTTGAAGAAGAATGACCACAAGGACCAGGAAAGCAGCAAAGGCATCCTGCTGTTCCTTGCGGATGATACGGCTCCCCAGTCATGGAAGCTCGAGATCCGGGAATCGGACTATCCCCTGGTCAAGGTGGACAAGCGTATAGCAAACGCCGCGATGTGGGCCCGCAACGATCCCGTTTTTGTCGGCGCTGTGCTTCCCAGCGTCGTGAAGCAGGTCTTCGACGAGATCCTGCGAGGAGAATATTCCGACGATCTGCCTTGGGTCGAAGACTGGCTGAAATGGGCTGATTCCATCATGCCCGGCGAAAACCCGCCTACAGATTCCGAAGAGAAGAACGAGAGGCAGAACTACATCGAACGTCTTCTGGATTCGTTTTGCTCTCGCCACAACCTGGCAGACCAGCTGCTTCAGGAAACCCAGCCGGGAGACGCCGAATGACAGAATATCCAGCCATATACGAATTCACGCCGATGGGGCTGGTCGCTTTCAAGCGGATCTTTGAGGGAGACCTGCCGGAGAGCGCCATCAATCCTGTCGACCCGCAATTTGCATTGCCGGTCTCGGGCACCAAATCGATCAGCGATGCTCCTGCCGCAACTTCGAAAGAGTTGGCTGCTCGAGTGCTTCAGTCACTGGGTCCCGAGTGGACGCATGTGTTGCCCAGAGCCGGCATCTGGGCCTGGCTGACATTCATACTGCGCGACGTTGTGTTCCCGAAAAACTCCGAAGGCGACAGGAAGCCAAAGGAAATCCATCGCTGGTATCCGAGTAACCCTGGAGACTGGCAGAAGGCCCAGCGCCATCTGATCCGGATGCCGGTGGTCCTGTTGGGCAGCCTCGGCGATGCCGCTGATCATCTGCTGTGCGCCCACCCCTCGGTTCTGCCTGAAATACGCGAGCAGCTGACAAGTCAGCAGGACATGTTCAGCATGGAATTCCAAAGAGCGGCCCGGCAACTCTATTTCGATGATGGCAAGGACGGGTTGAAGCGAGGAGCGGGCGGCAAGACGGCCGGTACGCCTCGGCGGCTGGCCAAGGTGCGACAGCAGCTGGATGTCACCTGGAATCTTTTCGATCTGGATGCAGCGCACATCGTGAACCTGCTTCCCAAGGAATTCGATCGCTTCAAACCCAAGGAACAATAGGCACCCGAAAGGCAGACGCAGGAAAATGGCATATCCTTACGTACTGGCACAGGACGCGATGGCGAAGCTGCGGGAGGCGATCTACCTGCTGCTGACCGAAGCGCCCGCATCCGGTTTGAAGAACGCCCAGATCGGCCGATCGCTTGGTATATACTCAGGGCACGTCGGCCACGAAGGGCATATTTCCCGGACCGTTCTTGCATTGATGGAAGCTGAAGGGGTGGTCGAGCAGAACGCGGAAACGAAATGCTGGCGCATCCGCGACAACAAGACCAGTGATAGTTCAGGCAACAATCAGCAGTGATGCTCGGCGGGTTGGCTCCGGCATTCTCGATTACCATGGCATGATCTACAAGTATTTTCCTCCGAACCATTACAGTCTGGAAAACCTCCAAAATGGCGTTCTGTTTTGTCGGCATTTCGAGGATTTCAACGACCCATTCGAATTCTGGTCGAGCCTGCAGCAAGGGATCCCGACCTTGAATGAAGTGGATCGATTCAAGGCCGCGTGCGCTACTTGGGGCTTTGTGGACGTGGATATCCTTGATCCTCCGGACGATTGGCAGGAATATTTCGAGTCACTCGACGAGGCGCAACCTGATTTCCAATTGCTTTTCGATCACACCCGGATCGCATGTTTCTGCGCGGCACCGGACAATCTTCTCATGTGGTCTCATTATGCCGATGGCATGCGCGGTTTCTGCGTTGCCTTTGATGAAAGTCTGATCCTCGGGGACGATCCCAAGGATTACCTAACCGATGTCGAATATCTTGATACGCCTCCGCTCGTGGACAGTTTCATCTATGTCGTCGCTGAAGATCAGTACGACTATCACCTGATGGCGATCGACGAAACAAAGACGGAAATGAAATGTTTCGACAAGAAGGAAGCATGGCCAAGCCAGCTGGAAGACTTCCAGCAATGTGCGGATGAGGCGCTCGCATTGATGAAGTCGATATGGCGCCGGGCATTCGCGGCAAAGCCTGCAGAATGGGCTTATGAACGAGAGATCAGACTCCTGATCCGTACCCTTGAGGGGGGAAAGCAACCGATCAAGCGAGCCTATCCAACGGAAGCGGTGAAGCAGATCATCATCGGCGAGAAGATGGATAAGGCATTCCGAAGCGAACTCACCAAGTTGATTGCCGACAGGTTCCACGGCGTGCCGGTACGAGAAGTGAGGCGATTGCCGACCAGCTACGGTCTTGAGATCAGCTGAGTAGGTGACGCAGTCCACATAACATGGACATCCAGCAGGTCGAATCCCGATCGTGTTCCCACAACCGTCACCCGCTGGTCCACCAGTTTCCGCGTCCGGCGCCACGACGGAACGTCGAGTGCCCAGACCCCGCCGCCATCGACATGCAGCTCGAAGCCGCGCCTGGCGAGGTGTAGTATTCCAGTCACTGTATGACGAGTGCCGCGTGGCATCGAGCTTGCTCCGAATGTAGACAATAAGTGACACACCGAAGGCTTCCACGCCGAACGAAGTCAAGCGGAATGTCACTGATCGTCTGTAGACTGATCGACTGCGAACGCGTGTTTCTCTGGCGATGGACGAAGTTCGCCAGCGGCTCGCCGCCAACTTGAGAAAACTGCGTCAGGACAGGGGCCTGAGCCAGGAAGCCTTTGCCGATGAGGCGGGGCTGCTCCGCACCTATGTGAGCGACATCGAACGCGGCGCGCGCAACCCCACGATCACGGTCGTGGAGAAACTTGCCCATGCGCTCGGCGTATCGATGGGCAAGCTTCTCGACTGACGGCGCTCAGCGTTCGTCGGGATGCACGACCAAGCGATTGTGCAACTCGACCATTGCCTGCCATTCCTCCTGGCTCATGGGCGCGGGCACCACCAGCCAGCCGCCCTTGACCTCCGCCGGACCATGCCGATCATGCAGCCGGTCGATATCGGCCGCCGCGCGTACATCGCCGCTCAGCGCCTTCCGTCGCAGCGCCAGAAGCACCAGTTCGGCCGTGGTGAGGCGGCGGATCTTGCCGTCGCTCTTCACCTTGTGTTTCTCCATGGCGATTTCGCGGACAATGGACTCGACATTGCGCGCGCCCTTTTGTCGTCCCTTGCGGGGCGCGGGATTGCTCGGGCCGAAAGGACGACCCCTAGGCGAAGCATCGCGCCCGCTAGCTTCGTTCACACCCTTGCTCACAGGTCCGGATACCCCCTTGCTTCGTCGTAATGCCGTTCCTCATCGCTCCGGTTCGCCAGATAGCGCGCCCGCGCCCATGCCTTCTGCTTATCATTCCAGGGCGGCGGCCCGACATTCTCGGCAAGATCCATCGCCATTGACCACGGCATGGTATTGGGGAACGGCAGCACGCCCCCGCCGATGCCGGAGGGTGGTGCTTCCAGAACGCCATGCCGATCGAACTGGGCGATCAGATAGCGGATCGCTCGCAGATCGTCGTCCTTGAGCGCCTTTCGCACCATCTTGCGCAGGACGGCTTCCCTGGGGGAGACCGTCCGCGCGCGCCCTTCCTGGATCGCGGTCATCGGCTCGTCGAGAATGGCGCGCACATCGATCACGCCCTTCTTCCTAGGCCGACCGCCCGGATTGCCGGACTGCCCGGGCTTGAACTGCCAGTTGCGGGGCGGCCGGCCCTTGCCAACGCCGTGGTCGCTCATTCCGCCGCCTCCTTCACATCGGTCAGCCGTTCCGAAGCGACCTCCTCGAACCCGCGCCCATCGGCATCGAGAACGGCATCCAAGCCGCAGGTCTCGCGCATGCGGCGGATGATCACGTCGCAATAGATGGGGTCGATCTCAATGCCGTAGCCGCGCCGGCCGGTCCGGTGCGCGGCAACGAGCGTGGTGCCGGAGCCAGCGAATGCGTCGAGTACGATGTCCTTGCGGCGCGAGCAGTCAAGGATCGCATCCGCCACCATCGCCACCGGCTTCACCGTAGGGTGCATGGCCAGATCCTCGTCGCGATTGGCGCCGAAGCTGTTGGCCCCGGCATAGCTCCACACATTGGTGCGGTAGCGGCCATGCCTGCCCAGCTCGACATTGTTGACGTGCTGCGCCGTTCCCGACTTGAACACGAACACCAGCTCATGGGCGGAGCGATAGAGCGAGCCCATGCCGCCGTTGGTCTTCGCCCAGATGCACAGGTTCTTGAGCTCGGTATAGGCTGCGTCGCCCGCCGCGAGGATTTCGCCGATGTGGCGCCAGTCCATGCACTGAAAATGGATCGCACCATCGACCGAGAATTCGGCGAGATGACCGAATACGGTGGTCAGGAACCCGGTGAACTGGGGGCTGGACATTTCGCCCGACGCCATGGCGAATTCGCGATGGCGGACATTACCGAGACCCGACACGTGCCCGCTGATCGGCACATTATAGGGCGGATCGGTGAACACCATCGCTGCCTTCTCCTCGCCCAGCAGCGCGGCGTAGGTTTCCGCGCGCGTGGCATCGCCACAGATCAGGCGATGCGGTCCGATGCGCCAGATGTCGCCAGGACGGGTGACGGCGGGTCCGGCGGCGGGCTCGGGCACGGCGTCGGCGGGATCATCAGCATCGCCATCAAGCGACAGTTCGCCGATCAGCACGTCGATCTCGGGCGGCTCGAAGCCGGTGATCGTCACATCGAAGTCGATGTCGAGTTCGGACAGATACTTGAGTTCGAGGCCCAAAAGCTCCCGATCCCAGCCCGCATTCTCCGCCAGCCGGTTGTCGGCGATGACATAGGCGCGGATGTCCGCCTCGCTCATGTCGGCGAGCCGAACCGTCGGCACGTCGGTCATGCCGATCAGCTTCGCGGCTTCGACCCGGCCGTGGCCGGCGATGATCCCGTCCTCCTCGTCGATCAGGATCGGGTTGGTGAAGCCGAAGCGCCGGATTGACGCCGCGATCTGCTCCAACTGCTTCCTCGTGTGCGTGCGGGGGTTGGTGGCGCGGGGGCGAAGATCGCCGACCGCGCGATAGATGATTTCAAGCTTTGCCATGATGGGCTCCGTGTCGCTACCGGAGCCCACCACATAAAAAAAGGCGTGGGCTCCGGATGTTGATCCGAAAACCACGCCTCACCCATGCTCGGCGGTGGACCTTTCCAAGCGGGGCTGAACCCATGTCCAGCTTGACCGCCCTGCAACGGCGAGATCATCACGGCCCATGCCGCGCATCGTCAGTCCCGTCTAAGGCGCTGCGACCATAAGCTGTTCAGATCGTTTGCTCAAGGTCGGCGTTGCCTGAAATGCGGCGTCGGCCAAGCGCGTCATGCGGCTTCGTTCGCGATAGCGCGCACCTTCTTTCTTGATACCCGAAATCCATAGGCCAGAAGCCTTCGCCGTGCATTTCGCAGGCTCACCTTGCTGAAGAAGGGAAGGTTGAGTGGGTTGGCTGATTTGCTGATGACGACAAAGACAACTTCATACTCCGTGGGGTCGGGCCGGGCATTGAAATCGGCGAGCTTGTGGGCGTCAGGCAGCCTATCATTCAGCTTTCGACGAAATTCGGCGTCGGATAGAAGCAGCTCCGCCGACACCATACCTTGCGAGAACAGATGGCTGAGCTGCGCGGACCCACTGTAGCGCTTCACGTGGAAAAGCGTCCTGTCGGGAGTCAGAACATCGCAGAACTCGATCTTGCTCTGGCCACCACCATGCATAATCAGGTCGGCATCCATGCAATGTGAGCCAGGCAAGGCCGCGGTCACATCCAGATTATACAGATTTTCATTGCCATGCCGGTATTCGGGCAGTTCGATTGGGCATTCTGGGGTGTTTTCAAAATCGGCGTTGACCAGTGCTGTGAAATCCTCGGCGACCTGGAACCATTTGCCGGCATTCAGAACATGCATCGCACCGCCGATTTCGATCTCGGCATACATGCATTTGTATGCCGGCCATGGGCGGCCGATAACGTCATCGCTTGCCGCGGATACAAGCAGGATATTCGAGTTCTTGAGCCACTCGAGGTCGACTGCGTGATCGCCGGCGGCGCTGATGAGATCACCAATATCCAGGTCGGGGAACAAGGGTGACCGCTTGCGAAGATATCGGAAGCCCTTCGCATCCGCCCAGTCAATTATATCCGGGGGAGCCATCCATATGTGATCCAGTTCACCCGCCTGAAGTCGGCGCACGAGCTCGTTGTTGAGCGCCTCAATGGCGTCCCTGGACCGCACGTCCTTGATATGGTCGATCCAATCAAAGCGATCCTTGTATGTTTCCTTCCTGGACTGCTCGAGGGCCTCGGTCAGGAAATCAACGACATCCCGCACGTCGGATTTAGCGGAGGCCGAAAAGGTGTCTCGACCGGTAATCGTCCGGCCAAATCTCTCGATGCGGGATTTCCCGGTCACGGAATTCACCAGGTCCTGCTCGATATCGATACCAAAGCTGGCCGCACCGCCTTCTCGACTGATCTGCTCCCGACTCTGCTTCGGAACAGATCCGAGGGCGGTCTTGTCGATGCTGCGAAGGCTGTCCGGATCGACGCTGTTGAGCACGACCTTCAGGCCGAAACGCTCTTCGAGTACTCCATCCCGCAGCAAGTGACGTCCATGCCCGAAGATGACCGCGAAGATGCGGGTCTCGTTTCCGTCAGCTATGGGCACGAGCAGAACGCCCTTTGCGCTCGACGTGATTATGCCGAGATTGTCGCCAAGCACGTTGCCGAAAAAGTCGGTGATCCAGTCTGGTGGCCGTGGCCGGGATCGTTCGGTGTAGAACATGCCCACCTCCTCGACCGAAATGCCCTGAACATCGGGTTTCACGATCTCGTCAACTTCCGTCAGATCGGCTCTTATGAGGCCGACCGTAAGCTTGTTGGTCTTTTCAGCCATGGTGCCCCCATCAGTTCGACGATTACATAGTCAGTATTTTCATCGAACTTTCTATTGCATCAGGTATTTTCTGATCTTTCCAGGCAAAAATTCGCTTCAAGATGGTTGGTAGTGGGCATCGATCAGGGCAGGTCACAGATGACAAGGAAGGCAACCATCACATCGGCCATCGAGTTGGCCCGGTCCCGGGGCATCGATCCAAAACGGTTCCGCGCGGCGCTTCGAAGTGCTGGGCTGCAATGGCATTCCCATTACGGCCGTTGGGAGGTTCGCATCGGCAGCGCCGAGCACGCCGACATGACACGGGTGCTCGATACGCTCGCCCATGGCAGGGGGATCAAGCCCGCCATTGGTAAGGCACGTAACAGCTCGCCGTCATCCGTCAGAGCGAGCAGTGATGAAGCCTGGATCATCGACATCTGCGACGCGGTCCTCGGCAGGAAGGCTTCACGCCAGCACCGTTTTTCGTTCCTGCAGGGCGATCCGGGGTCCTCTGGTCGACGGTCATTGCTGCCCGTCGATGCATATTATCACGAACTTCGCCTCGTGATCGAGTACCACGAGCGGCAGCATACCCAGCGCGTGAAGCTGTTCGACGAACGGATTACGGTGTCGGGCGTGCCGCGCGGCGAGCAACGACGGCGGTATGATGACTATCGCCGCACCCTGTTGCCCAGGCATGGCTATGGACTGGTTATCTTCGATTATGCGGAGTTCGATCATACAAGCGGCGGTCGCTTGGTACGAAACAGCCGCGATCGCGAGATTGTGACCGCGAGGCTTCAAGCATATTTGCGCAGTACCGACACATAAGAGGCCTTCGCGAACTGACATGCCTTGCTTGACGGTTGTGGCCAGAGCTCCTGACCGTCTTCATTCAGCGTCAAAAAGCTTTTCGCGGGCAAGCCGCGCATCAATTGACTCGGGTGTCGAAGCGGCCCGTAGCCGTTCCAGTCTTTCCCTCAGCCAGTTCATGAACCTCGCGATCTGCTCCGGGACGTACCGACCATCAACCATTTGTTCCAGCGACAACAGATAGCCTTCCAACCGGACCGTTTCCTCATGCTCGGTCACCAGTTTTTCCAGCATGGTATTTCGTTTGCGCTTGAGTTCGGCGCGCCGTTCGGCCTCCGCACGGCGGCGTTCGGCGTCCTCGCGCGCCAGCCTGCGACGTTCATCGGCCTCGCGGTTCTCCCGTTTGGCAACAGCGATCGCGGCGATGGCGGAAACGACCTTGGGGAGCGCCTTGGTGACATCTCGGTTCTTGGCGTCCGCGAACTTTCCCCGGATGGTGGGCCCCCAATATTCGTTTTCCGTGCGGATCCGGACTTCCTCGAGCCTGATGGCCAGGCGGCCCTGATATCGCTCTTCCCATTTCGGAATGTGGGGACGGCCCCAGTCCCGATCATAGCCAGTTCGTTTCCGATAGGCTTCACGTTCGGCCTCCCACCTGGCCACGGCTTTCAACTCGGCCTCGGTGGGGACGTGCTCGACACGGTCGGCCACCTCGGCGAAATCGAAAGAGACTTCTTCACCTTCGGCACGCCACACCGCACCGCGCTCTCCCGCAGCCAGCGTAATCCCGGCTGCTCGGGCGCTTCGAACCAACTCTTCCAGAATCTGTTGAGCGCGCGCCGCCGAGTCTGGGCGGAGGCCACCTTGATCACGTTCTTGCCTTCGATCTTCGCAATGCCCGAGCGATCAGCCTTGGCCTCGGACAGGCGTTCGATCGTGCGACGAAGTATCGGATCGTCGACTTCATCTGACTCCTGTTCCAGCCGACCCACAATGGCTTGATTGACTCGCGCCCGGGCCATGGCGGCCGCTTCGCTTTCTGCCGACCCGGCACCCTCACGAATGAGGATATGATACTGACTGTTTGCGCCTCGCGCTTTCGGCAACGGCGTGTTGGTTACTGGCTTCCCATGCGCCTTCTTTGCCCAGTATCCCAACGGCGGCGTCGGGATTTCATGCTTTCGGCAGATCTTGTGCAAGGCTACATCCGATAGCCCGAATTCCTTGGCCAGCCTCGTCATGGGGCGATCCCAGACAAGCGCATAGAGCTCTTCGCGAGTCAGTTTCGCCACGTCACCTTGTTCCCTGATCAACCGGTATTGTTCGCTGAACGACGTCTATGTCTTCCCTGCTACCGATCGTCCAACAGGCGCGGGTTTAGGACGCAAAATCAGATGCTTCCGTCGATGCGAAGTTGTGAAAGGGCGGTTTCGTGATGCTCACCGCGCTATTTTCCCTGATAACAGGGAAAGCAAGCGTCGTTCGCCGACGACTACACACACCGCCAGCCGAACCGCCTGATCCAGCCAGCAGTTCAGCCCCTTGTCCGATCGGGCGGGGGCGTCGGCGTGCCCGAATCGCGGGCGCGGTCCTCGCGATCCTGCCGGTCGTAACGCTCGCGCGTGGCGCGTTCGGTCTCGTCGATCCCGGTGCGTGCGCTGCGGTTGCGCAGCACGGCATAGGCCAGCACCAGCGCCAGCACGATCGGGCCGACGACCACCATCAGCCCCTGCATCGTCGACAGGTCCATCTCGCACCTCCGCGCAGCCCGCCCCGCCGTTGTTGAACGAAGGCGCGCGCGCTTCGATCCGCGTGCGACCGTGCGGGGGGCCGCGGCAACGGTGCGATTGCGGCGGGGACCGGCGCCCCCCATATCGCGCCGATGCCGACCGGCGACTGGATCGAGCCGCGCCCCCAGGGCATCTATATCCCCCCGGCCGACGCCTGGGTGGACCCGAGCGTCGCCGTGCCGCGCGCGCTGGTGACGCACGGCCATGGCGACCATGCGCGCGGGGGGCACGGCAGCGTCTGGGCGACGCCCGAGACGCTGGCGATCATGGCGGCGCGCTATGGCCCGCAGCCGGGCATCGCCACCGGCTATGGCGAGCCGTTCGCGCTGGGGCCGGTGGCGGTGCGGCTGGCCCCCGCGGGGCATGTGCTGGGTTCGGCGCAGATCGTGCTCGACTATCGCGGCGAGCGGATCGTGGTGTCGGGCGACTACAAGCGGCGCCCTGACCCGACCTGTGCCGCATTCGAGCCGGTGCCGTGCGACATCTTCATCACCGAAGCGACGTTCGGCTTGCCCGTCTTTGTTCATCCGCCGACGCAGGATGCGCTCGACCGGCTGCTGGGCGCGTTGCGCGCCGAGCCCGAGCGGTGCGTGCTGGTCGGCGCCTATGCGCTCGGCAAGGCGCAGCGGATCATCCGCGAGCTGCGCCGCATGGGGTTCGACGATCCGATCTATCTGCACGGCGCGTTGCAGCGGCTGTGCGACCTGTATGTCGCGCACGGCATCGACCTGGGCGAATTGCGCCCCGCGACGGGGGCGCCGCGCGCGGAATTGCAGGGGCGGATCGTGATGGCGCCGCCGGGGGCGCTCAACGATCGCTGGGCGCGACGGCTGCCCGATCCGATCACCGCGATGGCGAGCGGGTGGATGCGGATCCGCCAGCGGGCGCGGCAGCGCAACGTCGAGCTGCCGCTGATCCTTTCGGACCATGCCGACTGGAACGAGCTGACGCAGACGATCGCGGAGATCGCCCCGCGCGAGGTGTGGGTGACGCATGGGCGCGAGGATGCGCTGGTGCACTGGTGCGCGCTGCACCAGATTCGCGCCCGCGCGCTGGATCTTGCAGGCTATGACGACGAGGACGACTGAACCGCGCGCTCGCTAAGGCCCGGTTCAGCGCGATCGGCTATGACGCAGGCGATTCGAGTCACGCGGGGAATGAAGATGCGATACGGGTGGATGGCAGCGGCGCTGATGGCGGCGGGGCTGGGCGGGGCGATTCCCGCCCGGGCGGCGCCGGCCGATCCCTTTGGCCAGTGCATGGCGAGCCACACGAGCGACGCCGACCGCGTCGCGCTGATCCGCTGGGTCTTTGCCGGCGTCGCGCGGAGCAGCGCGGTGCAGGATCTGGCGCGCGTTTCGGACGCGCAGCGCGCCGATGCGATGCGCGGCGCGGCCAAGGTGGTCGAGCGGCTGGTGACGCGCGATTGCCGCAGCGAGGCGGTGGTCGCGATGCGGCGCGACCCGTCGAACCTGCAGCGCAGCTTCGGCGCGATCGGCCAGCGCGCGATGCTCGACATGATGAAGGACCCGGCGGTGGTCTCGACCTTTGCCGGCATCCTGCAATATGTCGATATGGGGGCGGTGACCGCGCTGATGCTGGAAGGCGGGCTGGCGAACGGCGCGCACTGAGCCGGCGCGCGACCGGGCAGGGCGTCAGCCGGCGCCTTCGAGCGCCTTTTGCCGGCGGCGCTGCACCGAACTGCCGATGCCCATCGCCTCGCGATATTTGGCGACGGTCCGCCGCGCGATGTCGAAGCCCTTGTCGCGCAGCAGCTCGACGAGCGTGTCGTCGGACAGGATCTTGCGCGGATCCTCGGCCGCGATCAGCGTGCGGATCGCGCTCTTCACCGCCTCGGCCGACACGGCGTCGCCGCCATCGGCCGACTGGATCGCGCTGGTGAAGAAATATTTGAGCTCGAACAGCCCGCGCGCGCAGCTGAGATATTTGTTGCTGGTGACGCGGCTGACGGTCGATTCGTGCATGCCGATCGCGTCCGCCACCTGGCGCAGCGTGAGCGGGCGCAGATGGGCGACGCCGCGCAGGAAAAAAGCCTCCTGCTGCTTCACGATCTCGCCCGCGACGCGCAGGATCGTCCGCTGGCGCTGGTCGAGCGCCTTGACCAGCCAGTTGGCACTGGCGAGGCAATCCGACAGCCAGGCGCGGCCCGCCTTGTCCTGCCGCCCGCCCGCGACCTCGGCATAATAGGCGCGGTTGACGAGCAGCCGGGGCAGCGTGGCCGAATTGATCTCGACCGCCCAATTGTCGCCGCGCCGCGCGACGAACAGGTCGGGCGTGACCGCGGGCGTGGGTTCGCCGCCATAGCGACAGCCGGGCTTGGGATCATAGCCGCGCAGTTCGCGGATCATGTCGGTCAGGTCGTCGTCGTCGACCTCGCACAGCCGCCGCAGCCGCGCCCGGTCGCCGCGCGCGACGAGATCGAGATTGTCGATCAGCCGCGCCATGCACGGATCGTAGCGATCGGCCTCGCGCGCCTGGAGCGCCAGGCATTCGGCAAGGTTCCGCGCGCCGACGCCGGTGGGGTCGAAGGTCTGGATCACCGTGAGCACCGCCTCGACCGCGGCGAGCGGGACGCCGAGGCGCGTCGCCACCTCGGCGAGCGGCACGGTGAGATAGCCGCAGGCGTCGATCTGGTCGATCAGATGCGCCGCAATGAACAGGTCGGTGCCCGCAAGCGCCGCACCCGCCTGGGCCATCAGGTGGTCGGCAAGGCTGATTTCGCCCTGACCGAGCGAATCGATGTCGGGCGCATCCTCCCCGCCGCTGCCGCCGCCGGCGGTGCCGAGGCCGAGCGCGCCGTCGAGCCCGCCGATGGCGTCGCTCGCGCAATCATGATGGAAGGTTTCGGCGACGAGATCGACGTCGAGCGCCGCCTCGCGTGCATCGGCAAGGCCCGCGATCAGCTCGCTCGCATCCTGGGGCGAGTCGAAGGGCGCGCCATCATCGCCCCCGTCGCTGCTCCCGTCGCCGTCGCCAAAGCCGTCGTCGCCGCCGCTCGCCTCGGTCCCCGGACCGCGCGGATCGCCGGTCTCGTCGCCGCCCTCGCCCGGCTGCGCATCGAGCAGCGGGTTACGTTCGAGTTCCTCGGCGATGAACGCCTCGATTTCGAGATTGGACAGCGCCAGCAGCTTGATCGCCTGCTGAAGCTGCGGCGTCATCACGAGCGATTGCGTCTGCCGCAGGTCGAGGCGAGGCGCGAGGCTCATGGACGGTTACAGCTCGAAGCTCTCGCCCAGATAGAGGCGGCGGACATTCTCGTCCTTGACGAGGTCGCCGGGCGAGCCCGCGAAGAGCACGCGGCCGTCATAGATGATGTAGCCGCGATCGACGATGTCCAGCGTCTCGCGGACGTTGTGATCGGTGATGAGCACGCCGATGCCGCGATTCTTGAGCTCGCGGATCAGTTCGCGAATGTCGGCGATCGAGATCGGGTCGATGCCCGCGAACGGCTCGTCGAGCAGCATGATCGTCGGGTCGGCCGCCAGCGCGCGCGCGATCTCCGCCCGGCGCCGCTCGCCGCCCGACAGCGCCATCGCCGGCGAGGCGCGCAGCCGGGTAAGCCCGAATTCGTCGAGCAGCTGGTCGAGACGCGCCTGACGCGCATCGCGGTCGGGCTCGGACAGCTCGAGCACCGCCATGATGTTCTTTTCGACCGTCAGTCCGCGGAAGATCGAGGTTTCCTGCGGCAGATAGCCGAGCCCCAGGATCGCGCGCCGATACATGGGCAGGCGAGTGATATCCTCGCCATCGAGCATGATGCGGCCCGAATCGGGCTTCACGAGGCCCATCACCGAATAGAAGCAGGTCGTCTTGCCCGCGCCGTTGGGGCCGAGCAGGCCGATCACCTCGCCGCGACCGACCGAGAGCGACACGTCGGTGAGGACCACGCGCTTGTCATACGACTTGGCGATCGACACCACCGCCAGCCCCTTTTCGGGCAGCGGCGCCGGATCGGCCAGCGGGTGTTCGATCGTTGCGGCTTCGGTCATCACGGATCCCTGACTCGACACGGGCGGGGCGATACCAACGATCACCGCCCGGAAACGTGGCGCAAGTTCCGGCCGGGGAAAAGGATAATCGGCCAGGCGCCTGGAATAAACCGGGTTATGGTTTCGGCGTCGTCGCGGCGGGCGCTTCGTTGCCGTCGGTCTTGCGCTTGGGCACCGAGAAGCGCCCGGTCACGCGCCCGCCTGAACTGCGCAGGCCGCCGGGCGCCTCGCCGGCATCGGGCGTTGCGGCGCCGCGCACGCCCGAACCGTCGATCGTCGCGCGGCCGCTGTCGAGGTCGATCGAAAGCCGGCCGCCCGAAAGATTGTTGTTGCCCTGGCGCAGCGTCACGCCGCCGATCATCGTGATGACGCGGCGGTTGAGGTCATAGACCGCATATTGCGCGCGGGCATTCTGGTCCGGCCGCGTGATCGTCACCCCGCCGGCGGCGTCGAGCCGGTTGACCTGGGGCGAGCCGTCGGTGATCTGGCCCGAATAGGTAACCGTCACGCGTGCCGCGGTGAGCGTCATTTCCGCCTGGCGGATGCGCACATTGCCGCTGAGCAAGGCGCGATTCGCCTTGTCCTGAAGCTCGATCCGGTCCGAGGCGACGTCGATCGGCGCCGAGGTGTCGTGGCGCTGCTGGGCGATCGCCGGCGCGTCATGCGCGAGGACGAGCAGGGCCAGACCGGCGGCGGGGGCGGAAAAACGACTCATTCAGCGCCTATTTGCTCGCTTGGGGATGATCCGCAAGCGGGCATTGCCCTCGATCGCGACGGTGCGGTTCTCGAGATCGGCGGTCATGCGGTTGCCGCTGAAGCTGCCCATCGGCGTCGTGCCGTCGACGGCACCTCCGCTGCGCATCTGCCGGGTCTTGAGATCCACCGTCGCATCGCGCGTGTTCAGCGCATAGCCGTTCGCCGCCTGAAAGCGGATCGGGCCGTCCACCGACACCTGCTCACGGTTGAGGTCGTAATGGCCGCGATCGGCCTGAAACGAGGCCGGGCCGTCGCGGAGCGCGATCGAGGCCGACAGGCCCTTGAGCTGCACGACCGGCTCGGCCGAGCTGCGCTGCACCGCCGACTGGGCGTTGAGCCGGAAGGCGCGGCCGCGCGAATCCTCGCCGCGATACTGCGCCGAATCGATCCGCAGCCGTTCGGGCGATACCGCGACGCGGTTCTTGTCGAGCACGAAGCTGACGTCGCCCGCGAGCGTCAGCGGCGCCACGACGAGGAAGGTCGCGAGCACGCCGATCCCGAGCGGCAGCAGCAGCAGCGCGATGCGCACGATGCGGTCATGCCCGCTGCCCGGATGGGCCCAGGTCCGCTTCTGCGATCGAAGACGTGCCGCAACCTCAGACATGCGCGAAGATATCGACCTCCGGCCAGCCCGCCAGATCGAGTTCCGCCCGCCAGGGAAGGAAGTCGAAACATGCCTGTGCGATTTCCATGCGCCCTTCACGCTCGAGACGACGATCGAGTTCCGCCTTGAGCGCGTGGAGATAGCGCACGTCGGACGCGGCATATTCCTTCTGCGCGTCCGAAAGCTCGCGGGCGCCCCAGTCCGACGACTGCTGCTGCTTCGAAATTTCCTCGCCCAGCAACTCGCGCACCAGCTCCTTCAGCCCGTGACGGTCGGTATAGGTGCGCACCAGCCGCGACGCGATCTTGGTGCAATAGACCGGGCCGGCGGTGACGCCGAGATAGAAGCGGATCGCCGCGAGGTCGAAACGCGCGAAATGATAGAGCTTGATCCGTTCGGGATCCGCCAGGACGCGGCGCAGATTGGGCGCGTCATAGCTCGACTGCGGGCCGAAGCGGACGAGATGCTCGTCGCCGCCGCCGTCCGAAAGCTGGACGACGCAAAGTCGATCGCGCAGCGTCACCAGACCCATGGTCTCGGTATCGACGGCGATGGCGGCACCCGGGGCGAAAACGTCTTCGGGCAGGTCTTCTTCGTGGAGGTAGACGGTCATGCACTCCGCCTAGACGCGTTCGGGCGCGGGCTCAATGGTTCGCGCGCCCGAACGGTCGACGCTGCGGCCGACCGAGTCCGTGCCGTGCGGTCAGTGCCCGGCACCATCGCCGGCGCCATCGCCGTCGCGCCGCGTGCGCTTGCGGCGGGCGATCAGGTTGAGCGCCTCGACCGCGGCCGAAAAGGCCATGGCGGAATAGATATAACCCTTGGGCACATGCACCCCGAATCCGTCGGCGATCAGCACCACGCCGATCATCAGCAGGAAGCCGAGCGCCAGCATCACCACGCTGGGATTGTGGTGGATGAAATTGGCGAGCGGATCGGCCGCGAACAGCATCACGCCCACCGCCACCAGCACCGCGGCGATCATCACGGGCAGATGATCGGTCATGCCGATCGCGGTGAGGATCGAATCGATCGAGAACACCATGTCGAGCAACAGGATCTGCGCAATCGCCGCGCCGAAACCGAGCACTGCGGCACCGCCGGTGCTCGCCCCCGAATCGGCGCGATCGGGATCGACATTGTGGTGGATTTCGGTCGTTGCCTTCCACACGAGGAACACGCCGCCCGCGATGAGGATCAGGTCGCGCCACGAAAAGGCGGTTTCGAAGCTGGGCTCGCCATGCGCGCCCGCCGCGCCCGTCAGCCCCAGGTCGAATACCGGCTGCGTCAGCTGCGCGATCCACGCGATCATCGACAGCAGCGCCAGCCGCATCACGAGCGCGAGGCTGATTCCCAGCCGGCGCGCCTTTTGCCGCTGCGCCTCGGGGAGCTTGTTCGAGAGAATCGAGATGAAGATCAGGTTGTCGACGCCGAGCACCACCTCCATCACGATCAGCGTGGCGAGCGCCAGCCAGGCGGCGGGATCGGCGATGAGGGCGTTGATGGCGTCCATGGTTTCGTCTCCAACCGGCAACGACTCGTCTCTGCCGGGCGCGGGGCCGTGGCGCAAGCGCCGCAGTCCGTTCGAAAACGCCACAATCAAGACGTTTTTCGTTCGCGCGCTGTCCGGTTTTGGTTTATGGCTGATTCCCAGGGTACTAATTGTGCCCTGAACACATGCGTTTTTCGTCCGGCGCTTGGGTTTTGATTGATTTAGGGCGAACCGGGAAGACGATTAGGGCATGAGTTTCGATAGAGGGCGCCGCGGCGATCGCGGCGGGCGCGGCAGGGACAAGCGCGACGGCTTCGGTGACGAGGGCTTCGGCGGCTTTGGCTACGAAGACCGCGGTTTCGGTGGCGGCGGCCGTGGCGGCTTTGGCGGCGGCTTCGGTGATCGCGGCGGCTTCGGCGGCGGCGGTGGCGGCGGCGGGTTTGGCGGCGGCGGCTTCGGCGGCCCGCGCGGCGGCGGCGGTGGCCGCGGCATGCCCCCGCAGGTCGTTGGCGAAGCCACCGGCGTGGTCAAGTTCTTCAACGGCCAGAAGGGCTTTGGCTTCATCGTGCGCGATGACGGCGGTGAGGACGTTTTCGTCCACATCTCCGCGGTCGAGCAGGCGGGCCTGACCGGCCTGGCTGAAGGTCAGCCGCTGGGCTTCACGCTGGTCGATCGCGGTGGCCGCATCTCGGCGACCGAGCTGAAGATCGACGGCGAGCCGATGCCGGTGACCGACCGTGCGCCGGCGGCGGGTGCCGCAGGTGGTCCGGGCGGCGCGCGGGGTGGCCCGCAGCGTCAGCTGACCGGTGAGCGCGCGAGCGGCACCGTCAAGTTCTTCAACGCGATGAAGGGCTTCGGCTTCATTCAGCGCGACGACGGCCAGCCGGATGCGTTCGTGCACATTTCGGCGGTCGAGCGCGCTGGGCTCCCGACGCTCAACGAGGGCGATCGGCTCGAGTTCGAGCTCGAGGTGGACCGTCGCGGCAAGTACGCCGCGGTGAACCTCAACCCGGCCAGCTGAGGCCGGGCAGAGCGCCGTAACGAAAAGAGGCCGGACGTGCAGACGTCCGGCCTTTTTTGTCGGTCGGTTTTTGTCGGTCGGGCGGGCACCTGGACGCACATCACGGCGGGCGACGTCGTCGGCCGGTCCGGCAGTTCAGGTGGCGAGTTTCGCCAGCGCGGCGATTCGGTCCGCCTCGTGCGCGGGCTTGTCGGTGCGGATGCGGCTGATCCGCGGGAAGCGCATCGCCAGTCCGGACTTGTGGCGACGCGATTCGTGGATCGAATCGAAGGCGACTTCGAGCACCAGCGTCTTCTCGACCTCCCGCACCGGACCGAAACGCGCGGCGGTGTGATTTCGCACAAAGCGGTCGAGCCAGCGCAGTTCGTCATCGGTGAAGCCGAAATAGGCCTTGCCGACCGGAAGTAACGTGCCATCATCCGCCCAGCATCCGAAAGTAAAATCGGAGTAGAACGAGCTGCGCTTGCCGTTGCCGCGCTGGGCATACATGAGTACGCAGTCGGCGGTCAGCGGATCGCGCTTCCACTTGTACCACAATCCGGCGCGGCGGCCCGCGACATAGGGCGAATCGCGCCGCTTGAGCATCACGCCTTCGATCTGGGCGTCGCGGGCTGCGGCGCGCAATTCGCTGAGCGCGGCAAAGTCGGGCGCGTCGATCAAGGCGGAAAGATCGAAATGCGATGCCGGCAGCGCGGCGGCGAAGCGTTCGAGCCGCGCGCGCCGTTCGGTCCAGGGCGCCTCGCGCACATCTTCGCGCCCGTCGAACAGGACGTCATACAGCCGGACAAAGGCGGGATAGTCGGCGAGCATGCGGGCGGGCACGCGTTTGCGCCCCAGCCGCTGCTGGAGCGCGTTGAAACTCCCCGCGCCGCCGCCGTCGCCGAGCCCGGTCCCCTGGCCGTTGCCCTTCACCAGCAGTTCGCCGTCGAGCACGCCGGGAAACCGGAAGGCCGCCGCGACTTCGGGAAAGCTGTGGGTAATGTCGTCGCCCGCGCGGCTGAACAGCCGGGTCTCCCCTGCAACATGGACGAGCTGGACGCGGATGCCGTCCCATTTCCATTCCGCCGCATAGTCGGTGAGGTCGACCGCATCGGCCTCGAGCGGATGGGCCAGCATGAACGGGCGGAAAACGGGGCTGTCGGCCGGATCGGGGCGATCGGCGCGCCCCTCGGCCCAGTCGAACAATGCGGCATAGGGTGGGGCGAGGCCGTGCCACACCTCCTCGACCGCTGCGACGTCGAGGTCGAACGCCTGTGCGAGCGCGGTCTTGGCAAGGCGGGCGGAGACGCCGACGCGCAACCCGCCCGTCGCCAGCTTGAGCAGCGCGAAGCGTTCGTCGGCGTCCATGTGATCGAGCAGGTCCGCGAGCACCGCCGGGGCGTCGGCGCGGCTCAGCGCCGCCAGCGTCTCGACGACCTCCGACAGTCGGCGCGGCGTCCCCTCGCCGTCGGCCGGGGCGGGCCACAGCAGCGCTGCCGTCTCGGCCGAATCGCCGACAAAGTCGCGGCTGAGCGCGAACAGCACAGGGTCGACGCGCGATTCGACGAGCGTGCGGATCAGCGCCGGCTTGATCGCCGGAAGATCGAGCGCGCCGGTGAGCGCCGCCAGCGCCCAGCCGCGGTCGGGATCGGGCGTCGCGCGCAGATACTCGCCGATCAGCCGCAGCTTGGCGTTCCGCGCGCGCGTGTAGATCAGGCGATCAAGCAGGTCCGCAAAGGCGCGCATGTCGCCAAGATGGGGGCAGTCGCGGGTCGGCGCTACCCCCGATGCGCGGGGCTGGTCGGGTGCCGGCGGCTGCGTTAGACTGTGCCCGCGATCCGCGCATGGCGCGCGGACCTTGCGGGAGCAAATACTTCATGAAGCTCGTCGTTTCTGCTGCGCTGCTGTCGCTGGCGCTGGTCCCGGTTGCCCATGCCCAGACCGCCAAGCCGGCCGCGGCCACCGCCGCACCTGCGGCCCCGAAGTTTTCGCTCGACACGCCGATCGAGGCGCTGGTCGCCGATCCCAAGGCCAAGGCCGTGATCGAAGCCGATCTGCCGGGGCTGAGCACGCACCCGGCGTTCGACCAGTTCAAGGCGATGAGCCTGCGCCAGCTCCAGCCGATGTCGAACGGTGCGCTCAGCGACGAAGTGCTCAAGAAGGTCAGCGACGACCTCACCGCGATCAAGTAACCGTCGGCATCGCGGACGCAAAAAGGGGGAGGGCGGCCGCCGGGCCGTCCTCCCCCCTTTTCGTTTCAGGGTGTAGGCTTCAGCCCTTGCGGCTGGCCTCGAACAGGAACCAGGCGCGTTCCTCGGCCTGGTCGGTCCAGTCGTCGACGATTCCGCTCGTCGCGTTGTCGCCGGCATCCTCGGCGGCCTGCTTCACCGTCCGGAAGCTCTCGACCAGCTTCAGATTGTCGTCGCGCAGCTCGGCGAGCATGTCGGCCGCCGACACGAAGTCGGCGTCGTTGTCGGCGATCGTCTGGTGACGGGCGATGTCGCCCACCGAACGCAGCGTGGTGTTGCCCACCTTGCGGACGCGCTCGGCGATCGCGTCGGTAATGCCCAGAATCTGCGTCGCCTGATCGTCGAGCAACAGGTGATAGTCGCGGAAATGCGGGCCCGAGACGTGCCAGTGGAAGTTCTTGGTCTTGAAATAGAGTGCGAAACAGTCGGCCAGCGCGCTGTTCAGCGCGTCGGCGACGCTGCGGGTCTCGTTGCGGTTGAGGTCGGTCGGGGTCTGAAGCGCGGCCTTGGTATCTGCCATTGTCGTTTCCCTCCTGGATCGGTTCGCCTGCTCAACGACCGGTATAGGCCTTGGTTGCACGCGACGCCCGCGGGAATCTGCAATCACATTGATCGATTCGTCCGATCAGGTGCGGTCGCGTTCAACCGATCAGATGCAGCGCCGACGCCGCCAGATAGAGGCCGATCACCAGCAGGATCAGCCCGGTGACGCTCCGGACCGGCCGGGCGGGCAGGCGATCCCACAGCGGACGTCCGCCCAGCGCGGCGATCATGCCGATCGCGCCCGCGCCCAGCCCCGCGCCCGCGCCCGCATAGGGCGCCATGCCCGGCGCGACGGCCAAGGCGAGCGTCAGCAAGGTCGTCCGGTCGCCCAGCACCGACAGCGACAGGCTTGCGACGATGTTCGGAAAGGGGTGCCGGGGCAGCCAGCCGGGTGCGGGCGCGGCCGGCTCGGTCAGCAGGCCGGACACGCCCGTCATCACCATGGCCGCGCCGAGGAACAGCGTGCAGGCATCGCTGCCGAGCTGCAGCGGCGCGAAGACCGCGATCGCGGCGGCGACGCCATTGGCGACCAGATGGACGATCAGCGCAATCGTGCCCACGAGCAACGGCCGGCCGAATCGCGTCGCGAGTCCTGCTGCGGCGGCGGCCGGCCGATCACCGATCTGGGTCAGGATGGCCAGCAAGACGGCCGGAACAAACGCTTCCATGGACTTTTCCCCGCAACGCAACCGATGGCCCTATGCCCGTTAAGGGCGCGTGAAGCACCCATCAGCCTTGACTTTTGCCCAAGACTCGCGCATCCGCCCGCGTCTGACAGCGGTGCGCCCGGCGCGCGCCGCTCTTTTCTTTTCGCACGATTCAAGGGTTTTCGGGTCATGGCCAAGCCGACCACTGTCAAGATCAAGCTCGTCAGCTCGGCGGATACGGGCTTCTTCTACGTCACCAAGAAGAATCCGCGCACCAAGACCGAGAAGCTGAGCTTCCGCAAATATGATCCCGTCGCGCGCAAGCACGTCGAGTTCAAGGAAGCCAAGATCAAGTAAGCTTCGGCGCTTCGGCGCCTACCGGCTTTCGCCGCGGGGCACGGGAACAGGATTCCCGTCGCACCGTCGCGCGTATTCGCTTTGAGAAGGGGCTCGGCCAACGCCGGCGCGCCTGCGCTTCACGCGGCGCGGGCGGTGGGTCGTCTTGCGCCCGGCTGCCGGCGCTTCAGCGCGCGACGCCCCACAGCGCCATGCGCTCACGGGCGAACCGCGCCATGAAGTGCGCGAGCCCGTCCAGTCGCACCGCGATCGAATCGGCGTCGACGCCTGCCCACATCGCGGGGTCATAGGTGCGTCGGGCCGCGGCCATATCCGCTCCGGCACGATAACAGTCAGTGAGATAGAGCGTTTCGAGCAGTTCCGCGCCGCGCGCCGCCGGCCGGCGGTGGATGGCGGCATAGCGAACCAGCAATTCGCTCATGATGCCCTCGTTCGACGTGCTGACCATCGCGTTCGCCTCCGCTGACGAGGGAGATGGTGCGCGCCCGCCGGTGCGACAAGGCGGGGCGGGCGGTCGCCTGGCCGTTCAGCCGTTCGACGGCTCTTCCGCAGCTTCCGCCGCGTCGGGGACGAGCGCCCGGACTTCCGCCATGAAGCGCGCGAGCGAGATGGGTTTGGAGACATAGGCATTGGCGCCGGCGGCCCGGATACGCTCCTCGTCCTCGCGCCCGGCATAGGCGGTGACCGCCATGATCGGGATCGCGCGCAATCGCGAATCGACCTTCATCTCGCGAATCAGCTCGAGCCCGGTGACGTGCGGCATCTGAATGTCCATCACCACAAGATCGGGAGCGATCTCGCGCGCCTTCGCAACCGCCTCGCGCCCGTCGCTCACCGGCTCGGCCGAGAAGCCGTGCGCGCGCAACAGGTCGCAGAACAGTTTGAGATTGAGTTCGTTGTCCTCGACAACGAGCACCCTTTTTGTCACGCCAGACCCCATGATTTGCAGAGTGGATTAGGCCATGGCAGCGCGCGACACAAATCCGGGACAAGACGAAGCTGCCGCGATCGCGCTTTCGGCGCTTGCCTGGGCGCTCGGCGAGGCGGGGCGGGCGCAACGGCTGCTTGATCTGACGGGACTTGACCCCGCCGGCCTGCGCGCCCGCGCAGGCGACCCCTTGTTGCTTGGCGCCGTGCTCACCTTTCTCGAATCGCATGAGCCCGATCTGGTTGCCTGTGCCGACGCGCTGAACGTCGATCCCGCGCGGCTGGTTGCGGCGCGAATACAGCTGGAGTGTGCATGAAGCCGCTATTGATTACCGATTGCGACGAGGTGCTGCTGCACATGGTGCGGCATTTCGGGGCTTGGCTCGACGAGGCGCACGACATCGATCTGGTCCTGGACGGCACCGAGTTCGAACGGGCGATGCGTCCGCGCGATCCTGCCGCACCGCCGATCGACCGGCGCCGGATGTGGGCGCTCGTCGAGGGTTTCTTTCCGCAGGAGATGGACCGGCAGACGCTGGTTCCGCATGCGCGCGAGGCGCTGGCGTCGATCGCGGCGGTCGCCGACATCGTCGTGCTGACCAATCTGGGCGACGATTGCCGCGACCATCGTATCGCCCAGCTCGCACGGCACGGCATCGCGCACCGCGTCGAGTGCAACCAGGGGCCAAAGGGACCGCGCGTCGCCGAGATCGTCGCCGACATGGCGCGAGCGTCGCGGTGTTCGTCGACGACCTGCCCGCGCACCACGAATCGGTGGCCGCACATGCGCCCGACGTGCTGCGGCTGCACATGATCGCCGAGCCGCAGCTTGCCCCGCACGTCCCCGCGGCGGCGCACGCCCATGCCCGGATCGACGATTGGGCCGCGGCGCGCGACTGGATCCTCGCCCGCTTTGCCGACGCGGCGGCCGGGGGGTTGACCGCGCGCGCGGCGGGTGGTTGACCCCGGGACATGACCGACATGATCGAAGCAAAGCTGGCCGCGCTCGGCCTTTCGCTCCCCGAGGCAGCGGCGCCGGTCGCGGCCTATGTTCCCGTGGTCGAGGCGGGCGGGCTGCTCCACATCTCCGGGCAGCTCCCGTTCGAGGACGGCGCGGTGATGACCGGGCGGCTGGGCGAGGATCGCGACCTGGCGTTCGGCGAAAAGGCGGCGCAGCGTTGCGCACTGATGCTCATCGCGCAGATTCGCCGCGCGCTCGACGGCGACCTTTCGCGCGTGGCGCGCATCGTCAAGCTCGGCGTCTTCGTCAACTCGACCCCGGGTTTCACCGATCAGCCCAAGGTCGCCAACGGCGCATCGGAGCTGATGCAGGCGGTGTTCGGCGATGCGGGCAAGCATGCGCGCAGCGCGGTCGGCGTCGCGGCGCTGCCGCTGGGCGCCGCGGTCGAGGTCGATGCCATCGTCGCCGTGCGCGGCTGATCTCGCCTTTCATTTTCCTGTTCGAATAGCGTCGGCCCCGTCGCCCACCCGTGGCGGCGGGGCCACACTATTGCTGGATTGTTGCGCGGCGGCGCGAAAACCGTTGTGCAGCGCGACGACGTGCGGCAGCTTGGTCCAAGTCGAAGCGACGCCGCGCAGGCTCAGGCCAAAAAGACACGGGCGCTCGACAAGCAGGCTGGAACCCTTGCGACTTTGAACTGAAAGGGATTTCCATGCGCGTTTCTCTGCTCGCCCTTGGCGCCGCCATGGTCTGCGCAGCCGGTCCGGCCTTTGCGCAAGACACGGCGCCCCCGCCCGCGATCACGATCAACGGCACCGCCACGATCGTCAGCGACTATCGCTTCCGCGGCATTTCGCAGACCGACAAGAATGTCGCGGTGCAGGGCAGCATCACCGTCAGCCACGAATCGGGCCTGTACGTCTCGGCCTGGGGGTCGTCGACCGACGATTATGTCACGGCCTCGGGCCGCGGCCATCAGGAGCTCGACCTCATTGCGGGCTACAAGAAGACGGTCAACGGCACGACTTTCGACGTGGGCGTACTCTATTACGTCTATCCCAAGTCGAAGCTGAGCGGCGATCGTTCGAGCTCGGATTTCATCGAGCCCTATGTCTCGGTCGCGCACACGCTGGGACCGGCGACGGGCAAGCTGAGCCTGGCCTATGCGCCCAAGCAGAAGCCGCTGGCGCTCGATCAGATCGGCCCGGCCAAGGACAATGTCTATCTGGCGGGCGACCTGTCGCTCGCAATTCCCAAGACGCCGATCTCGCTCACCGGCCATCTCGGCCACACCTGGGGACCGAGCTGGCTGTCGATCGGCAAGGAATATACCGACTGGAACCTGGGCGTCGCAGTGACGCACAAGGTGCTGACGCTCGGCATCTCCTATGTCGATACCGACGGCGACTTCATCACCCCCAGCGGCAAGAATGCCAGCAAGTCGGGCGTGGTCGCGTCGCTGGGCGTCGCCTTCTGACGCGCGGCGGCTGAGCGCGGACGGCCTGCCGTCGGGCGGGTCGCCGCCGGGCCTGCCCGACCGCAACGAAAAGGGGCCGGGTGCCATGATCGGCGCCCGGCCCCTTTTTCATGCAGCGCTGCCCGCGACGGGGCGGCGGCTTATTGCGGCGTGCGGACGCTCGCCGCCTGGCCGTCACCCTGCGGCGCGGCGATGATGTCGCGCGTGACGGTGCCCTTGTCGACCGAATTGGTCGTCGGGCTGCCCGCCGTGGTGCGCGCGGCGGGATCGGCCAGCGTGCGTCCGGCGGCGTCCAGCGTCGCATTCTCGCTGGCGCTGCGGGCCTGCGACCCGCCGAACAGCGCGTCGAGTGCCTGCTGCGACGGTGCCGTATCCTGCGGACGCGCGGCGCCGGGCTGGGGCGGGACCAGCGCGAAATCGGGCGGGATCACCAGCGGCGCCTGGCGCGCCACCGCGAATTCGTTGGGACGGGCGCGATCGAACCCGCGCTTGCTGCACGCGGAGAGCGAGCCAATAAGCGCCACGCCGGCCGCGATCAGAATAACCTTACGCATTGACTTGATTCTCCACAGGTGCCGGCTTTGCGGCTTGCTTGTCACGCACCAACAGCGCCCGGATCAACAGGATGAGCACGCCGATCGTAATCGCGGCGTCGGCGACGTTGAAGACCAAAAAGGGACGCCAGTTCCCGAAATGAAGATCGGCGAAATCGACGACATAGCCCAGCCGCGTCCGGTCGAGGATGTTGCCGAGCGCACCGCCCAGCACCAGCCCCAGCGCCGACACGTCGGCCAGCCGTCGCTCGCGGAACATCCAGGTGGCGACGCCGGCCGCGATCGCGCCGGTCATCGCGACGAGCGCCCAGCGCATCGCCTCGCTGCTGGCCGACAACAGCCCCAGCGAAACGCCGACATTCTTGACGAAGCGCAGGTCGAAAATCGGCAGCAGCGTCAGCGCCGCGTCCTGGATGTTCAGCCCCAGCGGGCCGGTGACATACCATTTGGTCGCCTGATCGATCAGGAAGACGAGCAGCGCCACGGCGAGCCCGATCGTGCGAATCCGTCCCATCAGCCGACCACCTTTTCGCACCGGTCGCACAGCGCGCCGTCCTGCGTCACCTCGGGCAGATGCCGCCAGCACCGGCCGCATTTGTGGCGCTCGGTGGGCGTCACCGTGACATCGGCTCCCTGATCCACCTTCGACACGATGAACAGCTCGGCGAGCTCCTCGGCCGGCATCGGCAGCGTCGGCACGGTCACTTCGGCCTCGAGGCTGGAGCGGACCTTCTTCTCGCGGCGATAGGGCTCGATCGCCTCGGTGACGGTCTGGCGCAGCGCGCGGATCGCGGTCCAGTCATGCTCGACCGTGGCGCCTTCCGGCAGCACCGGCCATTCCAGCTCGTGGACCGATCCGTCTTCGCTGGGGAAGCGGGCCTGCCAAACTTCCTCGGCGGTGAAGGCGAGGATCGGCGCAGCGTAGCGGACCAGCGCGTGGAACAGCACGTCCAGCACGGTGCGATAGGCACGGCGCTTGGGATCGGTCTCCGCATCGCAGTAGAGGCAGTCCTTGCGGATATCGAAGAAGAAGGCCGAGAGGTCCTCGTTCATGAAGTCGCCGAGCGCACGCGCATAGCGATTGAACTCGAACGCCTCCGCCGCCGACCGCAGCTCCGCATCGAGCGCCGCCAGCTTGTGGAGCACATAGCGCTCCAGCTCGGGCATGTCGGCCACCGCCACCTTCTCGGCCTCGCCGAACCCGTCGAGCGCGCCGAGCAGATAGCGGAAGGTGTTGCGGATCTTGCGGTACGCGTCGCCGGTGCCGGCCAGCACTTCCTTGCCGATGCGGACGTCGTCGAAATAGTCGGTCTGCGCGACCCAGAGGCGCAGGATGTCCGCGCCGCTCTCGCCGATGATCTTCAGCGGATCGACGACGTTGCCGAGCGACTTGGACATTTTCTTGCCCTGGCCGTCGAGCGCGAAGCCATGGGTGAGCACCGCGTCATAGGGCGCCCGGCCGCGGGTGCCCGACGATTCGAGCAGCGACGACTGGAACCAGCCGCGATGCTGGTCCGAACCTTCGAGATAGAGGTTGGCGCGGACACCCTCGCCATAGCGCGCCTCGATCACGAAGCTGTGGGTCGAGCCGCTGTCGAACCACACGTCGAGAATGTCGGTGACGACCTCATAGTCGGCGAGCGCATAGTCGGGGCCGAGCAGTTGCTGGTGATCGGCCTGGAACCAGGCATCGGCCCCGCCGGCGCGGAAGGCATCGAGGATACGCGCGTTGACCGCCGGGTCGCGCAGATAGTCGCCGGTGGCGCGGTTGACGTAGAGCGCGATCGGCACGCCCCAGGCGCGCTGACGGCTGATCACCCAGTCCGGGCGGCCCTCCACCATCGCGCGGATGCGGTTGATCGCGCGTTCCGGCACCCAGCGGGTATGCTCGATCGCGTCGAGCGCGACTTCGCGGAGCGTGGGAGCGTTGCTGTCCGAAGCACCCGCGCCCGGTGCGGGCGTGGGCTTGTCCATGGGAATGAACCATTGCGGCGTGCAGCGGAAGATGATCTTCGCCTTGCTCCGCCAGCTGTGCGGATAGCTGTGCTGAAAGTCGTCCGAGGCGGCGAGCAGGGCCCCTGCGGCGCGCAGGTCCGAACAGATCGGGCCGTCCGCGCTCACAAACTTCTTGTTGATGACGCTCCCCTGGCCGCCGAGCCACGCCCAGTCGGCGCGATACATGCCGCCCGCATCCACCGCGAACACCGGATCGATGCCGTGCGCCTTGCACAGCAGGAAGTCGTCCTCGCCATGATCCGGCGCCATGTGGACGAGGCCGGTACCCGCATCGGTGGTGACGAAGTCGCCGGGCAGGAACGGCCGCGGCTTGGCGAAGAACCCGCCGAGCGCATGCATCGGGTGACGGGCTACCGTGCCGGCCAGCTCGGTGCCTTTCAGGCGATCGGCGTACGCAGTAGCGCCATGGTCACCAACGCTAGGTGCGGCGAACGTATCAGGGCCTGGTACCAAGCCAGTACGCTTCGCGAAAGCCTCCGCGAGATCCGCGGCGACGACATAATGGTCGGTGCTGCCGCCTTCGTAAAACAGGACGTAGTCAATGTCCTCCCCGTACGCGAGTGCCTGATTGACAGGGATGGTCCACGGCGTGGTGGTCCAGATGACGGCACTTACTCGCCAGCCCCGGTCCATCAAAGCTTGGATGACCGGTGATTTGGTCTCCACGATCTCAAACGCCACGTCGATCTGCGTCGACGTGATGTCCTCATACTCGACCTCGGCCTCGGCCAGCGCGGTCTTTTCGACCGGGGACCACATCACCGGCTTGGCGCCCCGATAGAGCTGGCCGCTCTCGGCGAACTTGAGCAGCTCGCCCGCGATCCGCGCCTCGGCGTCGAACTTCATGGTCAGATAGGGATCGTCCCAGTCGCCCAGGATACCGAGCCGCTCGAACTGGCCGCGCTGCACCGCCACCCATTTTTCGGCATAGGCGCGGCATTCGGCGCGGAAGGCGACGGGGGCGACTTCGTCCTTGTTGAGCTTCTTGGCGCGATAGGCTTCCTCGACCTTCCACTCGATCGGCAGGCCGTGGCAGTCCCAGCCGGGGACATAGGGCGCGTCCTTGCCCATCAGGCTCTGCGAGCGGACGACGATGTCCTTCAGGATCTTGTTGAGCGCATGGCCCATATGGATGTCGCCATTGGCGTAGGGCGGGCCGTCGTGCAGCAGGAAGCGCTCGCGGCCGGCGCGGGCCTCGCGCAGCTTCTGGTAGAGCTTAATTCGCGCCCAGCGCTCGAGGATGGCGGGCTCCTTGTTTGCAAGGCCGGCCTTCATCGGGAAATCGGTCTTCGGCAGGAAGACGGTGTCGCGCCAGTCGCGCTGGGTGTCGGTTGCGTCAGTCATGGGTCGCGCGGGATTAGCTTGTGTGGGGGGCGAAGTCATCCCTCTGCCGCCGCTGTCGGGGCCGGGGAGGCGATTTTTGTGCCCGTCCCGCGACGATCGGGGGCGTCGGCGTCAACGCTGGGCAAGCCGCGCGCGTGCCTCGGCCGCGTCGCGGTGCATCTGGGCCGTCAGCGCGTCGAGACTGTCGAACTTCGCCTCGGGACGCAGATAGTCGATCAGCGACACCTCGACGGCTTGCCCGTAAAGGTCGCCCGCGAAATCGAAGAAATGGCTTTCGAGCAACTCGATCGGCGGGTCGAAGCTGGGCCGGATGCCCAGATTGGCGACGCCGTCGAGCAGCCGCCCGTCGGCAAGCTGCCCGCGCACGGCATAGATGCCATAGGCCGGGCGCAGATAGCTGCCCAGCCGCATGTTGGCGGTTGGGTAGCCGAGCTGGCGGCCCAGCTTGGCGCCGCCTTCGACCACCGCCTCGATCGCGAACGGCCGCGTCAGCAGCGCTGCCGCCTCGCGCGGACGCCCGGCCCACAGATGGTCGCGGATCCCGCTCGACGAGACGACGTGCCCGTCAAGTTTCACTGCGGCGACGGTCTCGGCGGTGAAACCGAGTTCGGCGCCCAGCGCGGCGAGCATCGCGACATTGCCCTCGCGCCCCTTGCCGAACGTGAAATCCTCGCCGGTCACCACGCCGCCCGCGCCGATCGTCTCGACCAGCTGCTCGGCGAACTGGCGCGCCGACAGTCGCGCGAGCGTTGCGTCGAAATGAAAGACGAGCATCGCGTCAGCGCCGCCCGCGCCGAACAGCCGCTGGCGCTGGTCGAGCGTGGTCAGGCGAAAAGGGGCGGCGTCGGGCTGAAAGAAACGGCGCGGGTGCGGGTCGAAGGTGGCGACGACCGCCGGGCGCCCTTCGGCGCGCGCGCGCTCCACGGCGCGGCCGACCACCGCCTGGTGCCCGAGATGGAATCCGTCGAAATTGCCCAGCGCAACGATCGCGCCCCGGAAGGGAGGCGGAACCGCCGAGCCGCCGTCCAGCCGCTGCATGCGCGTGGCTATAGGGATTGCCGGCGCCGATGCCAATGGCCGGGGCGAGCGCGGCGGCGCGCTCAGCCGAAGAGCCAGGTGCCGAGCAGCCGTCCCGGCAGCAGCGTGAACAGCCCGGCGACCGACAGCCCCAGATAGGTCAGCGTCATCGTGCGGCGGTGCCCGGCGATGTCGTGACGGATCGCCTGGACGATCCCGCGCGGCACCATCACCAGCACGATCAGCGACAGCAGGTGGATCGGGCTGAACCCGCCGGTGATCCCGTGCAGCGCCAGGCTCGACAGCGCGGCGACCAGCATCAGCACGGCCCAGATCCGGCCGAGCGCGCGGTGGAGCGCATCACCCTTGCGGCGCAGCAGGACATAGGCGCCAAGCGGCAGCGCCGGGATCACCGATACCAGATGCAGCGTCAGCCACAGACTGTAACCGCTTGACCTTGCGATGGCGCCGCTCACAAGACCATGCGCAATGGCGAGCAGGATGGCACCGCCGGCGACGCTGCCGGCGATCAGGACCAGCCGGTCGAGCCGGGCGGGAGCGGGGACGGCAATGGCGGAAATCGTGGAACGGGTCATGAATGCCTCCTGGGTTGCCGCCGATCCTGCCGGGCGCCGCTTGGCGGGCCAGCGCGATTTCGCGTCCGGCGCGTCCGGTTTCGTCGCGGGTGCCGCCGGGAGGAGCCTGTACCGTTCGCGAAGCATGAACGGGCCGCGCGCGTGACGGGCGTGCGTCGCTGGGGCGTCGAACTGGCGGTGCTGGGCGGTGCGATGCTCGTGCTCGCGCTCCTCGGCCCCTTCGGTTCGTTTGCGCGGCCGGTCGAAACGCGGCTGCTGCAATGGGGGATCGCGATCGCGGGCGGCTATGTCTTTTTCCGGCCGGTGATTGCAGCCGGCCGCGCCTTTGCCGCGCAGTCGGGGATGCCCGTGGGCGTCGCGATCGCGCTCGCCTGCGGCTTTGCCTCGATTCCGACGAGCGTGATCGTCGCGCTCGCCTGGACCGGGTTTCGTTGGCGCGGGGTAACGATCGCCGACCTGGCGGGGCTTTACCCGCAGGTGTTGATCGTCGGTGCGACGCTGACCGTGGTGCAACTGCTCGTCCGCCGTGCGGCGCCGGTGCCGTCGACGGCGCCAGATGTCTCATCGTTCGCACACCCCTCATCAATCGACGCCGAAGCCGCCGCCCCGCCGCCGCCCGCCGCGTCCGATGAAGCGCCGCCGGTCGTTGCGGTGCCGGCCACCGTCGGGCGCGCGCCTTTCCTCGATCGGCTGCCGGCGCATCTTGGCGACACGCTGCTCTGTCTCGAAAACGAGGATCATTATGTCCGCGCCCATACCCCAGCGGGCAGCGCGCTGATCCTCATCCGGATGCGCGACGCCGTCGCCGAGCTCGAGGGCGTCCCCGGCGAGCGCGTCCATCGCAGCTGGTGGGTCGCCCGCGACGCCGTCGTCGCGGCGGTGCGTCAGGATCGCAACCTGCGCCTGCGGCTGGTCGACGGGCGCGAGGTGCCCGTTGCGCGGTCGAGCGTCGCGACGCTGCGCGAGCGCGGCTGGCTGGCCGATCTGCCGACCGCGCCCTGACCGGCCGCCCCCATGCGGGTCACGGCGCCGGAACGATCCCGGCGCGAATCACCCGCAGCACGTTGCCGCCCATCACCTTGGCGATGTCGGCTTCCGAAAAGCCGCGATCGACCAGCGCCTGCGTCACCTCGACAAGCTGGGCGGTGTCGAAGCCGGTGGTCACCGCGCCGTCGAAATCCGACCCGAGCCCGACATGGTCGATTCCCACCAGGTCGCGCACATGCGCCACCGCCGCTGCCACCGCACGCGGGCTGGTCGAGCAGATCGCCGCGTCCCAGTAACCGATGCCGATGACGCCGCCGGTGCGCGCGATTCCGCGAACCTCGTCGTCGGTCAGGTTGCGGTTGACGCGGCACGTCGCCTGCACGCCGCCATGGCTCGACACCACCGGGCGGCGCGCGGTCGCCAGGATGTCGGCGACCGCGGCATGGCTCGCATGTGCCACATCGACGATCATGCCCATCCGCTCCATCCGGCGCAGCACCTCGCGTCCCATCGGCGTCAGGCCGCGCTTGGCGATGCCGTGCATCGATCCGGCGACGTCGGTGTCGAAGAAATGCGCGAACCCCGCCATGCGGAACCCCGCGGCGTAAAGCCGGGCGAGGTTGTCGGGGCGTCCCTCCAGATCCTGCAATCCCTCGATCGACAGCATGCCGCCGACGACGCGCTGGCCGCGCGCGCGGTCGGCGAGCAGCCGGTCGAGATCGGCGGGGGTGCGGATCACGCGCAACTGGCCGTTCGAATCGGCCGCGGCGCGTTCGAGCTTCTCGGCATGCCACAGCGAGCGTTCGAGCAGCGACCGCCAGGTCCGCACCGGCTGCAACTGTGCGATCACCAGCGAGGTGATGTTGTCGCTGTCGGCGCCGTTGGCGTCGTAATTCTGTCCGCGCGGCGTCTTGGTGACCGACGAAAAGACCTGCAGCGCGACATTGCCTTCGATCAGCCGGGGCAGGTCGACCTGCCCGCGCGTGCCGCGGGTCAGCAGGTCGCGTTGCCACAACAGCGAATCGGCGTGCATGTCGGCGATCTGCAGCCGCGCGTGCAGCGCGCGCGTCGCCGGGCTCACCCGGGGCAGCGGCGCCGGGATCACCCGGTTCATCCCGCGCTCGACGATCCCGGGCGCCAGCGCGAAAAAGCCGATTGCCGCCGCCGCCAGGACGGCAATCACCGTCCAGGCTATTCTTGTCCGTCTCCGCATCGCACCCGCTCCATCGTCACGAAGCTGTAGGCGGGCCGCCCCGCTTCGGCGGCATGATCCTCGCGCGCGGTTTCGCGCCATGCAAGCGGATCAAAGGCGGGAACGAGCGCGTCGCCTTCGGGCGCGGCATGGATTTCGGTCAGTTCGATCCGCTCGGCCAGCGGCAGGAACAGCGCAAAGACCTCGGCACCGCCGATGATTGCCGCGTCGCCCCCGGCCAGCGCCAGCGCCGCCGCGGGCGTATGCGCCACCTCCGCGCCCTCGGCCCGCCAGGCGGTGTCGCGCGTCAGGACGATATGCCGCCGGCCGGGCAGCGGCGCGGGAAAGCTCTCGAAGGTCTTGCGGCCCATCACCATGGCACGCCCCATCGTCTGCGCCTTGAAACGCTTGAGGTCGGCGGGCAGGTGCCACGGCAGCTTGCCGTCGCGGCCGATCACGCCATTGTCGGCGCGGGCAAGGTGAAAGCTGATCATCCGCGTTTCAGACCGCCACCGGCGCCTTGATATGCGGCTGCGCCACATAATCGTGGAGCACGAAATCGGCATAGTCATAGGCGTCGATCGACGGCGCGCGCCGCACGATCTCCAGCCGTGGCAGCGGCCCCGGCGTTCGGCTCAGCTGCGTGCGCGCCTGCTCGAAATGGTTCGAATAGAGGTGGCAGTCGCCGCCGGTCCAGATGAACTCGCCCGGCAGCAGGTCGCATTGCTGCGCCAGCAGGTGCGTCAGCAGCGCATAGCTCGCGATGTTGAACGGCACGCCCAGGAAAATGTCCGCCGACCGTTGATAGAGTTGCAGGCTCAGTCGACCGTTGGCGACATAGGTCTGGAACAGGCAGTGGCACGGGCTGAGCGCCATCGCGGCCAGCTCCCCGGGGTTCCACGCCGTCACCACCTGCCGGCGCGATCCCGGATTGGTGCGGATCGTGTCGATCAGCTCGGCGATCTGGTCGATGGCGCGGCCGTCGGCGGTCGCCCAGTCGCGCCATTGCTTGCCATAGACGGGGCCAAGATTGCCGTCGGCGTCGGCCCATTCGTCCCAGATGGTCACGCCGTTTTCCTGCAGCCAGCGGACATTGGTGTCGCCGCGCAGGAACCACAGCAGCTCGATGAAGATCGAGCGGACGTGCAGTTTCTTGGTCGTGAGCAGCGGAAAGCCCTGGGCAAGGTCGAACCGCATCTGGTGGCCGAACACCGATCGCGTTCCCACTCCGGTCCGGTCCATCACGTCGACGCCCTCGTTGAGCGCGCGCGCCATCAGGTCAAGATATTGCCGCATGACGCCTGCCTATCGGATTTCGAGGCGCGCGGGAACGGGGCGTGCGATTTGATCCGAAACGGAGGCAAATCCCGCCTTGGCGCCGTTCCGGACCGGTTCGCGATCGGCTGTTAAAGGGCGGCATGGCAATCCGGGGCGCATGTCCGCGTATCAGCCGATTGCTTCGCCCCGCACCCTCCACGATGTCGCTGCCGCGCGAACGCTGTTCGCGCCGTTGGCGCGCGAGCGCTGCGAGGTGGCGGGGATCGCCTATCTCGACGGCGAGCGCCGCCTGCTCGCGCTGCGCTATGTCCGCTCGCCTTCGGACAGGGCGCTGATCTTTCCGCTGCGCGACATGCTGGCCGATGCGCTGGGTTTCGGCGCGGCGGCGCTGGTGCTGGTGCACAACCACCCGAGCGGCATCGCGCGACCCAGCACCGCCGATCGCGACGCGACGCAGCAGATCGCCCGGGCGCTCAAGCTCATCGACGTGCGGCTGATCGACCATCTGATCGTGGCGGGCGACGCCTGGGCGAGCTTCCGCGCGCTCGGCCTACTCTGATCCGGGATTGGCGGGCAGCCGCGCCGGCTGGGCGCGCGCACCGGTGCGGCAGGCGCGGATACTGGCCGGCTCGGGCCGTTCGCCCTCGGGGGCAAAGATCGCCATATAGCCGCCGGCCGACGGCATCGGGCGCATCGACACGCGGCGATAGCCGACCGCGGCAAATTCGCACGCGAGCAGCGCCGGGGGCGTTCCGTGGCTGTCGGTCGGGCGATCGGCGTCGACCACCACCACCTGCCCGCCGGTGCGGAGCGACGGCCGCAGCCGCCACAGGAACTCATAGGGCGATTCGATCTCGTGATACATGTGCACCATCAGCACGCGGTCGAAGCTGTTCTCGGGCAGCCGTGGGTCGGCGGGCAGGCCCAGCCGAACGCTGACATTGTCGAGCCGCTCGCGCACCACGCGCGTCGCCAGCGCGTCGCGTACCTCGGGCACGATGTCTTCGGCAACGACCCGCCCCTCGGCGCCCACGCGCGCGGCGAGGCGGATCGTGTAATAGCCTTCGCCCGCGCCGATATCGGCAACGGTCATGCCGGGGCGGATGCCGGCCAGCGTCATCACCTGGCCCGCCTCGTTCAGCCGGTCGCGTGCCTCCTCGGTCGACCAGCGCGCCGAAACGATCGACGCCACCGGACGGTCCGCGGCCGGAAAGCCGCTGTTCGCGGCGCGGTGATCGTGCCCGCCGACCGCGCGGCCGTCGCATGCTGCCAGCGGCGCCAGCATCAGCATCGCGATGGCGGCGGGCGCGAACCTCAATCGACGTCCTCCACTTCGACCTTCTCGCCGGTCACGCGCTGCGACAGCGCCGCCGCCATGAAGGCGTCGAGATCGCCGTCGAGCACGTCGCTCGGGCTGGTCGAGGTCAGTCCGGTGCGCAGGTCCTTCACCAGCTGATAGGGCTGGAGGACATAGGAACGGATCTGGTGGCCCCAGCCGATGTCGGTCTTGGACGCGTTCTGCGCGTTCGCCGCCGCCTCCCGCTCGGCCAGCTCGCGTTCGTAGAGGCGCGCGCGCAGCTGGTTATAGGCCTCGGCCTTGTTCTTGTGCTGCGAACGCTGGTTCTGGCACTGCACCACGATGCCGGTCGGCAAGTGGGTGATCCGCACGGCCGAATCGGTCGTGTTGATGTGCTGCCCGCCTGCGCCCGATGCGCGATAGGTGTCGATGCGCAGCTCGCTCTCGTTGATCTCGATCTCGATATTGTCGTCGATCACCGGATAGACCCATACGCTCGAAAAGCTGGTGTGGCGCCGTGCCGAGCTGTCATAGGGCGAAATGCGCACCAGCCGGTGCACGCCGCTCTCGGTCTTGGCATAGCCATAGGCGTTCTCGCCCTTGATGAGCAGCGTCGCCGACTTGATGCCCGCCTGTTCGCCGGCATGATAGTCGATCAGCTCGACCTTGTAGCCGTGGCGTTCGGCCCAGCGCGTGTACATGCGCTGCAGCATTTCGGCCCAGTCGTTGCTTTCGGTGCCGCCCGCGCCCGCATTGATCTCGAGATAGGTGTCGTTGGCGTCGGCTTCGCCCGAAAGCAGCGCCTTCACCTTGTCCTGTTCGGCGCGTTCGGCGAGCGCGGCGAGGCTGGTGGTGCCCTCGCTCGCCATCTCCTCGTCGCCTTCGGCCTCGGCCATCTCGATCAGCTCGACCGTGTCGGCGAGTTCCTGCTCGATCGCGCGGGTGACGCTGATCGCCTCGTCGAGCCGGCGGCGTTCGCGCATCACGTCCTGCGCGGCCTTGGCGTCGTTCCACAGCGCCGGGTCCTCGACGCGTGCGTTCAGTTCGTCGAGCCGCCGCAGCGCCCGGTCCCAGTCGAGGAAGCGGCGCACCAGCGCCAGCGCGCTCTTGATCTTGTCGGCATGTGCCTGCGCTTCGGCGCGCATCGGGATTCTCCAACTGGTCTCCGGCGGGTCGGGGGCCGGGGTAAGGCATCAAGATAATATCGAACCGCGCGCGCTAGTAGATTCCGCCCTCGCGTTGCAAGAAGTCGCTGTCGTTCTGGCGATCGGCGCGCGGGGCCGTGCGACGGTCGGCGGGGCGTTGCCCGGCTTCCTCGGCGCTGGTTCGGCGTTGGCGGCGCGGCTCCGATTCGGGCCGGAACGCCTCCCAGATGACCGGCGATAGCGGGTCCGACGACGGCCATGCGCCGGTAACGGGGCGGCCGCTCGCGCGATCGATCCGCACCATGCGGACGCCGGCGGGCGCCGTGAAGGGCAGCTTGTCGAGCGTCGCGAAGGCGGGCGCTGCAAAGCTCTTGAAGATCGGCGCCGCGATCGTGCCGCCCTGGGCATAGCCGCCCAGATTGGTCGGCGAATCATAGCCCATGTAGAGCCCGGCGATCATCTGGGGCACGCCGCCCACGAACCACACGTCGGTCGGGCCCGAGGTGGTGCCGGTCTTGCCCATCATCGGCCGGTTGAGGTCGCGCAGCACCGTCGCGGTGCCGCGCTGGATCACGCCTTCGGTGATATGGACGATCTGATAGGCCGCGACGGGATCGACGAGCTGCTTGCCGTGCCCGAACGGGCGGGGCATCGCGCCGCCGTCCCAGTCGCGCGCGTTGCAGCGATCGCATGGACGCCAGCCTGCCGGCCAGATCACGCGGCCCTGCCGGTCCTGCACGAAATCGATCAGCGTCGGGTCGAGCGCGCGGCCGCGGTTGACGAGGATCGAATAGGCGTTGACCATCCGCTGCACGGTCGTCGTTCCGGCCCCCAGCGCATAGGAAAGATAGGGCTGGTACCGCCCGCGCGACACGCCGACCCGCTCGATCAGGTCGACGACATGGTCCATCCCGATCTGGTTGGCGACCTGCACCGTCATCAGGTTGCGCGACTGTTCGACGCCCCAGCGCAGCGTCTTGGGGCCGGCGCTGCGCATGTTGCCGAAATTGCGGAAGCATTTCTGGCCCAGATTGCCGCCCTGGTCGACACAGAAGGGGCCGTCGACCACGATCGACGCGGGCGAGAGCCCCTGTTCCATCGCGGCGGCATAGACGAGCGGCTTGATCGTCGAGCCCGGCTGGCGCCACGCCTGCGTCGCGCGGTTGAGCGCCTGCACGCTCGAATCGAACCCGCCCTGCATCGCCAGCACGCGGCCGGTGCGCGGATCCTCGACGACCATGCCGCCCGAAATGCGCGGCACCGAACGCAGCGCGAAGCTGCCGCCTTCGGGGGCCACCGCCAGGATGTCGCCGGGACGGATCGCGCCGAACGCCTCGCCGCCGCGCCCGCGCACGGGCATCGTCGCGCCCAAGCGCGGCAGCATCGCGGTGCTGCCATCGTCAAAGCCGATGCGCCACGCATCGCCCAGCCGCTCGATCACGATCGCGGCGCGCCAATCCTCATAGTCGAGAACGATGTTGGTGTTGAGCAGCGCCTGCTGCCAGCCGCCGTCGACATCCTGGTGGCCGACCGGGCCGCTCCACCCGCGGCCATGGTCGAACCGCACCAGTCCGTCGCGCAGCGCCTTCTGCGCATATTGCTGGATCTGCGGGTCCAGCGAGGTCCGCACCCACAGCCCGCCGCCATAGACGCTGTTCGGGCCGTCATCGGCCTGTTCGCCGAAGCGGCCGATCAGCTGGCGACGCACTTCCTCGATGAAATAGCCGCCGGCGCGTTCGGCGCGCGGCGTCTGGCGCGGTATCGTCCCCAGCGGCGCGGCGCGCGCCGCGTCGCGTTCGGCGGCGGTGATGAAGCCGTTGTCGAACATCTCGCCCAGCACCCAGTTGCGCCGGGCGACGGCACGGTCGGCATAGCGGTCGGGGTCGTAATTGGCCGGCCCCTTGGGCAGGATCGCCAGATACGCGACTTCGGGCAGCGTCAGCGCCGACACGGTCTTGCCGAAATAGGCCTGCGCCGCCGCCTCGACGCCGCCGGCGTTGCGGCCGAGTTCGATCGAGTTGAGGTACAGCTCCAGGATCTGCGCCTTGGTCAGCGTCCCCTCGATGCGCCAGGCGAGGATCGCTTCCTTCAGCTTGCGCGTCGCCGAATATTCGTTTCCGATCAGCAGGTTCTTGGCGACCTGCTGCGTGATCGTCGATCCGCCGCGCGCGCGCTGGCCGGTGCCCATCTTGGTCACATAGTCGAAAACCGCCGCTGCGGTGCCGCCCAGGTCGAGGCCGTGATGGCTGAAGAACGTCTTGTCCTCGGCCGAAAGGAACGCGTTGATCAGCGGTCGCGGATATTCCGAAAAGCGCAGCAGGATGCGGCGTTCGCGGGCATAGGCATGGATCGGCGAGCCGTCGATGCCGCGCACGTTCGACGGCAGCGGCGGGGCATAGGCGCGCAGCGTGTCGACCGAGGGGAGGTTGCGCGAAACGACGAGCACGACGCCCGCCACCGAAACTCCGGCGAGCAGCGCAAGAACCGCGGGCACACGGAACCACCAGCGCCGCTGGATGCGACCAAATCCCGCCGCCAGCGCGCGGATCCTGCCGCGCTTGGGTGCCCCGTCGCTCTTGTCGTTGCCGTCCGCCATTGGGGGCGGGGTGTAGCAAGTTTCGGGCGCGATGCCAGCGGCTCTGTGCAGTGCCCGGCCGCCGATGCGACGGGCCGCCGTGCGGGTCGGCGGCGCCGTCGCGCGGGCGGTTCAGCGCGCCGCCATGCGCGTCGCGAAATGCACCTCGACCGCGCGCCGCACCGCTTCGGCCACGCGCCGCTGTCCCTCGCGCGAGGCGAGCAGCGTCGCATCGGCGGGGTTCGAGATATAGCCCGTCTCGAACAGCACCGACGGCAGGTCGGGCGCCTTCAGCACCATCAGCGACGCCATCCGGTGATAGTTGGACTTGATCGGGATCAGCGGCTGCGCCTCGCGCCCGAGCAGCCGGGCGAAGTTGGCCGACATGTTCATCGTCTCGCGCTGGGTCAGGTCGATCAGGATCGACGAGATGTCGGCGCTCTGCTGGCCCAGGTCGACGCCCGCCAGGATATCGGCCTTGTTCTCGCGCGTCGCGAGCCGTGCGGCCTCCTTGTCCGATGCCACTTCGGACAGCGTGTAGATCGTCGCGCCCGATGCCTCTTCGCTGCTGGCGCTGTCGCAATGGATCGAAATGAACAGGTCGGCCTTCAGCCGGCGCGCAATGCCATAGCGTTCCTGAAGGACCAGGAAGCGGTCGTCGTCGCGCGTCAGTGCGACGCGGACGCGCCCCGATTCGAGCAGCCGGTCGCGGATCGTGCGCGCCAGTTGCAGCGTCACGTCCTTTTCGCGCAACCGTCCGTCGGGGGCGAGCGCGCCGGGATCGTGCCCGCCATGGCCGGCGTCGATCACGACCAGCGGCCGGCTCGGATCGCCCAGGATTCGCGGCAGCGGCCCGCGGCCCGGATTGGCGGGCAGCGGCATCGAAACGCTGTAATCATGGCCGCGCGTGCCGCTGTGCGGCTGGCCGGGTGCGGCGATCGTGATCCGCTGGCCCGACGCCGCCCGGTTGAAGCGTCCGTCGTCGACGCTGCGCAACTCGAGCGTCAGCGTGCGTCCGCTCGCGCCGAAGCGTCCGCTGGTGACGATTGCCGGCCGGGCCAGGTCGAGCACGATGCGCGCACCGTCGGCCTGCGCGCCTTGGCGGATCGCCGCCACCGGCCCGTCGGCGCGCGTGCGTCCGCCGGGCGTCGCGCCGCGGATGTCGAGCGCGATGCGGTGCGGCGCCGCCAGCATGAACGCGCTCGCCTGCGCCACCGGCGCATCGAAGGTGACTTCGATGCGGTTGCCGCGAACATGCACGTCCTGCACCACTCCTGCCCAACTGGGTGCGCCTGCGATCCAGCCAGAAAGAAGGGCGATGAAGAAGAGCACCCGAGCGCTATGCCGCGCCGGGCCACGGGGGGTCCAGCCCAAAACCATGCTATAATACTCGAACGCGTCTGCCCTGACGCATCCGAGGCTAGGTCTCGCTTTCTCAAGTGGCGGTGAAGCAGCGCGGTTAACATCCGGTCAGGCATGATTCGGGTTCCGCGGCTGCTACGGGCGCGTGCGCGGTTCGACTTTGCGGAAAACGCCACGACTTGCGGGGCATGGAGTTGCCGCATGGCTAACGGGATGCTACGCAAGCAATCACCTGGGTCTTGTACCCTGGGGATAACGGCGGTCGTTCCGCCGCGAACAGATCAGGTTGAAGCTCGCATGAGGCAATTTCCCCACCGCTTCGAACGCCAGGCCGCTGCGGCCGGCGTCGCGGCCGTGGTGGAGCTTCCGGACCGCCGGTCCGGACGTGCGCGTGCGGCAGCAGCATTTCTTGAAACCTGCGGGACCAGGGGCGGCCAGGCCGATCCCCGCCGCATCGCAACTCGCGCGCATGCGCACCGGGCCGTGATCGGCCCTGCCGTGCGCGCCCGGAGACTATTCAATGACCACGCGTATGCTGATCGACGCACGCCACCGGGAGGAAACCCGTGTGGCCGTCGTCAAGGGAAATCGAATCGAGGAATTTGATTTCGAATCTGCCGAGCGCAAGCAGCTCAAGGGCAATATCTATCTGGCCAAGGTGACCCGCGTCGAACCGTCGCTGCAGGCGGCGTTCGTCGATTACGGCGGCAACCGCCACGGCTTCCTCGCCTTCTCGGAAATCCATCCCGATTACTACCAGATCCCCAAGGAGGATCGCGACGCGCTGCTGCGCGAAGAGGCCGAGCATGCGGCGCAGGAAGCCGCGCTGCGCGAGGCTGAGGGCGACGATGAGGACGACACCGATGGCGACGACGACGATGTCGAGGTCGTCGAGCGTTCGGCCGAGGACGAGGACGGCGAAGGCGAGAGCGAGGCGGCCGAGGGCGGCAACCGTCGCCGTCGCAAGCGCGGCGGCAACAGCGACGAGGCCGAGGCGCTGCGCCAGCGCCGCATGAACCTGCGTCGCCGCTACAAGATCCAGGACGTGATCCGTCGGCGCCAGGTGCTGCTGGTCCAGGTCGTCAAGGAAGAGCGCGGCAACAAGGGCGCGGCACTGACGACCTATCTCAGCCTCGCCGGCCGTTATTGCGTGCTCATGCCGAACACCGCGCATGGCGGCGGCATCAGCCGCAAGATCAGCTCGTCGGCCGACCGCAAGCGGCTCAAGGGCATCATGGCCGACCTCAAGCTCCCGCCGACGATGGGCTGCATCGTCCGCACCGCGGGGCTTCAGCGCACCAAGACCGAGATCAAGCGCGATTTCGACTATCTCGCCCGGCTGTGGGACGAGATCCGCGATCGCACGCTCTCGTCGTCGGCGCCCGCGCTGATCTATGGCGACAGCGACCTGATCAAGCGCGCGATCCGCGACATCTACAACCGCGACATCGACGAGGTGATCGTCGAGGGCGAGGACGGGTATCGCCAGGCGAAGGACTTCATGAAGCTCCTGATGCCCAGCCATGCGCGCCGCGTGAAGCAATATGCCGATGCCGTGCCGCTGTTCCAGCGCGCCGGCGTCGAGGACCAGCTCGCCGCGATGTACCACCCCGTCGTTCAGCTGAAGTCCGGCGGCTATCTGGTCATCAACCCGACCGAGGCGCTGGTGTCGATCGACATCAACTCGGGCCGTTCGACGCGCGAGCACAATATCGAGCAGACCGCGACCGCGACCAACCTCGAAGCCGCGCAGGAAATCGCCCGCCAGCTCCGCCTGCGCGACATGGCGGGCCTGGTCGTGATCGACTTCATCGACATGGATCATTCGTCGAACGTCCGTAAGGTCGAGAAGGCGATGAAGGAGGCGCTGAAGAACGATCGCGCCCGCATCCAGGTCGGCCGCATCTCGCCCTTCGGCCTGATGGAGATGAGCCGCCAGCGCCTGCGCACCGGCGTGCTCGAGGCGTCGACCCGCACCTGCCCGCATTGCGAGGGCACCGGCCTCGTCCGCACCGCCTCGTCGGCGGGCCTGTCGGCGCTGCGCATGATCGAGGACGAGGCCGCGCGCGGCCGCGGTTCGGAGATCCTGCTGCGCGCCAGCCAGGAAGCGGCCTTCTACGTGCTCAACAAGAAGCGCGGCGAACTTGCCGAGATCGAGGAACGCTACGGCGTGATGATCGAGGTCGCCGCCGACGGCGAGCTCGAGGGCGCGCGCATGTCGGTCGAGGCGTCGGGGCCGCCGCCGGCCTATGCGCCCAAGATCGCGCCGCTGCTCGACGAACCCGAAGAGGATTATGTCGAGGAGATCGAGGACGAGGAGGAGATCGAGGAGGCCGAGGCCGAATCGACCGCCGAAACGCCCGCGCCGCGCGAGGCTGAAGGCGAAGAGGGTGAGGGCGGCCGTCGCCGTCGTCGCCGTCGTCGTGGCCGCGGCCGCCGCGGTCGCAACGAGACCGGCGCCGTCGAGGGCGGCGAGAATGGCGAAGCGGGCGAAGACGCCGACTTCGGCGAGGACGACGAGGCGGTTGCCGCCGAGGCCGAAACCGAGGTGGAGGCCGATGCCGTTGTCGAGGCCGGCGAAGTCGCGGCACCTGCGGCGGACGCCGCCGAGCCGGGCGAGGGCGGACGCAAGCGCCGCCGTCGTGGCCGCCGCGGCGGTCGTCGCGGCGAACGCGGCGAGGAGTCGGTGAGCACGGCCTCGGCCGACGCCGAAGCCCCCGCCGAAGCTCTCGTCGACGTGGCGCCCGAGGGTGAGGCCGATGCGGCCGTTGCGCCCGAGGTCGCGGCATCGGCACCGGCGGCGGAAGAGGCTGCTCCGGTCGAGGCGGTTGCCGAGGCGGCGCCGGCCAAGCCCAAGCGCACCCGTCGCAAGAAGGCCGATGTCGCCGCCGAGACCGCGGTCGTCGAGCCGGCGGCGGTGGCAGCGCCTGCCGAGGCTGCGGCCGAGGTCGAGGCGCCCGCCAAGCCCAAGCGGACGCGTCGCAAGAAGGCCGATGCCGAGGCGGCGCCTGTCGCGGCCGAAGCTGCCTCCGAAACCGCGGCGGAGCCGGCAGCCGAAAAGCCCAAGGCCAAGCGCACCACGCGCCGCAAGAAGGCTGATGCCGAAACCCCGGCCGAGGCGGCGCCCGCCAAGCCGAAGGCGCGCGCCAAGGCCAAGGCTGCGCCGGCGACTCCCGCGCCTGTGGTCGAAACCACCCCGGCGGCAGCGGCCGAGCCCGAGGCGCCCGTCGCCGACGGTGATGCGGCCGAACCCGCTGCCGAAACCGCCGGCGCCTCGCCGCGCCGCGGCTGGTGGCAGCGTACCTTCGGCGCCTGATGTCCGGGCCGCGCGCGTTGCTCCCGGGCGACGCGCGCGGCCGGCACGCCGCCGCCGGGCGGCGCGAAACTGCTTCACGCGCGGTTCATCGTGACGGGGCAAAGGCATTGCGCGACAAGGAGTTCGGGACGATGATGCCCTCCATGAAGCGCCTGGCGGCCCTGCTGGCCCTGCTCTGTCTCGGTATGTTCGCCTCGTCCCCTGCCAGCGCCCAGTCGGTGCTGCGCGATGCCGAGACCGAGGCGCTGCTCAACGACATGGCGCGTCCGCTCGCGCAGGCGGCCGGCCTTTCGCCCGCCAATTTCCGCGTCGTGCTCATCCAGGACAGCTCGATCAACGCCTTCGTCGCGGGCGGTCAGATCGTCTATGTCCATTCGGGACTGATCGACGCCGCCGACAACGCCAATGAAGTCCAGGGCGTGATCGCGCACGAAATCGGCCACATCATCGGCGGGCACGCCGTTTTCCAGAATGATGGCGGCGCGGGCAAGATCTCAATGCTCAGCCTGCTGCTCGGCGTCGCCGCCGCGGCCAGCGGCAATGCCGATGCCGGCATGGGGCTGATGATGATGGGCCAGCGTGCCGCGATCGGCAAATATCTGGCGTTCAGCCGCGTTCAGGAATCGTCGGCCGATGCCGCGGGGTCGCGGTTGCTCAACTCGGCGGGAATCACCGGCCGGGGGATGCTGTCCTTCTTCGGCAAGCTCACCAACCTTCAGCACCGCTACGGCTATTATTCGACCGATCCGGAGGTCGATCCGTTCGCCCAGACGCACCCGATGTCGCAGGATCGCATCGAAACGCTCAAGGCCGATCTGCAGCAGGCGCCGTCCTGGTCGCGCCCGCTCGATCCCGCGCTCGAGGCGCGCTTCAAGCGCGTCCAGGCCAAGCTGCGCGGCTATGTCAACGATCCGCAGGCGACGCTGCGCACCTATCCGCTCACCGATCAGTCGGCGCCGGCGCATTATGCGCGCGCCTATGCCTATCACAAGTCGGGCTATCCCGAGCAGGCGGCGGCCGAAACCGCGGCCCTCGTTCGGATGGCGCCGCACGACCCCTATTATCTTGAGCTCGAGGGGCAGATCCTGCTCGAATCGGGCAAGCCGGTCGAGGCGCTGGCGCCGCTGCGCGAGGCGACCGAGCGGTCGAACAACCAGCCGCTGATCGCGACCACCTTCGGCCACGCGCTCGTCGCGACCGAGGACAAGGCGAACCTGGCCGAGGCCGAGCGGATCCTGCGCCAGGCGGTCGCGCGCGACCGCGAGAATCCGTTCGCCTGGTTCAATCTGGGCGTCGTCTACGAACGCAAGGGCGACGAGCCGCGCACGGCGCTCGCCACCGCCGAACGCGCCAGCATGATGGGCGATCCGCGCACCGCGATGGTCAGCGCGCGCGCGGCAATGGCCGGCCTGCCACAGGGCTCGTCCGACTGGCTGCGCGCGCAGGATCTGTTCATGGTCTCGCAGAATGCCTTTGCGAACCAGAAAAAGGGGCAAAGGAACTAGCGTGAGCGAGAACAGGTTGCAGCGGCCGCTGGTGCTGGCGGGCGTCGCCTTGGTGTCGGCGATGATCGGCGGCGGCGTGGTCGCGGGGCTCGATTCGGCGCGCCCGCCGGCCGCGGCGGGCGAGGCGATCCGCGCCTATCTGCTCAGCCATCCCGAAGTGTTGCCCGAGGCGATGGAGCGGCTCCAGGCGCGCGAGGCCGAAAAGGCCGAACGCGCCCAGGCGCAGGCGCAGCAATCGGTGCCGCAGCATGTCGAGGCGCTGGGTCGGCCCTATGCCGGCGCCTGGGCGGGCAATCCCAAGGGCGATGTCACCGTCGTCGCGTTCATGGACTATGCCTGCGGCTATTGCCGCGCCAGCCTGCCCGGCCTCGACAAGCTGATCGCCAGCGATCCCAACGTCCGCGTCGTCTATCGCGAATATCCGGTGCTCGGCCCGGACAGCGTGATGGCCGCGCGCTGGGCGCTCGCCGCCGCCGAACAGGATCGCTACCGCGCCTTCCACGATGCGCTCTATGCGGCGGGGGCGCCCAGCACCGCGACGATCGCCGCGGCGGCGCAAAAGGCTGGGCTCGACCTGCGTCGCGCCGAGGCGTCGGTCCGGTCGCAGGCGGTCGCGGCCGAGATCAACCAGAATCACGGCCTCGGCGAGAAGCTGGCGATGACGGGCACGCCCAGCTGGGTGATCGGCGGGCACCTTTACTACGGAGCGCGCGACTATGCCGCGCTCGCCGCTGCCGTCGCCCAGGCGCGCGCGCAGCGTTGACCCACGCGGCGGCGCCCACGCGCGCCGCGCCGCATGGCAGCCTTGTCGGCACCCGGGCGGCTTCCTAGCTATGCTCGGCATTTCAGGGGGATCGCATGCAACCCATCCTCAGCCTCGCGGGCGTCAGCAAGACCTATGCCTCGGGGCATCGGGCGCTCGATCATGTCGATCTCGACATCAACCGCGGCGAGATTTTCGCGCTGCTCGGGCCGAACGGCGCGGGCAAGACCACGCTGATCTCGATCATCTGCGGCATCGTCACGCCCAGCACGGGCACGATCCTGGTCGACGGGCACGACGCCATTCGCCAGCCGCGCGCCGCGCGCTCGAAGATCGGGCTGGTGCCGCAGGAGATTGCGGTCGACATGTTCTCGCGCGTCGGCTCGGCCGCCCGCTTCTCGCGCGGGCTGTTCGGCAAGGCGCCCGACCACGCCTATTGCGACCAGATCCTCAAGGACCTGTCCTTGTGGGACAAGCGCAACGCCAAGATCATGGAGCTTTCGGGCGGCATGAAGCGCCGGGTGATGATCGCCAAGGCGCTTGCCCACGAGCCCGACATCCTGTTCCTCGACGAGCCGACCGCGGGTGTCGACGTCGAGCTGCGCCGCGACATGTGGAAGCTGATCGGCCGCCTGCGCGACCGCGGCACCACGATCATCCTCACCACCCACTATATCGAGGAGGCCGAGGAAATGGCCGACCGGGTGGGCGTGATCAACAAGGGCAAGCTGCTGCTGGTCGAGGAAAAGACTGCGCTGATGAAGAAGCTCGGCAAGCGCGAGCTCGATCTCAGCCTGGTCGAGCCGCTCGCCGCGATCCCGGCCGAACTCGGCGAATGGCAACTCAGCCTCGCCGATGAGGGCCACAAGCTGCGCTACACCTTCGATGCGCAGGCCGAACGCACCGGCATTCCGTCGCTGCTCAGGAAACTCAACGACCTTGGCATCGCCTTCAAGGATCTCGACACGTCCAAGTCGAGCCTCGAGGACATCTTCGTCGATCTGGTGGGGGCACGCGGATGAACGGCATCAACTTTCCCGGCATCTGGGCGATCTACAAGTTCGAGATGGCGCGCACGATCCGCACGCTGTGGCAATCGATCGCGACCCCGGTGATCACCACCTCGCTCTATTTCGTCGTGTTCGGCGGCGCGATCGGCAGCCGGATCGACGCGATCCACGGGGTGAATTACGGCAGCTTCCTCGTGCCGGGCCTGATCATGCTGTCGCTGCTGATGCAGAGCATCGCCAATGCCTCGATCGGCATCTACTTCCCCAAATTCACCGGCACCGTGTTCGAGCTGCTCTCCGCTCCGATCTCGGCGATCGAGCTGGTGGTGGGATTCGTCGGCGCGGCGGCGACCAAATCGGTGGTGATCGGGCTGATCATCCTGGCGACCTCGGCGCTGTTCGTACCGCTGCGGGTGGACCATCCCGCCGCGATGCTCGCCTTCCTCGTGCTGACCGCGGTGACGTTCAGCATGTTCGGCTTCATCATCGGCATCTGGGCGAAGAGCTTCGAACAGCTCAACATCGTGCCCTCGCTGCTGGTGACGCCGCTCACCTTCCTCGGCGGGGCCTTCTACTCGATCGACATGCTGCCCGAGCCCTGGCACACGGTCAGCCTGTTCAACCCTGTGGTGTATCTGGTGAGCGGCTTCCGCTGGAGCTTCTTCGGCCACGGCGATGTTGGCATCGCGTGGAGCTTGGGCTTCACCGGCATCTTCTTGCTGCTGTGCCTCGCGCTGATCGTGTGGATCTTCCGCACCGGCTATCGGCTGAAGAACTGAGGCCCGCCTCAAGCCCCTCCTCGCTGGAGGAGGGGCTCGCGACGTCAGATCACTTCACCACCGGCAGCGTCACCACCGATCCCGTGCACACCCGCTGCGTCGCCCTGCGATAATCCTCGGGCTTGGCCTTGTAGATGTTCGGCACAAAGGTCTGCGGGTTGCGGTCGATCACCGGGAACCAGCTCGACTGGACCTGCACCATGATGCGGTGGCCCTTCTTGAACACATGGTCATGGTCGCGCAGCGGGAAGTCCCAGGCGGTCACCTGGTCCGGCACCAGCGGCGTCGCCCGCTCGAAGCTCTTGAGGTACCGCCCGCGGCGGATCTCCATCGCGATCGGCAGCTCATAGCCGTTGAGGCCCTTGGCATAGGCGCCCAGCGCGGTCGGCGCCTTCTCGTAATCCTCCGGGAACACGTCGATCAGCTTGACGACGAAGTCGCTGTCGGTGCCGCTCGTCGAAGCCATCAGCTTGGCGGTGATTTCGCCCGTGATGGTCAGGTCGTTCTCCAGCGGCGCGGAGACATAGCTCAGCACATCGGGGCGATCGTCGACGAAGCGCTGGTCCTCCGCCTCCCACCAGCGCCAGTCGGGCGTGGCATAGGTGGCCGACATCGGCCGCGGGCGGAACGGCACCGGGCGCGCCGGATCGCTCACATAGTCGCGGCACCCCTCGCCCGCCGCTGGCGCGGTGAAGCTGAGCGAGCCGTCGCCGTGCAGGTAGAGGCTGGTCGCCTGCGCATTGGCGAGCGGGTAGCTCTGGTACGTCTTCCACTGCCACGAACCCGACTGGAAGCTCTTCAGCGCGAAGTCCGGCTTGGTCCCGGTGCCGTGCAGCCAATAGGCAAAGAACGGCGCCTCGATCTGCTCGACGAACTGCGTGCCGCTGTCGACGCCGAACGGAATCCGCCCCAGGCTGTTGGCGGGCGAGTGCCAGGTGCCGTGCGCCCACGGCCCGGCGACCATCAGCGCCAGCTTGTTCGGATCGTTGGCGCGCTGCTTTTCCCAGATCTTCCAGCTACCCCAGGGATCTTCCTGGTCCCAGTATCCGGCGACGTTGAGCGTCGGCACGGTGGTCTTGCCCAGCGTGTCCGACCAGACCTGCTTCTTCCAGTGATCGTCATAGTCGGGATGCTCGATCATCTCGCGATAGCGCGGCACCCGGCCCTTGAAATACTTCTTCTCGATGTCGTCGGGCGAGCCGGCGTGGAGGAACCAGTCATAGGTGTCGTAGCGGTCGTACAGCTCGATGCCGGCATTGGTCTTGTCGGCCTGCAGGCTGTTCACCCAGTCGCTGGCATAGGTCAGCCGCATCGCGCCCCAGCGATGCAGGTCGTCGTTCTTCCAGTAATCGATCCACGCCGCCTGCGGGCTGGTCGCCTTGAGCGCCGGGTGCGGCCTGGCGAGCGCGATCGCCGCGGTGAAGCCGGGGTAGGACACGCCCCACATGCCCACCTTGCCGTTGTTCGGCTTCACATTCTTCACCAGCCAGTCGATCGAATCATAGGCGTCGGTCGCCTCGTCGGTCGCGCCCTTGCCGGTCTTCACTTCGGTCGACAGCGTGAACGGCCCGCCTTCGGACTTGAAGCGGCCGCGCATGTCCTGGAACACGAAGATATAGCCGTCGCGCACCAGCGGCGCCCAGCTGTTCGGCACGCGCGGCGGCGCGGCATCGGGCGAGCCATAGGGGCTGCGCTGGAACAGGATGGGCAGCGGCCCCGTGGCGCCCTTGGGCCGCAGGATGACGGTGTGGAGCTTCACCCCGTCGCGCATCGGGATCATCGCCTCTTCGAAGGTGAAGGGCGCGTCGGCCGCGGCGGGTTGCGGCGCGGGGGCCGTCTGGCGCCCGGTCGCGGGCGCGGCGAGCGCCGACAGCGCCAGTCCGGCGGCGAAAATCACTTTCCAGTTGCGCATGGTCGGCGTCCCCCTGTTCGATTGCCGCGGGGGAATAGAGGACGGGGGCGTCCGCCTGTCAATCGCGTCCCCCGGCGCGATGCGGTGCCGATGCCGCCGCGCGTCCGCCTCTGCATCGGGCCGCGCCGCCCGCCGCCGCGGACGGGACGGGCGCGGCCCGGCGCGTTCGATCACCGGTGGCGTTCGATCCGGTGCTCGCCCTTGACCCAGCGGACGGTGCCCGAGCTGGCGCGCATCACCACGCTCTCGGTCGTCATCGTGTCGCCGTAACGCTTCACGCCTTCCAGCAGCGATCCGTCGGTCACGCCGGTCGCGGCAAAGATGCAGTCGCCCTGCGCCAGTTCGGTCAGGTCATAGATCTTGTCGAGATCCCCGATGCCCCATTTGGCCGCACGCGCGCGCTCGTCGTCGTTGCGGAACACCAGCCGGCCCTTGAACTGGCCGCCGACGCAGCGCAGCGCCGCACAGGCAAGCACGCCCTCGGGGGCGCCGCCCGTACCCATATAGACGTCGATCGTCGTGTTCGGGTCGGTGGTCGCGATCACGCCCGCGACGTCGCCGTCGGGGATCAGCATGATGCCGCAGCCGATCTGGCGCAGCTCGGCGATCAGCTTCTCGTGGCGCGGCCGGTCGAGCACGCACGCGATGATTTCCTGCGGCGCCACGCCCTTGGCTTCGGCGATCGCGTGGATATTCTCGGTCGGGGTCTTGTTGAGGTCGATGATGCCCTCGGGATAGCCCGGGCCGACCGCCAGCTTTTCCATATAGACGTCGGGCGCGTTGAGCAGGCAGCCCTTTTCGCCGATCGCCAGCACCGCCAGCGCGTTCGGGCCGGCCTTGGCGGTGATCGTCGTGCCTTCCAGCGGGTCGAGCGCGATGTCGATCGCCGGGCCCTTGCCCTGCGCCGCACCGACCTTTTCGCCGATGTACAGCATCGGCGCCTCGTCGCGCTCGCCCTCGCCGATCACGACGGTGCCGTCGAGGTACAGCTTGTTGAGCGCGTCGCGCATGGCTTCGACCGCCGCCTGGTCGGCCGCCTTCTCGTCGCCGCGGCCGACGAGGCTCGACGCCGCGATCGCCGCGGCTTCGGTGACGCGCACCATTTCGAGCACAAGAACACGGTCGAGATTATGCGTGGGGCTGGTCATTGGATGGGGGCTCCCTCAAAGAACGTATGGGCGCGATAGGAGTGCTCTGTTGCAGTGTCGAGGCTGCTAGCGTTGTCACGGCCTTCGCAATTCTGCCACAACTGCGCGGCATCGTCTTGGCTCCATCGCGAAGGGGTCGGGGATGCTGCTTTCGATCGTCTTGCTCGTCGGGCAACAGCCCGCGGCGCAACCCGCGTCACCGCCGCCCGCCGCCCCGCAAAGCGTGCTGATCGAGGCGGAGATGGTGCGCTATCGTGCCGCCACCGCGGCCTCGATTCCGTGCCGCAAGCCTCAGGATGAAAACGAGATCACGGTTTGCGGATTGCGCGACGCCGATCGTTACCGCGTGCCCTTCGTCACCCGCGACGCGGGGCGCGAGGCCTATGGCGAGCGGTTGCGCCGGCTGCAGGACACCGCGCCGCCCAAATGCGGCAGCGAACTGTTCTTCCGCGATTGCGGCAAGATCGCGGTCGGCGTCACCACCACCGCGGCGGGCACGCGCGTCGTGCTGCGCGACCCGGCGCCCTGATCGCCGCGGGGCGGCGGCGGCGAGTCGCACCCGCGCCGCCGCTCCGTCGCGGCGCGTTTCACCCGGCGAGGATGTGCATCAGCAACGGCTCGCCCGCCAGGCTCTGCGATCCGCGCAGCCGCTCGAGCGCGTCGGTGATGTTGCGCTCGGGGCCTTCGTGCGTGACGATCGCCACCAGCACGCTGCCGTCCGGGTTGGCGCCGCGCTGCATCAGGCTCTCGATCGAAACGCCCGCATCGCGCATCGCCGCCGCGATCTCGGCCAGCACGCCCGGCCGGTCGACGACGGTGAAGCGGACATAGGCGCGGCCGCGACGCTCGCCGCTGTCGGCGGCGGGCTGCGCCGCCAGTGCGGCCGCAGGCATCGCATAGGGCGGGCCGAACTCGCCGCGCGCGATGTCGATCAGGTCGGCGACCACCGCGCTCGCGGTCGGCCCGTCGCCCGCGCCCGCGCCCTGGAACAGCAGCCGGCCGACGAAATTGCCCTCGGCCACCACCGCGTTGGTCGATCCGGTGACGTGCGCCAGCGGGTGATTGACCGGGACCAGGTGCGGGTGGACGCGCTGGAACAGCCCTGCCGGGGTCGATTCGGCGATGCCCAGCAACCGCACCCGAAAGCCCAGCGACGCCGCCTGTGCGATGTCCGCCGCCAGGATATGGCGGATGCCGCCCACCGCCACCGCGCCAAAGGCCGGGCGCGTCCCGAACGCCAGGCTGGCGAGGATCGACAGCTTGTGCGCGGCGTCGATGCCGTCGATGTCGAAGCTCGGATCGGCCTCGGCATAGCCCAGCGCCTGCGCCTCGGCGAGGATCTCGGCAAAGTCGCGGCCCTCGGCCTCCATCTTCGACAGGATGAAATTGCAGGTGCCGTTCAGGATGCCATAGACGCGGCCGATCGCGTTCGCGGCGGCGCCCTCGCGCAGCCCCTTCACCACGGGCACGCCGCCCGCCACCGCCGCCTCGAACTTCAGCGCGATTCCCGCGGTCTCGGCCGCACCGGCGAGTTCCAGCCCGTGATGCGCGATCATCGCCTTGTTCGCGGTGACGACGCTGCGCCGTGCCGCCAGGCTCGCGCGCGTCAGCGCCAGCGCCGGCCCGTCGGCGCCGCCGATCAGTTCGACGACGACGTCGGCATCGGGATGCTGCGCCAGCGCGACGGGGTCGTCGTGCCAGGCAAAGCGGCTGATATCGACGCCGCGGTCGCGGCTGCGGTCGCGCGCCGAAACCGCGACCACCTCGATCGGCCGGCCGGCCCGCCGCGCGATCAGCTCGGCATTGGTGTCGAGCAGGCGGATCACGCCCGTTCCCACGGTCCCCAGCCCGGCCAGGGCGACGCGCAACGCTTCGGTCATTCGGGTCTCCTTTTGCGCAATGCCGCTAGAGTATCGTGGCGGCATTGCGCAACAATGTTGTTCAGGCCACGGGTTTGATCAGGCCGATCTCGACCAGCCGCTCGTACAGGTAATCGTTCGACGAGATCGGCTCGGGATAGCGGTTCGGGTTCTCCGCGCTGATGCAGCCGGGCAGCGTCTCGATCATGAAATCGGGCGCGGGGTGCAGGAAGAACGGCATCGAATAGCGCGAGAAGCCGCGGCGCTCGGGCGCCGGGTTGACGACGCGGTGCGTCGTCGACGGCAGCACATGGTTGGTCAGCCGCTGGAGCATGTCGCCGACATTGACCACCATTGCGCCCTCGGGCGGCTTGACCGGCAGCCAGCGGCCGTCGCGGTCGAGCAGTTGCAGCCCCGCTTCCTCGGCGCCGAGCAGCAGCGTGATGAGGTTGATGTCCTCATGCGCGCCCGCGCGCACCTCGGGGGCGTCGGCGTCGACCGGCGGGTAATGGAGCAGGCGCAGCACCGAATTGCCGTCCTTCACCGCGGGCGCGAACCAGTCGGGGGCCAGCCCCAGATAGCGCGCGATCGCCGACAACAGCCGGTCGCCGGTGTCGTCGAACGCCTGGTACAGCGCCAGGAAGGTCTCGCGGAAACCCTCGGGGCGCTCGGGCCACACATTGGCGGGCATCTGCGGGGCAAAGCGATGCCCCTCGGGCAGTTCGCGGCCGATGTGCCAGAATTCCTTCAGGTCGACATGCGTCGCGCCCTTGGCGATCTCGGTCTTGAACGGGGTATAGCCGCGCGCGCCGCCCTTGCCGGGCAGGACATGGCGGCGCTTTTCGTCCTCGTCCTGCGCGAACAGCGCCTCGGTCATCGCCCATGCGCGCGCGATCAGCGCGGGGTCGATGCCGTGGTCGCGCACCATGGCAAAGCCGAACCGCTGGAACGACTGGCCAAAGGCCTGGGCAAAGCCGTCGGGATCGGACGCCTGCTCCGCCATCGAAATCAGCGGCACTTCGGCAAGGGTGTCGGACATGCGAGTCTCCAGGGGGAAATCAAAACCCGTGCGTTAGCCGGGGGCGGGGTTCCCGAACAAGCCGCCGCGCTCTACGCAACCTAACGGGTTGCGGCGCGCGGGGGGAGCCCCGGCGGCAAAATGGCCGCTCCGGCCGTTTCGGGGGTGACGGCGCCGGCCGGTTGCGCCATGCCGGGGACCATGCCCGAATCCGCCGCCTCCGCCCGCGCCGCCGGCGCGCCCGCCGCGCGCGTGCCGCCCGACCAGTCGCCGCTTCCCTTCGGCGAGTTCGTCGCGCTGATCGCGTGCGTGATGGCGCTCACCGCGCTGGGGGTCGATTCGATGCTGCCCGCCCTGCCGGCGATCGGCGACAGCCTGCACGTCGGCGAGGCCAATCACCGCCAGTTCGTCATCACCGCCTATCTGCTCGGCTTCGCGGTCGCGCAGCTCGGCTATGGCCCGCTCGCCGACCGGTTCGGGCGGCGGCCGGTGCTGTTGGGGGCGCTGGTCGGCTATGTCGTGACCAGCGCGGTCGCGGCGCTTGCGGGCAGCTTCGTGCTGTTGCTCGCGGCGCGCGCGGCGATGGGTGCCGCTGCGGCAGGCGGGCGCGTCGTCACGGTCGCGCTGGTGCGCGACTGCTATGCCGGCCGCGCGATGGCGCGCACGATGAGCCTCGCCTTCATCGTGTTCATGGCAACGCCGATCCTGGCGCCGATGTTCGGCCAGGCGATCGTCGCGACGGGCGCATCGTGGCGGATGATCTTCTGGGGCGCGGCGGCGATCGGCATCGCGGTCACCGTCTGGTTCTGGTCGCGGATGCCCGAAACGCTGTCGCCCGGCGCGCGGCAACCGCTGCGGGTCGCGCGCGTGCTGGCCGATTATCGCTTCATGCTGCGCGACCGCACCGCGCTCGGCTACACGCTCGCCAGCGCGCTGCTCCAGGGCGCGCTGTTCGGCTTCATCGGCTCGGTACAGCAGGTGATGGCCGACGTGTTCCATCGTCCCGAACTGCTCACCATCGTCTTTGCCGTGGTCGCCAGCATGATGGCGGTGGGGTCGTTCCTCAACGCGCGGCTCGTGATGCGGCTCGGCACGCGGCGCATCTCGCACAGCGCGCTGGCCGGGCTGGTGGTCGTCGCGGGCGTGCACCTCGCGGTCACGCTTGCGGGCTGGGAAACGCTGTGGCGTTTCGCGCTGCTCCAGGCGGTGATGATGACCTGTTTCTCGCTCGCCAACGCCAATTTCTCGGCGATGGCGATGGAAAAGATGGGGGCGATCGCCGGCACCGCGTCCAGCCTTCAGGGCTTCGTCACCACGCTGTCGGGCGCGCTGATCGGCGCCGCGATCGGGCAGGGGTTCAACGGCTCGACGGTGCCGCTCTATGCCGGGTTCCTCGGCATGGGGCTGCTTGCCTTCGGCTGCGTCGCCTTTGCCGAACGCGGGGTGCTGTTCCGGCCCAGTTGACCGCGGGGCCCGCCGGCCGACGCGGAACGGAATCGCGGCTCCCGCCGTTCGCCGCGGATAAGCCATGGGGCATCGGTGCCGCAGGCGGTTTCAGTCGAGGAGAGCAAGCATGGGCGGCAATCGCATTTCGCCAAAAGGGCCGGGCGACGACGGCTGGGACGAGGACGGCTATGACGAGAGCCAGCGCGCCGAGATCATCGAGGCGACGCAGGACGCGCCGTCGGACGGTACGCTCCTCACCGACATCCCGGTCGATCTGGGCGGCGAGCCCGACGGCGAGCCGATCGACGACATCGACCTGACCGACGACGTCGTTGCCGATGTCGACCCCGCGCGCCAGCCCGATCTGCGCGACCGCGACGAGGACGAGCTCCAGGCCGATTTCGACGACGATGCGCTCGACGATCCCGACGCCGACGACGCGCTCGACGATACCGATCGCGCCGCGCTCGAACCCTGATCATCGTCGCCCGCCGGGGTTTCCCCGGCGCGGCGAAAGCGCCTAAGACCGCGGCATGGCCCGCTTCACGCTCCGCATCACCGCCACGCCGGACGACATCGACGTGCTCGGGCATGTCAACAACGCCGTCTGGGTGCGCTGGATTCAGGACATCGCCGTCGCGCATTGGGAGGCGCTCGCCACCCCGGCCGAACAGGCGGCCTATGTCTGGGTCGTGACGCGGCACGAGATCGACTATCGCGGCAATGTCCGCGCGGGCGAGACCGTGACTGCCGAAACCTGGATCGCCGATCCGCCGCGCGGCGCGCGTTTCGACCGGCGCGTGCGCTTCACCGGCGACGACGGCCGCGTCCGGGTCGAGGCGCGGACGAGCTGGGCGCTGCTCGACGCCGCGACCGGGCGGCTGCTGCGCGTCCCCGCCGATCTCGCCGCGCGCTTCCTCGAGGCGCCCGCCGCCGACGCCTGAGCGCCGCCGCCGTCAGCCGCTGTTGCGCAGCGCGGTCGCGATCGCGTTGATCGACAACAGGATGCCCTCGCGGATGCGCGGGTCGTCCTCGCCCGCGCGGTGGCGGCGCAGCAGCTCGATCTGCAACAGGTTGAGCGGCTCGATATAGGGCAGCCGCAGCCGGATCGAGTTTTCCAGCGCCGGGTTCTTCTCCAGCAGCCGCGTCTGCCGCGTCACGGTCAGCAGCCCGTCGTGCGACGCCTGCCACCCGCCGCGGATCGCGCCGAAGATCGCGTCGCGCAGCGCCGCATCCTCGACCAGCGCGGCATAGCGTTCGGCGATCGCCATGTCCGACTTGGCGAGCACCATCTCCATATTGGCGAGCGTCGAGGCAAAGAAGGGCCAGCCCGCCGCCATCTCGCGCAACAGCCCCTTGTCGGGAAACGCCTCGATCGCGGCGCCCACGCCATACCATCCCGGCAGCATCACGCGCGCCTGCGCCCAGCTGAACACCCACGGGATCGCGCGCAGATCCTCGATCGCGTCCGACTTCTTGCGGCTGGCGGGGCGCGACCCGATCTTCAGGCCCGCGATCTCGGCGATCGGCGTCGCCTGGTGGAAATAGGTGCGGAACCCCTCGGTCTCATAGACGAGCCCGCGATAGGCGCGGAACGCCGCCTCCGAAAGCTGGTCCATCGCCGCGGCAAAGCGCTGCGCGTCGGCGGGCGCCAGCCGGTCGGGTTCCAGGCTGGCGAGCAGCGTCGCCGACGCCATCGCCTCCAGGTTGGTCATCGCGCTCTCGCGCGTGCCGTATTTGGCGGCGATCACCTCGCCCTGTTCGGTGATGCGGATGCGGCCCTGCACCGTGCCCGGCGGCTGGGCGAGGATCGCGGCAAAGCTCGATCCGCCGCCGCGTCCCACCGCGCCGCCGCGCCCGTGGAACAGCTGCATCGCCACGCCCGCCTTCTCGAACACCGGCGCCAGCGCGGTCGACCCGCGCGAAAGCTGCCAGGTCGAGGTGAGGTAGCCGCCGTCCTTGTTCGAATCGGAATAGCCGATCATCACTTCCTGGTGCCCGCGCGCGCCCGCGATCGCCGCGACCTCGGGCAGCGCCAGCCATGCTTCCATGATCGCGGGCGCGCCCTCCAGGTCGGCGATCGTCTCGAACAGCGGGATCGCCATGATGTGCGCCGCGGGCGGTTCGCCCGGCACGTACAGCCCGGCTTCCTTCAGCAGCACCTGCACTTCCAGCAGGTCCGACACCGATTGCGCCATCGAAACGATATAGTGGCGGATGCATTCGCGGCCGTAACGCGCATGCGCCCGCGCCGCGGCGCGCACGATCGCCAGCTCGCTCTCGGTCTCCTCCGAATAGCGCGCATAGGGGCTGGTCAGCAGCCGCGGGCTCGCCAGCTCGCGGCGGAGCAGCGCGACGCGTTCTGCCTCGTCGAGCGCGGCATAGTCGTCCGCCACGCCCGCCGCCTTCAGCAGCTCGCCGACGACGCGCGCGTGCACCGCGCTGTTCTGGCGCATGTCGAGCGTCGCCAGGTGAAAGCCGAAGGTGTCGACCGCGCGGATCAGCCGTCCCAGCGCGCCGCCCCCGGCCAGCGTGCCGCCGCCCTGCGCCGCCAGCCCGTGCGCCAGCGCCGCCAGCTCGTCGCGCAGTGCCTGCGGATGGGCATAGGGTTCGGCGGCGATCGGCGCCGGCCGCGCGGGCCGCTTGCCGGTCAGCGCCTCGTGCGTCGCCGACAGCCGCGCATAGATCCCCGACAGCGCGCGGCGATAGGGTTCGTCGGCGCGGCTGCGGCCCATGTCGTGGCTCGCCTCGGCCAGCCTCAGCACCGCCTCGCTCACCTGCGCATGTTCGGTGGAGATCGACAGCTCGGCGCCCAGCGCGTGGACGCTCTCCATATAATGCTCCAGCACCGTCTCGGCCGCGCGCGCCAGCGCCAGCTCCAGCGATTCGGCGGTGACGAACGGGTTGCCGTCGCGGTCGCCGCCGATCCAGCTTCCCGGCCGCAGGAAGCTCGGCGCGCGCTGCCCCAGCGCGCGGTCCCACCGGGCATAGAGCGCGGGCAGCACCGGCAGGAACACGTCGCGGAAATAGGAAAGCGCCGTCTCGACCTCGTCGGGCACGCCCAGCTTCTCGCGCCGCAGCACGCGCGTCTGCCACAACAACGCGATCTGGCGCCGCAATGCCTCCTCGATCGGGTCGCCGTCCTCGGTCTCGTCGCGCCCCTGGTCGCGCAGCGCCATCAGTTCGGCGATGCGGTTCTTGTGGTCGATCATCGACTTGCGCCGCACCTCGGTCGGGTGCGCGGTCAGCACCGGGCTCACCAGCGCGCGGTCGAGCAACGCCGTCACCGCCGCCCGGTCGATCCCCGCGCGCGCCAGCCGGTCGAGCGCCGATGCCAGGTCGGCCTCGCGATCGGCGGCGATTCCCTGCCGGTCCTCGGCCAGGTTGGCCAGCATCGAAAACAGCATGAACCCGCGCACGAACGCGATCATCTCGTCGAGCGTCAACCGCTCGAGCCCCGGGTCGATCGCGCTCGCCCCTGCGACGCCGCGATGGCGGTCCACCGATGTCGCGCGGATATATTCGATCCGCCGGAACAGCTCCTCGCCGCCATAGGCGCGGATCACGTCGCCCAGCAGGCGGCCGAGGAAGCGGATGTCGGGGTTGTTCGCGATCGTGGGACTGGCCATGCGCATGATTGCTGCATGGCGGCATGGCTTCGGTCAACCGTTGTCATACGCGGCGCCCGCCGGACATTGCATTCCTTGCGACCGGCCCCCAGATCGGGGCGATGCCGCCACCCGTCCCGCCGGTCCACCCGCTGAAGGGCGCGCTCGTCGAACAGGTCCGCGCGCTGTTCAACGATCGCGCCGCGGGCGAGGCGCCCGTCGAACGCAGCGACGACGCGCTGTTCGCGCCCGATTCGGTCGTGTGGCGCGTGCATGGCGACGTGGCGGCGATGATGGTCGGCGGCATCGCTGCGCTGCTGCTCCAGATGCTGCACCCGCGCGTGCTCGCGGGCGTGTGGGATCATTCCAATTTCCGTGCCGACATGCTCGGGCGGTTGCGGCGGACCGCGCGCTTCATCGCGCTCACCACCTATGGGCCGCGCGACCAGGCCGAGGCGGCGATCGCGCGCGTGCGGCGCATCCACCACGGCGTGCGCGGCGCGTTGCCCGACGGCACGCCCTATGCCGCCGACGATCCGTCGCTGCTCGCCTGGGTCCATGTCACCGAAATGCACAGCTTCCTCGCGGGCTGGCGTCGCTATGGCGATCCGGCGATGACCGGCCAGGCCCAGGACCGCTATTTCGCCGAGGTCGCGCGGATCGGCCGCGCGCTGGGGGCCGATCCGGTGCCCGAAACGCGTGTCCATGCCGAAACGCTGATGCAGGCGATGCGTCCGCAGCTCCGCGCCGATGCGCGCACGCGCGAGGTGGTGCGCATCCTGCGCGAATCGGCCGCGCCCGGCATGGCCGCCCACGCGCTCCAGGCGTTTGCCTTTCAGGCTGCGGTCGATCTCCTCCCCGGCTGGGCGCGCCGCCTCCACGGCCTCGCCGCGCCGCGCCTCGCGCTGCCGGTGATCCGCGCGGGCACCTTCGGCGTGGCCGAGACGCTGCGCTGGGCCTTTCGCTGAACGGCGCACCCACGGCGCGATGAAAAACGCGCCGCGTCGAGGGGCAATTCGACGCGGCGCGCGGGCAGTCCGGCCGTGGGGCGGACGATCAGAACTGGACGGTCGCGCCCACAAAGATCGTGCGGCCCAGCGGGTCGAACGTGCCGGGATAGGTGTTGCCGTTGCCGAACTTGGTCAGGATGCCCTGCGCGATCGCGGGGGGATCCTTGTCGAGCAGGTTGTTGATGCCCCAGCGCAGCGTCAGCGACTTCTGCACGGCAAAGGTGCCGGCCAGGTCGAAATAGTCATAGGCGCCGATCCGGGCATTGATGACGCTCGGCGTGCCCTTCAGCGCGGGATTGTCCGACAGGCTCGACAGCGTCGTCGCGCCGTTGTGCCGCCATGCGAGCGAGACCGTCGCCGCATCGTCGCGCGTGCGGAAGGTCGTGCGAAGCTGGTGGCGCCATTCGGGCGAGGGCTGGCCGCAGCTATAACCGAACAACCCCTTGCAGTCATAGGTGCCCAGCCCCGGCAGCGGCTGGTTGACGAGCTCGTTGAGCCAGGTGCCCATGAAGTTGAGGTCCAGCGTCCCGGCCCCGCCCAGCGGCAGCGAATAGCTGGCGTTCACGTCGATGCCCGACGTCTTCAGATAGCCGGTGTTGAGCGTCGTGCCGATGACATAGCCGTTGGTGCCGAACAGCACGCCGTTGCGCGGATCGCGGTGGAACAGCCCGCAATAATAGGGATCGCTCGTCGCGACGCACTGGCTGATCGTCAGCGAGGTGTCGATGCTGCCGATATAGTCCTTCACCTTGATGTGGAAATAATCGACCGACAGCATGAAACGGCGCAGCGCCCGCGGGGTCAGGATCACGCCCAGCGTATAGGTGTCGCCCGTCTCGGGCTTGAGCAGCCGGTTGCCGCCGCCCTGCTGGACACAGGTGTCCGCCGGACATTCGGGGATATGGCCATATTGCGCCGCGGTCACGCCGGTGAGCTGGCACACCGCGAGCGAGGCGGTCGGCGACGCACCCGAACACGGGTCCTGCGCCGCCACGTTGCCGATCGACGTCGCGGCGAACAGCTCGCCGATATTGGGCGCGCGCATCGCGTGGTTATAGCTGGCGCGCAGGCGCAGGTCGGGGCTCGGCGCCCAGTTGAGTTCGCCCTTGTACGTCCAGGTGGTGAAGGTCGAACGCAGGCCCGTCGAACGCTGGTTGTTGCGGTACGACGAATAGCGCAGCCCGCCGTTGAGCGTCAGCGCGTGCGCAAAGGGCAGGTTCTGGAGCAGCGGCACCTCGATCTCGCCATAGCCTTCGCTCACCGTGATCGTGCCGTCCGAATCGGTCGATCCGCCCTGCTTGGCGACGTCGTCGGCCAGGAACACCAGCGTCTCGTGGCGATGCTCGGCGCCCAGCGCGATGCGCACGCCTTCCTGCGCCCAGGGGCTGCGGATGCCGAAATTGCCCAGGTCGCCGCTCAGCGACGCCGATACCACGTCCTGCGTGTTGCGCGCCTGCGTGTTGCTCGGCGAATAAAGGTACGAATAGGCGTTGGGGTCGATGCCGTTATACGCAAAGACGTCGATCGGCCGGCAATTGGGGTCGGTGCCGTCGATCACCGACTGGCAGGTCGGCTTGCCGCCCGCCATCACGACGTTCAGCGCGCGCTGCGCCTTCACATTGTCGACATTGTTCAGATAGGTCTCGTGATACCGCACCAGCGACCGCTGGTAGTTCACGTCATAGCTGAAGCCCTTGCCGATCGCGCCGCGCAGCCCGGCGGTATAGCGATAGTCGTTGTGGTTCAGGTCGTCGCGCCGCGGCGCGCTGCCCGGGCCGGTCAGCCGGTATCCGATGAACGTGTCGGCGGTCGCTGCGGTGCCGGCGGCGGTCCCGCACAGCGTCGCCGCCTGCGCGGCCGCCATGAACGGGTTGTTGCAGTTGATCGTGAAGGTCGTGCCCTGGAACAGCGCCGACGGCGCCGCCTGCGAGAAGGTGTGGTCGCGCATGTACATCACGCTGCCATAGGCTTCGGCCGCGCTGCTGAACTTGAACTTGGCAAAGCCGCCCGCGGTGTAGCGTTCGTCCGAACGCTGGAAATAGTTGGTCGGCGCGTAATTGTAGCGGAAGCTCGAATCATACGGGACCCAGCTGTGCTGGCCGTCCTTGGTGTTGTTGAACGTCAGCCCGGCATTCGGTCCGCTCAGCGGGGTGAACAGCCCGTACTCGTTGTTGCTCGAACCGCCGCACACCAGCGATTTGCCCCCCGCACCGGGGTCGAGCGCACAGGACGAGACGTCGCGGCTGTCCTGCGTCACCGGGTCGGCATGGTGATAGCCGCCATAGACGGTGATGTTGCCGCGCCCGTCGGCAAAGTTCTTGCCGAACGCGGCGTTGATGTCGGCCTTGCCGCCGTCGGTCACGCTCGACGGCGACTTCTGATACCCGGCCGCGCCGACGACGCTGCGGACATAGTCGTTGCGGTTGTTGTGCTGAAGGAAGCTGCCCTGCGCGTCGATGCGCAGCCCGTCGAGGCTGTCGCGCAGGATGAAGTTGACCACGCCCGCGATCGCGTCCGAGCCATAGACGGCCGAGGCGCCGCCGGTGACGACGTCGACGCGCTCGACCAGCGCGGTGGGGATGAAGTTGAGGTCGACCGCCTGCTGCGGCAGCATCCGCTGGCCGTTGACCAGCACCAGCACGCGGTTCGATCCCAGGTTGCGCAGGTTGACGTTGGCGGTGCCGTCGGCGCCGTTGCTGACATTCTCGTTCGCGTCGGCGGTGAACTGGGGCAGGCGGTTGAGCACGCTCTCGATGTTGGTCGCGCCCTGATACCGGATCTCGGGCGCGCCGACGGTGGCCAGCGGGCTGTTGCTGTTGAGTTCGGGGCGCTGGATGCGCGTGCCGGTGACGATGATCGCCGCGCCTTCCTCCTGGGCGGCGGGGGCGGCGGGTTCGCTCGTCTGGGCATGGGCGCTCGATGCGATCATCGCGATCGCGATCGCGCTGGTGCCGGAAAGGATACGCAGTCTCGACATGGTGGAAGACCCCTTCTTGCTCCGGTTTTCCGGATGGATGCGGGCCTCTCCCGGCCCCTCGTCGCAAAGTGCAACATGGGCGTCATCCGATGTCAAATATATTATACGATATTCAATATCCGCTCGTCGCATCGGTGCGGCGCCTGGTGCCGCTTCAAGGGGTTAGCGCGCGGTGACGCTGCGGCATCGGGGCGTTTTCGGGCATCGGCCGCGGCCGCCACAGCAAAAGCCACAGCAAAAAGGGCCGCCGCGGCATGCTGCCGCGACGGCCCGATTCGTGTGCCGGCGCCGCGCGGTGCGGCGCGCGCGATGCGGCGTCAGACGTCCAGGTTGGCGACGCTCAGCGCGTTTTCCTGGATGAACTCGCGGCGCGGTTCGACGACGTCGCCCATCAACTGGGTGAAGATCGAATCGGCGACGTCGGCCTGGTCGACCTCGACGCGCAGCATCGAACGGTTCTGCGGGTCGAGCGTCGTTTCCCACAACTGCTCGGCGTTCATTTCGCCCAGACCCTTGTAGCGCTGGATCGCCAGCCCCTTGCGGCCTGCCGTCAGCACCGCGTCGAGCAGTTGCGACGGCCGGGCGACGCGCGCCTCGCCCTTGGCGAGCGTCATCGCCGCCTCGCCGTCGCCGTCGCCCTCGGCGGTGTCGGCCTCGGTCGCCGCGCCGCGCAGCGGCACCAGCTTGGCCGGCGCCTGATAGCTTGCGGCCTGTTCGGCGGCGAGCGCGTGGAGCTTGCGCGCCTCGGCCGAAACCAGGAACGCGGGCTCGATGATGTGGTGGTCGGTCACGCCGCGCCACAGCCGCTCGAAATGGAAGCCGCCGTCGCCGCCGACGCTCGCGGTCCAGCGCGCATCGGCATCGGCATGGTCGAGCCGCGTCGTCACCCGGGTCAGCCGCTCGGCGCGCATCTCGGCGCTCGCCTCGGGGTCGAACGCGCCGCCCAGCGCCAGCGCCTCGACGATGCGCGGATCGTAACGGCGCGGGACATAGCGCATCAGCGTGCGCATCCGCCGGGCATGGTCGACCAGCTGGCGCAGGTCCTCGCCGCCGCGCGGGCCGCTCGCGGTCTCGAGCACGTTCGCCGCCACGCCCGCATCGACCAGATACTGGTCGAGCGCGGCATCGTCCTTCAGATACACCTCGGACCGGCCCTTGGTCGCCTTATACAGCGGCGGCTGGGCGATATAGAGGTGCCCGCCCGCGATGATCTCGGGCATCTGGCGATAGAAGAAGGTCAGCAGCAGCGTGCGGATGTGCGCGCCGTCGACGTCGGCGTCGGTCATGATGACGATCTTGTGATAGCGCAGCTTCGCGATGTTGAAGTCGTCGCGCCCGATCCCGGTGCCCATCGCCTGGATCAGCGTGCCGATCTCCTTCGAGCTCAGCATCCGGTCGAACCGCGCGCGCTCGACGTTCAGGATCTTGCCGCGCAACGGCAGGATCGCCTGGAAATGCCGGTCGCGGCCCTGCTTGGCCGAACCGCCTGCCGAGTCACCCTCGACCAGGAACAGTTCGGACTTGGCCGGATCGCGCTCCTGGCAGTCGGCCAGCTTGCCGGGCAGGCTGGCGATGTCCATCACGTTCTTGCGCCGCGTCAGCTCGCGCGCCTTGCGCGCCGCCTCGCGCGCCGCGGCGGCGTCGATCACCTTCTGGATGATCGCGCGCGCCGGGGCGGGGTTTTCCTCCAGCCATTCGGCCAGCTTGTCGGCCATCAGGCTCTCGAGCGGCTGGCGCACCTCGGAGGAAACGAGCTTGTCCTTGGTCTGGCTGCTGAACTTGGGGTCGGGCAGCTTGACCGAAACGATCGCGGTCAGCCCCTCGCGCATGTCGTCGCCGGTCAGGCTCACCTTCTCCTTCTTCAGCGCGCCCGACTTGTCGGCATAGGCGTTGAGCGTGCGCGTCAGCGCGGCGCGGAACGCGGCCAGGTGCGTGCCGCCGTCGCGCTGCGGGATGTTGTTGGTGAAGCAGAGGACGTTTTCGTAATAGCTGTCGTTCCACTCGAGCGCGACGTCGATCCCCACATCGTCGCGGTGCCCGGTGATCGCGATCGGGTCGGCCATCAGCGCTTCCTTGCTGCGGTCGAGCCACTTGACGAACGCGGCGATGCCGCCCTCGTAATGCAGGTTGATCTCCTTCACTTCCTCGCGCCGCGCGTCGCGCAGCAACAGCCGCACGCCCGAATTGAGGAAGGCCAGCTCGCGATAGCGCCGCTCGAGCTTCTCGAAATCATATTCGGTGATCTTGAACGTCGCGGGGCTCGCCAGAAAGGTCACGCGCGTGCCCTTCTTGCCGTTCGCGGGGCCGACGACCTTCAGCGGCGCGACCGCGTCGCCATGGGCAAAGCGCATGTAATGCTCGTGCCCGTCGCGCCAGATCGTCAGGTCCAGCCATTCCGACAGCGCGTTCACCACCGAAACGCCGACGCCGTGCAGCCCGCCCGAAACCTTGTACGCGTTGCTGTCCGACGTGTTGTCGAACTTCCCGCCCGCGTGGAGCTGGGTCATGATGACCTCGGCGGCCGACACGCCCTCTTCGGGGTGGATGCCGGTCGGGATGCCGCGGCCATTGTCCTCCACCGTCACCGAACCGTCGGCGTTGAGCGTGATCTGGATCAGGTCGCAATGCCCCGCCAGCGCCTCGTCGATCGCGTTGTCCGAAACCTCGAACACCATGTGGTGCAGGCCCGACCCGTCGTCGGTATCGCCGATATACATGCCCGGGCGCTTGCGCACCGCGTCCAGGCCCTTCAGCACCTTGATCGATTCGGCGCCATAATCGTTCGTCTGGGGAGTGTCTGCCATGCCGAGCATATAGGGATTCGCGCGCGCGAACGGAAGCAAAATGGGCCTTGCCCGCCCGCATCGTCGCGGGCGCGTCGCGGCGCTTCCGTTCGGCGCGGCGCTGTGCTCAACTCGTCCCCGGCCAAATCGCCTCATGGGGGGAAATCATGTCGCCCGTTCGCACCTTGATCGCCACGCTCGCGCTGGCAGCCGCACCCGGTCTCGCGCTGCCCGCGGGCGCACAGTCTGCGGCCCCGCCCGCCGCCGCGCCGCCCGCCGCCGATGCGCCGCTCCGCCCCGACCAGGCCGCCTTTTTCGACCTGTATCGCGAGCTTGTCGAAACCAACACGGTCGTCAATGTCGGCAGTTGCACGCGCGCCGCGCAGCAACTCGCCGCGCGGATGAAGGCCGCCGGCTTCACCGACGATCAGCTCACGCTGTTCGCCACGCCCGACCATCCGCAGGACGGCGGGCTGGTCGCGGTCTATCCCGGCACCGCGCGCAAGGCGAAGCCGATCCTGCTGCTCGCGCATCTCGACGTCGTCGCCGCCAGGCGTGAGGACTGGACGCGCGATCCGTTCCGGCTCGTCGAGGAGAACGGCTATTATTACGGCCGCGGCACCGTCGACGACAAGGCGATGGCCGCGGTCTGGACCGATGCGCTCATCCGCTTCCGCCAGTCGGGGTACAAGCCGCGGCGCACGGTCAAGCTCGCGCTCACCTGCGGCGAGGAAACGACCTGGGCGTTCAACGGCGCCGAATGGCTCGCCGCCAACCGGCGCGACCTGATCGACGCCGAATTCGCGCTCAACGAGGGCGGCGGCGGCAAGTCCGACGGCCATGGCAAGCTGCTCGTCCAGAGCATGCAGGTCGGCGAAAAGGGCGTGCAGAATTTCCGCATCGAAACCACCAATCCGGGCGGGCACAGCTCGATCCCGGTGCCCGAAAACGCGATCTACCAGCTCGCCGACGCGCTCGTGCGGATCCGCGCCTATGACTTCCCGCTCGAACTGTCCGACACGACGCGCGCCTATTTCCTGACGGCGGGCGCCGCGCGCAAGGACGCGATGGGCAAGGCGATGGTGGCGATCGCGGTCGATCCCGGCGACAAGGCGGCGGAGGCGCTGCTCAACACCGATCGCACCTATCATTCGATGCTGCGCACCACCTGCGTCGCGACGCTGGTCGAGGGCGGCCATGCCAACAACGCGCTGCCGCAACGCGCCGCCGCCAACATCAACTGCCGCATCTTTCCCGGCCACGGCACCGAAGAGGTGCGCGCCGCGCTCGCCGCGGCGATCGGCGATGCGCGCGTGACGATCACGCCGGTGCCGCCGCTGCGCCCGATCGCGCGCCCTCCCGCGCTCGACCGGCGCATCATCGGTCCCGCCGAAAAGCTCGTCGCGCGCTATTTCCCCGGCGTCCCGCTCGTCCCCACCATGTCGACGGGGGCGACCGACGCGGTGTTCCTCGGCGCGGTCGGCATCCCCACCTATGGCGTGCCGGGGCCGTGGGGCGATCCCGACGGCAACGGCGTCCACGGCCTCAACGAACGCATCGAAAAGCGCTCGCTCTATGTCGGGCGCGACTATCTGTTCGATCTGGTCAAGGCCTATGCCGATCAGGAATGACGCGGCGGGCCGGGCCGGGGGCCGGGCCGGGAGCCGGGCCGGCGCCAGGGGCCGGGGCAGGGGTCAGTCGCGGCTGACCCTGCCCTCGGCGACGCGATAGCGCGTCGCGCCCGCCGGCACCGCGTCGAACAGTGCGGGCTCGGTCCCGGTCATCCACACCTGGCCGTGCCCCGCCAGCCGCTCGAACAGCGCGGCGCGGCGGCCGGGGTCGAGATGCGCGGCCACCTCGTCGAGCAACAGGATCGGCGCGCGCCCGGCGCGGCTGCGCACCAGCTCGGCATGGGCGAGCACGATCCCCAGCAACAGCGCCTTCTGCTCGCCCGTCGAACACAGGTGCGCGGGCTGCTGCTTGTCGAGGTGCATCACCTTCAGGTCGGCGCGATGCGGCCCGGTCAGCGTGCGTCCCGCCGCGGCATCGCGCCGCCGCCCGGCGCGCAGCGCGGCGGCCAGCGCGGCGGCGTCGCCCGTGCCCGCGTCGCCCGTGCCTGCGCCGTCCCCGCTGCCGTCGGCGATCGTCAGCGCGGCGCGCGCGAACGGCCCTTGCGGCTGCTCGGCCAGCCGGGCGTCGAGCGCGCGCACCGCGTCGCGCCGGGCGGCGTCGATCGCGGCGCCATGTTCGGCCATCCGCGCCTCGATCGCGTCGAGCCAGCGCGGATCGGGCGCGCGCGCGGTGTCGGTCAACAGCCGGTTGCGCTCGCGCATCGCCGCCTCGTACCGCGTCGCCTCGTGCGCATGGCCGGGTGCCAGGGCCAGCGTCAGCCGGTCGAGGAAGCGGCGGCGCCCGCCCGGCGCCTCGAGGAACAGCCGGTCCATCGCCGGTGTCAGCCACAGCACGCCCAGCCATTGCGCCAGGCTGGTCGCGGCGGCGGTGGCGCCGTTGACGCGGACGATCCGCCGTTCGGGCGCATCGGGGCGCGTGCCGGTGCCGATCTCGGCGGGGTCGATCGTCGCGGCGATGCCGAAACCGCCGCTGCCGCCCTGCCGCGCCATCTCGCCCAGCGGCGCGCCGCGCAGCCCGCGGCCGGGGGCGAGCAGCGACAGCGCCTCCAGGATGTTGGTCTTGCCCGCGCCGTTCTCGCCGGTCAGCACGACGAATTCGCCCCCCGGCGCCAGCACGGCGTCGGCATGGTTGCGGAAATCGGTCAGGACCAGGCGGGAAACGGCCATCGGCTCCCCCTTAGAGGGGTTTGGCGGGCGGTGGAATCACTTCGCCCGCGCAAATCGCGCGACGACGCGACGGTGCGGCGGCTGCCAGCCCCTTGCGGACCCGCGGCGCTTCGCCGATGGAGGCGGCTGGAAGGAGATACCATGTTCCGCACCTCTCTGGCCGCCGCGGCGGCCCTGCTCCTTGCGGCCTGCTCGACCGGCCCCAAGGACATGACTGCCCAATATTCGCTCGGCCAGGATGCGACGCTCACCGCCAAGGTCGCCGCCAACGGCGACGGCCGCCTCGACCAGGGCGATCAGGTGATGATCCGCAAGGGCGGCAAGGACTATGTCGTGCTGACCGACAGCCAGGGCCGCTTCGCCGCGACCGTCGACGATTTCGTCGGCACGATGGGCGAGATGATGCGCGAGGCGGGCGTGCCGCAGGTGGCGCCGGCCGGCCAGCCCGAATTCGACCTCGTCCGCCAGGGCGACGAGACCGTCGCCGAAAAGAAGGGCGAGCTGTGGAAGGTCCGCGCCAAGCCGGTGGCGGGCAAGCCCGGTCCGGCGATCAACGAGATCGAGGTCGTCGTCTCGACCGACCCGGCCTATGCCAACCTCGCCGCGGTGATGCGGCTCCAATCGAAGCTGTCGCTCGCGATCGAGGCGCAGCGCGGCGGCGCCAGCCCGCTCGCCAAGCGCATCGACGAGGTGCTCGGCAAGGGGCTCGTGCTGCGTTTCGGCGACCAGCTCAAGCTCAAGTCGCTGACGCAGGCGCCGATCGACGCGGGCGATTTCGCGCTTCCCGCCGTGGTCGATCGGGCCGCGCTCAAGGCGCGCCTCGTCGCCGAACGCCAGCGTCAGCAGGCCGCGGCCGCGCAGATGATGGAACAGATGCGCAAGCAGCAGGGCAAGGGCGGCAAGGCCGGCCCCGACGCCCCCGGCGCCATGCCCGCGCCCGGCGGCGCCCCGGCTCCGGCCGCTCCCGCGCCTGCCGCACCGGCGGCACCCGCGCCCGCGCGCTGATCCCCGCCGCCGCGCCTGCCGACCCGGCGGGCGCGGCGCAGGACAACGCCCACCCCACGCGCCGCCGCACCCTGCGGCCCCGTTTGCGGCCCCCGCTGCCGATCCGGCTTGTCTGCTTCGATTTCCGGCCCTGCCACAGCCCGCGACGCCGTCCCGGCGCTGCCCCGCACGCCGCCGCGCCCTACGGCCCCGCTGCCGGCCCCCGCTGCCGACCACGCTTTCCCGCCTCAATCTCGGCCCTGCCGCAGCCTGCGAGGCCGTGCCGGCGCTGCCCCGCACGGCGCCGCCCTTGGGCTCGGCTGCCGACGGCCGCTGCCGACCACGCGTGTCCGCCTCGATCTCCGCCCTGCCGCAGCCTGCGCCGCCGTCCCGGCGCTGCCCCGCGTGCCGCCACACCCTTGGGCTCCGCTGCGGTCCGCCGCTGCCGACGCGCTTGTCCGCGTCGATCTCCGCCCTGCCGCAGCATGCCACGCCGCTCCGGCGCTGCCCCGCAGCCCACCGCGCCCTTCCGCGCCGCTGCCGACCACGCCTGTCCGCCTCGATCGCCGCCCTGTCGCAGCCCGCGAGGCCGTCCGGGCGCTGCCCCGTACGCCGCCGGCCCCTTGGGCTCGGCTGCCGACCGCCGCTGCCGACCACGCCTATCCGCCTCGATTTCCGGTCCTGCCGCAGCCCGCGACGCCGTCCCGGCGCTGCCCCGCACGCCGCCCCCTTGGGCTCGGCTGCCGACGGCCGCTGCCGACCACGCCTGTCCGCCTCGATCTCCGCCCTGCCACGGCCCGCGACGCCGTCCCGGCGCTGTCCCGCACGCCGCCGCACCCTGCGGCGCCGCTGCCGGCACCGCTGCCGACGCGCTTGTCCGTTTCGATCTCGGGCGCTGCCGCAGTCCGCGACGCCGTTCCGGCGCTGCCCCGCACGCCGCCGCCCCCTTGGGCTCGGCTGCCGACCGCCGCTGCCGACCACGCCTGTCCGCCTCGATCGCCGCCCTGCCACGGCCCGCGACGCCGTCCTGGCGCTGTCCCGCACGCCGCCGCACCCTGCGGCGCCGCTGCCGGCACCCGCTGCCGACGCGCTTGTCCGCCTCGATTTCCTGCCCTGCCACGGCCCGCGAGGCCGTCCCGGCGCTGCCCCGCACGCCGCCGCCCCCTTGGGCTCGCTGCCGACCGCCGCTGCCGACCACGCCTGTCCGCCTCGATCGCCGCCCTGTCGCAGCCCGCGAGGCCGTCCGGGCGCTGCCCCGCACGCCGCCGATCCTGCGGCCTCGCTTGCGGCGCCTGCCGCCGGCTACGCTTTCCCGCCTCGATTTCCGGCCCTGCCGCCGCCCGCGAGGCCGTCCCGGTGCTGCCCCGCCGCCGCCGCACCCTTGGGCTCCGCTGCCGGCCGCCGCTGCCGACGCGCTTGTCCGCATCGATCTCCGGCGCTGCCGCAGCCTGCGACGCCGTCCCGGCGCTGCCCCGCGTGCCTCCACACCCTTGGGCTCGGCTGCCGACCGCCGCCGCCGACCTCGCTTTTCCGCCGCCATCTCCGGCGTTGCCGCAGGTTGCGATGCCGTTCGGGACTTTGCCGCAGCTTGCGGCACTGCGCCGCCCGGGAGCGCCGCGCCGGAATGTCGCCGGGCACGCCGCCTGCCGGTCGCGTGCCGCGCCGGGGATCGTTCGCGCTGCCGGATGCCGCAGCGCGGGGCAGTCAGATCCCCTGGATGCCCAGTTCGGCCAGTTGCGCCTGCGCGATCCGGTATCGCACCGGCTCGCCGATGCGCAGCCGCGCGCGCGCCGCCGCGATCGGCTCGGCGAACAGCGCCTCGTAATCCTCGCCGTGCAGCCATGCCGCGCGCCGTCCCAGCCGATAGCCCTCGGCGACTGCGCGCGCGAAGGCGAGGCTGCGCGTGATGCGGATGCTCTTCAGCGCCGCCGCGAGGCCGATCGCCGCCCAGCCGAGCCCGCGCGTCTGCGCATAGGAAAAGGCGACCAGGCACGCCTCGCCCAGATGCTCGTTGGCGCGATAGCCGGTCAGGATGTGCCACACATCGTGGATGTCGCGCTCGCGGCGGCCCATCCAGGCATAGGGATGGGGCTCGTTGAGGTTGCGGTCGGCATTGGCGTTCAGGCTCACCTCGGCCAGCCCCGCCGCCGAATAGCCCGTCGACGCCAGGAAATCGCGATAGGCCGCGCCCACCGTGCCGGGGGCGAAGCGGCCGATGAACTCGGGATCGGAAAAGCGCTCGACCAGCTCGACGCGGCGATAGGCGATCGCGCCGCCGCCGGGCGTCTCGATCAGGCGGCGATAGTTGCGCGCGCCGACATCGGCGTTGAGCGCGCGCATGATCTTGAACACCTGTTCGGTGTCGTCGCCATTGGCGAGCAACCGCCGCAGCGCGCGTGCCGCGCCGCGCCAGTCGCGCCTGCGCTCGACGCCGGGGATGTGATCGTCGTCGGCCGGCACGGTGGTGCCGCCGGGGATGCGGCCCGCGGCGATGCTGCCGTCGGGGTTGATGCGAGAAGCCATGTCAGCCACCCTTGCTCCACTGCCTCATTAAGAGGTCAGGCGACGTGTTTACACGAGTGTCAGCGGAAAGGCGAGTCGGCGATGGCAACGGGGCGGGGCGGGTTTGGCGTGGTCGGCGCGCGGCGGGCGGCGGGCGGCGCGGCGCTTGCGCTCGCCTTGCTGCTCGCCGGGTGCGGCGGGTCCGATCCGGCATCGGCGCCGGCTGCGGCGGACGCGGGGGCGGGCAACGATGCGGGCAGTGCTGCGGGCAATGTTGCGGGCAATGTCTCCGGCGACGCTGCGGCGCCCGCGGCGGGGGCGCGCTCGTCGACCCTGCGGCGCGATTCGCGGGTGCTCGAACGGCCGGCGCGGTCGCCGGTCCCGGCCGATCGGGGCAACGCGGCGCGCGACTGACCGCGTCGGCGCGTCAGGAAAAGGCGCATGGATTCTGCGGGTCGAAATTTTCGCGCGAACGGCGGGATCGGTGCGGCGAACGGCGTCTTTTGCGCGTGAACGACGGGATTTTGCGGGAAAATGCGGCGTTCGGCACGCCATTGGGGCCGGTTTTCGGCCGGAATGGCGGACCAGGCGGCGGTTGAGGGAGAGCGACCGCCTGGTCCGCCCTCGCAGGAGCGACCCGACGAGGTAGGCCTTCTTGTGCCTCGCCGCGCCCGGTCTGGAAATTAGGGGGATGCGCCTAAGGGGCCGTCCCTAGGGGATGGAAACGGCGCAAATCCGCGGTTTCCGCGTGGGCGGGACGGGGCGGCGCGCGCCCCGTCCGGCGCCTCACACGCGCATCGGCATCAGCACGTAGAGCGCGGGCGACTTGTCGTTCTCGCGGATCAGCGTCGGCGCGGCGGCATCGGCGAGGTGAACCTCGACCATATCGCCCTCGATCTGCCCCAGAATGTCCATCAGATAGCGGCTGTTGAAGCCGATCTCGAACGGCATCGCATTGTAATCGCCCGGAACTTCCTCGGCGGCGGTGCCGTTCTCGGGGCTGGTGACCGACAGCGTCACCTTGTCGCGATCGACCCCCATCTTGACCGCGCGGGTCTTTTCGGTGGCGATCGTCGACACGCGATCGACCCCCTGCATGAACGCGCGCGGGTCGAGCTTGAGCAGCTTGTCGTTCGCGGTCGGGATCACGCGGCTATAGTCGGGGAAGGTGCCGTCGATCAGCTTCGACGTCAGGATCGCCTGGCCCAGGTCGAAGCGGATCTTCGAATTGGACAGCGACACGCCGATCGAACCGTCGACTTCGTCGAGCAGCTTGCGCAGCTCCGCCACGCATTTGCGCGGAACGATCACGCCCGGCATCGAATCGGCGCCGTCGGGCCGCGGCACGGTAACGCGCGCCAGCCGGTGCCCGTCGGTCGCAGCAGCACGCAGCAGCGGCACGGCATCGTCGGTGACGTGCAGGAAGATGCCGTTCAGATAATAGCGCGTTTCCTCGGTCGAGATCGCGAAGCGCGTCTTGTCGATGATCTGCTTGAGCGTTTCCGCCGGCAGTTCGAACACCGTCGGCAGCTCGCCCTCGGCGATCATCGGGAAATCGTCGCGCGGCAGCGTCGCCAGCGTGAACTTTGCACGGCCGGCATTGACGATAATCCGCCCGTCCGCAGCCGAAAGCGCGACCTGCGCGCCCTCGGGCAGCTTGCGGACGATGTCGAACAAGGTGTGCGCGGGCACGGTGATCGCGCCCGGCTGGTCCACCGCCGCCGGAATCGTCTCGTCGATCTGGAGGTCCAGATCGGTCGCCATCAGCCGCAACGCGCCCGAAGCCTGCGCCTCGATGAGGACGTTGGACAGGATCGGGATCGTGTTGCGCCGCTCGACCACGGACTGAACGTGGCTCAAGCCCCTCAACAGAGTTGCGCGTTCGATCGTCGCCTTCATGTGTATCAAACCCCCGGGCCGCCGCCCATTTTCCACCAAGCACGTGCGGCCGGTGGCAGTTCGCCGTTCTCCATCCTTAACGCGAAAAAGGGCCGGGGCAAGCGCCCCGACCCCTTCTTCCACACCAAAAATGGTGCAGCGGCCGCTTCAGAAGCGATAGCCGACGCCCGCCAGCACCTGATGGCGGTCGATCTTGCCGTAGTTGCCGTCGAGATGGCCATAGTCCGAATAGCGATATTCGGCCTTCACATAGGCCTTCGGGTTGAGCTTCACCTCGACGCCCGCACCGACGCGATAGCCGTCGAGATTCTCGCCGTCCTCGACCGTCGTGGTGCCGGCGGTGTAGCGCGTGTTGACGCGGGCGTTGGTGTAGCCCGCCTTGGCATAGAGCAGCGTCGACGGTGCCACGACCGCACCGACGCGGCCGCCGATGTAGAAATCGCGGCCCGCCTTGGTACGGACCGAATCGCCGGCGACGAGCACGTCGTTGGCGGTGGTGCGCGTGGTCGCGCCGGTCACTTCGCCGTCGATGCCGAACACGGCACGACCGGCCTGATAGTCGTAACCGATCGCGCCGCCGTACAGGAAGCCGTCCTTCGAACCGCTGGCGCCGTCGGCATGGACCCGGCTCGAGTCGAGACCGGCGACCACCTCGGCGCGCGGCCCGCTGAAGTCCTGCGCAAAGGCAGGCGCGGCGATCGCGCTCGAAGCGGCGAGGGCGGTGAGGATAACAAGCTTACGCATAACAACTCCTTGGTAACAGGCGAACCCCGTGGGGCCGCTGGGGCTTAAGTAGGCGGGGAAGCCGTTCGCTGCATGAACCCCCGATAAACAGCGATTTGCGTGGTATTTTTGCAACATTTCGGGTTGCCTGCCGCATCGTGCTGTCAGCTCGGGATCGCAGCGCCGCTCCTTTCTTCTCCTCGCCCGATCCGGCCCGGTTCCGGGGCCGGCGCCTTGTTGTCGTGTCGCGCCTGTTCGTTTCCTGAACGAAACGGGGCAACATCTTGGCGTTGCCCGAAATCGGCCCGAAATGTCGCGGGGGCGCGGGCGATTTGCGGTTGCGCCATGCCGCCCGAGTTGGAAGGAACCGTCGGGGAGGAACGGCATGACGACCATCGGGCGACGTACCGAACGCCGGGGACGCGACTTTATCGCGCGGCATGGCGAGACGGTGTTCAACGCGGCGCACCGGATGCAGGGCGATGCGCTCCATACGCCGCTGACGCGCGCGGGATTTGCCCAGGCCGACGCGATGGGCCGCGCGCTTCGTGCGCTGCTGGGGCCTGCGCCGCGCCTGACCCTCTGGGCATCGAGCGCAGGCCGGGCGCTGCAGACGCTCGCGATCATCGCCGAGCATCTGGAACTCGACTGGCACGCGGCGCGGCGCGACGACCGGCTCGTCGAGATCGGCCTCGGTGAATGGAGCGGGCGCCGCTATGCCGAGGTCGCGGCCGAGCGGGGCGACTTCGTCGATCCGGTGCATCGGCTCTATCGGTTCGCGCCGCCGGGCGGCGAATGGTATGACGCCGTCGCGCGTCGCGTTTCGGGATGGCTCGACGATACCGACGGCGATGGGGGCGACCGCCTGATCGTGATGCATGGCATGTCGAGCCGCGTGCTGCGTGGAATCATGACCGGCGCCGAGATTCTCCCGGGGTTCGACGCGCCTGTCGCGCCCGAACTGCCGCAGGGGTCGATCGCCTGCATCGCCGACGGCATCGAAACGGTCGTCCATCGCGGCACCGGCACGGGAGGCGCTGCGGCATGATGCACGCAATAACGGCGATGACGTTGGGGCTGCTCGCGCCGCACACGCCGCTCGGCGTCTATGGTGACTGGGGCGCATTTCGCGACACGCAGCCGCTACGCTGCTTCGCCATCGCGCGTCCCGTCGAGCGCCCGGCAGCCGATGCCGGTGCCTTTGCCAGCATCGCCACCTGGCCCGGGGCGGGCGCGCGCAACCAGGTGCATCTTCGGCTCAGCCGCAGCAGGGCGCCCAATGCCGCGGTGACGCTGTCGATCGGGGATCGCCGCTTTGCGCTGATGGCGGGTGCCAGCGATGCCTGGGCGCCCGACGCGCGCACCGACGCGGCGATCGTCGCCGCACTGCGCGGCGCACGCAGCATGAGCGTCGAGACGCTGGGTCGCGACGGCGCGCCCTTTGCCGACAGCTATCGGCTGCAAGGCGCCGCAACGGCGGTCGACGCGGCGGTGCTCGGCTGCCTGCCGCGCTGAGTGCGCCACCCATAAAATGCGCCGCCCATAAAAAACGCGGCGAGCCGGCGTTCCGGCCCGCCGCGCAGGCGACCCGAGGCGGGCCGTATCAGCGGGTGGGGGTCGTCGATGCCTGCGCCTGGCGCTTGGCGACGCCGGCATCCTGGATGCGCTTGTTGAGCATCGGGTCGGCCTGCATTCCCTGCGCGATCGCGTTGAACCGCGTGGCGGGAAGGCCGCTTGCCTCGATTGCCTGAACCATCCGGTTGTTCTTGTCGGCGGCCGGGATCGTGGTGTCGGTGTTGATCTTCTCGACCGCGAGCGCGGCGTTGACGAACTGCGACACCTCGGCGTCGGTCACGGTCGCCGAACTGACGGGTGCGTCGGTCGCGGCGGCGCTTGGCGCGGCCGAAGGCGTCGCCTGCGCTGCCGAGCCGGCAGGTGCCGACTGGGACGGCGGCGTCGTCTGACCGCCGGGGGCGGGTGCGGTCTGGGCGGTCGCCGCGGGCACAAACGCCAGCGCGGCGCCGATCATCAGAAAGGAACGTGCAATGGTCATACGCTACTCCGGTTACACATTGCCGGGAACGTCGGCGCGGTCGATACGGGTCCGTCGGGTGCGGTGCGACGTGCCGGGTCCGGGATCAGTGGGCGGACGGCATGGCGACGACGGCATCCGATGCCGGTGACGACCGCTAGTGGCAATCGGCGGCGACTTGCCCTATATGCGGCGGATGCAGACAGCTTCGGCCGCGCCCATGCCCATTCCCGGGCACATCGACCCTGTGCCCGTCCCCCGTGTCCTCGCGGCGCGCGAGGACGGCCGACTCGACCTGGTCGGGCTTTCGCGCGACGAGATTCGCGCCGCGCTCGCCGACGCCGGGATGGAGCCCAAACAGGCCAAGCTCCGCGCCAAGCAGCTGTGGCACTGGATCTACAATCGCGGCGCCACCGAATTCAGCGCGATGACCGATATCGCCAAGGCGCAGCATCCCTGGCTTGCCGAACGGTTCGTGATTGCCCGCCCCGATGTCGTCGAGGCGCAGGTCTCGAACGACGGCACGCGCAAGTGGCTGCTGCGCTCGCCCGACGGGCAGGATTACGAGATGGTGTTCATCCCCGATGCCGATCGGGGAACGCTGTGCGTCTCCAGCCAGGTGGGCTGCACGCTCAACTGCCGCTTCTGCCACACCGGAACGATGCGGCTGGTGCGCAACCTGACCGCCGGCGAAATCGTCGGGCAGGTGATGCTGGCGCGCGACGCGCTCGGCGAATGGCCCAGCCAGCCCGAAGGGCGACTGCTCACCAACATCGTGATGATGGGGATGGGCGAGCCGCTCTATAATTTCGACAATGTCCGCGACGCGCTGAAGGTCGTGATGGACGGCGACGGGCTGGCCCTTTCGAAGCGGCGCATCACCCTGTCGACCTCGGGCGTGGTGCCGATGATGGCGCGCGCCGGCGAGGAGATCGGCGTCAACCTGGCCGTCTCGCTCCACGCCGTCACCAAGGACGTGCGTGACGAGATCGTGCCGCTCAACAAGAAATACGGGATCGAGCAGCTGTTGCAGGCGTGCGCCGACTATCCCGGCGCGAACAATGCGCGGCGCATCACGTTCGAATATGTGATGCTCAAGGACAAGAACGACCGCGACGAGGATGCGCGCGAACTGGTCCGCCTGCTGCGCAAGTACCGGCTGCCCGCGAAGGTCAACCTGATCCCGTTCAACCCGTGGCCGGGCGCGCCCTATGCGTGTTCGACGCCCGAGCGCATCAAGGCGTTTTCGAACATCGTGTTCGAAGCGGGGATCTCGGCGCCGGTGCGCACCCCGCGCGGGCGCGACATCGACGCCGCGTGCGGCCAGCTCAAGACCGCGGCGGAAAAGAAGAGCCGTGCCGAACTCGACCGGCTGGCGGCAGAAAAGCAGGCCGCGCTCGGCTGAACCGCCCGGTCCCGGTTCACCCGGGGCGCGCCATCGCGAAGCGGGCTACTTCGTCGATCTCGAAATAGTCGGCGGGGCCGCCGCCGCGCAGGATCGGGTGTGCCCGCGCGGTCTGATAGACGCCGTCGGCCAGCATCGACCGGTCGATGTGGACGCCCACCACCTCGCCCAGCACGAGCCAGGTGTCGAGCGGCGCTCCCGATTGTCCCTCCAGCCGGATGAGCTGGGTCAGCCGGCATTCGAACTGCGCCGGGCTTTCGGCAACCCGGTCGGGCCGGACGAGGCGAGCGGGCGCGGTTGCGATACCGGCGAGCCTGAACTCGTCGACCTCGGGGGCGACGGTGGCGGCGGAGGCATTCATCGCCTCTGCCAGCGGTCGGGTCGCCAGGTTCCACACGAACTCGCGCGTCTCCGCGATGTTGGCGATGCTGTCCTTCCAGCCGATCGAGGCGAAGCCCAGGATCGGGGGACGATAGTTGAACAGGTTGAAAAAGCTGTAGGGGGCGAGATTGCGCACCCCCGCCGCGCTGACCGTGCTGATCCAGCCGATCGGTCGCGGCGCCACGATGGCGTTGAGCGGGTCATGCGCAAGGCCGTGGCCCTGCGCGGGTTCATAGAAATGTTCGTCGCGCATATCCGCCGCGGATGTCGGGCGCCGCCGCCCGGTTCGCAACCCCGGGGCGATTTTGGTTGCGCAGCGCAGCATGGCGCCGCATCATGCAGGCCCGGGGGCGGGACAGACAAGCTACGGAAACCGAATGGCTTTGCTCGACCGTTTTTTCGCGCGCGCGATCCGTCGCGGGCAGTTGACCGTAATCTACAAGGACGGCACCACCAGCCGGTTCGGCAATCCCGACCCGGCGCTCAAGCCGGTGACGATCCGACTGGGCCGCGGCGTGGCGCGCGCGATCCTGCGCGACCCGTCGCTGGGCGCGGCCGAGAGTTTCATGGACGGGCGGCTGACGATCGAGCAGGGCGATATCCTCGACCTGCTGATGCTCGTCACCGGCAACAACCGCTGGGAGGACGCGACCGGCGGCCTCGATCCGTCGCCGCTTGCGCGACTGGCGCTCGGCATCGCGCATCGCATCGGCCGCTACAACATGGTGCGTCGATCGCGCCGCAACGTCGCGCACCACTATGACCTGTCGGCGCGGCTCTACGACCTCTTCCTCGATGCCGACCGCCAGTATAGCTGTGCCTATTACACCGATCCGGCGAACAGCCTGGAGCAGGCGCAGGCCGACAAGAAGGCGCATATCGTCGCCAAGCTGGCGATCGAGCCGGGGATGAAGGTGCTCGACATCGGCTGCGGCTGGGGCGGGATGGCGCTGTACATCCACGAGCGGACCGGCGCCGACGTGTTGGGCATCACGCTGTCCGAGGAACAGCTCAAGATCGCGCGCGAACGCGCGGCGCGTGCGGGCGTCGCCGATCGGGTGCGGTTCGAACTGATCGACTATCGCCATGTCGAGGGCAGCTTCGACCGCATCGTGTCGGTGGGCATGTTCGAGCATGTCGGAACGCCGCATTACCGCACCTTTTTCCGCAAGGTGCGCGAGCTGCTGACGCCCGAGGGCGTGATGTTGCTGCACACGATCGGGCGGGCGGGCGGGCCGGGCGTCACCGACGCCTTCACCGCCAAATATATCTTTCCCGGCGGCTATATCCCGGCGCTGTCGGAGATCGCGCGCGGCTACGAGGGGCTGCGCATGTTCCCGACCGATATCGAGGTGCTGCGGCTCCATTACGCGCATACGCTCAAGGCGTGGTACGATCGCACCGTCGCCGCGCATGAGGCGATCGCGGCGTTGTACGACGAACGCTTCTTCCGGATGTGGACCTTCTATCTGGCGGGCTGTTACGTCAGCTTCCTCAACGGCGGACTGGTCAACTACCAGCTTCAGATGTCGCGTTCGCGCACGGCGCTGCCGATTACGCGCGACTATATGCTGGCCGCCGAGGCGCAGCTTCGCGAGGGCACGCTCGCCCGCGCGGCCGAATAGCGAAGGGGGCGGGCGCCGCGGCCGGACCGCAAGGCGCCTGTCCCGCGCTTCGGGACAACGCGATGGTTGCGCGCGCGTTCCCGCGGTCCTAGACGGCGCAGCGTTTCCATCCTGCTGCTGCACCATCTTTGGAGTCGCCTACCCATGTCCGATTCGATCAATCGCGTTGTCCTCGCCTATTCGGGCGGGCTCGACACCAGCGTGATCCTGAAGTGGCTGCAGCAGGAATATCGATGCGAGGTGGTGACTTTCACCGCCGATCTCGGCCAGGGCGAGGAACTCGAGCCTGCGCGCAAGAAGGCCGAGATGATGGGCGTGAAGCCCGAGCACATCTTCATCGACGACCTGCGCGAGGAATTCGTCCGCGATTTCGTGTTCCCGATGATGCGCGCGAATGCGCAGTATGAAGGGCTGTACCTGCTCGGCACGTCGATCGCGCGGCCGCTGATCGCCAAGCGCCAGATCGAGATCGCCAAGCTCGTCAACGCCGACGCCGTCAGCCATGGCGCGACCGGCAAGGGCAACGACCAGGTGCGTTTCGAACTGGGCTATTACGCGCTCAACCCCGACATCAAGGTGATCGCGCCGTGGCGCGAATGGGATCTGACCAGCCGTACCAAGCTGATCGAATTCGCCGAAAAGCACCAGATTCCGGTCAGCAAGGACAAGCGCGGCGAGGCGCCGTTCTCGACCGACGCGAACCTTCTCCACACCTCGTCCGAGGGCAAGGTGCTCGAGGATCCGTGGGAGGAAGTGCCCGATTACGTCTTCTCGCGCACCGTCAATCCCGAGGATGCGCCCGACACGCCGCACATCGTCACGATCCATTTCGAAAAGGGCGACGCGGTCGCGATCGACGGCAATCCGCTGTCGCCCGCGACGCTGCTCGCGCACCTCAACGAGCTGGGCCGCGAGCACGGCATCGGCCGGCTCGACCTGGTCGAGAACCGCTTCGTCGGCATGAAGAGCCGCGGCATGTACGAGACGCCGGGCGGCACGATCCTGCACGCCGCGCACCGCGCGATCGAGCAGCTGACGCTCGACCGTGGCGCTGCGCACCTGAAGGAGGAGCTGATGCCGCGCTATGCCGAGCTGATCTATAACGGCTTCTGGTACAGCCCCGAGCGCGAGATGCTGCAGGCGGCGATCGATCACAGCCAGGCCAAGGTCAACGGCACGGTCCGGCTGAAGCTGTACAAGGGCGGCGTGCATGTGATCGGCCGCCAGTCGCCCGACAGCCTGTACAGCGAGAAGGTCGTCACCTTCGAGGACGATCAGGGCGCCTATGATCAGCGTGACGCGGCGGGCTTCATCAAGCTCAACGCGCTGCGCCTGCGCCTGCTCGGTCGCCGCGACCGCTGAATCCGCACGCATGGGCGGGGCGGCGGCGTCGCGACCCCGTCCATGCGCAAACCCGCTGAAAAGCGCGGTAAAGCGACGTTAACCATGCTCGGCTAGCGCAGGGCGATGGCTGCGCGCGCGCCCTTTCGATTCCGGCCTTATGGCGGCCTTGCGGCGGTGCTCGCGGCGGGGCTGGGGAGCGTCTGGGCGTGGCAGGACCGGGCGGCGCTGATGGCGTTGCGGCTGCCCGACACCGACGATGCCGCGCGGCTGCAGCAGGTGCGCGACTGGCTGGGCGGGCAGGCATTCGCCGACCTGAGCCAGCACCGGCTGGGCGCGCCGCCGGGGCTGGCGATGCACTGGAGCCGCGTCGCCGACCTGGCGCCCGCGGCGCTCAATGCCATGCTGAAACCCGCATTCGGCACCCCGATCGCCGAACGAATCGCCGTGATCGCGGTGCCGATCCTGCTGTTCGCGTGCGTTTTGCTGCTGATCGCGAGACTCGGATGGCGCACCGGTTCGTCGCCTACAACGACGATGCTCGTCGCGAGCCTCGCCTATCCCGCGACGACGATTTTCCTGCCCGGCCGGATCGACCATCACGGGTTGCAGATGCTGTTGCTGCTCGTCGCGGCGACGCCGGCGATCGCGCCGCCGCCCGGGCGCCGCGCCGCGCTGGGCGAGGGGATCGCGGCGGGGCTGGCGGGCGCGCTGTCGATCGCGATCGGGCTCGAGACCGCGCCGCTGCTCGCGCTGGCCGCAGCGATCGTCGCGTGGCGCTGGCTGCGGCAGGGGAGGGCGGCGGCGCCGCTGCTCGCCGGACAGACGGTCGCGCTGGTGCTGGGGCTGACCGCCGCCGCCGCGCTGCTGCGTCCGCTCGCCTGGGACTATCCCGCCTGTGACGGTTTTACCGCGACCGCGTGGCGCGCGGCGATGCTGGGCGCGACCGGCGGACTGGCGCTCGCCGCCGTCGCGCTGGCGGGGGCGGGGCCACGGACGCGCGCGCTGGCGCTCGCCGCCGCGGGGATCGCCGTGCCGGCGCTGGTGATCGCCGTCGCGCCCGCGTGCCGCGATCCCTATGGCGCGGTCGACCCGGTGCTGGCGCGACAATGGCTGGCGCAGGTGGCCGAGGCGCAATCGGTGCGCACCGCACCCGCGACGAACGCGATCGGCTATCTGGGCCTTGCGATCGCCGGGCTCGCCGCAGCGGCCTGGGGCGCGATGCTGCCGCGTGATGCGGCCGGCGAAGCCCCGGACGCGGACGGTCTCGCGGCCCGGCGCGCGCTGGCGCTGCTGCTTGCCGGGGCGGTGCTGCTCGCGCTCGCGACGCTGCGGGGCGCCTATGCCGCCGCGCTGCTTGCCGCCCCTGCGCTCGCGGCGATGATCGACGCCGCACGGCGCCGCGGCTGGCCGCTCGTCCCCGCCTGGATCGCCTCGGCGGGAATCCTCTATCCGATCGCGGCGGCGGCGCTGATCCCCGCCGCGAGCCGCCGCGCCGCCGCCGACCCGGCGGGCGCCGCCGCCGCCGCGCGCGACTGTACCGATCCCGCGGCGCTCGCGCGGATCGCGGCGCTGCCGCCCGGCGTGCTCGTCGCGCCGATCGACCTCAGCGGCTTCGCGCTCGCCGCGACGCCGCACCGGCTGCTCGCCGGACCCTATCACCGCAACCGCGAGGGCAATCGCGCGATGTTCGACTTTTTCCAAGGCCCCGCCGCGCGTTCGGAGACGATCGCGCGCGCCTGGGGGATCGACTATGTCGCCTTCTGCCCCGGCGTGCCGGACGAGCCCCCGGCGCGCGCGCCCGGCGCGGCGTCGCCCGACACGCTGGCCGCCGCGCTGGACGCGGGCCGCCCGCCCGCCTGGCTCGCGCCGATCGACGCCGCGCGCAGCGGCCCGCGCCTCTATCGCATCGTGCGGAGCCGCTGACGCGATGCCCGTGCCCGCCCGAACGCCATGGTGGGAAAGCCGGGGCTTCGCGCTGGCCGCGATGCTACTCGCCGCCGTCCCGCTGCTGATCCCGGCGGTGCCGCCGCTGACCGACGTGCCGGGGCATATCGGCCGCTATCACATCGCTGCGCACCTGGCCGGTTCGCCGCTGCTCGCGCGCCACTGGCAGTTCGAATGGGGGCTGATCGGCAATCTGGGCGTCGACCTGATCGTCGAGGCGCTGGCGCCGCTGATCCCCGCGCCGCTGGCCGCCAAGCTGGCGATCGTCGCGATCCCGCCTTTATGGGTATGGGGGCTGATCCGGCTGTCGCGCGCGAGCGGGACGGGCGCCGATGCGGGGCGGCTCGCCCCCGGCGCGGCGCTGGGCTTTCCGCTGGTCTATAGCTGGCCGTTCCAGTTCGGTTTCGTCAATTTCATGCTGTCGGCGACGCTGGCGCTCCACGCGCTCGCAAGCTGGATCGCGATGGGCCGCGCCGGCCGCGTGCGGCAGCGCGCGCTGCTGTTCGTGCCGGTATCATGGGTGCTGTGGATCGCGCACAGCTTCGGCTGGGGACTGTTCGGGCTGATCGCCTTTGCCGCCGAGCTGGCCGAGCGCCGCCGCACCGGCGCCGACTGGCGGCATGCGCTCGCGGCCGCGACGCTGTGGGCGGCGCTGCTCGGCTCGCCGGTGGTGGCGATGCTCGCCGCCGCGCCGCATGGCGGCGGGCTGGGCGCCGAATGGACCGCGACGGCGAAGCTCGTCTGGTTCCTCTCGCTGCTGCGCGAGCGCTGGCAGGGCTATGACGTGATCGCCGCGTTCCTGATCTATGCCGCCGCATGGACGGGCTGGCGCAGCGGCAGGCTGCGCTACGACGCCGCCGCCGGCGCGGCGATGCTGATCGGGCTGGCGGCGTTCCTGATGCTGCCGCGCCTGCTGCTCGGCGGCGCCTATGTCGACATGCGGATGCTGCCCGTCGCGCTGGCGATCGGCTTTGCCGGACTGCGCGCCCGCAGGCCCCTGCCCGGTGAGGCTCCCGGTGAGGCGCCCGGCTCGGCCCGGAGCGCAGCCGCGATGCTGGCGCTGTTCGCCGCCGGATTCTTCGTCGTGCGGACGCTGACGACGGCGGCGGCGCTGCTCCTTTATGCCCAGACCCAGTCGCAGGCGCTGGCGGCGGTCGACCGGCTGCCGCGCGGCGCGGCGGTGCTGGTGCTGGTGCGCGAGGGCTGCACCGACTGGCGCAGCGACCGGCTGTCGCACGTCGCGGGCATGGCCATCGTCCGCCGCGAGATCTTCGAGAACGGCCAGTGGACGCTGCCCGGCCAGCAATTGCTGCGCACGCCGCACAGGGGCGTGCTGACCGCCGACCCGTCGCAGATCCTCTATCCCGCCGACTGCCCCGACCATCAGTTCGACCTCAACGGCGCCGCCGCAGCGTTCGATCGCGGGCTCTATACGCGCGTCTGGACGATGGGCTTTCCCCCGCATGCGCGGCTGGCCCCCGACGTCGTGCTGGAATGGCAGAACGGCGTTTCGGCGCTTTACCGCGTGATCCCGGCGCGCGCCGGGGCCGTCCGGCCCGACGCCGACGCCGCCGCCGCGCGGCCGCGCTGACCGGGGCTGCGCGCGGGCGCCGGCCGCCTGTATCGAATCGAACGGAGCCGCTTGTCCCCGGGGCACGCGCCGCACTAGAAGCGGCCGATGCAAAGGGGCGAAGAAGCACTGCATTGGTGGCAGACGCGGTGGTTCGTGGCGGTAGCCACGGTCATGGCCATGATTCCGCTGTTGTGGCCGGACATTCCGCCGCTGGTCGACCTGCCGGGCCATATGGGCCGGTATCGCGTCCAGTTCGTGTACGACCAATATCCCTTTCTCCAGCAATGGTATGACTTCCACTGGAGCCTGATGGGCAATCTGGGCGTCGACCTGCTCGTCATCCCGCTGTCGAAGCTGATGGGGCTCGAGCCCGCGGTGAAGCTGATCGTCATTTCGATTCCGGCGATGACCGTCGCCGGGCTGCTGATGATCGCGCGCGAGGTGCATGGGCGCATTCCCGCGACCGCGCTGTTCGCGCTGCCGATCGCCTACAGCTTCCCGTTCCATTTCGGCTTCGTGAACTTCGCGCTGTCGATGGCGCTGGCGCTGATCGCGTTCGGATGGTGGCTGCGGCTGGCGCGGCTGGGGCATTTCCGCCTGCGCGCCGCGATCTTCCTGCCGGTGTCGATGGCGATCTGGGTCGCGCACACCTTTGGCTGGGGGCTGCTGGGCGTGCTCGCCTTTTCGGCCGAGCTGATCCGCGAGCATGACCGGCGGCGCGGTCAGGGCTTTGTCGCCGCCTGGGTGCAGCCGTGGTTCATCGCGGGCATCCACTGCCTGCCGCTGGCGCCGCCCGCGCTGCTGATGCTGATGTGGCGATCGGGCGACCATGTTTCGGGGCAGACGGGCGACTGGTTCAACTGGCGCGCCAAGACGCTGTGGTTCGTCCAGCTCTTCCGCGACCGCTGGCAGCTTTTCGACCTCGCTTCGGTCGGCGTGCTCGTGCTGCTGCTGCTGCGCGCGGTGCGCGACCCCAACATCCAGTATTCGCGCAACCTGTCGCTGTCGGCGCTGTTCCTGCTGGCGGTCTATCTGCTGCTGCCGCGCATCGTGTTCGGATCGGCCTATGCCGACATGCGGCTGGTGCCGTTCATGGTGGCGATCGCGATCCTGGCGATCCGGCCCAAGCCGGGCGTGTCGATGCGCCGCGCGGGGATGATCGCGGCGCTGGGGCTGGCCTTTTTCACCGTGCGGATCGCGGCGACGACATACAGCTTCTGGCTGTACGACCAGTCCTATGACCGCGAGCTGAAGGCGCTCGACCATCTGCCGGTCGGCGCGCGGCTGGTGACGTTCGTCGGCGAGACCTGTTTCAACGAATGGCAGATGACGCGGCTGCAGCACGTTCCCGCGCTCGCGCTCGAACGGCGGCTGGCCTATACCAACGACCAATGGTCGATGGCGGGCGGGCAGTTGCTGACGGTGCGCTATGCCGCGGCCAAGCGCTTTTCGCACGACCCGTCGCAGATCGTCACCGACGTCCAGTGCCCGCGCGAATGGTGGCGGCCGGTGGCCTGGGCGCTGGCGCGCTTTCCGCGCGACGCCTTCGACTATGTGTGGATGATCCGTCCGCCCAAATATGACCCGCGGTTCGAACAGGGGCTGGTGCCGGTGTGGCGCGACGGATCGAGCGCGCTGTTCCGCGTCGACCATCGCGTGCCGCCGCCGGTGATCCGGCCGGGCGAGCTGCCGGTGCCGCGCTGGGAGCGCGACTATATCCTGACCGACGGGCGCCAGATGGTGCGGCCGTCGCCGGTGCCCTCGCCGCTGCCGACGCCGACGGCCTCCGCAACGCCCAAGGGCGGGGCGGCGCACAAGGGCGGGGCCGCGGCCAAGGGCGGCGCACCCGCCGCGCGGGGCGACCGGGGCCACGCCGCGCGCTGATCGCCGGCGTCAGCCGTCGCGGCGGAAGGGGGCGAGCTCGCCCAGGAACGCCTGTTCGCGTTCGACCGCGGCGCGTTCGCGCGCGAGGAAGTCGGCGACCGCCGCGCGGAAGCCGCGGTCGGGGATATAGTGCGCCGAATAGGTGGTGACGGGGACATAGCCGCGCGCGAGCTTGTGCTCGCCCTGCGCCCCCGCCTCGACCCGGGCGAGCCCGCGCGCGATCGCCGCCTCGATCGCCTGATAATAGCACAGCTCGAAATGGAGGAAGGGCACCTCCTCGGTCGCGCCCCAGTAGCGGCCGTAGAGCGTGTCCGCGCCGATGAGGTTGAGCGCGCCCGCGATCGGGCGGCCGTCGCGCTCGGCAAGGATCAGCAGCACGCGATCGGCCATCGTCCGGCCGAGCAGCGAGAAGAAGCGCCGGGTGAGATAGGGGCGGCCCCATTTGCGCGCGCCGGTATCCTGATAGAAGGTCCAGAACGCGTCCCACGCGGCTTCGGTCAGATCGGCGCCGGTGAGGTGGCGGATGGTAAGCCCCGCGACCGCGGCGGCGCGTTCCTTGCGGATCGCCTTGCGCTTGCGGCTGGCGAGCGCGGCGAGGAAATCGTCGAAATCGGCATAGCCGGCATTGGCCCAGTGGAACTGGACGCCCGTGCGGACGAGCCAGCCCGCGGCCGAAAAGACATCGACCTGATCGGGCGCGACGAAGGTCGCGTGCGCCGAGGACAGGCGGTTCCGGTCGGTCACCGCCTCGAGCGCGGCGACGAGCGCGGCGGCGTGGACGGGCGCCGCGTCGGGGCGCAGCAACAGGCGCGGGCCGGGCACGGGGGTGAAGGGAACCGCGACCTGGAGCTTGGGATAATAGGCGCCGCCCGCGCGCTCCCACGCCTCGGCCCAGCCATGGTCGAACACATATTCGCCATGGCTGTGCGCCTTGGCATAGGCGGGGGCGACGGCGATCGGCCGCCCGTCGGCATCGTCGATGACGATCGGCAGCGCCTGCCACCCCGAATTGCCGCCGACCGAGCCCGATTCCTCGAGCGCGGCGAGGAAGGCGTGCGCGACGAAGGGATTGGCGGTGCCGGCGCAGGCGTCCCAATCGGCCGCGGGGACGGCGCGCACGCCGTCGGCGATCCGGGCGGTCTGGCTGGCAGCAGTCACGGTCCGCAAATTAGGGACGCACCCCCCGCCGCGGCAAGGGGGCCCCGCCGCCTCACCGCCGCGCGGCGGCGAAGCGGGCGAGCCCGGCCTCGAGATCGGCGATCAGGTCGTCGGGTTCCTCGAGCCCGATCTGAAGGCGGACGAGCGGCCCCTCCGCCTGCCAGGGCACCGCGCTGCGGATGCGCTGGGGGTCGGCAGGGATGGCGAGGCTTTCATAGCCGCCCCAGCTGTAGCCGAGGCCGAAATGGCGCAGCCCGTCGAGCAGCGCGGTGCGCGCCGCGTCGTCGCCGCCGTTGAGGACGAAGGCGAACAGCCCCGAACTGCCGCGGAAATCGCGGACGAAGATGTCGTGGCCGGGGCAGCCGGGAAGCGCGGGATGGAGCACGCGCGCGACCTCGGGCCGGGTGGCGAGCCATTCGGCGATGCGCAGCGCGGCGGCGCCCTGGGCCTTGAGCCGGACGCCCATGGTGCGCAGCCCGCGGCTGCCGAGCCAGGCGTCGTCGGGGCTGGCCATCTGGCCGAGCTCGTAGCTGGTGTCGCGCAGCCGGGCATAGCGCCCCTCGGCCGCGGTGACCGAGCCGAGCATCACGTCCGAATGGCCGACGACATATTTGGTGCAGGCGAGGATCGAATAATCGACCCCCATCGCGATCGCGGGCAGGAAGAGCGGCGTCGCCCAGGTGTTGTCGATCAGCGTGGTGATGCCGCGCGCGCGGGCGACGGCGACGATCGCGGGAACATCCTGAACCTCGAAGGTCAGGCTGCCGGGGCTTTCGAGGAAGATCGCGCGCGTGCGCTCGGTGCACAGCGCGGCGATGCCGCCGCCGATCAGCGGATCGTAGAAGCGCGTGGTGATCCCCAGCCGCCGCAGCATCCCGGCGGCAAAGGCACGCGTGGGCTCATAGGCGGTGTCGGGGACGAGCAGCTCGTCGCCGGGCGCGAGTACCGCGAGCAGCGCGGTGGTGACCGCAGCGAGGCCCGAGGGATAGAGCAGGGTCGCCTCGGCACCCGGTTCGAGCGCGGTCAGCGCATCGGCGAGCGCCCATTGCGTCGGCGTGCCGCGCCGCCCGTAATAGAGGCGGTGGTGCGTGTCCGCGTGGCGCGCGCGCATCTCGGCGACCGAATCGTAGACGATCGTCGAGGCGCGCCAGACGGGCGGGTTGACGATGCCGGCGGTCCATTCGGGGCGGCGGCCGCCGGTGACGAGCCGCGTCGCGTCGCCGATCGGGGGCAGGCCGTCGTCCGGGCCGTGGGGGTCGCGCGCGCTCATGCCGCGTCTCCCAGCGCCTTGGGTGTGGCGGGATCGCTCCCCCATTCGGTCCAGCTGCCGTCATAGAGCGCGGCGTCGTGGCCGAGCAGGTGCGCGGCGAACACGATCACCGCGGCGGTGATCCCCGATCCGCAGGTGGCGACGAGCGGACGCGCGGGGTCGATTCCCGCATCGGCGAAGCAGCGCGCGATCGCGTCGGGCTGTTTCCAGCGGCCGTCAGCCTCGAAGAAGCGCGAATAGGGAAGGCTGCGCGCACCGGGAATGTGCCCCGCGGCGCAGCCGGGGCGCGGGTCGCTTTCGGCGCCGGTGAAGCGCGCGGCCGAGCGGGCGTCGGCGACCTGTTCGGCACGGCTGGCGAGATTGGCCTGCATCTGGGCGAGCGTGCGGACCTGCGCCAGCGGCGCGGCAGCGGCGAGCGGCGGGACCGTCGGTGCGACAGGCGCGGCGTCACCGCTGTCGAGCGGGCGCCCCTCGGCGCGCCACGCGGCAAGGCCACCGTCGAGCAGCGCGGCGTCGAACCCGGCGAGACGCAGCACCCACCAGGCGCGGCACGAGACATGGTGCGGCCCCTCGTCATACAGCACCAGCCGCGCCCCCGCCGGGACGCCGAGCGCGGTCAGCCGCGCCGCCACCAGCGCCGGGTCGGGGCGCGTCGAGGGCAGCGGGCTCGCGGCATCGACGAGCGTGTCGAGATCGAGGAAGCGCGCGCCCGGAATGCGCCCGCGCGCGAAGGCGGCGCGCGGATCGTGCGCCGGCGCGCCGGGCAGCGTGGCGGTATAGCTTGCGTCGAGGACGATCAGGTCGGGCGCGCCCAGCGCCGCGGCCAGCCATTGCGGGGAGACCAGCGATTGCATGACGGCGTTTCTAGGCGCGACGGGGGTTGGCGTCGAGGGGCCAGGCTCCCTACATGCGCGCGCATGGACCCGAAACATCTTGGCAAGACCAGCGCGCTTCCCGCCACGCCCGAGGAAGCGGTGCTCGATTATGTTCCGAACCCGCGGCCCGGCACGCGCTATCTGGTGCGGTTCGCCGTGCCCGAGTTCACGTCGCTGTGCCCGATCACCGGCGCGCCCGATTTCGCGCATCTGGTGATCGACTATGTCCCGCGCGAGACGATCGTCGAATCGAAGTCGCTCAAGCTGTTCCTGGGCTCGTTCCGCAACCATGGCGCGTTCCACGAGGACTGCACCGTCGGCATCGGCGAGCGGCTGTTCCGCGAGATGGCGCCCGAATGGCTGCGCATCGGCGGTTACTGGTATCCGCGCGGCGGCATTCCGATCGACGTGTTCTGGCAGTCGGGCGAGCCGCCGGCGGGAATGTGGATCCCCGCGCAGGACGTGCCGGGCTATCGCGGCCGCGGCTGAGGCCGGACGAAGTCCTGCTGCGGTGCGGCGCAGGCTATCGTGTTGCGCCGCAGCAGTAACGCAACCATAATCGACCGGCGACGTTGTTGGGAGACGGTGTAACGGACCAGTCCGGCCCGCGACATATCGAAGCGAAGGAACAGGGGATGGCGCAGCTCTCGAAGCGTGGGCGCGTCACGCACCTTGCGCTGATCGGCAATTTTCTGCCGCGCAAGTGCGGGATCGCCACCTATACGACCGACACCTACCACGCCCTGCTTCAGCACGACGCCGATTTGCGGGTCGATGTCTATGCGATGGACGACCATCCGGGCCGTTACGACTATCCCGCCGCGGTGACGCGCGCGATCCCGCAGCACGACCGCAGCGCCTATGTCGAGGCGGCGCGCGCGATCGAGGCGAGCGGCGCGCAGGCGCTGTGGATCCAGCACGAATATGGCATTTACGGCGGCGCGGCGGGCGAATTCCTGCTGGCGCTGACCGACCGGATCTCGATCCCCGTCGTCGTCACGCTGCACACCGTGCTCGAACAGCCGAGCGCCGACGAACGCCGCGTGATCGAGGCGCTGTTGCGGCGCGCGGCGCGGGTGATCGTGATGGCCGAGAAGGGGCGCGAGATCCTGTGCCGCGTCCATGGCGCCGACCCGCGCCGGATCGTGATGATCCCGCACGGCGTTCCCGACCGCGCGCTGGTCGACCCCGACACGATGAAGCCGCGGTTCGGCTGGGCGGGGCGCCAGGTGGTGCTGACCTTCGGCCTGCTCGCCCCCAACAAGGGGATCGAAACCGTCATCGCGGCGATGCCGCAGATCGTCGCCGCGCATCCGCACGCGCATTATGTCGTGCTGGGCGCCACCCACCCCAATCTGGTCGCGCACGAGGGCGAGGCCTATCGCGACCGGCTGAAGGCGCTCGCCGCGACGCTGGGCGTGGCGGGGCATGTCGATTTCATCGACGCCTTTGTCGAATATGACGCGCTGATCGACTATCTGCAGGCGGCCGACCTGTATGTGACGCCCTATACCAACCCGGCGCAGATCACCTCGGGCACGTTGTCCTATGCCGTGGGGGTGGGCAAGCCGGTGATTTCGACCCCCTATGTCCATGCGACCGAGATCCTGGCCGACGGGCACGGCGTGCTCGTCGATTTCGGCGACAGCGCGGGGTTCGCTGCGGCGATCGGGCGGCTGCTGGGCGATGCGGACGCGCGGGCGGCGCTGGCGAACCGCGCCTATGCGCGCGGGCGGACGATGACCTGGCCGAAGCTGGCGGAGAAGGCGATGGCGGAGATCGAGGCGGCACGCGACGAACAGCCGCACCGGCTGACGATGAACGGCGCCGGGCTCGCGCCGCTTGCCCCCGACCTGAGCGCGGTCGAGCGGATGAGCGATTCGACGGGTATCCTCCAGCACGCGATCTATTCGGTGCCCGACCGTCGCCACGGCTATTGCATCGACGACAATGCGCGCGCGCTGATCCTGATGTCGCGGATCGAGGCGGTCGACGACGCGACGCGCGACCGGCTGACGAGCCTGTATGCCGCGTTCGTCCAGCATGGCTGGAACCCCGAGGCGCGGCGGTTCCGCAACTTCATGAACTTCGACCGCAGCTGGTGCGAGGATGTGGGGTCGGAGGATTCGAACGGCCGCACGATCTGGGCGCTGGGCGTCACCGCCCGCGACGCGCGGGCGCAGAAGCACCGCGACTGGGCATCGGCGCTGTTCGACCACAGCGCGTCGATCGCGCTCGACCTAGGCAGCCCGCGCGCGCACGCCTTTGCGATGCTGGGCGCGGCGGCGATGATCGAGGCGCATCCGGGCCATGCCCTGTCGAACGCGATCCTGACGCGGTTCGGCGACGAGCTGATCGCGCTGCTCGACGCGGCGCGGCGGCCCGAATGGCAATGGTTCGAGATCGTGCTCGCCTATGACAATGCCCGGCTGCCCGAGGCGCTGTTGCGTGCGGGCAAGGTGCTGGGCCGTGCCGACTTCACCGCGGTGGGGCTGGAGACGCTGGAATGGATCGTCGCGCGCCAGACGTCGCCCGAGGGGCGGTTCCGCGCGGTGGGCACCGAAAGCTTCGGGCGGCCCTATGCCGACCCGTTGCCGTTCGACCAGCAGCCGCTGGAGGCGCAGGCGACGATCGAGGCGTGCATCGCGGCGCATGAGGCGACCGGCGACGCGCGCTGGGTGGACGCGGCGATCCGCGCCTATCGCTGGTATCTGGGCGCCAACGACCTCGACCTGCCGCTGGCGAGTGCGCAGGACGGCGGCTGTTTCGACGGGTTGATGCCGACCGGGCTCAACCGCAACCAGGGCGCCGAATCGATCCTGGCGCTCCAACTGGCGAATTGCGCGATTTCGGCTCTTTCAAAGCGCATCGGAACCGTGGCAACAACGCGACGGAGCGTGGCCGCTTGAGGCTTGGTTCGCGGCCGCGAAGCGGATCGGTGCGGGGTCGTTGATGGTCGAACTGTTCAATCACGCGCTCCGCCTGCGGGCGGACCCGTCGCGCGTCGTGGTGCGGCCGTTTCACATCGGGTGGACGTCGAACGGATCGGCGCCGAGCCGGACCGAACGGCTGGTCAACGAGGTGCTGGCGATGTCGCCGGGCGAGGCGCGCGCGCAGCTCGACGCGGTGCTGCGCGATTTCGAGGCGCGCCATTGGCAGACGCGGCGCGTGTTCATGACGCGGTTCGACCAGATCGAGGCGCTGCTGGGGCTCGACGCGTCGGCGATCGGCGACGAGAAGCGCCAGTTGATCGGCGCCTATTTCTGCCACGAATACAGCTATGCCGCCGCCGCGCTGATGAACCCCAGCGCGGTGCCGCATTACGACCAGACCGGAATGCCCGACGGCGCGCTGCGCATCCTGATCTCGCTGCGCGCGGTGGGCGAGGGGCATATCTCGTCGGTGGCGTTCCGCGAGGGAATCATCACCGCCGACGACGAGCTGATGCTGGCGCCGGAGCCGCCCTTTGCCACCGCCGCCGATGCGCACGGCGCCGACGAACGGCACGTCCCCGAAGGGCCGGTGACGGTGTATCGGCACCGCGATTCGACGCTGTCGGGAACGGTGATCTTTCCGATCACGCGCGCCCAGTCGAACGGACTCGAGGATCTGCGCCTGTGCCATTTCCGGCACGACGACGGCAGCCACGAATGGATCGGCACCTATACCGCCTATAACGGTTCGGGGATCCAGTCCGAGCTGATGCGCACGCGCGACTGGCGCAGTTTCGACCTGGTGCCGATGACCGGCAGCGCGGCGCGCAACAAGGGCATGGCGCTGTTCCCGCGCAAGGTGGGCGGGCGTTACCTGATGCTGGGGCGCCAGGACGGCGAGAACATCTTCCTCCACGCATCCGACAGCGTGACGCACTGGGAAGGCGGCACGATGCTGATGAAGCCGGTGCATCCGTGGGAGCTGGTGCAGATGGGCAATTGCGGGCCGCCGATCGAGATCGACCAGGGATGGCTGGTGCTGACGCACGGCGTCGGGGCGATGCGCAAATATTCGATCGGCGCCGCGCTGCTCGACAAGGACGACCCGTCCAAGGTGCTGGCGCGCACGCCCGAACCGCTGCTCGCCGCGGCCAATCAGGACCGCGAGGGCTATGTGCCCAACGTCGTCTATAGCTGCGGCGCGCTTCGCCACGGCGACCGGCTGTTCATCCCCTATGGCGTCGCCGACAGTTCGGTCGCGTTCGCCTTTGTGCCGATCCGCGCGCTGCTCGACGCGATGCAGTGAGCGGCGACGCCCCCTGCTGCGCGCGGCAGGTGCCCGCGTGCAGCAGGGGGCGGTGCGATCAGCGTGCGGCGGTGCGCGTGTAGCGGTAGAGCGCGGCGGTGATCGCGAGGAAGGCGAGCGTCCCGCCGACGAGCGCGTAGCGAGCAAAGCCGCTGCCGACGAGCGCGAGCGGTGCCTCGCTGCCGCTTTCGTAGACGATGCCGGCGTAGAGCACGCCGAACAGGCTGTCGCCGACGATCATGCCCGTCGCCATCAGCACGCCCATGCGCTTGACGAACTCGGGATCGCGCGCGCGATCGGCGGCACGGTCGTAGAACCAGCCGATCACCGTGCCGAGCACGACCGTGAGCGTCACCGACATCGGCAGATAGATGCCCAGCCCGACCGCGAGCGGCGGCAGGCGATAGCGGCTGGTGCGCCCGAGCAGTTCGTCGACCAGCACGACGAGCGCGCCGACACCCGCGCCGATGAAGATCAGCTTCCAGTTGAGGTCGCCGCCGAGCACGCCCTTGGCGAGCGACGAGATCAGCGCCGCCTGGGGCGCGGGAAGCGCATCGGCGCTGGCCCCCGCGACGCCGGCAAAGCCGAACGAGGCGTTGAGCACCGACAGCACCGGCGGGATCACGAGCGAGCCGAACACGACGCCGAGCATCAGCGCGACCTGTTGCTTCCACGGCGTCGCACCGACGAGCTGGCCGGTCTTGAGATCCTGGAGATTGTCGTTCGAGATCGTCGAGATACCGAACACGATGCCGGTGACGATCAGCGCATAGGCGATCAGCGCCTGGGTGGTGCCCGGCGCGAGGTTGCGGCCGAACATGCCGACGAGCAGCAGCGACGAGGCGAGGATGGCAAGGATGCCAATCCCCGACACGGGGCTGTTCGACGCGCCGATGAGCCCGGCCATATAGCCGCACACCGACGCGATCACGAGCCCGGCGACGAGGATGAAGAGCAGCGACCCCGCGATCAGCGGGACCGCCGACGCCATCAGCGGGCCGCCCGCGACGACATCCCACAACAGCCACGCGATCGGCACGAGCATGGCGAGCGTGCCGATCGCGATGAGCCCGATCGGCAGGTCGCGCTCGCTGATCGCGACGCCCTCGCCGCCGCGGGCCGCGCGCGAGGCGGCGAGCGACGAGCGGATGCCGCCGATCACCGGCCCGATGATCTTGAGCAGCGTCCAGATCGCGGCGACGCCGATCGCGCCGGCACCGAGGAAACGCACATCCTGCTTGAACACCAGCCCCGCGACCGCCTCGGCGGTGCCGGGGACGCCCGCGGAGAGGATCGGCAGTGCGATCCACCAGCCGATCGCGATGCCGACGAGCATGGCGATGCCGACAGTGAGCCCGATCAGGTGCCCCGCGCCGATCAGCGCGAACGACAGCCCGCCGATGATGCCGCTGGCGCCGCTGCCGAGCTTGAAGAAGGCCGCGCCTTCCTCTGCCGCCAGCCGCGTGCGCGTGAGCACCGCGAAAAGCCCCGAGGCGAGCGCGTTGACGACGATCACCTTGAGCCCGCGCGCGCTTTCGGCGCCGCCGTCGCGGCTTTCGGCGCCGACCTTGAGCACTTCGGCCGCGGCGCGACCCTCGGGATAGGGAAGGTCGGGCGAATCGAGGATCAGCGCGCGGCGCAGCGGCACCGAGAACATCACGCCGAGCAGCCCGCCCGTCATCGTGATCGCCGCGGTGGTGAGATAGGGGAAGCCCTGCCACCAGCCGATCATCACCAGCCCGGGCAGGACGAAGATGATCGCCGCCAGCGTTCCGGCCGCGCTCGCCACCGTCTGGACGATGTTGTTTTCGAGGATGGTCGAATCGGGAAACATCCGCAGCACCGCCATCGAGATGACGGCCGCCGGGATCGAGGTGGCGAAGGTGAGGCCGATCTTGAGCCCCAGATAGACATTCGCCGCCGTGAACAGCAGCGTGATCGCGCCGCCGAGCAGGACGCCGCGGACGGTGAGTTCAAGCGGCGTTCGCGCCGCGGCAGGCTTGGGCAATCTTTCCTCCTCAACTGCGCGCCGCTTATGCCCCGCTCACCCGCCGCTGAACAGCCCGGCGCGACGTCCGGATGCGGAAACGCCCGCCGCCGCACCGAAATCGGGCGGAGACGGGCGTTTCGAAGCGGCGGCAAGGCCGGCGGGCAAGCGCCGCGGGCGGTCAGTCGCCGATCTGGAGCGGGATGAACGACCCGTTGTTGCGGCGCTGGACATAGACGAGCACCGAACCGCGTCCGGCCGCCTTGGCCGCCGACACCAGCCGCGCGATTTCGGCGCCGGTGGCGACCGGCGTGCGGTTGATCGAGACGATCACGTCGCCGCGGCGCAGGCCCTTGGCGGCGGCGTCGCTTTCCGGATCGACCTGGACGATCACGACGCCGCGAACCTGCGCCCCGACGCCGATGCTCTGCGCGATCTGCGGCGTGAGCGGCGTCACCGCGACGCCGAGCGACGCGGCGCTGGCGGTTTCGCCCGCGCCCGGCGCACCGCCGCTGTTGTCGTCGGGATCGAACTGCGCGAGCTGATCCTCGGGCGGGCGCGTGCCCAGCGTCACGCTGAGGCTCATGCGCTTGCCGTCGCGGATCAGCTCGAGCGGGACGGTGGTGCCCGGCGCGAGGTTGGCGACGAGGTAGCTGAGCGTCTGTTCGGGCGTCACATTCTGATTGTTGACGCGGACGATGACGTCGCCCGGCTTGATCCCCGCCTTTTCGGCAGGCTGGCCCGGCTCGACGCGCTGGACGAGCGTGCCGCGATCGGTGGGCAGGCCGAGCGCGTCGGCGATGTCCTTGTTCACGTCCTGCATCGCGATGCCGAGATAGCCGCGCTTGATCGACGCGCCCTTCATCAGCGTGTCGATGACGGGCTTGGCCTGTTCGGCGGGAATCGCGAAGCCGATGCCGATATTGCCGCCGGTGGGCGACAGGATCTGCGAGTTGATGCCGATCACCGCACCCGACATGTCGAACATCGGGCCGCCCGAATTGCCGCGGTTGATCGAGGCGTCGGTCTGGATGAAGCGGTCATAGGCGCCGCCGCCGGTGACGCGGTGCGTCGCCGAGATGATGCCCGCGGTGACGGTGCCGCCCAGGCCGAACGGGTTGCCGATCGCGACCACCCAGTCGCCGACGCGCGCGCCGCGCGAATCGCCGAACTTGACGAAGGGCAGATCCTTGCCCTCGATCTTGAGCACCGCGAGGTCCGACGGCTGGTCGCGGCCGATCAGCTTCGCCTTGAACTCGCGGCCGTCGGCGAGCTTGACCGTGATCGATTCGACCACCGCGCCGGCAGTGCCCGCCGAGATCACATGGTTGTTGGTGACGACATAGCCGTCAGCCGAGATGATGAAGCCCGAGCCGAGCGATTCCGCCCGCTGCGTCGTCGGCCGCGCATTGCCGCCGAACATTTCGAACGGCGTGCCCGCGAACGGATTGTTGTTCACCCGCACGCGCTGCGTCGTCGAGATGTTGACCACCGCCGGCTGAAGCTTGGCGACCATGTCGGCAAAGCTCATCGGCGCGCCGGCACGCGGGGCGCTGGCCTGGATCGTCCCGGGCTCGTTCTGCGCCGTCTGCGCGCCGGCCGGCTGGTGCAGGGTCATCACCGCGGCGGCGCCGCTGAGCATCAGGGCAGTCGAAAGGGCGTAGGCGTAACGCACGTGAGAATATCCTCTCAAAGGAAGGGATCGCATCCGGCGCGGAGTGTTGCGCCGGGTTGCTGAACGCTCATTGAATATGAACGGCGGCCACGCATCAACGGTTGCCGTTCATGAACTCGCGCAGATAACCGTTCTGCGGCGACAGGATCACCTGCGTATCGCCCTTGTCCTTGTCCTGGGTGAGGAAGGTGTTCCGATACGACTGCATCGCGCGATAGAAATCGTAGAAGGCGGGATCCTTGTTGAACGCCGCGGCATAGATCTGCGCCGCCTGCGCCTGGGCGTTGGCGCGGATGATCTGCGCCTCCTTGAGCCCCTGGGCGCGGATCGTCGCCGCTTCCTGGCGGCGCGCGGTCGCCATGCGTTGGAGCGCGCTGGTGAGCGGCGCGCCGTCGGGCAGCTCGGTCTGCTTGATGCGCACGTCGACGATCTCGACCCCGTACTGGGCGGCGAGCCGCTGGAGCGCGACCTGGATATTTTCCATCACGCGGCCGCGTTCGGGGCTGAGCAGGATCGCGGCGGGATGGCGGCCGAGCTCGTTGCGGAGCGACGAGCCGAAAAGCGGCTGAAGCTGTTCGCGGACGCGGTCCTCATTGCCGATCGTCACGACCATGCGCAGCGGATCGACGACGCGGAAGCGGGCATAGGCGTCGACCTGGAGCCGCAACTGGTCGGTCGAGAGCACCGCCTGGTTGGGCAGATCGACCGACAGCACGCGCTTGTCGACCCACACCACCCGGTCGAGGAACGGGATGAGCAGGATCGGCCCCGCCTGGGTACGGCCATATTGCTCGCCCGGGCGATAGGCATTGACGGTGCGCAGCGGCTGTTCGAGCCGCAGGATCACCGCCTGCTTGGTTTCGGGGACGATCGACACCGTGGTGGCGAGGATCACGAGCAGGACCAGCGCGGCAACGGCGATGCCGATCGGGTTGCGATACCAGCGCGTCATCATTTCTGCCCCCCCTGCTGGGCCTGTTGGGCCTGCTGGGCCTGGGCGGCGTCGGGCTCGGCCGCGCGGCGCATCGCCTGGAGCGGCAGATAGGGCGTGACGCCGGGCGCCTCGACGATCACCTTGTTGGTGCGGGCCAGGATCTGCTCCATCGTCTCGTAATAAAGCCGCCGCCGCGTAACTTCGGGCGCCGCCTTATATTGTTCGTAGATCTTGTCGAACTCGGCCGCCTCGCCCTGTGCCGCGGCGAGGATCTGCTGGGCATAGGCGTTGGCGTTGTTCTTGTTCGCCTGAGCCTCCTGCTGGGCGGCGGTGACCTGCTTGAAGTCCTCGTCGACCTGTGACGGCGCGGCGGCCTTCTGGATCGACACGCCCTGGATGCGGATGCCCGAATGATATTCGTCGAGCACCTGCTGGATCGCGGTCTGGACCTGTGCCTCGATCTTGGCGCGGCCGTCGCCGATCGCCTCGTTGAGCGTGGTGTTGGCGATCACCGCGCGCATCGCGCTTTCCGAGGTCGCGCGGACGGTTTCCTGCGGGTTGTCGAGCTGGAAGGCAAAATCGGGGGCGCTGCGGATGTCCCAGCGCACCGAATAGGCGAGGTCGACGATGTTCTGGTCGCCCGTCAGCATCAGGTTCTCGCCCGAGGCGGGGAAGTTTTCGGTGCGGATGTTGCCGACGTTGATCGTCTGCACGCTCTGAAACGGTTCGGGCAGGGTGAACTGGATGCCCGGCCCCAGCGTGTAGGCATAGCGGCCGACCAGCGTCACGACGCCGCGCTCGCGCGGGCCGATCGCATGGATGCTGGTGAAGCCGAGCCAGATCACGACGAGCGCCGCGACGATCAGCAGCCACATGCGGTTGCTGTTGGGCATGCCCGGCAGCCCGCCGAAGCCGCCGCCATTGCCGCCCCCGCCGCCGCGTGCGCGCCGGAGCAGTTCGTCGAGCGGTCCCGCGCCGACGCGGCCGCCCCGGCCCTCGGGCGGGAAGGCCCAGGGGTTGCGGGGGCCGTTGCCGCGCCCGCCCCGGTCCGAATCGCCCGATCCGCCGTCCTCGCCGTTGCCGCCCGGTCCGCCGCCGGTGCCGCCCCAAGGGCCCTTGGGCGCCTCACTGTTCAAGTTGCCGGCCGGTGCGCGCCAGCCCAATCGTATCGCCATGACAGCCTTTATAAGTGCCGTTGCGCGGATTTACAGTGCCACAAGCCGATTGTGCGCCTATCTGCGCTTTCCATGACTGATTCCGTTCCTTTGCAGACGGCGCTGGCCCCCATCGCGGCCGGGCGCGCCACCGTTCGGCTCGAGGCGGGCCGGGCCGACATCGTGCTCGACGTCACCGGGCTGAGCCCCGCTGCGCGCGACGAGATGGAGGCCGATGTGCGTGCCGCCGCCGCGGCCTTTCCCGGCGTGCGCGAGGTGCGCGTGCTGCTGACCAGCGAGCGGCGCCAGCGCCGGCTGATCGCGGTGGCGAGCGGCAAGGGGGGCGTCGGCAAGTCGACGCTTTCGGCCAACCTGGCCGTTGCGCTGGCGCGCGGCGGGCGTCGCGTCGGGCTGGTCGACGCCGACATCTATGGCCCGTCGCAGACGCGGCTGTTCGGCGTCGAGGGCATCCGCCCGCAGGCGCGCGACGAAAAGCTGATCCCGGTGCAGACGCGATTCGGCGTGCCGGTGCTGTCGATGGGCGGACTGGTGACCGAGGGGCAGGCGATCGCGTGGCGCGGGCCGATGGCGGGCGGCGCGCTGGGCCAGCTTGTCGATGCCGACTGGGGCGACCGCGACGTGCTGGTGCTCGACCTGCCGCCGGGGACCGGCGACGTCCAGCTCACCATGGTCCAGAAGCACAAGCCCGCAGGCGCGGTGATCGTGTCGACGCCGCAGGATCTGGCGCTGATCGACGCGGCGCGCGCGATCGACCTGTTCCGCAAGGTGGACGTGCCGATCATCGGGCTGGTCGAGAATATGAGCGGCTATGTCTGCCCGCATTGCGGCAACCTGTCCGATCCGTTCGGGCAGGGCGGTGCCGAGGCGGCGGCCGAGCGGCTGGGCATCCCGTTCCTGGGCCGGGTGCCGCTGGAAATGGCGATCCGCGTCGCGTCCGACGCGGGCGAGCCGCCCGCCGCGGGGAACGGGCCGCAGGCGACGGCGTTCGCGAGCATTGCGGACGGGGTCGACCGCTGGCTGGCGGCGCATGGCGGCTGACCGGGCGGGGACCGGCGCGAACGAGGAGGAACGACGATGGTGCTGACGCGCGACGAGGATATCCGGGAACTGCTGACGGGCATTCGCACGATCGCGATGGTCGGCGCGTCGGACCGGCCCGACCGGCCGAGCTATCATGTGATGGAGGAGCTGCAGCGGCACGGCTATCGCGTGATTCCGGTCAACCCGCAGATCACCGGCGAGCATATCCATGGCGAATATGTCTTTCGCGAGCTCGCGCAGATCGGCGAGCCGATCGACATGGTCGACATCTTCCGCCGGTCGGAAGCGGCGGGCGAGGTCGTCGACGCGGCGATCGCGGCGGGCGCGAAAGCGGTGTGGATGCAGTTGGGCGTCGTCAACGAGGCCGCGGCCGCGCGCGCCGAGGCGGCGGGGCTGAAGGTCGTGATGGACCGTTGCCCCGCGATCGAGATCCCCCGGCTGGGCATCGCGCCGATCGCCGACGCCGGGGCCTGACCCGGCGCCGGGCGCCCGGCGGTCAGAGCCGGGCGAGCATCGCCAGCAGCGCGTCGACGTCGCGGGCATCCTGATAGAGACCGAAGCCGATGCGGAGCACGTCGCCGCGGACGTCGGTGATGACGTCGTGCCGCGCGAGCGTGCGCTGCCATTCGGCGGCGTGCGGGCTGCGCAGCGCGAGGAAGCGCGCCTGCGGTCCCGCGCCCGACGGCGGGTTGAGCAGTTCGGCGGGGAGCGTCGCCGCAGCGAGGAAACGGTCGCGCAGCGCCGCGCAATGCGCGCCGACGGCGCGCGTGTCGAGCCGTTCGCGCGCGAGCATGTCGCGCACCGCGACGAAGCGATAGAGCCCCGAGGGATCGAAGGTCGAACCGAGGAAACGGCGCGCATCGGGGGCATAGCCGACACGGCCGGGGGGCAGCGCCAGATCCTCGAACTCGGCATACCAGCCGGTGATCGCCGGGCGCGCGCCATAGCCCGGCGGCGCATGGAGGAACGCGACGCCTTCGCCCGCCATCGCATATTTGTAGCCGCCGGCGAGATAGAAGACGCGGTCGGCGAGCGCCGACAGGTCGGTTTCGACCGCCATGAAGCCGTGATAGCCGTCGATCACCACCCAGGGACCGTCGGGGCGCGCGCAGCCGGCGAGCGCGGCCATCGCCGCCGCGTCGAGGATCGCGCCGGTGCCGAACTGGACCTGGCTGACGAAGACGAGGTCGAACCCGCCCGCGGCGGCGCGCGCGGGCAGATCGGCCAGCGGCACGCGCGTGACGGTAGCGGTGCCCGCCTCTTCCCAGCGCGCGGCCTGGCGGCGGAAGCTGTGGAACTCGCCGTCGCTCGTCAGGATGCGCAGCGGCCGCGCCGCGGGAAAGGCCGAGACGATGCGCAGCAGCAGATCGTGCGTGTTCGCGGCAAAGACGACGCTCGCCGGATCGGGCAGGTGCAGCTCGTCGGCGACGTGGCGCTGGGCCGCCGGCCAGATCTCGCCCATCACGCGGCCCCATTTGTGGTCGGCGAGGCGGGCGGCATCCTCCCAGGCGGCGAGATGGCCGAGCCAGCTCGCGTCGGGCCACAGGTGATGGCTGTGCGCCGCGAAGTGCAGCCGTTCGGGATCGGCGGCGATCGCGCGCTGGAAGAGGTGCTTGTAGCTGGTCACAGGTCGGTCCGCAGCGCCCAGAGTTCGGGGAAGGCGCGCTTGGCGAGCGTCGATTCGAGATAGGGGACGCCGTTGGTGCCGCCGGTGCCCGGCTTGCCGCCGATGACGCGGCTGACGGTAAGGACGTGCTTGTGCCGCCAGGTGGCGAGCGCGTCGTCAATATCGACCAGCTTTTCGGCGAGCTGATAGAGATCCCAGTAACGGTTGGTGTCGCGATAGACCTGCCCCCAGGCGGCGCGGACGGCATCGTGCGCGACATAGGGCTGCGTCCAGTCGCGATCGAGGACCGCGGCGGGGAGATCGAAACCGGCGGCGGCGAGCGCGGCATTGGCGTCGTCCCACAGGCTCGGCCGCGCGGCATGTTCGCGCGTGAGCGGCCCCGGCACGCCGCCGCCGCGCAGCCCGAGCAGCGTCTCGACCGCGCGGAACTGGTCCGACTGGAACCCCGAGCTGGTGCCGAGCACGCTGCGGAAACGGGTATAGTCGCTGGGCGTCATCGTCGCGAGCACGTCCCAGCTGAGCGTCATCACCGCCTGGATGCGGCTGACGCGCGCCAGCCCCTTGTACGCCTCGATCAGCCGATGGTCGCGCACGAGCTGCTTGGCGAGCAGGATCTCGGCGATCATCTGCTTGAGCCACAGCTCCTTGGTCTGGTGGATGATGATGAACAGCAGTTCGTCATGGCGATCCGAAAGCGGATGCTGCGCGGCGAGCAGTTCGTCGAGCGCGAGGTAGCGGCCATAGGTCATCGGGGCGTCGGTCACGGGCGCTCCTCACAGGGCGAAGTTTAGGAAGTTTAGGGTCACGTCGCGTAACGCCCCGCCCGGCCGGCGGCGCGGAAGACCGGCGCGCGGGGGCATGACGGGGCGAGTCGGCGGCTGCATGGGCCGAGCCCTAACCGATTTGGAACGAGTAGGAAAATCGCGTTTCGGACAGCGTTGGCAGGCGGTGCGGCCGCCCCGGACCGCCCCCCGACCCGCCCCCGGACCCGCCCCACGACCCGCGCCGGGTGGGCGCGGGCCGGGCGGGGCCGCGCCGGTCAGTCGCGCAGCAGTTCGTTGATGCCGGTCTTGCTGCGCGTCTGGGCGTCGACGGTCTTGACGATCACCGCGCAATAGAGGCCGGGCTTGCCGTCCTCCGACGGGAGCGTGCCGGGCACCACCACCGCATAGGGCGGCACTTCGCCGCGATAGACCTGGCCGGTCGCGCGATCGACGATCTTGGTCGAGGCACCGAGATAGACGCCCATCGACAGGACCGCGCCCTCGCCGACGCGCACGCCCTCGGCCACTTCCGAACGCGCGCCGATGAACGCGCCGTCGCCGATGATGACCGGATCGGCCTGAAGCGGTTCGAGCACGCCGCCGATGCCGACGCCGCCCGAGAGGTGGACGTTGCGGCCGATCTGCGCACAACTGCCGACGGTCGCCCAGGTATCGACCATCGTGCCCTCGCCGACATAGGCGCCGATATTGACGAAGCTGGGCATCAGCACCGCGCCCCTGGCGATGTGCGCGCCGTGGCGGACGATGCTGCCCGGCACCGCGCGGAAGCCCGCGGCGCGGAACGCGGCCTCGCCCCAGCCGGTGAACTTCGACGGCACCTTGTCGAACCAGGCGGTGCCTTCGGGCCCGGGAACGACGGCATTGTCGTTGAGGCGGAAGCTGAGCAGCACGGCTTTTTTGAGCCACTGGTTGACCTGCCAGCCGCCCTGCGCGGTCGGTTCGGCGACGCGCGCCTCGCCGCGATCGAGCAGGTTGAGCGCCTCGGCCACCGCCTCGCGCACGGCGCCCCGGGTGTCGAAGCCCAGGCTGGCGCGGTCTTCCCAAGCCGAATCGATGATGGATGCAAGGTCGGTCACGTCAGTCCTCCAGAATGGTGTGGAGCCAGTCGCCGAGATCGCGAATGGTATAGTCGATGAAGCTGCGGTCGGCATCGGGCGTCTGTTCGGACCCGTTGTCGATCCATACGGTCGTCATGCCGATCGCCTTGGCCGGTTTGAGGTTGCGCGCCATGTCCTCGACGAACAGCGCCGTCGCGGGATCGATCGCATAGGCCTGGCACAGCCCGGCATAGGCCTGGGGATCGGGTTTCGGCCGATAGTCGGTCGCATGGATGTCGTGGATCGCCTCGAAGCTGTCGTGCAGCCCCAGCCGTTCGAGCACGCGCGTCGCATAGGGGGCGTCGCCGTTGGTGAAGACGAGCTTGCGCCCCGGCAGCCGCGCCAGCGCCTCGACCAGCGGCGCGTTGTGCGCGAGCGCGCTCATGTCGACGTCGTGGACGAAGTCGAGATAATGGTGCGGATCGACGCCGTGTTCGGCCATCAGCCCCGACAGCGTGGTGCCGTGCGCGTGGAAATAGGCCTTTTGCACGCGGTGCGCCTCGTCGGCGTCGCAATCGAGCAGGTTGCGGACATATTCGCCGATCCGCGCGTCGATGTGCGCGAACAGGTTGGCGCTCGCAGGATAGAGCGTGTTGTCCAGATCGAAGATCCAGTGGCGGACATGGGAAAGCTCGGCGCGCATCGTGGCGGGCGTTAAGCGCCGCACCCGTTCGTGGCAAGCGCAGGCCGGCGCGCGACAAGGATGGAAATCGCCGCGCGCATCCCCATCTGACGCGAATGACAGCCTATTCGTTGCTCGATCTGGTCCCCGTGCGCGAAGGCGGCACGCTGACCGAGGCCTTTGCCAATGCCGCCGCGATCGCCGCCCATGCCGAAAGCCTGGGCTTTACGCGTTACTGGGTGGCCGAACATCACGGGATGGAAGGCATTGCCAGCGCGGCCACCGCGGTCGTGCTCGCGCATGTCGGCCAGGCGACGCGCACGATCCGCATCGGCGCGGGCGGCATCATGCTGCCCAACCATTCGCCGCTGCAGATCGCCGAGCAGTTCGGCACGCTCGACGCGCTGTTCCCCGGCCGCATCGACCTGGGGCTGGGGCGTGCGCCCGGATCGGACCAGCGCGTCGCGGCGGCGATCCGGCGCGGGCTGGCGAACGACCCCGACGGTTTCCCGCGCGACGTGATCGAGCTGCAGCAGTTCCTGGCCGGCCGCGATCCGGGCGGCGTGCGTGCGACGCCGGGCGCGGGCGCCGACGTGCCGCTGTGGATCCTGGGGTCGAGCCTGTTCGGCGCGCGGCTGGCGGCGATGCTGGGGCTCCCCTATGCCTTTGCGTCGCATTTCGCGCCGGCGATGCTCGACGAGGCGATCGCGATCTATCGCGAGACGTTCCGCCCGTCGGCGGCGCTGGCGCGCCCGCACGTGATGCTGGGGTTCAACCTGTTCGCCGCCGATACCGACGGCGAGGCCGAGATGCTGGCGAGTTCGCAGCAGCAGGCGTTCGTCGCGCTGCGCACGACGGGCCGCGGGATCAAGCTGCCGCCGCCGGTGTCGCTGTATCGCCGCGGGCTGAGCCGCGGCGTGCAGGACATGCTCGACCAGGTGCTCGCGGCATCGGCGATCGGCAGCCCGGCGACGGTGGCCGAGCAGGTGGCGGCATTCGTCAAGCGCACGGGCGCCGACGAACTGATGCTGACCAGCCCGATCTATGACCAGCAGGCACGCAAGCGCAGCCTGACGATCGCCGCCGAGGTGATGGCGGGGCTCAGGACGCCAGTGGAAGCCTGAGCCGCACGAGCAGCCCGCCGAGATCCTCGCTCTCTTCGAGCCCGACGGTGCCGCCATAGATTTCGACGACGTCGCGCACGATCGCGAGGCCGAGCCCGGTGCCGGGCTTGCCCGTGTCGAGCCGGACGCCGCGATCGAAGATGCGCAGCCGGTCGGCCTCGGGAATGCCGACGCCGTCGTCCTCGATCTGGATCTCGACGAAGCCCGCCGCGGCGGCGACGGTGATGAACACGCTGCCCCCGCCATATTTGGCGGCGTTTTCGACAAGGTTGCCGAGGATCTCGTCGAGATCCTGGCGTTCGATATGCGCGACGAGATCCTGTGCGCCGGTGACGTCGAGCCGGACATTCGGATAGAGGCGCGAGACCGCGCGTTCGACCGCCTCGATCGACGGCCAGACGCGCGCGCGGCTGTGTGCGCTGCCGCGGCGGCCGACCGCGCGGGCGCGGGCGAGATGGTGGTCGACCTGGCGGCGCATCGTCCGCGCCTCGCGGATCACGGTGGCGGCGAGATCGTCCGACCCCGCGGCGGCGGCGTTCATGATGACGGTGAGCGGCGTCTTGAGCGCATGGGCGAGGTTGCCGGCATGGCGGCGCGCCTCCTCCGCCTGGCGATCATTATGTTCGACGAGCGCGTTGAGCTCCTCGACCAGCGGCGCGATCTCGGCGGGCATGCGCTCGTCGATCCGCGTCGACTTGCCGGCGCGCAGCCGGGCGATTTCGGAGCGGACCTTGCGCAGCGGGCGCAGGCCGTACCAGGTCTGAAGCCCCACCATCACGATCAGCCCGAGCGCGAGCAGCGCGAAGCTGCGCACCAGCGTGCGGCGCAGCGTCGCGATCGATTCGTCGAGCCCCTCGCGGCTCTGTGCCACCTGGAAGCGCCACCAGACGGGCGAGCCGGGCAGCTTGACGTCGCGTTCGGCGATGCGCAGCCGCTGGTTGCCCGGATCGTGCGGATCGCGGTTGGGATCGACGAACTCGTCGCTGTCATATTTGTGGAGCTCGCGGTCGCGGTGGCCGGCGCCGACGCGCAGCCGGCGGTCCCACAGCGAGCGCGAGGGAAAGGGTTCGAAGCCCGGCGCGCTGATCTGCCAATAGGCGCCCGAATTGGGTTCGAGGAAGCGCTGGTCGGCGAGTTCGCGGTTGAGCGCCACCTCGCCGTTCGACGCGAGTTCGGCGGTGACGATCATCGAGTTGAGCAGATAGTCGAGCTGGTCGTCGAAATTCTGCGTGATCGCGCGGGTGAGGACATGGTCGAGCGCGAGCCCGCCGCCGAGCAGCAGGATCATGATCCACGCGCTGGCGATGAGCATCATCCGGCGGCTGACCGAACCGCCCGCGCGCAGGCGGCGCGGGGAATCGGCCGATTCGTCGTCGGCGGACTCGGGGTCGGCAGACTGGGCGTCGGCGGACCCGGTGTCGACGGACCCGGCAGCGTCGGCGCCGGCATGCGCGGGCGCGGGCGCGGGCGCGTCGTCGGGGCCGGCGTCGGGCAGGGGAGGTGCGTCCGCCGGACGCTCGGCCGTCATCTCAGGCGTCCGCCGGTTCCTCGAGGCTGTAGCCCAGGCCGCGGATCGTGGTGATGACGTCCTGGCCCAGCTTCTTGCGGATGCGCGTCACGAACACCTCGATCGTGTTCGAATCACGGTCGAAATCCTGGTCGTAGATATGCTCGATCAGCTCGGTGCGGCTGACCACCTTGCCCTTGTGGTGGAGCAGGTAGCTGAGCAGCTTGTATTCCTGGGCGGTGAGCTTGACCGGGGCGCCCGCCTTGGTGACCTTGCCCGAGCGCGTGTCGAGCCGGATGTCGCCCGCGGTGAGTTCGGCCGAGGCGTTGCCCGAGGCGCGGCGGATCAGCGCGCGCAGCCGGGCGATCAGCTCCTCGGTCTGGAACGGCTTGGCGACATAGTCGTCGGCGCCCGCATCGAGCCCGGCGACCTTGTCGGACCAGCTGTCGCGCGCGGTGAGGACGAGGACCGGCGTGGTCTTGCCCTCCTTGCGCCAGCGGTCGAGCACGGTCAGCCCGTCGATTTCGGGCAGGCCGAGATCGAGCACGATCGCGTCATATTGCTCGTTCGAGCCCAGATAATGCCCCTCCTCGCCATCGGTGGCGAGGTCGACGGCATAGCCGGCGCCTTCCAGCGCGCTCTTGAGCTGCTGGCCGAGATTGGGTTCGTCCTCGACGATCAGAAGTCGCATATGGTCCTGTATCCCCTGTGTGCCCGCAACGCCGTTCAGCCCCCGGCGCGGCGCAGGATGCGGCCGGTGCGGCCGTCCACGTCCACCCAGATCACCGATCCATTGCGCAGGAACTTGAGTGTGTAAATGTCCGACGCCGGGTCATAGTCGAACCCCAGATACTGGGCGCCCGGGATCTGCGGAATCACGCGCCGCTCGATCTCGCGCACCGGCAGGTTCTGCCCGGTGAGGCGGCGGTGACGCGCCATGCCCTGTCCCGTATCCTGGGCATGGGCGTGCGGCACGGTCGCGATGCCGAACGATTCCCCCACGGCCACGCCGCCGGCGAGCGCAAGCGCCGCCAGACACGCACAGACTACAGGTTTCGCCACCATCGCCATTCGAATGGCATAGGGGGCAGGCATTGAATAGCCCCTGAACACACCGGTCAGCCCGCGCTCAGCCAGCGGGCGTGCGGCGGCGGCCCCGCGGGCGGCTTGCGGGCGGCGGCCGTGCCCCCTAGTTGGCGGGGATGGCTGCACCCGTTCTTGCATATGAAAATCTGGGCCTCATCCAGGGCTCGGGCTGGCTGTTCCGCGGGCTCGACCTGTATATCGGCGAGCGCGACCGGCTGGCGCTGATCGGCCGCAACGGCGCGGGCAAGACCACGCTGCTCAAGCTGATCGGCGGCGTGATCGACGCCGACGAGGGGCGGCGGACGATCGTGCCGGGGACGCGCGTGGTGCTGCTGGAACAGGAACCCGACCTGACCGGGTGCGCGACGCTGCTCGATTTCGTGCTGCGCGGCGACGATGCGCCCGCGCAATACGAAGCCGAGGCGATCGCCGACCAGCTGGGCATCGACCTCAACCGCAGCGCCGCGACGGCGAGCGGGGGCGAGCGCCGCCGCGCCGCGATCGCGCGGGCGCTGGCGCAGAATCCCGACGTGCTGCTGCTCGACGAGCCGACCAACCATCTCGACCTGGGCGCGATCGAATGGCTGGAGGACTGGCTCAACCGTTTTTCGGGCGCGTTCGTGGTCATCAGCCACGACCGCACCTTCCTGACCCGGCTGACGCGGCAGACGCTGTGGCTCGACCGCGGGACGATCCGGCGCGCCGAGGTGGGTTTCGGCGGGTTCGACGCGTGGACCGAGCAGGTCTATGCCGAGGAGGAGCGCAACGCCCAGCGGCTCGACGCCAAGCTGAAGATCGAGGAGCACTGGCTCCAGCGCGGCGTCACCGGCCGGCGGCGGCGCAACCAGGGGCGGCTCGCCAAGCTGAAGGAAATGCGGGTGCAGCGCGCGGCGATGCTGGGGCCGCAGGGGACGGCAAACCTCGTCACCGCATCCGACGGCAACCAGACGCGCGTGGTGATCGACGCCGAGAACGTCACCAAGCGCTTCGGCGACCGCACGATCCTGCGCAACTTCACCTTTCGCGTGACCAAGGGCGACCGGATCGGCATCGTCGGCGCCAACGGTGCGGGCAAGTCGACGCTGCTCAAGATCCTGACCGGCGAGCTGGCCCCCGACGAGGGCAGCGTGCGGCTGTCGAAGACGCTCGACGGCGTCATCATCGACCAGCAGCGCAGCCTGATGGCGCCCGACAAGCGCGTGCGCGACGTGCTGGCCGACGGCGGCGACTGGATCGAGGTGCTGGGCGTCAAGAAGCACGTCCACGGCTATCTGAAGGAATTCCTGTTCGACCCGAGCCTGGCCGAGGCCAAGGTGGGATCGCTTTCGGGCGGCGAGCGCTCGCGGCTGTTGCTGGCGCGCGAATTCGCGCGACATTCGAACCTGCTGGTGCTCGACGAGCCGACCAACGACCTTGACCTCGAAACGCTCGACCTGTTGCAGGAAGTGATCGCCGATTATGACGGCACGGTGCTGATCGTCAGCCACGACCGCGACTTTCTCGACCGCACGGTGACGGTGACGCTGGGGCTCGACGGTTCGGGCACGGTCGACATCGTCGCGGGCGGCTATGCCGACTGGGAGGCCAAGCGCCGGCCGCGGATCGAGGCAAAGAAGGTGGCCAAGCCCGCCGCCGCCCCGGTGGCGGAGGCGCCCAAGGCGCGCACCAAGCTGAGCTACAAGGACCAGCGCGATTACGACCTGCTGCCCAAGCGGATCGAGGAAATCGACGCGGCGATCGCGCGCGACGAGGCGGCGCTGGCCGACCCGGCGCTCTATACGCGCGACCCGGCGAAGTTCGCGACACTGAGCGAAGGCATCGCGCGGCTGCGCGAGGAAAAGGACGCCGCCGAGATGCGCTGGCTGGAACTGGCGGAGATGGTCGAAGGGCTGGGCTGAACCGCGCGGTGGCTGGTCCCGGGGCGACGGTGAGAAGCTGGGCCCCGGGTCGAGCCCGGGGCGACGGGTTGGCGCTTGTGGTGGCTCCGGGCGGGCGGCGTTTGCGCGGTGCGTTGGTTCTGGGGCGGCGGTGAGAAGCTGGGCCCCGGGTCGAGCCCGGGGCGACGGGTTTGGGATTGTCGCGGCTCCGGGTGCGTGGCGTTTGCGTGGCGGTTTGGTCTGGGGGCGGCGGTGAGAAGCTGGGCCCCGGGTCGAGCCCGGGGCGACGGGTTTGGGTTTGTGGCGGCTCGGGGCGCCGGCGTTTGCGTGGTGGTTGGTCCGGGGGTGGCGGTGAGATGCCGGGCCTCGGGTCGAGGCCGAGGCAACGGTGGGGCTGCTGCGGCGCGTTACAGCGGTTTGCCCTGTCGTCCGGCGAGTTCGACGACATATTGCCATGCGACGCGGCCCGAGCGGCTGCCGCGGCGGGTTGCCCACTGGATCGCCTCTTCGGGATCGAAGGTGAGGCCGTTCGCCTCGGCATAGCCGCGCACGATGTCGACATAGGTGTCCTGATCGACGACGTGGAAGCCGAGCGACAGGCCGAAACGGTCGGCAAGCGCGAGTTCGTCGTCGGCGGCATCGCGCGGGTTGATCGCGCTCGACTGGGCCTCGATGTCGCGCGGCAGCAGGTGGCGGCGGTTCGAGGTGACGAGCAGGCGGCAATTGGCCGGCCGCGCCTCTGCCCCGCCTTCGAGCAGCGAGCGCAGCGCGCGCGCGTCGCCGACCGCGTCGAAGCCGAGATCGTCGATGAACACCGCGAACGGCCGGTCCACCGTCGCGAGCAGCTCGAACAGCGCGGGGAGCGTTTCGAGATGCGTCGTCGCCGCCTCGACCAGCGCGAGGCGGCCGCCCTGTGCCTGCACCGCGGCGACCGCGCCCTTGACCAGCGCCGACTTGCCGGTGCCGCGCGCGCCCCAGAGCAGCACGTCCTGCGCCGCGGCGCCCGCCGCGAGCCGTTCCAGATTGGCGCGGAGCGCGTCGCGCTGGCGGTCGACGCCGCGCAGCATCGCGAGCGGGAGCGGGGCGAAGGCGCGCGCGGGGGCGAGCGCGTGGCCGCGCCAGACATAGGCGGGATGCGCGGTGAGATCGGCAGGCGGCGGCGGGGGCGGCGCGAGCCGTTCGAGCGCGGCGGCGATGCGGGCGAGCAGGGCGTCGGTCATCGCCCCCCGCTATAGGCGCGGCGCGCGGCGGGGGCAAAGGGCCGCAAGCGGGGCGGGTTCAGCGGTTGGCGGCGACGAGCGCGGCGGCGGCGACGCGATCGGCAAAGCCCGGCGTCGCGAGCGCCGCCGACGCTTCGGCACGCGCGGCGTCGCGGCGCCCGGCTGCGGCATGGATCTGCGCCAGGTGCCAGTGCAGCCCGGCATGGCGCGGGTCGATCGACACCGCCTTTTCGAGCAGTTCGGTCGCGCCCGCGACATCGCCGCCGCGGAACAGCGCCCAGCCATAGGCGTCGTCGACGGCGGGGTTGGCGGGGGCGAGCGCATAGGCCGCCTCGCCGAACTCGGCGGCGGTGTCGGCATCGCCGATTTCGGCATAGGCGGTGGCGAGCGCGGCGTCGAGCAGCGCGTCGCCGTCGCCGATGCGCGCGCGCAGCAGTTCGAACGTGTCGATCGCGGCGGCGAAGTCGCCCGCGGCGAGCTGCCACTGGCCCGCGAGGCGCAGCGCGGTGACGTTGACCGGGTTCTGCGACAGGAACAGCGCGAGCACCTGCGCGGCGGGCCGGCGCTGGCCGGTGGCGTCGAGCGCCTCGACCAGCCGCAACATCGCGGGTTCGTCGAAGCGCAGGTCCGCGGCGCGGCGATAGGCGGGGACGGCGTCGCCCGCGCGGCCGAGCAGCATCAGCGTGTCGCCGAGCAGCTGGTGCGCGCCCGGCGCCCCGGGGTTGCGCGCGGCGATCGCCTGGGCGCGGGCAAGTGCTCCGGCGCGGTCGCCCGCGTCGAGCTGGGCACGGATCAGCGGCACCGCGGCCTCGGGATCGGCCGGGCGGGCGGCGGCGGCGGCGGCGAGCGTGGGGACGGTATCGTCGGCGCGGAACGCGGCGGCCACGGCCGGACCGGGCTGGGCGGCGCGGTCGATCAGCCGCGCGGCGGTGGTGCGCTCGCCGATGCGTTCGAGCCCGCGCGCGACGAGCAGCAGCGCATAGGGGCTGGCATCGGCGCGCGCGACGACGGGGCGCAGCGTGTCGATCGCGTTGCGCGCGGCGTCGCTGCGCAACAGCGCCTGGGCGAGCAGCTCGCGCGCGGCGATGTTCATCGGCTGGCGATCGACGAGCGCGCCGAGCCGGTCGGCGGCCTGCTCATAGGCGCCGCGTTGCAGATCGAGCGTCGCGGCGAGCAGCATCGCGCCGGGAACGCCGTCGACGCCGCCGCCGGTGCGGCCGAGCAGCGTGCGCGCGAGCGCCGGGTTGCCGCCGCGCGCGGCGATCACCGCCTGGAGGTAGAGCGCCTGTGCACTGCCCGGCCGCACCGCGAGCGCGCGGCGGGTGACGGCGAGCGCATCGACGCTGCGCCCGACGTCGCCGAGCGTCGCGGCATATTCGATCAGCAGGTCGTGGCGGCGCGGATCGCGGGCCAGCGCCGCCTCCCACCAGGGCAGCGATGCGACCGGCCCGAACTGGGTGCGGACCATTTCGGCGCGCAGCGCCAGCGGCTCGGTCCCCTGCGGCGCGAACGACACGGCGCGTTCGGACGCCTGGATCGCGCCGAGCACATCGCCGAGATCGGCCTTGAACCGCCCGATCGCGACCCAGAGCGCGGCATCGCGCGGGGCGAGCGCGGCGGCGGCATCGAAGGCGGCGAGCGCCCCCGCCGCATCGCCGCGCAGCGCGAGCGCCCGGCCGCGCAGCCGCAGCGCCGCGGCGCGATCGGCATCGCCCGCCGCATCGAGCTGGGCGAGCGCGCGGTCGGGCTGGCGTTCGAGGATCAGCGCCTCGGCCCGCGCGAGCGCGAGCGTGCGCGGCGGTGCGCCGGTTTCGGCCGCACGCTGGAGCACGCCGTCGGCCCCCGGACCGTCGCCGAGCGCCAGCAGCGCGTGCGCGAGCGCGAGTTGCGCATCGGCGGCGCCGGGTTGTGCATGGACCGCCGCCGTCGCGGCATCGCGCGCGGTGCTGGCGTCGCCCGCCGCGAGCGCGGCCACGCTGCGCGCCGTCTCGCGCCCGGCGGCGGCGGGGTCGATCGAGGCGGGGCGTAGCACCGCCCAGCCGGTGATCGCGACCGCCGCCATCGCCACGGCAATGCCGATCACGATCGCGCGGCGCAGCCGGCCGGCGCGATGGCGGCGTGGCGCGAGCGCGCGCGATTCAGGGCTGGAGGTCATAGGCCTTCATCAGATCGTAGAGCGTCGGACGGCTGATGCCGAGCAGCCGGGCGGTGCCCGAGATGTTGCCGTGCGTCCGCGCGAGCGCGTGGCGAATCGCCTTGCGGTCGGCCATTTCGCGTGCGGCCTTGAGGTTGATCGGCAGCGTGTCGTCGTCGGGCGCGGCGAGATCGAGATCCTCGGCGGTGATCCGCTTGCCCTCGGCCATGATGACCGCGCGCTTCACGCGGTTTTCGAGCTCGCGGACATTGCCCGGCCAGCTCCAGGCGTCGATCGCGGCGAGCGCATCGGGCGCGAAGCTGCGCGCGGCGCCGTGCATCGCGGGGGCGTGCCGGTTGAGGAAATGGCGCGCGAGCAGCGCGGCGTCGCCCGGCCGCTCGGCGAGCGTGGGGATGCGCACGACGATTTCGGCGAGACGGTAATAGAGATCCTCGCGGAAGCGCCCCTCGGCCACCATCGCGGCGAGATCCTGGTGCGTGGCGCAGACGACGCGCGTGTCGACCGCGATCGGGCGGCGCCCGCCGACGCGTTCGATGACGCGTTCCTGGAGGAAGCGGAGCAGCTTGACCTGAAGCGCGAGCGGGACGTCGCCGATTTCGTCGAGGAACAGCGTGCCGCCGTGCGCCAGCTCGATCTTTCCCTCGACCGTCTTGACCGCGCCGGTGAAGGCGCCCTTTTCGTGGCCGAACAGCTCGCTTTCGAGCAGCGTTTCGGGGATCGCGGCGCAGTTGATCGCGACGAAGCGGCCGGCGCGGCGCGGCGACGCGTCGTGGAGCCCGCGCGCGAGCAGTTCCTTGCCGGTGCCGCTGGCGCCGAGCAGCATCACCGAGACATCGGCAGGCGCGACGCGTTCGATCGTGCGCGTCACCTTGAGCATTTCGGGCGCGGCGGTGATGATTCCGCCGGGCAGCGGCGCATCGCCGATGCGCGCGGCGAGCCGGCGGTTTTCGGCCTCGAGCGCGTGGACGTGGAAGGCGCGCGCGACGATCAGCCCCAGCGCGTCGATGTCGATCGGCTTCTGATAGAAGTCCCACGCCCCCGCGGCGATCGCGCGCAGCATCGATTCGTGCGCGCCGTGCCCCGAGGCGACGATCAGCTTGGCATGCGGATCGAGCGCGAGCATCGCGTCGAGCGTCGCGAAGCCTTCGCTGGTGCCGTCGGGATCTGGCGGCAGGCCGAGGTCGAGCGTCACCACCTGGGGCTGTTCGGCGCGCATCACCGCCAGCGCCTCTTCGCGATCGGCGGCGGTGAAGATCGCATAGCCTTCATAGGCCCAGCGCAACTGGCGCTGGAGCCCGGCGTCGTCCTCGACGATCAAGAGCTTGCGGGGCTCGGTCATGCGGCTTGCTCCACGGCGGGGCGATGCGGCCCGGCGGCATCGGTGGCGTCAGCGGCGGCGGCTTCGAGCGCGATGCGGAAGCGGCTGCCCTGCCCCTCGCGCGAGGTCGCGTCGAGCGTGCCGCCCATCGCGAGGACGAGCTGGCGCGCCTCGAACGCGCCGATGCCGAAGCCGCCGGCCTTGGTCGAGACAAAGGGTTTGAACAGGCCGTCGCGCACGAACCCCGGCGCCATGCCGCAGCCGCGGTCGATGACGTCGATCGTGACGTGGCGCGAATCGGCCGCGACGAGCACCGTCACCGCCGCACCGGGCGCGCTCGCCTCGACCGCATTCTGGACGAGGTGGCCGACGACCTGTTCGAGCGCGACGGGATCGGCATGCGCGACGGGCTCGCCGGCGGCATGGACCTCGACCGGATGCGTGCCGCTGCGCGCCGCGACTGCGCGCGCGACGATCGGCGCGATCGCGACCGGCTGGGCCGCACAGGGGCCGCCCGCCGCGCGCTGCGACAGCCGGGCGAGCAGCGCCGACATACGGTCGGCCGATTCGCGCAGCGTCGCGACCATGTCCGCCCGGAAGGCGGGATTGTCGGCGTGCCGCTCGGCGTTGCGCGCGGTGAGCGTAAGCTGGCTGACCAGGTTCTTGATGTCGTGCAGGATGAAGGCGAAGCGGCGGTTGAACTCCTCGAACCGCTGGGCATCGGCAAGCGCCGCCTGCGCACGCGCCTCTGCCAGATAACGCGCCGCCTGGCTGGCGGCGACGCGGAGCAGGTCGAGATCCTCCCAGTCGAGCGGGCGGCGGACCGGCGGTCGGGCGAGCAGGATCGCCCCCGCCAGGCCGTGGCGGTGCGGCAGCGGCACGAGCACCCAGGCATCGGGATGATCGAGCATCCAGCGCGGGAGCGCGGTCGCGTCGGCGGGATCGGCCCGGCCGGCGCGGATCGCATCGAGATCGAGGATGCGGCCATGGCCCGCGAGCACGCCCGCCAGCGTCGGCTCCGGCTGAAGCGGCACGGTGTCGAGATCCCAGTTCCAGTGCGCGGCCACCGTGAGCCCGCCGACATCGTGCGCGAGCAGCAGCCCGGCGGGCGAATCGGTGAGATCGGCCATCGCCTTGACGATGCGCGCGTCGAGCGCGGCGCCGCCTTCGGGCGCGCCGAGCGTTTCGGTGAAACGCATCCATTCGGCGCGATAGTCGTAGCGGTGGCGGAACAGATGCTTGGCGAGCTTGACCTTGATCCAGGCGCGCAGCCAGCTGTTCGAGACGAGCGCGAGCAGCGCGGCGCTCGACCCCAGGATCAGCGCGGTCTGGAGCAGCCGCGCATGCGTCCCCGCGAGCGAGGCGAGCGCGCTGGAGGCGAGCGCGAGCAGCGCGAAATAGGCGCCGAGCGCGACCAGCGACAGCGACTGGTAGGTGATGGTGCGCGACACCCGCACCGACCAGATGTCGCGGCGCTGGAGCCCCGCGCCGATCGCGAGCGCGCCCGCGCCGATCACCAGCCCGCGCAGCACGTCGAGCGCGCCGGGGACGCCGCCGGCAAGATAATCGGTGACGGCGCGGAAAAGCTCGACCCCCCAGAGCGCGGCGAGGCCCAGTTCGATCCAGCGCAGCCCGCTATGCGCATCGGGTTCGAGCGCCGTGTCGAGCGCCTGGACGAGCACGAGCGCGGCGACGGCCGACAGCATGCGCAGCAACGCGACGGTGCTGGCATCGCCCGCCGCGGCGGGGACCGCGGCCTGGGCGAGATGGAGCAGCAGCGCGGCGAGGTTGACGAGGATGACGACGCCATAGACGGTGCCGATCGCCACCGGCAGCCGGGCGGCGCGCGGCGCGGCGCGGTGATGGAGCACCGCCATGACGAGCAGCCAGGCGAGGTTGCGCAGCAATTCGGCAAGCGCGGTGGCCGGATCGCCCTGGCCGATCCCGGCGACCGCGAGCGCCCAGAGCGCGGTCAGCCCGAACGCAGCCGCGAGCAGCCCGCGCGGCAGGCGCCGTTCGGGCGTGCGCCACGCCGACGCGGCCAGCACGCCGCAGAGCAATGCGACGATCGCATGGCTCCACAGGACCAGCGCGGCGGTCATTACCGCGCGCCTTCCGGAAACAGGATGACGCGGACGGTCTGGAGCAGGATCAGCAGATCGAGGAAGGGCGAATAGTTCTTGGCGTAGAATAGGTCATATTCGAGCTTCTGGCGCGAATCGTCGATCGACGCGCCATAGGGATAGTTGATCTGTGCCCAGCCGGTGATGCCCGGCTTGACCATGTGGCGTTCGGCATAGAAGGGCAGTTGCTGTTCGAGATCCTCGACGAACTGGGGGCGTTCGGGGCGGGGGCCGACAAAGCTCATCTCCCCCTTGAGGACGGTCCAGCACTGGGGCAGCTCGTCGATGCGCAGCTTGCGGATGATGCGGCCGACGCGGGTGATGCGCGGATCGTCCTTTTCGGCCCAGACCGCCTGGCCCGGCGCCTCGGCATCCTGGCGCATCGAGCGCAGCTTGATGACGTCGAACGGCGTGCCGTAGAGGCCGACGCGGCGCTGACGATAGAAGGCGGGACCGCGGCTTTCGAGCTTGATGATCGCCGCGGTGAACAGGATCAGCGGCGTCGTCAGCACGAGCAGGATCAGGCTGGCGGTGATGTCGAACACGCGCTTGAACACGCTCGACAGCATCCGGCCCGACGAAAAGCCGTCGGAGAAGATCAGCCAGCTGGGGTTGACGCTGTCGAGATCGACGCGGCCGGTCTCGCGTTCGAGGAAGGTCGAGATCTCGTTGACATGGATGCCCGCGGTCTTGATCCGCAGCAGATCCTTGAGCGGCAGCGCGTTGCGGCGTTCCTCGAGCGCGAGCACGACCTCGCTGGCGTTGAGCAGCTCGACATGGTCGGTGAGGTTGTAGATGGCGTCGCGCGCGATCGCTTCGGGGATGACGCGGTTGGCCTCGCTCATCGCGACATAGCCGACGACCGCGAAACCCGAACCCGGTGCCTGGGCAAGCGCCTTGAGCCGCGCGGCGCGCGGGCCGGCGCCGAGCACGACGATCCGCCGCTTGAACACCTGGCTGCCCAGCGTCTTGCCGAGCAGGATGCGCAGCAGCACGAGCAGCACGAGCGCCACGCCCATCGCGTAGAGCAGGTTCGAGCGCCAGAAGCTGATCTGGGGAATGAGGAAGTAGAGGAAGCTGAGCGCGATCGCGCCGATCGAGATGGCGACGAGCAGCCGCGCCACGGCGTAGCGCAGCGATTGCAGCGCATCGTTGCCATAGGCGCCGACCATCATCATCGAAAGCTGGATGAAGACGAGGAAGCTGGCGAGCTGGGGCCAGCGTTCGGTGATCGGTCCCGGCGCCATGCCGATCTGATGCGCGCGCAGGATCCACCCGATCTCCCCCGCCGCGACGAGCATCAGGGCGTCGAGCAGGCCGAGCAGCAGCACCGCGTTGGGCACGTAATGCTTGAACAATCGGATCATCGTCCCGCCCGTCTAGCGCGCAAGTGTAAACAAAACCGACATTGCGTGATGCGGATCAAGGCGCGCCGCCGCCGCGCGTCGCGGCGTGCAGCGTCACGAAATTGCCCGATACTCGGTGCAACGGTTGCCGATGTGAACCGTTTTTTCGGATCGGGGGCAGTATCCGACACAAGAACCGCAATTGTATCCAGCGTTGAGGGAGCCTCGCACGATGTCCGAATCGTCGCCCATCCAGCCCGTCATCCTGTCGGGCGGATCGGGAAGTCGCCTGTGGCCGATGTCGCGCCCCGAGCAGCCCAAGCAGCTGCTCGCGCTGACCGCCGAGGAGACGATGCTTCAGTTGACGGCACGGCGCACGCTGGGCGCCGGCTTTGCCGCGCCGATCGTCGTCGCCAACGCCGCGCACGCCGCCAAGGTGGAGGCGCAGCTGGCGGCGATCGACGTGGCGGCCGAGGCGCTGGTGCTCGAACCGACGGGGCGCAACACCGCGCCGGCGATCGCGCTGGCCGCGCTGGCGGCGGGCGGCGGGGCGACGCCGATTCTGGTGATGCCCTCGGACCATGTGATCGGCGACGTCGAGGCGTTTCATGCCGCGGTCGCGGCGGCACGGCCGCTGGTCGATCAGGGATGGCTCGTCACCTTCGGCATCACCCCCGACGCCCCCGAGACCGGCTATGGCTGGATCAAGGTGGGGGCGGCGGTGGCGGCGCGGGTCCATCGCGTCGACCGCTTCGTCGAGAAGCCGCCGCGCGACCGCGCCGAGGCGATGCTCGCCGCCGGCGACCATGTGTGGAACGGCGGCATCTTCCTGTTCCGCGCCGATGCCTATCTGGACGCGCTGGGGACGTTTGCGCCGGCAATCCTGCGCGCGGTCGAAAAGGCGATGGCGCGCGCGCGGCGCGAGGGCAGCCGGCTGTGGCCCGATGCCGAGGCCTTTGCCAAATGCCCCGCCGATTCCATCGACTATGCGGTGATGGAGAAGGCCGACCGCGTGGCGGTGGTGCCCGTTTCGATGGGGTGGAACGATGTCGGCAGCTGGGACGCGCTCCACGCGATCAGCGATTGCGACAGCCTGGGCAATGTCTGTCGCGGCGACGTGGTGGCGATCGATTCGACCAACTGCATGGTGCGCAGCGATGCGGGCAAGCGCGTCGCGCTGGTGGGCGTGAGCGACCTGATCGTCGTCGCGTCGGGCGACGATGTGCTCATCCTGCCGCGCGGCCGCAGCCAGGACGTGCGCAAGGTGATCGAGGCGCTGGGGCGCTGACGCGCGCGATGCGGCGGCGCGCCCGGATCGTCGCGGGGCCGCCCGACCCCGTGCCCGCCGTGCAGGAGCGCTGCGCGCTGTGCGAGCGGCCGCTGGGCGCGCGCGTCGAATGGCACCATCTGGTACCGCGCAGCGAGGGCGGGCGCGCGACGGTGCCGCTTCACCCGATCTGCCACCGCACGATCCATGCGAGCGCGGACAATGCGACGCTGGCCCGCGACCATGCGACGCCCGAGGCGTTGCGGGCGGTGCCCGAGATCGCGCGCTTCGTGCGCTGGATCGCGAACAAGCCGCCCGATTTCCACGCCCCGACGCGACGACGGGGCGGCTGAGGCGTCGGCGTCAGGCCTCGGCCGTGGTCAGCGCGGCGCGATATTCGGCGCGCGAGATCACCACCCAGTCGCGCTTGGCGCGGCGCCGCATCGGCGTTCCGCAATAACGGCACTTGCTGACATAGGCCTCGGTCCCAGCAGCGCGGCGGACATGCTGTTCCGAGCGCTCATGTTCTCCCCCCAGGCACCGGATTCGGCCCGCGATCCAACCAAACACTGTCATTGTCTCCCCAGAACGTCGCTCGCGTGGTCCATTTTGACGCAGCCGTCAAGCGATGGGGGCAAAACAGAAAGGGCCGGGGACATGCCCCGGCCCTTGCCGTTTCCGTTCGGGAAAAAGCGCAGGACTTAGAAGTCCATACCGCCCATGCCGCCCGGCATCGCCGGCGCCGCGGGCTTGTCGTCCGGCAGCTCGGCCACCGTCGCTTCGGTGGTGATGAGCAGGCCGGCGACCGAAGCCGCATTCTGCAGCGCGGTGCGGACCACCTTGGTCGGGTCGATCACGCCGGCAGCCACGAGGTTCTCGTAGGTGTCGGTCGCGGCGTTGAAGCCGAACGAGGTGTCGGTCTGGTCGAGCAGCTTGCCCGACACGACCGCGCCGTCATGGCCGGCGTTCGACGCGATCTGGCGAACCAGCGCGGTGAGCGAACGGCGGACGATGTCGATGCCGCGGGTCTGGTCCTCGTTGGCGCCGGTCACGCCTTCGAGCGCCTTGGTGGCATAGAGCAGCGCGGTGCCGCCGCCGGGGACGATGCCTTCCTCAACGGCCGCGCGGGTCGCGTGCAGCGCGTCGTCGACGCGGTCCTTGCGCTCCTTGACCTCGACCTCGGTCGCGCCGCCGACCTTGATCACCGCGACGCCGCCGGCGAGCTTGGCCAGGCGCTCCTGGAGCTTCTCGCGGTCGTAATCGCTGGTGGTGATTTCGATCTGCTGACGGATCTGCTCGGTGCGAGCCTTGATCGATTCGGCATCACCGGCGCCATCGACGATGGTGGTGTTGTCCTTGTCGATCGTGACGCGCTTGGCGGTGCCGAGCATGCCGAGCGTGACGTTCTCGAGCTTGATGCCGAGATCTTCCGAGACGACCTCGCCCTTGGTCAGGACGGCGATGTCCTCGAGCATCGCCTTGCGGCGATCGCCGAAGCCCGGCGCCTTGACCGCAGCGACCTTCAGGCCGCCGCGCAGCTTGTTGACGACCAGCGTCGCCAGCGCTTCGCCTTCGATGTCCTCGGCGATGATCAGCAGCGGACGACCCGACTGCACGACCGCCTCGAGGATCGGCAGCATCGACTGGAGGTTCGACAGCTTCTTCTCGTGGATCAGGATGTACGGATCGGCAAGCTCGACCGCCATCTTTTCCGGGTTGGTGATGAAGTAGGGCGAGAGATAGCCGCGATCGAACTGCATGCCTTCGACGACGTCGAGCTCGAACTCGAGACCCTTCGCCTCTTCGACGGTGATCACGCCTTCCTTGCCGACCTTTTCCATCGCCTCGGCGATCTTCTCGCCGACTTCACGGTCGCCGTTGGCCGAGATGATGCCGACCTGGGCTACCTCGTTCGAGCCGGCGACCGGCTTCGAGCGGGCCTTGATGTCCTCGACCACCTTGGCGACGGCGAGATCGATGCCGCGCTTCAGGTCCATCGGGTTCATGCCGGCGGCCACCGACTTCATGCCCTCGCGGACGATCGCCTGGGCGAGCACGGTCGCGGTGGTGGTGCCGTCACCGGCGGCGTCGTTGGTCTTCGAGGCCACTTCGCGCACCATCTGCGCGCCCATGTTCTCGAACTTGTCCTTGAGCTCGATTTCCTTGGCGACCGACACACCGTCCTTGGTGATGCGGGGCGCGCCGAAGCTCTTTTCGATCACGACGTTGCGACCCTTCGGGCCCAGCGTGACCTTCACCGCGTCGGCGAGAATGTCGACGCCCTTCATGATGCGCTCGCGCGCGTCACGCGAAAACTTGACGTCCTTGGCTGCCATGTGACTGCCCTTTCAATTTCGGAAGTTTAGGAAGTTTAGGGTATCGTTCGGAATCGCCCGCCCCGACCCGGGGCCGCGGGCAGGCCATCGCGGATCAGCCGACGATGCCGAGGATGTCCGATTCCTTCATGATCAGCAGGTCTTCACCGTCGACCTTGACCTCGGTGCCCGACCACTTGCCGAACAGGATGCGGTCGCCCGCCTTGACGTCGAGCGGGGTGACGGTGCCGTCTTCGGCCTTCGAGCCGGTGCCCACGGCCACAACCTCGCCCTCCTGGGGCTTTTCCTTGGCGGTGTCGGGGATGATGATGCCGCCGGCGGTCTTTTCCTCGGCCTCGACGCGGCGGACCAGCACGCGGTCGTGCAACGGACGGAAGTTCATTGCCCTGTTCCTCTAAAGGTTGAACGCTTTTAGCACTCAGTCCCCCCGAGTGCTAACGCGACGGGATATGTGAAGGCCCCCGGCCTTCGTCAACGGGTCCGCGGCGAAAAGTTTTTGCCGGGGGGCGGGGCGTGGAAACCCGCCGCGCCCGCGCGCTTTCACGCGACCTGTATTGCCCGAATAAGACGCCGTTTACTCGCGTCCGGCCATGCGTTAGCATCGCGCGAAACCGCCCGGCATCCGGGCGCAACCGCAACAACGACGCCGCCCCCGCGCGGTGTGGAGATGGGCCGCCCGGAGCGGCGGGGCAAGGGAGCACGCAGTGAAGCTCGTTCGAGGCGCCTGGAAGCTGCTGGTCGGCATCAAGGACTTTCTGGTCCTATCGTTCATGCTGCTGTTTTTCGGCGCGCTGTTCGCCGCGCTGGCACATCGGCCCAACCCGACGGTGACGCGCGAGGGCGCGCTGGTGATCGCGCTCGACGGCACGATCGTCGAGCAGCCCGAGGAGAGCAGCCCGTTCCAGGCCGCGGGCGGCGGCGACGCGGTGCGCCAGCAGCGGCTGCGCGACGTGGTGCGCGCGCTGGAGACCGCGCAGGGCGATGCGCGCGTCAAGGCGGTGGTGCTCGACCTCGACCGCTTCATGGGCGGCTATCCCGCCGCGGTGGGCGAGGTGGCCGATGCGGTCGGCCGCGTCCGCGCGAGCGGCAAGCCGGTGCTCGCCTATGCCACCGCCTATACCGATGCCGGCTATCGCATCGCGGCGAACGCGAGCGAGGTGTGGGTGCACCCGATGGGCGGCGTGATGTTCGCCGGGCCGGGACGCACCGGGCTGTATTACAAGGGCCTGCTCGACAAGCTGGGCGTCACCGTCCACGTCTATAAGGTCGGCAAGTTCAAGTCGGCGGTCGAACCCTATATCCGCGCCGACATGTCGCCCGAGGCGCGCGAGGCGAACCAGACGCTGTACGGCGCGCTGTTCGACCAGTGGCGCGAGGCGGTGGCGCGCGCACGGCCCAAGGCGCGGATCGCCGATTTCCTGACCAAACCCGACGCGGTGGTGACCGCGGTGCAGGGCGACCTGCCCAAGGCCAACCTGGCCTATGGCCTGGTCGACAAGCTGGGCGACCGGCTCGCCTTCGGCAAGCGCGTCGCGGCGCTGGCGGGCGAGGCCAAGAACAAGGCCGCAGGCAATTTCGCGATGATCCGCATGAACGACTGGCTGGCGGCGCACCCGGTTCCCGACCGCGGCGACGCGATCGGCGTGCTGACGGTGGCGGGCGAGATCGTCGACGGCAAGGCCGATGCGGGCAGCGCCGGCGGCGAGACGGTGAGCGGGCTGATGCTGAAGGCGCTGACCGACAAGAAGCTGAAGGCGCTGGTCGTGCGCGTCGATTCGCCGGGCGGTTCGGCGATGGCGTCCGAACAGATCCGCCAGGCGGTGCTGCAGGCCAAGGCGCAGGGCCTGCCGGTGGTGGTGTCGATGGGCAGCCTGGCCGCGAGCGGCGGCTATTGGGTGTCGACCGCGGGCGACGTGATCTTTGCCGATCCGGCGACGATCACCGGGTCGATCGGCATTTTCGGGATGCTGCCCTCGTTCGAGAACAGCCTTGCCAAGATCGGCGTCACCTCCGACGGCGTGGCGACGACGCCGCTGTCGGGCCAGCCCGACCTGACCGGCGGGCTGAACCCGACGGTCGACCGGATGCTCCAGTCGATGATCGAGGCGGGCTATGCGCGCTTCATCGGGCTGGTCGCCCAGTCGCGCAAGCTGACGCCGCAGCGCGTCGACGAGATCGGCCAGGGTCGCGTGTGGATCGGCGGCACCGCGCACCAACTGAAGCTGGTCGACCGCTTCGGCGGGCTGAAGGCGGCGATCGACGAGGCCGCGCGGCGCGCCAAGCTCGATCCGGCCAAGGTGCACCCGGTCTATCTGGAAAAGCAGCCGAGCCCGTGGCTGGCGATGCTGGCGGGGATCGCCAACAGCGGCGGCGACGATGACGGCGGCTGGACCGACCAGCCCGGCGGGAGCGACGCGCAGGCGCGGATCGCGAGCGAGCGCCGCGCGCTGGTGGCGCAGGCGCTGGGCGATGCGCGCCGGATCGCGCTGAGCGGAGCGGTGCAGGCGCGGTGCCTCGAATGCGGCGGGCTGGGCGGTCCCCAGCCGCGCGCGGCCGACGGCGCGATGTTCGACCTGCTGGTGTCGCGCCTGTTCCGGTGATCGCGATCCGGCCGGCGACGGCGGCGGATGCCGCCGCCGTCGCCGCCATCTATGCGCCGCACGTCACCGCGCGCGGCGGCGCGTCGTTCGAGGCGACGCCGCCCGATGCCGCGACGATGGCCGGGCGGATCGCCGCCGCCGGCGCGCGCTATCCATGGCTGGTGGCCGAGCGCGCGGGCGCGGTGATCGGCTATGCCTATGCCGCGCGCTTTCGCGCCCGCGCGGCCTATGACCACAGCGTCGAGACGACGATCTACCTCGCCGATGCGGCGCGCGGCAGCGGCGCGGCGCGGACGCTGTATGCCGCGTTGCTGGAGGCGCTGGCCGAACGCGGCTTTGCCCAGGCGATCGCGGTGATCGCGCTGCCCAACCCGGCATCGGTGCGGCTGCACGAGGCGATGGGATTTCGCGCGGCGGGCGTGCTGACCGGGGTGGGGTACAAGCACGGCGAATGGCGCGACATCGGACTGTGGCAGCGCGCGGTCGATCGCGGCTGAACCGCCGCGCGACCGCCGCTCAGCGGTGACCGCGATAGGCGGGCAGGCCGAGATGGAGCACGATCGCCGCAGCGCGCAGCCCGAAGCCCGCCACCGCCGCGACGAACCCCGCCGCAAAGGGCGAGAAGCCGAGCAGCGCGAGCCCGACATAGAGCGACGCGGTGAGCGCGGCGGCGGTGACATAGAGTTCGGGGCGCATCAGGATCGACGGCTCACCGACAAGGATGTCGCGGATGATGCCGCCGACACAGGCGGTGACGACGCCCATCACCGCCGCAGGCACCGGCGGGATGCCGTAGCCGAGCGACTTGGCGGCGCCGAACGCGGCATAGGCGGCGAGGCCGAGCGCATCGAGCCATTGAAAGCTCTTGTCGTTCCACCAGCGTTCGGGCGTCACCCAGACGAGCAGCGCCATCGCGAGGCAGAGCGAGGCGACCTTGGCATCGTGCACCCAGAAGACCGGCGCGCCGATCAGCAGGTCGCGCACCGTCCCGCCGCCGACGCCGGTGATGAGCGCGAAAAAGGCGGCGGTGACGAAGGTCTGCGCGCGCTTGGCCGCCGAGAGCGCGCCGGTGGCGGCGAACACGGCGATGCCGAACAGGTCGAGCCAGGGCAGCAGCGGGCCGATCTGGGTGGCGATATCGGGGTCCATCGCGCGCATCTTTGGCACGGCGCGGGGGCACGTCAACGGGCGAGCGGCGCCAATCGGCCGGCGCGATGCGACGACGGGGCTGGCGAGCGCCGCCGCACTGCGGCAAAAGGCGCGCATGCATCGTACTGAGTCTCGCTGGGCGGCGCTTGCCATCATCCTCGCAGCGCTGGCCGGATTTGTCGACGCGCTGGCCTTCACGAGCTTCGGCGCCTTCTTCGCCTCGTTCATGAGCGGCAATACGACGCGGCTGGGCGCCGGGATCGGCGGCGGGTCGGCGGGCGACGCGATCGTCGCGGGCGCGCTGATCCTGTGCTTTGTGAGCGGCGTGATCGTGGCGACCGTGGTCGACCGCGCCGCCGGGCCGGCGCGGCGCCAGCCCGCGGTGATGGCGGTGGTGACGCTGTTGCTGCTCGCCGCCGCGGTGGTGGGGACGCTGGTGCCGCAGAGCACGATCGCGCTGCTGCTGCTGGCGAGCGCGATGGGGTGCGAGAACGGCATGTTCCAGCGTAACGGCGAGGTCTCGATCGGCGTCACCTATATGACGGGCACGCTGGTCAAGCTGGGGCAGAAGCTGGCCGCGGCGCTGATCGGCGAGCCGGGGCGGTTCGACTGGGTACCGTATCTGGCGCTGTGGTCGGGCTTTCTCGCCGGCGCGGTGTCGGGCGCGGCGAGCCAGCGGCTGTGGGGATGGAACGCGGTGTGGCTGGCGGCGGCGATCGCCGGATTGCTGACGCTGGTGGTCGCGCGCTTCGCGACGGCCGGGCGGGGCGGGCCGGACCAGGCGGCGTGACGGCTCAGCCCGCGCGGACTTCGGGCGCGGGCGCGAGCAGATCCTCGATCTCGGCAAGGTCGATGTCGGGCGCGTTCTCGCGCGCCATCGCGAAGATGCGCTGTTCGATCCGGCGGTGAACGGGGCGGTAGCGCCGGTTCACCTTGTCAGCGAGCGGGGCATAGGAGCGGTTGGCGGCCTTCAGCCCCTCGATCACGCGTTCGCGCGCCTCGATCTGGCTGCGCAGCAGCGCCTCGAACTGAAGCAGTGCGTTGAGGCGGTTGCCGCGTTCGATCTCGCGGCGCTGGAGATAAAGTTGCCAGATGGCGATCGCCAGCGCGGCGACGGTGGCGATGCTGCTCAGAAATTCGATCGAAGGCATGCGGGCACTCCGGAAAACAGAGCGCCGACCGTGCCGAGGGAACCGTAAAGCCTTGGTATATCGAGCGAAGATGAGGGGCCGCGTCGTTACCAGCCCAGCCGGTCGCGGAGCGCGCGCGCTGCGGCGGGGGGCATGCGGGCGATGAGGACGCGGATCGTCGCGCCGCCGACCATCGTGCCGTCGCGCCAATAGGCCCAGTCGACGACCTCGCCGTCGCGGACGCGGAGCTGCTGGCCGAGCGCGAAGCCGGGCGCGCGCGGCGTGTTGACGAGGCGGACGAGCGTCTCGTCACCCTGATGCGCGATCACCTCGCCCCAGACGAATTCGCCGTGCCCCTGGGGCACGATGTCGAACTTGACGAGGAAGCCGGTCTCGCCGGGGCCGGGCGCGGTGGCGTGGCCGAAAAAGACGGGGAGGCCGGCGCGGGCGCGCACGACGGCGGCGCGCAGCTCGGGATCGTCGGCGGGGACGTCGATCACCGGATCGTCCTGCGCCGGAAACGGCATCGGCGCGGCCATGCCGAGCAGCATGACCGCGCCGAGAAAGTCGAACATCAGATGTGGATCGGCTTGCCCTGCACGCCCATCGCCGCTTCCTTGATCGCCTCGGAATGCGTCGGGTGCGCGTGGCAGGTATAGGCGATGTCCTCGCTGGTCGCGCCGAACTCCATCGCCTGCGCGGCCTGGGCGATCATCGTGCCGGCGACGCTGGCGATCGCCCACACGCCGAGCACGCGGTCGGTCTTGGCATCGGCGATGATCTTCACGAAGCCGTCGGGCTCGTGGTTGGTCTTGGCGCGGCTGTTCGCGAGCATCGGGAACTTGCCGACCTTTACCTCGCCGCGCTCCTTGGCCGCCTCTTCGGTCAGGCCGACGCCGGCGATTTCGGGCCAGGTGTAGACGACGCTGGGGATGACGTCGTGGTTCACGATGCCGGTCTGGCCGGCGATGTTCTCGGCCACCGCAATGCCCTCGTCCTCGGCCTTGTGCGCGAGCATCGGACCGGGGATCACGTCGCCGATCGCCCACACGCCGTCGACCTTGGTGCGGAAGCTGTGGTCGGTCTCGATCTGGCCACGCTGGTTGGTGGCGAGGCCGATCTTGTCGAGGCCCAGTCCGTCGGTGTTCGGACGACGGCCGATCGACACCAGCACGACATCGGCCTCGATCGTCTCGGCCGCGCCGCCGGCGGCGGGTTCGAGGGTGAGGGTGGCCTTGTCGCCGTTCACCGCCACGCCGGTCACCTTGGTGCCCAGCTTGAATTCGATGCCCTGCTTGCGGAAGATCTTGTTGGCTTCCTTGCGGACGTCGCCGTCCATGCCCGGCAGGATCTGGTCGAGATATTCGACGCAGGTGACCTTGGCGCCGAGGCGGCGCCACACGCTGCCGAGTTCGAGCCCGATCACGCCGCCGCCGATGACGACCATGTGCCCAGGAACCTTGGGCAGTTCGAGCGCGCCGGTGGAATCGACCACGACCTTCTGGTCGATCGTCACGCCCGGCAGCGGGGTGACCGACGAGCCGGTGGCGATGACGATGTTCTTTGCCGTCACCTTCTGGTCGCCGACGGTGACGGTGTGCGCATCCTCGAAGCTGGCACGGCCCTTGAGCCAGGTGACCTTGTTCTTCTTGAAGAGGAACTCGATGCCGCCGGTGAGCTGCTTCACCGCGTCGCGGCGCTGGCCGTGCATGGTGTCGAGGTCGAGCTCGGGCGTGACCTTGATGCCCAGCTTCGCCATCGCGCCGTTGGCGGCGGCGTCGAAATATTCGGACGCGTGGAGCATCGCCTTGGAGGGGATGCAGCCGACGTTGAGGCAGGTGCCGCCCAGCGTCTCGCGGCTTTCGGCGCAGGCGGTCTTGAGGCCCAGCTGCGCGGCGCGGATCGCGGCGACATAGCCGCCGGGGCCGGCACCGATGATCAGGACGTCGAAATCATATTCAGCCATTGTTCGCTCCATGCGTGCGCTTGCGGGCGCCCAAAACCGTCAGCCCTGTCGCCCGGGATTGCCGATCCCTGCTTTCGCAGGGGCGCGGGCCGGCTTCAAAATTCGTGCTCCTGCCAAGGCAGGAGCACAGGGTCGCAGGCGATGCATTTTCCTACCCTGCGCCCCTGCTTTCGCAGGGGCGCGGGCGATTACAGGTCGATCAGCAGACGCGTGGGGTCTTCCATCGCGTTCTTGATCGCGACGAGGAAGGTCACCGCCTCGCGACCGTCGATCAAGCGGTGGTCGTAGCTGAGCGCCATGTACATCATCGGGCGGATGACGACCTGGCCGTTGCGGACGACCGGGCGATCCTCGATGCGGTGGAGGCCCAGCACCGCCGACTGCGGCGGGTTGATGATCGGGGTCGACATCAGCGAGCCGAACACGCCGCCGTTCGAGATGGTGAAGGTGCCGCCCTTCATCTCTTCCATCTTGAGCGTGCCGTCCTTGGCGCGGCGGCCGAAGTCGCCGATCGTCTTTTCGATCCCGGCGACCGACAGGTCCTGCGCGTCGCGGATCACCGGGACGACGAGGCCGTTCGGCGCCGACACCGCGACCGAGATGTCGCAATAGTCGTGATAGACGATCTCATCGCCCTCGATCGAGCCGTTGACGCCGGGGATGTCCTTGAGCGCCATGCACGCGGCCTTCACGAAGAAGCCCATGAAGCCGAGGCGGACGCCGTGCTTCTTTTCGAACAGATCCTTGTACTTGGTGCGCGCCTCGATCACCGCGCCCATGTCCACGTCGTTGAACGTGGTGAGCATGGCGGCGGTGTTCTGCGCTTCCTTGAGGCGCTTGGCGACCGTCTGGCGCAGACGCGTCATCCGCACGCGCTCTTCCTTGCGACCGCCGGTCGCGGCCGGGGCGGCGGCGGGCGCCGCAGCCGGGGCCGGCGCCGCAGCGGGCTTGGCCGTCGCGGCGGCGAGCACGTCTTCCTTGGTCAGCCGGCCGTCCTTGCCGGTGCCCTGCACCGTCGAGGGATCGACGCCGGTTTCGAGCACCGCACGGCGCACCGACGGCGACAGCGCGGCTGCATCGGCAGCCGGCGCTGCGGCAGGCGCGGGAGCGGCGGCGGGGGCAGCCGCGGCGGCAGGTGCCGCGGCAGCACCGGCGGCGCCATCCTCGATGGTCGCGAGCAGCGCGCCGACCTCGACCGTGTCACCGACCTTGACGAGCTGCTGGCCCATCACGCCGGCCACCGGCGACGGCACCTCGACCGACACCTTGTCGGTTTCAAGGCTGGCGATCGGCTCGTCGAGCTTCACGGGGTCGCCGGGGTTCTTCAGCCATTCGCCGAGCGTCGCCTCGGTGATCGATTCGCCCAGAACGGGCACCTTCACGTCAGTCATGTTCAAGCCTTCCGGGTACGGCGGATTTCTTCGCGGACATTATGGCCGAGCGCGTCGGCAACGAGCGCGCCCTGCTCGGCGGTGTGGCGCTTCATCAGGCCGGTGGCGGGCGAGGCCGCCGCGGCGCGGCCCGCATAGCGCGGACGCTGCGGCTTGACGCCCGCGTCGATCAGGCACTGCTCGATCAGCGGCTCGACGAAGAACCAATAGCCATTGTTCTTCGGTTCTTCCTGCGCCCAGACCACATCCTCGAGATTGGTCATGCGCTTCAGGCGTTCGGTGAGCGGCTCGCCCGGGAACGGGTAGAGCTGCTCGATCCGGACGATCGTGGTGTTCTTGTCGCCTGCCGCGTCGCGCGCCTCGATAAGGTCGTAGGCGACCTTGCCGGTGCACAGCACCAGCCGCTTCACGTCCTTGTCCGCCGGCGCGTTGGGGTCCGACAGGATGCGCTTGAAGTGGCTTTCACCCAGGAAGTCCTCGGCGCTCGACACCGCCATCTTGTGGCGGAGCAGCGACTTGGGCGTGAACTGGATGAGCGGCTTGCGGAAGGTGCGATGCATCTGCCGGCGCAGCAGGTGGAAATAGTTGGCCGGGGTGGTGATGTTCACCACCTGCATATTGTCCTGCGCGCAGAGCTGGAGGAAGCGTTCCGGACGCGCCGAGCTGTGCTCGGGGCCCTGACCCTCATAACCGTGCGGCAGCAGCATCACCAGGCCGTTGGCGCGGAGCCACTTGGACTCGCCCGACGCGATGAACTGGTCGATCATGATCTGCGCGCCGTTGACGAAGTCACCGAACTGCGCCTCCCACAGCACCAGCGACTTGGGGTCGGCAAGCGCATAGCCATATTCGAAGCCGAGCACGCCATATTCGCTGAGCGGCGAGTCGAGCACCTCGAACCGGCCGTGCGGCACGGTCGACAGCGGGATATACTTGGTCTCGGTCTTCTGATCGACCCAGACCGCGTGGCGCTGCGAGAAGGTGCCGCGACCCGAATCCTGGCCCGAGAGGCGGACGCCGAAGCCTTCCGACAGCAGCGACCCGAAGGCGAGCGCCTCGCCGGTCGCCCAGTCGAAATTCTGGCCCGACTTGAACATCTCGCGCTTGGCATCGAGCACGCGGGCGAGCGTCTTGTGGATCTCGTGCCCTTCGGGAACGGTGGTCAGCGTGCGGCCCAGGCTGTCGAACAGCTTCTTTTCGATGCCGGTCTCGACGTTGCGGCGCGCGGTTTCGGCGTCGGCCGGCGCACCGAGGCCCGACCAGCGGCCGGCGAACCAGTCCGCCTTGTTGGGCAGATAGGTCTTGCCCGCGTCGAACTCGCCTTCGAGCAGCGTGGTGAACTGGTGCGTCTTTTCGTCGATGAAGGCCTGATCGACCACGCCCTCGGCCTTCAGCCGCTCGCCATAGACCGCGCTCACCGGCGGGTGCTGCTTGATCTTGGCGTACATCAGCGGCTGGGTGAAGCTGGGCTCGTCACCCTCGTTGTGACCGAAGCGGCGATAGCACCACATGTCGATCACGATGTCGCGGTGGAAGGTCTGACGGAACTCGATCGCGATCTTGCACGCGAAGGTCACGGCTTCGGGATCGTCGCCGTTGACGTGCAGGATCGGCGCCTGGACGCCCTTGGCAACATCCGACGGATAGGGCGACGAGCGCGCGAACTGCGGGCTGGTCGTGAAGCCGATCTGGTTGTTGATGACGAAGTGGATGCAGCCGCCGGTGTTGTAGCCGCGGATGCCCGAGAAGCCGAGCGTTTCCCAGACGATGCCCTGGCCCGCAAAGGCCGCGTCGCCGTGGATGAGCACCGGCAGCGCCTGTTCGTGCTTGCCGAGGTCGCCGCGGATCGTCTGGAGCGCGCGCACCTTGCCGAGCACGACCGGATCGACCGCCTCGAGGTGCGAGGGGTTGGCGACCAGCGACATATGGACGCTGATGCCGTCGAACTCGCGGTCGGTCGAGGTGCCGAGGTGGTACTTCACGTCGCCCGAACCGCCGACATCCTCGGGATTGGCCGAGCCGCCGGCGAATTCGTGGAAGATGACGCGGAACGGCTTTGCCATCACGTTGGCGAGGACGTTGAGGCGGCCGCGGTGCGCCATGCCGTACACGATCTCGCGCACGCCCATCTGGCCGCCATATTTGATCACCGCCTCGAGCGCGGGGATCATCGCCTCGCCGCCATCAAGGCCGAAGCGCTTGGTGCCGACATATTTCTTGCCGAGGAACTTTTCCCACTGCTCGGCCTCGATCACCTTGGACAGGATCGCCTTCTTGCCGTCGGCGGTGAAGGTGATCGCCTTGTCCTTGCCCTCCATGCGCTCCTGGAGGAAGCGGCGCTCCTCGACATCGGCGATGTGCATGTATTCGAGGCCGACATTGCCGCAGTAATTGGCCCGCAGGATCGCGACCAGCTCGCGCACGGTCGTCTTCTCGAGGCCGAGCACGCCGCCCATATAGACCGGACGATCGAGATCGGCGGCGGTGAAGCCGTGATATTCGGGCGTGAGGTCGGCGGGCAGGTCGTGGCGCGACAGGCCGAGCGGATCGAGATTGGCGGCGAGGTGACCGCGCACGCGATAGGTGCGGATCAGCAGCATCGCGCGGATCGAATCGCCCGCAGCCTTGGCAATGTCTGCTTCCGACGCGGGAGCCGCGGCGGGCTTGGGCTGGCTGCCGCCCTTGGCGGGCTTGGGCGCCGGCTCCATCTGGGTCGGGTCGAGCGCGGCGGTGAGCGAGTCGGTCTCGCTCAGCGGCCAGCGCGGATTGGCCCAGCTCGGCCCGCTGGCGGTGGACTCGAGGCCGTCGAACCAGCTGCGCCAGCCGGGTTCGACCGAATTGGGGTCGCTCTTGAAGCGACGGTACAGAGTCTCGACGAAGGCCGGGCTGACGCCGCCGGCAATCTCGTCGAAATCGAGGCCTTCATAGCCCATTGCTGCTCATCCCTACTGCTCCGCCCGGCTCGTGGAGCGGAACTTCGCTACTCGGGTCGCGGCGCCGGGTGGCGGTGCCCGGCGATGGCGAGACGCCGCCGACCCGCGCGCGGCGCCCCGTAGAAAACGTCGACCGAGGGCCGGCGGACCGGACCTGGGACGACGCTGGGCGCTGGCGCGGGTTCCCCCGTCCGAACGCCCAGTCCGTCGGCAACGGCCCCCGCCCATATGGGAAGGGGGCCGGTGCGGTTCAGCCCTTGAGCACCTCGACGAGCGTCGAGCCGAGCTCCGAGGGGCTGGCGGCAACGCGGATGCCCGCGCTTTCCATCGCCGCGATCTTGTCCTCGGCGCCGCCCTGGCCGCCCGACACGATCGCGCCGGCATGGCCCATGCGACGGCCCGGAGGCGCCGTGCGGCCCGCGATGAAGCCGACCATCGGCTTCTTGCGGCCCCGCTTGGCCTCGTCCTTCAGGAACTGCGCGGCCTCTTCCTCGGCCGAACCGCCGATCTCACCGATCATGATGATCGATTCGGTCTTGTCGTCGGCGAGGAACAGCTCGAGCACGTCGATGAAGTTGGTGCCGTTGACGGGGTCGCCGCCGATGCCGACCGCGGTGGTCTGGCCCAGGCCTGCGTTGGTCGTCTGGAACACCGCCTCGTAGGTGAGCGTGCCCGAGCGCGACACGACGCCCACCGAGCCCTTCGAGAAGATCGAGCCCGGCATGATGCCGATCTTGCACTCGCCCGGCGTCAGCACGCCGGGGCAGTTCGGACCGATCAGGCGCGACTTCGAGCCCGACAGCGCGCGCTTGACCTTCACCATGTCGAGCACCGGAATGCCCTCGGTGATGCAGACGATCAGCGGCACTTCGGCGTCGATCGCCTCGAGGATCGAGTCGGCCGCGAAGGGCGGCGGAACATAGATGACCGAGGCGCTGGCGCCGGTCTTCGACACGGCGTCGGCGACGGTGTCGAACACGGGCAGGCCGATATGCGTGCTGCCGCCCTTGCCGGGCGTGACGCCGCCGACCATCTGCGTGCCATAGGCAAGCGCCTGTTCGGTGTGGAAGGTGCCGGTCGCGCCGGTCATGCCCTGCACGATGACCTTGGTATTCTTGTCGACGAGAATGCTCATCGGTGGGTTCGTCCTTGCTCGCATCCCGGCACCGGCCGGGATCTCTCCTTACGAGGGGGCGTCTAGCCGTTTTGCCCCCGGCTTGCACCGGGGGCAGTACATCACTTCAGCGATTCGTCGATGTTCTTGCACGCGACGAGCAGTTCCTTCACCGCCTCGACCGAGACGTCGAAGTTCGCCTTGGCGTCGCCGCGCAGCTCGATCTCGACCACGCGCTCGACACCGTTCGCGCCGATGATGATCGGGACGCCGACGTAAAGGTCGTCGACGCCGTACTGGCCGGTGAGGTGCGCCGCGCAGGGCAGCAGGCGCTTCTTGTCCTTCAGATAGCTCTCCGCCATCGCGATCGCGCTGGTGGCGGGGGCGTAATAGGCCGAGCCGGTCTTGAGCAGGCCGACGATCTCGCCGCCGCCCGAGCGGGTGCGCTGAACGATCGCGTCGATGCGCTCCTGGGTCGACCAGCCCATCTTGATGAGGTCGGGGATCGGGATGCCCGCGACGGTCGAATATTCGACGACCGGGACCATGGTGTCGCCATGGCCGCCGAGCACGAACGCCGTGACGTCCTCGACCGACACCTGGAACTCCTCGGCGAGGAAGGTGCGGAAGCGCGCCGAGTCGAGCACGCCGGCCATGCCGACCACCTTGTTGTGCGGCAGGCCCGAGAATTCGCGCAGCGCCCACACCATCGCGTCGAGCGGGTTGGTGATGCAGATGACGAACGCGTCGGGGGCGTGCTTGGCAATGCCCTCGCCGACCGCCTTCATCACCTTGAGGTTGATGCCGAGCAGGTCGTCGCGGCTCATGCCGGGCTTGCGCGGAACGCCCGCGGTGACGATGCAGACGTCGGCGCCGGCAATGTCCTCGTAGCTGTTCGCGCCCTTGAGGCTGGCGTCGAAACCGTCGACGGGGCCGGACTGGGCGATGTCGAGCGCCTTGCCCTGCGGCGTGCCCTCGGCGATGTCGAACAGGACGATGTCACCCAGCTCGCGCATGGCGGCGAGGTGCGCGAGCGTACCGCCGATCATGCCAGAGCCGATCAGCGCGATCTTCTTGCGGGCCATGGAATCTCCCTTGCTTTGGTTCAAGCAGCCGCGGGCGCAGTAACGGCGCCCATTGGAAAGCGCGCCGGGCTTAGGCGTATAATAGAGTGGCGGCAAGCCGGGAAACGCGCGGGCCCGGATTTATTTCTGATAACGATTTGCAACTGCAATAAGCTCGGGCAAAGCCGTTCCCGCGCAGTGCGGAGCCGCCTGCGAACGCATGTCAACAACGGCGCTTATCCTAGCATGTCCGCCCGTACAGCCCAAGCCCGGCGGGCGTGGCGATGCGATCCGCCGGGGCTTTCGCTGCACCGCGTCAGCGGCTAGCGTGGCGCCGCCGCGGCCTTCTGCCGCGCCGTGACGGACGATCCAGGACATGCACTTCCCGCAGGCCTCCGCGGCCGATCGCTGGCCCCTTGCCGGATGGCGCGCGCGCCTGCGCCGGCGCGGTCCCGCGGCAGGGCTGGCGCTGGCGGTCGAACTGCTGATCGGGCTGATGCTGGCCTATGCGCTGATGCCGACGCTGCGCCCCAAGCCGCCGCGCGTCCCGCTGACCTTCGGCCTCGACCATGCGATCGGGTCGAACGACGCGCCGACGGTGGTGCCCGATGCCAAGCCCGCGCAGCGCACGGCGCCCCAATCGGGCGAGACGCGCGCGCGGCCTGCCGAGGCGCCACGGCCGCGGGCGGCGCCGAGCCCGGCGCCCTCGCCGCTGGTCGAGACGACGCCGGCCACACTGCCCGCCAATTTCGTGCGGCTGACGCGGCGCGACTTCGCGGCATCGGACCTGGCGCGACAGCCCGCCGGCGCGGCGGCGTCGACGAGCGAGCGCGCCGAGGCGGCGGGCGGCGGCGGCGGGGTGTCGGCCGACAGCGCGGTGGTGGGGAAGGGGCCGCGCGGCGAGACGCTCTATGCCGCCGACTGGTACACGCGACCCCGCCGGGCGCAGATGGCGCCCTATATCCCCAGCCGCGCGCGCCGTTCGGGCTGGGGGCTCGTCGCATGCCGGACCGCGCCGGGCTATCGCGTGGTCGATTGCCAGGAACTGGGCGAGAGCCCGCCGGGTTCGGGCTTTGCCGGCGCGCTGCGCCAGGCGGCGTGGCAGTTCCGCGTCCTGCCGCCGCGTGTCGGCGGGCGCGCGCTCGTCGGCAGCTGGGTCCGGATCCGTTTCGACTATCGGATGGAGACGCGCGACGCGGCGGGGGCGGCAGAGGCCGAAGGCGAGGGCAACTGAAACCGACCGACGGCGGCGCCGCCGGACCGGTCAGGCCTCGCCATGCCCCGCGGCAAGATACGAATCGGACCCCATTTCGTGCAGCCGCGAAACGGTGCGTTCGAACTCGAAGCGTCCGTCGCCCTCCATATAGAGCGTGTCGGGATCGGCATCGGCGGCCGCGAGCAGCTTGACGCGGTTTTCGTAGAGCGCGTCGATCAGCGTGACGAAGCGCGCGGCCTCGTTGCGGTTCTCCGGCCCCAGCCGCGGGATGCCGACCACGATCACCGTGTGGAAGCGATGCGCGATCGCCAGATAATCGGCGGCGCCGCGCGCCTCGCCGCACAGCCGCTTGAACGAGAACACCGCCACGCCCTTGACCGCCTTGGGCACATGGATCGTGCGTCCGCCCGGAACGGCCAGGTCGAGTGCGGGAACGCGGGCGCGATCCTCGACCGGATAGTCGGTGAGGCGGAAAAAGGCCGCGGACAGCGTCGCCGTCGCCTCCGGCCCGTTGGGGACGAGCCAGGTCTGCATCGTTCCCAGCCGGTCGAGCCGGTAATCGACCGGACCGTTGAGCGTCAGCACGTCCATCCGCGCCTCGATCAGCGCGATGAAGGGAAGGAAGAGCTGGCGATTGAGCCCGTCCTTGTAGAGATCGTGGGGCGGGCGGTTCGAGGTGGCGACGACGGTGAGCCCGTTCGCCATCATCTCGGTGAACAGCCGCGACAGGATCATCGCGTCGGCGGCGTTGTTGACCACCATCTCGTCAAAGGCGAGCAGCCGCAGATCGGCCGCCATCGCGGCGGCGACCGCGATCACGGGATCGGGCGTGTCCTTCTGACGCTCGACGTTGAGCCGCTCGTGAACCTCGAGCATGAACTCGTGGAAATGGACGCGGCGCTTGTTGGGGATGGCGACGCAGTCGAACAGCAGGTCCATCAGCATCGATTTGCCGCGGCCGACGCCGCCCCACATATAGACGCCGCGCGGCGCCGCCGGCTTGCGCCCGGTGATCCGCCACAGGATGCTGCCCTTGCGCGGGCTTTCCTCAAGCTCGGCCTGAAGCGCACCGAGGCGTTCGGCGGCGGCAGCCTGTTCGGCGTCGGGGCGCAACTCGCCCGCGGCCACCAGCGCGCGATAACGATCGGGAACTCGGCTCATCGATACACTCGTCTGTGGGCGCGGCCGGCGGTCGCGCCGGAATCAGGGCGCGGCGCGCGGGCGCGAAGGCTTGCGGATCGTGCCGGTAAAGTCGGTGATGACGGCGTCGCCCTGCATCATCACGCCGCGCAGGAAGACCAGCCGCCCGGTCTCGCGCAGCAATTCGAGCACGGCGTCGACGGGGCCGCCATCGGTCGGCGCGCCGGCGACGAAGCGCATCGACAGGTCGAGCGTCGCGGCCGGGCCGGTGAATTCGATGCCGAGCCCGTGCGCGCCGGCGAACAGCGCCATGTCGGCAAAGCCGAGCAGCGCGCCGCCATGGACGATGTCGCTGAGGTTCGAATGGCGGCGTTCGGGCCACATGCGGACGCGGACGCCCGCGCCCTCAGCCCGGACGCCCAGCGGGCCATAGACCTGGTTGAACCGCCCGTCGTCGGCCAGCTCCCACAGCATCCAGCCGGGATGCCGCGGATCGGGCGCATAGCGAAAGTGGGACGGAGCCGCCTCCATCCCACTTTCCGATCGATTCAACGGCGATTCGGCGTTCAAAACGACCGCTCGGCTTCCATCTTCTTGATTTCCGCGATCGCCTTGGCGGGCGAGAGGCCCTTGGGGCACACATTCGCGCAGTTCATGATGGTGTGGCAGCGATAGAGGCGGAACGGATCCTCGAGCTGGTCGAGGCGCTCGCCGGTCATTTCGTCGCGCGAGTCGGCGAGCCAGCGATAGGCCTGGAGCAGGATCGCCGGACCGAGGAAGCGGTCCGAGTTCCACCAGTAGCTGGGGCACGAGGTCGAGCAGCAGGCGCACAGGATGCACTCGTACAGCCCGTCGAGCTTGTCGCGCTGTTCGGGCGTCTGGAGCCGTTCCTTGCCCGACGGCGTGGTCGACACCGTCTGGAGCCACGGCTTGATCGAGGCATATTGCGCATAGAAGTGCGTGAAATCGGGCACGAGGTCCTTGATCACGTCCATGTGCGGCAGCGGCGTGATGCGAATCTCGCCCTTGATGTCCTCGATGGCGGTGGTGCAGGCGAGGCCGTTGCGACCGTCGATGTTCATCGCGCACGAGCCGCAGATACCCTCACGGCACGAGCGGCGGAACGTGAGCGAGCTGTCCTGCTCGCCCTTGATCTTGATCAGCGCGTCGAGGACCATGGGGCCGCACTCGTCGAGATCGACCTCGAACGTGTCGTAACGCGGATTCTCGCCCGCATCCGGATCGTAGCGGTAGATCTTGAACTTCTTGACCCGCTGTGCGCCCGGATCGGCTTTGTGCTCCTTGCCAGAGGTGATCTTGCTGTTCTTCGGCAGGAGAAATTCGGCCATCGGATGTTCCTTTTCTGGGGTGCCCGATAGCCAATCCCTTGGACCGGCTCAACACCCGATGCAACCCGTACCGGCGTTCATGTGCATATCGTGGGGATCGAAGCGCCGGTTCGGCCCCGAACTAGCGATCGAGCGCGGCGGTGGCGGGGGCGCCGACCGGCGCCGTCGCAGTGGCGGGCAGTCGCGCTTCGAGCCGGGCGAGCCACCCGGCGGCGTCGGCGCCGATCGAGAGCTGGGGATCCGACGGGGGCAGGCGCGCGGCGATCTCCCACCGGCTGATCGAGTCGCGTGCCTCGGTCGCGGCGCCCTCGAACGGCTGCGGGCGGCGCAGCGCATGGTTGACCAGCGCGTCGCCGAAGAAGGTCCAGTCATTGTCGGCGCGGCAGCCGAACGAGGTCCGCTCGCTCGACGCGGCGGTGAGCAGCACCGTGTCGGGCGAGGCGAGCAGCGGCACGAATACCCCCGAATAGCAGGCCGACAGCATCACCAGCCGGCGGCGGATGCCGAGCCCGTCGAGCATCGCGGCGAGGCGCGCGGGCGAGAGCAGGCCATAGCCCTGATCGCCGTCGTGATAGGCGATGCCCGCGCGCGCCCCGTGCGCGGTGAGGTAGAGCACGAGCACATCCTCGCGCGGGTCCATCCGCTCGGCGACGCGGGCGAGCGCGACCGCGAGCGTGGCGAGGCTGCCGTGCGGCAGGTCGTCGGGATCGCGCCCGGTGGCGCCTGCAAGCGTGAGCGTGCGGCTGCCGGCATCATAGCGGCGGGCAAGGACGCGGCCCGCCTCGCGCGCCTCGCGCGCGAAGACGGCGTCGCTGTCGAGCGCGACCGTGAGGACATAGGCGTCGACGACGCCGTGCCGTTGCGGTGCGAGCGCGTCGAGTGTGCGGGCGAGGCGGCGATGCTGGTCGAGCAGCGCCGCAGGGGTCCGGCCGCGTTCGAGCTGGGGCGCGGCGTCGATTGCGGTCGCGGGATCCTCGTCGCTGCCGATGAGCGGTGGCCAGTCGCGGCGGTGTTCGGGCGGGGCGACCGCCTGGGCGTGCGCCGGCGCGACCCCGAGCAGGGCGAAACCCATCAACGCACCGGCCAATCCCCGAAGACGCATGCGCACGACCCCGCCGATCCCTTGTCGCGACCAGTCTGAAGCGGGGGGCGGGCGAGTCAAGCCGCGATCGCGACATGCGGGCGGCGGATACGGAAAGGGGGAGGGCGCCGCCGGGCACCCTCCCCCCATTTTCCTGCGACCGGCGCTGCCGGACGGCGATCAGTACACGCGCTTCTTGGGCTTGATGTACTCGATCTCGTCGGTGAGCGTGTAGTCGTGCACCGGGCGGTAGTCGATCGAGACCGCGCCGCCCTTGCCGCCCCAGCCTTCGTGCCAGGCGATGGTGTGCTTCATCCAGTTCGCGTCGTCGCGATCCGGATGATCCTCGTGCATGTGTGCGCCGCGGCTTTCCTTGCGGTTGATCGCCGAGCGGATCGTGACCTGGGCCTGGACGAGCAGGTTGTCGAGCTCGAGCGTCTCGATCAGGTCGGTGTTCCAGATCAGCGAACGGTCGGCGATGCTCACGTCCTGCATCGAGGCATAGACCTGGTCCATGTGCTCGATACCCTCGGCCATCAGCTCGTGCGTGCGGAACACGGCGCAGTGGCGCTGCATCGTCTTCTGCATGTCGATACGGATCGCCGCGGTGGCGGTGCCGCCCTTGGCATGGCGGAAATGATCGAGCCGGCTCAGCGCCGCCTCTTCCGAGCCCTTGGGCAGCGGATGATGCGGGGTGTTCGGCTTGATGATCTCGGCGATGCGCTTGCCGGTGGCGCGCCCGAACACGACGAGGTCGATCAGCGAGTTCGAGCCCAGGCGGTTCGCGCCGTGGACCGACACGCACGCTGCCTCGCCCACCGCGAACAGGCCGGGAACGACCGTGTCGGGGTTGCCGTTGGCGAGCGTGACGACTTCGCCGTGATAGTTGGTCGGGATGCCGCCCATATTGTAGTGGACGGTCGGGACCACCGGCAGCGGCTGGCGCGTCAGGTCGACGCCGGCAAAGATCTTGCCGGTCTCGGTGATGCCGGGCAGGCGCTCTGCCAGGATCTTCGGGTCGATATGGTTCAGGTGAAGGTAGATATGATCCTTCTCCTTGCCCACGCCGCGGCCTTCGCGGATCTCCATCGCCATCGAGCGCGACACGACGTCGCGGCTGGCGAGATCCTTCGCCGAGGGGGCATAGCGCTCCATGAAGCGCTCACCCTCGGAGTTGGTGAGATAGCCGCCCTCGCCGCGCGCGCCCTCGGTGATGAGCACGCCCGCGCCGTAGATGCCGGTCGGGTGGAACTGGACGAACTCCATGTCCTGGAGCGGCAGTCCGGCGCGGAGCACCATGCCGCCGCCGTCGCCGGTGCAGGTGTGCGCCGAGGTGGCCGACTGATAGACGCGGCCGTAACCGCCGGTCGCCAGCACGACCGCATGGCTGCGGAAGCGGTGGATCGAGCCGTCTTCCATGCACAGCGCGATCACGCCGCGGCACTGGGGAACGCCCGAGGCATCGGCCTCCATGATGAGGTCGAGCGCGAAATATTCGATGAAGAAGTCCGCGTCGTACTTCAGGCTCTGCTGATACAGCGTGTGCAGCATCGCATGGCCGGTACGGTCGGCCGCGGCGCAGGTGCGCTGCGCGGGCGGGCCGGCGCCCATGTTCTGCATCATGCCGCCGAACGGGCGCTGATAGATCTTGCCCTCGTCGGTGCGGCTGAACGGCATGCCGGCATGTTCGAGTTCATAGACCGCAGCGGGTGCCTCGCGCGTCAGATACTCGATCGCGTCCTGGTCGCCGAGCCAGTCCGACCCCTTGACGGTGTCGTACATGTGCCAGGTCCAGTGGTCCGGCCCCATGTTGCCGAGGCTGGCGGCGATGCCGCCCTGCGCCGCGACCGTGTGGCTGCGCGTCGGAAACACCTTGGTGATACAGGCCGTCTTGAGCCCGCTTTCCGCGATGCCCATGGTCGCGCGGAGGCCCGCGCCGCCCGCGCCGACGACGACGGCATCATAGGTGTGGTCGATGATCTTGTAGGCGGTCGTCATTATGCGACTGCTCCCGCGGTGAAGGCGACCTTGAGGATCGAGAACACCGCCAGCGTGCCCGCGGCGATGGCGAAGAACTTCAGCGCGATCAGCAGCACGAAGCGCGTTTCGTCGTGCTGGTAATCCTCGATCACGACGGTCAGGCCGTGGTGGAAGTGATAGAAGACGCTGACCACGAGCAGGATCAGCGGAACGGCGACCAGCGGCTGGGCGATCCAGGCGGTGACCGTCGCATAATCATACGCCGGCAGCATCGCCACCGACAGCAGGAACCAGGGCACCAGGATCAGGTTCGATCCGGCGCTGATCTTGTGGTGCCACCAATCGGCGGCACCATGCTTGGCAGAGCCGAGGCCGCGGACGCGACCGAGCTTGGTGCCGTCACCCATGATGCTTCCCCAGGAAGATGAAGGCCCAGAAGGCGATGGTGGCAAGGACCGCAAAGACGAAGGTGAGCTGGGCCGTCCGCTTGTTCGTCTTGAGTTCGAAGTTCACGCCGGCGTCCAGGAAGAGGTGCCGGATGCCCGACGCCATGTGCTGGAAGAAGGCGAGCGTCAGCCCGATGCCGAACACCAGCCCGACAATGTTGAGCGCGCCCGACTGGAGCGTGAACAGATCGATGAAGAAATTATAAGCCGCCTGGCCCGAGGCCATCGCGGCGAGCCACCACACGAACAGGATCGTGCCCACGGTCGCCAGGCCGGAGCCGGTGGCGCGGTGAATGATAGAGACCGCCATGTGCGGACCCCATTTCCAGATCGACAGGTGGGGCGACAGCGGTCGCGCGGAATTGCGGACGTTGGCCAAGGACGTTCCTTTCGCTTCGACGGGGCTTCCTTATACCCCCGTTCGGAGGATGCAAGCTGCATCAAGGGGCAGCGCCCCTGACTAACCCCCCCTTAACCAGTTCGGCGCATAGCTGGGGATGGAAAATGCGGCCGCTTCAGGCCGTTGCAGGGGATCTGCCGACCGTGCCTTCGACCAATGACCTGCCCGCCGCCGGGACGATGAGCGCCAAGATCGACATCGGCGCGCGCCTGCGCATCTTTGATTTCGACGGTTCGCTGATGGCGTCGAGCCGCGCCGCCTATGAGGTGCTGGAACCTGAAATCCGTTCGATTTCAGAAGCTTTCTGGCAGCAGTGGCAGCGTTGTTTCGCGCATGAGCGCGACTGGGCGACCGCCGACCATGACCGGATGATCGAGCTGGGCGTCAGCTTTCTGCGCGACCGTTTCCTCGACACCGCGGGCAAGGGATGGATCGAATCGATCGAGCGATCGGTCGCCGCCGCCTATGTCGCCAAGGTGCAGCCGATGGCGCTGTTGTCGATGATCAATGCAAGCGACCGCGCCGCGCTGGCGGTGCTGATGCGGCGGATCGGCAACGATGATTCGCGCCTGCCGCAGCTGATCGACACGCTGATGCGGCTGTCGGCGCTGGAAAGCGACATCACCGTCGAAATCTACAACATGTATCGCGAGCACAGCGCGCAGATCGAGCGCGACCGGCTGGCGAACGAGTTCCGCGATTCGATCGGTTCGACGGTCGAGGTCGCGTCGCGCGAGGGCGCCGACCTGCGTTCGCAGGCGCAGGACGCGTCGCAATCGGCGCGCGGGATGCTGGGCAAGGCGAGCGAGGTCGCGGCGGCGGCGGAGCAGTCGGCGGTGGCGATGCGCGAGGCGGCGCATACGGCGGCGGGGCTGATCCGGGCGATCGAGGATGCGCGCACCGAAGTCGAGGCGGCGGCCGAGATCGCGACGCGCGCGTCGAGCCAGGCGAGCGAGGCGGTGGGGATGAGCGAGGCGCTGTCCGACCATGCCAAGTCGATCGAATCGATCCTGGGGCTGATCCGCGACATTGCGGGGCAGACCAACCTGCTGGCGCTGAACGCGACGATCGAGGCGGCGCGGGCGGGCGATGCGGGGCGCGGCTTTGCGGTGGTGGCGCAGGAGGTGAAGAGCCTGGCGAACCAGACCGCGCGGGCGACCGACGACATCGCGGCGAAGATCGCGGCGATCCAGCATGCGACGCGCTCGACGGTCGACACCAACGCGTCGATCCGCGCGACGGTGGCCGAGGTGCAGGAAAGCGCCAACCGCATCCGCACCGCGATGGAGGTGCAGGCGCAGACGGTGACCGCGATCACCGCCGCCGTCGACGAAACCGCATTGGCGGCCGATTCGATGTCGGCCACCATCGGCGCCATCCGCGAGGACACCGAGGCGGTGGCGTCGCAGATCGACCAGGTGGGCCAGGGTTTTTCGACGCTCAACGGCCAGCTCGGCTCGCTGAAGGGCAGTGCCAGCGATTTCGTCACGAAAGTCGCGGCTTGAGGAGAGGAAGCGACCATGGAGCTGCGCGAGACGGCGCGCTGGAGCGGGGATAGTCGCCCCGTCGCCCAGCGCCTGCGCGACTATGACTGGGACGGCGCGATCCGCGAGGGTTGCGCCGAAATCCATGCCATGCTGGCCGATCATTACGACAAGATCGCGCGCGGCTTCTGGGACCATTATCTCGATTCGGCCGGGTCGGCGCATCTGCGCCCGCTGTTCACCCCCGAACGGCTGGAAAAGCGCATCCGCGAGAGCGCGGACTATACCGAGGCCAAATATTCGCGGCCCTTTGATCCGCACTGGATGGAGACGGCGTTCCGCAATGCCGCCGCCGCGCACCGCGCCCATGTACCGTTGTCGACGCTGATCTCTGCCTTTTCGGCGGCGCAGAGCGCGACGATGCGGATCATCGACACCGCGCTGGCCGACGATGCGGCGCGCAAGCTGCGGCTGTTCGACGTGATGCAGCGCATGTCGATGTTCGAGGCCGAACTGATGGCGACGGGACTGGGCAAGCGCGACGCCGAGATCGCGCGCGCCGAGCGCCAGCAACAGGCCGAGACCTTCCGGTCGGACATCGCCGAGTCGATCACCGGCGCCTCGGCGATTGCCGATCGCGTGCGCGCGCAGGCGCAGGACGCGTCGCAATCGGCGCGCGGGATGCTGGGCAAGGCGAGCGAGGTCGCGGCGGCGGCGGAGCAGTCGGCGGTGGCGATGCGCGAGGCGGCGCATACCGCGGCGGGGCTGATCCGGGCGATCGAGGACGCGCGCACCGAAGTCGAGGCGGCGGCGGAGATCGCGACGCGCGCGTCGAGCCAGGCGAGCGAGGCGGTGGGGATGAGCGAGGCGCTGTCCGACCATGCCAAGTCGATCGAATCGATCCTGGGGCTGATCCGCGACATTGCGGGGCAGACCAACCTGCTGGCGCTGAACGCGACGATCGAGGCGGCGCGCGCAGGCGATGCGGGGCGCGGCTTTGCGGTGGTGGCGCAGGAGGTGAAGAGCCTGGCGAACCAGACCGCGCGGGCGACCGACGACATCGCGGCGAAGATCGCGGCGATCCAGCATGCGACGCGCTCGACGGTCGACACCAACGCGTCGATCCGCGCGACGGTGGCCGAGGTGCAGGAAAGCGCCAACCGCATTCGCACCGCGATGGAGGTGCAGGCGCAGACGGTGACCGCGATCACCGCCGCCGTCGACGAAACCGCATTGGCGGCCGATTCGATGTCGGCCACCATCGGCGCCATCCGCGAGGACACCAAGCATGTCGCGCGCGAGATCGAGACGCTTCAGCACGATGTCGCCGACGCCAATGCGCGACTGGTCGAGCTGCGGTCGGCGGCGGACAGCTTCTCGTCGTCGGTCGCGGCCTGAGGCCCGGGCACGCATCGCGGGGTGACGCTGACGCCGTCGCGCGCTAGGTCCGGCGCATGACGACGCACATCCTTCTCACCGGCAGCAGCCGGGGCATCGGCGCGGCGACAGCCGGGCTGTTTTCGGACGACGAACGCGTGGCTCTGGTCGGGCAGGGCACGCGCAGCGGCATCGCCGCCGATTTCACCGATCCGGCGGCGCCGCAACAGCTTTGGCGGCAGGCGCTCGACGCGCTCGACGGGCGGATCGACGTGCTCATCAACAATGCGGGCATCTTCGAGGCCAATCCGCTCGACGCCGATCATGACGCGTGGGTCGAGGGATGGGAGCGCACGATGCGCGTCAACCTCACCGCCGCAGCCGAACTGTGCCGGTTGGCGGTGCGCCACTGGCAGGAACGCGGGCAGGGCGGCCGCATCATCAACGTCGCCAGCCGCGCCGCCTATCGCGGCGACAGCCCGGCGCACTGGCACTATGCGGCATCGAAGGCGGGGATGGTCGGCATGACCAAGTCGATCGCGCGTGCCTATGCCGCGCAGGGCATCCTGGCGTTTGCAGTCTGTCCCGGCTTCACGATGACGGGGATGGCCGAGGATTATCTGGAGAGCCGCGGCGGCGACAAGCTGCTGGCCGACATTCCGCTCGGCCGCGTGGCGATGCCCGAGGAGATCGCGACGATCGTGCGCTTCTGCGCGCTCGACGCCCCCGCGTCGATGACCGGGGCGGTGCTCGACGCGAATGGAGCCAGCTATGTCCGCTGAGGCCGCGATCGACAGCTGGAAGGTGACCCTTCCGTGCACCCGCGCCGAGGCCGAGGCGATCGATGCCGGCATGATCGAGATCGACGCGGTGCTGATGACCACCGAGACGGTGGAGGACGATGTCGAGCATTGGCGGCTCGACGCCTATCTGGAAAACGAGCCCGATGCCGCGATGCTGGCGGCGCTGAAGGCGCTGGTGCCGAGCGCGGCGGGCGTCGAGCCCGTCGTCGAGCCGCTTGTCGCGCAGGACTGGGTGACGCTGAGCCAGGAAGGGCTGGAGCCGATCCGCGAGGGGCGGTTCGTCGTCCACACCAGCGCGCATCCCGCCGAAGCGCCGACGGGCGGGCGGGCTTTCCGGATCGACGCCGGGCGGGCGTTCGGCACCGGGCACCATGCGACCACCTCCGGCTGTCTGGCGATGCTCGACGGCATGGCCGAGCGGTCGTTCGCAAACGTGATCGACGTCGGCACCGGCACCGGCCTGCTCGCCTTTGCCGCGGCGTGGCTGTGGCCCGATGCCACGATCACCGCGACCGACATCGATCCCGCCGCGATCGACGTCACGCGCGAGAATGCCGCGGCCAATGCGATCGACGGGGTCGCGCTGATCGTCGCCGACGGCGCGCTTTCCGACGCGATCACCGCCGGTGCGCCCTATGACCTGGTGATCGCCAACATCCTGGCGGGGCCGCTGGTGTCGATGGCGCCCGAACTTGCCGCCATTGCGGCGCCGAACGCCAAGATCGTGCTTGCCGGGCTGCTCGAGACGCAGCGGGCGCAGGTGGTGGCGGCGTTCGAGGCGTGCGGCTGTACGCTGGAGTTGGTCGACCGTCGCGGCGACTGGACGATCCTGCGGCTGGCCGCCGGCGCCACGCGCTATGTGCCGACGACGCCGCCGGACCCCAAGGGGCGCGACGGCTGGGCGCTCGATATCTGAACGCCGAAGCCCGGTCCCGCCCCCGGCCCGTTGGGCCGGTGGCGGAGGCCGGTGCCTATCCGGTCACCGCGCCGGCGCGGCTCCGGGCATAATGCTGCGTGCCGCGGGTGATGACCTGGTCGCCCGGCTCGATCGCGGCGATCGGGATATCGGGCTGTGACAGGATTTCGGCGTAGAGCGGGGCGAAATCGGTTTCGAGCGTCTCGCGCAGCAACGCCTCGAAACTGGGGATGACGAAATAATTCTGCTGAAAATCATCGATCCGGTACTCGGTGCGCATCACGCGCTTCATGTCGAAGCGCAGCCGGTTGGGGCTGTCGCTTTCGAGCGCGAAGACGCTTTCGGCCGAGCTCGACACGATTCCCGAGCCATAGATGCGCAGCCCGTCGGCTTCCTCGACCAGCCCGAACTCGACCGTGTACCAGTAGAGCCGGCCGAGCTGCCTGAGCGCACCCAGTTCGAGCGCGCGGCGCCCGCCGCGGCCATAGGCCTCGAGATAGTCGGCGAACACCGGGTCGGCGAGCATCGGGACATGGCCGAACACGTCGTGGAACACGTCGGGTTCCTGGATATAGTCGAGCTGGTCGGGACGGCGGATGAAATTGCCGGCGACGAAGCGACGATTGGCCATATGGTCGAAAAAGACGTCGTCGGGGACGAGGCCGGGCACGGCGACGACCTGCCACCCGGTCAGCTTCATCAGCCGTTCGGACAGCTCCTCGAAATTGGGGATGCCCGATTCGGAAAGGCGCAGCGCCTCCAGCCCGTTCATCCAGGCCTGCGATGCGCGACCGGGCAGCAGGCGCGCCTGACGCGCGAACAGCGTGTCCCACGTCGCATGTTCTTCAGCGGTATAGGCTTGCCACGCCTGCGGAATCGTCCAGTCGGACGCGGCACCTTCGGGCGGGCTCTCCAGCACATGTGTTTCTTTGTTCATGGCCAAGACATAGCATGGGGTGCAGTGGGGGTGGAATGGACCCGCATATGCCGATGAGCTGGGCTGTTCCCAGCGCCCCCGACCAACCGCCCCCGCCGCTTGCCCTTGCCGCCGAGGCGCCGCGCGCCGCGTTCGGCCTTGCCGAGCTGGCGGCACACTGGCGCGCGCTGGGGCAGGGGCCGCGCGGCAAGGGTGGCCCGGTGATGGTGCTGCCCGGCCTGTTCAACGGCGACGGATCGAACCGGGTGCTCTGCGCGCATCTGCGGCGGCTGGGCCACGCAGCCGAGGGCTGGGGGCTGGGGCGCAACCTGGGGCCGCGCACCATCGGGGCCGACGGCGAGGCGCTGATCGACCGGATCGAGGCGATGTCGGCGCGCGCCGGGGCGCCGGTGGCGCTGGTCGGGATCTCGCTGGGCGGGATCATGGCGCGGATCGTCGCGCATCGGCGCCCCGACTGCGTTCGCGCGGTGGTGACGATCAGCTCGCCCTATGCCGGCCATCCGCGGGCCACCAATGTCTGGCGCCCGTTCGAATGGTTTTGCGGCACGCCGGTCGACGATCCGTCGGTCGGCGCATGGCTGGCCGAAGCCGCCGGGCCGCTGCCGGTCCCGGCAACGGCGATCTGGAGCCGCAGCGACGGTCTGGTCAACGGGCTGATCTGTCGCAGCGCCGATGCACGCGCGGTCGAGGTCCGCAGCAGCCATTTGTGGGTGCAGATGCGCGCGCCGGTGCTCGCGGCAGTGGCCGAGGCGCTGGCGGTGGAGACGCCGGGCGGCTGAGCCGCCTCAGCGCGGCTCGGCCGTGCAGCGATCGGGGTCGCGGCGACAGCGCTTTTCCTGCTCCCGGCGCGCACGTGCGTCGCGTTCCTCCTGCTTGCGGAGTTCGCGGCCGCGGTTGCGGTCGGCCTCGTCCTGGCTGGTCGTGGTCCAGTCGACCACCTTGGCACCGGCCTTGACCGGCGCCGTGGCGACATTCCACGCCGTCTTGGCGACGCACCCGCCCGCCAGCGGCACGACGAGCAGAAGGGAGAGGGCGCGAAGCATGGGCATTTTCCTGGTGCTGCGCGCGGTCAAGCTCAGCGCGCGGCCGCGGCCTGATTGCGCGCGGCGACGCCAAGATACGGGAAATCGGTGAAGAATCCATCGATCCCGGCATCGAGGAAACGACGTATTTCCTCGACCAGCCGCCCGTGATCGGCCGGATTGGCGCCGTTGCGATAGGCCGGCATCAGGAACGCGTTTTCCGCACGGAAGGTCCAGGGATGGAGGCGGAGCCCGGCGGCGTGCGAATCGGCGACAAGGCCGGTGGGCGTCCCGTCGCTGGCGATGATCTGGGTGAGTTCGGGGCCGATGCCATAGGCATAGGCGGCCACCGCCTTGAGTCCGGCCGGCGTCGTCATCTCGCGATAGCTTGGGAAAGCATGGTCCGCCGGCCCCTCGCTGCCGGCCATCAGCTGGATCAGCCGGACCTTCGTCATCGTCCTGAGCTTCTTGAGGTTGTTGACCTCGAACGACTGGATGAAGACGGGGGCGTCGGCGCGATCCCAGCCCGCGGCCTTGAGCGTCGCGACCAGTCGTTCCTCGAGCGGCAGCCCGATCGCGGCGAAATAGCTGGGGTGCTTGGTTTCGGGATAGATGCCGATCGTCCGCCCGGTTTCGGCCGAAGCGCGCTTGGCGAGCGCGATGATCTCGTCGAGCGTGGGGATCGTCGCCTGGCCGTCGAACGCGGTGTTGCCTGGGCGAAGCTGGGGCAGCCGCTCCTTGGCGCGGAGCGTCTTGAGTTCGGCGAGCGTGAAATCCTCGGTGAACCAGCCGGTGAGCGTGCGGCCGTCGATCGTCTTGGTCGTCCGCCGCGCCGCGAATTCGGGATGCTGTGCGACGTCGGTGGTGTCGGTGATGTAGTTTTCGTGCCGCGCGACGAGCACGCCGTCCCTGGTCGGCACCAGATCGGGTTCGATGAAGTCGGCGCCCTGTTCGATCGCGAGCTGATAGGACAGCAGCGTGTGTTCGGGCCGCTCGCCGCTGGCGCCGCGATGCGCGATCACGATCGGCGCCTCCGACGCCCGCTGCGGCATGGCGGGGCTCCCCGCCGCGGCACTTGCTGCCATTCCGAACACTCCCTGCGCCATCAGCGCCGCGGCCAACCAGATGCGTTTCGTCACGCGCGATCCTCCTCGATCATGGGCCGATAGGCGCGCGATGTTACCGTCCCGCGTCAGCGCCACGCCGTCCGCTCATTCGTGGCGAAGCGCGTCGATCGGGTTGAGCCCGGCGGCGCGGCGCGCGGGGAAATAGCCGAACACGATGCCGATCAGCGCCGAGATCGCGAAGCTCAGCAGGTTGATCGACAGGTCGAACTCGAACGGCAGCTTGGCGAGCAGCGCCAGCCCCCACGAGGCGAAGAAGGCGAGGCCGACGCCCACCAGTCCGCCAAGGCACGAAAGCGCGATCGCCTCGACGAGGAACTGCATCAGCACTTCCTTGCCCAGCGCGCCGATCGCGAGGCGGATGCCGATCTCACGCGTGCGTTCGGTGACCGACACCAGCATGATGTTCATGATGCCGATGCCGCCGACGAGCAGGCTCACCGCTGCGATCGCACCGACGAACAGCGTCAGCTGCTGCATCTGGTTCTGCACGGTCGAGGCGAATTCGGCGCTGTCGAAAACGTCGAAATTGTCGGGCTGGCCGGGCGTGAGGTGGCGACGTTCGCGCAGCAGGCCGGTCAGCGACTGTTTCACCACGGCGGTGTCATAGCCCGGTGCCACCGCGATCTGGATCGCCAGCACGTTCTGGTTGCCGACGAAGCGGCGCTGCACCGTCTTGAGCGGCAGCACGACGGTGGAGTTGGGATCGCTGAACCCCGCATTGTCGCGCTTCTTGAGCACGCCAATCACTTCGCAGCTGACGGTGCCGAGCCGGAAACGCTCGCCCACCGGATCCTCGTCGGCGAACAGGTTGGCGCGGATCGTGTCGCCGATCACGCACACCGACTTGCCCGCGCTCTGTTCGGCGTCGGTAAAGCGGCGGCCGCCGGCGAATTCGAGATTCTGTGCGTCGAAATAGTCGTTGCTGGTGCCGGTGACCGATGCCTGCCAGTTCTGGGCGTTGCGCACCGCCAGCGCCGAGGCCGACGCCTGGGGCGCCACGGCGCTGATGCCGCTCACCTGCTGGCGGATCGCGACGACGTCGGCATTTTCGAAACTGGGCGGGGCGTTGGCGCCGCCGCGGCGGCCGCCGCTGGGGAATACCGTCAGCGTGTTGCTGCCGAGCGAGCTGATCGACTGCTGCACCGAGGCCGAGACGCCGTTGCCGAGCGTCACCATGGTGATGACGGCGGCGACGCCGATGATGATGCCGAGCGTCGTCAGGAACGAACGCAGCAGATGCCGGCGGATCTCGCGGAGCGACAGGAGGAGCGTGGTGAACAACATGGTGTCAGGCCCCCGTCGCTGCCTGGGCGGGGAGCTCGGTCCGTTCGACCAGCCCATCCTTGAAATGCACGATCGTCTTGGCGAACGATGCCATTTCGGGCTCGTGCGTCACCATCAGCACCGTGATGCCGAGATCGGCATTGAGCCGGCGGAGCAGCCGCATGATTTCCACCGAGCGTTCGCTGTCGAGGTTGCCCGTCGGTTCGTCGGCGAGCAGCACCTGGGGCTGCGTCACGATCGCGCGGGCGATGGCGACGCGCTGTTGCTGCCCGCCGGACAGTTCGGCGGGGGTGTGATCGGCCCAGCGATCGAGGCCGACCTGTTCGAGCGCGGCCATCGCCGCTTCGCGCCGCGCCTTGCGATGCTCGCCGCGATAGAGCAGCGGAAGCTCGACATTCTCCAGCGCGGTGGTGCGCGCGAGCAGGTTGAAGCCCTGAAAGACGAAACCGAGATAGCGGCGGCGCAGATAGGCGCGCTGATCGCGATCGAGCCTTTCGACATGCACGCCGCGGAACAGATAGCTGCCCCCCGTCGGCACATCGAGGCAGCCGAGGATGTTCATCGTCGTCGACTTGCCCGAGCCCGATGCCCCCATCACCGCCAGGAACGCGCCGGGTTCGATCGTCAGATCGACGCCCTTCAGCGCCTGGAACGCGGTCGGCCCCTCGCCGAACGTCTTGGTGATGCCCTGGAGCTGGATCAGCGGCTCGGCCATGTCAGTTCTTGTCGTCCTTGGCGGGCTTGGCCGTGCCGTTGGCCTGGACGCCGACGATCACCTTCATGCCGGGCGTCAGCTTGGGGCTGGTCACCGCGGTGCGGGTGCCGTCGCTGGGGCCGGTGACGACCTCCACCTTTTCCGGCTTGCCGTCCTTGCCGACGACATAGATCGTCTGCTTGCTGCCGCGGCCGATCGCCTTTTGCTGGTCCTGCCGACGCGGGCCGAACTGGATGCCGCCGCCGCCGGACTTGGCGCCCGCGTCGTCCGGCGTGAAGCGCAGCGCGCCGTTGGGGATCAGCAGCGCATTTTCCAGCTTCTCGACACCGATCGTGGCGGTGGCGGTCATGCCCGGGCGCAGCGTGACGTCGGGATTGGCGACCGAGAGGACCGCCGCATAGGAAACGACCTGGTTGGCGGTGGTGGTGCTGCTCGTCGCCGTGCTGCTGCTCGACGCCGTCGAGGCGGTGAGGTTCGACCCCAGGTCGACGCGGGTGATCTGGGCCGGGAAGGTGCGCCCCGGGAAGGCGTCGACCGTGAAGCTCGCCGGCTGGCCGACCTTGACCGATCCGACATCGGCCTCGTCGATCGCGACCTCGAGCTTCATGTGCGTCAGGTCCTGCGCGATCACGAACATGGTCGGCGTGCTGAACGAGGCGGCGACGGTCTGGCCGGCATCGACCTGGCGGGCGAGGACGACGCCGTTCACCGGCGACCGGATGATCGACTTGAACCGCTGCGTCTGGTTCGACGAGAGCGAGGCCTGGGCGGAGACGACGTTGGCCTGCGCCGAACGAAGGTTGGCGCGGGCGCGCGCCACCGCAGCGCGGGCGGTGTCGAGTTCGGTCTTGGCGGGCACCTTGCCCCCCGACAGCCGGCTGACTTCCTCCATGCGGCGCAACTGCGCCGTCGCTTCGTCGAGCGTTGCCTGTGCCTGTGCCACCGCGGCCTGGTTGGCGGCGAGCGTCGCGCGGCTCTGCGTGATCGCGTCGTCGAGGCGCGAGGGGTCGATGATCGCGATCGGCTGACCTTCGGTCACGCGATCGTTGACGTCGACCAGCACCTTGAGGACGAGGCCCGAGATTTCGGAGCCCACCGTCACCTGCCGCGTCGGCGCGAGCCGGCCGGTGGCGGAGACGGTGACCGCCAGCGCGCCCTTTTCGGCGGGAACGGTGATGTAGTTGGGCGGCGGCTTGGGCGCGAAACAGCGCGACACAAGCAGCCCCAGCCCCACGACGACCAGCACGATGACGATCCAGCGCAGGTTCCGCCGCCACCAGGGACGCGGCTTCGTGCCCAGAAAGGTGTTCAGATCCTGAGGTTCACTGGCCATCGGCGGCGCTGCCTGTCTTTGGAGGGAGGGGCGGGATCGGCGCGGCTTCGTCCCAGCCGCCGCCCAATGCGACATAGAGCTGGATCAGCGCGGTCGCCTGTTCGGATTCGGCCTGGGCGAGGCCGTTCTTGGCCGAAAGCAGGGCGCTTTCGGACTGGTTGAGCGTGGTGAAATCGGTGAGGCCCGAGCGATAGCGCATCCGCGCGAGCAGCGCCTGGTTGTTCGCCGCCTCGAGTGCGGTGCGGAACTCGGTCTCGCGGACGCGCGCCGCCTGGAGCGCGACGATCGCGTTCTCGATCTCCTCCAGCGCCTTCAACACGCTGGATTTATAGGCAAAGAAGGCGGTGTCGGCGCCGGCGCGGGCGGCGCGGACCTGGCTGCGCAGCCGGCCCGAATCGAAGATCGTCTGCGCGACATTGGCGAAGGCGCGGCCCGTGATGATGTCGAACAGCGAGCCGATCGTGGCGCTGCCCGCATTGATGCTGCCGCCGAGCGCGAGGCTGGGATAGAGCTGTGCCTGCGACACGCCGATCTGCGCGGTGGCGGCGGCAAGGCTGCGTTCGGCGGCGCGGACGTCGGGGCGCTGGCGCAGCGCATCGGCGGGGATGCCCGCCGCGACGCTGGCGGGACCGCGCGGGATCGGCCGCGGCGCCTCGAGCTGCCCGCGCAGCGCGCCCGGGGCCTGGCCCGTCAGCACGCCGAGCCGGGCGACGAAGCCGGCATAGTTGGTTTCGAGCTGCGGGATCGTGGCCGCGGTCTGCGCCCGCTGCGCGCGTGCCTGTTCGGCGTCGAGCGAGGAGACCAGGCCCGCCTGGACGCGCCACTGGGCGATGCTGAGATTTTCGTCCTGAATCGCAAGGCTTTCGCGGGCATTGGCGAGCTGGGCCTGGGCCTGGCGGGCGAGGACATAGTTGCGCGCCGTCTCGGATTCGACCGAGAGCAGCACCGCCGCGCGGTTGAAGCCTGCGGCCTCATAGCTTGCCCGCGCGCCGCGGACGCTGCTGCGCACGCCGCCGAACAGGTCGACCTGATAGCTGGCGTCGAGCCCGAGCGAGAAATTGTCGCTGCCTCCCTGCGAGAAGGAGGCGACGGTGCCGTCGGGAAGCCGCGTGGTGGTGGTGCCGCCGCGCAGCGGTTCGTTGCGCGAATAGCCGGCCGATCCGCTGACCGTCGGCAACAGCGCCGCGCGCGACTGGATGAGCGATTCCCGCGCCTGGCGGAGCCGCGTAACCGCCTGAGCAAGATCGAGATTTGCGGTCTGCGCCTGGGCGATGAGCTGACCCAGCATCGGGTCGTCGAAGCGGTTCCACCAGCGCGTCAGATCCTCGCGCGCGCGCTGATCCGCGGGGACCGACCAGGCGTCGGGGACGCCGAGCGCGGCGGCGGATTGCGGCCGATCATGGGGGCCGGCGGCGCAGGCGGCGAGGGGGAGCGCGAGCGCCAGCATCAGGGGGCGGTGGGCCATAGTCGTTACGATGCCCGTTCCGGACCCGCTGTTCCACCGTAATTTTGTGGCATCTTGTAGCAGTTCGGTGCGCAAACCATGCCGTTCGGCGGCAGCGCGCGCCGTTCGCGGGCACGCGATGACGTTGAAGGAAATCCCGCGACGGCGCCGAAGGGAATCTACGGGTTGCGCACGCCGGATGCTTGCGTCCTAATGCCCCGCAAAGCCGAAAAGGCGCACGAACGAACTGCTGGAGCGGACGCCATGAACGACAGCCTTTACCCCGTGCCGGACGCCTGGGCGCGCGACGCGCGCGTCAATGCCGAGGACTATGCCCGCCTCTATGGCCGCAGCCTGGCCGACCCGGGCGATTTCTGGCTGGAGCAGGCGCGGCGGCTCGACTGGATCAAGCGCCCCGAACTGGCGGGCGACTGGTCGTTCGACGAGGCCGATTTCCACATCCGCTGGTTCGCCGACGGCAAGCTCAACGTCGCCGCCAACTGCATCGACCGCCACCTGGCGAGCCGCGGCGACGACGTCGCGATCCTGTGGGAACCCGACGACCCCAAGGAAGCGCCGCGCCGATACACCTATTTGCAGCTTTATGAAGAAGTCTGCCGCTTCGCCAATGTGCTGAAGGCCGAGGGCGTGCGCCGCGGCGACCGGGTGACGATCTATCTGCCGATGATCCCCGAGGCGGCGTTCGCGCTGCTCGCCTGCGCGCGGATCGGCGCGGTCCATTCGGTGGTGTTCGCGGGCTTTTCGCCCGAGGCGCTGGCGGGGCGCATCGTCGATTGCGATTCGCGCATCGTCATCACCGCCGACGAGGGCCGGCGCGGCGGCAAGCGCGTGCCGCTGAAGGCCAATGTCGACGCCGCGGCCGAACATGCCCCCGGGCTGGAACGCGTGATCGTCGTCCGCGCGACCGGCGGCGCGGTGCCGATGACGCCGGGCCGCGACCGCTGGTACGACGAGGCCGCCGCCACGGTCCCGGCCGACTGCCCGCCCGAGCCGATGGGCGCCGAAGACCCGCTGTTCATCCTTTATACCTCCGGATCGACGGGCAAGCCCAAGGGCGTGCTCCACACGAGCGGCGGCTATCTGTTGTGGGCGAGCCTGACGCACGAGTTGGTGTTCGATTACCGGCCGGGCCAGATCTATTGGTGCGCGGCCGATATCGGCTGGGTCACGGGCCACAGCTATATCGTCTATGGCCCGCTTGCCAACGGCGCGACGACGCTGATGTTCGAGGGCGTCCCCAACTGGCCCGATGCGGGCCGGATCTGGGACGTCGTCGACCGCCACCAGGTCGAGATCCTCTATACCGCCCCGACCGCGCTGCGCGCGCTGATGCGCGAGGGCGACGATTATGTCACGCGCAGCTCGCGCCGGTCGCTGCGCCTGCTCGGCACGGTCGGCGAGCCGATCAACCCCGAAGCGTGGCGCTGGTATCACGAGGTGGTGGGCGAGGGCCGCTGCCCGATCGTCGACACCTGGTGGCAGACCGAGACCGGCGGCCACATGATCACCCCGCTGCCCGGCGCGGTCGCGCTGAAGCCCGGATCGGCGACGCTGCCGTTCCTGGGCATCGACCCGCAGCTCGTCGACACCGAAGGCCAGGTGCTGACCGGCGCGGCCGAGGGCAATCTGGTGATCGCGCGGAGCTGGCCGGGGCAGATGCGCACCGTGTGGGGCGACGACGAGCGGTTCTTCCAGACCTATTTCACCACCTATCGCGGCAAATATTTCACCGGCGACGGCTGCCGCCGCGACGCCGACGGCTATTACTGGATCACCGGCCGCGTCGACGACGTCATCAACGTGTCGGGGCACCGGATGGGCACCGCCGAGGTCGAGAGCGCGCTGGTGCTCCACGCCAAGGTCGCCGAGGCGGCGGTCGTCGGCATGCCGCACGAGATCAAGGGGCAGGGCATCTATGCCTATGTCACGCTGAACGCGGGCGAGACGCCGAGCGAGGAACTGCGCACCGAGCTGCGCAACTGGGTCCGCACCGAGATCGGCCCGATCGCCACCCCCGACGCGATCCAGTTCGCGGTGGGGCTGCCCAAGACGCGCAGCGGCAAGATCATGCGCCGCATCCTGCGCAAGATCGCCGAGGGCGAGGTCGGCAGCCTGGGCGACACGAGCACGCTCGCCGACCCGGCGGTGGTCGACGACCTGCTCGCCAACCGCATCGGCTGAACGCGCGCCGGGCGGGCGGTGCGGCGCGATTCCGCACCGCCCGCCCGCTCTGGGGTCCGTCCGCCCGCGGGTCCGTCCGCTCGTCCACCCGCCCGCGCACCGTCCGGCGGCGCGGCGCCTTGCGCGGGCTGCACGTCTGCGCGCGATTATTGCAGTTGCGTGACAGTGGCGTCCGGGCCTAGGCGGCCGCCCTCCGCAGCGGGGCGCGCGTTGTCCGGTCGCCAGCCGGGCCGGGAAGCCGATCGTTTCCCACCGCCAGTTCCCCATCGGCTGCGGGCCATCCCTGTCCGGCCGCCTCCCCCCCACAGGCCGGACACGAAAAGGGGCGCCACACCCGCGGGTATGGCGCCCCTTTTCTGTTTGGCCCCTGTCCGGCCTTTCTGTCCGGCGCTTTCCGTCCGGCGGGCCGGCCCCCGGTCGCCCGGGAGCCCGACAGCCGCCTATTTGACGCCGTGCATCCAGCGCTTGAGCGGCCAGCTGAGCAGCAGCAGCAGCACGCCGAGCCCGATCGCCCATTCCGAAATGAGCGTGAACACGCCCAGATAGGTGTCGAGGCTGACCTTGAGGTTGGTGACCTGGCCGCCGACGGTTTCGACGCTGGCGAACTGGGCGATCACGCCCGCGACATATTGCGCGACCGAGATCGACAGGAACCACACGCCCATCATCATGCCGACGATGCGCGCGATCGACAGCTTGGTGATCATGCTGAGCCCCACCGGCGAGATGCACAGTTCGGCGAAGCTGTGGATGAAGTAGAGGCCCGCGAGCCACCACACCGACACCTTGAAGCTGGTATCGGCCCATTGCGCGCCCCAGACGAGGAACAGGAAGCCGCCGCCGACCGCGACGAGCGCGATGCCGAACTTGACCGGGATGCTGGGTTCCATCCCGCGCCGCGCGAGCCCCGCCCACAGCATCGACATCAGCGGCGCGAGCAGCACGATGAAGAGCGCGTTGAAGCTCTGCGTCTGGCCCGCGCTGATCGTGAACCAGCCGAAGATCGACAGGTCGGTGTTGCGATCGGCGAACAGCGTGAGCGACGAGCCCGCCTGTTCGAACAGCGTCCAGAACACGACGTTGAACACGATGAGCACCATCGCGGCCATCATCATCTGGAACTCGCGGCGGTCGCCCGCGAAGAACGACCAGACGAGGATCGCCGGCACGCCGATCAGGAAGGTGCCGAACAGCAGCTTGCCCATCAGCGGCAGCGACGCGACATAGCCGAGCAGCCCCGAGCCCGCCGCGGCCGGTTCGGCCGACATCAGGTTGGTGTAGAGGAAGTAGAAGAGCGGCACGACGCAGATCGCGCCGAGATAGATCCACCATTGCTGGCGCCCGACGCCGGGCCGCGCGGGCGGTTCGCCGATGCCGTCGAGCTTGCCGCCGTCGAGCTGGATGAGCGCCCACGAGAACATCATGCCGATCGCGGCGAGGCCGAAGCCCGCCCACCAGCCGACCGAGACCGCGAGCCACGGGCACAGCGCCTGCGACAGCATCGAGCCGAGGTTGATGCCCATGTAGAAGATGGTGAAGCCCGCGTCGCGGCGGCCGTCGCCGGGGCCGTAGAGCTGGCCCACCATCGTCGAGATATTGGGTTTGAAGAAGCCGTTGCCGACCGAGACCATCGACAGCGCGAACAGCATCACCATGACGTAGTACGGGCTGCGGTCGCCGCCCGATTCGAAGCCGCCCTTCGCGATCGTGCGGACCGTGCGGCCGTTCTCGCTGAGCGTGATCGACCCGTCCTCATTGCCCTTGATGAGCTGTTTGTGGCCGTTGTCGATCACGTAGCGCTGCTCGCCCGCGGCGGTCTTTTCGATCGACACCTCGTAGCGCTGGCCGTCGATCTTGGCATAGGGCGTCGCCGTCTGGCCGCCGAAGCACAGGATCAGATAGCCGAGCGACATCAGGATCGCGCCGAACTTCACCGCGCGCTTCGACCCGAGGAACTGGTCGGCGAGATAGCCGCCGATGAGCGGGGTGAGATAGACGAGCGCGGTATAGCCGCCATAGAGGCCGGTCGCTTCGCGGTCGCTGAACAGGAAATGCTGCGTCAGATAGAGCGTCAGCAGCGCGCGCATCCCGTAGAAGCCGAAGCGCTCCCACATTTCGGTCGAGAACAGCCGCGCGAGCTGACGGGGATGGCCGAACCAGGTCTTTTCGGCGGCGGGATTGACGTGCGTGATGTCCGGTTCTGCCGGGCTGTCGGCAGTTGGGGTTTCGACCATGCGTTTTCTTGCCCTTTTTTATCGCATTTTTTCCGGGGCTTGCCCGGTGCCTTTCGGTTTTCCGGGCGCGAACGCCCGGTGCATGGGGGGCCAGACTAGAGCCTGACGGTCGCGTGTAAAGCGGCTGGCGATGCTGCATTGCGGCACAGGCCCCCGATCGGGACGCGCCCCATGGCGCATCGCGCCGCGGCGCGATAGACGGGCGGCATGACCTTCAACGACCGATCCACCCCGCTGACGCTGCTGCGCACGCGCCGTTCGGGCAAGCCGCGCGACCTGGGCGCCCCCGGCCCCGACCTGGCGGCGCTGCACGACATGATCGCGATCGCGGCGCGCACCCCCGACCACGGCAAGCTGAACCCGTGGCGGTTCGTGATCGTCCCGGACGACCAGCGCGACGCGCTGGCGGCGCGGCTGGGCGCCATCGTCGCCGCGGACCACCCCGGCGCGACGCCGCGTGACATCGAGGCGGCGACGCAGTTCGCGCGCCAGGCGCCCGCGCTGGTCGTCGTGCTGTCCGCCCCCGTGCCCGGACACAAGATCCCGATGTGGGAACAGGAGCTGTCGGCGGGCGCGGCGTGCATGAACCTGCTCCACGCGGCGCACGCCATGGGATTCGCCGGAAGCTGGATCACCGGCTGGGCCGCCTATTCGGACGCGGTGCGCGACCTGTTCGGCGCGGCGCCCGAACGGATCGCCGGGTTCGTGTTCATCGGCACGCCGCAGCAGCCGCTGGAGGAGCGTCCGCGCGCCGACCCCCGGACAATCACGCATCTGTGGAACAACGGGGATGGATCGAATCGCTGATTGCTGTATTAAGGCAGCATGACAGCGCTCGAACATGAAGACAGCCCCGTCTATCTGAAGCTCCGCGCGACGATCGCCGCAGCGATCCTGCGCGGCCAGTTCAAGGCGGGCGACCAGCTCCCCTCGGTCCGGGCGCTTGCCGCCGAACACGGGGCCAACCCGCTGACGGTCGCCAAGGCGTATCAGAGCTTTCAGGACGACGGCTATGTCGAGGTGCGGCGCGGGGTGGGCATGTTCGTGCTGCCCGGCGCGGTCGAGCGGCTGCGCGAGGCCGAGCGCGACCGGTTCCTGAACGGCATGTGGCCGCGCGTGCGCGAGCATATCGCGCTGCTGGGGCTCGATGCGCGGATGCTGCTCGACGACGAATATGCCTGAAGCCCGCGGCGTGCGCCGGGCGGGCTGAGCGGGTGCGCCGGGCGTCCTGAGCGGGTGATACGGGCGGCCTGAACGGCCATGGGGCGGGACCGCGGCCGGCGGGGCGCCGACCGCGGACGCCGCGATCAGCCGGCGCGGCTCGACGGCGTGTTGACGCCCATCGACTGCAGATATTTCTTCACGTTGCGCGCCGCCTGGCGCAGCCGCTGCTCGTTCTCGACCAGCGCGATGCGGACGTAACCCTCGCCATTCTCGCCATAGCCGACGCCGGGCGCGACCGCGACCTTGGCATGGGTGAGCAACTGCTTGGAAAATTCGAGGCTGCCCATGTGCGCGAGCGCGGGCGGCAGCGGCGCCCAGGCGAACATCGAGGCGGGCGGGCTGGGAATGTCCCACCCCGAGCGGGCGAAGCTTTCGACCAGCACGTCGCGGCGCTTGTGGTAGAGCTGGCGGTTCTGTTCGACCATGTCCTGCGGCCCGTTGAGCGCGGCGCACGCGGCGGCCTGGATCGGGGTGAAGGCGCCATAGTCGAGATAGGACTTCACGCGCGTCATCGCCGCGATCAGCCGCTTGTTGCCGACCGCGAAGCCGATGCGCCAGCCCGCCATCGAATAGGTCTTGGACAGCGAGGTGAACTCGATCGCGACGTCCTTGGCGCCGGGCACCTGGAGGATCGAGGGCGTCGGCTTGCCGTCATAGTAAAGCTCGGAATAGGCGAGGTCCGAGAGGATCCACACCTGGTTCTCGCGCGCCCAGGCGACGAGGCGTTCGTAGAAGGCGAGGTCGACCGTCTCCGCCGTCGGGTTCGACGGATAGTTGACGACGAGCACGCTGGGGCGCGGCACGGTGAAGTTCATCGCGCGTTCGAGGCTGGCGAAATAGCGCTCGTCGGGCGTGGTCGGCACCGCGCGGATCGTCGCGCCCGCGATGATGAAGCCGAAGGTGTGGATCGGGTAGCTGGGGTTGGGCGCGAGGATGACGTCGCCCGGCGCGGTGATCGCGGTGGCGAGGCTGGCCAGCCCCTCCTTCGACCCCATCGTCACGACGACTTCGGTATCGGGATCGACATCGACCCCGAAGCGGCGGCCGTAATAATTGGCCTGGGCGCGGCGCAGGCCGGGAATCCCCTTTGACGCCGAATAGCCGTGCGCATCGGGCTTCTGCGCGACCTCGCACAGCTTTTCGATGACGTGCGGCGGCGGCGGCAGGTCGGGATTGCCCATGCCGAGGTCGATGATGTCCTCGCCCGCCGCTCGCGCGGCCGCCCGCATCGCGTTCACTTCCGCGATGACATAGGGGGGCAGACGCTTGATGCGGTAGAACTCCTCGGACATTTCGATCTCGCTCAACTGGGTTGCGACGCGGCTTTGCGTCGTGTCGACGTTCTAGGCCAAGTTTGTCGCTACGGGAATGACGCAATGGCCGTTATGGAGTAAGGGCCTCATATCAGGGGGATGTTCGCATGGCCGAAACGATGACGACCAAGCTGCCGAGCCTCGAAGACCTGCAGCACTGGACCTGGATCCTGGGCCGCGCGCAGCAGATGATGCTGGAAGCCGGGCTCGACATCGCCCAGTCGGCGCCCGCCGCGCCGCCGTTCGGCCCGTTGATGGACCCGACCCCGGCGCTGCGCGCGACGGCGGGATTCTGGGCGGACACGATGGACCTGTGGCAGCGCTTCCTCGACCCCGAGCGCGCCGGGCCCTTTGTCGAGACGCCCGAACAGGCGGCCGACCGGCGGTTCAAGGCGCCGCAATGGCGTGACGAGCCGATCTATGACTTTCTGCGCCAGAGCTATTTCGTCATCGCCGAGCATCTGGAGCGCAGCGTCGAATCGCTGCAGGGGCTCGACGCGCGCCAGCACGAGCAGATCCGCTTTGCGACGCGCGGGCTGATCGACGCGATCAGCCCGACCAACTTTCCCGCGACCAATCCCGAGGTGATCGAGAAGGCGGTCGCGACGCGCGGCGAGAGCCTGTTGAAGGGGCTGCAGAACATGCTCGCCGACCTCAACAAGGGACAGCTGACGCAGACCGACGCGAGCGCCTTTGCGCTGGGGCGCAACATCGCGGTGACGCCGGGCAAGGTGGTGAAGCGCACCCCGCTGTACGAACTGATCCAGTACGCGCCGACGACCGAGCAGGTGTACGCGACGCCGGTCGTCATCTTCCCGCCGTGGATCAACCGCTACTACATCCTCGACCTCAACCCCGAGAAGAGCTTCATCCGCTGGGCGGTCGAGCAGGGCTTCACCGTGTTCGTCGTGTCGTGGAAGTCGGCCGATGCGAGCATGGCCGGGGTGACGTGGGACGATTATGTCGAACAGGGGCAGATCGACGCGATCGACACGGTGCGCGACCTGCTCGACGTCGATGGCGTCCACGCGATCGGCTATTGCGTCGCGGGCACGACGCTGGCGGCGACGCTGGCGCTGCTGGCGGCGCGCGGCGAGGCCGACAAGGTGCGCAGCGCGACCTTCTTTACCGCACAGGTCGATTTTTCGGAGGCGGGCGACCTGCGCATGTTCGTCGACGACGACCAGCTTGCGCTGATCCGCAGCCTGGGGACCGACGGGTTCCTCGACGGGCGATACATGGCGGCGACGTTCAACCTGCTGCGCGGCCGCGACCTGATCTGGAACTATGTGACGAGCAACTATCTGATGGGGAAGGACTATGCCCCGTTCGACCTGCTCTATTGGAACTCGGACTATACCAACCTGCCCGCGGCGTGGCACCTGAGCTATCTCACCGACCTTTATCGCGACAACAAGCTGGTGGTGCCCGGCGCGATCGCGATCGCAGGCACGCCAATCGACCTGCGGCGGATCACCGTGCCCACCTATATCCAGGCGGGGCGCGAGGACCATATCGCGCCGGCGCGATCGGTGTGGAAGATCACGCAGCATTTCCAGGGGCCGCTGCGCTTCGTGCTGGCGGGATCGGGCCACATCGCGGGCGTGGTCAACCCGCCCTCGGCGGGCAAATACCAATATTGGACCAACGACGCCAAGGTCGACACGCTCGACGACTTTCTGGCGGGCGCCAAGGAGACGCGCGGGAGCTGGTGGCCCGACTGGATCGACTGGATCACCCAAGTCGACGACAAGAAAATCGACGCAAAAGGGTCACGAATTCCGGGTAACGGAAAACTCGCCGCGATCGAGGACGCGCCGGGCAGCTATGTACGGCTGCGGTAACGCTAACGTAACGTTGTCGCAGATCAAATTTTGTGCGGCGCACAATGTGACATCTTGAATTCGACTTCCCGATCGCGTACATGCTGCGGTGCAACAACTAAGCCAGGGACCGAGTCAGATGGCAAGCAAGGGACCCAAGCCCGGCGCGGCGAAGCCCGCGTCCGAACCGAAGCCCAACGTGCGCGTCAGGAAAACGCCCGTGCCCAAGGCCAAGCTTGTTGCCGCGCCCGCCGATGAAAAGCGCGCGCCGGACCTGCTCGACGGCAATATTCCGCCCGTCCTGGCAGCGCCCGCGCCCGCCCCGGCGGCGGAACCGGCGCCGACCGCGCCCGTCCCGCCCGTCGTTTCGCCGGTGATCGCGAAGCAGGAAGCAACAGTCCCGGAAACAGTGGAGTCCGCTCCCGACAGCGCCGCGCCGGTTCCGATCGTCGCTGCGCACCCCGCAGACGAGACCGTCAACGAAGCCGCCGCCGTGGAGGAGACGGTTGCCGGCGCCACCCCGAAGGAAGTGAGCACCATGGAAACCACGATCGAAAACAACACCGCGAAGGCGCAGGCCATGTTCGCGGACTGGAACGAGAAGGCGAAGTCGATGTTTGAGAAGTCGGGCAAGCTGGTCGAGGACGCGAACGAGTTCGCCAAGGGCAACCTGGAAGCCGTCGTCGAGTCGGGTCGCATCGCGGCCAAGGGCCTCGAGACGCTGGGCCAGGAAGCGGCCGAATACAGCCGCAAGTCGTTCGAGAACGCGACCGCCGCGCTGAAGACGCTCGCCACCGCCAAGTCGCCGACCGAGTTCTTCAAGCTTCAGAGCGATTTCGTGCGCGGCGCGTTCGACGCCTATGTCGCCGAAGCCTCGAAGCAGACCGAAGCGATGCTCAAGCTGGCCGGCGACGCCGCGCAGCCGATTTCGAGCCGCGTCGCGGTTGCGATGGAAAAGGCCAAGCAGGTCGCGTAACGCGCCCGGCTTGCGCCAATCGGAAAGGGGCGGCCGTCCGGAAGCGACGGCCGCCCTTTTTCGTGCGCGGGCCGGATCGCGAGGGCATCGCCCACCCGCCCGTCCGTCCATCTTGCCGCCCGGGGCCGCCCCGGGGCCGGGTCGGCGGGGCGGAAAGCGGCGCAAGTTATCGCGGGGCATGCGCGCGGCGCCTTGCCTCGTGCAGGCGGAAGCCATATTTTCAGCCCCCTATGGTTGAGTTGGTGACGCGGCAGATCCGAATGGCCGAAGACGGCGACGGCGAGGGGAACGGGCTCGGCCCCTCGGTCGGGGTGGCCACGCGCACGCGCGCGCGCACCAAGAAACCCACGCCCTATCGCGTGCTGATGCTCAACGACGACTATACCCCGATGGAGTTCGTCGTGCTGGTGCTCCAGCGCTTTTTCCGGATGGACCTGGAGGAAGCAACGCGCGTGATGCTGCACGTCCACCAGCGCGGTGTCGGCGTGTGCGGGGTGTTCAGCTATGAAGTCGCCGAGACCAAGGTTTCGCAGGTGATCGACTTCGCCCGCCAGAACCAGCACCCGCTGCAGTGCACGCTTGAAAAGGCCTGATCGCGGCTGACACGGGCGCGGCATCGCGCCGCACGCCTTCGCCGACGCGAAGGAGTTTTGCGGGGGGTGCTTGCGTGGGCGGCGCGAGTGGGTAAAGCCGGCCGGATGGACCGGATTCTCATTCGCGGCGGTAACCGCCTTTCGGGCAAGATCGCCATTTCGGGCGCGAAGAACGCCGCGCTGACGCTGCTGCCCTGCGCGCTGCTCACCGACGAGCCCGTCACGCTGCGCAACCTGCCGCGGCTGGCCGATGTCGACAGCTTTGGCCACCTGCTCAACGTGCTGGGGGCATCGACGACGATCGAGGGGACGCGCCCGTCCGATTTCGGTCGCGTGATGACGATCAACGCCGCGCGGATGACCTCGACCGTCGCGCCCTATGACATCGTGCGCAAGATGCGCGCGTCGATCCTGGTGCTCGGGCCGCTGCTCGGCCGGATGGGCGAGGCGACGGTGTCGCTGCCCGGCGGCTGCGCGATCGGCAACCGCCCGATCGACCTGCACCTGAAGGCGCTGGAGGCGATGGGCGCCGAGATCGAGCTTGCCGCCGGCTATGTGAAGGCGAGCGCCCCCGGCGGGCGGCTGGCGGGCGGCCGGTTCCATTTCCCGGTGGTGTCGGTCGGCGCGACCGAGAATGCGGTGATGGCCGCGGTGACCGCCAAGGGCACCACGGTGCTGGAAAACGCGGCGCGCGAGCCCGAGATCGTCGACCTGTGCAACATGCTGGTCGCGATGGGCGCCGCGATCGCGGGGATCGGCACCGAACGGCTGGAGATCCAGGGGCGCGACCGGCTGCACGGCGCCAATTACGCGGTGATGCCCGACCGGATCGAGGCGGGCAGCTATGCCTGCGCCGCGGCGATCACCGGCGGCGACCTGGAACTGATCGGCGCGTGCGCGTCGGACATGCGCGCGACGCTGGAAGCGCTCGCCGAGGCGGGCGTGACGATCGCCGAAGGCCCCGATTCGGTGCGTATCACCGCCGATGACCGGCTGGGGCCGCTGACGCTTTCGACCGCGCCCTATCCGGGCTTTGCCACCGACATGCAGGCGCAGTTCATGGCGATGCTGTGCAAGGCCGACGGCGCGAGCGTGCTGACCGAGACGATCTTCGAGAACCGTTACATGCATGTTCCCGAGCTGACGCGCATGGGCGCCGACATCCAGGTGCGCGGCCGCACCGCGGTGGTGCGCGGCGTCGAGCGGCTGGTGGGCGCGCAGGTGATGGCGACCGACCTGCGCGCGTCGATGAGCCTGATCCTCGCCGGGCTGGCCGCCGAGGGTGAGACGCAGGTCAACCGCATCTATCACCTCGACCGCGGCTATGAGCGGCTGGAGGAGAAGTTGCAGGGCGTCGGCGCCGATATCGAGCGCATCGGCGGCGACTGATCGCGCGTCGCGCCATGCCCCGCCCCGGTGCCGCCGGGGCGGGGCGGCGGAACAACCCCCTGTGCCTGCTGGTTTTTCGGGACAGCAGGAGAAACACAGAACATGGCAACCCGATATGAGGACACCGCGCGGGCCGCGGCGTCGCAGTTCCGCACGGACAGTTTCCAGCGCGGGCTCGCCCATTGGAACCGCGAGCGGCTGGCCCCGCAATTCCCGACCGACGACTGGCAGCGCCGGCTGGAGCGCGACATGCGGATGGTGCGGCTGGAAGGCGGCTTCATCGAGGAGCTGCGCGCCGAGATCGCGCCGCGCGCCGCCGAGGCGCCGACCGACCCAGACGGTTTCGTCGCCTGGTTCGAGGCGCTGAAGGCCGACGGGCCGGGGCAGGGCGACCCGCTGTTCCCCTGGCTGGCGACGACCGCCGATCGCGACCAGTTGCGCTGGTTCTTCGAGCAGGAGGCGGCGGGCGAGGCCGGGTTCGACGACCTGGTCGCGATGACGCAGGTGAAGCTGCCGACGCGGCCGAAGCTGGAACTCGCGCGCAATTACTGGGACGAGATGGGGCACGGCGCCGAAAAGGGGATGCACGGGCCGATGCTCGACGCGCTCGTCGATACGCTGGCGGTCGAGCCGGTGATCGAGAACACGGTGTGGGAGAGTCTGGCGCTCGCCAATGCGATGACCGCGATGGCGACCAACCGCCGCTATGCCTGGCATTCGGTGGGCGCGCTGGGCGCGATCGAACTGACGGCGCCGGGCCGCTCGGCGATGGTCGCCGAGGGGCTGAAGCGCGTGGGGCTGAGCGCGAGGGAGGCGCGCTATTTCACGTTGCACGCGGTGCTCGACGTCAAGCACAGCGAGGACTGGAACCGCGAGGCGATCCGCCCGGCGGTGGCCGAGGACCCGCGCCGGGCGACCGCGATGGCCGAGGGCGCGCTGATCCGCCTGACCTGCGGCGAACGCTGCTTCGCGGCGTATCGCGCGCGGTTGTGGGGGTGAGGCAGCGCCGCCGCCCGGCCCCGACGGGGCGCGGGCGGCGAGCCGGGGCTTACACCGCCTTCAGCGCTTCCTCGAAGTCGGCGATGAGGTCGTCGGCGTCCTCGACGCCGATCGAGATGCGCACGAGATTGTCGGTGATGCCGAGCGCGGCCTTGCGGGCTTCGGGGACCGACAGGTGCGTCATCCCGGCAGGGTGGCTCGCCAGCGTCTCGGTGCCGCCGAGGCTGACCGCGAGCTTGGCGATCCGGAGCGAATCGAGGAAGGCGAACGCCTCCTTCTCGCCGCCCTTGAGGTAGAGCGAGAAGGTCGAGCCCGCGCCGGTGCAGTGGCGGCGATAGATGTCGGCCTGACGATGATCGTCGCCGCGGTCGAGGAAGCCGAGATAGCCGACCTTTTCCACCTTCGGGTGCGCGGCCAGAAACTCGCACACCTTGGCGGCATTCTCGCCCGCGCGGCTCATGCGAAGCTCGAGCGTTTCGAGGCTGCGCAGCAGCATCCAGGCCGTGTTGGGGTCGCAGATCGTGCCGATCGTGTTGCGCATCAGCCGGATGGTGTTGATGTGCGCCTTCGATCCCAGCACACCGCCCGCGACAAGGTCCGAATGGCCGCCGGCATATTTGGTGAGCGAATAGACGACGATGTCGGCGCCGTGCTTGAGCGGCTTGGCCCAGAGCGGGCCGAGGAAGGTGTTGTCGATCGCGATCGGCGGCTTGTTGTCGCCCTTGAAGATCGCGTCGCGGCTGGCGGCGACGGCTTCGACGTCGACGAGCGCGTTGGTCGGGTTGGCGGGGCTTTCGAGGTAGATCAGCGCGACGTTGCCGGTCGCGGCCTTGCTGAGCACCGCGTCGATCTCCTCGCGCGTGGCGCCCGCCGGGAAGTCGAGCCAGTGGATGCCGAAGCGGCCGAGGATGCGCGCGATCAGCGTCTCGGTCGCGGCATAGAGCGGACCCGAATGGACGATCGTGTCGCCGGGCTTGACCATCGACAGGAACAGCGTGGCGATCGCCGACATGCCCGAGGAGAAGGCGAGCGCGTCCTCGGCCTCTTCCCAGATCGCCAGACGATCCTCGAGAATCTCCTGGTTCGGGCCGTTGAAGCGCGAATAGACGAGGCCCTCGGCGCCGCCCGGGCGCTTGCCGGTCACGCCCTCGAAATGGCGCTTGCCCGCCGCCGCGTTGGGGAAGACGAAGGTGGAGGTGAGGAAGATCGGGGGCTTGAGCGAGCCTTCCGACAGCATCGGGTCATAGCCGTGGCCCATCATCAGCGTGGCGGGCCGGAGCTTGCGGTCGCCGACCGTATCGATGTCGGGGCGGGGGCGGCGACGCGGGGTGGTGCCGCTCAGCTCGGCTTCGGTTTCGTCGGTCATGCAATCGCTCTCCAATGGGCATGCGCCCGCAGATGGTTTCACCTGCAACCATAGGGGCGATCCGGCCCCGGGCGCAATCGGCGAGCGGCAACGCCGGGCGGCACGGGATCGTTGCAATCCAACGGCCTGGCGACCGCCCGCGCGGCAGCGGCCGGGAGAGCGGCGGCCGGGAGAGCGGCGGGAGCGCCCGCGACGGGGCGCTCCCGGTCGGCGGTCACTTGCGCAGGCGCAGGCCGACGAACACGGTACGGCCGATCGTGTCGTACATGCCCGCAGTGTAGGTCGATTCGAAGTTGGCGCCGCCCGCCTCGGCGCCCGGGATGCGCGGCGGCGCGCGGTCGAACGCGTTGTTGAGGCCGCCCGACAGCTCGAGCTGATCGGTGAGGCGGACCCAGGCGAAGAAGTCGTTGTAGAACACGTTGGGCGTGTAGATCTTTTCGTAGCGGTCCGCGGTGGTGGTGGTGGTGGGCCGCATCGGCGAGAAGTGCCGCAGCGTCCAGGTCACGCCGAAATTGTCGCGGTTGTACGAGGTCCGCACGACGCCCTTCCACTTGGGCGACCCGAACACCCCGGCATATTCGGAGATGGTCGAGGGATCGGTGGGATCGAGCGTGTATTCACGCTTGAGCAGGCGCGTGTAGTTGGCGTCGATGGCGAGCGTGCCCGACTTGGGCCCGAGGCCCAGATCGGCGAGCGGCAGGCTGTAGTTGACCGCGAAGTCGATGCCGCGCGTCAGATATTTCGACAGGTTGAGCTTTTGCGTGATGACGTTCTGGATATTGCCCTTGGCGTCGCGGCCGACGAGCGGGCAGAACTGGTTCGCGAGCGTCGGCTGATCGACGCACTTGTTGATGATCGTCTGGGCGCCGAAGGCGTCGATCGCGTTGCGCAGGTCGATATTGTAATAGTCGACCGACACCGACAGCCGCCGGACGAAGCGTGGCTGGACCACGACGCCGAGCGTCAGCGTCTTCGCCGTTTCGGGCTTCAGCCCCAGATTGCCGCGCGAGATGATGTCGCGATAGTTCCAGTAGGTCGTCTTGTCCGACGGGTTGAGGATCGCGCAGTTCGCCGCGGTGTATTGCGTGCGGTCGATCCGGTTGGCGAGGTTGTAGGTGTTGCACGGATCGGTGACCCACAGCCCCGAGATGCTGCTGGCGGTATAGAGCTCGCCGATATTGGGCGCGCGCACCGCCTGGCCATAGGTGGCGCGGAAGCGGACGTCGTGGACGGGCGCCCATTCGCCGCCGAACTTGTACGTCGTGGTGGTGCCGGCGGTGCTGTAGTCGGAGAAACGCAGCGCGCCGTCGACCGACAGCGTGTCGAAGAAGGGCGTGTTGCGCAGCAGCGGGACGTGCAGCTCGCCGAACACTTCCTTGACGTGATATTTGCCGACCAGCGCGGTCTGCACCGTGCCGATCGTCGGATCGTAGCGCGGGCTGGCGGGATCATATTCGGGAACCGCGCCGATATCGTTCTTTTCGTGGCGATATTCGCCGCCGAGCACCGCCTGGACGGTGCCGCCGGGAAGGTCGAACAGCCCGCCCGAGACATAGCCCGACGCCACCTGCTGCGTCATTTTCGAGGTCGACCAGCTCGACGTATAGGTGATGTAGTCGATCATCTTCTGGGTGAGCGGCATCAGCGGGTTGAGCGCGACGCAGCCGTCGTTCGGGTCGGTCAGCGTGCTGCGGCACACCGCGGCGCCGCCGGGGCCGGTGGTCGAATCGAGCCCGAGCCGCCAGCGGCCATAGGCGGTGGCGTTGACGTCGCGGATCTTCTGCTGCGTCTCGCCATAGGTGTAATAGGCCGAATAGTTCCACGCCTTGCCGAACAGCCTGAAGTCGCCTTCGGCGCCCGCCGTCGCCTGGAACAGCCGGCGGCGATATTCGGTGACGGGGCGGGGCAGTTCGGTGAAGCGGCGCGCGAAATAGAGGCCGCCATTGGTGAGCGGCCCGCCGTTCGCCGCAAGGATCGCAGGGGTGATGAAGGGGCTGTCGGCGGGCACCTGTTCGCTGCCGAACGAGGTCATCTGGAGATAGGCCGACTTCGCCGTGTTGTAGGCGAAGGTGCCGTTGGCGAAGAGCTTGAACGCCGGGCTGAAGTCGTAATGCGCGCTGACGCGGCTGTTGAAGCGTTCGGACGGCACGCTGAGCAGCCAGCCGTCGTAGCGGCCGTTATACTCGCCGCCGTCGGTGACCAGCGTGCCGAGCGCCTGGCCGTCGTTGGCCAGCTTGACCGGCGAGGCGTTGGTGAAGCCGCTCGGCCCGAGCACCGGATTGCGCAGCGAGCCGTCGGCGTTGAGCGCATAGAGCTTGCCGCCGAGGATCACCTGGGGCGCGTCCGCCGTGTTGATGTTGTAGTTGCCGTCCGAGATGTAATATTTCGCGGTGCTGCCCGCCGGACGGGTGTAGAAGGGATAGCCGCGCGCGGTCCACGGCCGATCGGCGCCCGAGACCATGTCGGGCTGGCTTTCGAAAAAGGCATAGGCGGTGACGTTGCCGCGCCCGTCGCCGAAATTGACGCCCTGAAGCAGATCGAAGCTGTAGGTGGTGAGGTCGCCGCGCGTCGACTGGCTGTAGCGCACATTGGCGTCGGTGCCCTGATAGTCGCGCTTGAGGATGAAGTTGGCGACGCCCGCAACCGCATCGGCACCATAGAGCGCCGAGGCGCCGCCGGTGACGACCTCGACGCGCTCGACCAGGCTCGACGGCACGTTGGATACGTCGACCGCCGAGGTGCCGGGGATCGCGGGCACCTGACGCCGCGAATCGACGAGGACGAGCGTGCGCTGCGTGCCCATGCCGCGCAGGTCCAGCGCGTTGATGCCCGCGTTGCCGGCGAGGTTGCTCGTCTGGTTGGTGAGCGTGACCGCGAGCGCCGGAAGCTGGTTGACCACGTCGGCGATCTGCTGGCTGCCCACCGTGCGGATCTGTTCGGCATCGATGATCGCGAGCGGCGCCGGGCTGTCGGCGGCGCTGCGGCGGATGCGCGAGCCGGTGACGACGATGCCGCCGGCATCGTCCTGCGCCGCCGTCGCCTCGGGGCCTGCGTTCGCCCCAAGCGTTGCGGCCGCGTCCGGCGTCGGGGTGGTGGCGGGTGCCTGTTGCGCCATGGCGGCCACAGGGAAGCCAAGGCAGGTCACGAGCAGTAACGCGCGAATGCGGCTGGTCCGGTTCTTCATCGATGCGCCCCTCTTTTTTGGTATACCAAATACCATATTCAAAAGGGCGCGCTGTCAAGTCACCAAAACGACACACGAAAGCGCACAGGCGCACGAACGCCGCCCGGAGCGGCCGGGCGGCGGGGAAACGGCGGAAACGGTGAGGGGGAGGCGCGGCGCCTAGAGCGCGATGATACTGATCTGGCGCCCATAATCGGCCTCGCCGCGATGCGTGGCGCGACGGAAGCTGAAGAAGTGATCGGGCTGGCTATAGGTGTCCTGGCCGAGCATCTCGATCGTCCGCAGCCCGGCCGCGGCGAGGCGGTGCGCGACATAGGCCTCGAGATCGAACTGGAAATGCTCGGGCCGGCCCTCGGTAAAGAATCGCTCGTTTTCGGGGTCGGCGATGCAGAAGCGGCGGAAGAACTCCGAATCGACCTCGTAGCTGGCGCGCGCGATGCACGGGCCGACCGCGGCGGCGATCCGCTCGCGCTGTGCGCCCAGCGCCTCCATCGCGACGATCGCCGAATCGGTGACGCCGCCGATCGCGCCCTTCCACCCCGCATGTGCGGCACCGACGACACCGGCCTCGCGATCGGCGAGCAGCACGGGCGCGCAATCGGCGGTGAGGATGCCGAGCGCGAGCCCCGGCCGATCGGTGACGAGCGCATCGGCGCGCGGGCGCAGCGCCTCCTCGAACGGCGCGACGACCGCGACGGCATCGGCCGAATGGACCTGATACAGCGTCACCAGCCGCGCGCCCGACCGCACCGCCTCGCGCGCGCGGCGGCGGTTTTCGGCGACATGATCGGGATCGTCGGCCGTGCCGGTGCCGACGTTGAGCCCCGCGACCGCCCCCGTCGACACGCCGCCGCGCCGCCCGAGAAAGCCGTGCGCGACGCCGTCGAGCGCATGTGCGCGAAACACTTCGATATCGGGTGCGGGTGCCGCCACTTCGTTCACAGATCGAGGCTCCAGATGCGATCGTCGTCCAGTTGCTCGCCGACGCGAAAGCCGTACCGGCCGACTTCGCGAAAGCCGTAGCGCGCATAGAAACGCTGGGCGCGATGATTGTCGATATAGACGCTGAGCACCAGCCGTCGCGCCCCGTGCGCGCGGGCACCCGCGATCGCCCAGTCCATCAGCCGGGCGGCGACGCCGCTGCCCTGCCACGGGCCGAGGACATAGAGCTGGTGAAGTTCGAAGGCGTCGTCGCCCCAGTCGCCCGGAAAGCCGACGGGACCGATCTTGGCATAGCCGATGATCGCCGCGTCCGCCTCCGCCAGCCGCACGGCATAGGCGGGATCGTCGAGCTGGGCGGGGAGCCCCGCGGCGCCGAACGCCTCGTCGAGAAAGGCGGCGAGATCGGACGCGCGGTAGAGCGTGCCGAAGGTTTCGGCGAAGCAGCGCCGCGCCATCGCCGCGAGCGCGGGACCGTCGGCGGGCACCGCGTCGCGCAGGAGGACGGACGGCTCAGTCAAAGCCTGCGGGCACCGGCCAGCCGGGGGCGGTGATCGCCATCACCTTGAACAGGTCGCCCATCTGGTCGGGGGCGACGAGCCGGTTGCGTTCGGCCGCGAGCCGTTCGGCCTGATCGGGCGCGCGGTGCGCGAGCGCCATCGTCCGCGCGTCGATGCCCAGCATCTTCAGGAACTCGCCCTGCGGAACGGGGCCGTGGACGACGAGCCCCTCGGCCTCCGCCGCCTCGCGCAGCGTGCCGAAATCGACATGCGCGGTGAGATCGGCCTCGCCCGGGGCGTCGAACGGATTGGCATAGCGATGGTCGCGCACCGCCTGGAGCGTGTCGCCGATCGCGGGCCCCGAATAGCCATAGTCGATGACGAGCGCGGCGCCGCCCTGGGCGAGCAGCCGCGCGGCGAGCGCGCGCAGCAGCGCGACGGCGGCGGGCGAGGTTTCGAGGATCGCGCCGGGGGCGGCGTCGCGCAGCGCGGGCGGGATGATCGGGTCGAAGCCGCGGTCGCCGACGACCGGCAGGAACAGCGTGTCCTGGCACGCGACGAGGCGTTCGCGCCACCCCTCGGGCGTGGCGATCAGCTGGCGGATCGGCAGCGCGTCGAAAAACTCGTTCGCGACGACGAGCAGCGGCGCATCGTCGGGCAGCCCGACCAGGTCTAGATACCATTCGGCATCGGGCACGCGTTCGGCCTGGGCGGCGCGGAGCACGGGGCTCGTCTCGACGAAATCGACGGGCGGGCGGAGCCCCGCCTTGGCCATCGCGCGCAGCGCATCGACGGCGAGCGTCCCGCGCCCCGGCCCGAGTTCGACATAGCGCGCCGCCGGCTGCCCCGCGCGCGCCCACAGGTCGGCCAGGCACAGCCCGACGAGTTCGCCGAACATCTGGCTGACCTCGGGCGCGGTGGTGAAGTCGCCGCGCGCGCCGAGCGGATCGCGCGTGGCGTAATAATGCGCGTTGGCGGCCCCCATGAACTGCGACAGCGGGATCGGCCCGGCGAGCGTGATCGCGCGTGCCAGCCGTTCGGGCAGCGCGGGCGCGGCGGCGTTTTCGGTCGTGCCGGGCATGGCGTGATCGCGCGACGGGACGGGCGTGTCGGCGCTCATGCGACGCTTTCGTCGCCCGCCACGGGCTCGACGCGCTCGCGCCGGCCGGGTGCCGTCACGATGAGATAGAGGCCGATCGCGATCATCGGCAGGCACAGCAACTGCCCCATATGGATGGTGGTGGCGAGGAAGGTGCCGCTGAACTGCTGATCGGGTTCACGGAAGAACTCGACGAAGAAGCGCGCGATGCCGTAGCCGAGCATGAACACGCCGGTGAGCCGCCCCGGCTGGTAGCGCGCGCGCGTCCGCCAGAAGCAGAGCGACAGCACGATCAGCAGCACGATCCCCTCGAGCCCCGCCTCGTAGAGCTGGCTGGGATGGCGCGCGGGCTCGATCATGCCGGCGGGGACGGTGTTGCGGAACACGATCGCCCAGGGCACGTCGGCCGCCTTGCCCCACAATTCGCCGTTCACGAAATTGGCGAGCCGCCCGAAGAACAGCCCGAACGGCGCGACGCAGGCGACGTAATCGAGGATGCGCAGCCACGACAGGCGATGGTTGCGCGCGAACAGCATGATCGCGAGCACGGTGCCGATCGCGCCGCCGTGGAACGACATGCCGCCGTCCCACAGCCGGACGATGTGCGACGGCGCGCGCCAGATCATTTCGGGCATGTAGAAGAGCACATAGCCGATCCGCCCGCCCAGGATGACGCCGAGCGTCGCATAGAAGACCAGATCGTCGGCGTGGCGCCGCCCCATCGGCGCGCCCGGTTCGCGCAGCATCCGCAGCAGATACCACCAGCCGATGATGATCCCCGCGATATAGGCGAGCGAGTACCATTTGATGTTGAAGAAGCCGAGCGAGATGGCGACCGGGTCGAGGCCCAGGTCTTCAAAGCGGACATGGCCGCCAGCAGCGGCAAGCGTTTCGATGAGCACGGTCGTTCGTTTCCCCGGGGTGGAATGACCCTCGCGATAGAACAGCCGTGCCGCAAACCCAAGCCAGAAGCGTTCCGCCGGCACCGCTGCGCCCCGGACGCGGATGCGACGGCTGGCATGGCGCGGCGGTGCGCGGTAAGCGGGAGCGATGGCGAACCAGGGCGGTGCAGGCAACGACGATGACGGACCCCGGCCGCGTCCGGCGGACGTGCCCGGCGCGGCGAGCGACAGCGGCGACGAGGCTGGCGCCGGCGTCGGCGCGGGCGGCGATGCGGGCGGCGACCGCGGCTGGCGCGTCGGGCGCAGGCGACCGGGGGCGTTCGACCGGGTGAAGCTCGACCGGGTGAAGCTCGATCGGCGCACGCTGCTGATCGGCGGCGGCGTCGGGCTGGGGCTGGTCGTCGCCTGGGGCGTGTGGCCGCGCACCTATCTGCCCAATCTGGCGGCAGGCGCGGACGAACGCGTGTTCGGCGCGTGGATCAAGATCGGCACCGACGGGCATGTCAGCGTGGCGGTGCCGCAATGCGAGGCGGGGCAGGGGGTCTATACCGGCTTTGCCCAGATCGTCGCCGACGCGATCGGCGGTGATTTCAACCTGATGGGTGTCGAGCCCGCGCCGCTCAACCCGCTCTATGCCAATCCGCTCGCCGCCGAGGCGCTGTTCGGCGCGGCGCTGGGGCGGCTGCCCGACGCGGTGCGCCAGTCGCATATCGTGCGGTCGACGCTGATGCTGACCGGGGGATCGAGTTCGATCCGCGCCTTTGCCCCGACGCTGGCCGCCGCCGGGCAGGCGGCGCGCGTGCTGTTGATGAAGGCGGCGGCGCGGCGCTGGGGCGTCGACTGGCGCCAGTGCGGCGTCGCGGGCGGGCAGGTGAGCCATGGTGCGCAGCGGCTGGGTTTCGGCGCGCTCGCCGCCGATGCGGCAGGCGAAACGCTGCCCGAACGGCTGCCGCCGCTGCCCGCGCCGCCGCGGCTTGTCGGCCGCAAGCTGCCGCGGATCGACACGCCTGCCAAGCTCGACGGCAGCGCCAATTTCGCGGGCGATATCCGGCTGCCCGACATGCTGTTCGCCTCGATCCGGCAGGGGCCGGGCGGCGACACGCCGCTGGTGCGGCTCGATCGTGCGGCGGCCGATCGCGTGCCCGGCATGCGGGCGGTCGTCACCACCGATCGCTGGGTCGCCGCGGTGGCGGACAATTGGTGGGCGGCGGACCGCGCGCTCGACGCGATGCGCCCGCGCTTCCGCACCGCCGACCCGCTGGTCAACGACGACAGCATCGAGAACGCGCTGAGCTCCGCGTTCGACGCGGGCGGACAGCGGATCGCGAAGCGCGGCGACCTGGCCGCCACCTTCCGCGGCGCGCGCGTGGTCTCGGCCGAATATCGCGTCGGGCTGGCGGTGCACGCCGCGCTGGAGCCGACGAGCTGTACCGCGCATTTCGCCGACGGCCGGCTGGCGCTGTGGCTGGCGACCGAGGCGCCCGCGCTGGCGCGCGACGCGGCGGCGCGCGCGGCGGGGCTGTCGCCCGCGCAGGTGATCGTCCATCCGATGCTTGCCGGCGGGGCGTTCGGCGCGCGGCTGGAAAGTGAGGTGGCGGCGCAGGCGGCGCTGCTCGCGATGCGGATGAAGCGGCCGGTGCAGCTCAGCTGGGCGCGCGGCGAGGACATTCGCCGCGACCGTTTCCGCCCGGCCGCGGCGGGGCGGATGACCGCGCGGCTCGACGCGCAGGGGCATGTCGCGGGGTGGCTCGCCAAGATCGCCGCACCCGCCTGGGGGCGCGAGCTGGCCGGACGGCTGCTTGCCGACGACGCGATGGTGCGGGCGGCGCTGGCGGTGCCGGGGGCCGATCCCGTCGCGGTGGCGGGGGTGATCCCGCCCTATGCCATCCCCAACCTGGCGATCGACCATCATCCCGCCGAACTGGGGATCGCGAGCGGCTATCTGCGCGGCGGCGCGCATGGCTATGCGTGCTTCTTCACCGAAAGCTTCATCGACGAACTGGCGCATGTGGCCGGGCAGGACGCGATCGCGATGCGGATGGCGATGCTGGGGGCCGAGCCGCGGCTGGCACGCTGCCTCCAGACCGCCGCGCAGCTCGGCGGGTGGCAGGGCGGTGCGCCCGGCAGCGGCCAGGGCATCGCGTGCCACAGCATGGCCGGGTCGCACATCGCCGTGCTCGCCGAGGCGCAGCTGACCGCCGATCGCCGCGTCAAGGTCGACCGGCTGGTCGCCGCGGTCGATTGCGGGCGCGCGATCAATCCCGACCTGGTCACGCAGCAGATCGAGGGCGGGCTGATCTTCGGCATGGCCGCCGCCACGGGCGCGGCGACGGGGATGACCGAGAATGTCGCCGATGCCCGCCGGCTGGCCGACCTGTCGCTCCCCGTGCTTGCCGACAGCCCCGACGTGACGGTCGAGATCGTCGCGAGCGATGCCGAGCCGGGCGGGGTGAGCGAGCTGGCGGTGCCGCCGGTCGCCCCCGCGATCGCCAATGCGCTTCAGGCCGCGACGGGGGTGCGCTTTCGCCGGTTGCCGCTGCTATGGGACGTCGAATGAAACCTCCTGCCGATCATCCTGTCATTCCCGCCGCCAAGGTGGGCGTGCTGCTCGTCAACCTGGGCACGCCCGATGCGCCCGAACCGGGTGCGGTGCGGCGCTATCTGGCCGAGTTCCTGTCCGACCGCCGCGTGGTCGAACTGCCGCCGTTGCTGTGGCAGCCGATCCTGCGCGGGATCATCCTGCGCACGCGACCGCGCAAGTCGGCCCATGCCTATTCGCAGGTGTGGCGCGAGGACGGATCGCCGCTCGCCGCGATCACGCGGGCACAGGCGGCGGCGCTTGCCGGCGCCTTCGGGCCGGACGTGATCGTCGACTGGGGAATGCGCTATGGCCGCCCCGCGATCGGCGAGCGGCTGGCGGCGCTGAAGGCGCAGGGGTGCGAGCGCATCCTGGTCGCCCCGCTTTATCCGCAATATTCGGCCGCGACGACGGCGACCGCGAACGACGCGGCCTTTGCCGCGCTGATGGCGATGCGCTGGCAGCCGGCGCTGCGCACGCTGCCGCCCTATCACGACGATCCCGCCTATATCGGCGCGCTGCGCGAATCGGTCGAGGCGGGGCTGGCGGGGCTCGATTTCGTGCCCGACGCGATCGTCGCGACCTTTCACGGCATGCCCGAGCGGACGCTGCACCTGGGCGACCCCTATCACTGCCATTGCCGCAAGACCGCCCGGCTGCTGGGCGAGGCGCTGGGGCGCGAGTTGATCGTGACGTTCCAGTCACGATTCGGTCGCGCGAAATGGCTGGAGCCCGCAACCGACACAGTGCTGGCAAGCCTGCCCGGCCGTAGCGTTCGCCGCATTGCGGTAATCGCGCCGGGATTTTCGGCGGATTGCCTGGAGACACTGGAGGAAATTGCCCTTCGCGGGCGCGAGACCTTCCTGGCGGCGGGGGGCGAAAACTTTGCCTATTTGCCCTGTCTCAACGATGATGCGCCCGGTGTCAAAATGTTGAAAGAAATAGTTGCTCGAGAACTTGCGGGCTGGATCGAGCCCGCCTAGCAATTCGGTATCTGCAAAGGAGAGGCGGAACATGGCACGCGTAGCGATCGTGACGGGGGGAACGCGCGGGATCGGGGAGGCGATCAGCGTCGCGCTCAAGGAAGCGGGCATGCTGGTGGCGGCCAATTACGCGGGCAACGACGACAAGGCGCGTGCCTTTACCGAACGCACCGGGATCCAAACGTTCAAATGGGACGTGGGCGATTTCCACGCGTGCGCCGAGGGCGTGCGCCAGGTCGAATCGTCGCTCGGCCCGGTCGACGTGCTGGTGAACAATGCCGGCATCACGCGCGACGCCACGATCCTGAAGATGTCGCCCGAAATGTGGGAGGACGTGATCCGCGTCAACCTGGGCGGGTGCTTCAACATGGCGCATGCGGTGTTTCCGGGCATGCGCAGCCGCAAATGGGGGCGCATCGTCAACATCGGTTCGATCAATGGCCAGGCGGGCCAGTATGGCCAGGTCAACTATGCCGCCGCCAAGTCGGGCATTCACGGCTTCACCAAGGCGCTGGCACAGGAAGGCGCGCGGTTCGGCGTCACGGTGAACGCGATCGCGCCGGGCTATATCGATACCGACATGGTCGCCGCGGTTCCCGCCGATGTGCTGGAAAAGATCGTCGCCAAGATCCCCGTCGGCCGGCTGGGCCAGGCGAGCGAGATCGCGCGCGGCGTTGCGTTCCTGTGCGCCGACGAGGGCGGTTTCGTCACCGGATCGACGCTGTCGATCAACGGCGGCCAGCACATGTACTGATCTGGCGGGCAAGGGCGGCGGCATCGTGCCGTTGCCCCTGCCGTCGCGGCATCGCGGGCGGGCGCCGTCCGGAATGCGAAAGGGCCGGCGTCCCGTTTCCGGGAGCCGGCCCTCGCCCTCGATACGCAACAGGAGGGACCAAGAAAGTTGGTAGGGGCCTTTTACCCCCGCCTGCTTGGCCGCTTCCTGAACGCGGCCGTTATCTCCCGTTCAGCTTTGCCGGGCTGGCCCTTGCCCGCCAACGCGCTATGAGGCGGCGATGCGTCTGCTGCCCTGGCTCGGCCTTGTTCCCCTGTTGGTGCTCGCGAGTTCGGGGGACGAGCCGCGCGCGATGTTCGGTCGCGGCGCGACGATGACCGCGACGCGCGTGACGATCGACCCGCGCGACCCCGCCCATGTCCGTGTCGGTGCGCTCACCTTTGTGGGCGGCGTGCGGTTGCGCGGCAACCAGGCGGCGTTCGGCGGCTTTTCGTCGATGACGGTCGAGGGCGACCGCTTCACGCTGCTGAGCGACGGCGGGACGATCGTGCGGTTCCGGATGGGGGCCGATTTCGTGCCGCGCGATGTGCGTTTCGCCGACCTGCCGGGCGGGCCGCGCACCGGGGCGTACAAGAAGGAGCGCGATTCGGAATCGATGACCGGCGCGGGTACGCCGTGGCGATGGGTGGGGTTCGAGGATGCGAACGAGATCTGGCGGTTCGACGCGGCGCTGACGCACGCGCAGCGGATCGGGCGGCCCACGGCGATGCGGCGCTGGCCGGTCGCGGGCGGTGCCGAGGCGATGGTGCGGCTGCGCGACGGACGGTTCGTGGTGTTCAGCGAATCGAAGGAGCCGCCGCACCTGCCCGATGCGCGCGTGGCGCTGCTGTTCGCCGGCGATCCCACGCTGCCGGGGCGGGCGCCGATGCCCTTCGTCTATGTGCCGCCGCGCGATTACGAGCCGACCGATGCGGCCGAGCTGCCCGACGGCCGGCTGGTGGTGCTCAATCGCCGGTTCGGCTTTCCCGACCTGTTCACCGCGCGCGTGACGCTGATCGACCTGAACGGGCTGCGCCCCGGCAAGGTCGTGCGCGGGCAGGAGATCGCGGCGCTGGTACCGCCGCTGCTCCACGACAATTACGAGGCGATCGCCGTCACGCAGGAAGCGGGCGGGACGATGCTGTGGATCGCGTCGGACGACAATCAGGAGGGGTGGGAATGGTCGCTGCTGCTCAAGTTCAGGCTCGACCTGCCGCAGCGGGTGACGGCCGGTCCCGAGCGGCGCTGATGCCCCGGCGCTGACCCCCTGCGCGCCGATGCGGCGGGCAGGACCATCGGGGGCCGTGGCGGCCGACGCGCCGCGCACGCGCGAACGCCGGCCGGCACCGCATTACTCCGCCCATGGGGCAGGGAAACGGGTGCCAGCCGGCGTCAGCAACACGCCCGAAGGCGTGCGGCAATCAGGCCGCGACGGCGGTGGTGCCGGCAGTCGCCTTGCGCACTTCGCGCTTCAGGCGACGCGCACGCAGCGAGAGATCCTCGTCGCGCGTCTTGAGCAGCCAGTTGTCCAGACCGCCGACATGCTCGACCGAGCGCAGACCATGCGTCGACACGCGCAGACGCACGCTCTTGCCGAGCGCGTCCGAGATCAGCGTGACGTTCTGCAGGTTCGGCAGGAACGTGCGCTTGGTCTTGTTGTTGGCGTGGGAGACATTGTGTCCCACCTGCCGGCCCTTGCCGGTCAGCTCGCAAATGCGCGACATCGCTTCAAATCCTGATTTTCGCCAGAAGGCCGGAAAGGCCGCGCCGATACCCGGAATGGCGCGGGCCGTCAACCGATTCCCGTCCAGGGGGCATGGTGACGGGGCAACCGGGGCTGCGGCGCGTGCGTTGTTCGCGCGATGCCTCGCCCGTTGCAACCCTCTGCCGCCAACCCCCGCGCTGCCCCGGCGCGCGCGGGCGCGGGGCTGATCGTCGCGGCGATCCTGCTGCCGCCCTTTGCCGTGTTTCGCCGCTGCGGGGCGGGGCGCGATTTCATGCTCAACTGCGCGCTGACGGTGCTGGGGGTGGCGCCCGGCATCGTCCATGCGCTGTGGCGGCTGGGCAGCGAATCGCGGGCGGCCGAATCGGCGACCGCGGAAACCGGGACGGCCGCGCGCGGGGCGTGACCTGCGCCGCGCGAATCGTTAAGCCCCGCCCATGTTTCCGCTCGCTCCCCCGATGCGCACCGCGCTCGATGCCGCCGCGCGCGCGGCGGCGGCGGGGGAGGTGCCCGTCGGCGCGGTCGTCGTGCGCGACGGCGTGGTGCTGGCGGTGGCCGCGAACGCGCCGCGCGCGCGGCACGATCCCACCGCCCATGCCGAAATCCTGGCGATCCGCGCCGCCGCGCAGGCGATCGGCAGCGACCGGCTGGAAGGGTGCGACCTGTGGGTCACGCTGGAGCCGTGCGCGATGTGCGCGGGCGCGATCGCCCATGCTCGCATCGCGCGGCTTTACTATGGCGCCCCCGACCCCAAAGGCGGGGCGGTGGAGCACGGCCCGCGGCTGTTCGGCCAGCCGACCTGCCACCACCATCCCGAAATCTATCCCGGCATCGGCGAGCGCGAGGCGGCGGCGCTGCTGCGCGATTTCTTCCGCGCGCGCCGCGACGGATCAGCGGCGGGCTGAATCGCGCACATCGGCCTGCGTCACGGGGACAAGCTTGATCTCGACGCGGCGATTCGCGGCCCGCCCGGCCTCGCTGTCGTTGCTCGCCACCGGCTGCGTCTCGCCATAGCCGCGCGTGCCGATCCGCACGGGCTCGACGCCGCGGCTCGCCAGATAGTCGGCAACCGCAGTGGCGCGGCGTTCGGACAGCGCCAGATTGTACGAATCGCTCCCGGTCGAATCGGTGTGGCCATAAATGTCGACATAGGTCTGGCGATAATCGCGCAGCACGTCGGCGACCTGGTCGAGCGTCGGGCGGAACTGGGGCTGGATCGTCGCCTGGTCGGTGGCGAAGGTGATTCCCGACGGCATGTTGAGCAACAGTTCGTCGCCCCGGCGGATCACCTGCACGTCGGTGCCCGCGGTGCGCCGGCGCAGTTCGCGCTCCTGCCGGTCCATATAGGCGCCGATGCCCGCGCCCGCGATGCCACCGATCCCGGCCCCGAGCAGCTTTTCGGTGCGATCGTGGCGGCCGCCGACGATATCGCCCAGCAGATAGCCGCCGAGCGCGCCGCCGACGCCCCCGATCGCGGTGTTCGAAAGCCGGCGCTGCCCGGTTTCGGGATCGGTGACGCAGCCCGCGGTGAGCAGCGCGGCGGCAAGCGTCGCGGCAACCAGCGCGCGGCGCGGGTGGAGGGGGTGGTTCATCCTGGCTTCTCCCTGATCGAACGGTCTGTCGCAGGCGAAAACCGCGTCGATAGCGGATCGTTCCGGCTCCGTGCCGGCGCAGGCGCGACCTTTGCACACGCGGCGGTTGTGAAACGCGGTGCGTTGCGGATATGAATGGGGTTCACCATGCCCGCGCCCTTTCCCTGGATCGATGTCGCGATCATCCTCGTGCTGATCGCCGTGAACGGACTCTTTTCGATGTCGGAGCTGGCGATCGTTTCCGCCCGCGTCGCGCGGCTGGAGACGATGGCGCGCAGCAACCCGGGCGCCGCCACCGCGGTGCAGCTCGCCGCCGACCCCGGCAAGTTCCTGTCCACCGTGCAGATCGGCATCACGCTGATCGGCATCGTCGCGGGTGCCTATTCGGGCGCCAGCCTGGGCGAGCCGGTGGCGCAGCGGCTCGAGCTGCTGGGGCTGACGCGCGAGCTGGCGCACAGCCTGGGCCTGACGCTGGTGATCGGCGTGACCACCTTTGCCTCGCTGGTCGTGGGTGAGCTGGTGCCCAAGCAGTTCGCGCTGCGCTCGCCCGAGCCGATCGCCGCCGCCGTCGCGATCCCGATGCTGTGGCTGTCGCGGCTGACCGCGCCGCTCGTCTGGCTGCTCGATTCGACGAGCAGCTTCGTGTTCCGCCTGTTGCGGCTCAACCGCGAATCGGAAAACCGCGTGACGGCCGAGGAACTGCACCTGATCGTCGCCGAGGCGTCCAAGTCGGGCGTGATCGAGGAGCAGGAGCGTTCGATCATTTCGGGCGTCGTGCGGCTTGCCGACCGGCCGGTGCGCGAGGTGATGACGCCGCGCACCGCGGTCGACTGGCTCGATATCGACCTCGACGCCGCCGGCATCCGCGAGGCGCTGCTCCAGACGCCGCACACGCGGCTTCCCGTCGCGGAAGGGTCGGTCGACGGCGTCGTCGGCGTCGTCCAGGCGCGCGACATCGCGGCGGCGCTGTTCCGCGGCGAATCGCTCGACCTGCGCCGCCTGATGCGCCCCGCGCCGATCCTGCCCGACCAGGTCGATGCGATGGATGCGCTGGGCGCGCTGCGCCGCGCCGAGGTGCCGATGGGCCTCGTCCATGACGAATATGGCCATTTCGAAGGCATCGTCACGCCGGCCAACCTGCTGGCGGCGATCGCGGGCGAGTTCGCATCGGACGCTGAGCCGGGGCACGACCCCAATCTGGTCGTCCGCGACGACGGGTCGCTGCTCGTTTCGGGGCAGATGCCGGCCGACGCGCTGGCGGACCGCATCGGCATCGACCTGCCCGAAGATCGCGATTACGCGACCGTGGCGGGGCTGGCGCTGGCGGTGCTCAAGCACCTGCCCGACGAGGGCGAGACCTTTGTCGAGCAGGGATGGCGGTTCGAGATCGTCGATCTGGACGGCCGCAAGATCGACAAGCTGCTGGTCAGCCCCGCCGACGCGTAACGCGTTTCGCGCGCGCGGCATGCCGACGCCGCGCGCGAAGGCGCCGCGTCACAGCTTGCCGAACGCCGCCTCGTATCCCGCCAGATCGCCCGCGGCGAGCAGCCGGGCCTGTTCGATCCAGCGATCGCGGTGCAGCCGCCCGCGGAAATTGTCGAGCTGGGCATCGAGCGCCTCGGCCCCGGCAGCATCGAGCGCGGCAAGCTGTTCGAAGCGGGTGAAGCCCAGCGTGTTGAGCCGCTGCGCCAGCCGCGGGCCGACGCCCTTGAGCCGGGTCAGGTCGTCGGTGCCGTCGGCGGTCGACAGCGGCGCCGTGGGCGTCGGCGCCGGGGCAGGGGGTGCCGCGGGTGCCGGCGGCGTCGAGGCGGCAAGCGCGGCGGGGCCGGCGTCGAGCGGCGCGGCCGCTGCGATCGGTTCGTCGGCGATCGGATCGGACGGCGCCGGATCGGCATCGCCGCCGCGCGCATAGGTCACGGGTGACGGGGCCGGTCCGCTTGCCGCAGCCGTTTCGGCCCCGGTCGGCGCGTCGTGAACCGCCCGGGGCGCGGGCACGTCGGTGACGGGGGCGTGCGCGCTCGACGTCCGGCGGATCTCGCCGCGCGCCTCAAGCTCGTGCTGCGTGCGGTGGCGACCGATCGCCAGCCGCGTTCCCCACCACAGGATGGCCAGCGCGGCGACGGCGCCCAGCGCGATCAGCACGAACGACAATGTCAGCCATCCCGGCCCGCCATCGACGATCGGGGCGGAATGGCCCCATGCCTGCTCGTTCATCCGCCAGTCTCCCTTGCGCAAAGCCCAAAGACGCGCCCTGCATAGCGCGCCTTGGGCGTGCGTCCAGCGGTGCGCGCGTCAGTTCGTCTCGCGCGCGACCTCGCGCCAGCCGATGTCGCGGCGGCAGAAGCCCGACGGGAAGTCGATCGCGTCAACCGCGCGATAGGCGGCAGCCTGCGCCGCGCGGACGCTGGCGCCGCGCGCGGTGACGTTCAGCACGCGCCCGCCGCTGGCGATCAGGATGCCGTCGGCACGTCGGGTGCCCGCCTGGAACACGCGCGCGCCGGTCGCCTCGGCGGCGTCGATCCCGGCGATCGCGCCGCCGGTTTCGGGCGTGCCCGGATAGCCGCGGGCCGCCATCACCACGGTCAGCGCGGTTTCGGGCGCGAACACCGGATCGGGCAGCCCGGCCAGCCGCTCCTCGGCCGCGGCGTGGAGCAGCGGCAGCAGGTCGTCCTCCAGCCGCATCATCAGCACCTGGCATTCGGGGTCGCCGAAGCGGCAATTATATTCGATCAGCTTCGGCCCCGTGCGCGTCAGCATCAGCCCGGCATAGAGAATGCCCGAATAAGGCGTGCCCTCGCGGGCGAGCGCGTCGACCGTGGGGCGGACGATCGTGTCGATCGCCAGCCTTTCGAGCGCGGGGGTGAGCACGGGGGCGGGGCTATAGGCGCCCATGCCGCCGGTGTTCGGGCCGGTATCGCCGTCGCCGACGCGCTTGTGGTCCTGCGCCGAGCCGAAGGGGAGGATGGTGGTGCCGTCGGTGAGGAGGAACAGGCTGGCCTCCTCGCCCTCCAGAAACTCCTCGATGACCGCGCTGCCGCCGGGCTGGGCGAAGATCGCCTCGAGCGCCGCGACGGCCTCGTCGCCGGTCATCGCGATCGTCACGCCCTTGCCGGCAGCCAGGCCGTCGGCCTTGATCACCACCGGCAGCGCGAAATCGGCGAGCGCGCCGCGCGCCGTGGCGAGGTCGTGAACGCGGACATAGCCCGCCGTGGGAATCGATTCGCGCGCGCACAGATCCTTGGTGAAGCCCTTCGATCCCTCGAGCTGGGCAGGGATGCGGTTCGGGCCGAACACTGCGACACCGGCGGCGCGCAGCGTATCGGCAAGCCCGTCGACCAGCGGAGCCTCGGGGCCGACCACGACGAGCGTGATCGCATGGTCGCGACAGAAGGCGACGACCGCGCGGTGATCGGTGGCGGCTAGCTCCACAAGCGTGGCATGTTGGGCTATGCCGGGATTGCCCGGCGCGGCATAGAGCCGCGTCAGCAGCGGCGATTGCGCGAGCTTCCAGGCGAGCGCATGTTCGCGGCCCCCCGAACCCAGCAGCAGGACATTCATGGCAGACCCCCTATTCGATGCGCCTAAGGCGCGGCTGGTAGCCGAGCAGACGCCGGGGGACAACGCACCCGCGATGAGCGTGAGCGAGCTTTCGTCGCGGCTCAAGCGCGTGGTCGAGGGCGAATTCGGGCATGTCCGCCTGCGCGGCGAGATTTCGGGGTGGAAGCGCGCGGCGTCGGGGCACGGCTATCTGTGCCTCAAGGATGCCGATGCGGTGATCGACGGGGTGATCTGGCGCGGCGCGGCCTCGGCGTTGCCGTTCCAGCCGCAGGACGGGCTGGAGGTGATCGCGACGGGCAAGCTCACCACCTATCCCGGGCGTTCCAAGTACCAGATCGTCATCGAGCGCATGGAACTGGCGGGCGAGGGCGCGCTGATGGCGCTGTTCGAACGGCTCAAGGCCAAGCTGGCGGGCGAGGGGCTGTTCGATCCGGCGCGCAAGCAGCCGCTGCCGTTCATGCCGCGCGTGATCGGGGTCGTCACCTCGCCCACCGGCGCGGTGATCCGCGATATTCTCCACCGGCTCGAGGATCGTTGCCCCAGCCATGTGCTGTTGTGGCCGGTGCAGGTGCAGGGCGAGGGCGCGGCGGCGCAGGTCGCGGCGGCGATCCGCGGTTTCGACGCGATGCCCGTGGATGGGCCGATCCCGCGGCCGGAACTGGTCATCGTCGCCCGCGGCGGCGGCTCGATCGAGGATCTGTGGGCGTTCAACGAGGAGGTGGTGGTCCGCGCCATCGCCGATTGCTCGATCCCGCTGATCTCGGCGGTGGGGCACGAGACCGATACCAGCCTGTCGGACTATGCCGCCGATCTGCGCGCGCCGACGCCCACCGCGGCGGCGGAGATGGCGGTGCCGGTGCTGGCGGACATCCGCCACAGCGTCGCGACGCTGGCGCACCGGGCGGGGCGTTGCGCCCGGCGCTATCACGAGCGCGCGGCCGAACGGCTGGCGGCGCTGGTGCGCGTGTTGCCGCGGCGCGACGCGCTGCTCGGCCCGCAGCGCCAGCGGCTCGACGATGCGGGCGCGCGGCTCGGCCGGGCGCTCGAACGGCGCGCGGGGCAGGCGCGGGCGCAGCTCGACCGGAGCGCGGCCGCGCTGCGCCCGGCGGTGGTGGTGCAGCGGCTGGCGAGCGCGCGTCAGCGGCTCGACGCGCTCGGCGTCGATCGCGCGGCGCAGCGGCGGCTTGCCGACCTGCGCGCGACGCTCGACCGGCGCGGCGCGGCGTTGCGCCCCGCGATGCTCGACCAGCGTTACGCGAGCGCGGTGCAACGGCTCGACGCCGCCGCGCGCCAGCTGGCGCTGCTCCACCCCGAACTGCCGCTGCGCAAGGGCTATGCCTGGGTCGAGGGGCGCCCGAACGGCCAGCTGGTCGCGACGGCGGCCGAGGCGCGGGCGGCCCAGGCCTTGCGGCTGCGGTTCATCGACGACACCGTCGACGTGCGGGTTGAGCGGGCGGGCGGCAAGACCTATCCTGCCCCCGGTCCCGAGCAGCCGAGCCTGTTGTGACCGCGACGATCCAGGGAAATTCTGTCGAATGCTGATGTCGAATGCCGGGCGCGCGGCGCGCCTGCACTATCTGGCCAACGGTTTTCGCGTGCTGTCGCCCGGCGACCATGTCGTCTGCGCGGCGACGGGCGAATCGATCCCGCTCGACCAGCTCCGTTACTGGAGCGTTGCGCGGCAGGAGCCCTATGCCTCTCCCCAGGTCGCGGCAAAGGTGCTCGCCGGGCGATGAGGCCGGGCCTGGGTGCGGGGCTCGCGATCGCGGCGACGGTTTTCGCCGCGGTACCGGAGGCCGTCCGGGCGGGGCAGGCGGGCGGCACGCCGGTGCGCGCCGCCGCCGGCGTCGATCGTTTCCAGCTCGCCGGGCAACTGATCCAGGGCGGGCTGGTGATCGGCACGGCGCCGGCGGGAACGACGCTGCTCACGCTCGACGGCACGCCGGTGCGGATCGCCCCCGATCGCCGCTTCCTGATCGCATTCGACCGTGATGCGCGGCCCGACGCGCTGCTCGTGGCGCGGCTGGGCGACGGGCGCGAGCTGCGCCAGTCGCTGACGATCGCGCCGCGCGCATGGGACATCTCGCGGCTCGACCGGCTGCCCAAATATCCCGTCCCGCGTCCCGAGTTCGAAAAGGCGCGGCCGGGCGAACTGGCGCAGATCGTCGCCGCGCGCGCGATGGACGGCGGTGCGGAGGGATGGCGCCAGCCCTTTCTGTGGCCGGTGACGGGCCGGATCTCGACGCTGTTCGGATCGCAGCGAATCTATGCGGGCGAACCCGGCGCCTATCATTCGGGGATCGACATCGCCCGGCCGGTGGGGACACCGGTGCTCGCGCCTGCCGACGGCGTCGTCGTGCTGGCGACGCCGGTGCCCTTCACGCTCGAGGGGCGGCTGCTCATCATCGATCACGGCATGGGGCTCAACAGTGCGTTCATGCACCTGTCGCGGATCGACGTCGCGACCGGCGCGCGCGTGCGCCGCGGCCAGCCGATCGGCGCCGTGGGGATGAGCGGCCGTGCGACCGGTCCGCACCTTCATTGGGGGCTGATGTGGCACGGCGCACGGATCGATCCGCTGCTCGTCGCCGGCCCGATGCCGGCGGCGGAGTGACGCGACGGGTTCCATCATAATTCTGCCGCCGCCGTTCGGCTAAGTTTCGCACAAACGACTGTGGCCCGCGGGACACAGTGTTTCGTAAGAATTGTGTCACATCGGCACGGCGGCTTTACACCCCCCCCTCGCGGCGCGAATATTTCGCCATCGTTTCCACAGGTGTCTGTGGGGCGGTTCCGTATGCGCGCCGCGTTTCTGGCGCGCACAACCACTGGGTGGGGAAATATGAAGTCCATACAGAACATGCTCCGGGGGGGCTCGGCTCTGTCCGCGCTCGCGATCATCGGTGCCGGCGCCTTCGCCGCTGCGCCGGCGATGGCGCAGGACCAGGCAGCCGCTTCGGCCAACGCCGACATCGTCGTCACCGGCTCGCGCATCGCGCGTCCGGACCTGACCTCGAACAGCCCGACGACGATCGTTTCGTCGGAACTGATCGCGCAGTCGGGCCGCAAGAACATCGAGGACGTGCTCAACCAGCTGCCGCAGGTGGCGCCGGGCCTCAACTCGAACGTCAACAACGGCGGTGACGGCACCGCGACGGTCGACCTGCGCGGCCTCGGGCCGTCGCGCACGCTGGTGCTGATCAACGGCCGCCGTCTGGTGCCGTCGACCAACACGGGCCGTACCGACCTCAACAACATCCCGTCGCACCTGATCGAACGTGTCGACGTGGTGACCGGCGGCGCCTCGGCCGTTTACGGTTCGGACGCGCTCGCGGGCGTCGTCAACTTCATCCTCAAGCGCAATTTCGAGGGTGTCGAACTCGGCGGCCAGTATGGCGTGACCGAACGCGGCGACAGCGACGCCTATGACATCTACGGCATCTTCGGCGCCAACACCGCCGACGGCCGCGGCAACGTGACCGTCCATGCCGACTATTTCCAGCGCCAGGGCTCGTTCCAGTCGGAGCGCGGCTGGTCGAAGATCGACCTCCAGGGCAACGGCAGCTCCACCGGCGTCGCGGGGCGTTTCGACAACAATCCGCTCAACGCTTTCCCGAGCGGGTCGAACTATTCGTTCGGCACGAACGGCGTGCCGCGCCCGTTCATCAACAAGCTGCCCGAGCTCAACAACGGCGTGGGTGACCGCTACAACTTCGCGCCGATCAACTATCTGCAGACGCCGCAGAAGAAGTTCGAGCTCAACCTGCTCGGTCATTACGATCTCGGCGGCAACAACGAGATCTATACCGAGGGCCTCTACATCAACAACCGCGTGACGTTGCAGCTGGCGCCGACGCCCGCGACCAACATCGCGGTCGATCCGCTCAGCCCGGCGCTGACGCCCGAGGCGCGCGCGCTGCTCGCGACGCGCCCGAACCCGACCGCGCCGGTGATCCTCCGTCGCCGCATGGCCGATGTCGGCCCGCGTATCCAGGATCTGGAGTTCAACACCTATCAGATCACGCTGGGCGCGCGCGGTGACATCGCTCCGGGCTGGAACTACGACGTCTACTACAGCTACGGTCGTACCGATCAGACCTCGTCGCTGACCAACGACATTTCGAAGACGCGCTTCATCGCCGGCCTCAACGGCTGTCCGGTGGGCAGCCCGACGGGCTGCATCTCGCTCGGCAACGCCTTTGGCGGCACGCTGACCTCGGCGCAGGCGGACTATATCCGCATCGGCTCGTCGGTCGATAACTTCAGCTTCGACCGCACCAACGTCGTCGGCGCGATCTCGGGCAAGATCGTCGACCTCCCCGCGGGTCCGCTGGGCGTGTCGATCGGCGGCGAATATCGCCGCGATTCGTCGAGCTTCAAGCCGTCGGAATCGTCGCGTCTGGGTGATCTGGGCGGCTTCAACGCGCAGTCGGCGATCTCGGGCAACTTCAACGTCAAGGAAGTCTTTGGCGAGCTGAACGTGCCGGTGCTCAAGGATGCGCCGTTCGCGCATTATCTGGGCTTCGAAGCGGGCGCCCGCTATTCGGACTACAGCACCGTCGGCGGCCAGTGGACCTACAAGATCGGCGGCGAATATGCGCCGATCTCGGGGCTGCGCTTCCGCAGCATGTACCAGCGCGCGACGCGTGCGCCGAGCGTGTTCGAACTCTATCAGGCCGGTGACCAGAACTTCCCGACGGTCAACGATCCCTGCGCGAGCACGCTGGCCAACGGCGATTCCCAGACGATCTCCGCATCGACTGCCGCCATCTGCCGCATCCAGTTCAACGGGCTGGACGTGATCGCCAACCCGATCACGCAGTCGAACAGCCAGGTCGAATCGCGCAACGTCGGCAACACGAACCTCGGGCCGGAAAAGTCTGAAACCTTCACCGTCGGTGCGGTGCTGACGCCGAAGATGGTCCCGGGGCTCAACCTGTCGGTCGACTATTACTCGATCAAGCTCGAGAACTATATCGACCGTCTGGCCGGCGGTTCGGCGGCGCTCGTCAACGCGTGCTTCGCCAGCGGCGTGACCACGGCGGCGGCATACAATGCGAACGCCTATTGCCGCTATGTCACGCGCAATGCGTCGGGTGAGCTGTTCCTCACGGTGCCGCTTGCGAATGCCGGTAGCCTCAAGACGCGCGGCATCGACTTTGCGGGCAGCTACAGCTTCACGCTGTTCGGGCCGGACAACAAGTTCGCGGTCAACGCGAACATGACGCGCCTGCTTGCCTATGACCTCGACGGCACGCGTTACGAGGGCCTCAGCACCGCCGACCGCGGCACGCTGCCCAAGTGGCGTTCGAACGTCCGCCTGTCGTACACCCGCGGCGACCTGACCGCGGCGGTGAACTGGCAGCGCATCGGCGAAGTGGTCGACTTCGACGGCAGCAACGGCTGGGTGAAGTCGCAGAACTACTTCGACCTCAACGTCAAGTACGGCCTCGGCAAGCTCACGCTCTATGCCGGCGTCATCAACCTGTTCGACAAGATGCCGCCGATGGTCCTGAACGGCGTCACCAACTCGAACACCGACAACTCGATGTACGACAGCCTCGGCCGTCGCTTCTTCACCGGAGCGTCGTTCAAGTTCTGATCGAACGCCGGACCCCGAAAGGTTCGGCTCAGGGGGCGCGAGGCTTCGGCTTCGCGCCCCTTTTTTGCGCCCCGCGCCGCGAAACGAAAGGCGTGCAGGTGCAGCAAAAACTGGAAGTGCGTTACGCATCCGTCACGAACGGCGCACGTTCCTTTCCACCGGGCGGCGTGAATATTTCCACATGGTGTCCGCACATTTCTTCATGATTTCCGTAAATGTCCCGTTCCGGCAGTGAATTGCGCATCAAGGCTATTTTCGAAAAGAATGCGAAAAGAATAGTTGCCGGTTTGATACACTATTTCAAAACCCGCCGCTGACTGCCGCCGCCGGTCTTTACTCCCTCCCGTCTTGCGTCGCATCCATCGCCATCACGTCCGTCGACTGGCTGGTCGACCGACGCAACGATCGGCGTCTTGCGCCGGCAGAAAAGAGGGATCCATTGATGCACACAGCGAAGATCGCCCGGTTGCTCCGTGCCGGCACCGCGCTCACCGCGCTGGCCGCGGGCGCTGCCGTTACGGCGCCGGCATTTGCGCAGGACGCGCCCGCCGCGCAGCAGGCGCCGACCGCCCCGGCAGACACGCAGGCGGACAGCGGCAACGAAATCGTCGTCACGGGCTCGCTGCTCGCGACGCGCGCCTCGCCCTCGCCGGTCACGATCGTCAACGCCGAAAGCCTCGACCGGCGCGGCATCTCGACCACGCAGGACGCGATTCAGCAGCTTGCGGCCAATAACGGCCCGGCGCTGACCAACAGCTTCTCGGCCAACGGCGCCTTCGCCTCGGGCGCGTCGGCCGTGTCGCTGCGCGGTCTGTCGACCAACTCGACGCTGACGCTCTTCAACGGCATGCGCGCGGCCTATTATCCGCTCGCCGACGACGGCACGCGCAACTTCGTCGACCTCAACACGATCCCCGACGACATCGTCGAGCGGATCGAAGTGCTGCGCGACGGCGCCTCCTCGGCCTATGGCGCCGACGCGATCGCGGGCGTCGTCAACATCATCACGCGCAAGGAGATTCAGGGGATCAGCGGCCGCGCCGAGGCCGGCATCTCCGAACGCGGCGACGCCGCCCAGTACCGCCTCAGCCTGACCGCCGGCGTCGGGGATCTCGATGCGAAGGGCTATAACGCCTATCTCAGCGGCTTCTATTACAAGAGCAACGCGCTCTATAACCGCGACCGCGGCTATCCCTATAATTCGGACGACCTGCGCCGCGTCTGCCACGACGGCAATTGCGGCCCGAACAACGTGGTCGACGGCCTCGACGGCAGCGGCGCCTATCCGGGCTTCAGCGCCAACGTCACCAACACCGGCAGCACGCTCTATGTCCGTCCGGCCAACGCGCTGACGGGCGGGCAGACGGGCCGCTATCAGCTGCTCAACCCGACGCTCGGCTGTCCGCGCGGCACGACCTACAATCTGACGGCAGCCGAACTGGCCGCCGCCGCGAACGCCGCCGCACCGACGACCGTGTGCCAGGAAGACCTCACCCAGAATTACGGCATGATCGCGCCGCAGATCGAGCGCTTCGGCGTTTCGGGTCGCGTCACCGCCCGCTTCGGCGATTCGGGCGAGGCCTACGGCGAGTTCAACTTCCTCCAGACCGAGGTGTCGACCACCGGCCTGCCGACCACGATCCGCGGCAACGCGCCGGCGCCCTTCTATTATCCGCGCTACAGCACCTCGGCGAACGTCGCCTATTACGGCAACAATACCGTGCTCCAGCTGCCGGTCTATGTCTGCCCGCGGAACACGATCGGTGCCTGCACCGCCGCCAACGGCACGCTCAACCCCAACAACCCGTTCGCGGCGGCGGGGCAGACCGCGGCGCTGATCGGCCGTCTGCCCAACATGATCGAACGCGACCAGACGCGCACCCGCGCCTATCGCGGCGCGCTGGGCGTCAAGGGCAACCTGTCGGATGCGTGGACCTACGACGTCAACGGCACGGCGATGCACATCGACCTGCGCCGGCGCTCGACGGGCTATGTCTATATCCAGCACCTGCTCGACGTGATCGCCGACGGCAGCTTCAACTTCATCAATCCGGCGCAGAACAGCCAGGCGACGCTCGACTATCTGGCGCCGACCGCGCTGTCGACCTCGACCTCGGACCTGTTCCAGGTCGAAGGCCGTGTGACCGGCAAGCTCGTCGAACTGCCCGGCGGCCCGCTCCAGCTCGCGCTGGGCACCTCGGTTCGCTACGAAGCGGTCGATTCGCCGAGCATCAACTCGGACTTCAACGGCGCGACCGAGCGTTATTACCGCCTCAACGGCTTTGCGACCAAGGGTGATCGCACGGTCTATTCGGCCTTTGCCGAACTCAACGCGCCGATCGTCGATGCGCTGACGATCAACCTCGCGGGGCGTTACGACCGCTATACCGGCGGCCTCGACAACTTCTCGCCCAAGGCCGGCTTCACCTTCACCCCGGTCCGCCAGGTCACGCTGCGCGGCACCTATTCGCGCGGCTTCCGCGTGCCGAGCTTCGGTGAGGCCAACGCGACCTTCCCGACGACCGGCTATGTCACCGCGTCGCGCAGCATCTATCCGGACTCGTATCTGGCGCAATATGGCTGCACCAGCTCGACCGACACGAACGCGCCGAACAACTACAACACCTGCCCGGCCTATATCCGCAACGCGTCCTATGGCCAGACGACGCTGTCGAACCCGCAGCTCAAGCCGGAAAAGTCGCGCAGCTTCACCGCGGGCATCGACGTGACGCCGGTGCGCGGCATCAAGCTGTCGGTCGACTATTACAACATCAAGAAGACCGGCGCGATCGCGTCGCCGAACTTCGCGCCGGCGATTGCCGCCTATTATGCGGGTCAGCCGATCCCGACCGGCTACACCGTGATCCCCGACGCGGCGGATACCGGCACGCCGGGCGCGCTGCCGCGCATCGCGTTCGTCCAGGCGGCCTTCATCAACGCCAACACGATCAAGTCGGAAGGCCTCGACTTCGCTGCTTCGGTCGACATTCCGGTGTCGTCGGGCCTCACCATCCACAGCCAGGCCGAGGCGAGCTATATCCTGCGGCTCGAGACGCAGTATCCGGACGGCACCGTCGAACGCTATGACGGCACGCTCGGCAACTTCAACCTGACCGCGGGTTCGGGGACGCCGAAGTGGCACGGCACCTGGATGACCACGCTCGACTTCGACCGTTTCCTGCTCACCGGCACCGTCAACTATTTCGGCGGCTACAACCTGTCGGCGACCGACCAGGGGACGGGGTACAAGGATTGCGGTCTCAGCGACGGCAGCGTCGCGTGCGACGTCAGCTCGTACATCACCTTCGACCTCAACGCGCAGGTCCGGGTGAATGACCGCTTCACCTTCTACGCCAACGTCATGAACCTGTTCGACCGCATGCCGCCGGTCGATCCGATCACCTATGGCGCGCACCTGTACAACCCGGTGCAGGGCGGCAACGGCATCTATGGTCGTTACTTCAAGGCCGGTGTGAAGGTCGGCTTCTGACGCCTTTCTCTCCAGCCCTTGCAACTGGGGCGGCTCCTCGCGGAGCCGCCCCAATTTTTGTCCGATGATATCCGGCCCGGTCCGGCCGGGCTGCCCTGCCTATGCGACGGTCAGCACCAGCGCGCCGTCGCCTTCGCCGACCTTGACGGTCGCACCGTCCTTGACCTCGCCGCGCAGGATCATCTCGGCGAGCGGATCCTGCAGATAGCGCTGCACCGCGCGCTTCAGCGGGCGGGCGCCATAGACGGGGTCATAGCCCACCCGGCCCAGCCAGGCGCGGGCCGCGTCGGTCAGCTCGATGTGGATCTTGCGATCCTTGAGCAGCTTGTCGACGCGCGCGACCTGGATGTCGACGATCGGCGCCATATGCTCGGCGCCCAGCCGGTGGAACAGGATGATCTCGTCGAGCCGGTTGAGGAATTCGGGGCGGAAATGCGCCCGGACGACTTCCATCACCTGCGGTTCGACTTCCTCCACCTTCTGCCCGTCGGCCAGATTGGTCAGATACTGGCTGCCCAGGTTCGACGTCAGGATGACGATCGTGTTCGAGAAGTCCACCGTGCGCCCCTGGCCGTCGGTCAGGCGGCCGTCGTCGAGCACCTGGAGGAGCACGTTGAACACGTCGTTGTGCGCCTTCTCGACCTCGTCGAACAGCACGACCTGATAGGGCCGCCGCCGCACCGCCTCGGTCAGCACGCCGCCTTCCTCATAGCCGACATAGCCGGGAGGGGCGCCGATCAGCCGCGCGACCGCGTGCTTCTCCATGAACTCGCTCATGTCGATGCGCACCATCGCGTTGGGATCGTCGAACAGGAAGTCGGCGAGTGCCTTGGTCAGCTCGGTCTTGCCGACGCCGGTCGGGCCGAGGAACAGGAAGCTGCCCATCGGCCGGTTCGGGTCCTGCAACCCGGCGCGGGCGCGGCGGATCGCGGTCGAAACGGCGCGCACCGCGGCCTCCTGGCCGATCACGCGACGGCCCAGCTCGGCCTCCATCTGGAGCAGCTTCTCGCGCTCGCCCTCGAGCATCTTGTCGACCGGGATGCCGGTCCAGCGGCTCACCACCGCGGCGATGTCGTCGCTGGTCACTTCCTCGCGCAGCATCGCGCCGCGGGTGGCGCTCTGCGCCTCCTCGAGCTGCCGCGTCAGTTGCGGGATGACGCCATAGGAAAGCTCGCCCGCGCGCCCCAGATTGCCCGTGCGCTGCGCCTGGTCGAGCTCGATGCGCGCGGCGTCGAGCTGTTCCTTGATCTTGGCCTCGGACTGGATCTTGTCCTTTTCCGCCTGCCAGCGCGTCGTCAGCTCGGCCGACTGCTGCTCCAGATTGGCGAGCTCGCCCTCCAGATTGGCCAGCCGGTCCTTCGACGCCGCGTCGGTTTCCTTCTTCAGCGCCTCACGCTCGATCTTGAGCTGGATGATCCGCCGGTCGAGCGATTCGATCTCCTCGGGCTTGCTCTCCACCTCCATGCGGATGCGGCTGGCGGCCTCGTCCATCAGGTCGATCGCCTTGTCGGGCAGGAAGCGGTCGGTGATATAGCGGTTCGACAGCGTCGCCGCGCTCACGATCGCCGCGTCGGTGATCCGCACGCCGTGGTGCAGCTCGTACTTCTCCTTGATGCCGCGCAGGATCGAGATCGTGTCCTCGACGGTCGGTTCGCCGACGAACACCGGCTGGAACCGCCGCTGGAGCGCGGGGTCCTTCTCGACATATTTGCGATATTCGTCGAGCGTGGTCGCGCCGATGCAGTGCAGCTCGCCGCGGGCGAGCGCGGGCTTGAGCAGGTTCGACGCGTCCATCGCGCCGTCGGTCTTGCCCGCGCCGATCAGCGTGTGCATCTCGTCGATGAACAGGATGATCTGGCCCTCGGCGCCCTTGACCTCGTCGAGCACGCCCTTCAGCCGTTCCTCGAACTCGCCGCGATATTTCGCGCCCGCGATCAGGCTGCCCATGTCGAGCGCCATCAGCGTGCGGTCCTTCAGCGTGTCGGGCACGTCGCCATTGGCGATGCGCAGCGCCAACCCTTCCGCGATCGCGGTCTTGCCGACGCCGGGTTCGCCGATCAGCACGGGGTTGTTCTTGGTGCGGCGCGCCAGGATCTGGATCGTGCGGCGGATTTCCTCGTCGCGGCCGATCACGGGGTCGAGCTTGCCCTCATGCGCCGCCGCGGTCAGGTCGCGCGCGAACTTCTTCAGCGCGTCGTAACGGTCCTCGGCGGTGGCGGTGTCGGCGGTGCGGCCGCCGCGCAGCCGGTCGATCGCGGCGTTGAGGTTCTGCGCGGTCAGCCCCGCCGCGGCCAGCGCCTTGCCCGCCGCGGTGGTGGTGGCCAGCGTCAGCGCCAGCAGCATCCGCTCGACGGTGACGAAGCTGTCGCCCGCCTTGGTCGCGACCTGCTCGGCCTGGTCGAGCACGCGGACCATGTCGTTGTCGAGCCCGGGGGTCGCCTGCGCGCCGCTCCCCGAAACGGCGGGGATACGCGACAGCGCGGCGTCGGTCTCGGCAAGCGCGCGCTTGGCGTCGCCGCCGGCGGCCTGGATCAGCCCGCTCGCCATGCCCTGCTCGTCCTCGAGCAGCGCCTTCAGCAGGTGTTCGGGGCTCATCCGCTGGTGGTTCATGCGGATCGCGACGGTTTGCGCCGACTGGAGGAAGCCCTTGGCGCGGTCGGTGAACTTCTCGATGTTCATGGGTGATCCCTGTTGACGTTCGAGGCGGAGATGGTGTTGCAATTTCGCAACACAAGGGGAAACTCGTAATCCTCCCAATATTGTCGCGCCGCGGCACCGAGGCGGCCCGTCGCCGCGCGCGGCGAGGGGGCGGCCCGCGCCCGCGGCCGGACATCGGCGGCAGGCTGCCGCTTTCGGCGCGCGGGCGCAAGCCGCGGGGGCCGGGTGCGTCGGCATCGCCGCCGGTTGCCGCCGGTTGCTGCCGTCACGGCGCATTTTGTGCGTTTCGGCAAGCGTTTGGGCGGGGTTTTTGCGGGAAGTTCCGGTGTACGGCTGCCTTGCGGCAATAATACGGTTGCGGGGCCATGGCGGGGCGCTATGTTCGCCGCGCCAAATTTTTTCCCCGGGGGAGGATCCCAGCGTTATGAAGCCGTTCGTCACCTATTGCAGCACCGTCGCGCTTGCGGTTGCCGGCCTTGCCACGCCCGCGCTGGCGCAGCAGGCCCCGGCGCCCGCCGCGGCCAAGCCTGCCGCTGCCGACGTCAAGGCGGTGCCCGTCGCCGAACTCGTCAAGCGCGTCGACATTCCGTACGAGACCTTCACGCTCGCCAACGGCCTGCGCGTGATCGTCCATACCGATCGCAAGGCGCCGATCGTCGCGGTGTCGACCTGGTACGATGTCGGCTCGAAGCACGAGCCCAAGGGCAAGACCGGCTTTGCCCATCTGTTCGAGCACCTGATGTTCAACGGCTCGGAAAACGCGCCGGGCGACTTCTTCGAACCGCTCAAGCAGGTCGGCGCCACCGATTTCAACGGCACCACCTCGTTCGACCGCACCAACTATTTCGAAACGGTGCCCAGGCCGGCGCTCGAACGCGCGCTCTTCCTCGAAAGCGACCGCATGGGCCATCTGCTCGGCGCGATCACGCAGGAGGTGCTCGATGAGCAGCGCGGCGTCGTCCAGAACGAAAAGCGTCAGGGCGATAACCGGCCCTACGGCCTGCTCTACTACAAGCTGCTCGAGGAACTGCTCGGCAACACGCCCTATGGCCACAACGTCATCGGCTCGATGGCCGATCTCGACGCGGCGAGCCTTGAGGACGTGAAGAACTGGTTCCGCTCGCACTATGGCCCGAACAACGCGGTGCTGGTGCTCGCGGGCGATGTCGACGCCAAGGAAGCGCGCCCGCTCGTCGAGAAATATTTCGGCGAGATCAAGGCCGGTCCGAAGAGCGAGCTGCCCGCCGTCACCGTGCCGACGCTCGCCGCGCCCAAGACGGTCGAGCTGCACGACAATGTCGCGGCCACGCTGCTGCTGCGCACCTGGGCGGTGCCGGGGCTCAACGATCCCGATTCGGTCCCGCTCGAAGTGTTCGCGGGCGTGCTCGGCGGCCTCGCCAGCTCGCGGCTCGACAACGAACTGGTCCGCAAGGAAAAGCTCGCCGTCAACATCTCGGCCGATAACGAGGCGATGGCCCAGCTCGGCATGTTCCAGATTCAGGCGGTGGTCCGTCCGGGCGTCGATCCGGCGGTGGTGTCGAAGCGCATCGACGAGCTGATGGCCGACCTGATCCGCACCGGCCCGACCGCCGACGAGGTGCGCCGCGTCGCGACGACCAAGGTTTCGGGCCGCATCGCGGGGCTCGAATCGGTCGGCGGCTTCGGCGGCAAGGCGGTCGCGCTTGCCTCGGGCGAGCTCTATTCGGGCAATCCGGCCTTCTACAAGAAGGAGCTGCTCGAAACCGCGTCGGTCACCCCCGATCGCGTGCGTGCCGCGGCGCAGAAGTGGCTGACGCGTCCGGCGCTCACGCTGCTCGTCACGCCGGGCCAGCGCGAAGCCTATGAGGAAGCCAAGGCGCCGGCCGCCAAGCCCGCTGCCGCTGCCGCCGCCGCTCCCGCGGCCCAGGCCGAGCCGGTCAAGGGCACGCGCGGCGCGATGCCGGAGGTCGCCGCGGTCGGCGATCTCGACTTCCCGGCGGTCGAGCGCACGCGCCTGTCGAACGGCGTCGAGCTGGTCTACGCCAACCGCAAGGCGGTGCCGTTCACGCGCATCGTGCTCAGCTTCGACGCCGGTGCCGCCGCCGATCCGGCCGGCAAGCTGGGGACGCAGGGCATGATGCTCGCGCTCCTCGACGAAGGCACGACGACGCGCGACGCGGTGGCGCTCGCCGAGGCGCGCGAGCGGCTCGGTGCCAGCATCGGTTCGGGCAGCTCGGCCGATCGCACCTATCTGTCGCTCGGCGCGCCGACGCCGAACCTCGACGGCGCGCTCGACCTGTTCGCCGACATCGTGCGCAACCCGGCCTTCCCGCAGGGCGAGCTCGAACGCATCCGCCAGACGACGCTGACCGGCATCGCCGCCGAGCTGAAGGATCCGCAGGGTCTGGCCGGCCGCGTCGTGCCGGGCCTGCTCTATGGCCCCGCCAGCCCCTATGCGAAGCTGGGCGCCGGCTCGGGCGATCCGGAGGTGATCAAGTCGCTCACCCGCGCCGAGCTGATCGACTTCTACCGCGCCTGGATCCGCCCCGAAAAGGCGAAGATCTTCATCGCCAGCGACCGTCCGCTGGCCGAGGTCCGCGCCGCGCTCGAGGCGCGCTTCGGCAAGTGGCGGGGCGAAGGCACCGCGGGGGTCAAGGCGTTCGACACGGCGCCGCAGCAGGCGAGCCCGCGCATCGTGCTGGTCGATCGCGGCACGTCGCCGCAGTCGGTCATCATCGGCGCACAGCTCACCAAGCTCGATCCCAAGGCCGAGCTGCTGCCGCAGATCACCGCGAACGTCGTGCTCGGCGGTGACTTCCTGTCGCGCATCAACATGGACCTGCGCGAGAGCAAGCACTGGTCCTATGGCGTCAACGGCCGCTTCGTGTGGCTCGACAAGGCGGTGCCCTATCAGATCAGCGCGCCGGTCCAGGCCGACAAGACGGGTGAATCGATCCAGGCGCTGATGGGCGACATCCGCGCCTTTCTGACGACCCAGGGGGTCACCGACGCCGAACTGACGCGCACGATCAACGGCGCGACTCGCGAGCTGTCGGGTCGATTCGAAACCTCGAGCGCGGTGCTGTCGGCGATGCAGGAAAACGACCTGCGCGGCCGTCCCGACAATTTCTACAGCACCGTCGCGCAAAAATATCGTGCGATGACCGCGGCACAGCTCGACGCTGCGGCACGCAAGGCTCTCGACCCCAGCCGCTTCGTCTGGGTGGTCGTGGGCGACGCCAAGACCGTCCGGCCGCAGCTTGACAGCCTCGGCCTGCCTGTCGAGGTGGTGCCCGCGGCATCCGTGGTGGGCGCTTCGCGCGCTCCCGCACCCGCCGCGGCCAAGTGATCCTGACAGGAAGAGAGAGACCGAAATGGCGAACGTGGACGGAAGCTGGAACACGGTGACCAAGTCGCCGATGGGCGACCAGCAGGCGGTGCTGACCGTGGCGAGCACGGGTGACACCTTCACCGGCACCTATGCGGGTGCGATGGGCAATGCCGAGGTCAAGAACGGCAAGGTCGACGGCGACAAGCTCAGCTGGGCGCTCGACATCACCGTGCCGATGCCGATGACGCTCACCTGCGAGGCGACGGTCGAGGGTGACAAGATCACCGGCACCGTGACCGCGGGCGCGTTCGGCAGCTTCCCGATGGAGGGTACGCGCGCCTGATTCCCAGGCTCGCGGAACGCCGCAAGGGCCCGTCACCCCCCGGGGTGGCGGGCCTTTTGCGTTGGGGGGTGTGTCGTGGGGGAAGGGGGCGGGCCGGCGCTGTGGCCGGGCCGCGCCGATGCCGCGCCCCCGCGCGGCGCATGGCCGGGCGCGGGCACGTCGCGAGCGGCGTTCCCCATGTTGCGAATGCTGCGCATTGTCGGCGCGCCGCGGCCCGCGTTCCGGGCGGCGGCGTGCGTCAGCGGCGGACGCGGGTGACGTGCCCCATCTTGCGCCCCGGCCGCGCGTTGCGCTTGCCGTAAAGGTGCAGGTGCGCGCCCGGTTCGGCGAGCAGTTCGGGCCAGCGTTCGGCCTCCGCGCCGATCAGGTTCTCCATCTCGACATGGCTGCCGGTCAGCGCGGTGCTGCCCAGCGGCAGCCCGCAGATCGCGCGGATATGGTTCTCGAACTGCGACGTCTCGGCGCCCTCGATCGTCCAGTGGCCGCTGTTGTGGACGCGCGGCGCCATCTCGTTGAACACCGGCCCGTCCTCGGTCGCGAAGAACTCGAGCGTCAGCACGCCGACATGGTCGAGCGCCTCGGCGACGCGCCCGGCGAGCGCCGCGGCCTCGGTCCAGTGACGCGCGATCTCGGCGGGGGCGGGGAGTGTCGAGCGCGCGAGGATGCCGTCCCTGTGCTCGTTCCAGGGCGGCGGATAGCTGGTCAGCGCGCCGTCGACCCCGCGCACGGTGATGATCGAGAATTCGTGGCTGAAGGCGACGAACCCTTCCAGGATCGCGGGGCGTCCGCCGATCGCCGCCCATGCCGCCTCGGCTTCGGCGGGATCGTGCAGCCGCACCTGGCCCTTGCCGTCATAGCCCAGCCGCAGCGTCTTCAGGATCGCCGGGGTGCCGATCGTCGCCAGCGCGGCCTTCAGTTCGTCGAGCGTCGCCACCGGCGCCCAGGGCGCAGTGCGGCCGCCCAGCCCGGCGACGAACGCCTTTTCCTCGGCGCGGTCCTGCGCCACCGCCAGGCTTTGCGGGCCGGGGCGCACGGGCACGCGCGCGGCGAGATATTCGACCGGGTCGATCGCGATATTCTCGAACTCATAGGTGACGACGTCGGCCGCCGCCGCGAGTTCGTCGAGCACGATGCGGCTGTGATAGTCGGCGCGGGTATAGCTCGACGCGGTCTGCGCCGCGACGCTTTCGGCGTCGGGGGCCAGGATGTGCGTGCGATAGCCGAGCTGCGCCGCCGCGACCGCCAGCATCCGCCCAAGCTGGCCGCCGCCCAGGATGCCGATCGTCGAACCGGGGGGCAACACGCTCATGCCGGGTCCACCGCGACGCTGTCGGTCTGGCGCGCGCGCCAGTCCTGCAACCGCGCCGAAAGCGCCGGGTCCGCCGTCGCCAGGATCGCCGCCGCGAACAGCCCGGCGTTGATCGCGCCGGCCTTGCCGATCGCCAGCGTGCCGACCGGGATGCCGCCGGGCATCTGGACGATCGACAACAGGCTGTCCATGCCCTTCAGCGCCTTCGATTCGACGGGAACGCCCAGCACCGGCAGGTGCGTCATCGCGGCCGCCATGCCGGGCAGGTGCGCCGCGCCGCCCGCGCCCGCGATGATGACCTTCAGCCCGCGGCCTGCCGCGCCCTGCGCATAGTCGTACAGCCGCTGCGGCGTCCGGTGCGCCGACACCACCCGGGTCTCGTGCGGCACCGCCAGTGCGTCGAGGATCTCGGCGGCGTGGCGCATCGTCTCCCAGTCGGACGTGCTGCCCATGATGATGCCGACAAGAGGTGCGTCCGTCATGCTTGCCCCTGCAACCCGCGTTGGCCTGCCTCCCTAGGCGCTGGCGCCGGGACAGGCAATCGTCTCGTCTCCCGTCGTCGCCGGGCGCCGCTGCGGGCGGCGGATCGCCGACGGCCGGCGCGGGAGGCTTTGACAGCCTTGTCGGCGCTCTGGTCTATGCCACGGGAAAGCCTCGCGTAATTTTCAAAATGATGCAGAGGCACCCGCACACCCCTGACTCCCTCCTAAGAAGATTGCGTGTGCTGCAATCATCCGGAGTCAGTTCCGTGTCATTCCTTAACAAAATTAAGATATCCAGGCGATTAAATATCATCGCCCTGACCGCGCTGGTCGGTCTGGGCCTGTTGATGGGACTGGCCGTCATGCGTCTCAACGTGACGCGGACCGACAGTTTCAAGAGCGCGACGCAGCAGAGCGTCGACATCGCCTACAGCATTCTCGACCGTTATTATAACGAGGAGAAGTCGGGCCGCATGACGCGCGAACAGGCGCAGCAGGCGGCGCTTGAATCGATCCGCACGCTGCGGTTCGGCAAGGACGATTATTTCTTCATCATCGGCGACGACGTCGTCATCCGTATGCACCCGGTGCGCACGGATCTGGTCGGCAAGAACGTCGCCGGCGTCAACGATGCCGACGGCAAGCCGCTGTTCAGCCGCATCGTCGATCTGTCGAAGCGCGACGGCCAGGGTTTCATCGAATATAACTGGCAGCGGGCGAGCGGCTCGGGCGCCGACATGAAGCTGTCGTTCGTCCGCCATTTCGCCCCCTGGGGCATGACGCTCGGCACCGGCGTGCTGTTCGACCAGATCCGCGCCGCGGTAATGCAGGACGCGTTCAACCTCGGCTCGATCGCGATCGTGTTCGTGGTGATCGTCGCCGCCGTGATCTGGGTCATCAGCCGTTCGATCACGCAGCCGGTCCAGGCGCTCGAAGGCCGGATGCGCTCGCTCGCCGACGGCGACACGGGCACGCCGATCCCCGGGCTCGACGGCCGCGACGAGGTCGCCGGCATGGCGGCTGCGGTCGAGGTGTTCCGCGAAGGCGCCGTGGCGCGTATCGCCGCCGAAGCCGCCAAGGCCCAGGCCGATGCCGACCAGGCGTTCATCGTCAGCCTCGTCTCGCACAAGCTGTCGAACCTCGCCGAAGGCGATCTCACCGCGCGCATCGACGAACAGGTGCCGCCGTCCTACGACGATCTGAAGCACAACTATAACGGCGCGATCGAAAAGCTGCGCGACCTGATCGGCGTCATCTCGAACGCGTCGGAGAATATCCGCACGGGCTCGACCGAAATCGCCGCCGCGTCGGACGACCTTGCGCGTCGCACCGAAAGCAACGCCGCGAGCCTCGAACAGACCTCGGCCGCGCTGTCGCAGATCGACAACCGCCTGCGCTCGAGCGCCCATTCGGCGGGCCGTACCGCCGATCGTGCCCGCGAGGCGCTTTCGATCGTCGGCACCGGCCGCGAACGCGCCAACCAGGCAAGCGGCGCGATGACGCGCGTGTCGGAAAGCGCCAAGGGCATCGACACGGTGATCGAGGGCGTCGACAAGATCGCGTTCCAGACGCGCGTTCTCGCGATGAACGCCGCGGTCGAGGCCGGTCGTGCGGGTGAGGCGGGCCGCGGCTTCGCCGTCGTCGCCGACCTCGTCTCGGCACTCGCGATGCGCGCCGAGGAAGAGGCGAAGCGCGCCCGCGAACAGCTCACGCTGACCCAGGCCGACATCGTCGTCGCGGTCGACGCCGTGCACAATGTCGACAACGCGCTCGCCGAGATCACCTCGAGCGTCGAGGAAGTCTCGGGCCTCGTCAGCACGATGGCCGAGGACAACCGCGCCCAGTCGAGCACGATCAGCGAGATCGCCAGCGCGGTGAACACGATGGACCAGTCGACGCAGCAGAACGCCGCGATGGTCGAACAGACCTCGGCTGCCGCGCGGCATCTGTCGGAGGAAGTCGCGATCCTCGCCAGCCGTTCGGGCCAGTTCCGCACCGGCAACGAGCCCGCGGCGCGCCTGTCGGCGCCCGCCGCGCCGGCTCCGCGTCCCGCGGCCAAGCCCGCGCGTCCGGCCAAGGCGGCGGCGCCCGCCTATCAGTCGCCGGTCAAGCCGTTGCCGGTCAACGGCTCGGCCGTCGCCGCCGGCGGCGACGATTGGACCTCGTTCTGATCGGCGCGGTCCCGCCGGAGCGATTTGCGTAACATCGAAGGGGGCGAGGCCCGGTGCCTCGCCCCCTTTTCGTTGCGTCCCCCTCGTCGGGTCGCGCGATCAGCGCTCGTTCAGGTAATAACGGTCGGTCGCGTTGAGCGCGTCGTCGAGCTGATAGACGATCGGCTGGCCCGTCGGGATCTCCAGCCCGGTGATCTCGGCGTCCGAAATCCCCGACAGGTGCTTCACCAGCGCGCGCAGCGAGTTGCCGTGCGCCGAAATCAGCACGCGCTTGCCCGCCTTCAGCTCGGGGGCGATCCGCGCTTCCCAATAGGGCAGCACGCGCGCGATCGTGTCCTTCAGGCTTTCGGTCGCGGGAACCTTGATCCCGGCATAGCGGCGGTCCTGCGCCAGGTCGAACGGCGACCCCGCCTCCATCGGCGGCGGCGGCACGTCAAAGCTGCGGCGCCACACATGCACCTGTTCCTCGCCGTGCTTGGCGGCGGTCTCGGCCTTGTTGAGCCCGGTCAGCCCGCCATAATGGCGCTCGTTGAGGTGCCAGTCCTTCTCGACCGGCAGCCACAGCCGGCCCATCTCCTCCAGCGCAAGGTTCAGCGTCTTGATCGCGCGCGTCTGGACGCTGGTGAAGCACTGGTCGAAATCGAACCCCTTGTCGCGCATCAGCCGCCCGGCGGCGCGCGCTTCCTCGGCGCCCTTCTCGGTCACGTCGACGTCCCACCATCCGGTGAAGCGGTTCTCCAGGTTCCAGGCCGACTGGCCGTGGCGGATCAGGACGAGCGTGGGCATCGAAACCTCCGGTGTTTTTGCAAGATCGGGAATGCGCCAGCGCCGGTTAGACGAGCGCGGCGGCGGGGGAAAGGGGGGCGGCGTCCGGCCCGATCCGCCGCGTGAAGAAGCGCGAAAAGCGATCGTCGGCAGGATAGTCGCCAAAGGCGGGGCAGGGTTCGAAGCCGAAACGGCGATAGAGCGCGTGCGCGGCGGCAAAGCCGGGGTCCCCGGCGAGCGCGGCATCGGGCGCGTCGGCGTCCCACGCGCTCCAGAAGCGGATTTCGGGCGCCTTCAGCCCCGACAGGTCGAGGAAATGGCAGCTTTCCGCGGGCGAGCTCGCCAGCATCCCCCGCGCGTGCAGCGCCAGCAGCGCCTGCACCGCGGGGGTGTCGAGCCCGCCTTCGCGGATCGCGATCACAGTTCGTCGATCATCCCGGCCAGCGTGTCGAGGCACGAATGCGCCAGCCGCTTGCAGCGCTCGGGGCTCCACGCGAACGCGGCGTCGGCGTTGGCGTCATGGTCCTTGAACGGCATTTCCAGCGTCATCGACACCGCGCCGAAACGCTCGGCGAGCTGGTTGGTCGACATCGACAGATTGGCCTGGCCCGGCGCCGACTTCTCATAACCGAGCTCGAGCTGGAAATCGGGCGTCGCCTCGGCCAGCCGGCGGGCATAGGCATAGAATTTCTCGCCATGCGCGTCGGTCCAGCTCGGAATGCCTTCATATCCGGCCAGGAAGTTGGCCGGGATCGCCTCGTCGCCATGGATGTCCATCGCGAAGTCGACGCCGGTTTCGTCCATGCGGTTGCGCACCACCAGCACTTCGGGGCTGCGCTCGGGGGTGGGGGTGTCCCATTCGCGGTTGAGGTTGACGCCCGCGGCATTGGTGCGCAGGTGCCCGCGCCGCGATCCGTCGGGGTTCATGTTGGGGACGATGTGCAGCGTCGCCTTGCGGCGCAGCGCCTGGGCGGTCGCGTCGTCGGCGTCGGTCAGCTTTTCCAGCGCGCCTTCCATCCACCATTCGGCCATCGTCTCGCCCGGATGCTGGCGGGCATAGAGCCACACCTGCTTCGGCCCGTCGCCCATCGTCAGGTAATCGATCGGCTGGCCGTCGAGCGTGACGCCCAGCTCGCGGTGCGCGACGCCCGGCTGCGCGGCGATGCGCGCGATCAGGTCGTGGTGGCGCTCCATCGAATAGGGCGCGAAATAGGCGAACCAGATCAGGTCGGTGTCGATCGTGCGCGTGAAGTGCAGCACGCCGTCGGTATAGTCGGTGTCGGTCGTGCGCCACGTCGCCCGGTCGGTGCTCCACCGCGCGCGATAGCCCGGCCAGCCGAACGCATAGGCCGAATTGGCCGCGTTGAGGATGCGGAAGGTCAGCGTACGCCCCTTCGCGCCGGCGACGCGGAAATGGAACCATTGGTAGAAATCGGACTGATGGTCCTTCACGATCTCCAGATCGATCCGGTCGCCGTCGATCGCCACCAGGCGGATGTTGCCGGAATCGAAGCCGGCGTTGATCTTGATGGTCATTTCACCGTGATAGTGATGCCGGACTCGCCGGGAAAGTCCTTGAACAGCGCGCGTGCCAGTCGCGGCGCGGCGTCGGCGGGGCTGGCGCCGGCGGTGCCGCTCGTCGCCTGCGTCACCGCGCGGCCTTCCCACACCGTCGTGTTGTCGCTGCGTCGGCGCAGCTGGACCCACAGTTCGGACGTATAGAGCTGGCGCGTCTTGCCGCCGAGGCCGAAGCTCACGCCGCCGCCCAGGCCGACGCCGCTGCCATAGCTGCCGCCGCCCAGTCCGATCGACACCGGCGGGCGTTCCTTCACCTCGCCGCGCGCGACGCGGCTGAACGAGACGGCGGCGATATAGCCCGACGGCGTCGTGCCCAGCGACCGCGCATAGCCCAGCCGCTCCAGCTCGGCGGCGACCGCGTCGGCGTAAAGCTGGAATTCGGGGCTGATCTCGCTCGATTGCGCCATCGGCTCGATCTTGATGCTCGTGCGCTCCATCGGCTGGCCCAGGTGGAAACGCGTGACGTCGACCGGCGCCTGCGCGGTGGTGGCGGTGCACCCGCCCGCCAGCGTCGCGGCGGCCAGTGCGGCCAGCATCGCGGGTTTGGGCATCAAGCTCGACATGGAACGACCCTCCGTAATCGCAACCTTCCGGCGCGCGGGAAGAACGCCCCGCCGCCGCTCAACCCGGTCTAGCCCGCCCGGGTTCCAAAGGCGAGCCGCGGCGCGGCCGTCGCGGGTAAAGCACGCGATCGGGGCGGGTTTGCCTTGACTCGGGCGCGCCGGGCCGATAGGCGGGCGCCTCTTTCCGGCATTCCAGATAGTTTGAGAAGCGAATCGGTCATGAAGATCGTGAATTCTTTGAAGTCGCTCAAGGGGCGGCACCGCGACAACCGCGTGATCCGCCGCCGTGGCCGGATCTACGTGATCAACAAGACCCAGAAGCGCTTCAAGGCCCGCCAGGGCTGATTCGGTGGTTCAGCCGTCGGCCGTCATCTTCGATGTCGGCAACGTGCTGTTCGACTGGAACCCGCGCTTCCTGTACGAGCGTCTGATCGGCGACGGTCAGACGCTCGACGCATTTCTGTCGCAGGTCGCCACCCGCGAATGGCATTTTCAGCATGATGCCGGTCGTCCCTTTGCCGAAACCTCGGCAGAGCTGGCGGCACTGCATCCTGAATATGCCGAATGGATTGCGCTGTGGGGGCCGCGCTTCAACGATCAGGTGCCCGGGCCGCTGCCCGGCATGGTCGCGCTCGTCGAGGAACTCGACGCGGCGGGCGTTCCGCTGTTCGCGATCACCAATTTCTCGGCCGAATTCTGGCCGCCCTTCCGCGCGCAATGGGCGGGGGTGTTCGATCGTTTCCGCGACATCCTCGTCTCGGGCGAGGTGCGGCTGGTCAAGCCCGATCCCGCGATCTACCGGCTCGCGCTCGATCGTTTCGGCCTCGCGCCGCACGATGCGGTGTTCGTCGACGACAATCGCGCCAATGTCGATGCCGCGGCGGCGCTGGGCATCCATGCGGTGCTGTTCGACGGCGCCGATCGCTTCCGCGCGCAACTGGTGGGCCACGGCCTGCTCGGCTGAGCGCCGCCTGCCCGAACGCTTTTTCTGAACGAATCGACTTGTCCGCCGTCCGGGGGCACGGCGTTCCGCGCCCCCGGTATCGGCGTCACGCGCCCTCGGGGCCGCGATAGTTGGTCAGCTCGTCGCCGACGATCGTCACGACGTGGAGCACGTTGGTCGAACCCGGCGTGCCGAAGGGGACGCCCGCGCACACGATGATGCGGTCGCCCTGCGCCGCCAGCCCGTGCCGCATCGCCATGCGCTTGGCCTTGGCGACCATTTCCTCGAACGATTCGACGTCGCGCGTGTGGACCGCGTGCGTGCCCCACAACAGCCCGGTGCGGCGCGCGGTGTCGAGCTTGGGCGTCAGCACCAGGATCGGCACGCGCGGCCGCTCGCGCGCGATGCGGCGTGCGGTCGAGCCCGAGCTGGTGAAGCACACGATCGCCGATGCCGAAACGGTGACGGCGATGTTCTTCGCCGCCTCGGCCAGCGCGTCGGCGGTGGTGGGGTCGGGGCGGGTGACGGTGAAATGGACGCGGTCGCCATGGCCGGGGTCGCGCTCGACCGCGTCGGCGATCGAGTTCATCATCGCCACCGATTCGGTCGGCCACTTGCCCGCGGCGCTTTCGGCCGAAAGCATGATCGCGTCGGCGCCGTCATACACCGCGGTCGCGACGTCGGAGACCTCGGCGCGCGTCGGCGAGGGGCTCTCGATCATCGATTCGAGCATCTGCGTCGCGACGATCACCGGGCGGCCCATGCGGCGCGCGGTCTCGACGATGCGCTTCTGGAGCGGCGGCACCGACTGCGGCGGCAGCTCGACGCCCAGGTCGCCGCGCGCCACCATCACGCCGTCGCACTGCTCCATGATCTCGTCGAGCCGCGAAATCGCGCTCGGCTTCTCGATCTTGGCGAGCAGCGCCGTCTTGCCGCCGATCAGCCGGCGCGCTTCCATCAGGTCCTCGGGCCGCTGGACGAAGCTCAGCGCGATCCAGTCGACGCCCTGTTCGACCGCGAACGCCAGGTCGCTGCGGTCCTTTTCGGTCAGCGCGGCGAGCGGCAGCACCATGTCGGGGACGTTGAGCCCCTTGGCGTTCGACAGCGCGCCGCCGACCTCGACCGTGGTTTCCAGCCGGTCGGGCGTCACCGCGGTGACGCGCAGCACCAGCTTGCCGTCGTCGAGCAGCAGCCGCGCATTCTCGTGCGCCGCCTCGAAGATCTCGCGATGCGGCAGCTCGACGCGCGTGGCGTCGCCCGGCGTCGGGTCGCGGTCGAGCGTGAAGCGCTGGCCGGTGGTCAGCATTACGCGGCCCTCGGCGAACTTGCCGACGCGCAGCTTGGGGCCTTGCAGGTCGGCGAGGATCGTCGTCGGGCGGCCGTAACGCGCCTCCAGCGCGCGGATCGCCTCGACCACCGGCGCCTTCGACGCCTGGTCGCCATGGCTCATGTTGATTCGGAACGCGTCGGCGCCGGCCTCGAACAGCCGCTCGATCATCTCGGGAGTGCTGCTGGCCGGACCCAGCGTGGCGAGAATCCGCACCTTGCGCGTACGGGGGCTCAATGCCTGTGTCATCGTTGTCATCCTTGTCCGGCTCCCGTCTAGTCGCTCTTGCGGCATCTTCAACCGCCGATTGCGTTCCGTTCAACTGCGATCGACGCTTTTGGCGATGAAGGTTACAATTTCGAGCGCGCCGAGGCGAGGCCGCGCGGGCGCCGCGGCGGGGCTTGAGCGGCGGCGCGCCGTCCAGTAAGCGGCCGGCTTCGTCTTTTTCCGTCGATCCCCCCGGCCGTGACCGTCCGGTGCGCGTGGGATGGCGTCACCAGTCACAGGAGCCCGGACATGTCCGATTCGATTTCCGCCGAACAGCTGCGCCTCTTCATCGAACGCATCGAGCGTCTCGAAGAGGAGAAGAAGGGCATCGCCGACGACATCAAGGATGTCTATGCCGAGGCCAAGTCGACCGGCTTCGACGTCAAGACGATGCGCAGCATCGTCCGGCTGCGCAAGATGGAGAAGCACCACCGCGACGAGGCGGAGATGCTGCTCGAAACCTACAAGCAGGCGCTGGGAATCTGATCGCGCGGCGCGGGGCTGCGGCCTCGCGCACGCCGGTACGGCGGGGTGCGGGCGGTGTCGCCCGTCGCGTGCGTATCGGCGCAGGCTTGTCGAAGGGGCGGCTTTTCCTTTACCGACGCCGCATCAATGGAAATGCTGGGCGCGCGAGTTGCCTTCGCGCCCGCGCAACGCACGGACGACGCATGGCAGGCCATTCCAAATTCAAGAACATCATGCACCGCAAGGGCGCGCAGGATAAGAAGCGCTCGGCGATGTTCTCCAAGCTCAGCCGCGAAATCACCGTCGCGGCCAAGTCGGGGCTGGCGGACCCCGACATGAACCCGCGACTGCGCGCCGCGATCAACGCGGCCAAGGCCCAGTCGATGCCCAAGGACAATATCCAGCGCGCGATCGACAAGGCGTCGAAGGGCGAGGGCGATAATTACGAGGAAATCCGGTACGAGGGCTTCGGCCCCGGCGGCGTCAGCCTCATCATCGAGGCGCTGACCGACAATCGCAACCGCACCGCCACCAACGTCCGCACCGCGGTGTCGAAGAACGGCGGCAACCTCGGCACGGCGGGCTCGGTCAGCCACGGCTTCGACCGGATGGGCCTCATCACCTATCCCGAAAGCGTCGGCGACGCCGAAAAGGTGTTCGAGGCCGCGCTCGAGGCGGGGGCCGAGGACGTGTCGAGCAGCGAGGACGGCCACGAGATCTGGACCGCGCAGGGCGATCTGCACGAAGTCGCCAAGGCGCTCGTGCCGGTGCTCGGCGAATCCGAAGGCGCAAAGCTCGCCTGGCGTCCGCAGACGGTGGTGACGCTCGGCGCCGACGATGCGGCGACGCTGTTCAAGCTGATCGACGCGCTCGACGACGACGACGACGTCCAGACCGTGTGGGGCAATTACGAAGTGCCCGACGACGTGATGGAGAAGCTGGGTTGATGCACCGGCTCCTCCCCGCACCGGGGAGGGGGTGGACGGGTGCTTCCCCGCGGGCGTCGCGGGGCGCAGGCCGCCGGCATCGGCCCGTGGCCGGGCGATGCTGATCCTCGGGCTCGATCCGGGGCTCGGCACCACCGGCTGGGGGCTGATCCGGGCCGAGGGTAACCGGCTCGCGCATGTCGGCAACGGCCAGTTGCGCACCGATACCGGGGCGCCGCTGCCGCGCCGGCTCGCGCATCTCGACGCGATGCTCGCCGCGCTGATCGCCGATCACGCGCCCGCTGCCGCTGCGGTCGAGGAGGTGTTCGTCAATTCGAACGCCCAGTCGACGCTCAAGCTCGGCCAGGCGCGCGGCGTCGTGCTGTGCGCTGCGGCGCGCAGCGGCATCGACGTCGGCGAATACAAGCCCAGCACGATCAAGAAATCGGTGGTCGGCGTCGGCAACGCCGCCAAGGAACAGGTGCACGCGATGGTCTCGCGCCTGCTTCCCGGCGTAAAGATCGCCGGCGCCGACGCGGCCGACGCGCTCGCGGTGGCGATCTGCCACGCCCACCACCTCGCCAGCGCCCGCAACGGCCTGCGCTGACCCCCCAAATCCTCCCCGGCCACAGGAGGGACGCGCCGCGCCAGCGGCGGAAGTCCCGCCGCCCCAGCTCCCAAAAATCCTCCCCGGCCACGGGGAGGGGGACCATGCGCACAGCGCATGGTGGAGGGGCCGCCGCGCCAGCGGCGGAAGTCCCGCCGCCTAGCCCCCAAATCCTCCCCGGTCACGGGGAGGGGGACCATGCGCGCAGCGCATGGTGGAGGGGCCGCCGCGCCAGCGGCGGAAACCCCGCCGCCCCAGCCAGCCCTTCCGCCGCGCTACGCCGCCTGCGCGGCCGGCCCGTCGGCATCGTCATTGGCCGCGCCCGGCCGCCGCACCCGGCGCGCGCGCACCGTCCGCGCGCGTCCGCCGCGGCGCATCCGTGCCGCCAGCCAGTGCCGCATCCCGCGCACGCGCAGCGCCGATCCCGTCGCCGCCACCACGATCAGCCCGTCGAGCCACGCGCTCACCTCGAACGCCGTCAGCGCGCCGACCACCTCCGGCCCGAACATGCCGAGCAGCAGCCGTCCCTCGTCCTCCATCACCCAGACGATCGTCGCCGCCACCGCCAGCGTCAGCACCACCAGCAGCACCTGTCCGCGCGACCAGCGCGACAGCCGGCGCGCCGGCGCATCCACGCCCATCGCCCGCATCGCGCGTCCGACCGGCGTGTCGCCCGCGGCGAACAGCGCCAGCCACATCAGCAGCAAACCCGTTTCCAGCATCAAGTCCCCCCTCGCGTTCGGGCAAAAGCTGGGGGGCTCGCGCGGCGATTGCCAGCGGCGTGCGCGATTTCGCCTTTCCCATGCGCGCATGTTCCGTTTATGTACCGGGCGTGACCCGATCTGCCCGCCTGTCGCCCGTCGCCCTGCGTCGAACCGCGCCGCCGCGCGCCGTGCTTCCGTCGCGGGGGCGCCGCCGATGATCGCCCATCTGCGCGGCCGCCTCGCCGCCAGCGGCGCCGATCATGCGGTGATCGACGTCAACGGCGTCGGCTATCTCGTCGGCGCCTCGGCCAAGACGCTCGACAAGCTCGGCGCGGTGGGCGAGCAGGTCACGATCCATACCGAGATGCTGGTCAGCGAGGATTCGATCCGGCTGATGGGCTTCGCCACTGCCGACGAGCGCGACTGGTTCAAGCTGCTGACGAGCGTGCAGGGCGTGGGGGCCAAGGTCGCGCTGGCGATCCTGTCGATCCTCGCCCCCGCCGACCTGCGTGCCGCGGTCGCGCGCGCCGATGCCGCGACGATCGCGCGCGCGAACGGCGTCGGGCCGAAACTGGCGCAGCGCATCGTCAACGAGCTCAAGGACAAGGCGGGCGGTATCGCGCTCGGCCCGGCGGCGGCGGGCGCGGGCGCCGCGCCGGCGGGCGGGGCCGCCGCCGATGCGGTCTCGGCGCTGCTCAACCTCGGCTTCAAGCCGGCCGAGGCGAGCGCCGCGGTCGGTGCCGCCGCCGACGAGCTGGGCGCCGCCGCCACGCTCGACGCGCTCGTCCGCCTCGCGCTGCGCAAGGCCGCGAAATGAGCGCCGCCCGCCCTCGACTGAAGACCCGCCATGCCCGATTCTGACCGTCTGATCTCCGCCGGCCGCCGTCCCGAGGATGTCGACGCCGCGCTTCGCCCCAAGGCGCTCGACGATTTCGTCGGCCAGCGCGCGGCGCGCGAGAATCTGCGCGTGTTCATCGACGCGGCGCGCGCACGCGGCGACGCGCTCGACCATGTGCTGTTCTTCGGCCCGCCCGGGCTCGGCAAGACGACGCTGGCGCAGATCGTCGCGCGCGAGATGGGCGTCGGCTTCCGCGCCACCTCGGGGCCGGTGATCGCCAAGTCGGGCGATCTCGCCGCGCTGCTCACCAATCTCGAGGACGGCGACGTCCTGTTCATCGACGAGATCCACCGCCTCAACCCTGCGGTCGAGGAGGTGCTTTATCCCGCGATGGAGGATCGCGCGCTCGACCTGATGATCGGCGAGGGGCCGTCGGCGCGCAGCGTGCGGATCGACCTGCCGCGCTTCACGCTCGTCGGCGCGACGACGCGCCAGGGGCTGCTCACCACGCCGCTGCGCGACCGGTTCGGCATCCCGGTGCGGCTGCAATTCTATACCGTGGACGAGCTGGTGCGCGTCGTCACGCGCGCCGCCGGGCTGCTCGGCCTCGCGATCGCGCCCGACGGGGCTCAGGAGATCGCGCGCCGGTCGCGCGGCACCCCGCGTATCGCCGGGCGGCTGCTGCGCCGCGTGCGCGACTTTGCCGATGTCGCGGGGGCGGCGACGGTCGATGCGCGCGCCGCCGACGCCGCGCTCAACCGGCTCGAGGTCGACGCGCTCGGGCTCGACACGATGGACCGGCGCTATCTGACGATGATCGCCGACATCTATCGCGGCGGTCCGGTGGGGGTGGAAACGCTCGCCGCCGGCCTGTCCGAAGCGCGCGACACGATCGAGGAGGTGATCGAGCCCTATCTGATCCAGATCGGCATGATCGCCCGCACCGCGCGCGGCCGCTGCCTCAACGCGGCGGGGTGGAAGCATCTCGGCCTCAATCCGCCTGCGGGCGGGCAGGACGGGCTGTTCGACTAGGCAGGCCGCTGGGCAGGCCGCCGGGCGGGCACCCCGCGCCCCGCCCGCGCGCCGTGGTTGCCAAAGGCTTAATCGGGTTCCTTCCGCCGCGATGCTGGGCTAGGAGCCGGGGGATGCATTCCCCTGCCGCCCTTGCGCCGCTGGGCCGTTTCGAAGGCCCCGAGCATCACTTCGCGGTGCGTGTCTATTTCGAGGACACCGATCTTACCGGTGTGGTCTATCACGCCAATTACCTGCGCTTCCTCGAACGCGCGCGGTCGGACATGGTGCTCGCCGCCGGGATCGACCAGCGCGCCGCGCACGAAGCGGGCGAGGGCGCCTATGCCGTGCGCGGGCTGTCGCTTCAGTATCGCGCGCCGGCGCGGCTGGGCGACGAACTCGTCATCGTCAGCCGCGTTACCCGGCTGCGTCCCGCGGCGGTGGATATTCAGCAACGAGTCATGCGGGGCGAAACCATAGTGGCCGAAGCCGGGATCGAGGTGGTGTTCGTCGCGCCCTCGGGCCGGCCGCGGCGGCAGCCTGCGGCGTGGATCGCCGCGTTCGAACCGCTGGTGTGGAAGGGAAACTGAACTCGACATGGATGTGATGACCACCGATCCCGCGACGCTGTCGCCCATTGCGCTGTTTCTCCACGCCGACTGGCTGGGCCGCGGGGTGATGATCGGGCTGCTGCTCGCCAGCCTGTGGACCTGGGCGATCATCCTCAGCTTCAGCGTTCGCCTGGTGCGCGTGCGCAAGGGGATCGACGCGTTCGAGACCGAATATCGCGAGGCCGAGGATATCGACGCCTTCCATCGCCGCGCCGCCACGCGCGACCTGCCGATCGCGCGCGTCTTTTCGGCGGGCGTCACCGAATGGCGCCGTTCGACCGCGGGCAAGGTGATCGACCGCGAGGGCACGCGCGAACGCCTCGCCACCGCGATGGGCGCCACCGTCGCGCAGGAAATCGATCGCCTCGCCGATCGGCTCAACTTCCTCGCCACGGTCGGCTCGGTCGCGCCCTTTGTCGGGCTGTTCGGCACCGTGTGGGGGATCATGCGCGCCTTCACCGGCATCGCGCAGCAACAGAATTCGTCGCTTGCGGTCGTCGCGCCGGGGATTGCGGAGGCGCTGTTCGCCACCGCGATCGGCCTGTTCGCCGCCATCCCGGCGGTGATCGCGTACAACCGCTTCAGCCACGGCATCAACCGCGTCGAACAGCGGCTCAACCGCTTCGCCGACGGCTTCCACGCCACGCTCAGCCGCCGGCTGGAGATGGAGGGCTGAGCCGATGGCGATGAACCTGCCTTCGCAGCGCGGCCGCGGCCGGCGGGCGCCGATGGCCGAAATCAACGTCACGCCGCTCGTCGACGTGATGCTGGTGCTGCTCATCATCTTCATGGTCACCGCGCCGCTGCTCACCGCGGGCGTGCCGATCAACCTGCCCGACAGCCGCGCCAAGCCGCTCGAACAGGAACAGAAGCCGGTGCAGATCTCGATCGATCCGCGCGGCCAGGTGTTCCTCGACGACGCGCCGATCGCCGACGATGCGCTTCCCGGCGCGCTCGCCGCGCTGGCCGACCGCAAGCAGCCCGACGGCCAGCCGCCGCAGATCTATCTGCGCGCCGATCAGGGGCTCGGCTATGGCAAGGTGATGCGCGTGATGGGTGAGCTCAACCATGCCGGGCTCAACCGCGTGTCGCTGCTCACCAACGCGACCGCGCAGTAAGCCATGGCGATTTCGCGGTCCGAAGCGGCGGGGTTGGCGGTTGCGGTCGTGGCGCATGCCGGGCTCGCGCTGCTGCTCTCGATGGGCACGCGCGAGAACGCGCCGCCGCTCGTGGTCAAGCCCGAGCCGATCGAGGTGACGCTCGCCGATTCGGTCGACCTGCAAAGCCAGGCGCCGGTGCCCAGCCACGAGGCGCCCGCCGCCAAGAAGTCGACCGAAGAGGCGCCGATCGAGCCCGAGGCCGCGCCCGATCCGGCGGTCGACGCCGCGCGCCCGGCCACGCCGCCGCCACCCCAGCCCCAGCCGAAGCCCCAGCCCCAGCCGCAGCCGCAGCCCAAGGCGCAACCCGCGCCGCCCAGGCCTGCGCCGCCCAGGCCCGCGCCCGCACCCGCCGCGCGGCCCGCGCCGGCCAAACCCGCCCCTGCGGCGGCGCCCGCGCCGGCAAAGCCCGCCAAGCCCGCGCCTGCGGCGCCGGCGCGCACCGCGGGGGCCGATGCGGGCAAGCCCGCGCCGCGCCGCGGCCCGGTCAAGCCGACCGGGCGGCTCGCGGGGCTCGATCTCGGCATCGGCGATCGCCCGAACAACAGCCAGTCGACCACGCCGCCCGCCGCGCATGTCGGCCCACAGGTCAAGGCGGCGCTCGGCGCCGAGGTGATCCGCCAGATCAAGCCGCACTGGCGCCCGCCCAGCGGCGCCGATTCGGATCAGTTGCGCACGACGGTGATCGTCCAGCTCGCGCGCGACGGCACGATCGTCGGCGAACCGCGCGTGCGCCAGACCGGGGTGACGGCCAGCAATTCGGCGCAGGCGCAGCGCCATCGCGAACTGGCGGTGCGCGCGGTGCGGCTCGCTGCACCCTTCCACCTGCCTGCGCAGTTCTATGACGCCTGGAAAACGATCGAACCGACTTTGTATGAGGGGTTGTGAGATGAAGGCCACCCGTATCGCGATCGCGCTGCTGATCGCCGCCAGCCCGGCCGCGCTCCATGCGCAGACCACGCCCGCCGCACCCGCGCCGCAGGATCAGCCGGGCCAGACGGCGCCGGGCCAGTCCGGCGGCCAGGGCGAATCGGCGCTGCGCGTCGACGTCACCGCCCAGGCGGCGCAGGATCTGGTGCTCGCCGTCCCCGCGATGCCGACGGCACAGGTCGTCCAGACCGCGGCGGGCGCGACCGACGATCTCGGCCGCCGCATGGCGCAGGTGATCGAGGACGATCTGCGCAACACCGGCCTGTTCAAGACGCGCGGGCCGGGCCAGCTTCCGGCGGTGGCGTTCGGGCTGGTCAACAAGCCCGATTACACGCTGTGGAACGGCCAGTCGGCGCAGGCGCTCGTCCAGGGCTATGTCCGCGCCAACAGCAACGGCTCGCTCACCGTGGGCTGCTATCTGTACGACGTCGCGCTGCAAAGCGAGCTGGTGCGCCAGGGCTATGTCGTCACCCCCGGCGAATGGCGCCGCGCCGCGCACAAATGCGCCGACGCGATCTATACCCGGCTGACGGGCGAGGGGCCGTATTTCGACAGCCAGGTCGTTTATGTCGCCGAACAGGGGCCGAAGAACCGGCGGCGCAAGCAGATCGCGATCATGGATCAGGACGGCGCCAACCACCGCTTCCTCACCAACGGCCAGTCGATCGTGCTCACCCCGCGCCTGTCGCCGCGCCAGGACGCGATCGTGTTCATGAGCTATGAAAACCGGCGGCCGTCGATCTTCATCTACGATCTGGCCGAACGCCGCACGCGCCGGCTGGTGTCGAACGCCAATCTCAACTTCGCGCCGCATTTCTCGCCCGACGGCAAATGGGTGCTGTTCTCGATGGCGGTCGCGTCGAATACCGATCTCTATCGCGTCAGCGTCGCGGGCGGCGAGCCCCAGCGGCTCACCAACGCGCCGGGGATCGACACCGGCGGCAGCTATTCGCCCGACGGGTCGAAGATCGTGTTCGAAAGCGATCGCGGCGGCACGCAGCAGCTTTACGTGATGAACGCCGACGGCAGCAATCAGCGGCGGATCAGCTTCGGCGGCGGCCGCTATGCCACGCCGGTGTGGAGCCCGCGCGGCGACCTCATCGCGTTCACCAAAATGGGCGGCGGCACCTTCCGCATCGGCGTGATGAACCCGTCGGGCGGCGGCGAGAAGCTGCTTACCAACAGTTGGGGCGACGAGGCGCCGACCTGGTCGCCCAACGGCCGTGTGCTGATGTTCTTCCGCTCGGCGCAGGGCTCGGGCCGGCCGGACCTCTGGTCGGTCGATCTCACCGGCGTCAACGCACGCAAGATTCCGACGCCGCTCGACGGGTCGGACCCCAATTGGGGGCCGATCCGGCCCTGACGGCGCCGGCGCAGGGGGCAGGTTGAACCAAATCGAAACGAGGGCGTAATCTCCCGCGGGCATTCGCGGGCAGTTCATCGACGAAGGAGATATGACGATGGCGAAGATCAAGACCAGCCTCGTGCTGGCGCTCACCCTGGTCGCGGTGGCGGGCTGTGCCAAGAAGGCGCCCAAGGATCTGCCGCCCCCGCCGGCCGAACAGCCGGTGACGCCGCCGGCGACGACCGACGACAGCGATACGCCCGCCGGTCCGCTCAACGAGCAGTTCAAGCGCGCCGTCGCCAGCGACACGATCCACTTCGCGCTCGACCAGTACGAGATCGACGCCGAGGCGCGCGGCATCCTCGACAGCCAGGTCGCGTGGCTTTCGCAGCATCCCGAGGCGCGCATCACGATCGAGGGGCATTGCGACGAACGCGGCACGCGCGAATATAATCTCGCGCTCGGCGATCGCCGCGCCAATGCGGCCAAGAACTATCTCGCGGCGCGCGGCATCGCGGCGACGCGGATCACCACGATCAGCTACGGCAAGGAACGCCCGATCGCGCTCGGCTCGGACGAGGCGAGCTGGGCGCAGAATCGCCGCGCGGTGACGATCGTCATCAGCTGATTCGCACCCCGTCCGGATCTGCAAGGGGGCGTCGCCGGACCACCGGCGGCGCCCTTTTTGCTGCGCCGGTGCTGCGCGGGCACGGCGTCGATGCTGCGCCCGGTGCGGTGTCCAGCGCGGTGCCGCACGGCCCTGCCGGATTCGCTTGCGCCTGATCTCGATCTGATATAAATGTGATATCACATTAATGGGAGGGACTGGAATGACCGACGCAACCGGACCGACGCTGCGACAGAGCCATGAACGGCCGGCGGCAAGCGCCAGCGGCTATGCGATGCTCGTCGTGCTGCTGCTCACGCTGGCGGCGGGCGGGCTGCTGCTCACCCAGATCGACGTGCTGTCGCCGCCGCTGCTGATCGGGGCCGAAGCGGTGCTGCTGCTGGTCTTTCTCTTCGTCGTCAGCGGCTTCTACCTGCTTCAGCCGAACCAGGCGGCGGTGATCCTGCTGTTCGGCGCCTATCGCGGCACCGACCGGGCCGAGGGGCTGCGCTGGGTGCTGCCCTGGATGCTGCGCAAGTCGATCTCGGTGCGCGCCAACAACGTCATCTCGGAACGGATCAAGGTCAACGACCTGCGCGGCAATCCGATCGAAATGGCGGCGCAGGTGGTGTGGCGCGTCACCGACACCGCGCAGGCGCTGTTCGACGTCGACGACTACAAGGCGTTCGTCAACGTCCAGATCGAGGCGGCGGTGCGCACGATCGGCTCGCGCTACCCCTATGACGATTTCGAGCATCAGGAGGTGACGCTGCGCGGCAACCACGATCAGGTCGGTGCCGAGCTGCGCGACGAACTCATCGCGCGGCTGCGCGTCGCGGGGATCACCGTCGACGAATGCGGCTTCACGCATCTGGCCTATGCCCAGGAGATCGCCGGGGCGATGCTGCGGCGCCAGCAGGCGCAGGCGGTGGTCGCCGCGCGCCAGACGCTGGTCGAGGGCGCCGTGGGCATGGTCGAAATGGCGCTGGCGCAGCTTTCGGAAAAGGACGTCGTCCATCTCGACGACGAACGCCGCGCGGCGATGGTGTCGAACCTGATGGTCGTGCTGTGCGGCGAACGCGATACCCAGCCGGTGGTCAACACGGGCTCGCTGTACCAATGATGCGGGGCTAGGGCGGCGACGTGGCGGCTTCACCCAAAAAGGCGTTTCCCCTGCGGCTCGACCCGGCGCTCTATGCCGCGGTCGAGCGCAGCGCGGCGGCCGATCTGCGCAGCGTCAACGCCCAGCTCGAATGTCTGCTGCGCGAGGCGCTGGCGCGGCGCGGCGTCAAGCTCGCCCAGCCGGTCCCCGCCCGCCGCGGCCGCCCCCCCGCCCGCGCCGCCGACGGTGCCGCCGACACCGACGGCACCCCCGACACCCCCGACATCCCCGACACTGGCGGTGCTCCCGGCACTGACGCCGCCGCGGGCACCGACGAAGCGGCCCCGCCCGCTGCCTGATCCGCCTCCCGTGCTTCCGAACGCCAAGGATTTCATGATGCCTGATCCCGCCCCGCGCCGCTTCTGGTTCCGCCCCAAACGCTATGGCTATGGCGCGACGCCGGTGACGTGGCAGGGCTGGCTGGTGACGCTCGGGCTCACGCTGCTCATCGTCGGCGGCGTCGCGGCGTACCGCGCGGGGCTCGCGCTGCCCGGGCTGCTCTGCTTCGTCGGCGTGGGGTGGGCGCTCATGTTCATCCGGGCGCGGACGGCGGGCGGATGGCGCTGGCGCTGGGGGCGTCGCAGCTAGAATCGGGTGGGAAATCGCGCCGCGTCAACGCGTGCCGCGCAACGGCGCGTTTCCGGCATGATTTTGCGGCGTCACGCCGCCCTTTTGCCCCTGAACGCGCGAAACAGGCGCGATTTTGCGGCATCTGTTCCGCCATTGGGGCGGTTTCCTGCCCCGCAACCGGGTCGGCCGCGGGGCAGGCAGGTCGATTATTCGGCCGCGACGCCGCCGCCGAACATGTCGGTTCCGCGTGCATCCTCGTTCGCGGGCAGCCCGGCCTTGGCCTTCTGGCGCTTGTCGAAGCTCTCCCAGACCTCGTTCCAGTTGCCGCGCGTCGCCGCCTTCGAATATTCGGTCGCCCGCGTTTCAAAGAAATTGGCGTGCTCGACACCGTTGAGCAGCGGCGTCAGCCAGGGAAGGGGATGTTCCTCGATCATATAGATCGGCTTCAGCCCAAGTTGTCCCAGCCGCCAGTCGGCGATGAAGCGGACATACTTCTTGATGTCCTTCGGCGTCATTCCGTGGACCGGCCCCATTTCGAACACCAGGTCGATGAAGGCGTCCTCGATACGCACGGTCTTCTGGCACATGTCCAGAATATCGTCGCGAACGGTCGGCGTCAGGCAGTTCCGCTCCTTGCAGAAGGTGTGGAACAGCTTGATGATGCCTTCGCAATGAAGGCTCTCGTCGCGGACAGACCAGCTCACGATCTGCCCCATGCCCTTCATCTTGTTGAAGCGCGGGAAGTTCATCAGCATGGCAAACGATGCGAAAAGCTGAAGTCCTTCGGTAAAGCCGCCGAACATTGCCAGCGTTTTGGCGATCGATTCATCATCATCGACACCAAAGGTTGCCAGATAATCATGCTTGTCCTTCATCTCCTTGTACTGGAGGAAGGCGGCATATTCGGTCTCGGGCATGCCGATCGTGTCGAGCAGGTGGCTATAGGCCGCGATATGCACCGTTTCCATGTTGGAAAAGGCGGTCAGCATCATCTTGATCTCGGTCGGCTTGAAGACGCGACCATATTTCTCGTGATAGCAATCCTGCACTTCCACGTCGGCCTGCGTGAAAAAGCGGAAGATCTGCGTCAACAGATTGCGTTCATGGTCCGACAGCTTCTGTGCCCAGTCGCGGCAATCCTCGCCCAGCGGAACTTCTTCCGGAAGCCAATGCACCTGCTGCTGGCGCTTCCAATATTCGTAAGCCCAGGGATATTCGAACGGCTTGTATGTCTTGCGGGCCTCGAGAAGCGACATCGTGATTACTCCGGGAAGAACGAAACTGGATTGAACGGTGAAGGGTTATGGGTGGAACGGTTCTTCATCCCGTCCCTCCCGCACTGGCAAACGCCAGCGCGAAACCGAAAAGGAACAGCCCCAAGGCGGTCGTCATCATGCCGCCGATGCGCAGGACATAGGTCGTCGCCTCGCCTGCGGGCAGCCGCAACAGCCGCCGCGCCGTCCCGGGGCGGGTCAGCATCGCCAGCCCCGCCGCGCCGACCGCCGCGCCGATTCCCGCCTGGAGGGCAAGCGCGCGCGTCATCCGTCGATCACCCGCCCGCGATCGCGCACGATCACCCGCTCGCGATAGATGACCTTGCGGCCGCGATTGGCGCCGACGCCGAACACGCAAATGCCCAGGAAATAACCGAAATCATACCATCCGCCGTTGTTGGGCACGGCATAGATCGCGACGTCGGCGCGGAACAGCGAGATCACCCACGCCACCGGAAAGATGAAGCCGTGCCACAGCCCCAGCAGAAAGCCCGGGGCATCGGGCGCGACGCTCCCGCTCGTCTGCCGCGCACAGGCGGCCAGCGCCAGCATGGCGCCCGCCGCCGCCACCCACGCGATGTTTCGCATCCGGATCATGCCGTATCTCCTGCGTCCTTTGCACGCACTATGCGTTGTCCACAGTCATCAAACGGAGGAACTGCCCGATGGGTCACCACGAAATTCGCGAGAACATGGAAGTCATCGGCGCCGACGGCGTCCATATCGGCACCGTCGACCGCGTCGATCACCACCGCCTCCGCCTGACCAGGCGCGACAGCGGCATGGGCAGCCATGAGGGGCACCACCACTATATCCCGCTCGGCCTCGTCGCCGAGGTCGAGGATCACAACAAGGTTCGCCTGACCGCGACCGCCGCGAACGCGCTTCAGTTCACCGAGGAAGAATCCGAGGGCTGATCGCCCCGGCATCTGCCCGCGAACGGGGCCGAACAGGGGCCGTGCCCGGCGGGCATGGCCCTTTTTCGTGCGCGTCCGCCGCCGCGGCGCACCGGGATCTCCGGCGCACGGTGCCGCGCTCCGGCTTTCCCGATCGGAACGATGCACGGCTGGCACGCGCGCTCCCTCCCACGTCATCGGATGGTCTCCGGCGCTTCGGGCGGGGCGGGGGCGTTGCCGTCCCCTATGCCCGCCCGGCGCTGCCCGCCTGGTGCCTCACTGGCAGGCGAGGCACTCGTCATAATCGGTGGTCTCGCCGAGTTCGAAACGCGGCTTCTCGATCGTGTTGTCGGCCTCGACCCCGCCGGCAAAGCCTGCGCGCTGCACCGACTTCGACCGCAGATAATAGAGCGACTTGATCCCCAGTTCCCATGCGCGGAAGTGGAGCATCAGCAGATCCCACTTCTCGACATCGGCCGGGATGAACAGGTTCAGCGACTGCGCCTGGTCGATATAGGGCGCGCGATCGCCCGCCAGTTCCAGGATCCAGCGCTGGTCGATCTCGAAGCTCGTCTTGAACACGTCCTTTTCTTCGGCGGTCAGGAAGTCGAGGTGCTGCACCGATCCGCCCTGTTCGAGGATCGAGTTCCACACCGCGTCCGAGTCCTTCGACTTCTCGGCGAGGAGCTTTTCGAGGAACGGGTTCTTCACCGCGAAGCTGCCCGACAGCGTCTTGTGGGTATAGATATTGGCCGGGATCGGCTCGATGCAGGCGCTGGTGCCGCCGCAGATGATCGAGATCGACGCCGTCGGCGCGATCGCCATCTTGCAGCTGAAACGCTCCATCACGCCCATGTCGGCCGCATCCGGGCACGGCCCGCGCTCGACCGCCAGCGCCATCGAGGCTTCGTTCACCTGCGCGCTGATGTGCTTGAAGATGCGCAGGTTCCAGCTCTTCGCCATCGCGCTTTCGAACGGCAGTCCGCGCGCCTGGAGAAAGCTGTGGAAGCCCATCACGCCCAGCCCGACCGAACGCTCGCGCGCGGCCGAATAGCGCGCGCGCGCCATCTCGTCGGGTGCGCGCTCGATATAGTCGGTCAGCACGTTGTCGAGGAAACGCATCACGTCCTCGATGAAGCGCTTGTCGTCCTTCCAGTCGTCCCAGGTCTCGAGGTTGAGCGACGAGAGGCAGCACACCGCGGTACGATCGTTGCCCAGATGGTCACGGCCGGTCGGCAGCGTGATTTCCGAGCAGAGGTTCGAGGTCGAAACCTTCAGCCCCAGGTCGCGGTGATGCTTGGGCATCGTGTTGTTCACATGATCGGAAAACACGATGTACGGCTCGCCCGTCGCCAGCCGCGTCTCGACCAGCTTCTGGAACAGCGCGCGTGCGTTGACGCTGCCGCGCACCGACCCGTCCTTGGGGCTCTTCAGCGCCCATTCGCGGCCGTCGCGCACGGCTTCCATGAACGCGTCGGGGATCAGCACGCCGTGGTGGAGGTTCAGCGCCTTGCGGTTGAAGTCGCCCGACGGCTTGCGGATCTCCAGGAACTCCTCGATCTCGGGGTGCGAGATGTCGAGATAGCAGGCCGCCGACCCGCGGCGCAGCGAGCCCTGCGAGATCGCCAGCGTCAGCGAGTCCATCACGCGAACGAACGGGATGATGCCGCTGGTCTTGCCGTTGAGGCCCACCGGTTCGCCGATGCCGCGCACCGCGCCCCAATAGGTGCCGATGCCGCCGCCGCGGCTCGCCAGCCACACATTCTCGTTCCAGGTGGCGACGATCCCTTCCAGGCTGTCGGGCACCGAATTGAGGTAGCAGCTGATCGGCAGGCCGCGCCCGGTGCCGCCGTTCGAAAGCACCGGCGTCGCGGGCATGAACCACAGCTTCGAGATATAGTCGTACAGGCGCTGCGCGTGCGCGGCATCGTCGGCATAGGCCGAGGCGACGCGGACGAACAGGTCCTGGAAACTCTCGCCGGGCAGCAGATAGCGGTCCTTCAGCGTCTCCTTGCCGAAGTCGGTGAGCAGTGCGTCGCGGCTATGGTCGACCTCCACCGGATAGGCGCGGGGTGCGATCTCGCGGCTGTCGATCGGCTTGCGGCGGGGTTCGCCGCCGGCGACGGTGCTCACGGCGGCTTCGATGGCGGTGTCGTTCACGCTTCCGGTATCCCTGAATTCCATCACTCTACGCCCCTGAAATCCGGCCCGGTTGCCCGGCCCGTTTCTCCCGTGATCCTGGCCCCGCGGCGGCAAAGCCGGCCGGTCCGGGGCCCATGCTCTCGTGCCCGGAGGCACGCTCGAAAATCCGAATCGGGGCGGGGTTCGATCTTACGTCCGCACGCCGGAAAGCGCGAGAACAAAAAGAGATCAAAACACAGGGCCCAGGCACGAAAACAGCCGTCCCGCATATAGCGATGCGAGCGAGTGTATACCAGTGCTTGAGCCTGCCCCTCGGCTTGGCCACTACAGTTTGTGGTCGCGCCGCGGATCGACACAAAAGACCAATTCGGCCGCGAGTGCAACGCCCGATCGTCTGATTTGCGACGGGTCAACCTTTGCCGGGGTATGAGGAGAGGGTGCGACGCACGGACCTTCCTTGCCTTCGCGAAAGGCAAGTGAACAAAGGGGATACGAAAAAAAATTCCGGGGGAAGAAGCGCACGGCGCGCCGTCGCAAGAGGCTGCGCGTGGGCCGACGCGGACGCATCGATCGCTGCCCCGGCCGGCATTCGTTCGCAAGTAACGAACAAGCCTCGGCAAATCCACAATTGCGCGCCGCGCCGCCGACGGTCGGGGGGGCTGGACGACGCGTCCGAAATGCCGCAATCGGGATTCGGCGGCGGTCGCCCCATGCCCCCTTCGGGATACCCGGTGCCCCGGTCGGCGCTGTCGCTCTCTATATCGGAGGAAGTCTTACGGCTGTTGTTTCAACCGTCACCGGATCGTTCCGGCGGCTCCTGGATTATCGGCGCGCAATGGCACGCAACCGGGCAACGCATGTGCAGGACGAATCGGCGTGGCAGCCCGCCCCGCACGAGCGTTCGCCGATTCCCGGTTCACCGCCGACGCCGTGGCACCCTCCGGGACGCCGCATCGCCTATCTGCTCGTCGGAACGCTGGTGGTGATGGCGGGGGCGCTCGGCAATGCGCTGGTCACGGCCAACCTCGTCAACCTCCAGGGATCGCTGGGGCTCTACCAGGCCGAGATCCAGTGGCTGCCCACCGTCTATGTGATGACCAACGTCTGCGCGAGCATGCTGTTGTTCAAGGTACGGCAGCAGTTCGGCATCCGGCCCTTCACCCAGCTGTTCCTGATCGCCTTTGCGCTGATGACCGGCGGCCACCTGCTCGTGCACAGCTTCGCGTCGGCGATCGCCGTCCGTGCGCTCAGCGGCATTGCGGGGTCGGCGCTCTCGACGGTCGGGCTGCTCTACATCGTCCAGGCTTCGACGCCTGCGCTGCGCCTCAAGTCGCTCGTTCTGGCGATCACGCTGCCGCAGCTCGCGGTGCCGCTGGCACGGCTGTTTCCTACCGGCGCGTTTGACGCCGATCACTGGCAGGCGATGTACCTGTTCGAGCTCGCGCTGGCCCTGTTCTGCCTGATGGGGGTGCGGGCGCTGCCCTTGCCGCCGGTCGAGCGCGTGCGCAGTTTCGAACGGCTCGATTTCATCACCTTCCCGCTCTTCGCGATGGGAATGGCGCTGTTCGTCGCGGTGCTCGGCATGGGGCGCGTGCTGTGGTGGTTCGAGGCGCACTGGATTCCCTGGGCGCTGCTCGGCGCCGGGGTGCTGATCCCGGCCGCGCTGGTGATCGAGCACTATCGCGCCAACCCCCTGCTCAATACGCGCTGGCTGGGCAGCGGCGACATCCTGCGCTTTTCGCTCGTCTCGATCCTCGTCCGCGTCACGCTTTCCGAACAGACGATCGGTGCCACCGGGCTGCTCACCACCGTCGGCATGGGCCCCGAGCAGTTCCGCACGCTCTATGCCGTCGTTCTCGCCGCGACGATCCTCGGCACCGTCGTCAGCGTGCTGACGATCGACCCGCAGTTCCTTGGGCGCCCGATCCTCATCTCGCTGGGACTGATCGGCATCGGCGCGCTGCTTGATGCGCAGTCGACCAACCTTACCCGGCCGCACGACATGTACTTCAGCCAGGCGCTGATGGGCTTCTGCACCGCACTGTTCATCGGGCCGGCGATGCTGGTGGGGCTGACGCGAGCCATGCGTTATGGGCCGACGCATTTCGTCAGCTTTTCTGCCCTGTTCAGCATCACGCAGAATCTGGGCGGCGCCGCGGGTTCGGCGGCTTTCGGCACGTTCCAGGTGATCCGCGAGCGGGCACACAGCGCCTCGATCACCCAGGCGCTCAGCCTGGCCGATCCGCTCGTTGCCGGCCGGGTCCAGGCCAACGCCGCCGCCTATGGCCATGTCGTCGCCGATCCGGCGCTGCTGCGCGCCGAAGGGGCGGCGCTGCTGGCGCAGACGGCAACGCGCGAGGCGAATATCCTGGCCTATAACGACGTATTTCTGGCGGTCGCCGTGATCGCCTTCGGCACGATGATCTGGGCGTCGATGCACATCATGCGCATCCGGCGTGAAAATCTTGCGCGTGCCCGCGAACAGCAGAATGGGAGCAATGCCAATGGCTGACCGGCCTTCGCCCGAAATCGAGGCCGATCCGCGCGACAAGCGTGATCCGCAGGCGGGGGCGGACCCCAGTCCGACTCCGGCGGCGAGTCGCTGGTCGCCGCCGCGGCCCAGCGCGATGGCGATGGCGCTGATCCTGATCCTCGGCCTGGGCGGGCTTGTGGCGTCGCTGGCCGCCTTTTCGATCTGGCCCTTCGGCGGCACGACCGAGGCGACCGAAAATGCCTATGTCCGCGGCCAGGTGACGGTGATCAGCCCGCAGGTCAGCGGCTATGTGACCGAAGTTCCCGTCCAGGACTTCGCGCGGGTCCATGCCGGCGACGTGCTCGCGCGGATCGACGACCGCATCTATCGCCAGCGCGTCGAACAGGCGCTCGCCAATGTCGCCACGCAACGGGCCAATCTGGCCAATTCGCAGCAGAGCGAGGCATCGCGCACCGCGGGGTTCGAATCGCAGGAGGCTGCGGTCGCCAACGCCCAGGCGCAACTGCTGCGCGCGCGGGCCGACATGGCGCGGATCAACGATCTGGTGCGCGACGGATCGGTATCGCTGCGCGAACGGGACCAGACGCTCGCCGCGCTCCGTCAGGCCGAGGCGGGGGTCCGCCAGGCCGAGGCGGCGCGGTCGATCGCCCGACAGGACATTCGCACGGTTCAGGTCGGGCGCGGCGGCCTGTCGGCGGCGGTGGAGAACGCCCAGGCGGCGCTGCGGCTGGCGCAGATCGATCTCGACAACACGATCATCCGGGCGCCGACCGACGGTCAGCTGGGTGAGATCGGCGTTCGTACCGGCCAATATGTCACGGCAGGAACGCAATTGATGTCGCTGGTGCCCGACCGGCTGTGGGTCATCGCCAACTTCAAGGAGGCCCAGATCGCGCACATGCAGCCGGGGCAGCGCGCGAGCTTCCGCGTCGATGCGCTGGGCGGCGCGCGACTGACCGGCCGGGTCGAGCGGATGGCGCCGGCCGCCGGATCCGAGTTTGCGGTGATCCGCAACGACAATGCCACGGGCAACTTCGTCAAGATTCCCCAGCGGATCGCGGTGCGGATCGCCATCGATCCGGGCCAGCCGCTGGCATCGCGGTTGCGGCCGGGCATGTCGGTCGAGGCGCGCGTGGAGGGTGCACGATGACGCGCCCGGGCCGCGTTCGGGGCATTTCCCGCCTGGTTGTGCCCGCCGGATTGGTGATGCTGGCCGCGGGTTGTGTCGGCCCCGGTCCCCGCACGCCGCCGCCGGCACCGCCCGTCGCGCCCGAAAGCTGGCGTGGCGGTCCTGCCGCCGGGCCGCAGGTCGAGGCGGGCTGGTGGCGCGGTTTCGGCGATCCGGTGCTCGATGCGCTGGTCGAGCGGGCGCTGGCCGGCAACACCGACGTCGCGCTTGCCGTCTCGCGGATCGCCGAGGCCCGGGCGCAGGAGCGGGCCGCGCGCGCGTCGCTCACACCCGACATTTCCGCGAGCGCCGGCGCGGCGCGGTCGCGCAGCGTCAGCGCGCTCGGGACGCCGCTCAACCAGACCGCCGCCCAGCCCGGGGTGACGCTGTCCTACGAGCTCGATCTGTTCGGGCGTGACGAGGCGGCGCGGGCGGCCGCGCGGCAGGGAACCGTCGCGGCCTATGCCGCCGCCGACGCGGTGCGGCTCGCGGTCGCGGGAACCGTGACCACGAGTTACCTGACGCTGCGGGCGCTCGATGCCCGTGCGGCGGTGGTACGCGATACGCTGGCGGCGCGGGCGGAGGCGCTGCGCGTCGCGCGGCGGCGCGCCGAGGCCGGCTATACGTCGCGTTTCGAACTCGATCAGGCCGAGGCCGAATATCGCGCGACGGCGCAGGTCGTGCCGCAGACCGAACTTGCGATCGCGCGCGCCGAGAACGCGCTGAGCCTGCTTACTGGAACGGCGCCGGCGAGCATCGCGCGCGGCCGGGCCTTTGCCGATTTCGATATTCCCGCCGTGCCGGGCGGGCTGCCCTCGGCGCTGTTGCGCCAGCGGCCCGACATCGCCGCCGCCGAGGCGCGGCTGGCGGCGAGCGACCTGCGCCTTTCGGCGGCACGCGCGCAGTTCCTGCCGCGGATCACGCTCAGCGCGTCGACCGGCGCCGCCTTCTCGACCGCGCTCGCAGACCCGATCACGCTGTTTTCGGTCGGCGGCAGCATCCTGGCGCCGATCTTCGACAGCGGGCGGCTGCGCGCCGGCGTGGAAAGCGCAAGCGCACAGCGCGATCAGGCGGCGATCCAGTATCGAGCGACCGTGCTCACCGCTTTCCGCGAGGTCGAGGACGGGCTGGTCGCGGCCGATCGCATTGCGGCGCAGGAGGCCGAGGTGCGTGCGCAGCGCGCGGCGCTGGCGGAGGCGCTTCACCATGCCACCAACCGCTATCGCGCCGGCTATGCGGCCTATCTCGAGCAGATCGATGCCCAGCGCGGCCTGCTCGCTGCCGATCTGACGCTGATCCAGGCCCGGCTCGACCGGATGACCGCGATTGTCGACCTCTATCGTGCGCTCGGCGGCGGCTGGAACCCGCCGTCGCGCTGAAACCTGCCCCGTCATGAACCATGCGCGGGCCGGGGGTGTTGCCGCGGTTGCGATTGCCCGCTTGAGCCCGGCCTGCGGCCCGTTCTAGCCTGATCGCCTGGAAGCGTGGGGGGCAAGATGGCGAGGGGCAGGGTGATGGGTGTGTTGGCGGCGGGCGCGATGCTGATGGCGAGCGCCGCAACGACGGCGCAGACGATGCCGTCCTCGCCCGCCCCTGCCGAGGCACCTTCGGTCCAGGAGGCGCTTGCCGGGCTGTCGGTCGACCAGTTGCGCGCCCGGCTCGATTCGGGGCGACTGACCAGCGAGCGCCTCGTCGCCGCATTGCTCACGCGCGTGACGCTGATCGACCGCAACGGCCCGACACTGCGTTCGGTGATCGCGCTCAACCCCAACGCGCTCGCCGAGGCACAGGCCGCCGATACGCGTCGTCGCGACGGTCGGCGGCTGGGCGTGCTCGACGGTATTCCGGTGCTCATCAAGGACAATATCGAAACGCGCGACCAGCCGACCACGGCGGGCAGCCTGGCGCTGGCGGCGAACGATACGCGCCGCGACGCGCCCGTCGTGGCTGCGCTGCGGGCACAGGGGGCGGTGATCCTCGGCAAGACCAATTTGTCCGAATGGGCCAATATCCGGTCGAGCGCGTCGATCAGCGGGTGGAGCGCCGTCGGCGGGCTGGTGCGCAATCCTTATGCGCTCGATCGCACGGCCTGCGGTTCGTCGAGCGGATCGGGGGCCGCGGTGGCGGCCGGGCTTGCGCCGCTGGCGCTCGGGACCGAGACCGACGGATCGGTCGTCTGCCCCGCCGCGATGAACGGGCTGGTCGGGCTCAAGCCGACGCTCGGCCTCGTCAGCCGCACGCATGTCGTGCCGATCAGCCACAGCCAGGACACGCCGGGGCCGATGGCGCGCAGCGTGCGCGAGGTGGCGCAGCTTTTCGGGGCGATGGTGGCGAGCGATCCGGCCGACCCGGTGACGCGCAATGCCGATCGCTATCGGCGCGACTATGCCGCGCAACTGCGGCCCGATGCGCTCAAGGGAATGCGCATCGGCTATTGGCGGCCTGAAATGGAGGCGAAGCTGGCGGCGCGGTTCGATGCGGCGCTCGACCAGATGCGCCGCGCCGGCGCGATACTGGTCCAGGTCCGCCCGCCCGAAGCGAAGGGATTGGGCGAGGCTGAATCGCTGGTCCTCCATACCGAGCTCAAGGCCGATCTGGCGCGTTATCTGGCAACCACGCCCCTGACGGTCAAAGTGCGTTCGCTCGACGACGTGATTGCCTTCAATGCCGGGCACCCGACGGCCGAGATGCCGTTTTTCGGACAGGACGTCTTCCTGAAGGCTGCGCGGACCAGGGGGCTGGACGATCCCGACTATCGCGTCGCGCGTGTCCGGGCGCAGCGGATGGCGGGGCCGGACGGTATCGACGCGATGCTGAGGGCGGCCGACGCGCAGGCGCTGGTCACGCCGACCTATGGCACGCCCTGGCTCAGCGATCCGGTGCACGGCGACCAGTTCACCGGCCCGTCGGCCAGCGAATTGCCCGCGGTGGCGGGCTATCCGCACCTGACCGTGCCGATGGGGCTGGTCGACGGGCTGCCCGTGGGGCTGTCGTTCATCGGCACGGCCTATTCGGACGGCCTGCTCCTCAACCTCGGCTATGCCTATGAGCAGATCAGTCGCGCCCGTGTCGCCCCGCGCTTCCTGACCACCGTGCCCGCCGATCTCGGCCCGCGCCGGGGAGGCTGACGCGGGCTATTCGGATTTGGCGTCGAGCAAGTCCTTGCGGACGTGGATTGCGCCGAGCGACAGCCGGACTTCGTAGAGGAAGAACATCAGCCCGCCCATCAGCAGCAACATCGAGATCACGAACGCCACCGCGACGATCGCGCCGACGTGCAGCGCCATCAGCCGCGAAACGAACATCACCGCAACGACGATACAGATCGCCAGCGCGCTCGACACGCACAGGAAGATCGCGGTGTTGATGACCGAGATTCGCCGGTCGATCAGCCGCAATTCCCAGACGTGCCGTTCATGTTCGGGCCCGGAAGACACCGGGTGGAGCTGCTGGAGTTTGCGCGAACGATCGACGATGCGCGCCAGCCGCCCCACCATCACGTTGAGCATCGAGCCGAGCCCCGCCAGCAGGAACACCGGCGCGATCGCGGCCTGAATCGTTTCGGAAACGGTCGACAGATAGGGGCTCATGCCGAGGGATATGGGCGAGCGCCAGCGCCTGCGTCAAACCGAATGGTAACGAGCCGGCGCTAGACCCGGCGGCGATGACCATGCCGATCCCTCCCGCCCGCTTCGTCGCCGATGCGCGCCCGATCGCGGCCGAACGGCTCGACGGGCTGGCGGCGGCGATCGATCGGGTCGCCGACGGCGCGGCGCCGAGCCACCGCTTCCTCCGTTATGGCTGGTACGCGGCGGCGCTGCGTGCCTATGGCGGGGCGGCGCGGACGCTGATCGTTCGTCGCGCGGGCGAAGCGGTGATTGCCCTGCCGTTGGTGCCGGTCGGTCCCGCCGCGATCGGTCTGGCGACGGTGCCCGGCTGCTACTGGCCGTTCCGCAGCTTTCCGGTCCGGCGCGATGCGGTGGACGACGCGGCGGTGGGCGAGGCGTTGCTCGACGCGCTGGGGCGGAGCGTCCGTGCGTTGCGACTGGGACCGGTGATGGACGGCGATCCGGCGTTGATGCTGCTCCGTACGGCGGCCGCGGCGCGCGGCTGGGTCGCGATCGACCGCTTTGTCGCCGATTCCTACCTGCTCGACATGGCTGCGATGCAGGCCGCCGGACGCTGGCCGCGCAACTCGACGCTGCGCAAGAACCGGTCGCACGAGAAGCATCTGGCGGCCGAGGGCTCGCTCGACTGGCAGTTTTGCAGCGGTGCGGACTGGGGACCGGCGCTGTTCGAGTCGCTTGCGACGATCGAGCAGCGCAGTTGGATCGCCGCCCGAACCGATGGGCGTGACGCCAAGTTCACCGCGCAGGGGCATGGCGCCTTCTGGCGCGCCGCGGCGGCCGATCCGGTGCTGGCGGCAACGATGTCCGCCGCGTTGCTGTGGGTCGACGGCGCGCCGGTCGCCTTTTCGTTCGACCTCGACGCCGGTGCGCTGCGTTACGCGATCGCCAACAGTTATGATCCCGCCTTTGCTCGCTATTCGCCGGGAAAGCTGCTGCACTATCGCAACCTGACGCGCGCCGTTGCCGCCGGGATCGAGCGCGTCGACTGGGGGGCGGGCGACAGCGGCTACAAGCGCGAGATCGGTGCCGAGCAGGGCGCCGCGATCCGCGACTGGCTGTTCCTTCGCCCCGGCGCGGGCGCAATGGCCGGGCGGCTGCTGCGTCGCCGCTGGGCGCGCAGCGGCAACGCCCCGGCCGGTGCGGACTAGCCGAGCAGGCCTGCCGTCTGGGCGAACAGGACCAGCCCGATGACGAGGAACAGTCCCGCCGCCAATCGGCGGACGAGCGCCAGCGGCACGCGGCGGATCAGCACGTTGCCGAACAGCACGGCGGGAACGTTGGCGATCATCATGCCCAGCGTCGTCCCCGCCGTGACCGCCCAGACATTGTGAAAGCGTGCGCCGAGCGAGATCGTCGCGACCTGCGTCTTGTCGCCCATTTCGACGAGGAAGAAGGCGATCAGCGTGCTGAGAAAGGCGCCGAACCGGGCCGGCTGGTCGTGCGGATCGTCTAGATTGTCGGGGATCAGCGTCCAGAACGCCATGGCGACGAACGCACCCGCGACGAGATAGGAGAACCAGCGCCCGTTCGCGAGCCCGGCGACCTCGACGCCGACCAGTGCGGCGAGGAAATGGTTGGCGAGCGTCGCCACCAGGATGCCGAGGATGATCGGCACCGGCCGCTTGAACCGCGCGGCAAGCACGATCGCGAGCAGCTGGGTCTTGTCGCCGATTTCGGCGAGCGCGACCGCGAAGGTCGAGGTGATGATGGCTTCGAACACGAAGGTCTCCGGGCCGGGCGAACGCGAATCCAACGACATCCCGCCTCCCGCCCGGCCGGACGGAAGCGCGATGCCATTGGTCTCGCCCGGACGGCATTGCCGTCCCCTGCCGCGCCACGGCCTCTCGACCGAGCATGTTGACGCGGCAGCCCCCGTGCGTGGCGGGTGGCTACTCCCCAGATGACGCGGCGGCGCCTAGCCGATTCGTGGCGGAGGCGCAACCATCGGCCGCGGATCAGACGCGGCGATAGCGGAAATACCACACCTCGTGCCCCTGGCGCCGCGCCTTGCGCTCGTAGCGCGTCTCGGGCCAGTCGGCGGGGCGGGTGAGGAAGTCGGCGGGGGTTTCGGCCAGCCAGACGAAGTCGGTGCGGGCGTTCATCACCATCATCGCCCAGCGGCAATAGGTGGGGTCATCGGTGCCGAGCCGGAATTCGCCGCCGGACTTGAGCTTGGCGGCGATCAGGTCGAGCGGGCCGTTGTTGACCATTCGCCGTTTGGCGTGGCGTGCCTTGGGCCAGGGGTCGGGATGGAGGAGATAGACGCGCTCGAGGCAGGCGTCGGGCAGGCGTTCGAGCACCGACAGCGCATCGCCCATGTACAGCCGCACATTGGCCAGTTCGCCGTCGCGGATATGGTTGAGCGCGCCGACGACGCCGTTGAGGAAGGGCTCGCAGCCGATAAAGCCGTGGTCCGGGCGCATCGCCGCCTGGCCGGCGAGATGCTCGCCGCCGCCGAAGCCGATCTCGAATTCGAGCGGGCGCGCGTCGCCGAACAGCGTCGGCGAATCGAGCGCGCCGGTTTCTGGGACGCTGACCCGGGGCAGCAGCTCCTCGACCAGGGCGGACTGGCCGAGGCGGAGCTTGTGGCCCTGGCGACGGCCGTAGAGGCGGCGGATGGTGGTGGGATCGGACACGGTCGCCCTGTTAGCGCGGCTGGCGGCGGGCGCAAGCGGGCTCGGTCAGTGGAGCGCGGCGGCGGGCTGGCGGGGAAGAGGGGGGAACGGGAGGGGAGGATGGCGGCGCGGCGGGCGGGGGAGCGGGGCGGTGCGGTCGAGGCGGAAGCGGCGGATGCCGAGCGCGGCGAGCGCGGCCTGTTCGGCGCGATGCTCGATGCCCGTCGCGACGAGCGGAACGTCGATCGCCCGCGCCAGCCGGATGACGCCGTCGAGCATCCGGCGGCGCGATTCGCTGGCGTCGATCGCCCGCACAAGACCCTGATCCAGAAGGATAAAACACGGCGTGAAGCGCGCCAGCAGCCGCAGCGCGAGCGGGCCGGCAGCGAAGCGGTCGAGCACGATTCCGATGCCGCGGGCAGCGCAGGCGGCGGCAAGCGCCGTCGCCCGATCGGCCGCCGCACCGTCGCCGACGTCGATCGCGACACGGATCAGCGCGGGCGAAAGCCGGTTGGCGAGCGCCACCCGGAACAGCTGGGACAGCGCCCGATGGGGTGACGAATCGCCCGGAATCGTGACCAAAAGCGGCGATTGGGGGGAAATCAGCCCCGATTCGGCTGCCGTTCGGATGACGAAAGCGAGGGTTGCGAGGAACATCGAATCCATGCGGTCCGGCTCGACCGCCGAATCGCCGCGCGCTTGCGGTCTGGCCATCCACGCGATCGGCGTGGCGCCGTCGGCGGCGATCAGCGGGAGGAAGTCGACGGTGCTCGGGACGGCGATGGGCGAAGGCATGGCATTCCCCTTTCTGTCCTGAGGTTAAATGGTTAACGCCCGCCGACCCATTCCGGGCGACGCCGCATTGGAAAAGCCCGCATAGGGATTCCCCCGTGCCGCCCATGTCGCCCAAGCCGTCCACACCGCCGGGGCGGTCGGGGCCGCCCATGCCGTCCGTGCCGCCCACGCCGTCAGTGCCGCCGGGGCCGTCGTCATCCGGCGAGGCCGGGTTCGAAGGGTTCCCAGTCGGGCAGCGGCAGCCGTCCGGTTTCGGCCGCGCCGAACAGCGGCCCCTGCATGTAGCGGACGCCCAGCCGGACCAGCTTGTCATACTCGCCGCGCGTCGCGACGCCCTTGGCGACGACGCGGATGCCGCTGCGTTCGGCGATCTGCACGATGCTTTCGACCACCAGCCGCCGCGACCAGCTGCTGCACAGCCGGTGGACGATCGCGGCGTCGATCTTGACCGCATCGGGGGTGAAGCGCGCGAGCAGGTCGAGCCCGTTGTCGGCCGAGCCGAAATCGTCGAACGCCACCATGAAGCCGCGGCGATGATATTGCGCGATCAGCGCGGCCATGTGCGCGCCGTCGAGCCCGTCGCCCTCGCTGAACTGAAGCACCAGCCGGCGATGCGGGAAGCGCGCGGCGATCGCGGCGAAGATCGTCTCTTCGGCCTCGGCCGCCGGATCGTGCACCAGCGCGGCGAGGATGCTGACGCCGAGCTGGACCTTGCGCGTCCCGATCCCGGCCTTGACCGCCGCCGCCATGGCGAGCGTGCGGCAATTGTGATCCTGGCCCGCGCGTTCGGCGAGCGGCACGCCCGCGAGCAGCGCCCGCGTCGTCCGGGCGGCGCCGCGCTGCAACTGGGCCTCATAGGCGACGACGCAGCCGTCCTGCGTGTCGACCACGGGGGTGAAGGCGACCTCGACGTCGCGCAGCGGGATCAGGCTGCCCGCGTCCGGCGCCGCCACCGTCGATGGCAAACGCTCCATGTCCATCCTCTCGTCCTCGGCCGCCTTCTTTTTCGGGAGCGGCACAGGATCAGCCTGCGCGCAGGCACGCCAACAGAGGATGAAGCCCCGGCTCCGGATGATTGCGGGAGCGGGCGGTGCCTGGCGTTACTTGGACAAGGTCTTGGCGTCGAGCTGGATCGACTTGCCGGTGATGTCGACCATGGCCACGGGACGCGTCTTTTGAACCATCGCGATCACGGCGGCGGGGGCCGGGAGGCGGTCGAAGTCGGGGAAGATCAGCGTCGCGGTCGTGGCGTGCAGGCTGACCGAATAGCGGTCGGTGACGTTTACAAAGGCCCCTGGGCGACAGCCTGATCAATGCGGAATGACCGAAGGCACCCACTTGTTGCCGTTCAAGCCACTACACACACGCGCCAAAGCAGCCATAGCGACACCGCAGTCCACTGTCTTCGGCTCAGGCAGAGATTGCATAATGCCGCCCAGTTAAGATACATTGTATCTTGAAAGGTGCGGGCAATGAGGATGTTTCGAGCGCTGGGGTTGCTGGCCTTGGGTGCGATTTCGGTCTCTGTCGCGCCGTCGCCCTCCTGTGCCGACAGCTGGTCGTTACCGACGACCACCACCTACACGTCCTGCGCCGGCCACGCCCGCATCACGGTCAGCCCGCGCGATCTCAATAGCCAGCTTGGTTATTTCGACGATAAGGTGAAAAATGTTGCCCCCCCTGGACAGAAGAAAGGCGGATCGCTGGTCGCGAGCGCGCGACTGGAACGACTGGTGGACGGGCGCTGGCAATTAGTCTGGGAACATCGAATTGCGAACGACGTGGCTCCGGTGTTGGCGCTCGTTCGAGACGATGGCGAATATGCGGTCACGTTCGATGATTGGCATGGTACGGGCAACGGGCCGAACGCTGTCGTAATCTACGGTGCTGGGGGCAAGTTGGTTCGTGCACTCGCCCTGTCCGACGTCGTGCCAGCCGACTACATCAAGGCGCTGCCCCATTCGGTTAGTTCTATCCGGTGGCGGGGCGATCCACGCTTCTCGTCCGACGGTCAGAAGGTAATTATTCCTGTCGTGATCCCCGCCGAGGATTTTGTGTCCGATCCTGCCACGATCGACATTGCGGTCGATCTCCTCCACGGAAAGGTATCGCCAATCAACGCGAACGCTTGGGATGCTGCGCAGGCAAGGGGCCGCAAGGTTCTCGCCGCGCAGGTCGCTCTCGAGGCATCCGCAAAGGCGGCGTTTCTTGCTCCGCTTCTCGGTCCGAAAGCTAATGCGGAACGCGAATGGCACGAGTATCTGCGCGAGGCCGTCGGTCGGCTGATTGGTGACGATGAAACGCCCTCCACTACCGTTTTGCGTCTTCCCGGTGCGGATGATTATGCCGTGTCGGAGACGTGGGTCCACGACGCGCTGACCGCAAGCTATGCGGATAAGGTAGCGCTCGCATCGCTTTCGGAACCCAACCTTGTGGCTGTTCTCAAAAAGGTAATATCGAATCTGCCGGATCGATCCCTATCGAAGGTAACGGTTTTCATCGCGGTGTCGGACCAGAACTGGCCTGAAGTCGTGGCAACGATGCGGCGCTCCGGCGCAAAGATGGTCCAACTCGACCCAGCCAAGGCCATACCTCAGCGTCCCGAGCGCATAGCTAGGCGATACAGTCCTAACGGCACTTAGGTCGACCTGAGAACGGCAGCTTTGACGGGCAGAGCGCAGAAAGCTGCCTGTCGACTTTCCACCCAATTCCGGACAGTCAGACGGATCGTCAACAGCGGCTGTTTATGAGTTCACGGCCCAGCGGCACCGGGCTGCCGGTCGCGCGCGGATCAGGTTGGGAATGGGCGGCGGGGCGAGCATCCAAAAGACCTGACGTCAGGACGGCGGTGGGCGGCTGCCCCGCGTCCGGCGCCGCCACCGTCGATGGCAAACGCTCCATGTCCATCCTCTCGTCCTCGGCCGCCTTCTTTTTCGGGAGCGGCACAGGATCAGGCTGCGCGCAGGCACGCCAACAGAGGATGAAGCCCCGGCTCCGGATGATTGCGGGAGCGGGCGGTGCCCGGCGTTATTTGGACAAGGTCTTGGCGTCGAGTTGGATCGACTTGCCGGTGACGTCGACCATGGCCATGGGACGCGTCTTTTGAACCATCGCGATCACGGCGGCGGGGGCCTGATAAATGCGGAATGACCGAAAGCGCCCAGAAGCGGCTATTGGCGGTTGTTTTCCAGTGCGGCATAACACTCAGATGATGTTAATGAATTCTCTTTTTGCTGGCGTGTTTTTGAGCGCACTGGCTTGGGCTCAACCGGCATTTGCGCAGAAGAGTAAATCCGCTCCCGCGATCGTGGCACCGTTTCCGCCAACGTGTCCGCGTGACGTTGATGGATATGCTAAGTGGATGAAGGCGTCCCCGCCGTTTCGAGGCGAAATCAACCCTGTCCCCGCTGAGGCAGTTCATGATGTTCGCAAGGAGAAAATGGCGCTAGCCAAAGAATTACTTGATAGAGCGGAAATTGTACCTCTTACCTATCAAGTGGCTGATGATATTTCGCCGGGTAGTACGTCAAAATCGCGGAAATACGGAAATCCGTATCTGATACGCAACGTCATCCCGGACTTTACGGCGAGCCTTGCAGGTCCGGTCAGCCTCGTGAGGGTTGGATCTAGACTGCTTATCCGGGCAGGGCTGTTCGGTTGTGGCGGGTTTTTGAAAAATCCCGTTATAGTTTTCCTCCCCGCTGCTCCAGAAGGTCTTGATATGGAGGTAGCGGCTATCTGGTAGCCGGCATAAGCCGCTCGCTAAATTGGTCACCAACGTGCTTAAAAGCACCTCGGCTGCAATCCACCCAATTCCGGACAGTCAGGCGGATCGCCAACAGCGGCTGTTTATGAGTTCACGGCCCAGCGCCACCGGCTGCCGGTCGCGCGCGGATCAGGTTGGGAATGGCGGCGTGGTGAGCATCCCAAAGACCTGGCGTCAGGACGGCGGTGGGCGGCTGCCCCGCGTTATTTGGACAAGGTCTTGGCGTCGAGCTGGATCGACTTGCCGGTGACGTCGACCATGGCCACGGGACGCGTTTTTTGAACCATCGCGATCACGGCGGCGGGGGCCGGGAGGCGGTCGAAGTCGGGGAAGATCAGCGTCGCGGTCGTGGCGTGCAGGCTGACCGAATAGCGGTCGGTGCCGTTTTGCAACTTCCCGGCGACCGACGGGCCGACTTCGATCGCGGTGCCGGCGTCGCCGAAAGCGATGACATAGCCCGGCGCGTCTTCGTTGCGATAGATCGCGAACGGGGCAGTTGCCGGTCCCGAACGGCACCAGCGTGGCGACGCGGGCTTCGCGGTCGCCGAGGCCGCCTGGTTTTCGGCCGCCTTTACCGCCCCGGCGCCGAGCAGCGCATCCTGCAGGTTGGGGGCGATCAACTTGGCCTTCGCGTCGGGGGCGATCGGCCTGGCGCATTCGGCGATCGCGGCGGCGCGCGGAGCGGGTGCCGCTGCCGTGGCGGGCCAGCCGAGCCCGGCGATCGCGGCGGTCAACTGCTCGTCGAGCGCGGCAGGCGCGAGCGTCTTCGAGCTGATCCGCAGCCCGACGAGCCAGCGGCCGAAGGGCATCAGCGCCGCAGCGGTCCCCGCATAGGGCGGCTTGCCGGGCACATAGCTGCGCCGCAGCGCGCCTTCGTCCGCCGCGCCGGGGGCGGTGAAGGCGACGACCGGACCGGCGGGGGTCGGCGTGCCATAGACCGGACGATTGCGCACCTGAGTCTCGATCCGGTCGAACCAGATCGACACGTCCATCAGCCCCGGGCGGAACAGGTAGAGCGTGACCTCGGTCGTTTCGGGCGTGCCATATTGCGCCATCACGTCGAGCTGCTTGCCGCCGCTGAGATCGACCATGTCGCCACGCGGCAGCCCGGCGAGCGTCGCGGGCACCGCCAGGCCGGTCGAGTCGTGACGCCACGTCTGGCCGGCAGGCGCGGTGATCGGCGTTTGCTGGGCCGAGGCCGGGGCAGTACCCACCACCGGCGCGAACAGCAGGGCGGCAACGGCAAGACGGCGTGCGATCATTTCGGATTCTCCCCCCGGATTTTCGGGAAGGCTAGGTCACATCCGAAGAAGGCGCAAAGAAAAAGGGCCGGAACGCGGCTGCGCTCCGGCCCTTTTTTCTTGCCCGTCGCGATCAGGCGAGCGCGGCCTTGAGGTCTTCGACCAGATCGGTGCGTTCCCAGGGGAAGTAATCCCCCTCGGGCGTGCGGCCGAAATGGCCATAGGCCGCCGTCTTCTGATAGATCGGCTTGTTGAGGCCGAGGTGCAGGCGGATGCCGCGCGGCGTGAGTCCGCCGAGCTTTTCGATCTTGCCGATCGCTTCCTCGATCTTGTCGTCGGCGACGGTGCCGGTGCCGTGCGTGTTGACATAGAGCGACAGCGGCTTCGACACGCCGATCGCATAGGCGAGCTGGATCGTGCAGCGCTTGGCAAGGCCGGCTGCGACGATGTTCTTCGCCAGATAGCGCGTGATGTACGCCGCCGAGCGGTCGACCTTGGTCGGATCCTTGCCCGAGAAGGCGCCGCCGCCGTGCGGCGCGGCACCGCCATAGGTGTCGACGATGATCTTGCGGCCGGTCAGGCCGGCATCGCCGTCGGGGCCGCCGATTTCGAAGCTGCCCGTCGGGTTGATGTGATAGACGGTGGCGTCCGACAGCAGCTCGGCCGGGATCACGTCGGCGACGACCGACTTCACATAGGCGTGGAGCTGCGCTTCCTTCTCGCCCTGGTCATAGCCCGGCGCGTGCTGCGTCGACACGACGATCGCGGTGCACGCGACCGGCCGGTCGTTTTCGAAGCGCAGCGTGACCTGGCTCTTGGCATCGGGTTCGAGGAACGGCGCGGTGCCCGCGTGGCGATCGGCCGCCATGCGCGCGAGGATGCGGTGGCTGTAATAGAGCGTCGCCGGCATCAGGTCGGGCGTTTCGTCGCAGGCGAAACCGAACATGATGCCCTGGTCGCCCGCGCCCTCGTCCTTGTTGCCCGAGGCATCGACGCCCTGCGCGATGTGCGCCGACTGGCCGTGCAGGTTGTTTTCGAAGCGGAAGGTTTCCCAGTGGAAGCCCGCCTGCGCATAGCCGATGCGCTTGACCGTCTCGCGCACGGTGCGCTCGATCTCTTCCTCGGCGCCCGCCGCCCAGGCGCCGTTCTCGTACACGCCCTTGCAGCGGATTTCGCCCGCCAGCACGACGAGCTGGGTCGTGGTGAGCGTTTCGCACGCGATGCGCGCTTCCGGATCCTTGGAAAGGAACAGGTCGACGATGGCGTCGCTGATCTGGTCCGCGACCTTGTCCGGATGGCCTTCAGAGACCGATTCGGACGTGAAGAGATAGTTGGAACGCATGATTTTCCTCAAATGTGGGAGGATCGCCGGGCCGTTGCCATGCCCATATAAAGCTTTCCTTATATGCTGCCCTAGCGAGCCCGGCGTCGGAAAGCAATCGCCAAGGCAAGCAGCGCGAGCGCGACCCCGAGCGCGATCGCATTGCCGAACCGCGCGAACGGCGTGGGTGGCGCCGGCGGCGGGAGCGGCAGGTCGATCGCCCCTTCGGCAAGGTGCGGCACGGTGCCGAGCAGGCGGCCATGCGCATCGACCAGCGCCGAGATCCCGGTCGGCGTCGCGCGCAGGACGGGCAACCCCTCCTCGATCGCGCGCAGCCGCGCCTGCGCCAGATGCTGGGGCGGGCCCCAGCTTCCGAACCAGGCGTCGTTGGAAGGATTATAGATGAAATCGGGGCGATGGGTGCGATCGACGGTGTGACCGGAGAAGATGATCTCGTAGCAGACCTGAATCCCGGCGCGGCCGAAGCCGGGCACGTCGAGGCTGCGCGGGCCGGGGCCGGGCAGGAAATCGACGTCGCCCATCACCAGCCGCGCGAGCCCGAGCGGCGCGAGCAGCGTGCGCATCGGCAGATATTCGCCATAGGGGACGAGGTGCGCCTTGTCATAGCGCGGGCCGAGCATTCCCGACGAATCGATCGGCCAGACCGAATTGCCCGCGCCGACGAGCTGGCCGCGCGCGTCGAACAGCAGCGCGTTGCCGCTGACCAGCGCCTGATCGCGCGGGCCGAGCAGCGCGGCGATGCGCGCGCGCGTGACGCGGGGATCGCCGCGGAAATAATAGGCGCCGGGATAGCCGTCCTCGAGAAGCTGGTTGACCATCCCCTCGGGCCAGACGAGCAGGCGCGGGGCGGGGCCGGGCGCGCCGCTGAGCGCGATCAGCCGGGCGAGGACGCGCTCGGCATAGCCGGGGTCGTTCACCCCGTCCTGGCCGATATCGGGCTGGACGATGCGGACGCGGCGCGTGGGCGCCGTTTCGGGCGCCGGCGCGGGCGGCGCGGCGGCGATCGCGGCGACGCCGAGCATCGCGGCGGCGGCGGCGGGGGCGCGCCAGCGGCGGTGCGCGGCGAGCGCGACCATCCCCGCGACAACGATCGTCAGCCCCGACAGCGCATAGGTGCCGAGCCAGGCGGCGAGCCCGGCGGCGGGCGTCGGCACCCACAGCACGCCGAGCGGGTTCCACGGATAGCCGGTGAACAGCGTCGCGCGCAGATATTCGGCGGCGATCCAGGCGGCGCCGGCGGCGAGGACGAAGCCGGTGTCGAACGGCCGCGCGCCGCGCGCATTCTCGCGCCGGGCCCCGGCATGGGCGAAGGCCCAGGCGGCGGCCATCGCGAGCGCGGGATAGACCGCGAGATAGACCGCGAGCAGCAGCACCGCGAGATAGCCGAGCGCGGGCGGCATCTTGTCCTGATAGTCGAAGGCGTGCTGGATCCAGTTGTTGCCGACCGCGAAATGGCCGAGCCCGAACAGCCAGCCGCGCAGCGCGGCGCTGCGCCACCCCGGCGCGGCATGGACGAGCGCGAGCAGCAGCGCGAGGCAGGCGATCGCGATCGGCCAGAGATCGAGCGGGGCGAAGCCGGTGGCCGAGACGAGCCCGGCGGCAAAGGCGAGGACGAGCGGGAAGCGCAGCATGGCCGCGGTTCCTAAAGCATTTCGGGCGCGAGCGAAATCGAGCGCGCGGGCGGGGGTTGGCGGCGGCGGCGCGGCTCTGATAGGTCCGGGGACGACGGCATCGGCCCGGCCGCCGGCGGCGCGGCGGGCGCAACGAGGGGAAGAGGAAGCCCGTGGCAAAGACCCTGAAGATCGACATTCCGCACCAGCTGGGCCGCGAGGGCGCGCGTGCGCGCATCGACGGCGGGCTGGACAAGCTCAACACGCTGATCCCCGGCTTTACGACGGGCGACTATCGCTGGGACGGCGACGTGTTCGGTTTCAGCGCGAGCGGCATGGGCCAGTCGGTGCCGTGCCGGCTGGCGGTGGCCGACACGCAGGTGCGGCTGGAAATGGACCTGCCGCTGATGTTCGCGATGTTCGCGGGGCCGATCCGCGAGAAGCTGGAGCGCGACGCGCCGCGGCTGCTGCAATAGCCGCGCGCCGCAACGGCCGGTACGGCGGGGAGCGCGGGGCGCTCCCCCCGGGAACGGGGATCAGCGCGCGGCGCTGACCCGCCAGACGGTGTTGCCGACATCGTCGGCGACGAGCAGCGCCCCCTGCGCATCGGTGATGACGCCGACCGGGCGGCCATAGGCGGCCTTCTGGTCGGGCGAGAGGAAGCCGGCGAGCACGTCGACCGGCTTGGCGCGCGGCAGCGGGAAGCCGTTGGTGCCGAAGGGGACGAACACCACCTTGTACCCCGACAGCGGCTGGCGGTTCCACGAGCCGTGCAGCCCGACAAAGGCGCCGTTGGCGAATTGCGGCCCCAGCCGCGCGTCGGCGGCGAAGGCGAGCCCCAACGGCGCGACATGCGCGCCGAGCGCATAGTCGGGGCGGCGCGAATACTGGACCAGATCGGGCCGTTCGGGCTGGACGCGCTTGTCGACATAGCCGCCCCAATAGTTCCACGGCCAGCCGTAGAAGGTGCCGATATCGACCTGGGTCAGATAGTCGGGCGGCATGTCCGAACCGAGCATGTCGCGTTCGTTGACCACGGTCCACAGCGACCCCGAATGCGGTTCGAACGCCATGCCGTTGGGGTTGCGCAGCCCCCAGGCGAACAGCCGCAGCGAGCGGTTTTCGGGATAGACCTGAAGGATCGCGGCGCGCGCGTCGCGGGCGCTGGTGCCGAACGGCGTCGGGCGGGCATAGACCTGCCCTTCGGCGGCGAGCCCGTTTTCGGCGATGTTCGACGACGAGCCGACGCTGACATAGAGCGACTTGCCGTCGGGCGCGGCGACGACGTTGCGCGCCCAGTGGTTGCCGCCGCCGGGCAGCGCGACGATGCGTTCGGGCGCCGCGGTGATGCGCGTCTCTCCCGCGCGATAGGGGAAGCGGACCAGCGCGTCGGTGTTGGCGACGTAGAGCCAGTCGCCGACCAGCGCCATGCCGAAGGGCGAGTTGAGCCCGGTGAGGAAAGCGAAACGCTGATCGGCGACGCCGTCGCCGTTGCTGTCGCGCAGCAGCGTGATGCGGTTCGCCGACGGCGCGTCGGCGCCCGCGCGGTGGAGGAAATAGCGCATCACCCAGCCGGTGATGCCGCCCCCGTCGCGCGGCGGCGAATTGGTTTCGGCGACGAGCACGTCGCCGTTGGGCAGCCGGTAGAGCCAGCGCGGATGATCGAGCCCCTGCGCGAACGCCGCGACGCGGAGCCCCGCCGCCGGCTGAGGCCGGGCGCCGCCCTGCCACCCGGCGGGACGCGCGATGCCGACGGTCGGCACCTCCTGCGGCCGCGGCTCGCTGAGCTGCGGGATCCGGCCGGTGACGGCGGCCTCGGCCAGCCGTGCCGCGTCGGGCCGGCCGAACCAGAACCAGAGCGCGACGCACAGCGCCACGACGAGCGCGATGACGATGAGGATCCGTTTGAGCATCTATTCCTCGACGGCCGCGTCGGGCGCGGGCGGATGGAGCCGGAGGCGCGTGACCTTGCGCGCGTCGCCGGCGATGACTTCGAGCTTCCAGCCGCTCGAATGGGTGAGCCATTCGCCCGGCTTGGGGACATGCCCCGCCAGCACGAAGGCGAGCCCGCCGATCGTGTCGATATCCTCCTCGACCTCGCCCAGCCGCGGATCGACCGTTTCGGCGACGTCCTCGAGCTCGGCGCGGGCATCGGCCTCCCAGCCGCCGTCGTCGATCGGGACGAGCATCGCGGGCGGCGCCTCGTCATGCTCGTCCTCGATGTCGCCGACGATCTCCTCGATCAGATCCTCGATCGTGATCAGCCCCTCGGTCCCCGAATATTCGTCGAGGACGATGGCGAGGTGCGTGCGGCTGGAGCGCATCTGCGCGAGCAGGTCGAGCGCGCCCATCGACTGGGGCACGTAGAGCGGCTGGCGGATCAGGTCGGCGATCGTTTCGGGATGCGGCGCCCCCGAGGCGAGGATCGCGAACACGTCCTTGAGATGGACCATGCCGACGACGGTATCGAGCGCCTCGCGATAGACGGGCAGGCGGCTGTGCCCCGCCTCGGCGAACAGCGCGACGAGATCGGCGAAACCCGTTCCCTCCTCGACCGCGACGATGTCGGCACGGGGCACGCCCATGTCGCCGGCATCGCGCTCGCCGAAATGGAGCAGGTTCTTGAGCATCAGCCGCTCGATCGGCGCGAGGTCGCCGGCGGGTGCGGCGGTGCCGTCATCCTCGTCGATCGCCTCTTCGAGCCGGTCGCGGAGCGTCTCTTCCTGGTCTTCGCCGAACAGCAGGCTGCGGATGCCCCGCCAGATGCCGCCGGTCTCGTGGGAATGATCAGAGGTGCCGGTACTATGTCCGGTACTACTGGGGCCCTCAGGCATGTTCGTGGTCAATCCTCGCGAACGATATAGGGGTCGTGCAGGCCGAGCTTGGCAAGCGCGGAACGTTCCATCGCCTCCATCGCCTCGGCCTCGGCGTCCTCCAGATGGTCATAGCCTAGCAGATGGAGCACGCCATGAACAATCAGATGGGTGGCGTGATCGGCCACCGCGATGCCGCGCTCCGCCGCCTCGCGAACGCACACGTCGTAAGCGAGGACGATGTCGCCCAGCAGGACTTCGCCATCATCGCTGTTCTGCGTGACGGTTTCGAGAAGGTCGGGCTGGATCATCGGAAAGGACAGCACGTTGGTCGGCTTGTCCTTGTCGCGATACTGGCGGTTGAGCGCGTGGACCTCGTCGTCCGAGGTGAAGCGCACCGCGACCTCGATCACGGTCGGCGTCGCCAGCCAGCCGGCGAAGGGCGTCTCGCGGATCGCGGCCTCGCCCGCGCGGATGGCCAGCGCCTCCCAGTCCCCGTCGGGCCAGGGGGCCTCCGGAATGGCGGCAATGTCGAGCATCAGTCAGGTCCGTTCGTGCAGTTCGTTCAGAAGGGGAGCGCCGGGCGTCAATCCTCGTCGCCTTCATAGGCGGCGACGATGCGGCCGACGATCGGGTGGCGCACCACGTCGCCCGCCGAGAAGCGCGAGATCGCGATCCCCTCGATCCCTTCGAGCCGCGCGACGGCGTCGTTGAGCCCCGAGGCGGGCGGGCCGCCGGGCAGGTCGACCTGACGCGGATCGCCGCAGATCACCATCCGGCTGTTCTGGCCGAAGCGGGTGAGGAACATCTTCATCTGGGCGGGCGTGGTGTTCTGGGCCTCGTCGAGAATGACGAAGGCGTCGGCGAGCGTGCGGCCGCGCATGAACGCGATCGGCGCGATCTCGATCTCGCCGCTGGCGATGCGACGTTCGACCTGTTCGGGCGGCATGCAGTCGTAGAGCGCGTCGTAGATCGGGCGCAGATAGGGATCGACCTTTTCCTTCATGTCGCCGGGAAGGAAGCCCAGCCGTTCGCCCGCCTCGACCGCGGGGCGCGAGAGGATCAGCCGCTGGACGCTGCCGGTCATCAACTGCGCGACCGCCTGGGCGACCGCGAGATAGGTCTTGCCGGTGCCCGCCGGCCCCAGCGCGAAGATGAGGTCGTTCGAGACGAGGTCGCGCATGTAATGCGTCTGCGCGACCGAGCGCGGCACGATCGTCTTGCGCCGCGTGCGGATCATGATCGGCGGATTGCCGCCGCCGTTGCCGCCGCCCGAATCGGCGCGGATGATGCCCGCGAGCGTCGGTTCGCTGGCCATCGCGATCACCGCGTCGATGAGGCCGGTGTCGATCTCCTCGCCGCGGATGACGCGCGCCTGAAGCTCCTGAAGCACCTCGCGCGCATGCGCGACGGCCTCTGCCGAGCCCTCGATCACGACGCGATGGCCGCGGGCATGGATATAGACGCCCAGCCGCTCCTCGAGCGCGAGAATGTTCGAATCATACTCGCCGAAGAGCTGCGGCAGGAGCTGGGGCTTGTCGAACGTCACCTCGACCCGGGAACGCTCACCGGACTGGGCGGGGACGGGCTTGCGGCTCATGCGATCCTTTCGCGCGGCGGAAACGGCGGCAGGCGCCAAAGGCCCCGGCGCGCGGCACCACGGCAACCCGCCGCCGGTGCGGGGTCCGCGGCGTTCGATCCGATGGTGCGGGGCAGGGTTGAGATGCGCATGCCGATGCCGCCGAAGATGGCAGATGGCCGCGCCGTCGAACAGGGGGAATCTGGCGACGATCGCCAACCGCCGGGCGAGCCGGGCGAACGGCCCGTCGCCCGGCGGCCGTCATGCCCCCGCCCGTGCCGGGGCGGGGGCAGCGGGATCATGCGTCGCGCTTGAGCGAGGCCATGTCGATCACGAAGCGATACTTCACGTCGCTGCGCACCATCCGGTCATAGGCGGTGTTGATCGCGTCGATGTCGATCATCTCGATATCCGAGACGATGCCGTGGTCGCGGCAGAAATCGAGCATCTCCTGCGTCTCGCGGATGCCGCCGATCAGCGACCCCGCGAGCGAACGGCGCCGGAAGATCAGCGCGCCGACGTTGGGCGAGGGGTGCGGATCCTCGGGCACGCCGACCAGCGTCATCGTGCCGTCGCGCTTGAGCAGCGCGAGGAACGGATCGAGCGCGTGGCTGGCGGCGACCGTGTTGAGGATGAAGTCGAAGCTGTTGGCATGTGCCGCCATCGCATCGGCATCGCGCGACACGATCAGGTCGCGCGCACCCAGCCGCTTCGCATCGTCGCGCTTGCCCGGCGAGGTCGAAAACACATAGACCTCGGCGCCCATCGCGGCGGCGATCTTCACCCCCATATGACCAAGGCCGCCCAGGCCGACGATGCCGACCTTCTGCCCCGGCCCGACCTTCCAGTGGCGGAGCGGCGAATAGGTGGTGATGCCCGCGCAGAGCAGCGGCGCGACGGCGGCCAGATCCTTTTCGTCATGGCCGATATGGAGGACGAAGTCGGCATCGACGACGATATGGTCCGAATAGCCGCCGAAGGTGTGGCCGCCCAGATGCTTGTCGGGACCGTTGTAGGTGCCGACGAAGCCGCTGCCTTCGCAATATTGCTCCTCGCCGTCGGCGCAGGCGGCGCAGTGGCGGCAACTGTCGACCATGCAGCCGACGCCCGCGAGGTCGCCCGGCCGGAACGCGGTCACCTCGCTGCCGACCGCGGTGACGCGGCCGACGATTTCGTGGCCCGGGACGCACGGATAGAGCGTGCCGCCCCATTCGCCGCGCGCGGTGTGGACGTCCGAATGGCAGACGCCGCAATAGAGGATGTCGATCGCGACATCGCGCGGGCCGGGATCGCGCCGCTGGAAATCAAAGGGGGCAAGGGGGGTGCCTGCCGCGGACGCAGCATAGCCTTTGGCTTGAGTGGGCATGGATCGTCCCTGAACTTGGGTGGGAAAGGGGCGGGCGCCGGCAAGGAGGCGGCACCCGCAGCCCAGATAGGAACGATCCGGCGCTTGTCAGCAGGGCCGGCGCAGAAAAATGGCGGCGGCCCCGTGCGTTTCGCCGCGCGCGTCAGGCCGCGGCGGCGACGCGCGCAACCCCGGCGAGCGAGTTCGGCCCGGCTTCGACCAGATCGACCGTGACCATCGACCCGATCGGCGCGTCGGTGGTGAGGTGGACCGACTGGAGCCAGGGCGACTTGCCGATGCGCTGGCCCGGCTTGCGGCCCGGCCGTTCGAGCAGCACGTCGCAGGTCTTGCCGACGCTCGCCTGATTGAACGCCGCCTGGTCGCGGTTGAGCGCGGCCTGGAGCCGTTGCAGCCGTTCGTCCATCACCTCGGCCGGGATCTCGCCCGCCATGTCGGCGGCGGGGGTGCCGGGGCGAGGGCTGTATTTGAAGCTGAACGCCTGGGCATAGCCGACCGCGTCGACGAGCTGCATCGTCTCTTCGAAATCGGCGTCGGTCTCGCCGGGGAAGCCGACGATGAAGTCGCCCGACAGCGCGATGTCGGGCCGCGCGGCGCGGATGCGATCGAGCAGGCGAAGATAGGAATCGCGCGTGTGGCTGCGGTTCATCGCCTTGAGGATGCGGTCGCTGCCCGCCTGAACGGGCAGGTGGAGATAGGGCATCAGCTTTTCGACCTCGGCATGCGCGCGGATCAGTCCGTCGCGCATGTCGTTGGGATGGCTGGTGGTGTAGCGGATGCGTGCGAGGCCGGGGATGCGATCGAGTGCGGCGATCAGCCCGTGCAGCCCGCGCCCCTCGGCATCGTCCCAGGCGTTGACGTTCTGGCCGAGCAGCGTGATCTCGCGCGCGCCCGCGTCGACGAGCGCGCGCGCCTCGTCGAGGATCGCGTCGAACGGGCGGCTGACCTCCGCCCCGCGCGTATAGGGCACGACGCAATAGGTGCAGAACTTGTCGCACCCTTCCTGCACCGTCAGGAAGGCGCTGGGCGAAACCTTGCGGCGGCGGGGCAGCGCGTTGAACTTGCTGACCGCGGGCATGTCGGTATCGAGCGCGAGCGTGCCCGCCGCCGCCCGGGAGACCAGATCGGGCAGGTTGTGATAGGCCTGGGGGCCGACGACGACATCGACCTTGGCGCGGCGCGCAATCTCTTCCCCCTCGGCCTGGGCGACGCAGCCCGCGACCGCGATCATCGGGCGGCTGCCGTCGTCGCGGCGCAGGCGGCCGATTTCCGAATAGACCTTTTCGGTCGCCTTTTCGCGGATGTGGCAGGTGTTGAGCACGACCAGATCGGCCGCGCCGGCATCGTCGCTGGCGGTGAGGCCCTGGCCGCCGAGCAGCTCGGCCATGCGTTCGCCGTCATAGACGTTCATCTGGCAGCCGAACGACTTGACGTGGAAGGTCTTGGGGGTGGCGTTCATCCGCGGCCCTATAACCCGGGCGCGCGCGGGCGTCACTAGAGGGCGCGCGCCCGGCGCGGCGGGCCGTTCGACCGCCGCCCTGTTCGAGGCGGCGACCGCAGGCGGCCGACCTGACAATTGCTTACGCTGCGGGGGCTTATGCCGCCGAGATTTACGCCGCGGGAGCTTACGCTGCCGGCGTCTTGTAGCCGATGGGATTGTCCGCATAGGCGAAGGGGCGCAGCGGCTGGCCGATCGCGGCGACGAGCGCGTTCTCGATTCGCCGGCGGCTTTCGGCGGCGATCGCCTTGCGGCCGGGGAAATCCTCGGGCCGGAAGGGTTCGAGGAAGTTGACGCGCACTTCGAACGTGCCGCGGCGGGCGAGCACGCGGCGGGCATTGTTGACGCCGCGTTCCTGGCCGATCCAGCCGATCTCTTCGCCGACATCGCCGTAATCGAGCATCACCGGCTGGACGAGCACGCCGGGGGGCGGCGGTTCGAGCACGCGCAGCATCGGCGTCTTGAACGGCAGCAGCGACTTGCCGTCGGTGGTGGTGCCTTCGGGAAAGACGGTGATCGACCAGTTGTCCTCGAGCGCGTCGCGGAGCTGGTTGATCTGATCGGCGACGCCCAGCCGGTTCTCGCGCTTCACATAGACGGTGCGGTTGAGCCGCGCGAGCCAGCCGACCACGGGCGATTCACCGATCTCGGTCTTGGCGACGAAGGCGGTGCCGCTGGTGCCGCCGAGCGCGAGGATGTCGACCCAGCTCAGATGGTTCGAGACGTAGAACACGTCGCGCCGGAGCGGGGTGCCGATGCAGCGCACGCGCGCGCCGCAGATGCGGCCGGCGGTGCGCAGGAACAGCCGCGGGCAGGGCGAGGGCGCCCGCACGAGCCGCAGCAGATAATGGAGCGGGACGAACACGAGCACCGCGAGCGCAAGCATCGCGATGCGCGACCACATGCGGGCGTGTTCGATCGGGTTCAGGCGCGTGGTGATGCCGGCGGCGGCATCGAGGCGCCTCTGGGTGGCGGCGTATGCCAAGGAAGGTCAGCCCTTGCGGTCGAGCGAGACGCCGTAGAGTTCCATGCGGTGATCGACAAGGCGATAGCCGAGCCGTTCGGCGATCTGCTTTTGCAGCAGCTCGAGCTCGGGATCGACGAATTCGATCACATTGCCGGTTTCGACGTCGATCAGATGGTCGTGATGCGCCTCGGGCGCGGGTTCGTAGCGGGCGCGGCCGTCGCCGAAGTCGTGCCGGTCGAGGATCCCCGCCTCCTCGAACAGCCGGACGGTGCGGTACACCGTGGCGATCGAGATGCCGGGGTCGATGGCGACGGCGCGTTCATACACCTTTTCGACATCGGGATGGTCTTCGGCATCGGAGAGGACGCGCGCAATCACCTTGCGCTGCTCGGTGATGCGCAGGCCCTTTTCCTGGCACAGGGCTTCGAGATCAATCTTGCGAGGCATTCGGCTCTCTCTACCCAGTTTGCCGTCGCCGCAAAAGAGGGCTTTCGCGCGACACGACGACGCCGGCTCGCGCGGGTGGGCGCGGCCGGCGTGTGAACGGCGATGCCGGGCGATCAGCCCTTGCGGCGCTTGGTGCCCAGGCCGATCTTCTTCGCCAGCGAGCGGCGCTGTTCGGCATAGTTCGGGGCGACCATCGGATAGTCGGCGGGCAGGTTCCACTTGGCGCGGTACTGCTCCGGCGTCATCTGGTAATGCGTCATCAGGTGACGCTTCAGCATCTTCAGCTTCTTACCGTCCTCGAGGCAGACGATATAGTCCGGCTTGACCGACGCGCGGATCGAAACCGCGGGTTCCTGCTTGATTTCGGGCTCGCTCTCGGCGGTGCCCAGGCCGCTGAGCGCGCCATGAACGTTCTGGATCAGCAGCGGAAGGTCGGAGACGGCGACGCTGTTGTTGCTGACGTGTGCGGCGACAATATCGGCGGTGAGCGAGACCAGCGTTTCCTGAAGGTCCGTTGAAACGTCCATGGTTATCCTTTCGACCCATTCACGACGACTTTTACGTGTCGTCTGCGCCGCCCTATCGGACGTTCGCGTCACGAAGGCAAGCCACGATGCCGCGTTTTTTTGTGCAGTTCAGCCCAGATTCCGCGCATAGCTGTGCGCGTCGAAGACATGCCCGGTCTTGCCCTTGTAATAGTTTTTGCGTTCGCCGACTTTCGCGAAACCTTCGGCGAGGTAAAGCTGAGCGGCGGGGTTGCCCGAGCGGACTTCGAGATGGAGCGTGACGACGCCGCGCGCCGCGGCCTCGTCGGCGACCGCGCCGATCAGCGCCCGCGCGACGCCGCGGCGGCGGGCATCGGGATGCGTCGCGATCAGCAGCAGCTCGGCCTCGTCGGCGACGACGCGCGACAGGGCAAAGCCGAGGTCGACGCCGTCGATCGCCGCCACCACCAGCCACACGCCGGGCAGCGCCATCATCCCGAGGCACTGGGCGGGCGTCCACGCCTCGCCATATTCGGGGTCGAACGCGGCGCGCATGATGCCGTCGACCGCGGGAACGTCCTGTACGCCGCCTTCGCGCAGCTCGATCACCGGCGCAGCCATTCAGGCGAGCCCGCGTTCGGCGAGCGTGCGCGCATCGGGCGCGCGACCATAGACGGGATCGGGCGCGAGCTGCGTCGCGTCACCCGAGAGCAGGATCGCGTCGGCGGCGCGCGGAAGCGCCTCGGCCGCCGCCAGCGCCGGGTCGAGCGCGACGAGGTGGCGAACGCCGCTGCCGACCGCCGGGCGACCGTCGAGCATCGCGAGCGCCGCCGCCGGGGCGAGCGAGGCCAGCGGCGCAAGCGCGACGAGCGGGCGGGCGAAGGGCTGGACGAACACCTCGCCATGCCCGCCTTCGAGGACGACGACGAGCGCGTCGCGGGCGGCATCGGCCGCAAAGGCGGCGGCGGCGACGAGCGCGAGCGACGAATAGCCATGAACCGGCACGCCCCAGCCGATCGCGAGCCCGCGTGCCGCGGCGAGGCCGACGCGGACGCCGGTGAAGCTGCCCGGGCCGACATCGACGCGGATCGCATCGGCGCGCCCGCCGCCGGGAAGCGCCGCGATCATCGGCAGCAGCCGTTCGGCATGGCCGCGCCCGACAACCTCGTGCGCGGCGGCGACGACCTGGCCTCCGCGCAGCAGCGCGACCGAGCAGGCCGCGGTCGCGGTTTCGATGACGAGCGTCGTCGGTGCGTCAGCCAATGCGGTTGAAGCGTTCGAATTCGGGGCGGGGGAGTCGTTCGTGGAGGGTGGTTGGATCGCCATGTCCCAGCGTCGCGATGAAGTTGGACTTCACCGTCGGCTGGTCCGCAAAAAAGGCTTCGTCAACCTTTGCGTTGTCGAAACCCGACATCGGGCCGACGTCGAAGCCGAGCGCGCGGGCCGCGACGATCAGATAGGCGCCCTGGAGCGACGAATTGCGGAACGCCTGTTCGCGCCGGCCGACCTCGTCGCCGAACCAGTTGCGCGCATCGGGCGCGTGCGGGAACAGCCAGTGGAGATCGTCGGGAAAGCTGCTGTCGGCGGCGATGATGACCGCCGCGGGCGCCTTGCGGATCTTGTCGGGGTTCGAGCCCGTAGCGAGCGCCGCGAGCCGCTCGCGCGATTCGGGCGTGAGCAGCCACACGAAACGGCCCGAATGCTGGTTGACCGAGGTCGGCCCCATCTTGAGCAGATCGTAGATGCGGCGGACATCGGCCTCGGTCACGGGCGTGTCGGCATAATGGTTGAAGCTGCGCGCGGTGCGGAAGATCGTGTCGAGGCCGGCGTCGTCGAGCGGGGCACCCATGGTGCGGTTCTCCGGGAAAGCGTGGATCGGGAAAGGGGAGGGCGTGGCGCGCGCGTCAGACCGCGCGCACCTCGGTCACTTCGGGAACATAGTGCTTGAGCAACTGCTCGATCCCGTTCTTGAGCGTCGCGGTCGACGAGGGGCAGCCCGAGCAGGCGCCCTGCATCTGAAGGTAGACCTTGCCCTTGTCGAAGCCGCGATAGACGATGTCGCCGCCGTCATTGGCGACCGCGGGGCGGACGCGCGTTTCGATCAGTTCGCGGATCTGCGCGACGATGTCGGCATCGGCGGGATCGTCCTCGAACCCCGCATCGGCGTCGGGCACGCCGATCGCAGCGGCCGAGCCCTGGCGGAACAGCGGCATGTTGCCGACGAAGTGATCGAGCAGCATCGCGAGCACGTCGGGCTTGAGCGTCGCCCAGTCGACGCCGGGCGCGGCGGTGACCGAAACGAAGTCGCGGCCGAAGAACACGCCGGTAACGTCGCCGAGCGCGAACAGCGCGGCGGCGAGCGGCGACGCCTCGGCCTCTTCGGGCGACGCAAAGTCGCGCGTGCCGGCGGGCATCACCGTGCGGCCGGGCAGGAACTTCAGCGTGGCCGGGTTCGGCGTGGTTTCGGTTTCGATCAGCATGGTCGCCATGTGGCGTGCGCGTGCGGCGCGATCAAGGCGGCGTTACGAAACGCAGCGTTGACGAACCGCGGACGAACCCCGGGCGCGCCGCGCTCGAGCCGTGCTTGAGCCGCGCGCGAGACGCGGGGCGGGCCGGCGACGGATTGCAATCGTTGCAACTGTGCCGGGCTAAGGGAAACTCCGGATGAGCGGGGTTGCGCGACGCGTGCCATCGGCGCGCGCCGGAGGGGATGATGCAGTGGTATCGCGTTTACGCGTTCGATGCCGGCCGGATCGTGCATGGCGAAGATCTGGCGGCAGCCGATGATGAAGCGGCGATCGAAACGGTGCGCGCGCAGACCAGTCTGACCGATCGCGAATTGTGGTCGGGAACAAGGATGGTCGTGCGGATCGCGGCGGAGGGACTGCCCGGATCAACCGCCTGACCATCGCCGTGCGGCCGGACGACTGACGCCGCGCCGTCGTCCCGCGCGCCGGGCGGGCGGGATGCGGGGCCTGCCGCGATTGCGTCATGTGCAACCGGGGCAGGGCGGCGGCGTCGCGCGCACGGTTGGTTCCGGCGTTTCGCTCCGGCGGCTCGTTGCGGCAGTTCGTCGATCGGTCTGTACGGATCGGTTCGTACATCGGCGGGCAAGGTGGCGGCTGGCATGGCCGGCGCATCGCGTCTACACGAGGTGCCATGCGTCTTTTCCTGCGGCTGCCGCTGCTCGCCACGATCTTCGTTGCCGGCCTGACCCCGGTGATCGTCCCGCCCGTCGTCGCCCAGACGACGCAGGCCCCCGCCACGCCGGCCGCGCGGCCGGTGCAGACCGCGGACGATCCCTGGCTCTACAAGGGCAGCGACCTCGTCCATGACGACAAATGGAAGTTCGGGCGGCTTTCGAACGGGTTGCGCTATGCGGTGCGCAAGAACGGCGTCCCGCCGGGGCAGGTTTCGGTGCGCGTCCGCATCGATGCCGGGTCGTTGATGGAGCAGGACAGCGAGCGCGGCTATGCGCATCTGCTCGAGCACCTGACCTTTCGCGGATCGGTATTCGTCCCCGACGGGGAATCGAAGCGGATCTGGCAGCGGCTGGGCGTGACCTTCGGATCGGACAGCAACGCCAGCACGACCTTTACCCAGACGGTCTACAAGCTCGACCTGCCGACTGCGACGCCCGCGGGCCTCGACGAGAGCTTCAAGATCCTGTCGGGGATGATGAAGGGCCCGGCGATCACCGCCGCCGCGCTGACCGCCGAGCGACCGGTGGTGATGGCCGAACAGCGCGAACAGCCCGGGCCGCAGGTGCGGTTGCAGGACGCGATGCTCGACCTGATCTTTGCCGGACAGCCGGTGTCGCAGCGCGAGCCGATCGGGACGACCGAGACGCTGCTCGCCGCGACGCCCGAGAGCGTGCAGGCGTTCCACGACCGCTGGTATCGGCCCGAACGCACGGTGGTGATCGCGATCGGCGACGTCGATCCCGCCCAACTCGAGGCGCTGGTCCAGAAATATTTCGCCGACTGGCAGGGCAAGGGTCCGGCCCCCAAGAACCCCGATTTCGGCAAGCCCGAGGCCGATCATCCGGTCGCCGCGAGCGTCGTCGAGCCGGCGTTGCAGCCGCTGGCGCTGATGGCGATCGTGCGGCCGTGGACCGTCTATGCCGACACGGTGATCTTCAACCAGAAGCGGATGGTCGACATGGTCGCGATCCGCATTCTCAACCGGCGGCTCGAATCGCGCGCACGTGCCGGTGCCAGCTTCATCGCGGCGGGCGCCGACCTGGACGACATCGCGCGTTCGGCCAATGTGACGACCGTGCAGGTGCTGCCGGTGGGCGACGACTGGGAAACCGCGCTGCGCGACGTGCGGGCGGCGATCGCGGCCGTTCAGGCGGCGCCGCCGACCCAGGCCGAGATCGACCGCGAGCTCGCCGAGATCGAATCGGGCATGAAGCAGCGGATCGCGACCGCCCCGGTCGAGGCCGGGATGAAGATCGCCGACGACTTGGTGCAGGCGGTCGACATCAACGAGACGGTGACGACGCCCGAGGCGTCGTATGACATTTTCCGCACCGCCGTCGCGGCGAAGATGTTCACCCCGGCGACGGTCCAGGCGGCGGCGCGGCGCGTCTTTTCGGGCGTCGCGGTGCGTGCGCTGGTCAACGCGCACAAGCCCGACCCGGCGATCGTGACCAAGGTGGCGAGCGCGCTGCAGGCCGATGTGAAGGCGGCGTCGGGCAAGCGCAAGTCGCTCGACAAGATCAGCTTTGCCAGCCTGCCCAAGCTGGGCGCGCCGGGCAAGGTGGTCGAGCGGACCGAGCTGTTGCCCGATTTGCAGATCGAGAAGCTGCGCTTTGCCAACGGCGTCAACCTGATCCTGCGCAAGGACCCGAGCGAGACGGGCAAGGTCTATGTCAACGTGCGGTTCGGCCATGGCCGCCGCGCGATCCCCGGCGACCGGCCGACGCCCGCCTGGGCCGGCGAGATGGCGCTGGTGGCGAGCGGCATCGGCACGCTGGGGCAGGAAGAGCTGGATGCGCTGATCGGCAAGCGCCAGATGGGCTTCGACTTCGACATCCAGGACGATGCGTTCCGGTTCAGCGCGCAGACCAACAAGGACGACCTGGCCGACCAGTTGCGGCTGTTCGCGGCCAAGCTGGCGGCGCCGGGGTGGGACGCGGGGCCGGTCAACCGCGCCAAGGCCGGCGTGCTGGCGAGCTATGCCGGGCTGTCGGCGTCGCCCGACGCGGTGCTGGGACGCGACCTGGAGCGACTGCTCCATTCGGGCGATCCGCGCTGGGGCGTGCCGAGCCGCGAGACGATCCAGGCGACGACGCCGCAGACATTCCGCCAGTTCTGGGCACCGTTGCTCGCCAGCGGTCCGATCGAGGTCGAGATTTTCGGCGACATGGATTCGGACGCGGCGGTGAAGGCGGTGGCGGCGAGCCTGGGCGCGCTGAAGCCGCGCCCGGCCGCGGCGCCGGCGGGCGACGCGGCGCGCTTTCCCGCGCATGTGGCGACCCCGGTGCGGCTGACGCACGAGGGCAAGCCCGACCAGGCCGCGGCGGTGATCGCCTGGCCGACGGGCGGCGGCAGCGCGGGCCTGACCGAGAGCCGCAAGCTCGACCTGCTCGCCGCGGTGTTCCGCGACCGGCTGATCGACCAGCTGCGCAGCAAGGCGGGCGTCAGCTATTCGCCCAATGTCGCGAGCGACTGGCCGGTGGGGATGGACAATGGCGGCAAGCTGATCGCGCTGGGGCTGGTGCCGCCCGAAAAGACCGGCTTCTTCTTCGAGCTCGCGCGCGGGATCGCCGCCGACCTGGTCGCCAAGCCGATCGACGAGGACGAGCTGAAGCGCGCCCGCACGCCGTTGTGGCAGCAGATCATCCGGCTTTCGAGCGGCAACATGTTCTGGCTGCGGCTGGTCGAGGGCGGCAGCTTCGATCCGGCGCGGATCAGCGCGGTCAACACGCTGGCGCCCGACATCGTGCGCACGACGCCCGCCGAGCTGCAGGCGCTCGCGGCCAAATATCTGCGCCCCGAACGCGACTGGACGCTCCAGGTCGTGCCGCAGAACGCGGCGCCTCCCGCCGCAGCGGCTGCGGCAGCGGCACCGACGGCCCCCGTCGCCGGACGCTGAGCCCGATTGACCCGACCCGACGGGGCCGCCGGTCACGCAACCGGCGGCCCCGTTGTGCGTAGACGCCGGCGTGGGCCGGTCCGCGTGCCCGCGTGCCCGCGCGTGCTGGGGGCGGGCGGACGGCGGACCCAGGGCGGACCGGGCTGGATCGAAATCGCGGTCTGGCGCATGAAGGGCGGCAGCGGGGGGTATAATTTTTTCGTTATGCCCCTGACGTTACGTCCGCGTGGAACTTTGGCCAGTTTCGGGTGCAGGGTACGGGAACCCCTAAGGGAATTTGCGGATCGCTCTCTTGATTGGTGAATAGATTCGCGGTTAGAGCTTCCGCGAATCAAGGGATGTGGCGGCAGGGTCGTAGCCTGCGCTGTGCCGCCGCAGCGACCGGCCGGCCGGCCTGTCGCATGTCCTGTGGGAGAGGGTGCCGCCCGGTGCCCGCACCATGGCGATCCGCGGCAGAGGATCGGGGCAGCGTACCCCGGCCCGCGCGGAACGCCACGCTCCGACAGGGGCAGCCCTTCCGAGACCGCAACAGCGGCGCGGGCATGAGGAGAGGTTTGAATGCTGGTTACTCTGTTAGGGGTCGCCCTTGCCGCCGCCGCGCCCCAGGGGCCCGATGCCGCCATCGGCCGCTGGAAGACGCAGACGCGCAACGCCATCGTCGAGATCGAGCGCTGCGGCACGTCGATCTGCGGCCGCATCCTGACGTCGGACGCGCTGCGCACCAATCCCGACACGCGCGACACCAAGAATTCCAACGCCGCGCTGCGCAACCGTCCGTTGCGCGGGCTCCAGATCCTGAGCGGCTTCAAGGCTTCGGGCAACGGCTGGACCGGCGGCCAGATCTACAATGCCGAGGACGGCCGCACCTATAGCGCCGACGTGACGCCCGAGGGCGCCGACCAGCTCAAGGTCCGCGGCTGCGTGTTCCGCCCGCTGTGCCGTACCCAGACCTGGACCCGGCTGCGCTGATCGAAGCCTTTTCAGCGCTTTGACGACCAATTTCCGATAAACCGATTTTCGAAAGACCAAGCATGTCGCCCTTCAAGACCTCGCTCGTCGCCGCTTCGGCGCTCGTTTCGTGCCTCGGGTTCGCCGGCGCCGCCCACGCCCAGGGCTTTTACCTTCAGGAACAGTCGGCGCGCGGCGCGGGCCGCGCCTTTTCGGGTGAAGTCGCCGACACCGGCGCCGGCTCGCTGTGGTGGAACCCCGCCTCGATCGCCGGCACGGCCGAGGGCGAGGCGATCGTCAACGTCGCCGGCATCCTGCCGCACGGCAAGGTCGAGGACCGCGGCACCGTGATCCGCCGCCCGGGCGGCGCGTTCGCCCCCGTCGGCGGCGACGGCGTGGCGCGCAACCCGATCAACAACGGCGTGCTGCCGTCGGGATCGTTCGCCTATCCGCTGAGCAATCGCGTCGCGCTGGGCCTGGCGATCACGTCGCCGTTCAGCTTCACCACCGATTATGACGCGAACAGCTGGGCGCGCTATTCGGCCGACCGCACCAAGCTGCTGACGATGGACATCCAGCCGTCGATCGCGGTCGCGGTGACCGACTGGCTGCGCGTCGGCGCTGGCGCCAACATCGAATATACCGACGCGGCGCTGAGCAACGCGCTGCCCAACCTTGCGGCTGCGCTGCCCGATGGCAAGCAGGAGCTGAAGGGCAATGGCTGGGATCTGGGCTGGACCGCAGGCTTCCAGCTCCACAACGACTTCGTGACGGTGGGCTTTGCCTACAAGTCGGCGATCAAGCACCGGCTGAAGGGTTCGCTGGAGATCAGCGGGCTGCAGGGGCCGCTGGCGGCGCAGAACCGCAAGCTGGACGACATCCACGCCAATTTCCACACCCCCGGCCAGCTGATCGTCGGTGCGCGGTTCAACGTGACCCCCAAGCTGGCGCTCAACACGCAGCTGACGCGCTTCAGCTGGGACAAGTTCGACGCGATCCGGCTCGAGGCGCCGCTCAACACCGCGATCCCCGAAAACTATCGCGAGACGTGGAGCGTCGCCGCCGGCCTCGACTATGCCGCAAGCCCCAAGCTGACGCTGCGCGCGGGCGTGCAGAGCGCGCAGACTCCGACCCGCGACGGCGAGCGCGATGCGCGCGTGCCCGACGCCAACCGCTGGAACTTCGGCCTGGGCGGCTCGTACAAGGCGACGCGCAACCTGACGATCGACACCGCGGTCAACTATATCGACTTCGAGGATGAATCGATCGACCGCCCGACCGCGGCCTATGTCGGCACGCCGGTGCAGACGCCGATCGGCGTTTCGGGCACGCTGCGCGACGCCCATGCATTCGTGCTGTCGCTCGGCGCGCGCATGACCTTCTGAGGCACGCGAGGGGCGGGCGACCGCCCCCCGCCGCCCAAACGAGAAGGGCCGCCCTCCCGATCCGGGAAGGCGGCCCTTTTTCGTGGTTCCTGCGGCCCAATTTCGCGGCCGGGCGGGCCGGTTTCGCGGCCCCGGCGCAGGCCGCGCGCTCAGTAGAGCGCGTCGAGCCGTTCGCCATAGGCGGCACGCAGGACGTGCCGGCGGATCTTGAGGCTGGGCGTCAGCTGCTCGTTCTCGATCGAGAAGGGCGCGTCGGCGACGATGAACTTGCGCACGCGCTCGATCACCGAGAGATCCTTGTTGACGCGTTCGACCGCCGCACCGAGCGCGGCCTTGAAATCGGGATCGAGCGCGAGGCTGTGCGTGTCGCAGCGGGCGCCGGTGCGGGCGCAGTATTCCTGAATCCATTCGGCGTCGGGGACGATCACCGCGGTCATGTAGGGCCGCTTGTCGCCATAGATCATCGCCTGCATGATCTCAGGCTGGAGCGTCAGCATCCCCTCGACCTTCTGCGGCGCGACATTGTCGCCCTTGTCGTTGACGATGATGTCCTTCTTGCGGTCGGTGATCTTGATCCGGCCCTTGTCGTCGATGAGGCCGATGTCGCCGGTGTGGAGCCAGCCATCGCGCAGCACGCGTTCGGTCTCCGCCTCGTTGCGCCAATAGCCGTGCATCACCAGCTCGCCGCGCACCAGGATCTCGCCGTCGTCGGCGATGCGGACCTCGACCCCTTCGAGCGGCGGGCCGACCGTGTCCATCTTGAGCCCGGCGCGGGGCCGGTTGCACGAGATGATCGGCGCGGCCTCGGTCTGGCCATAGCCCTGGAGGAAGGTGAGGCCGAGCGACTGGAAGAAGATGCCGACTTCGGGGTTGAGCGGTGCGCCGCCCGACACCATCGCCTTGATCCGCCCGCCGAAGCGCTTGGCGAGCTTGGGTCGCAGCGTGGCGTTGAGGAACAGGTCCATCGGCGCGTCGAGCGCGCCCGTGCGGCCCGCGGCGCGGCGGCCGCCGATCCGCACCGCGCGATCGAGCAGGAAGTTGGCGAAGCGCCCCTGTTTTTCGACGGTCTTGCTGATGCGCGTGCGCAGCACCTCGAACAGCCGGGGGACGACGACCATGATCGTCGGGCGTACTTCCTCGATGTTCGAGGCGAGCTTTTCGAGCCCTTCGGAATAATAGATCTGCCCGCCGAGCGCGATCGGGAAATACTGGCCCGCCGTGTGCTCATAGGCATGGCTGAGCGGGAGGAACGACAGGAAAATCTCGTCGTCCCAGCCGAAGTCGTCGGCGATGAGCGCGGTACAGCCCTCGACATTGTGCAGGATCGCGCCGTGATGCTGCATCACGCCGCGCGGGCTGCCGCCGGTGCCGCTGGTGTAGATGAGGCAGGCGAGGTCCGAACGCGCGAAGCTCGCCTCGGCAGCGATCGTGGCCGGGTCGGTGGGATTGCGTGCGATCAGTTCGTGCCAGCTGTGGAACTCCATCGCCCCCGACTGGCCGGCGCGCAGATCCTCGATCCCGATCACCATTCGCGCGCTCGACGAACGCAGCGCGGCGGGAAGCAGCGTGCGCGCGAGCTTGGCGGTCGAGACGACGATCGCGCAGGCGCCCGAATTCTCGATGATGTGCTGGTGATCGCGTTCGGTGTTGGTGGTGTAGGTGGGCACCGTGACGCAGCCCGCCGCCATGATCGCAAGGTCGGTCAGGCAGAATTCGGGGCGGTTTTCGCACACCAGCATCACGCGGTCGCCGCGCTTGAGCCCCAGCGACTGGAGCCCGCGCGCGAGCGCGGCGACGCGGCGGGCGGCCTCGGCCCAGCTGATCGCGTGCCATTTGCCCGCTGACTTTTCCCACAGAAAGGGGCTGTCGCCCTTTTCGTCGGCGCGGGTGAAGAACATCCGCACCAGATTGTCGAAGCGTTCGAGCCTGCGCATATCTCTCCTTGCCGCGGCGCCTCTCAGCGGCCGCGTTTCATGATTATTCCGGGCGGGCGGGCGGCGCGACGCGCCGGATTTCGGTCACGACCCCGTCCTCGCGCACCGCAACGCCCTCGCTGCGCGGATCGGCGGCGCCGACCCAGCGGTCGCCGACGCGCTCGATCGCGTTCGCCTTGAGCCCCAGCGGCGCCGACTGGACGCGTTCGCCCATCGCCTGAAGCGCGGGGAGCATCGCGTCGAGCTGCGTCCCCTGTTCGGCGGTCGCGACGGGGCCGGGGGCATAGAGCAGCCCGAGCCCGATCGCATCCTGTGCCGAGAGTTTCCAGTCGATCACGCCGACGATCGCCTTGGCGACCTGGGCGATGATCGTCGATCCGCCCGCGGCGCCGAGCGCCAGCCGCACCTTGCCGTCGGGGCCGTAGATGATCGTCGGCGCCATCGAGCTGCGCGGACGCTTGCCGCCCTCGACACGGTTGGCGACGAGATAGCCGTCCTTGACCGGCGCAAGATCGAAATCGGTGAGCTGGTTGTTGAGGAAGGTGCCGTTGACGGTGAGGCCCGAGCCGAAATAGCCCTCGACCGTCGTCGTCACCTCGACGACGTTGCCGCGCCGGTCGACCGTGACGAGATCGGTCGTTCCGGCGACCTCGCTCGCCGGAACGCGCTGGCGCGGCGGCGCGCCGGCGGGGGTTCCCGCCTCGACGCTCGCCATCGTGCGGTCGGGGGCGATCAGCGCCGAGCGCGCGGCGATATAGTCGGGCGCGAGCAGCCCGGCGACGGGCACCTGGACGTGATCGGGATCGCCCAGATAGCGGTCACGATCGGCATAGGCGAGGCGCGAGCTTTCGGCGAACAGGTGCCACGCGGTCGGCGAATCCTTGCCGAGCGACGCCATGTCGAAGCGTTCGAGCTGCTTCAGGATCATCAGCACGGTGATGCCGCCCGACGAGGGCGGCGCCATGCTGCACACGCGATAGGCGCGATAGGTGCCGCACAGCGGCGCGCGGTCCTTGGCCGAATAGCTGGCGAGATCGCCGAGCGTCATCATCGACGGGTTGCGCGACGCGTTGTTGACGGTGGCGACGATTTGTTGCGCGACCGGGCCGACATAGAAGGAATCGGCGCCGCGGCGTGCGATCTGGCGCAGGAACGCGGCCTGTTCGGGATTGCGCAGCACGGTGCCGACGGGCAGCGGCTTGCCGTCCGGTCCGAAGAAATGCGCGCGCCCCCAAGCATCCATGTGCCCGGCATAGCGGGCGAGCCCGCCCTGGAGGCGCGGCGTGATCGCGAAACCCTGTTCGGCGAGGCGGATCGCCGGTTCGAACAGGCGCGCCCAGGGCAGCCGGCCCGAGCGCCGGTGCGCAAGCTGCATCATGCGCAGCGCGCCGGGGACGCCGACGCTGCGCCCGCCCGGAACCGCGGCGGCATGGCTGAGCGGCTTGCCGTCGGGGCCGAAGAACCAGCGGTCGTTGGCGGCCATCGGCGCGGTCTCGCGGCCGTCGATCGACTGGATCGTGCCGGTGCGGCCGTCGTGCAGCATCATGAAGCCGCCGCCGCCGATCCCCGAGCTTTGCGGTTCGACGACGTTGAGCGCGAGCATCGTCGCGATCGCCGCATCGGTGGCCGAGCCGCCGGCGCGCAGGATCTCTGCCCCGGCCGCGGCGGCGCGCGGATCGGCGGCGCTCACCATGCCGAGCTGCTTTTGCGATGCCGGCGCCCGGTGCGAAGGACGGGCCAGCGCGGGCGGCGCGAACGCCACCGCGAACAGCGCGACGGCAAGGGGTGCGATCCGTTTCATCGCGCAACGCTAGCCAGATTTGCGCGGCGACGCAAAGTCGTCGCGCGTGCGGGGCGGATCAGCGCAGCCCGGCGACGATCCGGCGCGGGAGCCCGGGCCCTTCGAAGATGAGCGCCGAGTAGAGCTGGACCAGCCGCGCGCCCATGTCGAGCCGGCGCTGTGCCTCGTCGGCGCTGTCGATCCCGCCCACCGAGATGATCGGCAGCGCCCCGGCGGCCGATTCAAGCGCCTCGGCCAGCTTGGCGCGGGCGCGCTCGACGAGCGGGCGGCCCGACAGGCCGCCGGTCTCGCCCGCATGCGGCGAGCGCAACGGCGGGCGGGCGATCGTCGTGTTGGCGACGATCAGCGCGTCGAGATGATGATCGACCGCCGCGCGCACCGCATCGTCGACCCCTGCGCGATCGAGATCGGGCGCGATCTTGAGGAAGAGCGGACGGCGGGTTCCGTCGGCCAGCATGCGCGCGCCGTCGGCGGCGGCGAGCAGCTCGTCGAGCGCCGGCCTGGACTGAAGGTCGCGCAGGCCGGGCGTGTTCGGCGAACTGACATTGATCGTGACATAATCGGCGAGCGGCGCAACGCGCGCCACGCCGATCGCGTAATCGGCGACGCGATCGGCCGAATCCTTGTTGGCGCCGACATTGATGCCGAGGATGCCCGGCCGGCGCGGCAGCGCGGCGACCCGCGCCAGGGCCGAATCGATGCCCCGGTTGTTGAATCCCATGCGGTTGATGATCGCGGCGTCCTCGACCAGCCGGAACAGGCGCGGGCGCGGATTGCCCGGCTGGGGACGCGGCGTGAGCGTGCCGATTTCGACCGATCCGAAACCCAGCGCGAACAGCCCGGCGATCGCCTCGCCATCCTTGTCGAGCCCCGCGGCCAGCCCGACGGGGTTGGGAAACCGCAGCCCGGCCAGTTCGACCGCATGGCGCGAATCGGCGGCGGGAGGATTTCCGAACGGCGCCCCCAGCGCCCCCCAGGTGCGGAGCGTCCGAATCGCGGCATGGTGCGCGGCCTCGGCATCGAGGCGGAACAGGGCAGGGCGAAGGAAATAAGCCATCGCCGCCGGCCTATGCACCGGGAATTGCGCCGATCCAACCCGTTGCATGTCGGATTTGTCCAATACAGCCGTTCGTGGGCGCGCTAGAGAGGCGATGCGACCCGAGGGGTTTCCGCTTCAACAGGGGGAACCCTTTCTACTTAGGCCCGACCGGCTTGCCGGTCGGGCCACTTTTCCTTGTGCGCAACTCCATGTATATCGGACGAGAGTTCAGGGAGCGTGCAGGAGCGCAGCAACAATGCAGGTCGCTGCAAAACGAAAGCCGGCATTTGTCGACTCGTGCGTTGATTCGCTCCCGTCGATCGAGGTCAAGCGGGCCAAGGGCCGGCTGCTGCCGCACGTCGACACCTATTATCTGTTCCGCTGCGATGCCGACATGGTCGAGCGTTCCGAGCGAGTCGATCTGGGGCAGATCCGCTTCCTGATTTCGGGCGAGGGGCAGTTCGTCTTTCCCGACGGCCATGTCGAACAGGCCAAGCCGATCATGGTCGCCGGACCGGGCACCGCCGCCGCGACCTATACGCTGCGCGGCCCCGTGACGTGCTTCGGCGTCAACCTGCGCGCGATCGGGTGGAAGGCGCTGATCGGTATCCCGGCGAACAAGGTGACCGACCACATCATCGACGGTCGCAAGCTGTTCTGCGAACAGGCGCCGCTGCTGCTCGAACGGTTGCGCACCATGACAACGCTGGAAGAGATGGTCAGCGCGATCGCGCCGCTGCTCATCATGCGCCAGGAAGAGGTCAAGCCGGTTCCCGAGGCGCATTTCCCGTTCCTGCGCGCGGTGCGCGAATGGGCGGCGACCGACAATTGCACGATCGACCAGCTCTATGCCGCGATCCGCACGTCGAGCGGGCTGGGCGAACGGCAGGTCCAGCGACTGTGCCTGGAATATTTCGGCGGCTCCCCCAACCAGTTGCGCCGCAAGTTCCGCGCGATCCGCGCCGCGATGAAGCTGTACCAGGGCGCGTCGATCGACGAGGTGGTCGAGCCCTTTTCCGACCAGTCGCACATGATCAACGAGGTCAAGCACTTCACCGGCCATACCCCGACGTCGCTGCGCGCGCGGCGCGACCCGGTGCTGGCGGCGACGCTTTCGAGCGAAACCTTCCACTTCCTGCCCGACGTCATTCCGGAGGAGGTTGATTTCCGTCGCAAGGGAGCCCAGATGCAATCGGACTGACTTTGTCCGATTGGAATCATGCGACTCTCCAGCCTTGCCGATTATGCCGTCGTGATGATGGCCGCCGCGGCCCGCCGTTGTGGCGGGGCGTCGCGGCTGAACGCGACCGCGCTGGCGGACGAGACGGGATTGCCGTTGCCGACGGTGCAGAAGCTGGTCAGCCGCCTTTCCGCCGCCGGGCTGATCGAGAGCGCGCGCGGATCGGGCGGCGGGTTTCGGCTGGCGCGTCCGCCGGCGGCGATCAGCCTGGCCGACATCGTCGAGGCGATCGAGGGGCCGATTGCGCTGACCTCGTGCGTCGAGGAGGGCCGCCACGATTGCTCGGTCGAGGGGGCATGCCGGGTTCGCCCGCACTGGAATGCCGTCAACGGCGCGGTTAAGGGCGCGCTCGCGGGCATCAGCCTTGCCAGCCTGACCGGGCGCGCCGCGGCGCCGGCGAGTGCCGACGCACCTTCCCAAACTTCCTCGCAACTGGGCTCCGGCCTTGGCCGGGGCGCCGGAGTTACTGTCTGATGGCCACCAAGAATGCAGAGGCGCTCGCCGCCGCCAACAAGAAATATGAATGGGGCTTCGCGAGCGACGTCGAGCAGGAGTTCGCGCCCAAGGGGCTGAACGAGGACATCGTCCGTTACATCTCGGCGAAGAAGCGCGAGCCCGAATGGATGCTCGAATGGCGGCTGAAGGCGTTCCGGCTGTGGCAGACGATGACCGCGCCCGACTGGGCCAAGCTCGACGTGCCGCCGATCGATTATCAGGACGCCTATTATTACGCCGAGCCGAAGAAGAAGCCCGAGCTGAAGAGCCTGGACGACCTCGATCCCGAGATCCGGCGCACCTATGAAAAGCTGGGCATCCCGATCGAGGAGCAGAAGGTGCTTGCCGGCGTCGAGGGCGCGCGCAAGATCGCGGTCGACGCGGTGTTCGACAGCGTGTCGGTCGCGACGACGTTCCGCGAGGAACTGAAGGCGGCGGGCGTCATCTTCTTGTCGATCAGCGAGGCGATCCGCGAATATCCCGAGCTGGTGCAGAAGTGGCTTGGGCGTGTGGTGCCGCAGCGCGACAATTATTTCGCGGCGCTCAACAGCGCGGTCTTTTCCGACGGCACCTTCGTCTATGTGCCCGAGGGCGTGCGCTGCCCGATGGAGCTTTCCACCTATTTCCGAATCAATGCGGAGAATACCGGCCAGTTCGAGCGCACGCTGATCGTCGCCGACAAGGGCGCGTACGTCTCCTATCTCGAAGGCTGCACCGCGCCGATGCGCGACGAGAACCAGTTGCACGCCGCGGTGGTGGAGCTGGTCGCGCTCGACGATGCCGAGATCAAATATTCGACCGTCCAGAACTGGTATCCCGGCGACGAGAACGGCAAGGGCGGCATCTACAATTTCGTCACCAAGCGCGCGCTGTGCCAGGGCCGCAATTCGAAGGTGAGCTGGACCCAGGTCGAGACCGGATCGGCGATCACCTGGAAGTATCCGAGCTGCGTGCTCGCGGGCGAGAACTCGGTCGGCGAATTCTATTCGGTGGCGGTGACCAACAATCGCCAGCAGGCCGATACCGGCACCAAGATGATCCATCTGGGCAAGGGCAGCCGCTCGACGATCGTGTCGAAGGGTATCTCGGCCGGGCGCAGCGACAACACCTATCGGGGCCTCGTTCGCGTGGCGGCGAGTGCGGAGAATGTCCGCAACTTCACCCAGTGCGACTCGCTGCTGCTCGGCGACCAGTGCGGCGCGCACACCGTGCCGTACATCGAGGTGAAGAACCCGAGCGCACAGATCGAGCATGAGGCAACGACGAGCAAGATCAGCGAGGACCAGCTCTTCTATGCCATGCAGCGCGGGCTGGACCAGGAAGCGGCGGTCGCGCTGATCGTCAACGGCTTTGCCAAGGAAGTGCTCCAGCAACTGCCGATGGAGTTCGCGGTCGAGGCGCAGAAGCTGCTCGGCATCAGCCTGGAAGGAAGTGTGGGATGAGTATCGCGTTGGCACTGGCGCTGGTTGCCGCGCCCCAGGCAGGCGTCACGGTGGAAAAGGTGCCGCAGATCGGCGTGGCGACGCGGCTGGCGCGCTGCATTGTGCGCCAGGTCGGCGTCGCCCCCGCCGACGCCGCGGCGCGCACGCGCGCGGTCGAAGCCGCGGTGAAGGCGTGCCGCGCCTTTACCGAGGCCGATTTCGAGGCGGGCCGGATCACGCTGGCCGGGCGTCCGGTGTCGCGCGGCTGGTGGAGCCGGATGCAGCAGAGCCTCGATGCGGTGCAGGCCGACGTCGCCGCCGCGATCCGCACGCCGGCCCAATATACGGTGCGATGGAAGCTCGACGATGGAAAGCTGGTCGACGCCTATGACGCGCAGGACCTGAAAGCGGTGACGCTGGTGACGGTGCCGCTCTGACCCTTGGTCGCACCCCGGTCGGGCCCGGGGCAGAACAGACACGAACAGGAATGAAGTGACATGCTGAAGATCGACAACCTCCACGCCGAGGTCGACGGCAAGGAAATCCTGAAAGGGTTGAGCCTTGCGATCGGCGCGGGCGAGGTGCACGCCATCATGGGGCCGAATGGCGCGGGCAAGTCGACGCTCGGCTATGTGCTCGGCGGGCGCGACGGCTATTCGGTGACGTCGGGGACGGTGACGTTCGACGGCGCCGACCTGCTGGCGATGGACGCGCACGAGCGCGCCGCGGCGGGGCTGTTCCTGGGCTTTCAATATCCGGTCGAGATCCCCGGCATTTCCAACCTGCACTTCCTGCGCGAGGCGCTGAATGCGCAGCGGCGCGCGCGGGGCGAGACGCCGGCGTCGGGCGGCGAGTTCCTGAAGCTGGCGCGCGCGCAGGCGACGGCGCTGGGGATGGACGCCGAACTGCTCAAGCGGCCGGTCAATGTCGGCTTTTCGGGCGGCGAGAAGAAGCGCAACGAGATGGTGCAGATGGGCATCCTGAACCCCAAGCTCGCCATTCTCGACGAGACCGACAGCGGCCTCGACATCGACGCACTGCGCGCGGTGGGCGAGGGGATCAACCGGATCATGCGCGCGCCCGACAAGGCGGTGCTGCTGATCACCCATTATCAGCGGCTGCTCGATTACGTGAAGCCGGACTTCGTCCATGTGCTTGCCGACGGCCGCATCGTGCGTTCGGGCGGCCCCGAACTCGCGCTCGAACTGGAGCGCGAAGGCTATGCCGGAGTGGCGGCGTGAGCACGCTGACGCTGCCCTCGTCCCGGTCGGAGGCGTGGCGTTGGGCCGACATGGACGCGCTGCGCGCCGCCGCGGAGAGCCCGCAGGCGCCGGCGGGCGTGAACCCGGCCGACCTGTTCCTCGACATCGACGGTCCGCGCCTGTGCTTCGTCGACGGCGTGTTCGAGCCCGCGCACAGCCGCCCCGGCCCGGTGGAGGTCACGCGCCATGTCCCGACGACCGACCATGCGCTCGGCAGCCTTGCGATCGGCGAGGGGTGGACGCTGCACCTCGGCCCCGAGCATGCGGCGATCCGTATCCAGATCGTCCATCTCGGCACCGGCGGGGCCAACCATGTCCCGGCACGCATCCAGCTCGCCGACGACGCGGTGGCGAGCGTCGTGGAGACGTTTGCCGGCGCCGGCTGGGCCAACCGGCTCACCGCGATCACGCTCGGCAAGGGCGCGCGGCTGATGCGTTCGGTACGGCTGGTGCAGCGCGAGGGCTTTGTCTCGATCCGCGACGAGGCCGAAGTGGGCGAGGCGGCGAGCCTGGTATCGATCTTTCTGGGCGCGGGCGGCATGGGCAGCCGGATCGACGGCGCGCTGACGCTGACCGGCAAGGGCGCCTTTGCCGAAATGGGCGGCGCGTTGCTCAGCCGCGCAGCGCAGAAGCAGGAAGCGGCCGTGGCGGTGCGCCACGACGCGGTCGAAGGCACGTCGCGCCAGTTGTGGCGCGCGGTGGCGGCCGACCAGTCGACGGCGAGCCTTGCCGCCCGCGTCGAGGTGGCGCGCGGGGCACAGCAGACCGACGGCGAACAGTCGCTGCGCGGCCTGTTGCTCCAGCGCACCGCGACGGTGAACCTGAAGCCCGAGCTCGAGATCTTTGCCGACGACGTGAAGTGCGCGCACGGCGCGACGGTGGGCGAGCTCGACAAGCGCGCGCTGTTCTATCTGCAGAGCCGCGGGATCGAGGCGGCACGGGCGAAGGCGCTGCTGACGCACGCGTTCGTTGGCGATGCGCTCGCGCGGATCGGCGAGGACGCGGTGCGCGAGGCCTTTGCGGCCGATGCGATCGGATGGCTGGAGGCGGCGCTGTGAGTGTGCTCGCGACCGCGGCTCCGCTCGACGTGCTGGCGGATTTCCCGGCGATCCCGGCGGGCTGGGCGTATCTCGATACTGCTGCTACCTCGCAGAAGCCGCAGCCGGTGATCGATGCGATCACGCGGGCCTATGGCGAGACCTATGCCACCGTCCATCGCGGCGTGTACCAGCGCTCGGCCGACATGACGCTCGCCTTCGAGGCGGCGCGGGCGCGGGTGGCGAAGTTTATCGGCGGCCGGACGGAGGAAGTGGTGTTCGTCCGCGGCGCGACCGAGGGGATCAACCTTGTCGCGCAATGCTATGCTGCGACCCGGCTGAAGGCGGGCGACCGCATCCTGCTCTCCGCGCTCGAGCATCACTCCAACATCGTGCCGTGGCAGATGGCCGCCGAGAAGATCGGCGCGCAGATCGACGTGGTGCCGCTTACCGCCGACCACCGCATCGACCTCGACGCGATGGCGGCGATGCTGACCGACCGGCACAAGCTGGTCGCGCTCGCGCATGTCTCCAACGTGCTCGGTTCGGTTCTTGACGCCAAGCGCGCGACCGAACTGGCCCATGCCGTGGGGGCGAAGATCCTGATCGACGGGTGTCAGGCGGTTGCTCGCCTGCCGGTCAACGTCGCCGAGCTCGGCTGCGACTTCTACGTCTTTTCGGGACACAAGCTCTACGGCCCGACCGGGATCGGCGTGCTGTGGGGGCGGTACGAGTTGCTCGACGCGATGCCCCCCTATCAGGGCGGCGGATCGATGATCGATCGCGTCACTTTCGCCAAAACGACCTATGCCCCGCCGCCGGGCCGTTTCGAGGCGGGCACGCCGCACATCGTCGGCGTGGTCGGGCTGCATGCGGCGATCGATTACGTGGACGGGATCGGGCTCGAGCGCATCCATGCGCACGAAACCGCGCTGGTGACCGAGACGCGCGCGGCGCTTGCGGCGCTCAACAGCGTGCGGCTGTTCGGGCCGGAGGACAGCGCCGGCATCGTCAGCTTCGCGGTCGAGGGCGTGCACCCGCACGACGTCGCGACGATCCTGGACGAGGGCAATGTCGCGATCCGCGCCGGGCATCACTGCGCCCAGCCGCTGATGGATCTGCTGGAGGTTCCCGCCACCGCGCGGGCGAGCTTCGGCGTGTATAACGGGCCGGCGGACGTCGCCGCGCTCGTCAAGGGTATCGAACGGGTGACGAGGATCTTCGGATGAACGAAGAACGCAGGATCGTGGTGGAAGAGGTCGACGCGGTTGCACCGCCGCCCAAGGCGCGGGTCGACCAGGCCGATGCCGCCCAGCCCGCCGATGCCGAGGCGGGGAGCCGCAAGCGCGATTACCTGGCCGGCTTCCTGGCGCAGCCGCCCCAGGCGCATCCCGAAGGCGAGCCCGGCGGCGCGCTGTACGAATCGGTGATCGACGCGCTGCGCGAGATCTATGACCCCGAAATCCCGGTGAACATCTATGATCTCGGCCTGATCTATGGCCTGGAAATCACCGCCGACGGCCATGCGACGGTGACGATGACGCTCACCACGCCGCATTGCCCCGTTGCCGAATCGATGCCGGGCGAAGTCGAGCTTCGCGTCGGATCGGTGCCCGGGATCGGCCATGCCGAGGTCAATCTGGTCTGGGATCCGCCCTGGGATCCACAGAAGATGTCCGACGAGGCCAAGCTGGAACTGGGAATGCTGTGATCGCCGGCGCCCCTTCGGTCGACGAAGGGGTTGGGCGCGGCGATGCGGCTTCCAATATAGGGAGCGCCCGCGCATGATGGGCGCCATTCCCCGTTCCTTCCGCCCGCGTGGCGGGAAGGCAGGCGAGAGACCGAGATGACGACCGAGACCAAGCTTCGCCAGCGCCCCGCGGCGCTGAACCTGACCCCCGCCGCCGAGGCGCGGATCGCCGCGCTGATGGCGAACGCGCCCGAAGGCGTGGTGGGCGTGAAGCTGTCGACGCCGCGGCGCGGCTGTTCGGGGCTGGCCTATTCGGTCGACTATGTCACCGAGGCAAAGCCGTTCGACGAGCGGATCGATACGCCCGGCGGCACGTTCTTCGTCGATGGTGCGTCGGTGCTGTACCTGATCGGATCGACGATGGATTGGGTCGAGGACGATTTCACGTCGGGTTTCGTCTTTCACAACCCCAATGCCAAGGGAACATGCGGTTGCGGCGAGAGCTTCACCGTTTGATCTGACCCCGCCGGGACGTGCGGGCCGGCGGTCCCGCCCCCCGGTACCCCCAGACCCTATAACCAGAACGGCGTGACCGGCATGGCCGGTATGCGCCCGATCACCGTCAAGAGGATGTGTTGAAATGAGCGTCGCGTTTCGCCGCGATAATGACGAGGAACACAAGGAACCTCGGTTCGAGATCCCGTTGCCGCCCGGACCCAACATGGTCACGGTGCGCGGGCTGGCGTTGATCCGCGAGCGGCTCGCCGCAGCCGAGGCGGCCGTGGCGGCGGCCGAGGACGACGAGGCGCGCGAGGCGGCGCGGCGCGAGCTGCGATACTGGAACACGCGCGCGGGGACCGCGCAGCTTGCCCCCGCGCCCGAGCCCGATACCGTCGCGATCGGCACGCAGGTGCGTTTCCGGTTGGCGGGGCGCGAGCGGACGATCGCGATCGTCGGTCACGACGAGGCCGAGCCGCACGCCGAGCGCATCGCCTTTTCCGCCCCGCTTGCCCAGGCGATGATCGGTGCCGAGGTCGGCGAGCGCGTCGATTTCAACGGACGCCCCGAAGCGATCGAGGTGATCGCGGTCGAGCCGCTCGACGACTGAGCCCCGCGGGCGCGGCCCAAAACGGGACTTCGCTCCCGGCGCGGCCGCGCCTATCCTGACCGCGACGGACCACGGGTTGCGCGGAGGAAGATCGGTCATGCGACGGACAACAGCACACCGCCCTGCGGCACGCATCCGCGCGGCGGCGGCGATCGGTGCCGTTGCGCTTGCGCTCGGGGCGGGGGCGGGCGGCCTGGGCGCACGCGAGCCTGCGGCGCAGGCTGCCGCCGGCGGTTTCGTGATCGCGGAGACCGGCCAGCGCTTCGGCACGCTGGCGGCGGCCGTCGCCGCGCTGAACGGGCGCGACGGCACCATCCGGGTCGCGCCGGGCCGCTATGCTGATTGCGCGGTCGTGACCGGCGGACGCGTTCGCTTCATCGCCGAGGAGCCCGGGCGCGCGGTGTTCGACGGCGGGATTTGCGAGGGCAAGGCGACGCTGGTGCTGCGCGGGCGCGCGGCCGAGGTCGACGGACTGGTGTTCATGCATACGCGCGTGCCCGACGGCAACGGTGCGGGCATTCGGATCGAGACCGGCGACCTGACGGTCCGCAATGCGATGTTCCTCGATGCCCAGTCGGGGATCCTGTCGGCGCGCGATCCCGCCGCGACCATCACGATCGACCATTCGACCTTTGCCGGGCTGGGCAAGGACCCGACGGGCACCGGCGCGCATGCGGTCTATATCGGCGATTATGGCGCGTTGCGCATCACCGCCTCCCGCTTCGAGCGGGGCACCGGGGGCCATTATGTGAAGAGCCGGGCGCCGCGGGTGGAGATCAGCGGGTCGAGCTTCGACGACAGTCGGGGGCAGGACACCAATTACATGATCGACCTGTCCAACGGCGCGACCGGACGGATCGCGGGCAACAGCTTCGTCGTCGGCCCGAACAAGGAAAACCATATGACGCTGATCAGCGTCGCGCCCGAAGGCGTCGTTCATCCGTCGGCGGGGCTGGTGGTCGAGGCCAACGACGCACGGCTGGCACCCGCGGCGCACTGGTCGATGGCGCTGGTGCGGAGCTGGACGCGCGAGCCGATCGTGGTGCGCGGCAACCGGCTGGGGACGGGGATCGCACCCTTTGCCGACATGAGCCGCGGTGCCGGGCTGATCGAACGCGTGCGCGCGCGGCTGGGCGTCTGATCGCGCAGCCCTGGGCGCTCAGCCTTGCGGATCGAGGCGGCCGCCGAGCCGGGCAGCCAGATATTCGAGGCACGCGATCCGCCGGAGCAACGCGCTGTCGGCGATCCGTTCGACGCGGAACCAGCGGCGCATGACGGGCAGGTCGAGGTCGATCACCCGGCCCAGATAATCGGGCGACAACAGCCCGCCATGCTCGTCGGTCATGGGGCGGAGCCGGCGCTGAAGCGCATAGCTTTGCGCGCGCAGCCAGGGCGGACGGAGGCGCGTCGACCATTCGGCGAGGCGGTGGCGGAAACCCGGCGGCACGTCGAAGGCATGGCCATAGGCGGAGGGCTGGGCGGCAAGCATGGGATCGATTGCGGCAATCAGCGCGGCCTCGAACGCGCCTGCCTGTTTGAGCCGCATCGGCAATTGCAGCGCCGCCGCGACGACGCGGTGGTCCAGAAACGGCATGGCATAGGGGCCGTGGCGCCCCTCGATGGCGATCTCGCGCCCGAACAGCGAGCGGCAGCGGACGCGCGGATAGAGCTGTTCGATCCGGGTGCGCGACAGCGGCTGATCGCGCCCGCCGGCGCCGAGCGCGGCGCGGAGCTTGGCCGTGATGGCGCCAAGGAATGCGTCGCGATCGAACGCGCCTGTCAGGTCGTCGGCCAGGAAACGCGCGAAAAAGCTCTGTGTCACCGCGCCGGCGCGCATCCGGCGGTCGGCGAGGAAGAAGAAATCGCGAAACACCTCGCCGCATCCGCCCGAGATCGCGAGCGCGCCCGCGGTGTGGCGTGCGTCGAGCGCCGCGGCATTGCCGCCGTTATCGAACAGGTTGCCGAAGTTGGGCAGCCCGTCGAACCGATCGAAATTGGCCGCCACCTGCCCTGGAAAGGCATCGGGCGTGATCGGCGCGCGGTTCTTGTCGGTCCAGGCGACGTCGAAACCCAGTTCGGCGCCGATCGCCCGCGCGACGCGGACATCGGCGCTGGTTTCGGGGCCATAGACATAGACCTGCGGCCGCACGCCCGCCGCGCGGAGCAGCGCGAGGACCAGTCGTGAATCGAGTCCCCCCGATAAGGGGGCGTGGACCGCATTGCCGAACTGCGCCGCGATCGCGTTCGCCTGTGCCTCGAGCGGCGCCCGGAGCTGTGCGATGCGCTCGCCGAGCGGCATGTGCACCGGCGCTTCGGGGAGCGGCCGGGGGCCGCCGTGCGTGGTCGATGCGCCGCCGGGCAGCAGCTCGACCATCGATCCCGCCGCAAGCGTGCGGATTTCGGCAAGCACCGTGTCGTCGCCGACCGGGACGACGTTGAAGGCGAATTCGTACACCGCCTGCGTGTCGAAGCGCAGCCGCGGCTGCGCCTGTGCCGCGGCGAGAAACGAGGTGGAGAACAGCGTATTCGGGAGGTCGCGATAAACCGGCCAGGTGCCGAAGAAATCGCCGATCAGGAAGGTGCGGCCGCCGCGGTGAAGGACAAGCGCAAACTCGCCGGCCAGCCGGTCCCAGTCGAGCAACGGCGTCGGGCGCGCGGGATCGATCATGGCGAGCAGCGCGGCGAGCGCGGGCGCGCCGAAGCGGCCGTCGACGCTGATCGTGCCCGCCGCGGCGGCCCAGTCGGCCCCCTGTTGCACGAAGCCGGCAGGGCCGCCCGCGATCGCATCCCAGTGGCGGATGGCCCAGCCGGACACCGCGAGACGGCGCGGTGCGGCAAAGCCGTGACGTGCGAACTGCGCCTCGGCCGATGCCAACCCGGCCGGATCGGCGTCGGCGCCGGTATATTGCAGATGGAAACCGCCCATGCAGAGCGCCCTAAAGCCAAAGGCTTAAAGTTTTCAGCCCGGCAGCGCCCGCGCGGCAGCCGATCGTGCTGCTTAACGCGATCGCAACCGCGGCGATGGCATGGCGGGCGGCGTGATGCCGTGCGCCCCGCCTTTCATCCTGCGCATGCCCTGCCGGGGCTGAGCGATGCGCGACTATGCCTTCGTCGCCTATCTGGCGCTGCTGCTGTTGCTCGGGATGCGGCGGCCGTTCCTGTTCGTGCTCGGCTATGTCTATATCGACCTCGTCTCGCCGCAGCGGCTTTCCTATTACCTGCTGTCGTCGGTTCCGGTCTCGCTGATCTTCTTTGCCGCGGCCTTTGTCGGCTGGGTGGTCACCGATGCGCGCCACGGCTTTCGCATCACGGTTCGCCAGTTGCTGATCCTGGCGCTGCTCGGCTGGGCGGGATGGACGACCGCCCATGCCGATTTCCCGATCGATGCCGCGGAGAAATGGGACTGGGTGTGGAAGACGCTGGTCTTTGCCGTGTTCCTGCCGATGACGTTGCGCACGCGGTTGCGGATCGAGGCGATGGTGGTGTTCATGATCCTGTCGGTCGCGTCGATCGTCATCACCGGCGGGATCAAGACGCTGGCGAGCGGCGGCGGATACGGGATGCTCAACCTGGGCGTTTCGAACAACAGCGGGCTGTACGAGGGGAGCACGATCTCGATGGTCGCGGTGGGGATGATCCCGCTGATCCTCTTTGCAATGCAGCACGGCACGATCTTTCGCCCCGACTGGCGGGTGCGGCTGTTCGGTTATGCGCTGATCTTCGCGTGCCTGTTGATCCCGATCGGCACGCAGGCGCGCACCGGGCTGATCTGTATCGGCCTGCTGGCGGTGATGCTGTTGCGCATGGTGAAGCGGCGGTTGCTCTACCTGGGCATCCTTGCCGCGGCGGTGGCGGTGGCGGTGCCGTTGCTGCCCGACAGCTACAGCAAGCGTATGGAGACGATCGAGGGCTATCAGGGGGATGAATCCGCCTCGACCCGCATCGCCGTGTGGGGCTGGACGCTCGATTATGTCCGCGATCACCCGATGGGCGGCGGCTTTGGTGCGTATCGCCAGAACCGTTTCGTCTATCACACCCGTACGCGCGAGGGCGATGCCGCGGCGACCGTGGTCGACGGCGGGCGCGCCTGGCACAGCAGCTATTTCGAGATGCTCGGCGAACAGGGCTATGGCGGGCTGGCGCTATGGCTGACGCTCAACCTGATCGGGCTGGTGCGGACCGAAGTGCTGCGGCGGCGCTATCTGCGCGCGGGCGGCGATGCCGACTGGATCGCGCCGCTCGCCTCGGCGCTGCAGATGGCGCACATCCTTTACCTGGTCGGGTCGATGTTCCTGGCGCTCGCCTTTGCGTCGTTCGCCTATATGTGGATGGGCCTCCAGATCGCGCTCGACCTCTATTGCGCCCGGCGCGAGCGCGAGGCGGGATTTGCCCGATGGGGCCGGCCCGCGCGGGTGCGCGGGGCCAGCCCGGCGGCCGGCTAGCGTCGCCGCGCGAGCGCGAAGCCGAGTCCCACGAGCCCGAAGCCGAGCAGTTCCGCCAGAGCGATCCGCTCATGGAGCAGAAGTGCTGCGAAGATCGTGCCGAACACGGGCATCAGATAGAAAAAGAGACCGGCCCGCGCCGAGCCGATGAGCGCCACGCCGCGGTTGAACACGAAAAAGGCAAGGACCGACGGCCCCAGCGCGAGGTAGCACAGCGCCGCGAGCCCGCTCCGATCGCCGATCGGCAAGGGCGTGCCCAGCGCAAGCTGGAACGGCAGCATAAGCAGCGCCGCCGCGACGAAGGTGACGAACAGGAAGCTGGTGGGATGGATCGGCGGCTGGCGCCGCAATAGCGTCGCGTAGAGCGCCTGCGCGAACATCGTCCCCGCAGCCAGTAACGTGCCGAGGTTGAGCGCGCCCTGCGCGCCGGGCTTGCCGAGGATCACGCACAGCACGCCCGCAAGGGCAAAGCCGATCGCGATCAGCTGGCGCGCGGTCGTGCGGTCGCCGAACAGCAGGTAGCCGAAGCCGAGGATCGTCACAGGGATTGCCGACTGGACGAGCAGCGCGGAGGTGGCGCTGGTCAGCCGCAGCGCGCAATAGGCGAGCGTGTTGCTGCCCGCCAGACCCAGCGCAGCCAGCAGCACGAGCATCGGCAGGCCGCGGCGGATCGCCGGCCAGTCGTCGCGCAGGTGCGGCAATGCGAAGGGCAGCGCGATGGGGGCGGCGATCGCCCAGCGCCAGAAGGAAAGGCTGGCGGGATTGAGCGTGTGCGGGACCGCGCGGCCCAGCACGAAGTTGCTCGCCCACAGCGAGGCCGCGAGCGTGAGCAGCAGATAGGGGCTGTCCCACAGCGAGAAATGGGAACGCACCCCGCCGCCATGCGCGGCGGCGGGGAGGCCGTGCCGTGCGTTCACGCGACGCCCCCCGCGGTCATGGCGGCGAGTGCGGCGCCAAAGCGACGGATCGCGGCATCGCTGGTAAAGCCCGCGACGTTGATCCGTCCCGAGCCTGCCATATAGATCGCGTGCGTCTCGCGGAGCCAGCCGACCTGCGTCGGGCTGACCGGCAGGGTCGCGAACAGGCCCTTGCCTACGGCGAGCGGCGCCAGATCGAGAGCCCCGATCCGGCCCAGCGCGGCGAGGCCGGTGCGCACCGCCACCAGCCGTCGGCGCATCGATTCGAGTTCGGCGGCCCAGTCCGCGGCGAGGGCGGGATCTTCGAGCACCAGCCGTACCGCCGCGGCGCCGTGATCGGGCGGCATCGACCAGTTGGTCCGCGCCAGCGCGAGCAGGTTCGACTGGAGCGTCATGCTCTGCGTCGCATCGGGGCCGACGGCGTAGAGCGCGCCGGTCCGTTCGCGATAGAGCGCGAAATTCTTATCGCACGAATAGGCGAGCAAGGCCCAGGGCACCGCCGCCAGCACCGCGCGGGCACCGGCCGCATCGGCGTCGAAACCGTCGCCCAATCCCTGATAAGCCAGGTCGATGAACGGGATCAGCCCCCGTTGGGCAACCGCCGCGGCGATTGCCGTCCATTCCTCGGCAGTGGGGTCGATGCCGGTCGGATTGTGGCAGCAACCATGAAGCAGGACCGCATCGCCGGCCGAGGCCCCGGCGAGCGCCGCGACGAACGCATCGGCGTCGAAGCGCTGTGCGGCGATATCGAACGCGGGCACCAACTGCGGCGCGACGCCGGTCTGGGCGAAGATCGGGGCATGGTTGGCCCAGCTGGGCGCAGCGATCCAGATGCGCGGCACACCGGCGCGGGCGAGCAGTTCGGCACCGAGCCGCAATGCGCCCGTTCCACCCGGGGTCTGAAGCCCCTGGACGCGATCGCGCGCAATCGCATCGCCGATCACCCGGGCGGCAAGCGCGGCGACGAACCCGGTATCGCCTTCGCTCCCGAGATAGGATTTGCTCGGCTGGGTCTCGACCAGCCTGCGTTCGGCGGCCTTGATCGCGCGCATCACCGGGGTGGCGCCCTGCGGATCGCGGAACACCCCGACGCCCAGGTCGATCTTGTCGGCCCGGGGGTCGGCGCGGAAAGCGCCGATGATCTGCAGCAGCGGATCCGCCGGCTGCGGCTGAAGCGATTCGAATGCCATGGCTTGTCCTGAACCCAAAGGGGGATTGTCGGCGCCGATCTACACCCGATCCTGCCCAAAGTGCGTGCGAACTTCAGCGAAATGGCGGCCGGTGCGCGATAAATGTGCGTGATATTGACGAAATGTGCGCAGAATGTGCATGATCGTCGTCATGGCGCGCGACCTCGACCAGTTCGACCTGCACATCCTCGAATGCTGGCAAGCACAGGGCGATATCGGGCCGGTGGAGATGAGCAGCCACGTCCATCTCTCGCCCTCGCAATGCTCGCGGCGAATGCAACAGCTGCGCGCCGCCGGATATGTCTCGCACGTCGCCGCGGTACTCGATCCCGAACGGCTGGGGATCGGGGTGAGCGCCTATGTGCTCGTATCGCTCCGCACGCACGAGGCCGATTGGCTGGACAATTTCCACCGCCGCATCCTCGAGCTCGACGAGGTGCTGGAATGTCAGGCGCTCACTGGGTCGGCGGACATCATCCTGAAGGTGGCGACGCGCGATCTGGCGAGTTTCAACACGCTGCTGGTGCGCGAAATCCTGTCTGCGCCCGAGGTTGCGACCGCGCGATCGAGCATCGTGCTGGAGAATATCAAGAGCACGACGGCACTGCCCACCCGCTTTGTCCGGCGCGACGGCGACTGACAAAGGTGACTGCGGCGAAAGCGACGCGCGAGTGAGGCTGGCCGCAGGTTAGCGATTTAGGGGAAGGGATGGTGCCCAGGGGCGGGATCGAACCACCGACACTGCGATTTTCAGTCGCATGCTCTACCAACTGAGCTACCTGGGCACACCGGCGTTCCCGCCGGGAGACGCGCTCTTAGTCGTGCGATTCGGGCTTGTCCAGCCCCGAAATCGATTCTTCTTCGATCGGCGGTCCAGCGATCCGATAGCCCTCGCCAAGCCATTGCAGCAGATCGCGATCCTTGCAGCCGCGGCTGCAGAAGGGCTTGAATTCGGGAACGGTCGCCGCGCCGCAGATCGGGCAGCAGTCGCGCTTTGCCATGTCAGTCCTTTGCCGAAAGGAATTGCGTGATACCGCCGATGCGCCGGGCGAGCGCGTCGGTCCAGTCGGGGCGTTGCGCCAGTCGTCGCGCGATCGGCTGCGACACGCGATAGGTGGCGGGGGGCGGCGGGGGCAGGCGCTCGATCCGGCGCAACTCGGCCCGGGTCGCCGCCCCGACCGGATCGTCGCGCAGCCGTTCGGGAAGCGAGGCGCGTTCGCGGCGGCGGACGATCTGAAGAAAGCCGAACCCGTTGACCGCGGTGCGTTCGAACGGCTGGGGCAGTGCGGCGTCGATCGCCTCCGCCACCGCCTGCCGCGCCGCCTTGCTGGCCAGCGTGGGGAAATCGATGCCGACCGAGCCGGTGATGCCATGGCGTTCCATCGCACGCGCGACCGCATGGGCGGCAGCGACGGCGAGCGGCTCGATCGGCCCGCTGCCGTCGACGTCGAACAACGTCATTGCGGGCGTGGGGCACAGGCGCAGCGCGCCGCCGGGAAAGGCGATTTCGCCCGACATCGCCTCTTCGAGCAGTTCGGACCAGCCCGCTTCCTCCAGCGCGTCGGGTTCATGGGCATGGAGAATGCGGACGGGATGGCCGCTGGCGCGGATCCGCGCGAGCAGGTCGGGGCCTTGCATCGGCACCGCGTCGGGCGGGGCCGGTACCGCCTTGGGCAGCTTCGCCCGGCCGGGCTCGGGAATCGCCTCGCGCACGATCCGCACCAGGCAGGTGCCGCCCTGGGTCACGCCGCGCGGGAGCGGATCGCACAGCGCCTCGCCGCTGCCATCGAGCAGTGCGACTTTGCCGGTCGCCTTGTCGATCAGCCGTGCGGGCGCGATCGTGCCGACGCGGAGCGCGGGGCCGTCAAGCTCGATCCGGGCCTTCCAGATCGATCCGCGCGAGACGAGCGCGGCGCGCGCCTCACCGATTCCGGCTTCGTACAGCCATTCAGCCAAGGGGGAGGCCCGCCGCGACCAGCAGCGCGCGCGTTTCGAACAGCGGCAACCCGACAACGCCCGAATGGCTGCCCGCCAGCCAGCGGACGAAAGCCTCGGCCCGCCCTTGGATGGCATAGCCGCCCGCCTTGCCCATACCCTCGCCACTGGCGACATAGGCGTCGATTTCGGCGTCGGTCAGCCGCTTGAACGTGACGACGGTATCGGACAGGCGCGTGCGCGGGCGGCCGTCGGCGCCGATGGCGCAGACCGCCGAGAAGCAATGGTGCCGCCGTCCGGACAGCAGCGCGAGCATCGCCCGCAGATCGCGTTCGTCGGCAGGCTTGCCCAAAATACGGCGACCGACTGCGACGGTGGTGTCGCCGGCCAGCACGATTTCGTCGGACGCGCGCGGAACGGCCTGGGCCTTTTCGACGGCGAGCCGGAGGACATAAGGGCGGGGGAGTTCGCCGGGGCGCGGATCCTCATCGATCTCGGGCGCAGCGATGCGATCCGGCGTCGCTCCGATCCGCTGAAGCAGATCGCGTCGCCGGGGAGAACTGGAGGCCAGGACGAGCCGCATGGGCCAGGACCGCTTACTTGAAGCGGTAGGTGATGCGGCCCTTGGTGAGGTCGTAGGGCGTCAGTTCGACGAGCACCTCGTCGCCCACGAGCACGCGGATGCGATTCTTGCGCATCTTGCCCGCAGTATGGCCCAGGATCTCGTGATCGTTTTCGAGCCGGACGCGGAACATGGCGTTGGGCAGCAGCTCAACGACCTGGCCCCGCATTTCAAGCAGTTCTTCTTTGGCCAAAAATATGCCTCTCTATACTGACGCGCGCGTGAAACGGCGCAGCCTTTACGCGCTCGATGCCGAAAAGGGAAGTCGAAGGGCGGGAATGACGCCCTTTGGCGCCTAAATGGAGACGCAGGCCGGGCGAGTCCACCCGGGATTGTGCCGAAATCGGCGCCGATTGCCCCAAAATGGCCGGCCGGCGCCGGAGTCTCCCAAGGGGCACCCCGGCGCCGGCCGGCGCGGTTCAGCCCGCGACGTGGCCTGCCGCGAGTGCCGCCAGCAGCAGCAGCGCGACGATGTTGGTGATCTTGATCATCGGATTGACCGCGGGGCCGGCCGTGTCCTTGTAAGGGTCGCCCACCGTGTCGCCGGTGACGGCGGCCTTGTGCGCGTCCGAGCCCTTGCCGCCGTAATTGCCGTCCTCGATATATTTTTTGGCATTGTCCCAAGCGCCGCCGCCGCTGGTCATCGAAATCGCGACGAACAGGCCCGACACGATCACGCCGAGCAGCATCGCGCCGAGCGCCGCGAAGCCCTGGGCCTGGCCGCCGACCGCGGTGACGAGGAAATAGACCGCGACCGGGCTGAGGACGGGAAGCAGCGAGGGCACGATCATCTCGCGAATGGCGGCGCGCGTGACGATGTCGACCGTTCTGGCATAATCGGGCCGGCTGGTGCCCGCCATGATGCCCGGATTGTCGCGGAACTGCGCGCGGACATCCTCCACCACCGATCCCGCCGCGCGGCCGACCGCCGTCATGCCGAACGCACCGAACAGATAGGGAAGCAGCGCCCCCAGCAGCAGGCCGACGATGACATAGGGATTGCTGAGCGTGAAATCGACGTGCACGCCGGGAAAGAACGCCTTGAGATCGGTAGTATAGGCCCCGAACAGCACCAGCGCCGCCAGCGCCGCCGACCCGATCGCATAACCTTTGGTGACGGCCTTGGTGGTGTTGCCGACGGCGTCGAGCGCGTCGGTCTTGTGCCGAACCGCATCCTCAAGGCCCGCCATCTCGGCAATGCCGCCGGCATTGTCGGTCACGGGACCATAGGCGTCGAGCGCGACGACCATGCCGGCCAGCGCGAGCAACGCGGTTGCCGCAAAGGCGACGCCGATGATCCCGGCGATCTGGAAGGCCGCCACGACCGCCACGACGATTACAAGCGTCGGAAGCGCGGTCGATTCGAGGCTGACGGCAAGGCCCTGGATCACATTGGTGCCGTGCCCGGTCACCGACGCGCGTGCGATGGACTTGACCGGGCGGTAGTTGGTGCCGGTGTAATATTCGGTGATCCAGACGAGCAGCCCCGTGACCGCCAGTCCGATCATCATGCAGAAGAACAGATCCCAGCCGGTGAACTGAAGCGCCGGGTCGACTGCGGCGAGCGCCGCATCCGCCGCCGTGGTGCCGGTTCCTTCGAGAAAGCCGGTGTCGCCGCCGCCGATGGGGGCGTCCATGTCGCCCAGCGTATAGCGCGTGACGCCCCATATGGCCGGGACCGACAGCAGCGCTGTCGTCCAGAAACCCTTGTAGAGCGCACCCATGATCGACTGGCTGCGGCCGAGCCGGACCATGTAGGTGCCGAGGATCGAGGTCAGGATGCAAACGCCGCCGACGATCAGCGGGAGCGCCATCAATTTGGTCAGCAGCGCGGTCTCGACACCCTTCATCAGCAGCGCGATCGACACCATGGTGAGGCCGAGCGTGACGACATAGGTTTCGAACAGGTCGGCGGCCATGCCGGCGCAGTCACCGACATTGTCGCCGACATTGTCTGCGATCACGGCGGGGTTGCGCGGGTCGTCCTCGGGAATCCCGGCCTCGACCTTGCCGACGAGATCGGCGCCGACATCGGCCGCCTTGGTGAAGATGCCGCCGCCGAGCCGCGCGAAGATCGAGATGAGCGAGGCGCCGAAGGCCAGCGCGGTCAGCGTGTCGATCACCGGCCGGGCATTGGGGGCGAAGCCGCCGGGGCCGACAAGATACCAGAACAGTGCAGCGATCGCGAGCAGTCCGAGCCCCGCGACGAGCATTCCGGTGATGGCGCCCGACCGGAAGGCGAGCGTGAGCCCTCCCTGAAGTGAGCCGCGGGCCGCCTCGGCAGTGCGGACGTTCGCGCGCACCGAAATGTTCATGCCCACGAAACCGGCGACGCCTGAAAGCACCGCGCCGATGGTGAAACCGAGCGTCGAACGCCAACCCAGCGTGAAGGCCAGAACCACCGCCACGATGACGCCGACCACGGCGATCGTTGCATATTGGCGGCCCAGATAGGCGCGGGCGCCCTCCTGGATCGCGGCGGCGATGTCCTGCATCCGCTCGTTCCCCGCGGGTGCGCGCAGAACCTGCTGGCTGGTCCAAAAGCCATAGGCCACGGCGATCAAGCCGCAGGCGATGGCGAGATACACGATCGTCATCTCGTCCGTTCCCTTTCCTTTGGATCCTCTCGCCCGTGCCGGTCTGTCGCCGGTCTGCGGGATCACGGGAGCGTATCGGTGGGGGCAGGGCAGCGCAAGCGGCGCAAATCAGGCGTGTTCGTAACCGAGACGCGCGGGCGGCGGGGCGCCGTCGACCAGCAGCGGGAGCGGGCCGGCGGGCCGCATCGCGCCGATGCGCGTCGCGGGGACGGGCGGCACCCGTTCGGGCGGGCACGAAAAGAGCAGCGCGTAATCGTCGCCCCAGCTTGCCGCCGCCAGGCGGTCGTCGGCGTCGATACCCGGCGCAAAGGGGAGGTCGGCGAGCGTGATCGCGGCGGTGCATCCGCTCGCCTGTGCCATTCGGCGCGCATCGAGCAGCACGCCGTCGGACACGTCCATCATCGCATGGACATGCGGCGCAAGGGCCTGCCCCGCCGCAAGCAACGGCTGCGGACGCAGAAAGGCTTCGCCCGTGCGGTCACGATAACCGAGCATCGCGGCGCCGATCGTGCCGACGATCCACAACGCGTCGCCGGGTTGTGCGCCCGTGCGCGCGGGTACCGGTCGATGCGTCGCCCGCCCGATCGCGGTACAGCCGAAGGTAGCAGGCGTGCCGCCCGGCAGCGCGATGGTGTCGCCGCCCAGCAGCGGCACATGGTATCGTTCGAGGATCGCGCGCAGGCCCTCGACGAAGCGCTCGGCATCGGGAACGAGCACGGCGCCGATCAGCACCCCGATGGGCGCCGCCCCTTTGGCCGCGAGGTCCGACAGGTTCACCGCGACGAGCTTCCAGGCGATGTCGAACGGATCGGTGCCGGGGAAGTAATGGACGCCCTCGGCAATCGCATCGTGCGTGACGGCGAGAAGCTCATCCCCGGCAGTGAACACCGCGGTGTCGTCGGCCAGGCCGTGCGCGCCCGGATGCAACGGGAGGCCACGCAGCGCAGCGATGAACTCGGCCTCGTTCATGGCGCCCCCTTTGCCCGATGCGCCGCGGCAGCGCGTCCGGTCAGCCCCGTGCTTCCTTGGCGATCGCGTCGAGGATGCCGTTGACGAAGCCCTTTTCGCGACGGTCGTAAAAGGCGTCGGTGACGTCGAGATATTCGTTGATTACCGCGCCGACCGGAATGTCGACACGCGCGATGAGCTCATAGGTGCCCGCACGCAGGATCTGGCGCATCGGTTTGTCGAGCCGTTCGATCGACCAGTCGGCGGCGAGCTTGCCCCCGATCATCGCGTCGATCTCGGCGCGGCGGGCGTCGACGCCGCGGACCAGATCGTCGAAGAAGTTGGGATCGGCGTCGATATATTCGACATCCTCGATCGTCGCGCCCAGTCGGTGCTGGTGAAATTCGTTGAGCAGGACGGCGAGCGGCGTCGCTTCCATTTCCTGCTGATACAGCGCCTGAACGGCGGCGAGGCGGGCGGCGGCGCGGGCCTTGGAACGGCTGCGGGCGTGCGGACTGGGCATTGGATCGAACTTTCCTTGACGGGATGGGCTTAGCGCGTCCGGCGAGCGCTGATAAGGCCCCTCTCCCACGACAGGGAGCGGGCGGGCGCCGCCGGACGTGCGAAATCAGCGTTGCAGGCGAATCGCCACCGAGCGCGCGTGCGCAGGCAGCCCTTCTGCCTCGGCCAGCGCGACGGCGGCCGGGCCGATGGCGGCAAGTCCCGCGGCATCGAGCGCGAGGAAGCTGGTGCGCTTCATGAAATCGAGCACCGACAATCCGGACGCGAAGCGCGCCCGACGTCCGGTGGGCAGCACATGGTTCGGCCCCGCGACATAGTCGCCGACTGCCTCGGGCGTGTAGCGGCCGATGAACACCGATCCGGCATGGCGAACCCGATCGAACAGCGCCTGCGCGACATCGGGCTCGCAGGCGAGTTCGAGATGCTCCGCCGCCAGCCGGTCGACGAGCGGCAGCGCCGCATCGAGTGTCGGCACCACGATGATCGCACCATTGGCGTCCCAGCTTGCGCGTGCGGTCGTGCCGGTGGCCAGCGTCGCAATCTGACGGTCGACGGCAGCCGCGACTGCGTCGGCGAAGCGCGCGTCATCGGTGAACAGGATCGACTGGCTGGTCGGATCGTGCTCGGCCTGGCTCAACAGATCGGCGGCGGTCCATTCGGGATCGTTGCGGCCATCGGCGACAACGACGATCTCCGAGGGGCCGGCGACCATGTCGATGCCGACGACGCCGTAAAGCTGGCGTTTGGCCTCTGCCACCCACGCATTGCCGGGGCCGGTGACGACGTCGACCGGCGCGATCCGGTCGGTGCCATAGGCTAGCGCGGCGATCGCCTGGGCACCGCCGACGCGCCAGATCTCGTCGACCCCGGCGACATGCGCGGCGGCGAGCACCAGCGGATTGACCTCGCCGCGCGGAGTCGGCGTCACCATCACCAGCCGTTCGACGCCCGCGGCCTTGGCCGGAATGGCGTTCATCAGCACCGAACTGGGATAGGCGGCGCGCCCGCCGGGTACATAGATGCCGGCGGCGTCCACCGGGCGCCAGCGCGCACCGAGGCGAATGCCCTGCGCATCGATCTCGTCCCGGTCCGCAGGGCGTTGCTTGGCGTGATAGGTCGCGATGCGTTCGGCCGCGAGTTCGAGCGCGTCACGGAGCGCCGGGTCGAGCGCGGCATGCGCCGCGGCGCATTCGGCCCGTTCGATCCGCCAGCCGCTCCGGTCCAGGTCATGCCCGTCGAACCGGCGCGTATAGTCGTGCAGCGCCGCATCGCCGTCGTCGCGGACGCGGGCGATGATCGCCGCGACATCGCGCGCCACGTCGGCGTCGGCTTCGCGCCGCGCATTGACCAGCGCCGTGAAGGCGGCCGCAAAGCCGGCGTCGGAAGCGTCGAGCCGGATCATGCGGGGCGCCCCTCAACGGCCTTGCGGAACGCATCGACCAGTGGCGCGACCTCAGTCGCGCGCGTCTTGAAGGCAGCACGGTTGACGATCAGCCGGCTGGTGACCTGGGCGATCACTTCCACTTCGACGAGACCGTTTTCCTTTAGCGTGCGGCCCGACGAGACGAGGTCGACGATCCGTGGCGCAAGACCGAGTACCGGCGCCAGTTCCATCGCGCCGTTGAGCTTGACGCATTCGGCCTGGACGCCGCGCGCTTCGAAATGGGCGCGGGTAATGTGGGGATATTTGGTGGCGACGCGGACATGGCTCCAGCCGCGCGGATCGTCCTTGGCGGCCATGTCGACCGGCTCGGCGACCGAAATGCGACAATGGCCGATGCCCAGATCGACCGGCGCATAGAGCTCGGAATAGTCGAATTCGGCAAGCACGTCGGAGCCGACGATGCCGAGCTGTGCGGCGCCATGCGCGACGAAGGTCGCGACGTCGAAGGCGCGTACCCGGATCAGGTCGATCGCGGGATGGTTGGTGTGGAAACGCAGCGCGCGGCTGCCCGGGTCCGAAAACGCGGCTTCAGGCACGATCCCGACCTGGGCGAGCAGCGGCAGCGCCTCGTCGAGGATGCGCCCCTTGGGGACGGCGAGGATAAGCGGTTCTTGCATGCGAGTCGGGGGCTTTACCGGCGGGGGGAGTGCCGCGCAACCGACCGGGAGGACATTCCCGCGCATCCGGCGCGGAGCGGCGTCGGAGTCGATTGCCGCTGGCAACCGCGAAAGCCGGGTGCGACAAGGCATGACGAAGCGGTGACCGGTCGTGGCGCCGAACCGGAGTGTTGCCGATGGCCGAAGAAGCCGTCAATCGCGAAGCCTTTCGAATCCAGGCAGATTATTGCGCGGCGATGGATGCGCCGATCACGGCGCGGGTCTGTCGCGTGCTGGGAAATTGTCTCGACCGCGCAACCGAGACGGGCCGGCGCGTGCTCGATTGGCCCGGCGAGCCGGTGGCGGACGCACTGGTGCTGCGCCTCGTGGGCGGGCTGCACGCCCTGCATCGGCGCGACGTGCCCGAACTGCGATATGTGTTCACCGGTCGAATCGACGATCCCGAGCATGTCGCGACAGCACTGGTGCATGCGATCGCACGTTATGATGCCGAACTGGTCCCCTGGCTCTATGGGCCGCCGCAGACGAACGAGGCCGGGCGATCGGCCGGGTTGATGACAGGCATCCTGCATCTGGCGGCTCGCTACGGCCCGCGCGTCGAGATAATGGAGATCGGGTCGAGCGGCGGGTTGAACCTGTTGATCGGCGACTATGGTTTCGATCTGGGCGGCGTCGCCGTCGGTCCGGCCGAAGCGCCGGTGCGGATCGTTCCCGAATGGCGGGGCGCGCCGCCGCCCGATGTCCCGGTGACGGTGGTCGATGCGCGCGGTGTCGATCGCAATCCGCTGGACCTTGGCGGTGCGCGCGATGCCGAGCGGCTTCAGGCCTATTGCTGGGTCGACCATCGCGAACGGGTCGAGCGGCTGGCGCACACCATCGCCATGGTTCGCGCGCGCGGCGTCCAGCTCGATCGCGGCGATGCCGCCGATTGGCTCGAGGCGCAGCTCGATCGCCCCCAGGACGAGGGCGTGACGCGGGTGCTGATGCATTCGGTCGTCTGGCAGTATCTCCCCGAAGCGACGCAGCAGCGGATCGCCGCTGCGATGCAGCGGGCCGGTGCACGTGCCACGCGCGCGCGGCCGCTCGGCTGGGTGATGATGGAGCCCAATCGCGATCAGCATCGGCACGAGGTGCGGGTTCGCGGCTGGCCCGGCGAAACGCCGATGCAGCTCGTCGCTACCACGCACGCCCATGGCGCCTGGGTAGAGGGACTGACGCCGCCCTATCCGACACGGCCCTATGTGATGCGCGCCTATTGAGCGGCGGCGCGGGACGCGTCAGCTTGCGGTCCGCGACAGCCAGGCGAGCAGCGCGGCATTGACGGCCTCGGGCGCTTCCCAGGGCACGAAATGCCCGGCTTCCTCGATCTTGACGAGCGTATAGTCCGGAACGAGCTGTTCGAGCCCGTCGAGCAGGCAGGGCAGCAACCCGCGGTCGCGCATGCCCCAGATCACCAGCGTGGGTTGCGGGGTGAAGGGAAATGGGCCGTCGATCCACTCCGGTCGCTCGACCGCCTCGTCCATCGCGGGCACGATCAGCCCGGTCGCGCGATACCAGTTGAGCATGGGCGTCATTCCGCCGGGCTGCGACCATTGCGCGAGATAGATCGCCTTTTCGGCCGGATCGGGCTCGCTGGCGAGGTGGCGGACGAACAGCCCCTGAAAGAAGGTCTCGAGGCCGGAACCGTGCAGCGCCGAGTCGATCGAGGGATCGCGGAACAGGCGGATATACTGGCTTGCCTCGCGCTGGCCGGCATCGTCGATCAGCTTGCGCTGGAAAACCTGGGGATGCGGCGCATTGAGGATCACCAGCCGCGAAACCCGCGCGGGGTTTTGTAGCGCCGCCATCCACGCGATCGCGCCGCCCCAATCGTGGCCTACCAGCGTGAAACGATCGACGCTCAGGGCATCGGCGAGCGCGAACAGGTCGGCGGCGATCATCTCCGGGCGATAGGCGTCGACGCCTTCCGGGCGCGAGGAGGCGGCAAAACCACGCTGATCGGGGGCTATCACATAATGATCGCGTGCCAATTCCGGAATCTGATGACGCCAGGTGCGGTGCGATTCGGGAAAGCCATGGAGCAGCACGATCGGCGGATTGTTCGGATCCCCCGCGATTGCGGTGTTGAGCGTGACGCCCGTGGGAAGATCAATCGCGCGCTCGGTCCAGCCTGTCGTCATCGGTTCCTCCCCCATTTTGCCTTTTCCGGCAGCCTAGCACGCGATGCGCGCGCGCCAAGGGGGCGATGCGATCAGGGATAGCTGACCGTCTTTGGGATCTCCGGAATCTCGATCCGCTCCTCCGCATCGTCGGGCACGACGGGAAAGCGGCGGGCCTTCCAGTCGGCGCGGGCCTGTTCGATGCGCTCGGGCCGCGACGAGACGAAGTTCCACCAGACGTGGCGCACCGTGGAGAACGCCTCGCCGCCGCAGAGCATCACGCGGCCGCCCTGCTCCGAACGCAGCGTCGCGGAGGTGCCGGGACGCAGGACATAGAGACGCATCGGTTCGAGTGGCATGCCGTCGAGCGTGGCGTCCCCGATTGCGAGGTAAAGCCCGCGCTCATCGGCCTCGGCGTCCACCGGAATCGCGCCGGCGGGTGCGAGCGCGATATCGGCATAGATGGTGTGGGCGTGGGTGGTGGTCGGCGCAGCCGCGCCCCACAAGGCACCCATCACGACGCGTGCCTCCACCCCATGATCGCGGATCACCGGCAGGTCGTCGGCGCCGACATGTTCGAACGCCGGCGGGCATTCCTCGTCGGCTTCGGGCAGCGCGAGCCAGGTCTGGATGCCCGAAAGCACCACGCCGGGGCCGCGAAGCGCGGCCGGGCTGCGTTCCGAATGGACGATGCCATGGCCTGCGGTCATCAGGTTGACCGCCCCGGGCGTGATCGTCGCAAAGGTGCCGAGCGAATCGCGATGGTCGATCGCGCCTTCGAACAGATAGGTGACGGTCGCGAGGTTGATGTGCGGATGTGGGCGGACATCGATGCCGTGCCCCGGATCGAGATGCGCCGGCCCCATCTGGTCAAAGAAGATGAAGGGACCGACCATGGTGCGGTCGCGCGCGGGCAAGGTGCGGTTGACGCGAAAGCCGCCCAGATTGTGCGTCACCGGCGTCAGCGTCTGGAGAATCGGACTTTCGGACGTCATGGCAGGGGCTCCGGCAGGGCAAGAAGGTCGATCAGGTCTTCGGGAAAGATGGCTTCGTCATGTGCGGCGATGTCGGCCGCGGTGAACCAGCGCCATTGCTGCATCACGCGCCGCTCGAGCGCGGTATGGCCGTCGCATGCGATATCGGGGGCGACGGCGCGCACGCGGAAATAGCGTTCGTCGGCATCGACCGGATCGCCCTCGATCGTCACGAACTGGACGACGCGACGCGCCACCTCGGGCCCTGGATCGGCGTCGATGCCGGTTTCCTCGATCAGTTCGCGGCGTGCGGCTTCGGCATAGCTCTCGCCCGGTTCCAGTGCGCCGCCCGGCGTGCACCAGAAGGGCGGGCGGTCCGCAACCACGAAACGGAAGAGCAGTACCCGTCCCGCATCGTCGACCAGCAGGATGCGCGCCGCCGGCCGGGCGCGGCGGATCATGCCTCGCCCGGCGCGACGGCGCGGATGGCGAGCGCGTGGATGCGATCGGCGAGCAGATCGGCGAGCGCACGATTGACGCGCCGCTGGCGTTCGACGCGGGACAGCCCGTCGAAGACGGCGCTTTCGATCAGCACCGTGAAATGGCTTTCGCCGCTGCCGTCGTGCCCGGCATGGCCGCGATGCCGCGCGCTGTCGTTGATGACTTCGAGGCGCGAAGGGGCAAGGGCTTCGGTCAGGCGGGCCGCGATCTGGTCGGCCATTGGGCTGGTGGCGAGGTCGGTCATCGCGACTATATAGGCGTTTTGGAAAAGGGAGTCCCGTGGCGAGTAGCCAACCGAAGAAAGACCGGCCGCACACGCGGTTCCACGGCCGGGTGGAAGCGGATGGTCGTTTGTGTGCGGAAGCCGGATGCGGTGCGCCGGGCGAGTTTCGCGCGCCGATGCCGGGCAATGCGGCGCGCGCCGGGGACGGGCCGGGCGCCTATCGCTGGCTGTGCCTCGACCATGTCCGCGCGTTCAATTCGGGTTACAACTATTTCGCCGGCATGACCCCCGATGAGATTCACGAGGCGCAGCGGCCCTATGCAGGGTGGGAGCGCGAGAGTCGCGCCTTCACCGCGACGGGCGGCGCCGATGCGCCGCCGCGCTGGGCCGACTTTGCCGATCCGCTCGACGCGATCGGCGCGCGGTTCCGGCGCGCCCGGCCCGCGGCCGAGCGCAAGGACGGCAAGCCCCTGTCGGGCCGTGACCGGGAAGCGCTCCGGACGCTGGAACTCGAGGTCGACGCCGATCGCACGGCGCTGCGCCGCCGCTATTCGGAGCTCGTCCGCCGCTATCACCCCGACCGCAACGGCGGCGACCGGACGCACGAGGCCCGGCTGCGCGCGGTGATCGAGGCGTATCAGCAGCTCAAGGGGGCGCCCGCCTTCGCCTGATCCGGGCGGGGGCGCTCCCCCTTGCTGTCAGGCGTCGGCCCAGCGGCGCAGCAGATTGTGGTAGTTGTGGGTGAGTGCGACCACCGAGGGATCGCCCTGGCCCAACTGGCCGGCAAGCCGCTGGATCGTCTGGTCGAGTTCGAACAACAGGCGCCGCTCGCCGTCGTCGCGGATCATCGACTGCATCCAGAAGAAGCTCGCGACGCGCCGCCCGCGCGTCACCGGCTCGACGCGGTGGAGGCTGGACGAGGGGTAGAGGACCGCGTGTCCCGCAGGCAGCTTGACGCTCTGTTCGCCGAACTGTTCCTCGATCCGCAGTTCGCCGCCGTCATAGGCTTGAGGGTCTTCGAGAAACACCGTCATCGACAGGTCCGAGCGGATGCGGAAGTCGCTCCCCCGCTTGATCCGGATTGCGTTGTCGACATGCGTGCCGAAGGTCTGCCCCTCGCCATAACGGTTGAACAGCGGCGGAAAGACCTTGAGCGGCAGCGCGGCGGCGACGAACAGCGCCGATCGCGCCAGCGCGTCGAGAATGATGGCGCCGGCCTGGCCGTGAGCCGGGCTGCCTTCGGGCAACTGCTCGTTGTTCTTGGCGAGCGCCGACTGGCTGCCCGACGTGACGTTGCCATCGACCCATTCGGCCGCATCAATGATCGCGCGGATGCGCGCGAGCTCTTCAACGGTCAGCAGGTCGGGGATCGCAATCAGCATGTGGTCATTCCTTTTTCCAGCGACGTCGGCCCTTCGGCGCGAAGGCGCGGAAAGGGGCAGCCGGCGAGCCATTGGCGAACCTTGTCCAGAAAGGCGGGCGTCGCGGTGACGGCGCAGCGTGACAGCCATTCGAGCGCAGCATCGTCGTCGCCGTCCTCGGCCAGCATCCGCGCATGATTGAACGCGCCGCGGAAATCCCCGCCCGCTGCAGCCTGGGCGTAACAGCGGGCCGCCTGCGCGCGGTCGCGCGGCACGACCCAGCCGTCCTCGTGGAAGCTACCGACATAGTTGAGCGCCTTGACATTGCCCAGCCCGGCAGCCCTTTCGAACCACGCGAGCGCCGCGGCCTTGTCCTCCGGTACCCCGGTGCCGAGCGCGAGTGACGTGGCATAGTTGTACATGCCCCAGTCGAGCCCGCGTTCGGCGGCGACGCGGAAACATTCGGCCGCGCGGGCCTTGTCGATGGAGATGCCCCAGCCGAGATCGTAGCAGCGTCCGAGCATGTTGAGCGCCATCAGATGCCCCTGGCGCGCGGCGCGCGTGAACCACTCGAACGCCGCGGTCGCGTCGCCGCGGTCGAGCAGCATCTGCGCCCACACTGCCTGGGCCTCGGCCACACCCGCTTCCGCACCGCGTTCAATGAGCGCCGCCCGCTCTGCCGGTGAGCCGGCAAGGCGGGCTGCGACCTCGTCGGGCGACAGCGGATCGAGGCTGTCCGCCATCGGATCAGAACCGGACGTTGAGCGTCGCGAGCGCCGAGCGTCCCGGTGCGATCGCCGCATAATGCGACGTATAGGCCTGGGTGTAATAGGTCTCGTCAGTGAGGTTCTGGACGTTGACCGCGATGTCGATCCGATCGGTGAGGCGATAGCCGATGCGGGCGTCGAAGCGCCAATAGCTCGGGATCGTCCGCACCAGCACCTTGGTCGCCGGGTTGACCGTGACGACGCCGTTCACGTCCTGAACCGCACTGCGGTTGTCCTGGTATCCCCCGAACACGCGGCCCGTGTAGAAGGCGCCGCCGCCGACGCTGAGCCGGCTGGCCGGGCGCAGGTCTGCCCAAAGCGTGAAGCTGTCCCGCGCCGTCTGCGGCGCAACACGGCCGGTATTCACCGACGGGACGAGGACGGACTGCGCGGCACGGATCGTCGTCACGGTACCGTTGACGGTCTGCGTGATCGCGGGTGCGGTGAGAGCGGTAAAGCCGCCATTGACGATCTTCGGGTCGAGATGGGTGTACCCGCCGAACACGCTCAGCCATTCGGTGACCTTGCCGTTGAAACCGACCTCGACGCCGCGGATCCGCCGCTTGCCGATGAACTGGATCGTGTTGTCCGGGCCGGTCACGCGTGCGTTGTCGGTGTCGGTCTGGAACAGGGCGATGTTGAGCGCCAGCTGTTCGCCGAACAGGTTCGCCTTGGCGCCCACCTCGTAGGACTTGCTCTTTTCGACCTTCAGGCTGTCGAGCAGCGCGGCGGCGCTGGCGTTGCTGCCCAGGCTATTCTGTTCCTGCCCTTCGCCGATCAGGCTGTTGGGAGGCGTGGCGGCGGTCGCATAGCTGGCATAGAGGCTGGTATTGTGCGTCGGCTTGAAGATCAGCCCGACCTGGCCGTTGAGCAGGTCGTCCGACCGCTTGAGCACCGTGGAGCTGATCGCGCCGCTGGCGAGCGGGAGCGTGACCTTCGATTCGAAATGATCGTAGCGCAGGCCGAGGTTGAGGATCAGCGACGGCAGGAGCGTGATCGAGTCGAAGGCATAGGCGGCGACCGTGTGGGCGTCGTTCTGCGTTTCGGCCGTGCGCGCGCCGCGGACGATCGGCGTCGGGGTGGTCGACGTGTCGCTGGTGTAGTTGACCCAGGGATCATTGGGATCGGGGTTGAACAGGCTGGTGCAGTTGAAGCGGGCGAGCGCCAGGTTGGTACAGCGCGGCGTGCTGGTGCTGCCGTTGGCGAGGACGAACGAGCCGCGGCGCGCCTTTTCCCAGCTGATTTCGGCACCGACCGAGAAGCTGTGTTCGATCCCGCCGGTGCGCAGCTTGCCGTAAAGATCGGTCTGGTTGGTCAGCGTTTCGGTATAGCCATAGCGCGTGTTGGTGCGGCGCCATACCTGTCCGCCGGGCACCGGCACGCCGCCGACGGGGGCGGGCATGCCGAAGACATTGCCCTGGCTGTCGTCGGGCTGCGACAGCACATAGCTCTGCTGATTGTAGCTGTAGCGCGCGGTATTGCGCAGCGACACGCCGCCGAAATCATGCTCGGCGCGCAGCGTGACCTGATGCGTCTCCGCGTCGCGGAAATCGCGGTTTGCCAGACCATAGAAGGCGCTGCGGCGCACGGTGCCCTTTGCGCCGCCGATCGTCGTCACGTCGCCCATCGCCGGCTCGCTGTAGATCATGCCGGTGCCCGGCGCATTGGCGAGCGTGTAGAGATAGGGAATGCCTGCGTCGGGAAGTTCGTGGCTTTCCAGATAGTAATAACCGAGCGTCAGGCGGTTGGGGGTGCCCATGCCCAGCGTGATCGACGGGGCGACGCCCCAGCGACGCGCCCAGATCGCATCGCGTCCGGCAAAGTCCTGATCGTGCCACAGGCCTGCGATCCGAACGCCGATCGTATCGGTCAGCTTGGTATTCGCGTCGAGCGTGAAGCGGCGATAGTCGGCGGTGCCGACGCTCGCCGCCGCCTTGATGAAGGTGTGATCGACCGGCAGCTTGGTGATGATGTTGATCGAGCCGCCGGCGCTGCCGCGGCCGCCGAGCGTCGAATCGGATCCACGCACCACCTGAACCTGTTCGGTCGCGAACACTTCGCGCGACTGCGCGGCGATGTCGCGGACGCCGTCGACAAAGGTGCTGCCCTGGCTGTCGAAGCCGCGGATGAACGGCCGGTCGCCCAGCGGGTTTCCGCCTTCGGCCGCACCGAAGGTGATGCCGGGCACCGTCCGCAGCGCCTCTGCCAGCGACGCCGAAGCCGTTTCCTCGATCACGCGCTCCGGCAGCACCACTATCGAGCGCGGCGTGTTGACGATCTTGGCGGTCGCCTTGGGCCCTTCGAGTTCGGCGCGCGCGCCGGTGACAACGATCGGCGCGCGCTGATCCTCCTCGGGCGTCAGGCGGTCGGCGGGCTTGCCCGGTGCGGTCTTGTTGTCGGGTCCGTTCTCGTTGGCGGTAGTGTCGGCCTGCGCGGGGGCGCTGGCGATGAAACCGACACAGGCAAGCGCAAGGAATGCCGGGGTGGCGGCAGGAGCGGAACGCTTCACGAAAGTCCCCTTGTTGACTCGTTTTGCGCTCAGCTATTGCGAAACATTCGCAGAGTCAACGCTAATGCGATACGTTCGCATCCTTGCCGTCGGGGTCGATCACGAACTGCCCCAGGATCCAGGTGCGGATTGCGCTTGCGAGGTTGGGGGGCGCGGCCTGCTGCACGCGCAGATGATCGATGGCGGCAACCAGCGCGTTGAGCGGAATGTGCAGATCGGCGGCCGCCGCCTCGGCCGCCTCCCAGAAAAGCGGTTCGAGGCTGATCGACGTCTGGTGCCCAGCGATCGTGATCGAGCGCTTTACGGGACCGGCGAAGCCGCCCGGGGGCGGGGCAAGCCTCATTGCTTGTCGAACAGTGCCGCGAGTTGCTCGACCATCGTGCCGGCAAGCTGCTCGGCATCCATGATCGTGACCGCGCGACTGTAATAGCGCGTCACATCGTGACCGATGCCGATCGCGACCAGTTCGATCGGCGACCGTGCCTCGATCCAGCCGATGACCTGGCGCAGGTGGCGTTCGAGATAGGCGCCCGAATTGACCGAAAGCGTCGAATCGTCCACCGGCGCGCCGTCGGAGATGACCATCAGGATCTTGCGGTCTTCGGGCCGGCCGATCAAACGGCCGTGCGCCCATAACAGCGCCTCACCGTCGATATTTTCCTTGAGCAGCCCCTCGCGCATCATCAGGCCGAGCGAGGTCTTGGCGCGGCGCCACGGCTCGTCGGCCTGCTTGTAGACGATGTGGCGGACATCGTTGAGGCGGCCGGGCTGCGGCGGGCGGCCCTGGGCCAGCCATTTCTCGCGCGACTGGCCGCCCTTCCAGGCGCGGGTCGTGAACCCCAGAATCTCGGTCTTGACGCCCACACGCTCGAGCGTGCGGGCCAGGATGTCGGCGCTGATCGCGGCGATCGAGATGGGGCGTCCGCGCATCGATCCCGAATTGTCGATGAGCAGCGTGACCACCGTGTCCTTGAACTCGGTATCGCGTTCGATCTTGTAGCTCAGCGACTGCATCGGGTTGATGACGACGCGCGCGAGCCGGGCGGCGTCGAGCAACCCCTCGTCCTGGTCGAAATCCCAGCTGCGATTCTGCTGTGCCATCAACCGGCGCTGAAGCCGGTTGGCCAGTTTGGTCACCGCGCCCTGCAGGTGCACGAGCTGCTGGTCGAGATAGGCGCGCAGCCGTTCGAGCTCGTCGGCATCGCAAAGGTCGGCGGCGCGCACCACCTCGTCGAACTCGGTGGTGTAGGGGCGATATTCGAACTGCGGCGGCAGGTCGCTCCACGGGCGGTTGGGGCGGACGGGCATCATCCCTTCCTCGCCCTCGTCGCCTTCCTCGCCCTCGCCATCTTCGGTCGAATCGGAGGCACGATCCTCGCCGTCCTCGCTGGTGTCGGACTGGCGTTCCTCGCCGCGCGCCTCGGTCTGGGCGTCGGCCTGACCCGCCTGACCCTGATCCTGTTCGTCGCCGCTTTCGTCCTGCTGGGCTTCCTCGCCCTCGTCTTCGCCGCCGCTCTCGTCGCTTTCCTCGGGGACCTGATCGCCTTCGGTCAGCGCGAGATCCTGAAGCATGCGCGTTGCCAGCGTGGCGAACGCCTGCTGATCGTCGACGACGTGCGCGAGTGCGTCGAGCTCGACTGCCGCCTTTTCCTCGATCCAGTCGCGCACCAGCGCCATGCCCATCGCGGCAGTGGCGGGAGCGGGGCGACCGGTCAGCCGCTCGCGCACCATCAGCCCGATGGCGGTCGACAGCGGCACCTCGTCGCGCGTGCGTGCGCGCGTGATGGGATCGGCGCGTAGCCGCATCGTCAGCGCCTGTTCGAGATTGTCGGCGATGCCGGCATAGCCGCGCGACCCCAGCGCTTCGACGCGCGCGGTTTCGACGGCGTCGAACACGGCGCGCGCGACGGCCTCCTTCGGGGCCCCCCGCGCATGCAGTTGCGAGTTGTGCAGCCGCATCTTGAGCGCGAAGCCGTCGGCGAAACCGCGCGCCTCGGCCACCTGCTCCGGCGGCAGCGCGCGTGCCGGCGTCGGTACCTTGACGCTGTGCCCCGACTGGTGCGGCGCGTCGGCGGTGAAGGCGAGTTCCGCCTCGGCGTCACCCGACAGGGCACGCACGGTGCCGCCCAGCACGCTGCGCAGCCGTTCGAGGGGGGTGTCCGCCGTCACGCGCGTCAGGCCCGGTGCGCCACGCTTTCGGGAAGATCCTTGCCGAACACGCGCTGATAATATTCCGCGACCTGCGCGCGTTCGGCCTCGTCGCACTTGTTGAGGAACGACAGGCGGAAGGCGAAGCCGACATCGCCGAAGATCTGCGTGTTCTGCGCCCAGGTGAGGACGGTACGCGGGCTCATTACGGTAGAAATATCGCCGTTGATGAAGCCCTTGCGTGTCAGATCGGCGACGCGGACCATGTTCTCGACGATCTCCCGGCCGCCCGGCTTGTCATATTCACCCGACTTGGCGAGCACGATCTGCGCCTCGGTCGCGGCAGGCAGATAGTTGAGCGTGACCACGATGTTCCAGCGGTCCATCTGACCCTGGTTGATCTGCTGAGTGCCGTGATACAGGCCGCTGGTGTCGCCGAGACCGACCGTGTTCGCGGTGGCGAAGATGCGGAACCATGGATTCGGGCGGATGACGCGGTTCTGGTCGAGCAGCGTCAGCTTGCCTTCGGTTTCCAGCACGCGCTGGATCACGAACATGACGTCCGGGCGCCCGGCGTCATATTCGTCGAACACCAGCGCGGTCGGCGTCTGGAGCGCCCAGGGCAGCAGACCCTCGCGGAACTCGGTGACCTGCTGGCCGTCCTTGAGCACGATGGCGTCGCGGCCGATCAGGTCGATACGGCTGATGTGCGCGTCGAGATTGATGCGGATGCACGGCCAGTTCAGCCGCGCCGCCACCTGTTCGATGTGCGAGGACTTGCCGGTGCCGTGATAACCCTGGATCATCACGCGGCGATTGTGCGCAAAACCCGCGAGGACCGCCATCGTGGTGTCGGGGTCGAAGACATAGGCCGGGTCGAGATCGGGAACGCGCTCGTCGGCCTCGCTGAAGGCCGGGACTTCCATGTCGCTGTCGATCCCGAACACCTCGCGAACCTTCAGCATCCGGTCAGGGGCATCAAGGATCGTCGTGTCCCGACTGTCGGGCTGGGTGTTGGGAATGTCGATCATCATCCGTTCCTGGAAGTCCGCACAAGGAGGCGGTGTATCGTTGCGAGTTAATGCCTGCCATGCCGCGCCGCAACGCCAAAGCACGGCGACGGCCGAACATTCCCCAAGGGTCAGGGGGCTGTCAAAGGACCGGATATGAAAACGGCCGGAAGCGCTGGAGCTTCCGGCCGTTGGTTCAGGTCATCTGCCGATGCGGCAGCGACGTGTCAGCGCGCGAGCAGCGTTCGCGCGTGGCCGGCGATCTGGGCCAGCATCGCCGCGTTCGGCGTTGCCGATTGGCGGGCCCGGCGAACCAGCTGACTGAACTGACGGACCCGCGGCGCCTGCGCCTCGAGCCACTGGTCGAGCGACGCGACGGGATCACCGTCGGGCAGCCGGCCGATGAAATCGAGCCGGATCTGCTGGAAATCGCGGGCGAGCCCGGACAGCAGCAGGCGTTCCCACGGATCGCTCGTCTGGATGCGCATCGCGGCGGACTGTGCCCAGTCGAGCCCCAGTGCCTTGCCGAGCTGCGTGAACGCGCGCGTGAGCAGCGTCTCGTCCATCCCGCGCCGCACGCTGAGATCGGCGATACCGATCACGCCGTCGAGTTCATAGAGGCGCACGATCTTGCCGACGAGATCCGGCGACGCACCCGCGGCGCGCAGCCGGTCGGAGAGGCGGCCGCTCTGCGTGCGCACCTCCTCGAGCATCAGCGTCTGTGCCTGATGGTCAAGCGTGGCGATCGCGGGCAGCAGCCGGTCGATCACCTCGGCCGGGTAGCTGCCCGGCTTGCAGACGCGCAGCAGGTCGGCGACGTGGCTGCGCACGGTGGCGGCAACCTCGTCGATCAGCTTGAGCCGGCCTTCTTCCGAAACCTCGGCGGTCTCGATCGCCTGCCACAGATCGGCGAGCCCGAACATGCGTTCGGCAACGACGAACATCGCCGCGATTTCGCCCAACGCTGCGCCGGTTTCCTCGGCGAGTTCGAATGGGTGGAGTACGCCCATGCGATTGACGATGCGGTTCGCGAGCTTGGTCGCGACGATCTCGCCGCGCAGGCGGTGCTCGTCGATCGCCTTTTCGAACCGCGTCTGCATCGGTGCCGGGAAAGCGGCGCGCAGATCGTTCTCCAGCTCGGGCAGCAGTCCCAGCTGGCGCTGTTCGATCGCGTCCTGAAGCGCCAGCTTGGCCGATGCGAGCAGCACCGCCAGTTCCGGACGCGTCAGGCCCTTGCCGTCCTGCGCGCGCCGGAGCAGATCCTCGTTGGTCGCGATGCCTTCGACCGCGCGGTCGAGCCGCCCGGCGGATTCGAGCATTTCGATCACGCGAAGATAGCTGGGCAGCGAGACCGCGCCGCCGGCCTCCATGAACGACAGCGCCAGCGTCTGCAGGCGATTGTCCTCGAGGACCAGATGCGCGACCTCGTCGGTCATTTCGGCGAGCAGCTTGTTGCGATCCTCGAAACCCAGCCGTCCTTCGATCACCTCACGGTTGAGCGCGATCTTGATGTTGACCTCGTTGTCCGAGCAGTCGACGCCCGCCGAGTTGTCGATGAAGTCGGTGTTGATGCGTCCGCCATTGCCGGCAAAGGCGATGCGCGCGGCCTGGGTGACACCCAGATTGGCGCCTTCGCCGATCACGCGGGCGCGCACCTCTTCGGCGTTGACGCGCAGGCGGTCGTTGGCGGGGTCTCCCACCTCGATATGCGCCTCATGCGCCGCCTTCACATAGGTGCCGATGCCGCCGAACCACAAAAGGTCGATCGGCGCGCGCAGGATCGCGGAAATCAGGCTGGTCGGGTCGAGCTCTTCCGCCTCGATCCCCAGCATCGCGCGAATCTCGGCCGAGAGCGGGATCGACTTTTCGGTGCGTGCGAAGACGCCGCCGCCCGCCGAGATCAGCTTGGGATCATAGTCGGCCCAGCTCGACCGCGGCAGTGCGAACAGGCGGGCGCGCTCGTCCCAGCTCGTCGCCGGATCGGGATCGGGGTCGAGGAAGATGTGGCGATGATCGAACGCCGCCACCAGCTTGACCGCCTTGGACAGCAGCATGCCGTTGCCGAACACGTCGCCCGACATGTCGCCGCAACCGGCGACGCGCACCGGCTCCGACTGAACGTCGATTCCCATTTCGAGGAAGTGGCGGCGCACCGACACCCACGCGCCCTTGGCGGTGATGCCCATCGCCTTGTGGTCATAGCCGTGGCTGCCGCCCGATGCGAAGGCGTCGCCCAGCCAGAAGTTGCGCTCGGTCGCGATCTTGTTCGCGACGTCCGAGAAGGTCGCCGTTCCCTTGTCGGCGGCGACGACGAAATAGGGATCCTCGCCGTCGAGGATGTTGACGCCCTCGGGATGCACGACCTTGCCCGCGACGATGTTGTCGGTGATCGACAGCAGCGAGCGGATGAAGATGCGATAGCTTTCGGTGCCCTCCGCCAGCCATGCGTCACGATCGACCGCAGGCGAGGGGAGCTGCTTGGGATAGAAGCCGCCCTTGGCGCCGGTGGGGACGATCACCGCGTTCTTCACGCGCTGCGCCTTCATCAGGCCCAGGATTTCGGTGCGGAAGTCGTCGCGCCGGTCGGACCAGCGCAGACCGCCGCGGGCGACCGGGCCGGCGCGGAGGTGGATGCCCTCCACCCGCGGGCTATAGACCCAGATCTCGCGCCACGGCAGCGGCTGGGGCAGGCCCGGCACCTTGGCCGAATCGAGCTTGAACGCCAGGGCCTCGGCGCTGGCGGGCGCAAAGGCGTTGGTCCGCAGCGTGGCGGTGACCACGCCCTTGAGCGCGCGCAGGATGCGATCGTCGTCGATCGCGGAAACCTGATCGAGCCCGGTGTTGATCGCCTGTGTCGCGGCCTCGATCGCCTGCTGGCTGTCGCCCGCGCGGGCCGGGTCGTGCGCCGCCGAGAAGCGCTCGATCAGCGCCTTGCCGACGCCGGGCGCGCGCCGCAGCGCGTCGACCACGGTGCCCATGCCATAGCTCATGCCGGTCTGGCGGAGATAACGGAACCATGCGCGGAAGAGGACGACGGCCGACGGGGCCATGTCCGCCTCGACGATCAGCCGGTTGAGCAGGTCGTTCTCGGCCTTGCCCTCGAGCACCGCGGCAATCGCTGCCTCGACCACGGTCGGGTCGCGTTCCAGCACCGGCGCCGCGCCCGCCGGCACCACCTCGAAATCGTGGATGAACGCGCCGTTGGCGAGCTCGGTCGGCATCTCGTCGACGACGCGGAAGCCGAAATTCTCGAACACCGGCACGGCATCCGACAGCGCCAGCGCCCCGCCGAGGCGATAGAGCTTGATGCGATAGCTGCCGGGCTTCTTGGCATGCCGGAAAATCCGCACCGAACGGCTGTCGGAACTGTCGAGCGCGGCGATGCGCAGAATGTCGCTCGCCGCCTCCTCCGGCGTGTGGCCCGCGCGATAGACCTGCGGGAACGCCTGGGCGAAACGCAGCGCCAGCCGCGTCGCGCCGCTACCCGCCTGGTCGGCAAGCGCGCCCTCGACCGCGGGCACCCAGCCGCGCACCATCCGCGCGACGCGCGCGTCGAGCGGGCCGGCTTCGGGAAGCACGCCGCCGCCGCGCAGGTCGAGCGTGTAGCGGATCTGCGCGATCACGCCGTCCTCGAGCGCGATCGTCCAGCTGATCAGCTTGGCGTGCGCCGCCTCGACCAGCATTTCGCCGATGGCTTCGCGATGGCCGCTCTCGATCTGGTCGCGCGGCAGCCAGACAAAGGCGAAGAGATGGCGGCCGAGCGGGCTGCGCACCAGCACCAGCTTCGACCGCGGGCGATCCGCCACCGACATGGCGGTGAGCACCAGATTTTCGAGCGATTCGTTGTCGAACGCGGTCGTCAGGTCATGCGGCAGCGAGGTGAGCGCGTGCGTCATCGCCTTGCCGGTATGACCATTGGGGTCGAAGCCGAACTTGTTCTCCAGCGTCTCGAGCCGCGCGCGCAGCACCGGCACCAGCGCCGGCGGCGTATTGAGTGCCTGGCTGGTCCACAGCCCGACATGGATCGACAGGCCGGTAATCTCGCTGCCCGTGCGGATCGGGAGCACGACGATGTCGAGCGGCGTCCGGCGATGCACCGTCGAGACGGCATTCGACTTGAGCAACAGCGGCACCTCGCCGCCCTTGCGGAAATATTCGACCGCGGCCTCGCGTGAGCTCTCCGCAAGCAGCGGCACGTCGAGCGTGTAGCGGGCCAGCCCCAGCTGATCGGCGACGCTGCCGTCGGTGGCCCATTTTTCATGGCCCAGCAGCGTCATCGCGTCGTCGATGAACCAGCGCAGCAGCGCCTCGCCCTCACGCGACGGGATCTGGGCGGCATCGGCGCCCATCGCCATCTGGAGCGGGCGCCAGTCCTCGACAACGTCGCGGACATGTTCGAGCGTGCGTTCGATTTCGGCCACCAGCGCCCGGCGCGTTTTGGCGTCGGCGCGTTCCATTTCGATGTAGACCATCGATTCGCGCGCGCCTTTCTCCGCGTCGGTACCGATGGCGACCAGCTTGCCCGTCGCGTCGCGCTCGACCGGAATGACGGGGTGAATGATGCGATGAACGCCCAGATCGTGCGCCGCGATGGCACCCGAGATCGAATCGACCAGGAACGGCATGTCGTCGTTGACGACCGCCAGCCGCATTCCGCGGCTCTCCTCGTCGGAATAGCTTTCAAGCCGGACGTGCGGGACTCCCGGCGGACGCGTGGCCGCCGCCTCCGCGACGAAGCGGGCGGCTTCCGCGCGCTCCGCCTCCTCAAAACCCTCCAGCTCTCCCGGCAGCGCCCCTTCGAGCAGCCGCGCTTCGAACGCGTGCGTTAGCGACGTCATCATGGTTTTCATAATAGCGCGCTATGCGCCCGAGCGGTGCCGACCTCAAGGCATGTCGGGGCAGAAAGTAACGCGCGAAACCAACCGCGTGCCGCCAGTAAGCGTTGTCAGAAGGGCCGATCGCACCACTGCCGGTGCCGAACGCGCGGCGATCAGGCCGTGGCGCGACGGATGGCGCGTTCCGTAAGGGCGGCGTCGTCCTCGATGCTGGCGACGATGTCGAGCCCGTCCTTGCCGGCACGCGCCAGCAGCACGACGAACGCGCCCTCCGCTGCCGCAACCGGAATCCGGGCGGCGACGTGGGCGAGGGGCGGGCGCCGGCGCAGTTCTGCCGTCGCTGCCGCGACGGCATCGACGCGGGCGGAAGGACGGCGTTCGGCGCGTTCGGCGCGGACAACACCCTTGATGCCGCCTTCGGCCAGCTCGAGATAGGCGTCGAGCCCGCCCTGCGGTACGCCGTGGCGCCGCGCGTGGCTGAGCACTGCGGCGAACTCGGTGATCCGCGTCTTGTCATAATCGGCGCCGAAGATGAGCTTGACCGCCGGCGTCATCGGTGCGCGCGCCTGTGCGGTCAGTCCGGCGTCGGCCAGAAGGGCGGCATAGCCCTCGGGATCCGCCTCGGTTGCCAGGGTGAAATCATAGGCGCGACCAAGCGCACGATAGAGTGCGGCGCGGCTCCGCGTATCGGCGGCGCGGGCGGCCGCGGCCGATTCGCGTGCGAGCATCAGCCGGTCCGCGAGCGTCGCATCGTCGCGCAGCACCGGTGCGGGTGCGTCCAGCCCGGCACTGGGACCGTCGGCCCAGACGGTGGCGACCGGCGTCTGCGGCTGGGCGCGTCGCGACTGCTCGACTTCGGCAGCGAGGCGCGCCTGTGCCTCGGCATCGACGAGTTCCTTCCAGTTGATGACGCCGTAGATGAAATCGATCGTGGCGCCGTCGGACGAGAACGGCATCAGAATGCCGCGATACAGCGTATTGTGCCCGCGCTGGCTGACGAATTCGGCCTCGAAGCCGATCGGCGCGCGGTTGGCGATGATCTGCATGTAATGGTCGGTCAGCCGCGACAGCAGCGAACGGCTGGGCACGTCGGCGATTCGGGTGATCTGGGCATCGACGCCGCATTCGGCGCGGAGCGCGACGCCGAGATAGCGGATTGCCGGATCCTCGATCCCGCCGGTGAAGTCGATCAGGACGCTGTGCGGGCCGAAATCGGCGATGCTCGCCGGATCGAGATCCTCGATCGACGGATAGGCGCGGCCGCGCAGGAGCGACACCCAGTGGTTATAGGCGCGCACGTGCATCCGCCGTTCATCGTTGCCGATTTCGACGGGGCGTTCGGCGATCGTCTCGTCATCGACCGGAGCGGGAGTCGAATCGAGCGGGTGCCGGATGCCGCGAGCCATGTTCATCTGCTGCTCCATGGAGGGCGAGTTGAGGGTGCCCACATGATGAACGGGGCTTTTGCACGCTGCGTGGTAAACGGGTCGTAAAGCGGGGGTTGCAAAGTTTTTTGCGCGTGGCGCGTCGCGAGTGCTTGTCAGCCCCGAATCATGCTGGTAAGCGCGCCGCTCCCAAGGCAGAAACGCTTTCGGGAAGGCCGCTTTAGCTCAGCTGGTAGAGCATCGCATTCGTAATGCGGGGGTCGCAGGTTCGAGTCCTGCAAGCGGCACCACTCACTCCACCAAACATCGGTAAAAGTCGCAGGGAACTGCGGTAAAGCGGACCTGACGCGGTTCCGCACCCTTCCGCTTTAGCAGTCGGCTGGAAACGCTAAGCGTCGTTTCCCCGTTGCCCTATGGGGCGGGGCGAATCGCCAGGCTTCTGCCCTCGATGTCCAGGCGTTGCATCGCCTCTGGCCATGCCGGCAATGTGTCGGTCGGCTGCGCCCAGCGCACCACGCGCGCTTCGGCGGCCCACCGTGCCAGGCGCGGCATGGCTGCCGCGTGCGCGCCCTCGTGAACATAGGCGAGCATCGCTTCCGGATCGCGCCACAGGGTCATCGTCCAGTAGGTCAGCGCTGCTTCCGGGCGCAACGCCCAGCCCACCATTCCGTCCGCCGTTTCGAGCTGCCGAATGGTGCGTCGCGCGTGAAGCAGGAAAGGCGCGAGCACCCATAGCGATCGAACGCGAAACCGCGTGACGCTGACGACCGTTCGGGCCGCGGTGTCCGGGACGTCGGTCACAACGTCACCACCAGCTTGCGGGCGGAGACGCCCCGCCGCTGTCGTTCCAGGGCCTCGGCGATGGATGCCAGGCCGTGGCCGACGACGATCGCCTCCGGTGCGGCGAGATAGCGCCCGCTCGCGAGAGCCTCCGGCAAGAAATCCTCATAGATCATGGGGCCGACTGCGTTGCCCAGCAGCGAACTGCCCCAGATCATCTTGGTGTTCACGCCGTTGCGGTGCGCTTTCAGGGCGAGGCGCGCGTTGCGGAAGAGCATGCTTGCGACGATCGGCGCCATGCGCCGCAACCGGCCTCCCGCTGCGGGAACGTCATCGAACGAAACCGGCGGCGACGCCACGGCGACGAAGCGATTGCCTTCGCAGGCCGCGACGATATCGATGCACCGTTCCGTTGCGCCGACCCCGATCGCAATGGCCCCGGCGATATCGCACCCATGCAATGCGCGGCCGATGTTCCCTACCGCGGCGGCGTCGCGGTAATCGAACATCTCGGTTGCGCCGAGCCGCTCGAGAAGTCCGAAATTGGCGCGCGATGCCGTCGCCACCACGCGGCATCCCGCGGCGACCGCAAGCTGGATGGCGTTCATGCCGACGCTCGTCGAGCCGCCCCAGACGAGAACGGTTTTCCCGCTCGGCTTCGGGACAGGCGCGGGGGGAGTGAGTGCCAGGAAGTCCGGCTGGAACAGCCCGCATGCGGCGGTCGAAAGGGCAAGCGGCAACACGGTGGCCGCCTCGAAGGCGAGATCGTCCGGCAATGGCGAGGCCATATGGGCGAGCAGGATCACCTCGTGCTGGAATCCTCCCTCTGCCGCCCGGTTTCGCGCCCTGTCCGATCCGACGGCGTGGCCGAGCACGCGGTCGCCGACCCGGAACCGCGTGACTCCGCGGCCCAGCGCGATCACCTCTCCCGCAACGTCCGAACCGGGAATGAACGGGTAAGCCAGATACGGGGTGATGAGATCGCCCATCGTCTGCATCAGCCGATCAAACGGGTTCACCGCCAGCGCCCGAACGCGCACGGCGATTTCCCCTTCCGCCGGGACGTGCTGTGGCGCTGGACCGATCGTGAAGCGTCCGCGCTTGCGGGGCAGCCAAAGGGCAAGGTTTTCGGCCATCGTCATTCCTCGTCAGGGCGAGCGCCTCGATACAGGCTTACCGTCGGACGGCCCATGCGCTAGGGTCCGGTTTTTCGTCGCGATCGTCTGGAAACTCGATGGATCCGCTGTCAGACGTGCTGTCGATGTTGAAGCCGCAGGGCTATGGCCTGCGTGAACTGGACGCCGGCGGCGACTGGGCGCTCGACTTTCCTGCCAGCGAAAGCATGCGGTGCTATGCGTTGGACAAGGGGGCATGCTGGCTCGCCATCGACGGCGAAGCGATGCCGTATCGCCTGACGGCAGGCGACGTCGTGCTGCTTTCCGGTGGAAATCGCTATCGGCTCTATGACGGCGCGCCGACCGTCACGACCAACGCCTTCGACTTCTTTCCAGCGGTACCGGCCGGGCATCGTGCGGTGCTGAACGGCGGTGGAGGCTGCGCGGGGGTGGGCGGCTATTTTCATTTCAACGGGTTGCAGGCCGAGAGGTTGCTGGCCGTGCTTCCGCCGGTCGTCCATATCGATGATGCGGCGAGCAAGGCGGCGCTGCGCTCGGCGGTCGATCGGCTGCTGCTGGAGTTGCGCGATCCGCGGCCCGGCAGCGTGCTGATGGGAGAGCATCTCGCCCAGATGCTGTTGATCGAGGCGCTGCGGTTGCACCTCCTCCGCAGTAGCGAAGGTCGGACCGGGTGGTTGTTCGCGCTGGCCGATCCGCGGATCGCCGCCGCCCTGGCGGCCATGCACGGGGAGCCCGCGCGCGCATGGGCGCTGCACGACCTTGCGCGTATCGCGGGTATGTCTCGGTCCACTTTCGCGTTGCGATTCAAGGAGAAAGTCGGTGAGACGCCGGGCGAGTATCTGACGCGTTGGCGCATGCTGCTGGCGGCGGACCGTCTGGCGCATGGCGGAACGATCGCCGCGGTCGCGGCCCTGGTCGGCTATCGATCTGAAAGCGCCTTTGGTGCGGCGTTCCGACGCGTCATGGGGCGATCGCCGGGTCGCTTCGTGCGGGCGGCGGACGCCTGATGCCCCCGTCGTGGGTAGTGCCGGCGCGCGCCGTCCCCCGGGAATCGCCGCCCAATGGCCCGACGGACCGCGCAGGGCGGGGCGGTTTTTTGTCGTTGGGGGGCGTTCGGGTGGCGTTTCGGCGCAATCGGGGGCGATTTCGTGCCGTTGCGCGGCGCGCGATGACGTGACGAAAAAGGGCGGCCCCGCAAGGCCGCCCTTCGTCGTTTCCGGACCGGATCGACCGGTCAGAAGCGCAGCGACACGCGCACATTGCCGCGGACATCGCCCGCGCGCGTTTCGCCCTGGTCGGCGAGCGCCACCGCGGCGTCGGCGCTGACCGCGAGATGGTTGGCGAAGCCGAGATCGAGCCCGAGCCCGGCGCTGCCGACCACGCGCGAATCCTCGCCGCCGGCACGACCGGCATAGCCGCTTTCGACGAACAGCGACGGCGTCCACTGAACCGCGGTGCGGCCGGTGCCGAGCACGCCCGCATTCCAGCGGAGCTGGTTGCGCGCGAGCACGATCCGGTCGAACGCGCCGTCGTCGAGCGTATAGGCGCGCACCTGGCCCGGGCCGCCGAGGCCGCGCTGTTCGGTCTGCGGCAGCGCGGTGCCGGCGATCTGCCAGTCGATCGACTGGACCAGGTCGAACTTGCCGAAGCGCGTCCGCCGATAGACCGAACCCGTGGTGTAGAGATATTGCGACTGGTCGAACCCGCCGCGCGACGCGAGCGCGAAGGCGCGACCGGTGTTGCGGTCGGTGATCCCGCCGGGGCTGAAATGCACCGACACGTCGAGCCCGGTCTCGCCGGTCGAATCATAGCCGTGCCACGCATAGCCGAGGTTGAACTGGCCGACGTCATATTCGGTGCGGCTGATCGTCGTCGCACCGAAGCGCAGCTTGCCGCGCTGGGTCTTCCAGTCGATCCCGGCATAGAGCTCGCCCTGGAGCGACGCCGCGAGCGCCGACAGCGCGAGGTGGCCGGTGAGCGACCATTCGCGCGTGTGCTGGCGCGAATCGAACGCCTGCACCGGCTGCGACGACACGATGTCGGCGAAGTCGAGTTCGAGATAGGCGCGCGGCGATACCGGCGCCGTCACGCGCGCGGAATGGCTGACATAACGCTTCGACCCGACCGGCACATGGCCGAGATCGGCAAGCCGCTGGCCCGAGGTCGTGAGCTGATAGCTGCCCCAGATGTCGGTGCCCGGCACGCCCGCGAGCAGATTGAAGAAATAGCGGTCGCGCCCGGTGCGCGGCGACCCCGAATTGGCATAGCCGCCGCCCACGCTGATCGGCGTGACTTCGCGCGCCTTGTAGACCACGTCGGTGGCCCCCGCCGTGTCGGCGGGCGCGAACACCGCCTCGACCCGGCGGAAGGGATAGCGGTTCACCCAGTCGAGATCCTCCGCGAGCGCGTCGAACCCGATCGGTTCGCCCGGCGCCTGACGGATCGCCCCGGCGATGCGCCGCGCCCCGGCCTCGCCGACGCCTTCGACGCGCGCGGTGCCGAGCCGGTATTCGGCGACGCGCAGCACCAGCCGCCCCTCGCTGAGATCCTGTTCGGGCGCGCTGACATGGATGAAGGGATAGCCCGCATCACGCCAGGCGCGCGCGACCTCGGCCTTGATGTCGGCGATCAGCCGCAGCGACAGCGGCCGGCCGAGATAGGGGCGCAGCCGCGCCTCGAGCCGGGGCATCGGCCGCGCGGTGGCGAGCACCACCGCGCCCGGCGCCGCGGGCGCCACCGTCGCGCCGTCGCCGATCGCGATGCTGCCCAGCGCCATGCCGAGCGGCGTCGCGTCGCTGGACGCATCGGCCGCGATTTCGGGCCGCGCGAGCGGCGCCGGCGGCTGCGGCGCGGGCGCCGGGTTGCGTTCGATCGCCTGGCCGAAGGCGGTCTGCGGCACCAGCGCGAGCAGGCCGCCGGTGAGCATCGCGCCGCCGAGGCTGCGCAGGGCAGGGGTCCGCCGGGGGCGGGACGGGATCATCATTTTCTCCATGGTTCAGAAGCCTGCGGGCATGCGGATGATGCAGCCATAACCGATGCTGCAGCCGGCGGTGGAGGGCAGGCGCGGGCTGGCGCTCGTCGGCACGAGTCCTCCCACGCGCGTCCGGGCGTCGAAGGTGACGACCGGCGGCAGCGGGATGTAGTTCACCACGATCGTCAGCGCCGAGGCGTTGCCGGGCGCCTGAACCTCGGTGAGCCGGTAATTGGCCGAGGCGGTGAGCCCGGTGCCGTTCACCGCATAGGTGCCCGGACCCGAATTGCCGTTGGCACTGGTGAACCAGCGCGCGGTGCCCGACAGCGTGTCGCCGCCGATCAGCCCCGCAACCGCGACCGAGCCGCCGAACACCGGATCGGGCGCGCCGAACAGCCGCGTCGCCGCGTTGGCGGTGTAGGTGACGGTCACGCCGCGCGGCGTGACGGCCAGCGCCGTCGCATTGCCCGCCGCCTGCACGCTGGTGAGCGTGTAGTTGGCCGAGGCACCGAGCCCCGCGCCGGTGACGGCATAGTTGCCGACGTTCGACGCGGCGGTCGCCGCGCTCGTCCATGCGGCGGTGCCGGTGAGCTGGTCGCCGTTGACCAGCCCGACCACGCCGACCGTGCCGCCGAGCGACGGATTGGCGTCGCCATAGATGCGGCTTGCCGCACCCGCCGTGTAGGTGACGGTGAGCGCGCGCGGCGTGACCGCGAGGTTCGACCCGGTGAACTGGACGACGTAATTGGCCGAGGCGGCAAGGCTGCCCAGACCGATCGCATAGGTGCCGACGTTCGACGTCGCGGTCGCCGCCGTGGCGAGCGCGCCGGTGAGCGTGTCGCCGTTGACGAGGCCCATGCCGCCCAGCGTGTAGGTGAGCGCCGGATTGGCGTCGCCATAGACGCGGCTGAGGGCATCGGCGGTGACGGTGATCGCGCGCGGCGTGACCGCGAGGTTCGCCCCGGTGAACTGGACGACGTAATTGGCCGAGGCGGCAAGGCTGCCCAGACCGATCGCATAGGTGCCGACGTTCGACGTCGCGGTCGCCGCCGTGGCGAGCGCGCCGGTGAGCGTGTCGCCGTTGACGAGGCCCATGCCGCCCAGCGTGTAGGTGAGCGCCGGATTGGCGTCGCCATAGACGCGGCTGAGCGCATCGGCGGTGACGGTGATCGCGCGCGGGGTGACGGCAAGCGCGGTGGCATTGCCCGCCGCCTGCACCGCGCGAACGGTGTAGTTGGCCGAGGCGGTGATGCCGTCGCCGGTGACGGCATAGCTGCCGACGCCGCTGGTCGCACCGGCCGCGGTCGACCAGCTTGCGGTGCCGCCGACGCTGTCGCCATAGACCAGCCCGGCGACCGACACGCCGCCCGTCAGCGCCGGGTTGGCGTCGCCGTAGATACGGCTGAGCGCATTGGCGGTGTAGGTGACGATGAGGTCGCGCGGCGTGATCGTCAGGTTCGCGCCGACATAGGTGATCGCATAGTTGGGCGACAGTTCGAGCGTGCCCTGGCCGATCGCATAGCTGCCGACGTCCGGCCGCGCGCCGACCGCCGCCGACAGGCCGCCCGAGAAGGTGTCGCCGTTGACGAGGCCCATCCCGCCCACGCGGTAGGTGAACGGATCGATCCGGTCGCCATAGACTGCGCGGGCGGCATCGGCGGTGACGGTGATCGAACGCGGCGTGACCGTGAACGCCTGGGCGTTGCCCGCAGCCTGTTCGGACTGGAGGACATAGTTGGCCGAGGCGGTGAGCCCGCTGCCGGTGATCGCATAGCTGCCGACCCCGGTGGTGGCGCGCACGTCGCTCGCCCAGACGGCGGTGCCCGAAAGCCGGTCGTTGCCCGCCAGCCCGTCGACGCTGACGCTGCCGGTGAGCAGCGGCACGGCGTCGCCATAGGCGCCGCGGACCGCATCGGCCGTGTAGGTCACGGTGACGACGCGCGGGTCGATCACGAGCCGGGCCGCCGTGTCGGACGCGACCAGGTCATAGCCGAACTGGTCCGAATAGAGCCCGCCGGCATAGGCGATGCCATAGGTGCCCGCATCGGTGCAGTTGCCGCCGTCGCACGTCAGCGCCGCGGTGCCGAACACATGCGTGCTGCCGTCGACCTCGACGCCGTTGACGCGCACCGCATAGCCGCCTTCGAGATGCGACAGCGCGTCATAGGTGACGCGGTTGTCGGTCGCGCCGACGCTGGCGGTGGTCAGGAACGCCTTGAGCAGCGGTGCGGTCTGGCCGTCATAGATGCGCCAGGTGGCCTGGTTGCCGCCGACGCGGTCGATCGACCAGCCGGCGAAGGTGTCGGCGTTGTGGAGCTGGGCCGAGGTGACTCCGACGGCGTTGAAGCTGCCGCCGTTGGTCATGCCGAAGCCGGCCGCCATGCCGGTGGTGTCGGTGGCCCAGAAGCCGTCGATCGTGCCGCCATAGGCACCGACCAGCCCGCCGACCGACCGGCTGTTGGCCGCGGCGTGGACCGCGCCGGTCGCATAGACCCGCGTGGCCGAGACGTTCGCGCTGCCGATCAGCCCGCCGACGCCGTCGATGCCCGTGACCGAGCCGGTGGCGTAGGAGTCCTGAATCTGCCCCGACTGGGCGGCGCCGACCAGCCCGCCGACCGAGAAGCCGCCGGTGATGTCGGCCGACGACCAGGATTCGGAGATCAGGCCGGCGCTGATCGCGGCGAGGCCGCCGGCGATGCCGTCATTGATCCCCAGATTCGGACCGGCGGGCGTGCCGCTTGCCACGATGCGGCCGGTGACGAAGCTGCGTTCGATCGTCGAGCTCGGATCGAGGAAGCCGACGATCCCGGCCGCCGCCGCGACGCCGTGAAAGTTGACGTCGACCAGCCCGAGATTGCTGATGTGGGCATCGAACGTGTTCGAGAACAGCGCCGCCGGGGCAAACCCGTTGCTGGTGATGGCGAGGTTGCGGATCACATGGCCGAGGCCGTTGAAATAGCCCGTATAGACGACCTCGTCGGGCGTCAGCGGGAGGAAGCCCGCGCCGTCGTTCATGGCGCCCGCGCCGCTGGCGTCGATATCGGCGCCGAGCACATAGTTGAGGCCGCCGGAGCCGCCGCCCGGTGCGAACGGCGGGGGCGCCGGCGGCGCTGCGAGGACGGCGTTGCGCACCGCCTGAAGCTGTTCGAGCGTCAGCAGCACGCCATAGGCGCGCGGCGTCGGCTGGAGGTCGGTGCCGAGATAGACCGTGCCGGCGGTGTCGAAGCCGCTATGGCTGAGCAGATAGGGCGTCGTGTTGTTGCCGGCATTGCCCCAGATGCTGGCCGAGAAGCCCATCGGGAGCGCGCGCGCGAGCTGGGCGGTGGTCAGCCCGCCGATGATGTTCGGCGCGCCGATGCCGATGGCCCGGCCGACGCCGGCGGTGGTGATGTTCCAGTAGTTGGTGCCCCAGATCGGTGCGTCGTTGCGACCGATCAGGCCGCCCACCCCGCCGTTGCCGTTGACGCGCCCCATCGCGAAATTCTGGTCGAGCGCGCTTGCGAAATTCGCGCCGATCAGCCCGCCGCCGTCGGTCTGGGTCCAGACGTTGCCGAGCGCATAGGTGTAGTTGACGGTGCCGCGGTTTTCGCCGACGAGTCCGCCGACGCCCGCGCCGCCCGAGACCGTGGCATTGGCATAGCTCTGGTCCACCGACACGATGTTGCGGCCGATGAGCCCGCCGACCGCGTTGTTGCCGTTGACGCTGCCGGTCGCATAGCTGGTGGTGACGCGGCCCTGGTTGTCGCCGACGAGGCCGCCGACGATGTCCCATCCCTGAGTGAGGCCGGTCGCATAGCTGGTGCTCACCACGCCGTTGTTGAGGCCGACGATGCCGCCGGCGGTGTTCCCGTCCGCCAGGACGGTGGCATTGCTGTGCGACGCGGCGACGGTGCCGGCGGCGGCGTTGTCGCCGACCACGCCGCCGATGCCGGTTTGGCCGTGGATGGTGCCGATGACCGAGGCGCCGGTGATCGCGCCGTCGCGCAGATAGCCGGCGATGCCGCCGACATTCACATCGCCGTTGATATAGCCCGAGAAGCTGCTGTCGAGCACCCGGCCGGTGCCGATGTTGCCGACGATGCCGCCGACATTGCCGCGCCCGGTGATGCCGGCGCGGGCCAGGTTGATGTTGCGCACGACGCCGTTGCCGTCGAGCACGCCGATCATGCCGACGCCGTCCGTGCCGCCGCGGTTGATGATGAGGTTCGAGACGGTGAAGCCGAGCCCGTCGAGCACGCCGGTGAACGCCTGGGCGAACGTCCCGATCGGCGTGAAGCCGCGGCCTTCGTCGAGGATGTCGCTGCCGGTCGCGTCGATATTGGCGCCGAGGACATAACGGCCGGTCAGGTCGTTCGAAATGCCCTGGAGCTGATCGCGCGTCAGGATGACGGTGTAGCGCGTCGGCGCGGGGCCGGTGGCGTCGGCCAGATAGACGCTGCCCCCGCCGTGACCGAGCGTGGCGTTCGCGAGCAGATAGGGCGTCGCCTGGCCGTTGGCGGTGCTCCAGCGCTGCATGTCGAAGCCGTCGAGCGGCATGTGGGCGAGATCGGCAGTCGACCTGCCGACGATGCCGTCGCGGACCTCGCCCGTGCCGATCGCGTTGGTCGCGCCCGCGGTGCTGGTGTTCCAGTAGACCCCGGTGATGTTGAGCGCGTCGCCCGTGTTCGCGCCGATCACCGCCCCGACCGTATCGGAACCGGCGGCCGAGCCGTTGGCGATCGCGCGGACGATCCCGCCGCTGTTGAGCCCGACCAGCCCGCCGACGATGCCGGAGCCCCGGACCGCGCCGGTCGCGTAGACGTCGGTGAGGCCGCCGAGCTGGTTGATGCCGACGAGGCCGCCGACCCTGCGGGCGCCTTCGACGTCGCCGGTCGCAAAGGCCTTGCTGATCATGCCGCCGTTGACGCCGACCAGGCCGCCGCTGTTGCCGTTGCCGCCGAGCACCCAGCCGAACGCCGCCGCATTTTCGATATTGCCCAGCGACGTGCCGACGAGGCCGCCGACCGCGCTGTCGCCGCTGATCGTGCCGCTGGCCCAGACGTTCGACAGCAGGCCCGAGTTCGACATGCCGACGAGGCCGCCGACATTTTCGCCCATGCCGGTGACGTTGCCGCTGGCGTCGCTGTTCTGGATGAGGCCGGCATTGCTGCTGACCAGCCCGCCGACGAAGCTGAGGCCGTTGACGTTGCCGCTGGCGTGCGTGTCGGTCATCGAGGCGGTGTTCACGCCCACCACGCCGCCGGCGCCGCCGCCGTTCGACATGACGTCGAGGGCGGAATAGGTGCTGTTGATGACGCCGCCGTTGTTGGCGACCACGCCTGCGGTGAGGCCATAGCCGGTCACCAGGCCGCCGACGACGCGGACGTTGCTGACATAGCCCATGTTCATCACCGCGAGCGCTGCGACATTGTCGCGGCCGGTGATCGAGACGTTGGTGAGCTGAAGATCGCGGACGATCCCGTTGCTGCCGATCAGCGAGAACAGGCCGGTGGGGCTCAGATCGCTGTGGTTGGCGGTGAGGCCGTCGATCCGGTAGCCGAAGCCGTCGAGCGTGCCGCCGAAGCCTCCGACGTCGGACGAACCGATCGAGACGAAGCCGCCGCCGTTGTTCCACGCCGCCGTCGCGCGGGCGTCGATATCCGCGCCGAGGGCGTAATGGGCGCCGAGCGCGCCCTCGATCGCCTGGAGCTGATCGGCGTTGAGGATCACCCGGATCGGGTCGGCGGCATTGTTGATCGCCGTCACGACGCCGCCGAGCGTGCCATAGGTGGCGTTGACGCGGAGATAGGGCGTCGTGCGGTTGCCCGCATTGTCCCAGACCTGCGGATCGAAGGCGGGCGGAAGGGCGTACACCAGATCGTTGTTCGACAGCGCCAGCGCCTCGTCGGGGCCGAAGCCGACGCCGGCATTGATGCCCGACCGATCAGCGTTCCAATAGTTGAGGCCGAGCACCGAGCCGTCATGGCGGCCGATCACCGCGCCGACGCTGGCGGCGTTCACCGCGAGGACCGTGCCCGAGAAATAATTCTGGTCGAGGACCGCACCCAGGTCGGCCTGGCCGACGAGGCCGCCGATCGCTTCGCCGCGGACCGGGTTGAGCGTGCCGATCGTCGCGGTCGAATAGCTGGTGTAGATCCGGCCGTTGGCGAGCATCTGGCCGGACAGGCCGCCGACCAGGGTGTCGCCCAGCACCGTCCCGCTGCTGAACGCGCGCTGGATGACGCCGCTGTTCATGCCCGCGATACCGCCGACCGCGAACGGTGCGGCGATCCGGCCGGTCGAATAGACCGCGTCGAGCAGCGGCTGGTCGTTGCCGTTGCCGAGGATACCGACGATGCCGCCCGTGCCGTAGTTGCCCGTGGTCTTGACGTCGTTGGTCGAATAGCTGCGCTCGATGCTGCCGGCGTTCATCTGGCCGACAAGGCCGCCCGCGCTGTCGCTCTGCGAATCGACCAGGCCGCTGGCGTGCGAGTCGCTGATCCGGCCGCTGATGAGGGAGCCGACCAGCCCGCCGCTCGTGTCGCCGGTGCCGCGCACGACGCCGTCGAACCAGACGTTGGTGATTTCCGAAGATTCGACCTTGCCCGCGATGCCGCCGACGCTGTTCCCGCCTTCGACGCGGCCGTTGACGATGCCGAGATTGCGGACCGAGGCGTTGAGAAGGCTCCCGAACAGGCCGACCTCGCTGTCCCCGGGGTGCACGACGCTGAGGTTGCTGATCGTGTGGCCGAGGCCGTCGAACTGGCCCCACAGGATGATCGGCGCGAAGCCGCCCCCGGCCCAGTTGACGGTGTCGCTGGCGTCGATGTCGGCGCCGAGCACGAAATGGCCGGTCCCGTACCCCTGGATGCCCTGAAGGTCGGTGCCGTTGTCCGAGCCGGCGGCACCCAGCCGGGTGACGACGGTCCAGGAGACGAGGTCGCCGTCGCGGCCGTAGCGCGTCGAGAAGTTCTGCCCCTCGGGCAGCGTGACCTTGGCGCCGCGGCCGATCGTATAGGTGCCGTCATTGCTGCCTACCGGACCCGACTGGCCATAGGCCAGCGCGAGCTTGCCCGCGCTGGTCGAGATGTCGGCGTTGATCGCGATGCTGTGCCACGCGTTGAGCGTGAGCCGTGCGCCCGTCGACCAGTCGATCGCGCCGTTGACGAGGATGTCGCCCACGCCGTTCGGGTTGACCGTGCCGGGGCCGGCCGCGCCGGTGTCGAGCGTCTGCAGCGTGACGTCGGTATTGCCGTTGAGCGCGTCGCTGATCGCCGTCGCGGCGTCGGTGTCGACGATGAGGTCGGCCGGATCGAGCAGCCAGTGGCCGCCCGCGGCCTGGACGCGCGCGCCCGCGAGGTCGAGCACGCGGCCCGAGGTTTCGATGAAGCCGCCGGCGCCCGTAAGGTCGCGCGCGGTGATCGTGCCCGCCACCCTGGTGGTGCCCGCCTCGCTGACGAGCCAGACCTTGCCCTGGCCGACGCGCACGCCGCTGGCGTTGATCGCGCCGCCATTGTTGCCGGCGAGCGCGTAGATGTTGCCCGCCTGCGCGCGCAGCTCGGCGCTCGCCGCGGCGATCAGGCCCTTGTTGGTGACGCTGGCGGTCGCGTCGCCATAGAGCACGCTGACCAGTTCGCCCGCGCCGTTCGCGGTGTCGCGCAGCAGCACATGGCTGCCCGCGGCGAAGCCGGCGGTGCCGTTGGCGGCATTGACGGTGCCTTCGTTCACGACCGTCACGCCGTACATCATCACATTGCCGCCGAGCGCGCCGACGCGGCCCAGATTGACGATGCTCGCGCGCGAATTGCCCGCAAAGTGGAGGTCGCCGCCCTTCATGAAATCGGCATCGGCGACGTCGAGCGTCGAGGCGACGAAGGTGCCGCCGGTGTTGATGACGCCCGTCTTGCCGACGACGATGCCGTTGGCGTTGATGAGGTAGACCGAGCCCGACCCGCTGACATTGCCGTCGATGCGCGAGACCTGGGTGCCGGTGACGCGGTTGAGCGTCGCGCCCGAGCCGTTTTCGAAGCGGACATTGCCGCCCTGGCCGACCGAGAAGTCGTTCCAGTTGATGATCGCGCGATCCGAGGTCTGCTGAATCGTCGTGGTGGTGCCGCTGGTGCCGATCGAGGCGCTGCCGGCGACGACGTTGCCGCCCGAGGGGAGCGCAGGCGCCGATTGCGCCAGCGCGCGCGCAGGCATTGTCAGCCCGCCGAGCATCGTTGCGCACAGCAGCGCGCGATGCAGGCGTGCACGACGACGCGTCGCCCCCGCCACGGGAGCCTGCCCAGTTCCGACCATTATTGAGATTCCCCTCTAGATTCGATGCCGCCAACGACACGAAGCGCCAGAAACGCGGCGCCGTTCCGCCTTCGAAACGGAATTGGTCTATACCTAGGTCGGCCGGTTTAGAAAGAGGTTAACGCGACGAAATCGAATGGCGTCGAGACGGAACGCGCGGGGCGAAGCGCGGCTGTCGCGCCGCGTCGCGGGAAATCCGCCGGAAATGCGCGAGTCGGCGGCGGCGCGCCGGTGACGACCGGGTTCCGATCGTTGCGCCGCCGGGCTAAAGCCGTCGCGTCATGCAGCCGACGCTTCGCCAGCTCCGCTATCTGGTCGCCCTGGCCGAACAGGGCAGCTTCACGCGCGGCGCCGCCGCCGCGGGCGTGTCGCAGCCGAGCTTTTCGCAGCAGATCCAGCAGGTCGAGGCGCTGCTGGGCGGACGGCTGGTCGAACGCGGGGGCAAGGCGATCCTGACCCCGCTGGGACGCGACGCCGTCGCCGCGGCGCGGCGCGTGCTGGCCGAGGCCGACGCCTTTTGCGCACTGGCCGACCGGCGCGACGATGCGCTGGTGGGGACGATCCGGCTGGGCGCTTCGCCGACGCTCGGCCCCTATCTGTTGCCGCAGGTGGTGGCGCGGCTCCATTCGGCGAGCCCGTCGTTGCGCGTCCATGTCCGCGAGGGCTTGCCCGACGCGCTGGTCGAGCGGTTGGGCGAGGGGACGCACGACGTGATCCTGGTGCAGATGCCCGCCGGGGGCGCGGGCACGCCGGTGCATGTCGAGCGGCTGTTCCGCGACCCCTTGCTGGTGGCGATGGCCGCCGACGACCCGCTGCGCACGCGCGACACGATCAGCACCGACGACCTGGCCGGGCGCGGGCTGCTGACGTTGCAGCCGCAATACCGGATGAGCGACCAGGTCGCCGCGCTCGCCGCGCAGGCGGGGGCGCATGTGCTGCGCGATTATGAGGGCACGAGCCTGGACGCGATCCGGCAGATGGCGGGGATGGGCATGGGGCTGGCGCTGCTCCCCCAGCTTTACGTCCGCCAGGAAATCCGCGGCGACGGTGTCGACGACGTGATCGTCCGCCCCTTTGCCGGCGGGCGGCATTATCGCGAGATCGGGCTGGCGTGGCGCGCCGGGGCGGGGCGGGCGCCCGCATTCCTGGCGCTGGCGGCGCTGCTGCGCGAGGCGGCGGCGGCCGCGGGGGCGGCGTGACGCGGCGCGTTATAGGAAAATCCTATTGATCTTATAGTCCGGCCTCGGTTGTTCCGATGGCGATACGTCCGCACCTTGCGCGCCTGAACGGCCAAGGAGGTGCAGAATGGCGGAGGGCGGCCCGGGAATCCGGGCATTGCGGGGGTGGATCGCACGGGTACTGGCGCCCGATGCGCGGTTCGTGCGGCTGGCGGTCGTCTATGGCGTGGCGATTTCGCTGCTGTCGCTGGCGACGCCGATTTCGGTGCAGTTGCTCATCAATTCGGTGGCGAACACCGCGTTGCCCGCGCCGCTGTTCACGCTGTCGGCGGTGCTGTTCGTGCTGTTGCTGGTCGCGGGGGTGCTCGCGGCATTCCGCATCCACCTGCTCGCGCTGTTCGAGCGGCGGCTGTTCGCGCGGATCGTCGCCGAGATCACGGTGCGCGCGGTCCATGCGCAGAACCCCTTTTTCGGCGACGCGCGGCGCGGCGACCTGTTCAACCGCTATTTCGACCTGGCGACGGTGCAGAAGGCGCTGTCGAGCCTGTTGATCGGCGGGTTCACGATCGTGCTGCAGGGCGCGGTGGGGCTGGTGGTGACGAGTTTCTATCACCCGTTCTTCCTGGCGTTCAACGCGGTGCTGGTGCTGGTGCTGTTCGCGATCTGGCAATTGTGGGCGCCGGGGGCGATCCGCACCGCCGTCGCCAAGAGCCACGCCAAGCACGCCGCCGCGCACTGGCTGGAGAGCGTGGGCGGATCGAACGGCTTTTACCAGTCGCACCGCCATCTGGATTACGCGATGGACCGGTCCGAGGCGATGACCGCGGCCTATGTCGGCGCGCATCGGCGCCATTTCCGCTATACCTTTGCCCAGACGCTGTGCCTGTTGCTGACCTATGCGCTGGCGAGCGCGGCGCTGCTCGCGATGGGCGGATGGCTGATCCTGCAGGGGCAGCTTTCGATGGGGCAGCTCGTCGCGGCCGAACTGATCCTGTCGGGCGTCTTTTACGGCATCGCGCAGCTCGGCCCCTATCTGGAGGCGCTGTACGACCTGGCGGCGGGGCTGGAGGAGCTGTCGCTGTTCTGGGACATCCCGCAGCAGGACGCGCGCCGCACCGGCGAGGGGCCGGGCGACGGCGCGATCCGGTTGCAGAACGTCGTGCTGGGCGGCCACCGGTTCGAGCTGGAGGTCGCGAGCGGCGAGCAACTGGCGGTGGCGGGCGCGCCCGATGCCGAACATGCGCTGACGCTGCTGCTCAAGCGCCACGCCGCGCCCGAGCGCGGGCTGGTGCTGGTGGGCGGGCGCGACATCGCCAGCCTGGACATGTACCGGCTGCGCGCCGACGTGATGGTGCTCAACCGTCCGGGCTTTGTCGAGATGTCGGTGCGCGACTATCTGACGCTTGCCGCGTCGGGCGAGACCGGGCGGATGATCGCGGTGCTGGAGACGGTGGGGTTGGCGCCGCGGATCGCCGCGCTGCCGGGCGGGCTCGACACGGTGGTGGCGAGCCCCGGCTGGCCGTTTTCGGTGGGCGAGCTGATGGCGCTGAAGCTGGCGGCGGCGTTGCTCGCGCGGCCGCGCGTGCTGGTTTTGTCGCCGCTGTTCGACCTGTTGCCGCCGGCGCGGATCGACGCCGCGCTGGCCGCGCTGCGCGCGAGCGGGACGACGGTGCTCCAGTTCACGCGGCGGCCGGGCGGGATGGTGCGCGACGGCTATCTGTGGCTGGCGGGCGACGGGCAGCGGCGCTGTGCCGACGAGGCCGAGCTGAGCGCGCGGGCGCATGACGCGGGAGGTGCGCATGTCCTTGCCGCCTGAAGCCGGCGCGCGCGAGACGCTGCGCCCCGAACATGCCGCGCATTTCCGCACGCTGGCCGCGCTGCGCCCGCCGCGCACCACGCGCGTGGTCGCATGGATGATCGGCATCGGCATCGCGCTGGTCGCGACGCTGCTGTACGTCGTGCCGTGGGTGCAGACCTCGCCCGGCACGGGGCAGGTCGTCGCGCTCGATCCCGAGGACCGGGTGCAGGGCGTCACCGCGCTCGTCCCCGGCCGCGTCGAGCACTGGTATGTCCGCGACGGCGACCGCGTGAAGCGCGGCGACCCGATCGCACGGATCGTCGACAACGACCCCAACCTGCTCGCCCGGCTGGCCGCCGAGCGCGCGCAGGTGGCGGCCGAGATCGCCGCGGCACAGCAGGCGATGGCGGTGGCGCAGATCGATGTCGGCCGGTCGCGCCAGCTCTTGGCCGACGGGCTGGTCGCGCGGCGCGATTACGAGGCGGCGCAGATCAAGGTCGCCGACCATCGCGCCAAGCTGGCCGAGGCGCGCGCGAAGCTGAGCCGCGTCGACGTGACGCTCAACCGCCAGTCGGCGCAGCTGGTGCGCGCGCCGCGCGACGGGCGCATCCAGTCGATCAACGGCGCGGCGGGCGCGACGCTGGTGAGCGCGGGCGACGTGCTGGCGACGCTGGCCCCCGAGGCGCCGGTGCGCGTCGTCGAGCTGATGATCGACGGGCGCGACGTGGCGCTGGTGCGCCCCGGCCAGCCGGTGCGGCTGGCGTTCGAGGGCTGGCCCGCGGTGCAGTTCAGCGGATGGCCGTCGGTGGCGCAGGGCATGTTCGACGCGCGGGTGCGCTCGATCGACCCGTCGGCGCAGGCGAACGGGCTGTTCCGCGTGCTCGTCGAGCCGATGCCGGGCCGCGCGGGCTGGCCGGGCGCGCAGTCGGTGCGGCTGGGCGCCAAGGTGCGCGGCTGGATCCAGATGGAGACGGTGACGCTCGGCTATGAGCTGTGGCGCCAGCTCAACGACTTCCCGCTCGAGTTCCGCCGCCCCGCCGACGAGGGCGCCAAGGACAAGCCGATCGTCACGATCAAGGCGAAGGGAGGCAAGTGATGCGGCGGATCATCCGGCGGCTGCGCGAGGCCGTGCGCGCGGCGATGGTGGTGATGGGGGCGGTGATGGCGGCGGTCGCGAGCCCCGCGGCGGCCCAGCCGCTGACGCTCGACGAGGTGCTGCGCGCATCGGCGGCGCAGGCGCCCGCGATCCTGGAGGCGATGGCGCGCGAGGGCCAGGCGGCGGGGCGGCGGCTTTCGGCCGACGGCGCGTTCGACCTGGTGTTCGAGGGCGAGGCGCAGTCGCGCCTGCTCGGCAGCTATGGCGGCAGCTATGCCGAGGCGCGCGCCGTCCGGCCGCTGGCGGGCAATGGCGGGTCGGCGCATCTGGGCTATCGCGTCTCGCGCGGGGCGTTCCCGGTCTATGAGGACAAGGCCTATACCAACCGGCTCGGCGAGCTGCGCGCGGGCGCGGTGCTGGCGCTGATGCGCGACCGGCTGGTCGACGAGCGGCGCACGCGGATCGGGCTGGCCGAGGGCGACGTGGCGCTGGCGCGGCTGGAGCGCGAGATGGTGGCGATCGGCGTGCAGCGGCGCGCGATCGACGCCTATCAGGCATGGGTCGCGGCGGGGATGCGCGTCGCGGTCTATCGCGACCTCTACCGGCTGGCGAGCGCGCGGCAGGCGTCGATCGAGCGGCAGGTGAGGCTGGGCGCGCGCCCGTCGATCCTGGCGACCGAGAACCGGCAGAACATGGTCCGGCGCCAGGCGATGCTGGTGCGCGCCGAACAGGAACTGGCGGCGGCGGCGAACGGGCTGTCGCTTTACCTGCGCGACGCCGCGGGCGCCCCGGTGGTGCCCGCCGCCGAGCGGCTGCCCGCGGGCTTTCCGGCGCTGCGCCCGCCCGCGGTGCCGGCCGAGGCGCGCGCGATCGGCCGCCCCGAACTGACGAGCGTGCTGGTGCGGCTCGACCAGGCGGCGGTACGGCGCGCACAGGCCGAGAACGAGCTGCTGCCGCGGCTCGACCTGCGCATCGAGGCGGCGAAGGACCTGGGCGAGGCGGGGCTGGGCGGGGCGAAGCGCACGCCGGCCGAAGCCTATGTCGGGCTGAAGCTGTCGCTGCCGTTCGAGCGGCGCCAGGCGCGCGGCCGGATCGCCGAGGCGCGTGCCGAGGCCGACGCGCTGCGGCTGCGCCAGCGGGCGATCGAGGAGCAGATCCGCGTCGAGCTCGACGCGCTGGCGATCCAGGTCGAGGCGACCGACCGGCTGGCGACGCTGGCGCGCGAGGAGCGCGGGCTCGCCGAGCGCATGGCCGAGGCCGAGCGGCGGCGGTTCGAGCTGGGCGCGAGCGACTTCATGGTCGTCAACCTGCGCGAGGAGGCCGCGGCCGATGCCGGGCTGCGGCTGCTCGACGCCGAACACCGCCGGTCGGCGGCGCGCGCCGAGCTGGTGGCGGCGACGGTCGACCGCGCCCAGCTTGGGCTGTGACCCGGGGCGCGGCCGCCGTCCCGCCCCCCCGCCGTCAGCGGGCGGCGGCGGGGCGAGGCGTGGCGACGCGGAGCATGGCGAGGGCGGCGACGAGCAGCGTCGCGGCGGCGAAGGCCATCGTCCAGATCGGTTCGTCGGGGAACCAGCGCTTCATGATCGATCCCATCACCGTCGCGACGAGCAATTGCGGGATGACGACGAAGGCGTTGAACAGCCCCATATAGATGCCGAGCTTGGCCTGGGGCAGGCTGGAGGCGAGGATCGCATAGGGAAGCGCGAGGATCGACGCCCAGGCGATGCCGATCCCCACCTCGCTGAGCACCAGCCAGTCGGGGTCGCGGATCACGAAGAAGCCGGCAAACCCCGCCGCGCCGGCGAGCAGCCCGAGCACATGCGTGCGTGCCGCGCCGATCCGCGCCGAGAGCAGCGGGATGAGCGTGAGCGCCGCGACCGCCGCGACGCCGTTATAGACCGCGAAGAGCAGGTCGACCTTGTTCGCGCCCTGCTGGAACAGCGGGCCGTGCGTGTCGGGCGCGCCGTAGAAATGATGCGCGACGATCGGCGTGGTGTTGATCCACATGATGAACAGCGCCGACCAGCTGAAGAACTGGACGAGCGCGAGGCGCTTCATCAGCGGCGGCATGCCGGCGAAGTCGCCGACGATGCTGGCGAGCATCCCCGGCGCATGCCCCCGGCGCGCGCGCGCGACGGCCCAGAGCCGGAGCAGGCCGTAGCCGGCGAGCAGGCCGCCGAGCAGATAGACCTCCTTTTCGAGACGGAGCGGCGCGACCGCGACGAGCACCGCGACGCCGCCCGCAAGCCAGCCAAGGCCGGGCGCCTGGCTGCGCGCGGCGAGTGCGGCGGCGGCGTCGGGCGCGACGACCGCTGCGGCGGCCGGGTCCGCGCCGTCGGCATCGGCGCCGTCGGCGAAGCGCGCCATTTCGTCGGGCGCATATTCGCGCGTCGACACCACCGTCCACAGCACCGACAGGAACAGCGCCGCGCCGCCGAACCAGAAGGCGATGCGCACCGTGTCGGGAATCCCGCCGGCGGGCGCGGTGTTGGCAACGCCCAGATGTTCGAGCAGCCAGGGGAAGATCGAACCGATCACCGCACCCGCGCCGATGAACGCGGTCTGCACCGCATAGCCGGCGCTGTGCTGATCCTTGCGCAGCATGTCGCCGACAAAGGCGCGGAACGGCTCCATCGAAACGTTGAGCGACGCATCGAGCAGCCACAGCATCCCGGCCGCGACGATCAGCCCGGGCGCGAGCGGCATCGCGAACAGCGCGAGCGCCGCGAGGATCGCACCCGCGAGGAAATAGGGCCGCCGCCGGCCGAGCCGCCCCAGCCAGGTCCGGTCGCTGAGATGGCCGATCACCGGCTGGACGAGCAGCCCGGTGAGCGGCGCGGCGATCCACAGCGCGGGCAGGTTGTCGAGTTCGGTGCCGAGCGACTGGAAGATCCGGCTCATGTTCGCGTTCTGGAGCGCGAAGCCGATCTGGATGCCGAAAAACCCGAACGAGATGTTCCACAGCCCGGCGAGCGACTGGCGCGGCTTTTCCGCTCCTGCCGTCATGCGCCGCACGACCCGCGCACGACGAGGCGCGTGGGGAGCAGCGACGGCCCCACCGGCCGCTCGCGGATCCGCGCGATCAGCGTTTCGACGAGCGTGCGCCCGGCGAGCCGCGCGTCCTGCATGACGGTGGTGAGCGGAGGGCTGGCGAGCCCGGCGGCGGGAATATCGTCGAAACCGATCACGGCAACATCCTCCGGTATGCGTTTGCCCGCGGCCTGGAGCGCGCGCATCGCGCCGATCGCGATCAGGTCGCTGGCCGCCAGAATGGCATCGAAGCGTTCGCCCGAGGCGAGCAGCGCGCGCGCGGCGGCGGCGCCCGATTCCTCGGTGGTGATCGCGTCGAACTGAAGCGCGGCGCGCGTCGGCAGCCCCGCCGCGGCGAGCGCGGCGAGATGGCCGCGATAGCGATCGTGGAACTCGGGATAATGGCTGGACGCCGTACCCAGAAATGCAATTTCGCGGCGCCCGAGCATGAGCAGGTGCCGCGTCGCCTCGCCGCCGCCGCCGCGATTGTCGCAGCCGATCGTCAGCCCGGCGCCCTCGCACTGGACCGAGCCCCAGCGGACGAAATGCGTGCCGGCGTCCTGAAGCGCCTTCAGCCGTGCCCGATAGAGCTCGTAATCGCCATAGCCGAGCAGGATCAGGCCATCGGCCTTGCGCGCATCCTCGTAATCGGTGTGCCAGTCGCTCGACAGTTGCTGGAAACTGATGAGCAGGTCGTGGTCATGTTCGGCGCAGGCGCGGATGATCGAGCCGAGCATCGACTGAAAGAAGGGGTTGATGAGCGAATCGTCGGGGGTCGGATCTTCGAAGATGAGCAGCGCCAGCGTCTGCGAATGGCGTGCGCGCAGGTTCGATGCGGCCTTGTCGACGCGATAGTTCAACTGGCGCGCGATCGCCTCGATCCGCATCCGCGTCGCCGGGTTGACGCCCGCCTCGCCGCGCAGCGCGCGCGAGACGGTGGGCTGCGAAACGCCCGCCAGTTGCGCGATGTCGAACGACGTCGGCTTGCGCTGAACGCCCATGGCACCTCCTCCCCGCGTACGGTCGCTGTCCAACCGGATCGCATATTATGCATGCGGGCAGAGCGACAGCGCGGTCAATCACGGGGTGGTGCAGAAATGCCGCATCGGCCGCGGATCGGCCCTGAATACGTATGTGGCGCGCTGGCGAACATACCCCGTTTTGCAAGATTGAGGGTGCCACCGCGCATCCCGGGCTGCCCGACCCGCAGCCGGGGGCGATTGCAACCGGCCGACGACGAGCCGGGACGAACAGAAAGCACAAGGGAGAGACCAGTTGCTGAGCACCTTCCGCGGCCGTCGTGCCGCCCGCATCGCCTTCGGCACCAGCGCCGCGATTGCCGCGCTCTGCGCCGCCGCCGTTCCGGCCCACGCCCAGACTCAGACCCAGACCGCCAGCCCCGCGCCCGCGCAGGATGACGCCCAGGGCGACGCCATCGTCGTCACGGGTTTCCGCGCCAGCCTGGAAAATGCGGTGGCCGAGAAGCTCAAGCGCGACCAGGTCGTCGAATCGATCTCGTCCGAGGACATCGGCAAGCTGCCCGACGCGTCGATCGCGGAATCGATCGCGCGGCTGCCCGGCCTGACCTCGCAGCGGCTGTCGGGCCGTTCGAACGTGATCTCGATCCGCGGCTTTGCCCCCGATTTCTCGACCACGCTGCTCAACGGCCGCGAGCAGACCTCGACCGGCGACAACCGCGCGGTCGAATATGACCAGTATCCGTCGGAAGTCGTCAACCAGGTGCTGGTGTACAAGACGCCGATGGCGAGCCTGGTCGGGCAGGGGCTGTCGGGCACGGTCAACCTCAACACGATCCGCCCGCTGGAATATGGCAAGCGCGTCTTTTCGGTGGGCGCGCGCGGCACCTATGCCGATCTGGGCAAGCTCAACGCCGGGTCGAAGGAATTCGGCTATCGCGTCAACGGCACCTATGTCGACCAGTTCATGAACGACACGCTGGGCGTTGCGCTGGCCGCCAGCTATGTCGACGAGCCGTACCAGATCCAGGAATTCAACGCCTGGGGCTATGCCGGCGTGCCGCAGGGCGCGGTGATCGGCGGCGCCAAGTCGTTCAACACCTCGACCACGCTCAAGCGGCTGGGGTTGCAGGGCACGCTGGAATGGCGGCCGGCGCCCGAGTTCACGACGACGTTCGACGCCTTTTATTCGGACTTCAAGGACGACCAGATCAAGCGCGGGCTCGAGCTGCCGCTGGCCTGGGGCGGCGCGACGCTGAGCAACGCGACCGTCACCGACGGGTTCGTCAATGCCGGGACGTTCAGCGGCGTGAAGGGCGTGCTGCGCAACGACGCCTTCCAGCGCCACGCCAAGCTCTATTCGTTCGGCTGGAACGGCAAGTACCAGGGCGATGACGGCTGGAGCGCGTTCCTGGACGTCAGCTATTCGCGGACCGACCGCAACGAGCTGACGCTCGAAAGCTATTCGGGCACGGGCCGCGGCCCGGCGGGCGCCACCGACACGATCGGTTTCAGCAGCACCGGCAGCGGCACGGCGTTCAAGCCGTCGCTCAACTATGGCGACTTCGCCACGATCGTGCTGACCTCGCCCCAGGGCTGGGGCGGCGACCAGACCGCGGTCAACGGCACGCGGATCGTCGGCGGGCAGGACGGCTATTACAATAACCGCAAGGTTCGCGACGAGCTGTGGCAGTTCCGCACCGAGATCGCCAAGGAGATCGACAGCGCCTGGCTGCAGAGCGTGCAGTTCGGGCTCAACTATACCAATCGCGGCAAGTCGCTGACCCCCGACGAGGCGTTCCTGGGGCTGGTGGCGAACACCAACGGCACGACGAGCCTGCCGGTGCCGGCGCAGTTCCGGCTGGGGACGACCAATATCGGCTATAGCGGGCTGGGCCCGGTGATCAGCTATGACCCGGTCGCGCTGCTCAACGCCGGCGTCTACCAGCGCGTGCCGAACCCCTATGGCGACGTCGTCGTCAAGGCGTATGACGTGCGCGAGAAGCTGATGACCGCCTATGTCCAGGGCAACATCAAGTCGCAGATCGGCGCGTCGGAGCTGACCGGCAATTTCGGCGTGCAGTTCGTCAACACCGACCAGAATTCGAACGGCGCGAGCGCGGTCTATCTGGGCCAGAACGCCAACGGATCGCCCAATATCGGCGGCATCCCGCGGCGCGAGAGCGTCAACTATATCGACGTGCTGCCCAGCCTGAACCTGTCGCTGCGTTTCCCGAGCAACCTTGTCGTCCGGTTCGCGGCGGCGCGCGAGACGATCCGGCCCAAGCTCGACGACATGAAGGCGTCGACCAGCTATGGCTATACCTATATCGTCCAGAACGGCACGAGCTATGCCCGCGTCGACGGATCGTCGGGCAACCCGTATCTGCGGCCGTGGCGCGCCAATGCGGTCGACCTGACGTTCGAACGCTATTTCGGGCGGCGCGGCTATCTGGCGGCGCAGTTCTATTACAAGGACCTCAAGAGCTACGTCTACAACGCCACCGATCCGTATGATTTCAGCGCGTTTCCGGTGCCGCCGGTGTCGGGCGGGCAGATCGTCAACTATAACGGCCTGCTGACGCACCCGATCAACGGCAAGGGCGGCGAGCTGTACGGCGTCGAGCTGGCGGGCACGCTGCCGTTCGAGGTGCTGACCAAGGCGCTGGACGGCTTTGGCGTGACCGGCGGCGTTTCCTATACCAAGACCAAGATCAAGCCGACGCCGACCGACCCGACCGACGCGCTGCCCGGCTATTCGAAGTGGGTGGCGAACGGCACCGCCTATTTCGAGAAATGGGGTTTCTCGGCGCGCGGCAGCATTCGCTATCGCTCGACCTTCATCGGCGACGTGTCGGCGTTCGGCGCGGTGCCGGCGCGGCGGCGGGCGCTGCCGGAAACGATCGTCGATGCGCAGATCGGCTATGACTTCCAGGGCGGGCTGCGCGGGCTGTCGCTGTTCCTGCAGGGGCAGAACCTGACCGACGAGCCGTTCGTCACGATCGAGCCGAACCAGCCGAACCACGTCATCGATTACCAGCGTTACGGACGCCGGTTCCTGGCGGGCGCGACGTTCAAGTTCTGACGATGCGCGCGGGCGGGTGCGGACCGGGTGCAGACCGGTCGCCGCATCCGCCCCGCCGATCCCGGGCGCGGCCCGGGCGCGCATCGCCGTGCGGGGAGTGTCGTTGCGTGGCTTCGCACGCGAGCTTCCGGCGGGAATGAACGCTGTGCGAAGGGGAGTTCACATCGCATGATTCGTCGATCCACCCTGGCCCTGCTCGCTGCGGCGGCGGGCATGTCGTTGTCGCTGACGGCCCCTGCGGGCGCGCAGCCGGGCGCCGGCGACTTTCGGGCGCGGCTGCCCGAGGACGAGGTGCTGTATTTCCTTCTCCCCGACCGGTTCGACAATGCCGACCCCGCGAACGACCGCGGCGGCATGACCGGCGACCGGCTGCGGACCGGGTTCGACCCGACCGCGAAGGGGTTTTACCATGGCGGCGACCTGAAGGGCGTGATCCGCCGGCTCGATTATATCGAGGCGCTGGGCGCCACCGCGATCTGGGTCGGGCCGATCTTTCGCAACAAGCCCGTGCAGGGCGCGCCGGGACAGGAGTCGGCGGGCTATCACGGCTATTGGATCACCGATTTCGAGAATGTCGACCCGCATTTCGGGACCAACGCCGATTTCAAGGCGCTGGTCGATGCGGCGCATGCGCGCGGCATCAAGGTGTATATGGACATCATCGTCAACCACACCGCCGACGTGATCCAGTATCGCGAATGCGGCGGGGCGAGCGAATGTCCGTATCGCAGCCGCGCCGATTATCCCTATTCGCGCAAGGGCGGGGTGAACGGCGCCCCGATCAATCCGGGCTTTGCCGGCGACGCGGTGCAAAGCGCCGACAATTTCGCGCGGCTGACCGACCCCGGCTATGCCTATACCCCGTTCGTGCCCGCGGCCGAGCGCGACGTGAAGCGGCCCGCCTGGCTGAACGACCCGGTCTACTACCACAATCGCGGCAACTCGACCTTTGCCGGCGAAAGCTCGACGATGGGCGATTTCGTCGGGCTCGACGACCTGATGACCGAAAACCCGCGCGTCGTGGCGGGGATGATCGACATTTTCGGCGGCTGGATCGACCGGTTCGGGATCGACGGGTTCCGCATCGACACGGCGCGGCACGTCAATCCCGAATTCTGGCAGGCGTTCATCCCCGCGATGCGCGCCCGCGCGGCGGCAAAGGGCATCCCCAATTTCCACATCTTTGGCGAGGTGGCCGATCCCGATCCGGCGGCGCTGGCGCAGCACACCCGCGTCGACGGCTTTCCGGCTGTGCTCGATTTCGGGTTTGCGGCTGCCATCAACGATGTCATCGCGGGCAAGGCGGGGACCGACCGGCTCGCCAAGCTGTTCGCGGCCGACGCGCTGTACGAGGGCGGGGCGGCGACGGCGCGCCGGTTGCCGACCTTTATCAGCAACCATGACGCAGGCCGCGCGGCGATGATGGTGCGCCAGGCCAACCCGCTGGCGAGCAACGACGAGCAGTTGCGCCGCGTCGCGCTGGGGCAGGCGATGCTGCTGCTGCTGCGGGGTGTGCCGACGCTCTATTCGGGCGACGAGCAGGGCTTTGTCGGCGACGGCGGCGACCAGGACGCGCGCGAGGACATGTTCCCGAGCAAGGTCGCGGTTTACAACGACAATATCCTGCTGGGCACGCGCCGCACCACCGCCGACGGCAGCTTCGATCCCGGCCATCCGCTGTTCCGCGAGATCGCGACGCTGGCGCGGCTGCGCCGGTCGCACGCGGCGCTGACGCGCGGGGCACAGATCGTCCGCGCGGCCGGCGACAAGCCGGGGCTGTTCGCCGTGTCGCGCTTCGATCCGGCAAGCGGCGACGAATATCTGATCGCGTTCAACAGCGCGTCCGCGCCGATCACCGCCCATATCCAGGTCGAGACCCGATCGACCGGCTTTGCCGCGCTGGCGGGTGCCTGCCCCGCCGCGGCGGCAGCGCCGGGCAGCCTGACGCTCACCATCCCCGCCTTCGGCTATGCCGTGTGCCGGGCCGGAACCGCACGATGAACCAGATGACCCCCAGTCCCGCCCCGATCACGACCCGGTCCCGCCCGTGGTGGAAGGGGGCGGTGATCTATCAGATCTATCCGCGCAGCTTTGCCGATGCGAACGGCGACGGGGTGGGCGACCTGGCCGGCATTACCGCGCATCTCGACCATATCGCCGGGCTGGGCGTCGATGCAGTGTGGATATCGCCCTTCTTCCGGTCGCCGATGCGCGATTTCGGTTACGACATCAGCGACTTCTGCGACGTCGACCCGGTGTTCGGCACGCTCGCCGATTTCGATGCGCTGGTCGCGCGCGCGCATGCGCTGGGGCTGAAGGTGCTGATCGACCAGGTCTATTCGCACAGTTCGGACCAGCACCCCTGGTTCCAGGAGAGCCGCACCAGCCGCACCAACGCGCGCGCCGACTGGTATGTCTGGGCCGATGCCAGGCCCGACGGCAGCCCGCCGAACAACTGGCAGTCGGTGTTCGGCGGACCGGCATGGACCTGGGACGCGCGGCGCGGCCAATATTATCTGCACAATTTCCTGCGCGAGCAGCCCGACCTCAACTTCCACAATCCGGAAGTGCAGGAAGCGACGCTGGCCACCGCGCGCTTCTGGTTCGAGCGCGGCGTCGACGGGTTCCGGCTCGACGCGATCAACTTCACGATGCACGACCCCGAACTGCGCGACAATCCGCCCGCGCCCGACAACGGCCAGCCGCGCACGCGCCCGTTCGATTTCCAGCAGCACGTCTACAACCAGAGCCACGCGGCGATCCCGCAGTTCCTGGAGCGGCTGCGCGCGCTCGCCGATGCATGCGGCGGTCGTTTCCTGGTCGCCGAGGTCGGCGGCCCGACGCCCGAGCCCGAGATGCACGCCTTCACGCGCGGCGAGACGCGGCTGAACAGCGCCTATGGCTTCAACTTCCTCTATGCCGACCGGCTGACGCCCGCGCTGGTCCGCGACGCGGTGCAGGGCTGGCCCGAGGATGCCGGCATCGGCTGGCCGAGCTGGGCATTCGAGAACCACGATGCGCCGCGCGCGCTGTCGCGCTGGGTCGCGCCGGCCGACCGCGCCGCCTTTGCGCGGATGAAGATGCTGTTGCTGCTGACGCTGCGCGGCAACGCGATCCTTTATTATGGCGAGGAACTGGGGCTCACCCAGGTCGAGATTCCGTTCGAGCGGCTGCAGGACCCGGAGGCGATCGCCAACTGGCCGCTGACGCTGAGCCGCGACGGCGCGCGCACGCCGATGCCGTGGCAGGGCGATGCGCCAGCAGCGGGTTTCAGCCGCGGCGAGCCCTGGCTGCCGCTGGGCGCCGACCATGCCGCGCTGGCGGTCGATCGCCAGACGGCCGATCCCGACTCGCTGCTCGCCTGGACGCGGCGGCTGATCGCGCTGCGCCATGCGCACCCGGCGCTGACGGCGGGATCGATGCGGGTACTCGTCGCCGAGGGCGACCTGCTCGTCTTTGCGCGTTCGGGCGAGGGCGAGACGCTGCGTTGCGCGTTCAACCTGGGTATGACACCGCTGCCAACGCCCGCCGCGCTGGCGGGCGGACGCGTGGTCGAGGCGGTGAACGGCGCGGACATGGCGGGGCTGCCGCCCTATGCCGCGCTGATCGTCGCCTGACGCTGCACCTTCGGGTGCCGTTCGAGGACAGGGCAGGAGAGGGATCGATGAAGTTCAAGGTCGCAACGCTGGCGCGCCGGGCCGCGCTGGGCGCGCTGATGCTGGCGGCGGCGCCCGCGCTGGCGCAGGGCAACGCCAACCGGGCGGAGACGGTCGATTCGCCCGACGGGCATCTGCGCGTCGCCATCACCACCGACAATGACGGTCGCCCCCTTTATTCGGTGACGCGCGACGGCAAACCGCTGGTCAACCCGTCGGCGCTGGGATTCCTGTTCACCGACGCGCCCAAGCTGCAGCGCGGTTTCCGGATCGAGAGCGCCGCGCGGGCGAGCGCCGACACGCGCTGGGAACAGCCCTGGGGCGAGTGGAAGTCGATCCGCGACCGCCACAACGAGCTGCGCGTGCGGTTGAAGGAGACGACCGCGCTGGGCCGGGTGATGGACGTGGTGTTCCGCGTGTTCGACGACGGTTTCGGCTTTCGTTACGAACTGCCCGGCCAGCCCAACCTGAAGACCGCGCACATCCTCGACGAGTTGACCGAATTCTCGATCGCGCAGGACGGCACCGCCTGGTGGCTGCCCGCCTATGAATGGAACCGCGCCGAATATCTGTACGACCGCACGCCGATTTCGTCGGTGTCGCTGGCGCAGACACCGATGACGATGAAGCTTGCCGACGGCACGCACATCGCGCTGCACGAGGCGTCGCTGGTCGATTATTCGGGCATGTGGGCGCGCCGGGTCGAGGGCACGCGCTTCCGCGTCTCGCTGGTCCCCGGCGCGGGCGCCGCCAAGGTGACGCGCGACGCGCCGTTCGTGACGCCGTGGCGGACGATGATCGTCGCGAAGGACGCGCCCGGCCTGTACATGTCGCACATCGAGCTGAACCTCAACGAGCCGAACAAGCTGGGCGATGTCAGCTATTTCAAGCCGGGCAAATATGTCGGCGTGTGGTGGGAGATGCACGTCGACAAATCGGCCTGGGGATCGAAGCCCGTGCACGGCGCGAACACCGCCAACGTCAAGCGCTATATCGACTTCGCGGCGAAGTACGGCTTTCCCGGCGTGCTGGTCGAAGGCTGGAACATCGGCTGGGACACGGCGTGGTTCGGCGACGGCAAGGGATTTGATTTCGACAGGCCGACCCCCGATTTCGACGCCCGCTTCCTCGCCGATTATGCAAGGAAGAAGGGCGTCTCGCTGATCGGTCATAACGAGACCGGCGGTTCGATGAGCCATTATGAGGACCAGCTCGAACGCGCGATGCGGTTCGCGCGCGACCATGGCGAGCATGTCGTCAAGACCGGCTATGTCGCCGATGCCGGCCAGATCGAGCGCGTCGGCCCCAACGGCGAGCCGCTGCGCGAATGGCATGACGGCCAATTCTCGTCCAACCATCACCTGCGCGTGCTCGAGACGGCGCATCGCTATCAGGTCGCGATCAACGCGCACGAGCCGATCAAGGACACCGGGCTGCGCCGCACCTATCCCAACTGGGTGAGCCGCGAAGGCGCGCGCGGGATGGAATATAATGCGTGGGGCGATCCGAAGAATCCGCCCGAGCATGAGGCCAACCTGTTCTTCGCGCGGATGCTGGCGGGGCCGATGGACTTCACCCCCGGCGTGCTGAGCCTGACCGGCAAGGGCGGCACGCCGATCCTGTCGACCGAGGCGAAGCAGCTCGCCCTCTATGTCGTACTCTATTCGCCGGTGCAGATGGCGGCCGACCTGCCCGAGAATTACGAGCAGCACCTTGCCGCCTTCCAGTTCATCCGCGACGTCGGCGTCGACTGGGACGAGACGCGCGTGCTCAACGGCGAGGTCGGCGATTACGTCACCGTGGCGCGCAAGGTCCGCGGCGGCAACGACTGGTTCCTCGGCGCGGTGAGCGACGAGCAGGCGCGGACGCTGACGGTCAAGCTCGACTTCCTCGACCCCGCGCGGCGATACGAGGCGCAGATCTATCGCGACGGCGACGACGCCGATTACCGGACCGAGAAACGCCATTCGATCGTGATCGAGAAGCGCGCCGTGCGGGCGAGCGACACGCTGACGCTAAGGCTGGCACCGGGCGGCGGGCAGGCGATCCGTTTCCGCGCGCTGTAAGCAATAAAGGGGGAGGGGGAGCGGCACGACCGTTCCCCCTTTAATCCCGGTCGGCGGGTTCGATCCGGGCGCCGTCGAGCTGTCGCGCCTGGCGTGCGGCCTCGTCACGCGCCGCCTGTTTCTCGGCCCTGGTCCGGCCATGCGCGATGCGGTTGGCATCGGCCGCCGCGGCGCGAGCGGCGCGGTCGCGCGCCTTGCGGGCGGCACGCAGGTTGATGATCTCTGCCATGGCGGGCCTTTCCGAACGCTGGAAACATCGGCCGTTCTAGGCCATCGCGCGCGGCGATTGAAGCGTGCGGCGTCAGGGCTGGGTATAGTCGGCGCAGTCGGGCAGCGGCGCGTCGAGGCGATAGCCGTGCGTGGCCGGATCGGCGACGAGCCGCCGCGTGACGCTGCATTGCGGATCGGTGACGCGCACCAGATCGTGCTTGTGCAGCCGACGGCCGGCGAGCGAATCGCGGCTGCGCGAGACGGGGCCGGGAAAGCTGGTCGAGACCGAGCGATATTGGAGGACGGGCAGGCCCGCGCTGCCGCCCGGTGCGAGCGCGAGGCTGGCGGCGAAATCATATTCGTCGTGGCAGGCGCCTGCACGCTGGCGCATGTCGGCCTCGCTGAAACAGGCGCGGATCATCGAACCGCCGCTCCAGGGCAGCGTGACGAGCAACTGGGCCGCCGCGTCGTCCCGGTCGCCGCCGGGCGCGGGCGCCGTGGGGATGCGGAGCAGGTGAAGCTGCGACGCGCTGGCGCCGCCGCCCGAATACATGGCGCGCTGTTCGGTGAGCACGCCCAGGATCAGGCCGCCGGTGCCGGACAGCACGATGCGTTGCGGCCAGAGGCCGGGCGCGCTCTCTTCGCCGTCGCCGCCCGCGGGCAGATCGGGGAGCGGATAGCGGTGCGTTCCCGCCGCGGTGCGGACGAGCAGCGCGGGCGCGTCGTCGCCCTCGGCCAGCCGGACGCACCAGGCGCCGTCGGCGGTGCAGGCGCCGCGTGCGGCATCCGATGCGGCGGCGGCGAGCGGTTCGAGCCGGTTGCCGGCGGTGTCGACGGTATCGGCGGCGGACGCGGCGGCCGCCGCCGGGCGGGCGGTGCCCGCCTGGGCCGGGAGGGGCGGCGTCGGCAGGGCGAGCAACAGGGCGGCGGCGATCATCGGCATCGGGAGCTTCATCCTTGCGGCGAAACGGGCTTGCGGCGGCGTCGCAGCCTGCCTAGCGCGGCGCAAGGGCGCGCGCCAGCGGCGGCAGGCGCCCGTGCCAGCGGCGGCGACGGGCGCCTGCCGGCGGCGATCGGGACGGAAGCAGGGGGGAACGATGGCAGGCTGGACGATCGGGATCATCGGCGGTTCGGGCCTTTACGACGTCGAGGGCGTCGAGGACGGCAAATGGGTGGAGGTGACGAGCCCCTGGGGGATGCCGTCGGACCAATGCTATGTCGGGCGCGTCGGCCATGCGCGCGTCGTGTTCCTGCCGCGCCACGGCCGCGGCCACCGGGTGAGCCCGTCCGACCTCAACGTGCGCGCCAATATCGACGTGCTCAAGCGGCTGGGCGTTACCGACGTGCTCGCGATCTCGTCGGTCGGCAGCCTCGATGAGGCGCGGGCACCGGGGACGTTCACGATCGTCGACCAGTTCATCGACCGCACCAAGGGGCGGCCGTCGAGCTTTTTCGGATCGGGGATGGTCGCGCATGTCTCGATGGCGGACCCGGTGTGTCCGCGCCTTTCCGCGCTGGCGGCCGAGGCGGCGCGGGCGGCGGGGGCGGAGACGCATGTCGGCGGCACCTATCTGGCGATGGAGGGGCCGCAATTTTCGACGCGTGCCGAGAGCCACCTCTATCGGAGCTGGGGCTGCCATGTGATCGGGATGACCGCGATGCCCGAGGCCAAGCTCGCGCGCGAGGCCGAGCTGCCCTATGCGCTGGTCGGCATGATCACCGATTATGACTGCTGGCGGGAGGAGGGCGAGGCGGTCGACGTCGCGCAGGTGATCGCCCAGCTTTCGGACAATGCCGGCAAGGCGCGGCGGCTGGTGATGCACCTGTTGCGCAACCTGCCGGCGGAGCGCCCGGCGAGCCCGATCGACACCTGCCTCGACGCCGCGCTGATTACCGCCCCCGGCGTGCGCGATCCCGACCTGCTCGACAAGCTCGACGCCGTTGCGGGGCGCGTGATCGGCTGAACCGCGGCCGGGCGGGGCGCGGCCCCGTCCCGGCGGCGGCGGATCAGCGCTTGCGCACGAACTCGGCGCGCAGCACCAGGCCCTTGATGCCGTCGAAACGGCAATCGATCTCCTGCGGGTCGCCGGTGAGGCGGATCGACTTGATCGCGGTGCCGCGCTTGAGCGTCTGGCTGGTGCCCTTGACCTTCAGGTCCTTGATGAGCGTCACGCTGTCGCCGTCGGCGAGCAGGTTGCCCACCGCGTCGCGTACTTCGACGCCGTCGGCGGCAGGCGCATCGGCCTGGGGCTTCGCCTGCGAGGCGGGCACCCATTCGCCGCTCGCTTCGTCATAGATATACTCTTCGTCCATGCGCGAGGCCCATGACGGGTCGCGCGGGACGGCGCCAGTCAAATCTTCACGACCGGGCAACGAAAAAGGGAGGACCGGACGGCCCTCCCTTTCGCAGTTCACGCTGACGGGTCAGTCCCGATCAGGCGGCCAGCTTGCGCAGCACATAGTGCAGGATGCCGCCGTTGAGGAAATATTCGAGCTCGTTGACGGTATCGATCCGGCAACGCGTCATGAAGGTTTCCGACGAGCCGTCGGCGCGGGTGAGCTTCACCTCGACGTCCTGACGCGGGCGGAGACCCGCGACGCCGGTGATGGTGAAGGTTTCCGAGCCGTCGAGCTTCAGCGTCTCGCGGGTCACGCCCTCGGCGAACTGCAGCGGCAGCACGCCCATGCCGACCAGGTTCGAGCGGTGGATACGCTCGAAGCTCTCGGTGATGACCGCGCGGACGCCGAGCAGGTTGGTGCCCTTCGCCGCCCAGTCGCGCGACGAGCCGGTGCCATATTCCTTGCCCGCGACGATGACGAGCGCGGTGCCGTCGGCCTTGTGGCGCATCGCCGCGTCGTAGATCGGCATCACTTCGCCGGCGTACTTGGTCATGCCGCCTTCGACGCCCGGCACCATCTCGTTCTTGATGCGGATGTTGGCGAAGGTGCCGCGGACCATGACTTCATCGTTGCCGCGGCGCGCGCCGTAGCTGTTGAAGTCCTTCTTCGACACCTGGCGTTCCTGGAGGAACACGCCGGCGGGCGAGTCCGCCTTGATGCTGCCGGCGGGCGAGATGTGATCGGTGGTGATCGAATCGCCGAGGATCGCCAGCGGCTTGGCGTCGACGATGTCCTGCACCGGCGCCGGGGTCATCGACATGCCGTCGAAATAGGGCGGGTTGTGGATGTAGGTCGAGCTGGTCGGCCAGCTGTACGTGTCCGAGCCGGTCACGGTGATGCCCTGCCAGTGGCTGTCGCCCAGATAGACGTTGCCGTAGCGCGAACGGAACATCTCGTCGTCGATGTTCGCGCTGATGAACTGCTGCACTTCCTCGTTCGAGGGCCAGATGTCCTTGAGGAAGACCGGGCCGTTGGTGCCTTCGCCGATCGGCGTCTCGTACATGTCCTCGGTCACCGTGCCCTTGAGCGCATAGGCGACGACGAGCGGCGGCGAGGCGAGGAAGTTGGCGCGGACGTCGGGCGAGACGCGGCCTTCGAAGTTGCGGTTGCCCGACAGCACCGACGCGGCGACGATGTCGTTGCCGTTGATCGCCTGGCTGATCGGCTCCGCGAGCGGGCCCGAGTTGCCGATGCAGGTGGTGCAGCCATAACCGACGAGGTTGAAGCCGATCGCGTCGAGATCCTCGGTCAGGCCGGCCTTGTTCAGATAGTCGGTGACCACCTGGCTCCCCGGGGCGAGCGAGGTCTTGACCCACGGCTTGCGGGTGAGGCCCAGCGCGCGCGCCTTGCGGGCGACGAGGCCGGCGGCGATCAGCACCGACGGGTTCGAGGTGTTGGTGCAGCTGGTGATCGCGGCGATCACGACGTCGCCGTCACCGATATCGTGGTCCTTGCCCTCGACCGCGACGCGGACGGGCTTTTCCTTCTTGTAGACCTTGGTGAGGTCGCCGTTGAACACCTCGTCGACGCTGTCGAGGCTGACGCGGTCCTGCGGACGCTTCGGGCCGGCGAGCGACGGACGGACGGTGGACATGTCGAGTTCGAGCGTGTCGGTGAAGATCGGCTCGGGGGCGTCGACCGCGTGCCACATGCCCTGCGCCTTGGCATAGGCTTCGACCAGCGCGACGGTTTCGTCGGGGCGGCCGGTGAGGCGCATATAGTCGAGCGTCTTGTCGTCGATCGGGAAGAAGCCGCAGGTCGCGCCATATTCGGGCGCCATGTTGGCGATCGTCGCGCGGTCGGCGAGCGTCATCGAATGCAGGCCCGGGCCGTAGAATTCGACGAAGCGACCCACCACACCCTTGGCGCGCAGCATCTGGGTGACGGTGAGCACGAGGTCGGTCGCGGTGATGCCTTCCTGCAGCTTGCCGGTGAGCTTGAAACCGACGACTTCGGGGATCAGCATCGACACGGGCTGGCCGAGCATCGCGGCCTCGGCCTCGATGCCGCCGACGCCCCAGCCGAGCACGCCCAGGCCGTTGATCATCGTGGTGTGGCTGTCGGTGCCGACGAGCGTGTCGGGATAGGCGACTTCCGAACCGTCCGCCGCGGTCGACGACCAGATGCCGCGACCGATATATTCGAGGTTCACCTGGTGGCAGATGCCGGTGCCCGGGGGCACGACCTGGAAGTTGTTGAGCGCCTTCGAGCCCCACTTGAGGAACTCATAGCGTTCGGCGTTGCGCTGATATTCGAGCGCGACATTGTCCTCGAACGCCTTGGGCGTGCCGAATTCGTCGACCATCACCGAGTGGTCGATGACGAGGTGCACGGGCACCTGCGGGTTGATCTTGGCCGCGTCGCCGCCGAGCTTGGTGATCGCGTCGCGCATCGCCGCCAGGTCGACCACGCAGGGCACGCCGGTGAAGTCCTGCATCAGCACGCGCGCCGGGCGATACTGGATCTCGCGGCTCGGCGCCTTGGGGTTCTTCTGCCAGTCGACGATCGCCTGCGCGTCCTCGGTGGTGACGGTGGTGCCGTCCTCGAAGCGGAGCATGTTTTCCAGCAGCACCTTCATCGAGAAGGGCAGGCGGCTGATGTCGCCCAGCTTCGCCGCGGCCTTGGGGAGCGAGTAGAAGCTGTAGCGCTTGCCGCCGACGGAAAGTTCGTCGCGCGTGCCGAGGGTATCGTTGCCGATGGCAGTCATGGGGCTGGGGTTCCTTCCCTTGTTGTGCCCAGCACGGGCGGCTCGGGGAGGCGGGTCCTGCCAGCCGCGTGCCCTTCCGGGGAAAGGCCCGTTGCCGCAGCTCCCCGCGCGGGCGCGCCAGTGCTGCGAATGCGAGATTCGCGAAGGGCCTTAGCGTGCCCGGACCCATAGGGGAAGTGCCCGGGAAGATGCGTATCCCGCTTTGCGCAGGCGATTTGCCCCGCGACGGCCGCCGTCCGGCGTTGTCAGCGCCTCCGCACCGGCCAGCGGGCGCCGCCGGTCCGAGCCCGTCGCACGACGGAAGCGGCGCGACGGGGCGTGTTCCCCCTTGGAACGCGGGCGGCGCGGGGCCATTACAGGGGCGAATTTGCGTGACGGGAGAAAATGCCATGATGGGGATCAAAGTCGCAGCCCTGGCGGCGGGGGTGGCACTGGTGGCGCTGGGCGGTTGCGCCTCGCCGCAGAAGACCGCGCGCTACATGGCCAGCCATGCACGTGCGCAGGCCGACATCAAGGATGCCGAGGGCCGCGACGTCGGCAAGGCGGTGGCCGAGGAGATCGACGGCATCGTCCGCGTGATCGTGGATGTGAAGGGGATGCCCGTCGGCGTGCACGGCACGCACATCCACGCGATCGGCCAGTGCACGCCCCCCGATTTCGCGAGTGCCGGCGGGCACTGGAACCCCGGCCAGCGCCAGCATGGCAAGGACAATCCCGCGGGCTCGCACGCCGGCGATCTGCCCAACCTGAAGGTCAAGCCCGACGGCAGCGATCACATTACCTTCACCCTGCCGGCGGGCAGCTTTGCGCAGTTGATGGACGGCGACGGATCGGCGCTGGTCGTCCATGCCGATCCCGACGACTACAAGACCGATCCGTCGGGCAATTCGGGCAAGCGCATCGCCTGCGGCGTGTTCGTGCCGGCCTGAATCGGCGCGCGTCGGGACGGCGCGGCCCGGCGGGCTTCAGATGTGCTCGATATTGCCGTCGGGGCGGGCAAGATCGCTCCACGCGCCGAGCTGGGCCAGTTCCGCCGGCTCGAGCGGTGCGGCGAAGCGGCAGCCGGCGTGATCGTCCTCGGTCCACACGACCACGGCGGCGCGGACGATCAGCCCGGGCAGGACGAGCACGAGCGGCTCGCCGCGCTGGAACCGGGCAAAGGCCTGGATGCGGCAGCCATTGGCCGAAAGGTCGTGGATCCGCGCGATCGAGCGCGCGACGTCGCCCGACGCGCGGCCAAGAAAGGCGACTTCGGCGCGCGCGCCGTCGCGGCGGTCGAACGCACTGGGCGGGCTGGGCGGACGGTCCTGGGCCGAAAACATGCGATCGAAGCCTCCTGAACCCATTGTAGGGCGAAGGCCGTGAACGATTGGTTTTCGCGCCGCAAAGCGTCCGCCCGGCGTCGCGGTCAGAGCGGCTCGCCCGCCGCCCGCGCGCGGGCTTCGCGAGTGGCTTCGGCGCGCGGCACCAGCCGGCAGGCCGCGATCGCCGCGATCAGCGCGACCGGAACGCTGGGCGTCAGCCACAGGATGCCGGTGGCGATGCTGTCCGTCTGGTCGGCGATGCGTCCGGCAAGATACGGCCCGAGCGACAGGCCGATCAGCGTGGTGCCGATGAAGAAGGCACCGGTCGCCGCGCCGCGCATCCGCGGCAGCACCAGTTCCTGCGTCGCCGCGGCGGCCGCGCCCAGCGCCGCGCTCGACACGAACTGGCACACGGGCAGCATCGCATAGAAGAGCGTCGCCTGATCGGTGGTGAAGGCGAGCACGAGCGGCGGCACCGGAGCGACCGAGCCGAACAGCACGACGAACAGGCGGCCCGCGGCGTGGCGCTGGCGCAACCGGTCGGCGACGATCCCGCCGAGCGAGACGCCGAGGAAGCCCGCCACCATCGCCGGGGCGCCGATCAGCAGACCCGCCTCGCGGCTGGTCGCGGCGAAGGCGTGTGCGGCATGGCTCGGCGCGAGATAGGCGACCGCATAGGCCATGAACGAATTGAGGCCGTAAGCGAGGATCACGAGCAGAAAGGCCGGGGTGCCGATGGTGAGCGCAAAGGCGGGTGCGTCGCGCCGGCGCAACGCCGATCCCCACGACCATACGGCATAGGCGCCGATCCCCACGGCCAGCCACTGATGCGGCGGTTCGCCGATCCGCAGCAGCGCCCAGACCGCGGCGGCAATCAGCGCGAGCGCGGCCAGATTGCTCGCGAGCGTGCGGTTGCGCGCGGCGCCGATCAGCGTGAAGGGCGGCACGATCGTCAGCAGTTCCTCGAAAAAGCCGCGGAACGGCGCAGGGCTGGGCGGGGCGATCAGCCCGTCGGCCTGGCCGCGCTGCGGCTCGCGGAGCGTCGCCACCCAGAGCGCGAGCAGCAGCCCCGGCAGCCCGACGGCGAGGAATGCGGCCTGCCAGCCGGCGAGGCCGAGCGGCGCGGTTGCGGCGACGGGCCACGCGGCATTCCACCGATCGACGATCAGCCCGCCGAGGAACAGCGAGAAGCCGCCGCCGATATAGATGCCGCTGGAATAGAGCGCGAGCGCGGTGGCGCGGCGGCGGCGGGGGAACCAGTCGGAGAGCAGCGAATAGGCGGCGGGCCCGGCGCTCGCCTCGCCGATGCCAACGCCGATGCGTGCGGCGCCCAGTTGAAGTCCGGTGCGCGCGAAGCCCGAGACCGCAGTCATCGCCGACCAGAGCGCCAGCCCCAGCGTGAGCAGCCGCACGCGATGCCAACTGTCGGCCAGCCGCCCGAGCGGGATGCCGAACAGCGCGTAGAACACGCCAAAGGCGGTGCCGTAGAGGAAGCCGATATCGGCATGGCTAAGCCCCAGGTCGCGCCGTATGTGCGGCGCGAGGATCGTCAGCACCTGTCGGTCGATGAAGTTGAGCGCATAGACCAGAAACAGCAGGAACAGAACGTACCAGGAATAGGGGGATGTCTTCGCGACCGGCGGCGAATCGCCTGAAACTGCCATTTTCCTCTCCGTCTTATCGTTCTGACGATCAGGCTATCAACCGTACCGAATTTACGAAAGGGTGTTTGGATGGCAGCAATCGAATCTCCGCGGCGGTTCCTGTTCGTATGCCTGGGCAATATCTGCCGCTCGCCGCTGGCCGAGGCGGCCTTCCGGGCGGCGGCAACCGCGGCGGGGATGGAGGTCGAGGTCGATTCGGCGGGCACCGGCGCATGGCATGTGGGCAACCCGCCCGATCGGCGCGCACAGGCGGTGGCGCGACGGCACGGCATCGAGATCGGCGGCTATCGCGCCCGACAGGTGACGGCGGCCGACTTCGGCAGGTTCGACCAGATCCTTGCGCTCGATCCGCAGAACCTTGCCGATCTGCGGGCATTGGCGCCCGCAGATGCGACGGCGACGCTGTCGTTGCTGATGGACCATGTCGCCGGGCGCGAAGGGAGCGGGGTGCGCGATCCCTATTATGGCGATGCGGCCGATTTCGACATCGCCTGGGCCGACGTGGCGGCGGCGGCCGACGCGCTGGTGCGCCGTTTCGGCTGAACCGGGCAGGCGGCGGGCACCCCGGCGTCTGCCGTGCGTTCGCCTTCCGGACAGCCTGGTGCCGGTCCGGCAACCGGGACGACGGAGATCGACGACATGGCAGGCGAAGAACATCTCGACCCGGAGCGACGCCCGCCGACACGGCGACTGGGCAAGGTCGCCGCGCTGGCGGCGATCGTGGTGGCGATCATCATCGTCACGATCTTTGTCGGGTTCAACACCAACCACGCGCTGCAGATGGAGCGTGAGGGGCCGGTGCCCGACAATGGCGCGCGCGCCGGCGGCCCGGGGGGCGAGGCGGCCCCGCGCTAGCCGCCGCGCCGGGCCGACCCCTCAGCCGAAGACCGCAAGGATGGCCGCCGCCGCGACGATGGCGACCGCGATCCATTGACCCGCCCGCGTCACCGCGCGCGGCAGCGCCGGATCGGCGGCGGGGGCCGGCGCGGGCTCGGGCGCCTCGATCCGCCGGACGAGCGCGCGCAGCAGGCGCGGCGCGTCCTCGCCGAGCCGCGCGACTTCCCAGGCGAGCGCGCCCGCCGCCGGCCCCCAGCTGCCCGGCGACAGCCGCGCGCCGAGGATGCGGACAAAGGCACGCCGCACCGCGCCCGACAGGTCGAAGCCGGGCTCGATCCCGGCGAGCACGCCGTCGATCGTCACCATCGCCTTGAAGATGAGCAGCAGGTCGGGGGGCATCGTCAGCCCTTCCTCGCGCAGCAGCGGCATGAAATCGCCGACGAGCGCCGCCAGCTCGAGCCGCGTGCCGCCATGGCGGGCGACCAGTCGTTCGGCGGCGCGCTGGACGGGCTCGGGCGGGGGGCTCGGCTGCTGCGCCCAGCCCGCCAGCGTTTCGGCAAGCGCCGCCGGATCGCCGGTGACGATCGCCTGGACGAAGCGGAGGAACTCGGCGCGGCGACGCGGGCTGACATGGCCGATCATGCCCAGATCGATCAGCGCGATCCGGTTGCCGGGCAGGCAGAGCAGGTTGCCGGGGTGGGGATCGGCGTGGAAGCGGCCGTTGACGAGCACCATGTCGAGGACGATGTCGGCGCCGAGCGCCGCGATGGCGGCCGGATCGATCCCCGCCGCGCGCAGCGTCGCGGCATCGCGCGGCGCGACGCCGTCGATATAGTCCATCACGAGCAGCGTCTCGGACGTCCAGTCCCAATGGATCTCGGGCACGACGACGCGCGGATCGTCGGCAAAGTCGGCGCGGAGCCGGTCGGCATTGCGCCCTTCCGCGCGGAAATCGAGTTCGGCGAGCACCGCCTCGGCGAGCTGGCGTACCATCGCGGCGGGGGCGAAGCGGCGGGCCTCGGCACTGCTCGCTTCCGCCAGCCGCGCGAGATGCGCGATCAGGCGCAGATCGGCCTCCATGCGCGGGCGGATGCCCGGGCGGCGGATCTTGACCACGACGGCGCGCCCGTCGGGGAGCGTCGCGCGGTGAACCTGGGCGATCGATGCCGCCGCGAGCGGTTCGGGATCGAAGCCGGCAAAGGCGGACTCGGGCGGCTGGCCGAGCGCTGCCTCGACCGCGTCGCGCAGCGCGGCGAAGGGAAGCGTCGGCGCATTGCTGTGCAACTGTTCGAGTTCGGCGATCCATTCGGGGCCGAGCAGATCGGCGCGCGTGGCAAGGATCTGACCGAGCTTGACGAAGGTGGGCCCGAGCGCCTCGAGCGCCAGCCGGGCGCGGCGCGGCTGCGGGTCGGCGACGCCGGCCGCGGGCTGCTCGCCCGGCGCGTCCGCAGGCGGTGCTTCGCCCGCGAGCCCGATGCGCGCGACGAGCATGTCGAGCCCGAAGCGGGTCGTGATGCGGAGAATCTCGGCAAGCCGGTCGCGATCGCGCGCGGCCACCATCAGCGACTTGATCATGGCCGGCGAGATAGGAGGCGAGCAGCGCGCCTGCGAGGTCGGGGCCGCGCTCCGGGGCGGCCGGTCGCCATCGTCCTGCCGCCGCCCCGGCGCGTTTCGCCGTAAGCGGGCATCGGTCAGCCGCGCAACGCGAAGCGCCCGACGGCGCTGTAGCGCGCGCGCTCGCGGCCGAGATGACTTTCGAACAGCAACAGATGGTCGAGCGTGAAGGGCGCGCTTGCCAGCGCCGCATGCATGCGCAGGAACGGGTCGACGTCCGCCGCGGCGCCGCTGCTGAACCGCGCGAGCGTGACGTGCGGCAGATAGGCGCGGCGTTCGGGTTCGAGGCCAGCGCGGACGAGCGCGTGATCGACCTTCTTGTGCAGCTCGGCCGCCGCATCGTGCGGGCGCAGGCCGGCCCAGAGCGCGTTCGGACGCCCGCGCGCGCCGAAGCTGCCGACGCCGTCGAGCGCGAGCGTCAGCGGCGCGGCATGGACGTTGGAGAGCGCGAGCGCGATGTCCTCGGCCACCCGCGTCTCCACCGCGCCGATGAAACGCAGCGTGATGTGCAACTGGTCCTCGTCCTGCCAGCGGGCGCCCGGAACGCCGCCCATCAGCGCCAGCAACTGCGCGCGGACCGGACCGGGCGGACGAAGCGCGACGAAGAGTCGGTGCATGACCGTTTGAACCACGGATCGTTGCCCGCCCCCAAGCGGTTTTGCTTGAAAAGAACGGCCGCCGGGCCGATATTTGCGGTGAAGCCGGCGGAGGGCCGGCGAAGGAGTTGATAATGGCGAACTGGTCGGATCCACGGACGGGCGCTGCCCCCTATGGGCAGTCGGATGTCCGCGCGGCATCGTTCGACGCCGGTCTGCGGTCGTACATGCTTTCGGTCTATAACCACATGCTCTCGGGCGTGTTGCTGACGGGCATCGTCGCGATGCTGTTCGGCAAGTCGCAGAGCCTGATGAGCGTGCTGTTCGCGCTGCGCGAAACCGCGCGCGGCTATACGCTGGCGCCCACCCCGGTCGGCTGGCTGGTGATGCTGGCGCCGCTGGGGATCGTGCTGGCGATGAACTTCGGCATGGCGCGTTTCTCGGCCGCCGCGCTGAAGGGCATGTTTTATGCCTATGCCGCGCTGCTCGGCGCGTCGCTGTCGACGATCTTCGTCGCCTATACTGATAGCTCGATCGCGCAGGTGTTCTTTGGCACCGCGGCAGGCTTCGCGGCGCTGAGCCTGTGGGGCTACACGACCAAGAAGGACCTGTCGGGGCTCGGCACCTTCCTGATCATGGGCCTGGTCGGCATCCTGATCGCGATGCTGGTCAACCTGTTCCTCCAGTCGGGCACGATGAGCATGATCATCAGCGTGCTGGGGGTGCTCGTGTTCGCGGGGCTCACCGCCTATGACACGCAGAAGATCAAGAGCGTCTATGCCTATGTCGGCGGCACTGCCCAGCAGGAGAAGGCCGTCGTGATGGGCGCGCTGGAGCTCTATCTCGACTTCATCAACATGTTCCTGTTCCTGCTGCGCCTGTTCGGCAGCTCGCGCGACTGATCGACGCGGCTTTCGTCCGAGCGAACAGATGACAGACAGGGGCCCGGCAGCACCGACTGCCGGGCCCCTTTTGCGTCGGGCTCCCCGCCGCAACCGGTGCGGCCGCCATTCGTTGACCGAGCGAGACTGTTCAGGAGACGGATGATGGAGAACAACCCGTTGCAGCCGGCGCTCGACAAGATGTCGGTCGCCCCCGGCCCCGAGAGCGAGCAGGAGGGCGTGCGTCCGGCGGCCGCCAAGCACGATGCCGGCACCGACGGCTCGATTGCCGAGCGGTTGGCGCGCGACCCCGAGAACAAGGAAGCGCGGCTCGATCGCGCGCTCGACGAATCGATGGATGCGTCGGACCCGCCCGCCTCGACCCAGCCCATCCACAACCATGAGGCGCCCGAGAGTTCGGGCTATGACGCCGCGGAGGAAGCGCGGCGTGCGCAGGGGGATGCGGACGATCCGGCGCACAAGGGGATCGTCGATCGCGTGCTGTCGAAGGTCGGCCTTGGCGGCTGATCGGCGGCGCCGCGCCGGCGCAGACGTGACCGCGGGCGGACGCTAGGCGCCGATGGCTGCCGCGCCCGCGTCGGGATGGCGCGCGAACCTGGTCCTCTATGCCGCGCTGCTCGCGAATCTGGGGATCGCCGTCGCCAAGTTCGTGGCGGCGGCGATCACCGGATCGTCGTCGATGCTGACCGAAGGCGTGCACAGCCTGGTCGACAGCGGAAACCAGCTGCTGCTGCTCCACGGCCAGCGCCGCGCGCGGCGCGCGCCCGACGCCGAGCACCCGTTCGGTTATGGCCGCGAACTCTATTTTTGGGCGTTTGTCGTCGCCATCCTGATCTTCGGGCTCGGCGCCGGCGTTTCGGTCTATGAAGGCTATCGCCACATCGCCGCGCCCGAACCGCTGCGCGATCCGCTCGCCAACTATATCGTGCTGGCGGTGGCCATGCTGCTGGAAGGCGGTTCGTGGATGCTCGCGATGCGCGCCTTCGCCGCAGCGAAGGGCGAAACGGGCTGGTGGGCAGCGATCCGCGGCTCGAAGGATCCGGCGGCGTTCATCGTGCTGTTCGAGGACAGCGCCGCGCTGGCCGGGCTGATCGTCGCCGGGCTGGGGGTATGGGCCAGCCATGCCTGGCAAGACCCGCGCATCGACGGGCTGGCGTCGATCGTGATCGGGTTACTGCTGGGCGCGGTCGCGACGCTGCTGGCGCGCGAGGCCAAGGGGCTGCTGATCGGTGAGCGCGCCGATCCCGAGGTGGTCGAGGCCGTCCGGCGGATCGTGGCGGCGCAGCCGGGCATCGTCGCAGTCAACCATGTCCGCACGATCCACACCGCCCCCGACCGGATCTTCGTCGCGATCAGCGCCGATTTCGACGATGCGCTGGCGATGGGGGACGCCGAGACGCTGATCGAGACGATCGAAAAGACGCTCCACGCGGCGCTGCCGACGCTGTCGTCGATCTATATCCGCCCCGAAAAGGCGCGCGACGCACTGCCGGCGATCGCGTTCGGCTGAGGCAAGGCGGCGGCGGTTTCTGTATACGCGGCCGTAGCAATCTTTTGCCGGACGTAGGGGCGCGCGGGAAAATCCTGCTATGGAGAGGGTCGGGGGCGATGGGATCGTCGCCGCCCGGTCTTGTGGGGGAGTACCGTAACCGATGCGTCATTATGTGCCGCCGCCGCCCGGCGACCTGTGCGAAGTCGAGAACAGCTTTTACCTGCGCGGGCACAGTTCGCGCATCGCCAAGCTGCTGGCGCATTACGAGCTATATCGGCAGATCCTCGATCTTCCGGGCGCGATCGTCGAGCTGGGGGTCTATAAGGGCACCTCGCTGATGCGGTTCGCATCGTATCGCGGCATTCTGGAGAACGCCGATGCGCGGCCGATCATCGGTTTCGATGCGTTCGGCGCCTTTCCGCGCGAGGCGGTGAGCGGCGAGGCCGATCAGCGCTTCATCGCCGAGTTCGAGGCGGCGGGCGGTCCCGGGATCGCCCGCGCCGACCTGGGGGGGCTGATCGCCGACAAGGGCTTCACGAATATCGAACTGGTCGAGGGCAATGTGTTCGAGACGCTGCCGGCGTTCCTCGCCGCGCATCCGGCGCTGCGCATCGCGCTCCTTCATCTCGATCTCGACGTCTATGAGCCCACCGCCTTTGCGCTCGACCAGTTGCTGCCGCACATGGTGTGCGGCGGCGTCGTGGTGTTCGACGATTATGGTCTGGTCGAAGGGGCGACGCGGGCGGCCGAGGAAGCGTGCGACAGGCTGCGGACGCGGATGACCAAGCTGCCGCACCACATGAACCCGGCCTATTTCATCGCGCCCTGATCGCCGGTCGTCGCGTGGCGCGAAGCCGCAAGCGCGCCGGCGGTGTCTTCCCGCGCGTCCGCCGGCACCGCATGGCCGCCACGGCGCCGCACGGCGGCGTCGGCCGCGTCGATCGCGCGCAGCAAATCCTCGAACTGGCCGTCGTCGGACACGGGAAAGCAGCGCCTGAACCCGTCGCCGAGCCGGTCCAGATCGCGATGGGTAAGCAAGCCGACTGCGACGATAGGCTCCTGCGCCAACGAATCTTCTCCGCGTGTTCCAGATTGCTCAAACGAGGATCGGGCGCGTTGGTGCCATCGATGTCATCGAAACGCAGTGTTTCCTGCGGCGACCGGTGGTCGCGCAGGGGCCGGCCGGAGCGATCCGGCCGGAGCGATCCGGCCGGTGCGCCCGGTCAGGCCGCGGGGACCAGTTCGACGATGTCGAGGATCGATTCGAACTGGGGGTGCGGCAGCACGAGCCGCCAGCGATGCTCGCCGATGCGTTCGAGATAGCCGATCATGTCGCGATGCGCGTCGGTGCCATAGCGAAGCGCGTTGGTCTCGTCGGCCAGCACGAGCGTGCCGAGGAAGATCGCCCGCGTGTCGGTGTCGCCATAGAGCGAGCCGGCGAAACGCTGCGCCCCATCGTCCCGTACCAGTCGGAACGCGGGACCATCGGGGGTGACGGTGCAGGTCGACGGTGCCTCGACGCGAAAAGCGCGCGTCGCGGTGCCGTGGATGCCGAGCTTGGCGGTCGTGCAGCGATAGCGTCCGGCGGGGGGCAGCGCGGTCGCGAGCGCGCGATCGGGATCGAACAGCGCCGCGTCGGCGGCGATCGCGCCGCCATCGGCTTGGCGTGCGGCGGGCAGCGCCTCGTCCCACACGCGGCGCCAGTTGCGCAGCCGCTCGCGATCGGGCTCGGTCGCGACGGTGCGCCAGGGCAGCGCCGGATCGAGCCGGGTGGCGGTGGCATCGCGCACCACCGCGCAGCCGCCGAGTCCGGCGACGAGCATCGCCGCGAGCGCGGCACCGGCGAACCTGGTCGTCATGCGGCGGTCCAGCCCCCGTCCATCGAATAGTTGGCGCCGGTGATCGACGCCGCCTCGTCACGGCACAGGAAGAGGACGAGCGCCGCGACCTGTTCCTGCGTGACGAACTGCTTGGTCGGCTGGGCGGCGAGCAGAACGTCGTTCATCACCTGCTCGCGCGTGAGGCCGCGCGCCTTCATCGTGTCGGGGATCTGGTTTTCGACGAGCGGCGTCCAGACATAGCCCGGCGAGACGCAGTTGACGGTGATGCCGAAGGTCGCGGTTTCGAGCGCCGCGGTCTTGGTGAGGCCCGCAATGCCGTGCTTGGCGGCGACATAGGCCGACTTGTTAGGGCTGGCGACGAGGCTGTGCGCCGACGCGGTGCTGATGATGCGGCCCCATTTGCGCGCCTTCATGCCCGGGATCGCCGCGCGCATCAGGTGGAAGGTCGACGACAGGTTGATCGCGAGGATCGCGTCCCACTTGTCGACCGGGAATTCCTCGATCGGCGCGACGTGCTGGATGCCGGCATTGGCAATGACGATGTCGACCGCGCCGAATTCGGCCTCGGCGCGTGCGACCATCGCCGCGATCTGATCGGGCTTGGTCATGTCCGCCGCGTCGTAGAGCGCGCGGGCGCCGCTGGCGGCTTCGAGTGCGGCGCGTTCCTTTTCGATCGCGTCGGCGTCGCCGAAGCCGTTGATCATCACCGACGCGCCTTCGGCGGCGAGCGCCTTGGCATAAGCGAGGCCGATGCCCGAGGTGGAACCCGAGATTACCGCCGACTTGCCTTTGAGGAACATCGCCAAACTCCTTCCATGCTGTTGTGCCGGGTGGGCCGACGGCGCGCCGTCGCCACGCGGTTGTGGCCTATTTCTGGGTCAGGTCGAAGGCAGCGGTGCGCCCGTCGAGGATGCTCTGCGCCAGCAACTGCGCCCCCGCCATGGTTTCCGCCACCGCCTGACGGCCCGCGTGCCAATGCTCGCGCATCGAACGGGCCGAGAATTCGAAATCGCGTGCGCCGCCCTCCCACGCATTGGCGCGATAGATGAGCTGGACGAGGCTGACCGGATAGTCCGCCGCGATCGCGCGCAGCGCCGCAACGTCGGCATCGTCGGCAAGTTCCGGCGGCAGCTTGGCAAGCACGCGGCGGATCGCCAGCCGATCCTGGCGGCGGCGCAGCCGTTCGTCCGAGATCTGGCGCGTGCGGCTGGAGAAGCGGATCTCCTTTTCGCGGGCGATCACGTCGGTGAGGTTGCGCGGCATTTCGGCCGCGGCGGGGAACAGGTCGACCTGGAAAACGAGCATCGGCGCGTCCTGGCGATCGAGGACGTGCGTGAGCGGCGTGTTCGAGACAAGCCCGCCATCCCAATAGAATCGCCCGTCAATTTCGACCGGCGGCAGCCCCGGCGGCAGCGCGCCCGAGGCCATGATGTGGCGCGCGTCGAGCGGCTCGTCGGCGGTGTCGAAATAGCGGAAATTGCCGCTGGCGATATCGACCGCACCGACCGAAAGCCGCACCGGACCGTGGTTGAGCAGGTCCCAGTCGACCAGCCGGTCGAGCGTTTCGGCGAGCGGGGCGGTGTCGTAGAAGCTGAGCGCCGCGGGCGTCCCCGGCGCGGCGAAGGCGGGGGGCACCAGCCGCGGCCGGAAAAAGCCCGGCACGCCGGTGAGCATCACCGCGCCCGCCGACCATTCATGGACGAATTCGCGGATCGGATCGTGGAGCGGAACCGCGAAATCGGGCAGGCTGGAACTGGCCTGATCCCAGAAGGCCCGCAGCCTTTCGAGCCGCCTTTCCGGCGGATTTCCGGCAAAAATCGCCGCGTTGATCGCGCCGATCGAGATGCCGGCGACCCAGTCGATGTCGATCTGGGTATTGCCCAGCGCCTCGATCACGCCGGCCTGATAGCTGCCAAGGGCGCCGCCACCCTGGAGAACGAGCGCCACGCGGTCGGGCAGCGGCAGGCCCTGCGGGCGGCGAAGACGGCGGTGATCGGCGTCGGCCATGGCGCTGATGTGGCGCAACTGGCGGCGAAGGGCAATCGGCCATTTTGCATCCGCACATGCAGGCGAGCCGCCCCAATGGCGGGCAAAACCCTGTCGTTCGGGTGCAAAAGCCGCCGTTCGCGCGCCGCGGCGTGCGCATTTGCGGCAATGCGGCGCCGATTCGACGCCGTTCGGCGGCACGCGGTGGCGCGGCACCTTTTCCCGACCCCGCAACGGCCCCGGACGACGAGATGGCGTGCAACGCAACCCGATCTGGGGCATTTGTTGCGCACGACGAACGACCAACGAACCGGCCGGACGATTCCCGTTCCCGGCCGCCAGCGGGGATGTGACGATGCGGCTCGACGACCTCGACCCCACCGAGAATGCGCGCGACATGGGATCGGGCGGCGGCTTTGGCGGCGGCGGCGGGTTCCCGCTGCTGGGGCTGCTGCCGCTGTTGCTCGGCCGCGGCATGGGATGCGGCGGCATCGTGCTGCTGGGGCTGGTCGCGCTCGCCTATGTCGCGTTCAGCGGCGTCGGCGGGAGCGGCGACGGCGGCATCGCCGGATCGGCGGGCGGCGGCGGTCAGGTGCAGCGCCCCGCGGGCGAGACCGGCCGCGCGTGCGACACCGCCGACGAGCTGTTCGCGTGCCGCGTGATGCGCAGCACCGAACAGGTATGGGGCCAGATCTTTGCCGCCGAGGGCCAGCGTTACCGCCCCGCGACGATCCGCTTCTTCCGCAACTCGGTCCAGTCGGCGTGCGGCGGCGCGTCGTCGGCGGTCGGCCCGTTCTACTGTCCCGGCGACCAGTCGGTCTATCTCGACACCAGCTTTTTCGAGGAGCTCGACAAGCGTTTCGGCGCGTCGGGCGACTTTGCCCGCGCCTATGTCGTCGGGCACGAGGTGGGGCACCATATCCAGGCGCTGGAGGGCATTTCCGAACGCGTGTCGCGCGCGCAGGCGGCGGCGGGCGAGGTCGAGGGCAACCGGCTGTCGGTGCGGCTGGAACTCCAGGCCGATTGCTATGCCGGCGTCTGGGCCAAGCGCAGCGGTCGGCTGGAGCCCGGCGACGTCGAGGAAGGGATGCGCGCCGCCAACGCGATCGGCGACGACACGCTCCAGCGCGAAGGGCAGGGGACGGTCGTGCCCGACAGCTTTACCCACGGCACCTCGGCCCAGCGCGTCCAGTGGCTGCGCCGCGGGCTGGAGACGGGCGACCCGGCCAAGTGCGACACCTTTGCCGACGCCGCCGTCCCCGGCGGCCGGCGCTGAACCGGGCGCGACGACGGGCAGGGTGATTCCGCCCGGCGGCGAAATGCTCTAATCCCCCCGCCATGACCGACACCGTTCCCCCGCCGCCCAGCCGCCTGGAAACCCCGGGCCAGCCGAGCCTCGCCTATCGCCACACCCCCGGCGCGGGGCCGACGGTGATGTTCCTGTGCGGCTATGCCTCGGACATGGACGGCAGCAAGGCGCAGGCGCTGGAGGCATGGGCGCGCGCGCACGGCCGCGCCTTTCTGCGCTTCGACTATGCCGGATGCGGGCAGAGCGACGGCGATTTCGAGGACGGCACGCTGGCGAGCTGGCGCGACGACGCGCTGCGCATGATCGACCGCGTGGCAAAGGGGCCGGTGGTGCTCGTCGGATCGTCGATGGGCGGGTGGCTGATGCTGCTCGTCCAGCGCGCGCGGCCCGAGCGCGTCGTCGGCATGGTGGGCATCGCCGCCGCGCCCGATTTCACCGACTGGGGATTCAGCGCCGACGAGAAGGCGGTGCTGCGCGAGGCCGGGCGGCTGGAAGTGCCCAGCCCCTATTCGGACGCACCGATGGTGACGACGCGCGCTTTCTGGGAATCGGGCGAGGCCAACCGCGTGCTCGACGCGCCGATCGCCTTTGACGGGCCGGTGCGGCTGTTGCAGGGCCAGCGCGACGCCGAGGTGCCGTGGAGCCTCGCCCCCCGGCTGGCCGCGGCGATCCGTTCAGACGCGGTGCAGACCTGGCTCGTCAAGGATGGCGACCACCGGCTGTCGCGCGATGCCGATATCGCGCTGCTGTGCCGCGCCGTCGAGGATGTGCTGAACCCATGATCGCCCTTGCCCTGTTGCTCAACGCCGCCGCACCCGTCGCCCCGGCGCAGCACGCGCCCGCCCGGCCCGCACGCCCCGCCGCGTCGGCGCCCGCCGCGCCGCCCCCGTCCGCCGCCCCCGCCGGGCTGGTGCCGACGCCGCCGCGGCTGAACGAGTGCGTATCGCTGGCGACGCGCGATCCCGCCGCGGGCGAGCGCAGCGCCAACCTGTGGCGGATCGAGGGCGGCGGCATCTTTGCGCGCCAGTGCCTGGGCGTCGCCTATTCGAACCAGCAGCGCTGGGACGCGGCGGCGCAGGCGTTCGAGGACGCCGCGCGCGAGGCGGCGGGCGCGCACGATCCGCGCGCCGGCGGCTATTGGGCGCAGGCGGGCAATGCCTGGCTGGCGGCGGGACGCCCGCCCGCGGCGCTGACCGCGCTCGACGCCGCGCTGGCGAGCGGCGGGCTGGCGCAGGTGGAACAGGGCGAGGCCTATCTCGACCGTGCCCGCGCGCGCGTCGCCGCGGCCGATACCGAAGGCGCGCGTACCGACCTGGACCGCGCGCTGACGCTGGTGCCCGCCGATCCGCTCGCCTGGCTGTTGTCGGCGACGCTGGCGCGGCGCCAGCAGGATCTGGTCCGCGCACGCACCGACATCGCCGAGGCGCTCAAACGATCGCCCGACGACGCGTCGGTGCAGCTCGAGGCGGGCAACATCGCCGCGGCGAGCGGCGACGAGCCCGGCGCGCGCGCGGCATGGAGCCAGACGATCGCGCTGTCCCCCGGCAGTCCGCAGGCCGAGGCGGCGCGCAAGGCGATGGCGCAGTTCGGGCCGAGCGAGCGATAGGCGCGGCCGGACGTTAGTCCGCCGCGTCGTCCGCGGCCCTGCCGCCCCGGACCAGCGCGCGACCCAAGGCGAGCAACCCGAAGCCGATCGCGAACGGCACTCCGCCGCACACCGCGATGACCAGGATCATCCGGGCCACCGTGTCGAGATCGTTGCCGGCGAGGCTGAACGCGGCGACGGCGAGCGAGCAGAGCCCGCTGCACGTCATGACGAGGATGCCGATTCCGCCCAGCAGCCCGCCGAACAGGGTCTTGAACGGATGGTCCATCACTGCCCCTTTCGTGCGCGCGCCAGCACGGGCGCGCCCTCGGCGCCCGGGCGGTAGAAGCTGTTATAGGTGTCGAAGGGAATGATCTGCCCGTCGGGCGTGACGAAGTGGACGCAACTGCGCTTCACGGTGCCGAGATCGAAATTGTAGCGGTCGAGGAATTGCTGGATCACCACGCGGAAGCTGTTCGCATAGGTGATCTGGCTGGGCACCAGCGCCTGCGGCAGGCAGCAGAGCAGGTCGGAGAGCCGGGTTTCGGTATTGCACTGGGTGGTCGCGAGGCTGAGCAGGTCGAGCACCGCGTCACGGAGCTTCGGATAGGCTTCGTAGCTGACCGTGTTCGGCCCCTGCAGGATCAGGTCGCGTGGCAGCAGCGACGTGATCGGAGTGACCGAGCGGCCGCTGCGCAGGCCATAGCCGATGCAGATCTGATCGGGGTTGCACGGCAGCGGGATCATGTCTTCTTCGGCGAAAATGCCGGCCTTCACCACCTCGCGCCGGATCTGGGTGAGCAGCATCCGGTTCGCCTTGGCATCGAACCCCTGGTTGCGCCCGGCATCCTGCACCGGCTGGAAGGTCACGCCGCGCACGCACGCCCATTCGAGCGCGTGCCCGACGATCGCCGCGATCTCGCCGTCGTTGACGCCGCGCTTCACCACCGCGACGAGCGTGGTCGAAAGCGCCGCCCGTTCGAGCGCCGCCAGTGCCGCCTGCCGCACGCGGGCGAGCCGGGCGCCGCGCAGGTCCATCAGCGCGTCGTCGTCGAGGCTGTCGAACTGAAGATACACCTCCAGCGCCGGCTTGTAGCCCGCGAGCCGTTCGACAAAGGCCGGGTCCTGCGCGATCCGCACGCCGTTGGTGTTGATCATCACATGGCGGATCGGGCGGCGCTTCACCGCATCGAGAATCTCGAAGAATTGCGGGTGGAGCGTCGGTTCGCCGCCAGAGAGCTGGAGCAGATCGGGCTCGCCCTCGCTTGCCACCAGCGCGTCGAGCATCGCCTCGATCGTCGCCAGCGGCAGATGGGCGCCGTGCAGATCCTCGGCATCGGCGAAGCAGACGGGGCAGGCGAGGTTGCACGCCGAATTGACCTCGATGATCGCCAGGCAGCTATGCTGTTCGTGATCGGGACAGAGGCCGCAGTCGAACGGGCAACCCGCCTCGGTCCGGGTCTGGACCGCGAGCGGGCGGTCGCCGGGCTTGAGCCATTCCTTCTGCGATTTCCAATAGGCGAGATCGTCGCTGACCAGCGTTTTCTGGACGCCGTGCGTCAGGCAGCGCTTGAGATAATAGACGCAGTCGTCCTCGACGATGACCTTGGCGGGAACGACCTGAAGGCAGGTCTCGCACAGACTGCTGGTCTGGCCGTGGAAAAGATAGGGCGCGGCCTTACGCGGTTCCGCCCGGGACAGCGCGGCGTGCGGAAGCGATCCAGAAGAGTGCATAGAGGCAGAGTCCGATCATCGCGAAGTGGAAGATGTTAAGACGGCCGACGAGCACGGGATAGGGCTTCAGAAACTCCCAAGTAAATCGCTGAACGGCGTAAACGAGAACGAAAATGTGGAAGCCGTGGCGCTGAACCCATTCGCGGCGGCGGACCAGCGCGTGCCAGTAGATCGCAAGAAACGCTGCCATGGCAGCCGATTCATAGAGCTGGACCGGGTGGCGCGGCACGCCGTCGCCGAGATCGACGCCCCAGGGCAGCGCGGTGGGGACGCCATAGGTCTGGTCGGCCAGCCCGGCGAACAGGCAGCCCCAGCGACCGACGATGATGCCCAGCGACAGCGGGATGACGAACGGCCCGCCGGTCGAGCCGCGAACGCCACGCCGCCATTTCCACAGCTCGACCGCGACGATCGCGCCGGCAAGCGCGCCGGCAACCGAGTGCGACAGCACGGGGCGGGTGTCGCGCAGCGTGTTGAGCGACCCGAGCAGCCAGGCGCCGAGCGCCCCGCCGAGCGCGAGCGTGACGAAATAGCCCGGCGCGGTCTGGCGGGCGAGCGCGGCGACCCCGGCGGGGCGGTGGCGGTAGAACCAGCGCCCCCCGGCGAACGCGGCGAGCCAGGCGAGAAGATCGCCGGCATAATGAGCCCAGGGAGCGGTGGGGAGGTGGATCACGCAGGCGCGACGATAGCCGCTGTGCCGCGCGTGCGGAAGGGCGCCGCCGGGCGCCGGGGGCGGGCGGCGGGTGGCGGCCTGCTCGCCCCGCGCGTTTCGTGCCCCCTCGCATCTGGCGCGCGTGCGGCCTATCTGGGCCGGGAAGGCATTTGAGGGAGTTGCTCTGCGTGAAATATCTGCACACCATGATCCGCGTCACCGATCCCGACGCGACGATCCGGTTCTTCGAGCTGCTGGGTCTGAAGGAGACGCGGCGCTTTTCGAGCGAGAAGGGGCGGTTCACGCTGATCTATCTCGCCGCGCCGGGCGACGAGGATGCCGAGGTCGAGCTGACGCACAACTGGGACCCCGAAACCTATACCGGCGGGCGCAATTTCGGGCACATCGCCTATCGCGTCGACAATATCTATGAGACGTGCCAGCGGCTGATGGACGGCGGCGTGACGATCAACCGGCCGCCGCGCGACGGGCACATGGCGTTCATCCGCACCCCCGACGCGATCTCGATCGAGCTGCTGCAGGCGGGCGAGGCGTTGCCGCCGGCCGAACCATGGGCGTCGATGCCCAATGTCGGCGAATGGTGAGGTGACAATCCGCGCGGCGGGGATGTCCCCGCCGCGAACCGTGGAGAAAGGCGCATGGGCGCACTGGAAATCGTCCGCATCCCGGCGTTGAGCGACAATTATGTCTGGCTGGTCCATGCGCCGGGAGACGGCGGCGCGGGCGAGACGATGGTGGTCGACCCCGCCGAGGCGCAGCCGGTGCTCGACGCCGCAGCGGCGCGCGGGTGGCGGATCGGGCAGATCTGGAACACCCACTGGCACCCCGACCATACCGGCGGCAATGCCGCGATCAAGGCGGCGACGGGCGCGCGCGTGGTCGCCCCCGCGGCCGAGGCGGCGCGCATCCCGACGCTGGACGTCGCGGCGGGCGACCTGGCGGTGGGCGAGGGCGACCGGGTGACGCTGGGCGCGCATGTCGCCGAGGTGCTGGCGGTGCCCGCGCACACGGCGGGGCACGTCGCCTATCACTTCGCGGCGGACGGCGTCGCGTTCGTCGGCGACACGCTGTTCGCGATGGGATGCGGGCGGCTGTTCGAGGGGACGGCCGAGCAGATGTTCGCGAACATGCAGCGGCTGGCGGCGCTGCCCGCGGCGACGGCGATCTATTGCGCGCACGAATATACGCTGGCGAACGCGCGCTTTGCCCGCGTCGCCGAGCCCGACAACGGCGCGGTGGCGGAACGGCTGGCCGAGGTGGAGCGGATGCGCGCGGCGGGCGAGGCGACGGTGCCGACGACGATCGCGCTGGAGCGCGCGACCAACCCCTTTCTGCGCGCGGCGAGCGCGGCCGAACTGGCCGAACGGCGCGCGGCGAAGGATGCTTTTCGGGGCTGACGCGTTGCAGCCAAGGCCCCGGAATCGGGGCGTGAGTCGATCGGGTGCGATGGAGGCAGGGATGCGGAAGGTGATGCCGGGACGGGGGATGCTGGCGATGCTGGGCGCGGCCGCGATGCTGGCCGGATGCGCGGGCGACACCGCCGCATCGCGCAGCGCGGCCGGGAGCGACGCCGACCGGATCGCGCGGCGGCTGGCCGGGATGACGGCGGGCGCGCCGCAAAGCTGTGTCCCGCGCGACATGGTCAACGAGACGGTGCGATCGGCCGACACGATCCTGTTCGTCCAGGGGCGCAAGCGCGTGTACCGGACGACGCTGGTCGGAAGCTGTCCCGGGCTGGCGCGCGGCGACGTGATGGTCTCACGCAGTTTCGGCAGCAGCTATTGCCGCGGCGACATCATCGAGACGCATGCGGTGCCCGGCGGTTTCCTGACCGGAAGCTGCTCGCTGGGCGATTTCGTCCCCTATTCACGCTGACGACGGGAGCAGGCGCGATGGCGATCGGAAGAACGGCGCGCGGGCCGGTGCGGGCATCGGTGGGGGCATCGGCGCGGGCATCGGCGGGCGCGGCGCTGATCGCGCTGATCGCGCTGAACGGATGCACGCCCGCCGCGACGCGGGCGAGCGACACCGCGCGCGAACTGCAATCGGCGATCGGCGACCGCGTGGCCGAGGCGCCGCGCGACTGTGTCAGTACGATGGGGCTCGACGGGCCGCAGATCGTCGGCAACCGGACGCTGATCTATCGCAGCGGCGGGCGCATCTATCGCAACGACATTGCGGGCGGCTGCCCCGGACTGGCGCCGATGGCGACGGTGATCGTCGAGGTGCACGGCAGCCAGTTGTGCCGCAACGACCGGTTCCAGGCGTTGCAGACGGGATCGCGCATCCCCGGCCCCTATTGCCGGCTGGGGGCGTTCACGCCGTATCGGCGGCCCTGAAGCGCGGGGTCGAGGCGGCGCCCCGCCCGGGCGGACGGCCCGGACGGGGACGCGGCGACCCCGGCAACCGTCAGAGCACGTAGCGGCTGAGATCGGTGTTGCGCGCGACGCTGGCGAGCTGAGCGTCGACATAGGCGCCGTCGATCACCAGCGTGGTGCCGGCGCGGTCCTCGGCCTCGAAGCTGATCTCCTCGAGCAGCTTTTCCATCACCGTCTGGAGGCGGCGGGCGCCGATATTCTCGACCTCGAGATTGACCTCGGCGGCGATGCGGGCGACCGCGCGGATGCCGTCGTCGGTGAAGTCGATCGTCACGCCCTCGGTACCGAGCAGCGCGGCATATTGCTGGACGAGGCTCGCCTTGGTGTCCGACAGGATCGCGATGAAATCGGCCTCGGTCAGTGCCTTGAGCTCGACGCGGATCGGCAGCCGGCCCTGAAGCTCGGGCAGCAGGTCGCTGGGCTTGGCGACGTGGAACGCGCCCGAGGCGATGAAGAGGACATGGTCGGTCTTCATCGGGCCGTATTTGGTCGAGACGGTGGTGCCCTCGATCAGCGGCAGCAGGTCGCGCTGGACGCCCTCGCGGCTGACCGAGCCGCCGCGCACGTCGGACACGGCGATCTTGTCGATCTCGTCGAGGAACACGATTCCGTTCGCCTCGGCATCGGCGAGCGCGGCGCGGTGGACCTCGTCCTGGTCGAGCCGGCGGTCGGCCTCTTCCTCGACGAGCTTTTCCCAGGCCGAGCGGACGTTGAGCTTGCGGCGCTTGAGCGGCGGGCCGCCGAACGCCTTGCCCATCATCTCGCCGAGGTTGATCATGCCCATCTGGGCGCCGCCGGGCAGCTCGAACGGCATCTGCGGCGCCTGTTCGAGCTCGATCTCGACCTCCTTGTCGTCGAGCACGCCCTCGTGGAAGCGCTGGCGGAACGCCTCGCGCGTCGCCTGGCTGGCGTCCTTGCCGGTCAGCGCGTCGAGCAGGCGGTTCATCGCCGCCTCCTCGGCCTTGTCCTTCACCGAAGCGCGGCGGCGATCCTTTTCGAGCCGGATCGCCTCTTCGACCAGGTCGCGCGCGATCTGTTCGACGTCGCGGCCGACATAGCCGACCTCGGTGAACTTGGTCGCCTCGACCTTGACGAAGGGCGCGTCGGCGAGCTTGGCGAGGCGGCGGCTGATCTCGGTCTTGCCGCAGCCGGTCGGCCCGATCATCAGGATGTTCTTGGGCGTCACCTCGTCGCGCAGCTCGGCGCCGAGCTGCTGGCGGCGCCAGCGGTTGCGCAGCGCGACCGCGACCGCCTTCTTGGCGTCGGTCTGGCCGATGATGTGCGCGTCGAGCGCGGCGACGATCGTCTTGGGGGTAAGGTTCTGGTTCATTTCGTCTCTCGGGCGCCGCCGCCGCGAAGGGGCGGGGCCGGGTTGATTAGCGGGCGCTGTCGAGCGTTTCGACGGTGAGGCGGTCGTTGGTGTAGACGCACAGCTCGCCCGCGATCGCCATCGCCTTGCGCGCGACGACTTCGGCATCGGGTTCGTATTCGACCAGCGCGCGCGCCGCCGACAGCGCGAAATTGCCGCCCGAGCCGATCGCGGCGACGATGCCGTGCTCGTGCGCCTCGGGCTCGAGCACGTCGCCGTTGCCGGTGATGACCAGCGTCACCTCGCGATCGGCGACGAGCAGCATCGCTTCGAGGTTGCGCAGATACTTGTCGGTGCGCCAGTCCTTGGCGAGCTCGACCGCGGCGCGCATCAGATGGCCGTGGTGGCGCTCGAGCTTCGATTCGAGCCGCTCGAACAGGGTGAAGGCGTCGGCGGTGGCGCCCGCGAACCCGGCGATCACCGATCCGTCGCCGAGCGGGCGGACCTTGCGCGCATTGGGCTTCATCACGGTGTTGCCGGCCGAGACCTGGCCGTCGCCCGCGATCACCACCTTGCCGGACTTGCGCACGGAGAGGATCGTCGTGCCGTGCCACGCATTGCTGTTGTTGCTCATATGGCGGCGCATATGGGGTGCGCGCGGCGCGGCTGCAAAGGGGGGGCGCAAACGCCGGCTGGCCGGGGCGGGCGCGACGGGTTACGCCGGTGCGATCGCTTGCGGAGACGATGATGCGCCACGACGACAACCTGACCGCCGACCGCCCGAGTTTCGTAACCCATCTGGAATGTTCGATGACGGGGCAGCATTACCCCGCCGACCGGCTGCACGGCCTGTCCGATGCGGGGCGGCCGTTGCTGGTGCGGTACGACCTAGCGGGCGTGAAGGCGGCGCTGTCGCGCGCGGCGCTGGCGGGGCGGCCCGCCGACCTGTGGCGCTATCGCGAGCTGCTGCCCGTGCGCGCGGCGCGCGACATCGTCAGCCTGGGCGAGACGATGACGCCGATCCTGCCGCTGGCGCGCCAGGGCGACGATCTGTGGGTCAAGGACGAGGGGCGGCTGCCGACCGGATCGTTCAAGGCGCGCGGGCTGGTGATGGCGATCAGCATGGCCAAGGAACTGGGCGTCACCACGATCGCGATGCCGACCAACGGCAATGCGGGCGCCGCCGCCGCCGCCTATGCCGCGCGCGCCGGGATGGCGGCGGTGATCTTCTGTCCCGCCGACACGCCCGAGATCAACGTGCGCGAGATCGCGGCACAGGGCGCGCGCGTGTACCGCGTCAACGGGCTGATCGACGATTGCGGCAAGCTGGTCGCGGCGGGCAAGGCCGAGCGCGGCTGGTTCGACCTGTCCACGCTGAAGGAACCGTACCGGATCGAGGGCAAGAAGACGATGGGGCTGGAACTGGCCGAGCAGCTCGGCTGGGAACTGCCCGACGCGATCTTCTATCCTACCGGCGGCGGCACCGGGCTGATCGGCATGTGGAAGGCGTTCGACGAGCTGGAGGCGCTGGGCTGGATCGGCCCGAAGCGTCCGCGCATGTATGCGGTGCAGGCCGAGGGCTGCGCGCCGATCGTCCGCGCGTTCGAGAGCGGCGCGCGCCACGCGACGCGGTGGGAGGACGCGCACACGATCGCCGCGGGCATCCGCGTGCCGCAGGCGGTGGGCGATTTCCTGATCCTCGACGCGGTGCGCGCGAGCGGGGGCGCGGCGCTGGCGGTGAGCGACGCGGCGATCGCGAAGGCGGTCGACGACGCCGCGCGCGAGGACGGCGTGCTGATGTGCCCCGAGGGCGGCGCGACGCTGGCCGCCTATCGCGACGCGCGCCGGCGCGGGATGGTGGCGCCGGGCGAGCGCGTGGTGCTGTTCAACTGTGCGACGGGGCTCAAATATCCGCTGGCGGACCATTCGCGGCTGCTCGACCGGCACGCGCCGATCGACTGGGCGGCGCTGTAGAGGGCGGCGCAACCCGGCGCGGGCGGGGTTCGTTGACGCGGTTCCCCCCCTGAGGAGCAGGACGATGGCCGATCCCCGCCAAGCCGACCCGAACCACGCCGATCCGCGCCACGCCGATCCGCGCCACGCCGATCCCGCCCCGCGCGAGGACACCCGCCCGCACGATCCGCGCAACCTGTCGACCGACCACCAGCGCCCCGGCGACGCCAAGCGCCCCCGCGACACGCTCGACAGCCCCAACGCCGCCGCGCACTGGCCCAAGGATTTCGACCCCGCGGGCGATGTGGGCAAGGCGACGCCGAGCGGCAATCCGACCGACCGCGAGGGGTAGGGCGTTCGCGCCGGATGCTGCCCGGCTTGGAGAGCACGGCCGTTGCGCGTGTGTGGACGTGCGCCGCGCGGAGTGCAGCCGCTTGTTAATGGAACATGCGCAGCAGCGGGGGCGACACTCCCTCTGTACTGACAGTGCCGCCCTCGCGACTACGGGCACCGCCGCCATCGTGACGTGTGGCACTGCTGCCACACTTCGTGCTGAATTTGTTCTCACCTTCAGTTTTCTATTTGTATCATGTTGGAAATCGCAGATCATGTGTATGCCGGAAAACGTTACCACAACAAATTGTGGTAAGCGGCAGAAAGGAGGTGATGTAATGAGCAAGCTTATGAAGCCCGGTCAGACTGCGCCCCGCTCGGGCCAGTATGGCATTTTCGGCCCGCGCGGCGGCAATACTGGCGCAGAACGAACAGTGACCGGTGGCGAGCCGCTTCCGCCGACTCCAAAGTCGGGGATGGGTTATCGTCTGGTAGACCCGACCAAGCACAAGTAAACTGAAAGCGTGAGCGGCGGCGGACGGGACCGGGCGAGATCCTAACGCAGAACGGCAGGCGGAAACGTAAGATACCAGACGCCGGGACGGTTCATATCCACCGGACCAAGATACCAGCCAAGGCCCGCGATAACATACCTTGGGCGGCTCTTCGGGGCCGCCCTTTCGTTTTTGTCGCTGTAAGTTAGGGCTGCTCTAAAAGAATGCGGCAAAACGCGCAGCGCCCGGATGGGCACTCGCATCGCGCTTCCAGAGGTGTGGCAAGATTGGTCGGGGCGACAGGATTCGAACCTGCGACCCCCACACCCCCAGTGTGATGCGCTACCAGGCTGCGCTACGCCCCGACCGAGGTTGGCGCGGATAGTCCGGTCTGCGCGGCAATGCAAGCGCCGATGATGCGGGGCGGGCAAAAACATGGTCCGGTTGCGGCCGGACGGGGCCGGACGGGGCCGGGGCGGGGCGTGCCGGCGGCGGGGACGGGCAGCGGGGCGGGCGGCGGCGGGCGGGCGCGGGGGCGGCGCGCGTCGATGGAAGCGGTGCCGCGACGACCATGACGATTGCCGTGTCGCCGACAAGAGTTGCGCCCTTAGCGGCTGCATGATAGCTCGCACGGCTTGAACGGGCCGATCGAAGCCCCCCCTTTTCAGGCACACGGGAACCCATGTTCGCCACCCCAGCATATGCACAGACCGCGGGCGCTGCAGCCCAGAGCGCCGGCACGATGTCCGCCATCGTCAATATCCTGCCGCTCGTCCTGGTGTTCGTCGCCTTTTACTTCCTGATGATTCGCCCGCAGCAGAAGCGGATGCGGACGTTGCAGGATTCGATCAAGAACCTGAAGAAGGGCGACCGCGTCGTGACCGGCGGCGGGCTGATCGGCAAGGTCGTCAAGGTCGAGGACGATGAAGTCGAGATCGAGCTTGGCCCGAACGTGAAGGTGCGCGCGATCGCCGCGACGCTGACCAACGTCATCCCGGCCGGCGCCGGCAAGCCCGCGAACGACTGATGCTGGATTTTCCACGCTGGAAGCGCGCGGCGATCCTGCTGGGCATCGCCGCCATGATCCTGTTGTCGGTCCCCAGTTTCGTGCCCAAGAGCGTGCGCGAGACCTGGCCGCACTGGCTGCCCAAGCCGGCGGTCAACCTGGGCCTCGACCTGGCGGGCGGTTCGTACCTGCTGCTGGAAGCCGACACGCGCGACGTCGCCGAGGCGCGGCTGGAGCAGAAGCGTGACGAGGTCCGCGCCGCGATGCGCAACGACCCGCGCATCGACATCGGCGACATTTCGATCCAGGGCGGCAAGCTGAGCTTCATGGTGCGCGACCCGAGCAAGGTCGACGCCGCGCGCGAGAAGCTGTTGCCGTTGACCAACGGCGTCGGCACCACCGGCCAGCGCGACTGGGACATCCAGGTCGTCGACACCAGCCGGTTCGTGCTGACCCCCAGCCAGGCCGGGCTGGAGCAGAAGATCGACCAGGCGATGGACGACGCCCGCACCGTCGTCGACAAGCGCATCAACGCGCTGGGCACGCTGGAACCCACGGTCGTCCGCGAAGGCGGCAACCGCATCGTCGTGCAGGTCCCCGGCCTGCAGGACCCGACCGCGCTCAAGAACCTGCTGGGCAAGACCGCCAAGCTGGAGTTCCGGCTGGTCGACACCAACGCCAACCCCGCCGACCTGGCGCGCGGCATCGCGCCCGCAGGGTCGATGATCCTGCATTCGTCGGAGACCGGCCAGCCGATCGCCGTGCAGCGCACCGCGATGATCACCGGCGACATGCTGGTCGACGCCAAGCAGGTCTATGACCCGCAGACGGGCGCGCCGGGCGTGTCGTTGCAGCTCGACGGCGCGGGTTCGAAGCGGTTCGCGCGCGTGACGCAGGAGAACAGCGGCAAGCCGTTCGCCATCATCGTCGACAACCAGGTGATTTCGGCGCCGCGGATCAACGAGCCGATCCTGGGCGGCAACGCCGTCATCAACGGCGGCTTCACCGTGCAGAGCGCCAACCAGCTCGCCATCGCGCTGCGTTCGGGCAAGCTGCCGATCGCGCTGAAGGTGGTGCAGGAATCGACGGTGAGCCCCGAACTGGGCGTCGATTCGATCAAGGCCGGCGTGACGGCGTCGATCATCGCGATCGTCGCGGTGATCGCGTTCATGATCCTGACCTATGGCCGGTTCGGCATCTATGCGACGCTGGCGGTCATCATCAACGTGCTGATGATCCTGGGCGTGATGGGCGTGCTGAACGCCACGCTGACGCTGCCGGGCATCGCCGGCTTCGTGCTGACGATCGGCACCGCCGTCGACGCCAACGTGCTGATCAACGAGCGCATCCGCGAGGAACGGCGCCGCGGACGCAGCGTGTTCCAGGCGCTCGAACTGGGGTACAAGGAAGCGAGCCGCACGATCTTCGAGGCCAATGTGACGCACGCGATCGCGGGCGGGATCATGCTGGTGCTCGGTTCGGGTCCGGTGCGCGGCTTTGCCGTCGTGCTGCTGATCGGTATCGCCAGCTCGGTGTTCACGGCGGTGGTCTTTACCCGCATGCTCGTCTCGCAATGGGTCCGCAAGCATCGGCCCAGCGAGATCCACATTTAAAGTAGAATCGGAAGCACGACGCCATGCGGCTGCTGAAGCTCATCCCCGACAACACCAATATCGGCTTCGTCCGGTTGCGCCACGCCGCGTTCGCGGTGACGACGCTGCTGACGATCGCCGCGATCGCGCTCGTGCTGGTGCGCGGGCTCAACATGGGCGTCGACTTTGTCGGCGGCGTTTCGATCGAGGAGAAGTTCACCTCGGCCCCGCCGCTCGACGAGGTGCGTTCGACCGTCAACGGACTGGGGCTGGGCGAGGCCGCGCTCCAGCAGCTCGGCGGCAAGAACACGGTGACGATCCGCCTGCCGCTGCCGCCGTCGGAAGACCCCGCGGCGGTCGACCAGATGGTCGAGAAGGTGAAGACCACGCTGGCGCAGAAATTCCCCGGCGCGACCTTTTCGAACTATTCGACCGTTTCGGGCAAGGTTTCGGGCGAGCTGATCCGCAACGGCGTGCTGGCGGTGTTCCTGGCGATCATCGGCATCGCGATCTTTTCGTGGCTGCGCTATGAATGGCAGTTCGGCATCTCGACCGCGGTCGCGATCATGCACGACGTGCTGATGACGCTGGGTTTCTTTGCCGCGTTCCGTGAGTTCCTGACCTTTGACCTCAACATCGTCGCGGCGGTGCTGACGATCATCGGCTATTCGATCAACGACAAGATGGTGATCGACGACCGCATCCGCGAGAACATGCGCAAGTATCGCAAGATGGGGATGAGCGAGCTGATCGACCTGTCGGTCAACGAGACGCTGCCGCGGACGGTGATGACGTCGCTGACCATCCTGCTGGCGCTGGGCGCGCTGCTGATCTGGGGCGGGCACGTGCTGCGCGGCTTCTGCGCGGCGATGATGCTGGGCGTCGTGGTCGGCACCTATTCGTCGATCTATGTGTCGTCGTCGCTGCTCATCACGCTGGGGCTGAAGCCGGGTCCGCGCGAGGAAAAGGCGGCCGCGGCGGCGCGCGCCAAGGAACTGCCCTGAACCGGAAGGCCGGCCGATGAAGATGGAACGTCGCAGCGCCGAAGGGCCGCTGATCTCCGGCTTTGTCGGCCGCGGCTTTCGCGTCGACGAGAATGTCTATGAGGGGCTGCTGATCACGCCGCGGCGCGCCGACGGATGGACGCCGCCGCCGGTCGCCGCGCTGGGCGCCGACGATGTCGCCGCGGTGCTGGGCATCGACCCGCAGCCCGAATTCCTGCTGCTCGGCACCGGCGACGCGCTGGTGCGGCCCGGCCCCGGCTTTGTCCGCGCGCTGGGCGAACGCGGCATCGGGCTGGAGGTGATGGACAGCCGCGCCGCGGCGCGCGCCTGGGGCGTGCTCCGCGCCGAACTGCGCTGGATCGCCGGCGCGCTCTATCCGCTCGGCTGAAGCCCGGCCGCTCGGCTGAAGCCCGGGCGTTTTTCCCCTTTTTCGACGGGCGGCGCGGGGCCGCCCGATCAGTCCTGGCCCGGTTCGGGCGGCACCTCGGGCGTCGCCTTGGGACGGCGCTTGGCGGCGGCGGGCGTCGCGCGACGGCGCGCCGGACGCGTCTTGGCGGCGGCGTCGGCGGGCTTGCGGCGGCGCGTCGCGGGCGGCTTGGGCGTCGCCGTCGTCGCGGCGGGGGCGGTCGCCTCGGCGATGGGCTGGGCGGCAGGCTTGGCCGCGGCGGGCGGCTTGGCGGGCGTGCGGCGGCGGGCGGCAGGCTTGGCGGTCGCCGATTTGGCGGTCGCGGGCTTGGCGGTCGCAGGCTTGGTCGCGGCGGGGGCGGGCGCCGCCTCGGCCGGTGCGCCGGCGGGCTTGGCAACGCGCGGGCGGCGCGGCTTGGGCGCGGTATCGGTCGCCGCCGTTTGCGCCGCCGGTTGACGCGGTGCTGCAGGCTTGCGCGTGCGCGCGACGAGCGGGGCGACGACGTTGCTCGCGATGCCCGCGGCGAGATCGGCCGCCGCGGCGCCGATCGCGGCGAGCGGCGAGGCCGGAGTCTCGGGCGCGGGCGTATCTTGGGGCTTTTCGCCGGGCTTTTCGGCAGGCGCGGTGACGCGTGCGGCGAGCGCGGCGAGGCCGGCGGCGATCAGCTCGGCGACGACGGGATGCTCGGCGAGCGCCAGCAGCTTGTGGTGAACGTCCTTGGGGAGCTTGACCCCCGCGATCGTGCGCGGCAGCCGGTCGGCATCGGCCTGACGTCTGGCGCGCTTTTCGTCCTTTTTCTTGCCCATCGGCAGTCTCCCGCGTGGCGATGCTGCAGTGTCGGGGATGCGCGGCGGCAAAGTCAACGCGGGAATCGGCGGACCGTCGCGGCGCTAGTCGTCGTCCTCGGGCTCGAACTCGATGTCGAGCTCGTCCGCGGCCGAATCGTCGTCATTGGCGGGGGTGTCGCCCGCGGTGCCGCCCGGGCCGCGATCGCCATAGCCGGGCACGTCGTCGCGCGGAGGCGCGCCGTTGCGATGCGGATCGTCGATGCTGTTCGCCATTGCCGGTCTCCATCAAGGCCCCCCGGTGGGCACGATCAACCGACAGGCGGGAGGCGCGTTCCCGCGCGCGGTCAGCGCGGCGCGGCGATGCGGTGGAGCAGCCCGGCCAGCCGTTCGCTGTTGGCCGCCCAGGTGAAGCCGGTGACGGCGGCGCGGGCGGCGTCGGGCGCGGGCGGATCGGCGAGCAGCGCGGCGATCGCGGCGGCGAAGGCGGCGGGATCGCGCGCGACGATGCGCCCGCAGGCGGGGTCGCGCACCACCTCGCGCGCGCCGCCGATATCGGGGATGACGATCGGCGTGCCGCTGGCCAGCGCCTCGACCCAGGCATTGGCGAGCCCTTCGCTGGACGAGGCGAGCGCCATCACGTCGGCGGCGGCGACGAGATCGGGGATCGCGGCATGATCGACGCTGCCGAGCAGGCGGATGCGGTCGCCGACGCCCGCCGCGGCGATGCGGCGTTCGAGCGCGGCGCGCTCCGGCCCTTCGCCCGCGATCCAGAGCTGGACGCCGGCGAGCCGAGCGACGGCGTCGATGACGATGTCGTGCCCCTTGCGCGCGACGAGCGCGCCGGTGGCGACGACGAGCGGGCCGGCGACGCCCAGCGCGGCGCGCGCGGCGGCGCGACGGCCCGCGACGAAACGGTCGAGATCGACGCCGGTGCGGACCGTCTCGATCCGGTCGGCGGGCATGCCGAGCGCGATCATGTCGCCGCGCATCGCGTCCGAGATCGCGAGCAGCGCATCGGCGCGGCGGGCGGCGTCGAGGATCGCGGGGGCGGTGGCGGGGCGATGCGCCCAGTAATGGATGTCGGCGCCGCGCGCCTTGATCGCGACGGGTACGCCGAACCGGCGGCCGAGCGCGACCGCGGCGACGCCGTCGGGAAAGAAGAACTCGGCGTTGATGACTTCGAACGGAAAGCGGCGGCGCAACCGCGCCAGGTGCGGCGCCAGCGCGGCGACGAGCGCACGCGGATGGAAGCGGCCGCCGGTGCCGGGCAGGTTGACGAAATGCGGACGATCGACGGGAAGGCCGCGCCATTGCTCGTGCGCGGGAAGATGCGCGAGCGCGCGATGCTGTGCCGACAGCAGCGAGAGCGGCCACGGCGCAATGCCGAGCGGCGCGACGACGTGCACCGCCATGTCGTCCCGCGCGGCGAGCGCGCGCGTCTGGCGTTCGACGAACACGCCGAAATTGGGGCGCGTGGCATCGGGGAAGAGCGTGGAGAGGATCAGCGCGCGCAGCATCGGCGCCGGGATAACGGGGGGAAGTTAATGGCGCCCTTGCGGACGCGCCGCCCGACGCCGGTGGCGGGGGGCGGCGGCGCGGGCCGGGGGCGAGGCCCCGGCCCGGATCGAACGCTCGGCCTAGCGGCAGCGGCGACGCTGGCTGCCGCGGTCGATCTCACGCCCGGCGAGCGCGCCGGCGACGCCGCCGATCACGGTGCCCATCGTGCGATCGCCGTCGGTGTCGATCGTGCGGCCGAGCAGCGCGCCGGCGACGCCGCCGACGACAAGGCCGGTCGTTCCATCGGGCTTGCGGCAATAGCGGCGGCCGTCGCGCCCGCGCCATTCGCGATAGGCATAGCGGCGATCGCGGTTGTAGCGGCCCTGCGCGGCGATGCTGGTCGCGGCCTTGGCCTCTGCCTTGGCCGGCGCGAAGGCGACCGCGGTGGGCAGCGCGAGCGAGGCGGCGCCGAGTGCGAGAATGAGGGTACGCATGTTGAAACTCCCTGGTGCTTGCGGCCCGAACGATGGGGGAGGCGCCGCGAACGGCGTCGATCCCGTCCCGGACCCAACGATCGCAATGTAACCGGAGTTGCATGAACCCCATGCTACGGGGCCGTCAGCTCCGGTTCGGGAAGCGGGGACGCAGCGCGTGGGGAGCGGGGCGGGGATTGCCGCCGTCCGCCATCTGCCATTTGCGCCAGACGGGATGAAGCGACGACCTGCTTTAGTACGGCCGATGCAAGTGGTCGTCCCTGCGGGTCAACGCATTTACCACTCGCACGGTTTTCCGATTTCGAGGTCGCCTTTCGTCTCTTCCAGCGTCTGCGACCAGCCGATAAGATCACGTCGCCGGTTTGCCGCTTCCTCGCTCTCCAACGGCAACAACGTCATGTGCCCATTGTTGCACCGGGCCTGGCTGCCATATCGCTGCGGAAGGCCTTTGGACACCTGAACGCGGTCAAATGTCAGCGCATAGTCCCTGGCGTCGACTTCCCCGGACTTCAGAAGTACCGACATCTTGCCGAGCGCATATTCCATGAACTGATGTTCCGGGGAGTGTTGGGCGATCAACCACGCCCCGTGCGTGATTTGCCTGCCGTGCACACGGTTTGAAAACCAGCCCGAAGCCGGAAGCAGCGCCTTCAATTCCGTCGTGTTGCGCTGATCAATCCGAATGAGATCATGTCCGATCGCATCGCGGGCGGCACGTCGCTGTTCAGCATCAAGCGATGGGTCGTCCATCATCCAGAGGTGCTGACGGGTCACCTCGTCGAGCCGGATGAGGTGAAGCATCTTTTCACGGAGCGTCGCCGTCGGTGCGGGCGCGCGCCGCTCCGCTTCTGTGAGGATATTGCACCATCGAGCAAGGATGTCCGCAACCTTTGCATCGGGTGAGGTACAGGACGCTGCCAGAAGGATAGCGGGTCCAATCATGTCGGCCCTTTACAGTCTGAGCGGGTTGCAAAGTCGATCGGGTGTCATGCGTTTTCACGCGAAACCCGTTCGTTTACAAGCCAGCCGGCTGCGAGTTCCCGATAATGCTTCGCGCGAGGGACGCGTTGCCCGCATTCCGATGCCGCCGCCGGGCGGCGGTGCCGGTTTAGCGGTCCGCGGCGTCGGCGGCGGGTTCGGCGAGCGACTGCGCGGCGGCTTCTTCCTCTTCCTTCTTCTTTCGCGCCTGGTCGTGGTGCCATTTGATCGCGAAGAACATGCCCGTCCCGAACACGGCGAGCTTGAACGTACCCAACAGGATCGGAACCCAGATCATCCTTGCTACCCAACACTGTCTGGCGTGCGGCGGATCGACGCGACACGCGGCCCCGGGGCGATGCCGGCCGGATGCCGGGCATCGGATCCCCGATCCGTCGGCGGCGCCGGCGGCACCGCGCCCGTACAACCGCGCCGATGCCCGGTGCAAGCGGCGTCGGCGAATTGCCCCGGCGGCCGGGCGTTCTACACGGTCAGCACCGCGGGTCCGTGTCCAGCGGGGTCGGAGAGCGAGGGGCGCCCGTCCTCGACATGGCCGGCGAGGCGGAGCGACTGGCCGCCGGCTTCGACGCGCAGGTCGTACCAGCCATGGCTGGAGCGCAGATCGAGCGGGACGCGGAGCGTTTCGCCGGGGACGAGCGTGAGCGCGTGCGGGCGCTGGCCATAGGCCATGTCGCGGACGTTGACGGGCAGCCGTTCGGTACCCGGATGCGCGAGCAGCAGCGTCGCGCGCAGCCCCTCGGCCTCGATCCGGCCCGACAGCCCGGCGACCGCGCCGCCGAAGCGGCGGTGGAAGCGGTCCGGCCCGAGCAGGAACAGGTCGTGTTCGCCCGTCGCGGCGAAATCGAGCGGCGCGGTGAGCGTCTGCCCCGCCGCGACGGTGTAGCGCGCGGGCGCCGCGTCGAGCTTGCCGATGCGATAGAGATGGAACACCGCGGCGCGCTCTGCACCGGCATTGACGAGGCGCAGCACCGGCGCGCCGTCGACGCGATCGAGCCAGGCGTCGAGGCGATAGGGGGTGGGCCGGCGGCGGCGCACGCCCGCCTCCTGCACCGGCGCGGCGAGCGCGGCGGGGGGATCGGGGCGAAACTCCTTGAGCGTCGCGGCGCGATCCGACAGCGCGCGCGTCGCGGGCAGTTGCTTGAGGAAGCTGCGATCGTCGGGACGCGCGAAGTCGAAGCAGCTCGTCAGGTCGCCGCAGACCGCGCGGCGCCATGCGCTGATATTGGGTTCATGGACGCCGAAGCGCGCCTCGAGAAAGCGGATCACGCTGGTATGGTCGAACACCTCCGAGGCGACATAGCCGCCGGTGCTCCACGGCGAGACGACATAGAGCGGGACGCGCGGGCCGAGGCCGTAGGGGCGGTTGAGATAGGGCGCGTCGGCCTCGCGCTGCGAGAGCTGATGATATTCGTCGTCGGCGGGAATCTGTGTCGCGCCGATCGTCTTGCGAAAGTCCGAGGGGTCCCGCGCGGGCGGGGCAGGGGGCGGGACGTGATCGAACAGCCCGTCATTTTCGTCGAAGTTGATGAGCAGCGCGGTGCGCGACCAGACATCGGGATTGGCCGTGAGCGCGTCGAGCACCTGCGCGGTATATTCGGCGCCCTGAAGCGGCGTCGACACGCTGGGATGTTCGGAGAAGGTCGCGGGGGCGACGATCCACGACACCTGGGGCAGGCGATCGGCGAGCACGTCCTCCTTGAGCTTGTCGAGCCCGCGCGTGGTGAGCGTGCGGCGGAACAGTTCGGCCTCGGCCCCGTCCCTGGCGGTCGCGGCGGCGCGATAGCGACGGAAGCCCGCGAGCGGGTTGTCGCTGAAATTGTCGGCCATATCCTGATAGATCTGGAAGCTGATCCCGGCTTCGAGCAGCCGTTCGGGATAGGTCGTCCAGCGATAGCCGCCATGGCCGCGCGGATCGTTGGGCAGCTCGTCATAGCCGTTGTCGATCGCCGGCCCGTTGCCGCGACCGAGCGGGTCGTGCGTCGCCGTCCAGATATAGAGGCGGTTGGGATTGGTGCTGAGGTGCAGCGCGCAGTGATAATGGTCGGCGAGCGTGAACGCCTCGGCCAGCGCATATTGGAAGGGGATGTCGGCGCGGGTGAAGTGCGCCATCGCATGATTGTGCTTGTGGCGCGGCCATTCGCCCATGCGGCCATTGTCCCACGCCGCCTGGCTGTCGGGGAAGCCGTGCGGCGTGCCGAGCGGGCGGATCAGGCGGAAATCGCGTTCGGTATCGAGCCGGAACGGCGCGATCAGCGCGGGGCTGGCGCCGTCATGCTCGTTGGGCTGGACGAACACGCTGCGCGCGGGCGCCTGGGGCAGCGGCGGGGCGGGGATGGCGAAGCGGTCGCCGAAGCCGCGCACGCCGTGCATCGCGCCGAAATAATGATCGAAGGCGCGGTTTTCCTGGGTGAGGATGACGACATGCTCGACATCGCGGATCGTGCCGGTGCGCCGCCGCGCCGGGATTTCGAGCGCGCGCGCGATCGACGGCAACAGCCCCGACGCCGCGCCGCCCGCCGCCATCATCGCCTTGATGAAGGCCCGCCGATCCTGAACCGAATGTGCCATGTCGTCCGTCCGCTGGTGATCCCGCCGCGATACGCAGCGGCGGGAAGGGAATAGGCGCCGGACACGTCACGATCGTGACGGGGAAGGGGCCGCCCGGCCGCAGCCCCTTCCCCGCGCGGGGCGGAGCGCGGCGCCGCGCCGCTGCCCCGCCCCGAACGGCCTCTTAGAACTTGAAGCCGAAGCCGACAAACACCGTCCGGCCGCTCTGCGTCTCGTTGTGCAGGCGGTGGTAGATGCTGTTGAACTGGACCTCGGTCTCGTTGGTGAGGTTGATGCCGTCGATCGTCAGCCGGATGCGGTCGGTGAGGTTCACGAACGCCGCGGCGTCGACATAGACGGTGCCGTCGAAGCCGTCCTTGCTCTCCGGATGCGTGCCGTCATAGGCGGTGCGCAGGTACGACGAGCGATAGTTGAGCGACCCGCGGATGCCCCAGCGCGGCGTCTCGTAATAGAGCGTCGCGTTGGCGTTGGTGTTCGACAGGCCCGGGATCGGGCTGTCGATGCCGTTGCTGGGCGCGTTCGAGTCGAGCAGCGTCAGGTTCGCCGCCATGCCCAGCTTGTCGAACGGGGCGGGAAGGAACGCGAAGTCGGTCTGCGCGGCCATCTCGACGCCGGTGACATAGGCCTTGGCGAGGTTCACCGGCCGGGTAAACTCGGCGACGATCGTGCTCGGGGTCGCGCCCGCCACCATCGAGGTCGGCAGGCCCGTGGTGCTGTAGGGCACGTTGAGCAGCGTCTGGCTGGCCACCAGGTTGCTGATGTCCTTGTGGAACACGCCCAGCGAGACGAGGCCGATCTTGCCGAAATACCATTCGGCCGAGGCTTCGACCGAATTGTCCTTGTAGGGCTTGAGGTTCGGGTTGCCGATGCTCGCGGTGATCTTGCCGTTGTCGGCATTGGCGCTGCCCGACGCCGCGACCGAGCTGAGGCCCGGGCGGTTGATGTTCTTGGCGGCGGCAAAGCGGATCAGGAAGCTGGGCGTCACCTCGAGCGTGGCGTTGAGCGCCGGCAGCACGCCCGAATAGTGCGAGCTGGTGACGTTGGTGCCGATCGGCGTGTCGTTGCTGTTGGTGACGAAGCCGGTGCTGTCGAGATCGGTGAAATAGGCCCGCAGGCCGAGATTGCCGCGCAGGCGCATGCCGCCCAGCGGCGCGTTCCATTCGAGCTGGCCATAGCCGGCGGTGGTGGATTCGATCACCTTGTAGGTGTTCTCGATATCGGTCGCGCCGACCGTGGTGTGCGCGGCGTTGTAGGTCGCGAACGCCTTGGCATAGTCGCCGGTGATCCAGCTCGCCGACTTGTTCTGGCTGAACACCACCGCATAGGGCGTCACCGGCGTGCCGGTGAAGTTGTGGAACTGGCCGTCATTGTAGATTTCCGAGCCCGAAGTCTCGTAGCGGCGATAGCTGGCGCCGGCGCGCAGCGTGAACACGTCGCCCAGCTTCAGCGCGGCGTTGCCGACGCCTTCCTTCAGGCTGGTCTTGTTCCAGAATTCGCGGAAATAGAATTCCTTGAACTCGTAGCGCGACGGATCGGTGGTATTCCAGCGATAGACGTTGGTCGCGCTGGTGCCGTCGGGCGCATAGGTGGTCGTCATGCCGCCATAGGCGCGCAGGTAGAGCTTGTCGTCGTAGGGGGTGGTGTACTTCGAATCCTCATAGCCGACATGGCCGTCGAAGGTGAGGTTGTCGCCGGCGTCCCATTTGCCGGTGAGTGCGATCTGGTTGAACTTGTTCTTGTTGAGCGACCGGCGATGCTCGCTGGCATAGGTGACGTTGTCGACGCTGATCGCATCGACGAAGTTCGAGCTGTCCCAGTGGATCGAATTGATCTTCGAGGTCGTGTCGAAGATCACCGAGCCCGAGGTGTTGTTGGGCCGCGTCGCGAGGTGATATTCGTCGCGGTGCGTGGTGAACTCGCCGTGCAGCCCGTCGAGCGTGAACAGCAGGTTGTCGGCCGGGCGCCACTGGGTCGCGAGGGTGAGGCCGAGGCGTTCCTGGCGCGCATCCCACACCGACAGGCGGTTGCCCGAGGCGAATACCAGGTCGCCCGACTTGAACTTGGCCTGCTGGTCGGCCGACAGCGCCGAGATGTCGAGACCCTTGGTGAGGTAGCCGGCCATCTTGCTCGCGCTGAGCTGCGTCGGCGAATAGGTGTTGTAGCCCTGTTCCTCAGTCTTGCGCTTCGAATAGGCGACCGAGACGAGGACGCCGAAGCGATCGCCCCAGTTCTGGCCGATCATCGCGGCGACGCGCGGCTGGGCGTCCTTGGTGAAGCTGTTGGTGCCGAGCTTGGCCGAGACGGCGCCCGACAGGCCCTGCTTCTGTTCGAGCGGCTTGGCGGTGAACAGGCCGACCGTGCCGGCCATGCCGCCTTCGGCCTGCGACGCCTGATAGCTCTTCTCGACTTCGACGCGCGAGAACAGTTCGGAGGCGAAGATGTTGAAGTCGAAGGCGCGGTCGCGCGAGCGCTGGCCGCGGCTGTCCATCGCCGAGTCGACATTGCCCAGCACTTCCATGCCGTTGAGCTGGACGCGGGTGAAATCGGGGCCGAGGCCGCGCAGCGTGATGCGGCGACCCTCGCCCGCCTCGCGGTTGATCGCGACGCCGGGCAGGCGCTGGATCGATTCGGCGAGGTTGAGTTCGGGGAACTTCGCCATGTCCTCGGCGACGATCACGTCCTTGACGATGTTCGAACCGCGCTTGAGATCGCGTGCGGCGGCGAGCGACTTCACATAGCCGTTGACGATGATTTCGTTCTCGTCCTGCGCGGCGGCCGGTGCGGTCTGCGCCGTCGCGGCGGTGGCGTAAAAGCTGGCGCCGGCGGCGAGCAGCGCGAGCAGCGCGGTCCTGTTGGTCTTCATCGAGCCCTCCGTTGAGCGGTCGACCCCCCATGGCCACCGCGGATGCAGCCGGGCCTCTAGGCGGGGGCGATGACAGATGTGTGACGTTGTGTGGGTTTTCTTTTGTTTGATGTGGAATTGTGTGTGTTCCGTCGCGCAAGGCTTTTTGTTAGCCTGTCCGGATGATGGAAGGTCATGATCTGGCGGATAGCCGCCCGGCGGCGCGCGTGAACCAGAGCGCGCGATTGACGACGATGCTGGGGCTGCTCGACGAGCGGCCCTATTGGTCGGTCGCCGAGCTGGCGGCGCGCTTCGACGTTTCGGAGGAGACGATCCGGCGCGACGTGCGCCAGCTCGAACAGGCGGGGCACGTCCAGAAGACGCATGGCGGCGTGAGCCTGCCGACGAGCCTGATCGAAGCGCCGTACCGCGTGCGCGTGCGCGACGGCGCGGCGGCCAAGCAGCGGATCGCCCGCGCGGCGATGGCGCTGATCGAGCCGGGAATGACGATCCTGCTCGATTCGGGCAGCACGACCTTCTGGCTGGCGCGCGCGCTGGCGGGAATGAAAGACCTGACGATCGTGACCAACAGCGTCGAGATCGCGCACGAGACGCTGGGGCGGCCGGGGCAGCGGCTGTACCTGGCCGGGGGGAGCGTCAACCCCGACTATCACGCCGCGTTCGGGCCGGAGCCGATCGCCTATTGCCGGCGGTTCGCGCCCGACGTGACGGTGCTGTCGATGGGCGCGATCGAGGGCGCGCGCGGGTTCCTGGACTTCGACATCGACGAGGCGACGTTCAAGCGATCGCTGCTCGACCCGGCGCGGCGCGTGATGGTGCTCGCCGACGGCAGCAAGTTCGAGCGCAGCGCGCCGTTTCAGGTGGCGGGATATGGTGAGGTCGACGACCTGGTGACCGACGCCGCACCGCCCGCTGCGGTGGCCGAGGCGGCACGCTCGGCGGGGACGCGCGTGCACGTCGCGGCGGGCTGAGCCCCCGTCGGGCAAGCCCCGCGCGCCGGGCGAATCGCGCGCGCAGCCCAGGTCTCGGAAAGACGCCGCGGGCGGACGGTCGGAACCGGATCGAATAGGGCTTTCGCATCCGTTCGTGCTGCGCCAGTATCGGTGCGCCAGAACGGAGAGTGGTGATGACGAGGCTGGTGACTCCGGATGATTTTCTGCCTTGGGTCGGCCGTAAAGTCAGGCTGAATACACACCCCAGACCTGTCGAAATAGCGTTGGCGGCCGTGCGCAGGATGCGGCCGATCATCGGCGCCGACTTTCGCGAGCCGTTCGAACTGATTTTCGAGGCGCCGTGGAACGTGCTGTTGCTTGACGACAGCTATGATTGCGATTGCGGGCGCGGCGGGCCGTATCGCATCCACATCACGCAGATCAAACCGCGCGAGCAGACGCGGCGTTACCAGGCGATCTTCACCTGACGCGCGTGCGCGGCAAGGCGGGATGCCGCGCGCCGGACCTGGGCGCGGCATCCCGTCGTGCGCTCAATCGGGCTTGTCGGGCCAGATGCCGATCGAGGCGATGATCGTCGTGACCGCGAGGAAGGGCGGCATGAGCGCGACCGGCGCATTCTGGCCGGTATTGCCGATCGACACCGCACCGCTGAGCCCGGAGACCGTGCCCCCGACACCGGCCAGCCGCACCTGCTGCGCGCCGGACATCGTTGCGTTGGCGGCGGGGACATAGATGGTCGGGCTGGTGTCCGGGTCCGACAATGCGCCCAGATAGCTGCCGTTTTCGGGAGTGGCGCTCTCGTTGGTATAATTGAGGCCCGCGATCGCGGTGTTCCAGCCCTGGAAGGTGGCGGCGCCCGTCTGCTGGAAAAGGGCGTTATGCGTGTGCGACGGCAACTGGCTCTGGTTGAGCGAGGTCTGCTCGGCGCCGCCCTTTGCGCCCGCCTGACGCGGGGTCAGCCCCGGGCCGGACCCCGCCCCGATCATCGTGCGGCCGCGCGCGTCGGGAAGCGCGAAATCGGTGACGCCGCCGCCCCCGAACGTCGTGCCCAGCAGGGCGTAGAGTGCCTGATTTTGACCGATCTGAAGAACGGCGCCGTTACAATTCAACCAGTTAACCGGCGCATATCGAAATCCCACCTGCATGATCTGACCAATGAACGGATCCATTGCCCTTCTCCTCCCTGCGGATCACCCGATACGGGCGGAGTCATGGTATCGATTCATCATTGATTGCGTAACTGTAAACATCGCCGAATCGGCGGAAATTATTTGTATTTGTGATTTTTGTTATTCTAGCGGCGTGTTGTGAAATCTGTTTTTAGCAAATGACGAACGGATCAATACTCCGATTAACCGATTTGATATCAATAAAATAGATCGCAAATCTAGTACAGGTGCGGAGGTTTGATGTGTTTTTGGAGATGCTTATCAATAATAAATCGTGCAGAATATTCATTCTGACGGATGCGGACATCAGTCGTTAACGGAACGATATGCCGGATTCAGGCGCATTTCTGTATTGGAAGCCTTCTGAACAGCACCGTATCGTGCGTACGAAAGGATTTCGTGCGGGGAAATTGGAGTGGGTGAAGGGAAACCAACCGATTAAAATACACGTATTAAAATAGTTACTTGCCGCGCTGCAGCAAAAATCGAGCCCCAGGGATCAGGTCCCACTCCCCTTTTCGTAAATCTGGTTCGAAGCACAGATGCGATCGGGTTAAGCAACTACGACCGTCGGAGATGTCCCGCGATTGTTCGGCAGCCGTCGGTCTGCCTAGTGTTTTTGAGCCCGTTCAGCCTTCTCGGCATAGGTAGGTATCAATCCCTGCATGAATCTGCGTAACCGAGTCGCCCTGACGTAGCCGATCGTCAAACCGACGCAGGCAGCGAACCACGCGAAGCCGCCCACTGCTTGATGACCAAGCGCAGCGAAGACTAAAAAAATTGGCGATGCAGCGACGGCAAATATGAGCCCGACAATCCGAGGGCGAGACCAGTGGAACTCGCTCCCTTCGTCCTTGATCTCGACCATGATTGTCACCCGGTTCCGCCTCGACAGCGGTTTAGGATAACTCCGATTATATCCACTGTCGAACGGCCGCTATTGGGGCGGAAGCGGATGTCGGCCTAGTCGCTCTTAACAGCCTTGCGGATGGAGGAAGGCACTCGGACGAGAGCCAAAAGGACGTTCATGCCATAGAGCCAAGCGAACGCTCCACCGGCGAACTTCAAACCTCCAGAAAAGCCGCCAACGGCCGATCCGAAGAAGAACGCGGTACACGCTGCGAATAAGCAGAAAGCCATGCCGTGAAGACTGCGCAGGTCGTAGCGAAACTTTCGTCCGCTGGCTCCCATTTCAACCCAAAACCGTCCACGGTCGTAAATCACCAGTGCTAGCCAATTCGGCCCAAACGGGTTACGCCCAAAGCGGGTCTTCGAAAGCGAGATAATCAGAGCCGCGCTTGCTTACGCGTTTCCTTTGGCGCTGTAGCAACTGCTCCACGCGATCAAGGGCCGCATTTGCGTCCGTGCCATTCAGATGCACCGAACCACGTAAGTGCCATACGAAGTCAAACATGCGAGGCCACCATTAAGGCATCTTGCAACGCCCGCAAATGGGGCTCTAGCGTGCAAAGCTCGTCAGCGGCTAGCCCCGACCCAACGGAATATGCGGTTTCCGATTAGGCGCGTTAGGAGAGTGCTACCGACGATAACTGGCGCTGTCCAGAGTATCTGCCGATCCCAGCCCCAGTCGAGATGAAACAGTCGATCCACACCGGTCGCCAGCCACATAAGGGAAACGACGACCATCACGCCGATCGTGCTCAAATTGAAGCTACCAACCGCCAACCTTTCGGCCCCGCTCCGCCTCATGCCGCCTCCATCGCTATGGCAGCTTATAGGCCAAGCTCTCGTTCTCGGGAATGACCGCAAGTGGAGCCGAGCCGCCGGTCCGCTTTTCAGGCACTTTCAGACGAAGAGGCTTCTGGGTCGACCCAATTCCAGGGCAACAGCTCGTCCATCCGGTTGATGGGGTGACCTCGTCCAATCCGATCGAGGACATCGGCGAGCCCCGCCTGTGGGTTGATCCCATTCAGCTTCGCCGTCTTGAGCAGGCTGTAGATCGCTGCTGCCCGCTCGCCACCGCAGTCGGCACCGGCAAAGAGCCAGTTCTTCCGACCCACGGCGATGCCGCGCAAGGCATTCTCCGCCAGATTGTTGTCGATCTCCAGCCGGCCATCCTCGGTGTAGGCCAGTGAACTGGCCCCCATTTCGATCGGACGGATCTGAGCCTAAGAAGGAGGCTTGGGGCTATCTCCTGAGCATAGGCTTATGTCCGTGTCCGAGATCATCATCACCGACGGCGGACGCCGTCGTCACTGGGCCGCCACCGAGAAGCTGAGGATCGTCGAGGAGACGCTCGACGGCCGCAACAGCATTTCAGTCGTCGCCCGGCGCAACGGCGTTGCGCCCAATCTGCTGTACCGCTGGCGCCGGCTGATGCTGGAGGGCGGTAGCGTCGCGGTGACCAGCGACGATGACGTGACCAGCAACCGCCAGGTCCGCGAGATGGAAAACCGCATCCGCGAGCTGGAGCGCCAACTCGACCGTAAGACGCTCGAGGTCGAGATCCTCAAGGAAGCGCTGCACCGGTCGCGCCCAAAAAAAGCGACCTTGCTCATGCGCTCGCCGCTGCCGGAGGATTTCCGGTGAGCCTGGTCGCCAACACGCTCGGCGTGGCGCGCTCCACCGTGTACGCCCGCCTGGCCAGCAGCACCAAGCCGCGCGGGCGCTACACCAAGGCCGAGGATACGCAACTGCTGTCCCGCATCGAGCAGACCGCCGCGCAGCGGCCCAGCTATGGCTACCGCCGCATCGCGGCGGTCCTCAATCGACAGCTGCGCCAGGAAGGGCTGGCGCCGGTCAATCACAAGCGCATCTATCGCGTCATGGCGGTGCACCGCCTGCTGCTGGCACGGCGCTATGGCGAGCGGCCGGATTATGGGCATGACGGCGTCGTCGTGGCGATCCGCTCCAACCTGCGCTGGTGCTCGGACGGCTTCGAGTTCGCCTGCTGGAACGGCGAGGTGGTCCGCGGCGCTTTCATCATCGATGCGCACGACCGCGAGATCATCGCCTGGCGCGCCGTCGCCGACGCCGGCATCAGCGGATCGGACGTGCGCGACATCATGCTCGAAGCCGTGGAGACCCGCTTTGGAGCACTCCGCGCAGGCACCTCCGTCGAGATGCTGTCCGACAATGGTTCGGCATACACCGCGCGCGACACCCGCATCTTTGCACGCCAGCTGGGCCTGAAGCCCTGCTTCACGCCCGTCCGCAGCCCGCAGTCGAACGGCATTTCGGAAGCCTTCGTCCACACCCTCAAGCGAGACTATGTCCACGTCTCGCCGCTCCCAGACGCTCCTGCCGCGTTGACATCTCTCGCCAACTGGATCGAGGACTATAACGACAACCACCCGCACTCCGGATTGAAAATGCGCTCACCGCGCGAGCATCGCGCACCGGCTTCAACAAGCGCTTAGACCTGTCCGGCGAAATGGGGGCCAGATCAACGCGCATCAATCGAGTGCCGCCCGCCCCGGCAACCAGATGGAACGGTCCACGTTGCGCGCTTGGATCAATAGGTGAAACGCTAACACGCTGAAGTGGCCGCTTGAATATGCTGCTCGGCTGAAGCTCGAACTACGTCAGCACTGATTTTTTTGGTTTGCGGTGATAGCGGGCTTACCGCGCCGAAGTCCAAGGACGAATTTTCACCCGATTTCGCCTGTTTCCGAGCGCATTGGCATCTACACCTTGAATGGACCCGGCACCCAGCTATGTTTGGCGCGTGACGGCGGGATCGGCAAATTTCGGTTTTCTGGCGGCGACCGATGATCGGCTCTGCCGGCTCGGAACACTTGCCGAGCGCTATTTTCTCGACGACGCGCCCACCGCCCTCGCCAAGCTTCGCCTGTTCGCGGAATTGATGGCGAAGGAAATCGCGGCCGCACATGCGTTGCTGCCGCCGGGCAAGCCCAGCTTCGATGACGTGCTGTCCGCGCTGCGCCGGCGTTCGGTGGTGCCGCAGGAAGCGCTCAACATCTTCCATTTCCTTCGCCGTACCGGCAATGCGGCGGTGCACGAGAATGCCGGCTCGAACCGCGAGGCGCTGGCGGCGCTGAAGATCGCCCGCGAACTCGCGATCTGGTACCACAAGGTCTACAACAAGCAGGCCGGTTTCGATCCTGGGCCGTTCATTCCGCCGTCGCCGCCTGCGGACCCGAGCGCGGAGTTGCTGAAGGAGCTTGCCGAGCTCCGCAAGCTCGCGGACCAGAGCAAGCATGCGGAAGCGGCCGCACGCCTCGCTGCTGCCGATGCGGAGGCGGCGCGGCGGGCGGCGTTGCTGCTCGCCGGCAAGCGCGAAGAAGAGGCTGCCTTCTGGGAACGCTTCGCGCGGGAAACTGAGGCCAAGGCAAAGGCGGCGGAGGCGGCTGTCCTCGCCACCCAGCGCGCGGCCGAAGCCGAACCCGCTGCGGAGCGCGATGTGCTGGCCGCTGCCGCCGCGAAGGTACCGATCGAGCTTGACGAGGCCGACACACGCGTCCTGGTCGACGAGCAGTTGCGCGGGGCGGGGTGGGAAGCGGACAGCGTGCGCCTCGACTACCGCAAGGGCGCGCGCCCGGAATATGGCCGGGCCATGGCGATCGCCGAGTGGCCTACCAAAAGCGGGGAGGCCGATTACGCCCTGTTCGTTGACGGCCGCTGCGTCGGCGTCATCGAGGCCAAGCGTCGGCTGAAGGATGTGCCCGGTCATCTTCCCCAGGCCCAGCGCTATGCCCGCGACATCACCATCGACCCCGACGCGCTGCCCCAGGGCGGTCCCTGGATCGACGGCGATACCCGCTACCGCGTCCCCTTCGTCTTCGCCACCAACGGCCGTCCCTATGTGAAGCAGTTGGCGACCAAGTCCGGCATCTGGTTCTGGAATGCCCGAACTCGCGAGGCGCCGCGCGCGATCGCCGAATGGTTCTCGCCGCAGGATTTGGTCGAGCGCCTTGAGCAGGAAATCGGCGACCCGCTCGACAAGGTCGCCGAGCGGGAGCTCGGCGTCTCCGGCCTGCGCCCTTACCAGGAACAGGCGATTACTGCGGTCAACGACGCGATCGCCGCCGGCCAGCGCGCGATCCTGCTGTCGATGGCGACGGGCACCGGCAAGACCCGGCTCGCCATCGCGCTGATGTACGAGCTGCTGCGCGCCAAGCGCTTCCGCCGCATCCTGTTCCTCGTCGATCGCAGCGCGCTCGGCCGCCAGACGCTCGACGCCATGGCGACCACCGACACCGCCGGCTTCCTGAAGTTCGACCAGGTGTTCCCCGTCGCCGATCTCGAGGCCAAGTTTCCCGAGGCGACCACGCGCGTCCAAGTCGCGACCGTCCAGGCGATGGTCCGCCGCCTGTTCGACGAGAGCAAGGACGGCGAACGCCCGACCCCCGGCACCTATGACCTGATCATCGTCGACGAGGCGCATCGCGGCTACACGCTCGACGCTGAGCTGCGCGAGGAAGACCTCGGCTTCCGCACGCTCGACGACTATCTCTCTGCCTATCGCCGCGTGCTCGACTATTTCGACGCCACCACCGTCGCGCTCACCGCCACCCCGGCGCTGCACACGCGCGAGATCTTCGGCCCGGCGGTGTTCCACTATGGCTATCGCCAGGCGGTGATCGACGGCTATCTGATCGATCATCGCCCGCCGCGCCGCATCACCACCGCGCTCAGCCAGACCGGTATCGTGTTCGACAAGGGCGACGAGGTCTCCGTCTATGATCCCAAAACCGGCGAGCTGAACCTGATCGACTTGCCCGACCAGGTCGATTTCGAAGTCTCAGAGTTCAACAAGAAGGTCTATACCGAGGCGTTCAACCGCGCCGTCGCCCAGGCGATTGCGCTCGAATGCCCGCCGGACCAGCCGGGCAAGACGCTGCTCTTCGCCACGCGCGAGGACCATGCCAATCTGCTGGTCGACGCGCTCAAGCAGGCGCTGATCGAGGAATATGGGTCACAGCCCGACGATCTGGTGATGAAGATCACCGGTCGCAACGATCGCCCGCTCGACGACATCAAGAAGTTCAAGAACGATCCTCGCCCGAAATATGTCGTGACGGTGGATCTGCTCACCACCGGCGTGGACGTGCCGGCGATCACCAACCTGGTGTTCGTCCGCCGGGTGAACAGCCGCATCCTCTACGATCAGATGATCGGCCGAGCCACGCGCCGCTGCGACGAGATCGGCAAGGACTATTTCCGCATCTTTGACGCGGTCGACATCTACGCCAATCTCCAGGATTTCACCGACATGCGCCCGGTCGTTACCGATCCGGCGCTGAGCTTCGCCGAACTGGTCCGCGACCTCGAACGCGCGCCCACTGAGGTGGACCAGGCCATCGTCCGCGACCAGATCGTCGTGAAGCTGCGCGGCGCGCTGAAGCGGCTCGACGAGGAGCGCCGCACCGCGATGGAGCAGGTGCTGGGCAGCCTGCCGGCGCTGCCGAACCGGCTGAAGGATGCGCCCCCGGCGGAGACGCTCGCGCTGTTCCGCCAGCATCCCAAACTAGCGGCGGCGCTCGACACGCCGACGCGGCGGAACGACGGCGGCATCTACGTCTCGGAACATGACGACGAACTCGTCTCGGTCGAGGACGACTATGGCGACAAGGCCTCGCCCGCCGATTACATCTCCGGCTTCGAGGCCTTCGTCCGTGCCAACATGAACGCCGTGCCCGCGCTGATCGCCGCGACCCAGCGCCCGCGCGACCTGACCCGCGCCGAGCTCAAGGAAATTGCCGTGCTGCTCGACGGCCAAGGCTATTCGGAGGCGGCGCTGCGCCAGGCCTATGGTCGCGTCCGCAATGCCGACATCGCCGCGCACATCATCGGCTTCGTCCGCCAGGCAGCCCTTGGCGATCCGCTGGTGCCCTATGCGGTGCGGGTGGAGAACGGCGTGCAGAAGATCCTCGCCGGCCGCGACTGGACGCCGGTGCAGCGCCGCTGGCTGCAGCGCATCGGCCGCGCGCTGAAGGAGCAGCCGGTGGGCGACCCCGCCATGCTCGCCGATCCGCTGTTCGCCCAGAATGGCGGCTTCCCGGTGATCGACCAGCAGTTCGACCACAAGCTGGCCGACGTGCTGATGGACCTGAACGCCGCCATCTGGGATAGCGGCGCCGCCGCCTGACCGGCCGCACTAGGAGTGAAGACTTGAATCCCGCCAGCGATCTCGTGAACAAGCTGTGGCGCCTGTGCGCGCTGCTGCGCAAGGACGGCATCACCTACCAGCAGTACGTCACCGAACTGACCTATCTGCTGTTCCTCAAGATGGCGTCCGAGCAGAAGGACGAGGGCAAGATCCCCGAGCCCTATCGCTGGCGCGCGATCACCGCGGCCAACGAGGCGGAGGTGCTGCAGCGTTATCGCCAGGCGCTGGTCGATCTGGGTAACCCGGACAAGGTTTCCGAACGATCGGTCGTCGCGATCTTTCAGAACGCCACTACCGTCGTTCGTGAGCCGGCGACGCTGCGCAAGCTGATCGACGCGATCGATGGCCTGCACTGGTTCACCGAGGAGCGCGATGCATTCGGCGATGCCTATGAAGGCCTGCTCCAGAAGATGGCGGAGGAGACCAAGCGCGGCGCCGGCCAGTATTTCACCCCGCGCGTGCTGATCGACACGATGGTGGCGCTGATGCAGCCTCGCCCGGGCGAGGTGATCCAGGACCCCGCCGCCGGCACCGGCGGCTTCCTGATCGCCGCCGATCGGGTGATGAAGCAGGCAACCGATGACTATTTCGAGCTATCCGATCGGCTGAAGGTATTCCAGCTTGCCGAGGCCTTCCGGGGTATCGAAAACGTACCGGATACCTATCGCCTCCTGCTGATGAACCTGCATCTCCACGGTATGGGGGCCAGCCAGATCGACCTTGGCGACACGCTGTCGCCCAAGGGCAGCGATCCGCGCTTCAAGCAGGCCGATCTGATCCTCTCCAACCCGCCGTTCGGCCCGGCGGGCGGGCCGCCGACGCGCGACGACCTGTCGATCACCGATCGCGTCTCGTCCTACCAGCTGCCCTTCGTCGAGCACATCGTCCGCGCGCTGCGGCTGGGCGGGCGCGCGGCGGTGATCGTGCCGGATAACGTGCTGTTCGACGATGGCCGCGGCAAGGCGCTGCGCCAGCGGTTGATGAGCTGGTGCGACCTCCACACTATCCTGCGCCTGCCCACCGGCATCTTCTACGCGCAGGGTGTGAAGACCAACGTGCTGTTCTTCACCCGCGCCGACGAGGAAGCGCCGCTGGAGGATGCCACGCGCGAGGTGTGGATCTATGACATGCGCGCCGGCGCGCCCGCCTATGGCAAGACCAACCCGCTGAAGGAATCGGACTTTGCCGATTTCGTCGCGGCGTTCGGCGACGATCCGTTCGGCCGCGCGCCGCGCACCGATGGCGGCGAGACCGGCCGCTTCCGCCGCTTCACCCGTGCCGAGATCGCCGCGCGCGGCGACAATCTCGACATCAGCTGGCTGAAGGACACGAGCGCCGACGCCGAGGACGGGCTGGACACGCCCGAGGAGCTGGCGGCGGCGATCGAGGGCCATCTGCTGGCCGCGCTGGAGGAAGTTGGCGCGCTGGTGGCGGAACTGGGCGGCGAGGCGGATGCGTCGGTGGCGGAGGAAGTGGCGTGACGCTGCCGGAGGGGTGGGTTGAGGCGACGGTCGGGGATTTCGTTGCGCCCGTTGAGGTTGGCGACCCAACGCGCGATCCAGACGCAACCTTTCGGTACGTCGACATCGGCTCGATCGACAACCGGTTGTTCCGTATAACCGCGCCCAAGGTAATACTCGGGAGGGATGCTCCATCCCGAGCAAGGAGGCGTATCAGGACGGACGATATTCTTTTTTCGACCGTCCGGCCTTACTTGAAAAATATCGCTCGCGTGCCAGCGGAACTGGACTGTGAATTTACTTCCACCGGTATCTGCGTTCTGCGGAGCGGGGGGGCGATAGAACCCGGTTTTCTGTTCCGACGAGTGTTGTCTCAAGACTTCATCGACGCGATGACGCTGGCGTCAGACGGCACGATGTATCCAGCGATCGGCGACAAGGATGTTCTCGGGGCTGCGATTTCTGTGCCCCCGAAAGCCGAACAGCGCCGCATCGTCGCGAAGCTGGACGCGCTGGCCGCCCGCCTCGCCCGCGCGCGGGCGGAACTGGATCGGGTGCCGGTACTGGCCAAGCGGCTGCGCTCCACAGCTCTGCGTGATTGCTTCGCTGATAACGGGCATACCCTGCTGCTAGGTGATCTGCTGACCGGCATTGAGGCCGGCAAGAACCTCCGCTGCGAGGAGCGTCCGCCGCGCGAAGGCGAGCAAGGGGTCGTGAAGGTGAGCGCGGTGACCTGGGGCCGCTTCGATCCCCGCCAGTCGAAGACCCTGCCTTCAGATTACCGGCCGCCGGAAGCCGCGAGGATTCGCGAAGGCGATCTGCTGATCTCGCGTGCAAATACGTTGGAGCTGGTTGGCGCAGTTGCGTTGGTCGAGGAGGAGCCGCGCGATCTGTATCTCAGCGACAAGATTTTGCGGCTGGTGTTGCCCAGCGGCGACAAGCGGTGGGTACAGTGGTTTCTCCGTTCGCCGGCTGGACGTCGAGAAATCGAAGGCAAGGCCACGGGCAACCAACTCTCGATGCGCAACATCAGCCAAGGCGCACTTCGCGCGATCGCTATTCCGTATCCTACAGCCAGCATTCGCGAAGCTCGCATCCAGGCGCTGGAGGCTGCCTTCGCCCGCGCCGATCGCCTCGAGGCCGAAGCAGCCCGCGCGCGTGCGCTGCTCGATCGGCTGGAGGCAGCGATCCTCGCCCGGGCGTTCCGGGGCGAGCTGGTGCCGCAGGACCCGGCCGACGAGCCGGCCAGCGTCCTGCTCGACCGCATCCGCGCCGCCCGCGCGGCGGCGCCCAAGGCAAAGCGGGGCAGGAAGCCGGCTGCGGCGTGACGATCTGGTTTGTCGCCGACACCCATTTCGGTGAGCAGCCGCGCGGGCGGGTGAAGGCAAGCGGCCTCTCCGCCGAGGCGCTCGATGCGCGGATCGCCGCGTGCTGGCGCGAGCGGGTCGCGCCGGACGATCGGGTCTATCATCTCGGCGATGTCGGCACACCGATCGGCCAGGTGCGCGATCTGCCCGGGCGCAAGATCTGCATCCTCGGCAATGGCGATCGCTCGCAAAAGGCAGTGCGGGAGTCGCAGGTATTCGAGGCGGTGCACAGGCGTCTGCTGCTGCCGATCGAGGGTACGGCACTTTTCCTCGTCCATGATCCCCGTCACGCGCCCGCCGATCCCGGTGGTGCCATCGTGCACGGCCACACCCATGCGGCCGATCCGGCGCCCGGCCATCGCTCGGTCTCGGTCGATCGCACGGGCTGGGCCCCGATCTGCCTGGAGGAACTTCTGGCCCGTACGGCCTGAAGCATCTCCGGGAAAAACCCGCAGCACTTGCTAATGCGCCCAACTTGTTGTTTTGAATGGTGGAGGTCGGTTGCGGCCAGTCGAGGGGAGAGGTAACCTTTCGGCAAGAAGCGATCGAATAGACCGCCGTTCAGGGGAAGGACGAAGGTGCAAACGGGGGATGGGGGAAGCCGCGCGACCTGGTCGCTGCGGATCAAGGAATCGCGCTCTCGCGAGGAACTGCTTGCGGTGGAGCAGGCGGTTCTAGCCGCCGACTTGGCGGACAAACGGCTGCTGCAGATCGAGATTGCCATGGCCCGGCGTCGGCTGAGTCAGGTGACTGCGCCTGCGACGGCGGAGTGCAGCGCATTTGCGACAGCGTACGGATTGGCCGCGCCTAACGGCGACTGGCTCTACCGATACCGGCTCTCCGAGGAAGCGTTCTGAGGTGGTCCCGGCTATTTGGACAGTTTTGCGGCTGAGCTAAGCTAATCCGGGTTGTCGTTCATGCCGCCATTCTGGTCATCAGATCATGGGGGGCATGCCCCCCATGATCTGAAGCGCCGATCCACCCATAGGCTTCCGCCGGGGTTCGCCCGACCAGGCCCGAGTGGGGTCGCTGGTGATTGTAATAGGTGATCCACCGGCCAAGACCAGCGCGCAACTCCGAGCCGGTCTCGAAGGCGTGCAGATAGACGCATTCGTACTTGAGCGATCGCCAGAGCCGCTCGATGAAGACATTGTCCATCCAGCGGCCCCGGCCGTCAATGCTGATCCGCACCTCGGCGTCGCGCAACACGCTCGTGAAGGCGAAGCTGGTGAACTGGCTGCCCTGGTCGGTGTTGAAGATCTCAGGCCTTCCGAAGCGCGCAAGCGCTTCCTCCAGCGCCGCGACGCAGAAGCCCGCGTCCATGGTGTTCGACAGCCGCCATGCCAGCACCTTGCGCGTCGCCCAGTCCATGATCGCGACCAGATACAGGAAGCCCCGGCGCATCGGGATGTAGGTCACATCAGCGCACCAGACATGGTTCGGCCGCTCGATCGCCAGCTTGCGCAGCAAATAGGGATAGACCCTGTGCTGCGGGTGCGGATCACTCGTGCGCGGCCGCTGGTAGATCGGCGACAGCCCCATCCTGCCCATCAGCCGCCGCACCCGTCGTCGTCCAACATCATGGCCATTGCGGCGCAGATGCCGGACCATCTGGCGGCTGCCGTACCACGGCATGTCGAGGAACGCCGCGTCGATCACCCGCATCAGCACCAGCGTCTCTTCCGTCTCCGGCACCGGCACGTAATAGTAGCTCGACCGGCTGATCGACAGCAGCCGGCATTGCGCCGCGATCGACAGGCAGTGGTGAGCAGGATCGATCCACTCCCGCCTCCGTGCCACGCTCATCGACCGGAGGCCTTCGCTAAAAAATCCCGCTCCACCAAGAGCTGCCCGATCTTCGCGTGCAGCTTGTCCACCTCGGCGTCGCTGGCAGCTCGCGCCGCATCACCCGCGCCGGAGAACGTCGCCGACATCCCCTCGATCGCCTGACGCTTCCACGCCGCGATCATCGTGTGATGCACCCCATGCTTCGCCGCCAGCTCCGCCAGCGTCAGATCCCCACGGATTGCCTCCAGCGCCACCTTCGCCTTGAAATCCGCGCCGTAGCGCTTCCTCGTCGCCTTCATTCCCGTTCGTTCCTCACGTCGGGATTAGCTTAGCATCCTGTCCAGTTTTCCGGGACCACCTCACCTCCATGCCGCCGAACTTGGCCTTCCACGCATAAAAGGTCGCGCTCGACATCCCGTGCCGGCGGCACAGATCCGTCACCACCGCGCCTGCCTCAGCCTCCTTCAGGATGCCGATGATCTGCTCTTCCGAAAACTGCTTCCGCTTCATCCGTCCGTCCCTTCGTCGGGTCAGACCCTAGCTCCAACTGGAGGAAAAAGCGGGGGTCACGTCAGATGCCGTGAGATCGAGAATTGGAGCGGGTGAAGGGAATCGAACCCTCGTCGTAAGCTTGGGAAGCTTCTGCTCTACCATTGAGCTACACCCGCGTACCGGACGGGGAGGCCCCGGGTCCGCGTTTCGGGCCGTTTGCGCCCGAGGACCGCCGGTTGCCACAAGCCGGGCGGGTGCGTCAACCGTCTGTTTGCGACGCCGGCCGATCGAGCGCGAGGCGGGTGTCGCACAGCGCGAGCGGGGCGGGGCGGTGGCTGACGAGGACGAGACCCGTCCCCGTGCGGGCGAGCCATTCGCCCAGTCGCGCGACGAGTTCGCGCTCGGTCGCGGCGTCGAGACCCTCGGTCGGTTCGTCGAGCAGCAGCCAGGGACGTGCGGCGAGGATGCCGCGGGCAAGCGCGAGGCGTTTGCGCTGACCGCCCGACAGCGCACGGCCCTGATCGCCGATCCACTGGTCGAGCCCGTCGGGGAAGGCGCGCACGGTATCGGCGAGGCAGGCGATGTCGAGCGCCTCATCGATGGCCGCATCGTCGATCCCCGGCCGCGCGATCCGCAGATTGTCGCGCAGCGTCCCCGCGATCAGCATCGGTTCCTGGGGCACGAGCGCGATCGCCGTGCGCAGCCCGTAGATGCCGAGCGCACGCACGTCCTGTCCGCCGAGGGTGAGCAGTTGCGGGGCGTCGCGGCGCAGCCCGGCGAGCGTTTCGAGCAGCCGCGTCTTGCCCGCGCCCGAGCGGCCGACGAGCGCGACGCGTGCACCGGGCGCAAAGACATGGTGGGTGCCGCCGCCAGCCAGCGTCATCGCCAGCGTGACATCGGCAGGCGCGGGGGGAAGCGGCGGTTCGGCGGGAACCGTGAGCAGGCGGTCGATGCGCTGCACCGCGTCGGCGACGGCGGGCGCGCGGACCTGTGCGCGGGTGAAGCCGCCGAGCGCTTCGGCCGCGGCGGCGCTGGCGAGCGCGGCCATTGCGGCGAGCGGCGGGGCGCCGCTGGTCCCGACGATCGTCAGCCCGCTGGCGATGCCCGCAGCGGCACCGACGAGCGCGCCGATCGCCGCCTCGGCGGTGGCGAGGCGGCGCGCGGCATCGTCATGCGCCGCAGCGACCGCCTGAAGCTCGGCGGCGACGCGATCGGTGAGGCCATAGACCGCAATCTCGCCCGCCGAGGCGGCATATTCGGTGAGCGCGATCTTGAGCGCGGCGAGCGTTTCGGAGGTGCGGGCAGCGCGCGGGGGCAGCAGCCGCGCCGAGAGGGCCCGCGTGGCGATGAGCGACGCCGCCAGGACCAGCGCGACGCCGAGCGCCGCGACGAGCCCGGCGCGTGCCGCGATCGCCACGGCGAGCAGTCCGCCCGCCAGCGCGGCGGCGATGGCGGGGCCGCGGATCAGCCGATCCTCGAGCTGATCGACGTCGCGACCGAGCAGCGCGGCGGCCTCACCCCCCGAAAGCCGTTCGGCGCCGGTCGCCTCGGCCACGGCGGCGCGCGCGAAAAGGCGTGTGCGCACCGCCGCCAGCGTCGACAGCGCGGCGCGGTGGCTGAGCAGCCGTTCGGCATAGCGCGCGACGGTGCGGACGATCGCGAGCAGGCGGATCGCGGCGCTGGGGATGAGGTAGTTGAACCCCTGGGCGACGATCGGCCCCGCGGCTCCGGCGATGGCGGCGGCGGTGATGAACCAGCCCGACAGCGCGAGCAGCCCGACGGTGCCGATGGCGACGCCGATCCCGGCGAGGACGGCGATGCGGCGCGTGGCGGCCCAGGGGCGCGCGCAATCGGCGAGCGGGGCAGGCAGCAGCGAACGGCTCATGCGATGGCGACCTCCCGCGAGGCGGCGGCGATCAGCGCGGGATCGTGCGTCGCGGCGAGCACCGCGTGATCGCGCGCGAGATCGGCGAGCAGCGCGATGATCGCACCGGCGGTCTGTGCGTCGAGATCGGCGGTGGGTTCGTCGAACAGCAGCAGCGGCCGGTCGGCGAGCAGCGCGCGGGCGATGCCGATCCGGCGCCGTTCCCCGCCCGACAGCCCGGCGCCGCGCGGGTCGATCGGCGTGTCGAGCCCTTCGGGGCGGGCGGCGATCAGCGGTCCGAGCCCGGCCCGTTCGGCGGCGGCGCGGATCGCGTCGCGGCCGGCATCGGGGCGGGCGAGCGCGAGATTGTCGGCGAGCGTGCCGGGAAGGAGCATGACATGCTGGCCGGCCCAGCCGATCCGTGCATTGGCGGCGCCGGGTTCGACCACCGTCCCGTCGAGCCGGATGCACCCCGCCGCTATCGGCGCGAGGCCGACGACGAGGTGGAGCAGCGACGACTTGCCGCTCCCGGTCGGGCCGGTGAGCGCAACCATCTCGCCCCTGGCCACCGCGAGCGAGAAGGGGCCGATGCAACGGCCATCGGCATAGGCGACGGCGGCGCCGTCGAGCATCAGCGCCGCAGCGGGCGCGTCGGCGGCGATGGGCGTGGGCGGCGTGTCGGCATCGGCGGTGCGCGCGGCGATCGCGGCCAAGGCGGATTCGCCGAGTTGCTTTTCATGATAGGCGGCGGCGAGGCGGCGCAGCGGCAGATAGAATTCGGGCGCGAGCGCAAGCGCGAAGAAGGCGCGCCCCAGCGTCAGCTGTTCGGGCACGGGGAAGGGGAGCAGCCGGAGCAGGTTGAAGCCGCAATAGACCGCGACGAGCGCGACCGAGATCGCCGAGAAGAATTCGAGCGTCGCGGTGGAGAGAAAGGCGATGCGCAGCACGGCATAGGTGCGATCGGCCACCCCGGCCACGGCGGTTTCGACCTGGCGCGTCACGCGGGCCTCGGCGCCGAACGCGAGCAGGATCGGGAGCGCCCGGATGCGGTCGACGAACAGCCCGGACAGTCGGGACAGCGCCTCGACCTGCGCATCGGCTGCTCGCCGTGCGGCGCCGCCGGCAAACGCCATGCCCACGATGAACGGCAGCAGCGTCAGCACCAGGATTCCCGCGGCGATCGGGCTGGCGAAGGCGACGAGCGCCGCGATCAGCAGCGGTGCGATCGACGCCGCGCGACGGAGCGGCATGAACCGGCCGTCATAGCCGGTGAGCGCCTCGACCTGATCGACCGCGGTGGCGAGATCTTCCCCCAGCAGCCGGGTCGAACGGCCGCGCGCGCGCAGCAGCAGCGGGAACAGCGTGGCGCGCAACGCCCGTTTGGCGCGATTGCCCGCGGCGATGCCCGCCGATTCGGCACGCGCCTGAATCCAGGCGCGCAGCACCGCCGCCAGTGCCATGCCCAGCGCCGCCCCGGTCGCGCCGCGCGCATCGGCGGCGAGCAGCCGGTCGAGCGCAAGCGCGAGCGCCCCCGCGAACAGCGCGGCGACCAGGCTGTCGAGCAGCCACCATCCGGTCGCGCGGTGATCGGCCGATCGGCGCGGAAGAGGCGGGGCGTCCATGCGGCGGCTCGTTTCCACAAATCGCGGCAAAGAAGAAGAGGCTATCGACGCCCGCGATGTCCATGATGCGGCCGGCGGCGGGACAGGTCGGGCTTGCCGAAGCCGGGCGCGCCGCTAAGCTCGACGCCGCCCGCGCGACCGGCCCCGACGATCGGCGTCGAGATCATCGCCGGCGTCGCGGCGACGAGGAGAGGATGCCATGTGGTATTTCACCTGGGTGCTGGGACTGGGGCTTGCGGTCGCCTTCGCGATCCTCAACGGACTGTGGCACGAGATGCATTCGACCGACGAGGAATAGCCGGCGTTCAGCGCGCGGGGGCACCCCCGGGCCGGGGCTGCGGGAGCACGGGCAGCGCAACTGCACCCTGCCGCCGTGCGAAATGCGCGATCAGCCAGCTGCGCACCAGGCTGATCGACGGGTCGGACAGATCCTCGGCGCGCAGCTTCAGATAATAGCCGAAGCCGTCGCTGATGACCGCGTCATAGGGCGCGCAGAGGCGGCCCGCGGCGAGTTCGTCGGCGAACATGTCGATATCGGCCAGCGCGACGCCGTCGCCGTGCATCGCATAGCCGACCGCCGCCGAGGCCGTGTCGAAGGCGATGCCGCGTTCGCTGTCGAGCGCGATCCGGCACTGGCGGCCAAAGGCATCCCACAACAGCCCGCGCGGCTCGCCTTCCAGCTTGACGTGCAACAGGTCGTTGTCGCGCAGGAACTGTTCGAGCGGCTTGCCGGCATGGCGGGCAGCGGTGGCGGGCGAGCAGACGGGCGCCACGCGGACCATCCACAACAGGTCGGTCACCTGATCGTCGACATGCGGCCGATCGAACACGATCGCCATGTCGGTTTCGGCGGCGGGCAGCCCGGTGACGTGCGTGCTCGACACGTCGATGCGGATTTCGGGATGCGCGGCGTGGAATGCCTGAAGCATCGGCAGCACGACCTGCTGGAGCAGCGAGGGCGGAATGTGCAGCCGGATCGGACGGCCGAGATCGGGGCGGGTGCAGATCGACGCGATCGTCTCTTCGAGCCGGTCGAACGCCTTGCGGACTTCGGGCAGCAGGATGCGTCCGGCCGATGTCAGTTCGAGCCGCGCGCCCGAACGATCGAACAGCTTGTGCCCCAGCAGTTCCTCGAGGCTGATGATGTGGCGGCTGACGGCGCTCTGCGACACTTCGAGCGCCTGTGCCCCCGCGGTGAAGCTGAGGCGCTGGCCCACGGCGTCGAAGGCGCGAAGCGCGTTGAGGGGGAGCAGGCGGCGGTCGATCGGAGGCTTCGGCACGTCGCATCCTTGTCAGCCGCGCCGGGCGGGATCAAGTCCGGCGCCCGCGAATTGCATCCCCGCCGGCTCCCGATCGGCGCTGCGGTGCGCAAGGGAACTATACGCACGGCGCAGGCGCGCTATGGAGAGGGCGACAAGAAGGAAGGAATGTCCGCGTCGTGCCGTCTGCCCCTGCCAAGGATGCCCTGGTGAACCCGTCCGTTGCCGGCGCGTCGCCGTTCGACCGCCGGCGCTGGTATGTCGTGGCGGTGCTGGCCTTCGTCTATGCGCTCAACATCGCCGACCGTTATGTCGTCTCGACGGTGCTCGAGCCGATCCGCGTGGAGTTCAACCTGTCCGACGCCGGCGTCGGCTGGCTGACGGGCGCGTCGCTGGCGCTGTTCTACATCACGATCGGCATCCCGATCTCGCAGGTCGCCGACCGCGCCAACCGCCGCAACATCGTCGCAATCGCGATCATGCTGTGGTCGGTGATGACCGCGGTGCTGGGCGTCACCCAGAATTTCGTCCAGTTCCTGCTGGCGCGCATCGGCGTGGGCGTGGGCGAGGCGGGGGGTACGCCGCCGTCGACATCGATCATCGCCGACTATTTCCCGCTGGAGCAGCGGCCGTTCGCGCTGACGCTCTATGCGCTGGGGCTGCCGCTGGGCGCATGGCTGGGCTCGACCGTCGCGGGGGCGATCGTCGAGGCGTTCGGCAACTGGCGCGCGGCGTTCGTCGCGCTGGGCGTGCCGGGGGTGCTGTTCGGGCTGGTGATCCTGTTCACCGTGCGTGAGCCAGAGCGCGGCCGGTTTGAGACGACGGCGCCCGAGGCGGAGCACGAGGCATCGCTGCGCGAAACGATCCGGTTCCTGTGGACGCAGCGTTCGGCGTGGCACATCAACGCGGCGGGAACGGTGATCTGCCTGTGGGGCTGGGGGCTGATGTACTGGACCCAGACCTATCTTGAACGCAGTTTCGGGCTGAGCACCGCCGAGGCCGGCGCGCGGCTGGGCACCATCTATCTGTGGGCGGGCATCCTGGCGACGGTGGCGACGAGCGTGCTGCTGGCGCTGCCGCAGATGCAGTCGCCGCGGCGGATCGCGTGGTTTCTGGCGCTGGTGGTGCTGGGTTCGACGGTGCCGTCGTTCCTGATCTACTGGACGCATTCGCTGACGATCGCCACGGCGATGCTGTGGATCGTCGTGCCGGCGATCTACCTCTATGTCGGGCCGACGATGGCGCTGCTGCTCCATTTCCTGCCCGCCCCGATGCGGGCGCAGGGGATGGCGATCAGCCTGCTGACCGCCAACGTCGCCAATCTTATCATCGCGCCGCTGGTGGTCGGGTGGATCAGCGATGCGCTGGCCGGGCCGCTGGGCAGCAATGCCGAATCGCTGCGCTATGCGCTGCTCGCGCTGTCGCTGACCGGATTCTGGGCGGCGTTCCATTACGCGCGCAGCGTGCGCAGCTTTGCCGCCGACGAGGCGCGGCTCCGGGGGGCGGCTGCGCGCGAGGCGTGACGCCGCCACCCCGGTGCCCCCGCCGGGAAGAGGGGGGCTGGGCCCGGCGGGTGTGCCGTCGGGGCAGGTGCGGGTGCCCCGACGGCATCAACAGGCAGCGGCGGGCCGATACGCGCCCTTGCGCCGCTGCGAAAACCAGGCGGCCAAACCACGGCCCCGGCAGGCGGGGCGCGTCCAGCGGGTGACACGGGGTTCCGGAACGGGGAAGCAATGATCGGCGGCGAGCGATCGCCCCGTCCGTGCGTGTCGAAATTCCGGCGACCACAGGGGTTTATTGTCTGACTATGAGAAAGGCGTTCGTCCCCGGCGATCGCTTTCCGTTGAAGTCGTGCGTATGCAGCGTTCCAAGTCAGTCAAAACAAAAACGACGAAGATGCTTTCCGTTTACGTCATGGTTATCGTGCATCATCGTCGCTCGCATTTAATGACTAAAGATAACTAAGTCACTTCGATGCGCTAATGTAACGAACTTCTAACACGAATACTGGGGCTGCTCAATGGCAAAGCGCGCCCGGTCGGCCGTGCCGTGCCCAGGCTGCGCCCGAAAGCCGGCGGGCGGCATCGCCGTTCGCAACGCCGCCCCGCCGGGCGCCTGCGCGGGGCAGGCGCCGGCCGCGTCAGAAGCGCATCCGCGCCCGCACGCCGACGGTCCGCGGCCGCGCATAGGCGACGCGGTCGCCCGCCTGATAGACCTGATAATAGGTCGCACGGGCGATGTTGGTGATGCCGACGCCGTTGACGAGATTGTTGCCGAAGATGCCGAGTTCGAACCGCCCGATGTCATAGGCCAGCGAGGCGCTGACATTGTGCGTTTCGGGAAGCACGGCATAGTTGGCGTTCGGCCCGTTGGGGGTGAGCACGCCGTTGACGAGCTTCGTCGCCTGCGAGTTGAAGGTCGTCTGCTGCTGCGACTGATACTGATAGGTCGCCTGGAAGTGCAGGTCGCCCGCGCCGAGCTTGCGATCGTAGAAGAGCGCGGCGGTCGCGGTCCATTGCGGATAATAGGGCGTCGCGTCGCCGTCGAACGCGCCGACGGTGGGGATGTCGCCCTTGGCATGCGAGTCGTTGTACGACGCGCTGGCCGACAGCGTGATCGCCGGCGTCGCCTTGACGGTGGTTTCGAGTTCGACGCCCTTGCTCGTCACGCGACCCTTGTTGTCGGTGAAGAAATAGGAGCAGTCGAGCCGCAGCCGGGTCTGCACGTCGCGCCAGTCGATATAATAGGCGCTGGCGTTGAGCGTGACGCGGCCGTCGGCAAACCGCGCCTTTTCGCCCACGGTGTAGTTCCACAGCTTGTCGGGGCCGAAGGTGAGCGGCGCCGCGCTGTAGCCATAGCCGGCAAGGTTCTGGGTGCACTGGCCCGCCACGCCCGTGTTGCCGACCGGCACCGGCTGGTTGCCGCCGCCATAGCGGAAACCCTTGGCGACTTCGCCATAGACCATCAGGTCGGGATTGACGCGGTACGACACGTTGACGCGCGGATTGACTCCGTCCGACTTGAGCCGGGCATTGGTGGTCAGCGGCACATGGTTGACGACGCCGTAGACGCCGGATTCAAAGAGGTAATAATCCTCCTTGAAGTTGAAGTAGCGCAGGCCGCCCGTGATATCGAGCTTGTCGGTCGCGTGCCAGGTAGCGTCGGCATAGACGGCGACCTGATGCTCGTCGATGTCCTGGAGCCCCGAGAAGATGTCGTTCGACTGGAACGCCTTGTCGACCAGCTTGGAGTCGTAGAGGCCGTTCGGCGTGCCGAACGGGCCGTAGAAATAGTTCATGTACGACAGCGTGTCGAAGCCGGGGACGGGGATGTCCTGAACGAGGTGGCGCTTCTGCTTTTCATAGAAGGCGCCGACGGTCCACTTGATCGGCCCGTTGTCCTTCGACACGAGGCGAACCTCGCCCATATAGTCCTTGAGCCGCTGGTCGATCTGATAGAGCTCGGCCGGGATCATGTTGGCGATCGCCTGGCTGTAGCTCGTCGGCTTCTTGAACAGCGGATAGCGGCCCTGGCCGACCGGCAGGCCCGAGTTATAATCCTCGAAGAAATAGCCGATCGTCGCCTCGGTGCTCTGATCGAAGCCGATCTCGCGGTCGGTATAGGCGCCCGACACGACGAGGTTGGCAAAGCCCAGATCATAGTCGGCATTGAGCGTGTAGAGGCGGAACAGGTCGTCCGTTCCCTCCGGCCCGTTGGTCGAATGCGTGTAGGGCTTGAGACCGTTCAGTGCGACGTTGAGGCCGTGCGCGCGGCTGTTTTCATAGGTGAAGCCGAGGTCGAGCGTGAAGTCGCTCGACGGCGTCCAGCGCAGCGCGACGCGCGCCTGGGCGGTGCGGTTGCTGTTGGCGTTTTCCTTGTTGCGCTGGCCGATATTGTCGATGAAGCCGCCGTCGCGCGCGATATAGCCATTGGCGCGCAGCGCGAGCGTGTCGGCCACCAGCGGCACGTTGATCATGCCGCGGAAATTATAGCTGGCCGCGCCGTGTTCGGTAATCGCCGCGCCGCCTTCGACATAGCCGAACTGGCGGGTGAGGTCGGGCTTGGCGGTGACGAAGCGGACGGTGCCCGCCATCGAGCCGGCGCCGTAGAGCGTGCCCTGCGGCCCGCGCAGCACCTCGACGCGTTCGAGGTCATAGACCTTGAGGTCGGGCGTCTGGCCCTGGACCGAAATGGGGGTGTCGTCGAGATAGACCGCGACGAGCGAACGGTCCGACGTGTCCGATGTGTTGTAGCCGCCGGTCGACATGCCGCGCATGTTGAACTTGTTGAAGCCCGGCGCGCCTTCGGTGATCGAGAGCGAGGGGGTGAAGCGGGTGAGGTCGGACAGGTTGCCCTGGCCGGCGCGGGTCGCCTGGTCGATGTTGATGACCGACACCGCCATCGGCACCGTCTGGATCGACTGCGCGGCGCTGCGATCGGCAGTGACGACGATCTCGTCGCTGGCGGGGGCGGTGGCCTGCGGATCCGGATCGGGCGCGCGCAGCGTCGCCTCGGCGCGCGATTCGTCGCGCGGTGCCGCGTTCGCGCCGCCCGCGAGCATCGCGAGCGCCGCGGCCGAGCCGAGCAGCAGCGCGTGGCGGCCATGACGGGCCGACGGACGCGGGAACAACGGATAGATCATGGAACCCCCAGCAAAATCAGGTCTTTGCAACACGTCGATCAGACGGGGGCCGGATGCCGGCGGTTCGTCGTCGCCCGGCGGGCACGAGCGCAGCCCGATGCGGGCGACGGCGCGGATGCCCTGCCGGCGCCGCCCCCACGACACCTGACCCCGGCGGCGCCATAAGCGTGCGGTTCACAAAAGTCGATAAGCGTATCACAAAATCGCATGGCCGGTGCGGCGACGTGCCGTGCCGCACCGGCCGAAACGCGAATCAGCGGGGGGCGATGCCGGTCGGCGCCGCCGGGCTGGCGGCGTCGACGCTGCCGGTGCGTTCCAGCTTGCCCCAGCCGACCCACATCCCCGCGATCGCCGAGCCGAGCGCGCGGAGCACGACCCAGTACATGAGCTGGCGATAGACGAAGCGCTGCGCGACGAGCAGGTGCGCCGGATAGGCGACGCGGCGTTCCTGAAGCCGATAGGCCACCCAGCCGCACAGCACGTCGATCGAGGTGAAGGCCACCCAATAGGTCGCCATCATCCAGACGTCGGTCTGCGTCTGCGCCCAGCCATGGCCCCAGACCTTGAACGCGGTGGAGATGATCGAGACCACCAGCGCGAGATCGATCACCGGCGAGATGGCCGCAAACACGATCTGGAACACCCATGCCTGGGGCAGGCCGATCCAGGCGAGGCCGGGCGCCTTGCCGTCGCGGCCGATGCCGCGATGCTTCCACAGGCACTGGAGCGTCCCGAACGCCCAGCGATAGCGCTGCTTGGCGAGCGCCCGGAAGCTTTCGGGCGCCTCGGTCCAGGCGACCGCCTGGGGATCATAGGCGACGCGCCAGCCCGCGCGCTGGATCGCGATGGTGAGGTCCTGATCCTCGGCCAGCGTGTCTTCCGGATAGCCCCCCACGGCGTCGAGCGCCGCGCGGCGCCAAGCGCCGACCGCGCCGGGGACGACGGTGATCGCGTTGAAGCCGGCGAGCGCCCGGCGCTCGAGATTCTGCGCCGTCACATATTCGACCGCCTGCCAGCGCGTGACCAGATTGACGCGGTTGCCGACCTGGGCGTTGCCGGCGACCGCGCCGAGTTGGGGGTCGACGAACCAGCGGGCGAGGCGGGCGATCGTTTCGGGCTCGAACTGGGTGTCGGCGTCGAGCGCGATCACGATTTCGCCATGCGCCTGCGCGAGCGCGGTGTTGAGGGCGCGCGCCTTGCCGCCGTTTTCGAGCGTGAGCAGCGTGACGCGCGGATCGTCGCCAAAGGCGCGCTGAACGATCGCGCTGGTTTCGTCCTTCGACCCGTCGTCGGCGACGATCAGCTCGATCGCCGGATAGTCGCTGGCGAGGACGCGGCGCACCGACGCCTCGATCACCTTGGCCTCGTTATAGGCGGGGATGATGACGGTGACGCTGGGCGTCGCCTCGGGCGGCGTTTCGTGGCGCTCGCGCAGCCGCTGGCGGACCGCCAGTCCGGCGAGCAGCACGGCGCGCGCGATTCCGAGCACGATCGCGACGAAGAACAGCCAGCGCAGCGCGGCGGCGAGGGCGGCCAGAATGACGAAGATCGTGACGTCGGCGCGCACCGCGAGCAGATCGCTGCCGCTGATCGGCGGCATCACCTGTTGCTGGTTGAGCCCGGCAAGCTGCGCGACCGAGACGAACTGATAGCCGCGCGCGCGCAGCCCCTCGATGATGCGCGGCAGCGCCTCCACGGTCTGCGAGCGATCGCCGCCGCCGTCGTGGAGCAGCACGATGTTGGCCGAACGCTCGGCATCGCCCGCCTCGACCTGCGTGATCGTCTGGTTGACGATCACGTCGGTGCCGGGGCGCTTCCAGTCGTCCGGATCGACATGGAGTCCGACGACGGTATAGCCTTGGCGCTGCGCGGCGAGCGCGGGGTCGATTTCGTCGGCGGTCGTCGGTTCGGCGTCGCCGAAATAGGGCGCGCGGAAGAGCCGGATGCCGCGCCCGGTATAGGCCTGGATCAGCCGCTGGGTGCTGTTGAGCTCCAGATTGGTCGCCGCGGGCGAGGACAGCGCGAGATTGGGGTGGGTGTAGGTGTGGTTGCCCAGCGTATGCCCTTCGCGGACGATACGGTTGAGCAGAAAGGGCTGTTCGAGCGCATCCTCGCCGACGATGAAGAAGGTCGCGGGCACGCGCTCGCGCTTCAGGATGTCGAGGATGCGCGGCGTCCAGCTGGCGTCGGGGCCGTCGTCGAACGTCAGCGCGATCTGCTTTTCGCGCGCGCCGGTACGCTGGACGACATAGGGCGTCGGCAGCTGGAGATATTGTTCGTCGCGAATGATCCCCTGGGCGTCGAAGCTCAGCGCCCGGCGGCCGACGGTGGGGGTGGCGGTGATCCGCAGGATTTCGCCGTTGCCCTCGACATCGACGTCGTTGCGCGGGGTGATCGCGCCGAGATCGGGACGCTTGCCCGTCCGGAAGCCGGCGAGCGCGGGCCAGACGCCCGCATCCTCGGTGCCGAGGCGCCACAGCGCGACGCTGCCGACGCCCAGCGCACGCGTTGCCTGGAGCTGGTTCCACGCCGAGGCGGCGTCGAGCATCCAGATGTCGTGGTGGACGCCGTTCTCGTCATAGGCGAAGGCGGCGTTGCCGCTCTGGCGATCGAAGGTGATCTTGGCATCGCTGTCGTGCGCGACGAGCCACGCTTCCTCGACGCTGAGCGCGTCGGCGCGCTTGTCGTGCCAGTCATAGGCATAGCTGCCGATGGCCACGACGAGCTTTTCGGTGCCGACCTTGGCGACCGCCTGGCGAAGCTGTTCGACGAACCAGGGCTGCGGCGCGATCGGGCCGGGCTCGCCGCCCTGCCAGTGGAAGTCATAGTCCATCAGGATGACGCGATCGGCGGCGCGCGCGAATGCCGCGATGTCCCAGTTGGTGTCGCCCGCGGGCACGGTGACGGCGAGGCGCGCGTCGGCGGGCATCGCCGCGTTCACCTCGCGCAGCAGCGCCAGATAGCCGGGAAGCGACGCCGGCGGCAGGTTTTCGAAGTCGAAGACGAGCCCGTGATGGCGGCCGTTGCGGACCATCGTCGCCAGCCGCGTCGCCAGCGCATGACGCGCGGCGGCGTTCTGAAGCAGCGTGGCCGCGTTCTTGCCGTCCCATTCGGATTCGCTGAGATTCTGCACCATCGGCAGAACCTTGGGCGCGCGCGGCACGCTGGCGAGGATCCGCGCCAGCCGGCTGTCGTCCTGCACCGTCACCTTGTGATCGGGGCCCGCAACGGTGACCAGCGCCGGAATCACCCAGTCGAGTTCGCCCGCATGGGCGCGCAGCGACGCCGCGCTGCCTTCGTCCCAGGGCACATAGAAGCCCATGGTCAGCGGCGGCTTCGTCTTGCGCGCCGGGCCGCCTGGCAGCCAGTCGCGCAGATTGGTGAAGCGGCGCCCGCCCGAATGAACTTCGGAGGCGCGGGCGTTGCTGAGCCGCAACGGCAGATCGTCGCCACGAGGCACGTTGAGCAGCGTGAAGGCAAAAATGCCCGCCGCCAGAACGATCACCGCGATCAACGCGAAAACCGCGCGTCGCGTCCACGCCCTGCGCTTGCCGCTGGCATCAAAGAAAACAGGTTTTGACATGCGTGCCCCTCGAGCCCGTCCGCACCCGGGCGCGGCGGAAATAACACCGCCGACGCCTTTAATGAACGGTGCCCGGGCCTTCTAGACGAGGATTGGCGTAAACACTTCTCCGGTTAACTGCGGATGAATGCAGTTTTCCCGTTCCAGTCCAGAAAGATAGGGCTGTGGTTACGTCCGCCGCGCCCCGCCGCGATGCACATGGCGCGACGAATTGGCCGTTCGTGCGTTCGGCGCGGCATGGAACGGCTGTGGTTCATCACCAATCCCGCCTCGGGCACCGCGACGCAGGCCAAGTGCGACGCGCTGGAGGCGGTGTTCGCCGAACGCGGGCTGACGCTGGCGGGACGCACGCGCTTCCCCGAGGCGGCGATGCCGCCGCCCGACGAACTGGCCGCGGCCGCGGTCGACACGGTGGTGTTGTTCGCGGGCGACGGGACGATCAACGCGGCGCTTTGCGCGCTCGCCGAATGGGACGGTGCCTTCCTGATCCTGCCGGGCGGCACGATGAACCTGCTCGCGCGTGCGCTGCATGGTACGGCGGAGCCGCATGCGATCGTTCATGCCGCGCACCGATGCGACCGGAGGGTGGCGTTGCCGATGGTCGAGGCGGGCGGGCACCGCGCCTTTGTGGGCATGATCCTGGGGCCGGCGGCGTCGTGGTTCCGTGCGCGCGAGGCGGTGCGCGGGCGGCGGCCGGGGCGGCTGGTCGCCGCGGTGCGGGCGGGCTGGCGCCGGACCTTTGGCGATCCCGGCGTGCGCGTCGCGGGGGCCGGACTGGCGGCGCGTTATCAGGCGGTGTTCGTCACCCCCGATACCGACGGGCTCGACGTCGCGGCGGTCGATGCGCGGGACTGGCGGACGATCGCCGAACTCGGCTGGGAGTGGCTGACCGGCGACTGGGTGGCGGCGCGCGCCGTCGATCGCGCGCGGGCGGCGGCATTGTCGCTCCAGGCGCCGCGGCGCGTGCTCGCGCTGATCGACGGCGAGCCGGTGACGCTGACCGCCGGGACGACGATCCGCCTGGGGCACAGCCGGCGCCATTTCCTCGCGACCGCCGAGGTGAGCGGAACGGCGGCGGGGCAGGGGAAGGCGGCGGCGTGATCCGGCTGTTCCATGTCAGCGACGTGCATTTCGGGCGCGAGGACGTTGCCGCGATCGCCTGGTTCGATGCCTGCGTCCGCGACGAGCGACCCGATGCGATCATCATGACCGGCGACCTGACGATGCGCGCGCGCGCTTCCGAATTCGCCGCGGCGGCTCGCTGGCTGGAGGGACTGGCGCCGCCGGTAACGGTTGAGGTCGGCAATCACGACCTGCCCTATTTCAACCTGTGGGCGCGCCTGTTCGCGCCCTATCGCCGCTATCGCGCGCTCGAGCGGATGATCGAGCGGCCGCTTGACCTCAAGGGGATTGCGGTGGTGCCGCTCAAGACGACGGCAAGGCTGCAGGCCCGGCTCAACTGGTCCAAGGGGCATGTGAGCCCGCGCGCACTGCAGCGCACGCTTGCGCTGGTCGAGGCCGCGGCGCCGGACGATCTGGTGTTCGTTGCGGCGCACCACCCGCTGATCGAGCCGGGAACGCAGGCGAGCGCCCGCACGCGGGGCGGGCCGGCGGCGCTGGCCGCCCTGGCGACGGCAGGCGCCGACGCGGTGCTGAGCGGGCACGTCCACGACCCGTTCGATCATGCGCATCGGCTGGGCGACCAGGCGATCCGGCTGATCGGTGCGGGCACGCTGTCGCAGCGCGTGCGCAGCCAGCCGCCGTCGTTCAACGAGATCCAGATCGCCGACGGTAGCTTTACGACGGTGGCGCGCTTTCTGGGCGAGCGGCCTCGACCGCTGTAGCGACGGCGGGCGGGCGATACGGAAACGGGGCGCCGGCTCCGGGTGAAAGCACCCGGACCCGACGCCCCGCTCCCTGTTTCGCGATCAGAAACGGAACGCGAGCGAACCGCGATAGCTCTGGCTGTTCAGATCCTTGCGCCACACATCGGTCTGGACCGACAGGCTGAGGTCGACCGCGCCGGTGCGAACGGTGATGCCGCCGTTCACCTCGCCCCAGTCATGATCCTGGCTGTTGAGCGAGAACAGCGCATCGGGACCGACGCCGCCGACCAGGTTGGCGCCGATCAGCGTCGGCCGATCGGTGAAGTCGTGCACCCAGTTGGCAGAGACGAACGGCCGGATGCGCGGCAGCTTGGCGCTGAGCGACGCCCCGAGCCGGCTCTGCACGCTGTTGAGGTCGGTCCGGTCATAGCGCAGCGCCGCCGGGCCGCCGGTTTCCGGCGTGGGCGAGAAGTCGAGATGGCTGGCGCGCAGCGATGCGCGCGGTTCGGCGCGCAGCTTGCCCAGATCGAAGGGACGGCTGATGCCGACCTCGCCGTTGAGCGCCAGCGCATTGTCGCGCGACTTGAGCCGATACGCCGTGCCCGCGACCGAGACCGCGCGCTGCGTCCGCGCCTGGAACACGCCGGCGCTGAGCTGGGTATCGAAGTTGAACGCGCCGAGCGTTCCCTTGGTGTAGAGCGTTCCTTCGAACAGGTCGCCCGTCGCCCGCTGACCGGGGAAGGCGGCGTCGCCGTCGAGCCGGGTATAGCCGAGCGAGAAGCCGATCATCCCCGCGTCCTGCACGGTCTCGAGGCCGGCGGCGATGTACCAGCCGTCGAAATTGTCGCGGCCGGCGCCGGTGCCTGCCATCGGCCGGGCATCGCCGTTGAGGTAACCGCCCGCGACGAACGCGCTCATCGTGTCGGGAAGCTTGCCGGTCTCGACGGTCATCGCGGGGCTGTCGGTGCGGATCTCGCCACCCAGCCGGGCCGCACCGATCGTGTTCGACGCGACCATCAGCGGCTGGCCGATGCGTGCGAAGCTGCCCCCCGCCGTGGTGAGGTCATAGCCGATCAGCCGCTCACGGTGGAAATTGGCCATCGTGTCGATCGCGACGGTGCCGATCGAGCGGACGGTCGTTTCCGCCGCGGGCGCGAGGCCGGTGAGCGTCGTGCGGATCGACGACGCGTTGAGCAGGTCGAGCGGGCCGTAGAGCCCGTCATACTGCCCCTGCCGCGTCCGGTTCTGATCGAGCAGGGCGGCATAGGCGCGCTGCACCGACGAGGCCGGATCGACGACATCGGCATAGCGGCCGGCGTCGATGCGGAGCTGAACGGCATTGGCCGAGTAGCTGAGCGTCGGCTTGAGGATCGCGCTGAGCGCCGCGGGGGCGGCGAAGCTGCCGGTCACGCCGCCTTCAGCGGTCACGATCGTGTAGCTGTTGCCGGCGCGCAGCGTGGTGGGCGAATAGTTGATCCCGAGCTGGCCGCCGAGGTTGGCGATGCCGTCGACCGGCTTGCCGGCCGCGAAGCTGGTTGCGGCGACAGCGATCCGGTCCGATCCCGCCCCGGTGACGTCGACGACGTAGAGCGTGCCCGAGGCGAGCACGACATTGCCGCGGAAGTTGAGCGTGCCGACGGTGCCGACGGTGCCCGGCGCGATCGTGCCCATGACGCTGGTGAAATAGGGGGCGGTGATCGTGCCGGTGCCGGTAAGCCCGCCGCCCAGCATGAAGAAGTCGCCCGGCGTGGTCAGCGTGCCGTCGACGTTGAGCGTGCCGGTCACCAGGTTGACGTCGCCGAGTACGTTCAGTGCGCCGGCGCGGGCGATGTCGAGCCGCGCCTGCGTGCCCGCGATGCCCAGCCGGTCGATCTTCGCCTGCGTGTCGAGCGTGGTGGTGCCCGCCGCGGCCAGCGTGACGTCGAAATACTTGCCCATCGTGCCGGTGACATGGTCGCCGTCGACATTGTTCGGGACGAAACCGGTTGCGCCCGGCAGGCCGTTCGCGAGCGACGGGGCCGCACCCTGGGGAACCGCCTGGCCCGCCGCCTGATCGGGCGTGCCCGCCGCATTGGCCGTGCCGCCGCTGCTCAGCGAGCCTGCCGAGACGGTGGCGGCACCGTTCCCCGCCGTCCCGATCGGCTTGTTCTCGATCGATACCGTGTCAGTGCCGACATTGTAGCACTGGCTGACGCCGTCGGACTGGAAGCACGTCTCGCCGAACTTGCCCGAACTGCCGTTGACGCCCTCACCCGGGGTGGTGGGAACGCCGTTCAGCAGTTTTCCGTCGGGTCCGATGATCTGATAGCTGGGATCGAGCGTCGTCACCCAGTGCTTGGGATCGCTCCACTTGCCGTCGCCGGCGACCGCCGTGACATAGCGGTACGGGTTGTTGGCGGCGATCCAGTCCCAATAGAGGTAGAGCGGCTGATAAAAGGATGCGGTGCCGTAGCCGTTCGCCGGCTGATTGTTGAAGAAGCGCGTATAGCCGCCTGACAGCACGCCGATCACCAGTTGCTTGGCATAGGCGCGGTCGAGGATCAGCGGGCCGCCCGAATCGCCGCTTGCCGTGATGCCTTCGTTGGGCAGCGCGTTGTCGCGCCACGCGTTGAAGTCATAGGGGCTGGCGCCGGCGGTGCCGCGCTTGGGATCGTCGAAGTCGATCCAATAGAGATTCTGGGGCAGCCCAGGCGCCGCGCCGAAGATGAACCCTTCGAAATCGTCGATCGAGGCGAGCGCGCCCAGCGTGTTTTCGGCGATGCGGCGGCGATAATCGATCCCGCCGGTCGAGCCGGTGGTCGCGGTGCCGTTGTTGCCATAGCCGGTGATCGTGACGTGATAGCCGGTGCCGTCGGCGGTGACCGGCGTCGCGGGCAGCGACGAGAAGAGCAGCGCCCAGGTGGGAATGTTCTTGGTCGGCGTGTCGAGCGAGGCGAGCGCGACGTCGCTGTACAGGAAGGAGTTGGCGGCGGGCTCGAGCGAACCCGGATGGTAGGTCACCTGGTTCGCATTGTAGAAATAGTTCGCCGCGTCGGTCTTGCCCTGGTTCGGCCCCTCCAGATACCAGTTGCGGATCCCCGGCAGGTTGTTGTTCGAAAAGCCGAAGCCGATCGGCAGGCCGCCGGCGGCATTGCCATAGTCGGTGGGTGCGTTCTCGTTCACGCAATGCGCGGCGAAGATCACCGTGCGCGGGTTGATCAGCGTTGCGGTGCACAGCCCCAGAAAGCCGTTCTGCTGATCGATGATCATCTGGCCGACGCCGTTGACGTTGACCGGGTCGCGCGCGGTCGTGGGCGTGCCGGGATTGGAAATGACGATCTGCGGCGTCAGTTCCGATTCATGGATTTTGGGACGGTCAACCCCGACCTGCGCAAAGGCGCTGCCCGGAAACAACAACGCGGCCGTAGCGGCCGTACCGAGCAGTGCCGCACGCGAAAACGCAAACTTTACCGAAGAACGCATCAAGAGATCCCCCTCTTGTTACCCGACCTACCGCGGGAACGAGGGAGCCTAAGTCGCTGGAAAAAAGCAAACAACCCCAGTTGCTGCTATTTTTTACAGGATAATGAAAATGGCTCCGGCCAGAGGCATTCCGGCTCGAAGGCGATCCGGCCCTTCGATCAGCTCCGAAACAGCGGCAGCGGTCCGCGATCCCCCGTCGACCAGGTCGACCAGTTGGGAAAGACATAGGGGAGGTCTGCATCGGCAACGCCGTGCCAGCGGGCGATCGCTCCCAGATATTCCTCCTGCGCGACCGCCGGGATGAACCGCCCTTCGCTGCTGATGTCGTCGTTGCCGCCGAGCACCGGGTCGGGATAGCGCCCGAAAATGCCGCCGGGCGCGACATTGCCGCCGACGACCAGATGATTGCTGCCCCACGCATGGTCGGTCCCCGCCTGGGCGTTGCCCTTGTAGGTGCGCCCGAAGTCGCTCATCGTGAACGCAGTGACGTTCTCGGACAATCCCAGCGCCTTCATCGCTCGATAGAAGGCGGCGAGCGCCATCGCCAGGTCGGACAGCAGCCCGCCATGCGCGCCGCCGAGATTGTCGGTGCCGGCGACCTGTCCCGAATGGTTGTCGAAGCCGCCCTGGCTGACAAAGAAGGTCTGGCGGCCATGGCCCAGCGTCGCGCGCGCCTCGATCATCCGGGCGACGCGCATCAACTGGCGGGCGACGTCGCTGGTCAGCGCCGCCCCGCTGCTCGGGTTGACGAAATAGCCGTCGACGGTGCTCGTCGCCGTCAGGATGGCATTGGCGGTGATCGCCTGGCCATAGGCGGCGTTGATGTCGCGCGCCGTCGCTTCGGTAATCGCACCATAGCCGCTGCCGTTGGCGAGGGCGTCGATCGCGCTGTTCTTGGCCTGGTTGGCGGCGCTCCCCCCGGCGGCATAGCCGCTGCGTGTCAGCGTTCCGGTCGAGGGCAGGACCATCGCCGAACTGGTGCGGCCGATGGTGATCAGGTTCGATCCCGCCAGCGAGATCATCGGCGGCATCCCCGACACGCTCATCCGGTCGGTGATCCGTCCCATGAAACCGTCATTGCCGAAATCGCGCGCGCGCAGCCCCTGCCAATGCGCCTGCTCGTCCGAATGGCTCATCAGGTTGGTGGGGCGCAGATCGGCGCGGGCGCGATAGGTCGCCTTGGACAGCGGGGCGAACAGCGTGCCGGCGTTGAGGACGAGCGCGAGCGCGCCCTCGTCCCACACCGGTCGCAGCGCCGACATCGCGGGATGAAGCGCATAGGGCGCGCCGGTGAGCGCGGTGAGCGAACCGGCCTTGATCCCGACCGAGCCGCGCGCCGAGAGATAGGCGGCGTGGCGCGAATCGGTGGGAATCACCATGTTCCAGCCGTCATTGCCGCCGAACAGGAACACGCCGACCATCGCGCGATAGCTGCCGTTCGGCGCTGCAATTGCGGTGGTGCGGCCCAGTTGGCCGATGGCGGCCATGGCGCCGGTGCCGGCGGCGAGGCGGACGAAATCGCGTCGGGAAAGCGTCATGGAGGGCCTCGCTTAACGATCGACCAGAAACAGGGGGCTCGATGCGGCGACGTAGAGCAGCGTCTGCGCACGCCGCCGCGCCTGCACGGCCGGGTCGGTGTTGGTGATCGCCACCGCGGCTGCCTTGAGCGCATTCTTCTGCGCCTGGGTCAGCGTATTGGCGAACAGGAGCAGGTCGATTCGCGCGACCATGGCGTCGACGTCGGTACCCAGCGACTCCCAGCCGCTCCACATCGGCTGGGTGAGCGCCGAATTGGGCAGGCCGGAGTCGAGCGCGAATTCGGCGCGGGTAGCGTCGCCGCCGATCGTCCAGTCATAGACGAAATTGTGCCAGCGCAGCACGTTGGGCGTGTTGAGCAGCTTCGAGGTGGGGCTGTGCAGCGTTGCGCTTCCGGGCAGCGGGAAGTCGGGCGGATAGAAGTTGAACACCGAGGGCGAGCGCATCACCGCCTCGCCCAGCGCGGCGTCGCGGGTGGTGAACACATAACCGTCGGTGGTGAAGCCGACGGCCCGGGCGAGTGCCGTCATCAGCAGCACCGGTTCCTTGAGCTTGCCGGCGTCCGCCCCCGGCCGGGCGCGCGCTTCGGCATCGGTGAGGATCGCGCGGACGACCGCCTTCAGATCGCCGCGTACACCCTTGCCGTTGTCGACGAACACCGCGGCGACGCGCCCGACATAGGCGGGGCTGGGGTTGGCGGTGACGAGCTGCAGGATCAGCGCGCGGGCAATATAGGGCGGGGTCGAGGGGTGGTTGAATGCCGCATCGACGACCGCGGCGACGCTGGCTTCCTGTGACGCGCCGGCGGGAACGCTGGCGCCCAGAAAGGTCTTGGCGCCGGTGTCGTAACGCGCGGGGACGGCAATCATCGGCTGCGAATAATCGCGGGCATTGCCGTCGGTGATCGCCGCGCCGCCGATCCGGGCATAGGTCCAGCCGGTGAGCGCACGGGCGACGCCGCGGATGTCGTCGGGACCATAGTTGGGAATGCGGGCGCCGTTGGCGTCGAGCCGGGGCGTCCCGTCCATGTTGAGCTGGTCCGGCCCCATCGAGAAGAGCTGGAGCAATTCGCGGGCATAGTTCTCCGACGGGGCCGACTTGTTGCTGTCGGCCATGTCGAGATAGTCGCCCATATAGCCGCTCATCGTCGCGGCGGCGAGGATGTCGCGATAATTGCCGAAGGCGTTGTCAAGGAAGATCTGGTTGAACGCGGCGATGCCCGCGGTGGCGTTGACCTCGACCTCGGACGCGACGACGATCTGCGACAGGGCGAAGGCGACGCGCTGGCGGAGCTGGTCCTGCCCGGCAATCGCATCGGCATAGAAGCGCATCGCCACCGGGATGCGGGAAAAGTTCTGGCGCTGGCACAGGCTGTCGTTGCCGGCGCAGAAGTCGCGGCGCACCGGCCTGGCGAGATCGGCATAGTTGCTGCCGGTCGCGGCGAACTGCTCGTCGAGCCAGGCGTCGACGCCCACGTCGCGGATATGGGCGACGAGCGTGGGGGTGGGGCCGAAGCTGGCCTGGCGGGCAAGCCGGGCGGCATCGCCGTCGGTGAAGACCGCCGCGGTGGGCGTCGGCGTTGGAGCGGGCGTGACCACGCCGGTGCCGCCGGACATGCCGCCGCCGCCGCCGCCGTCACATGCCGCAAGACCAACCAGAAGCGCGCTGCCGAGCGCGGTCGCCAAAGCTTGCCGGAACACTGAAAATCCCCCGCCCGTTGCCTACTTCGCAACCTGCATCATTCTGCATAGGCGGGGCGGTGCGTGCCGCCAACTTGTAGAAATACCTAAGGAAATTGTAACCAAACCGTCGCGGACGCGTGGAAGCGGCGGCGGGGCTGGCCCGTTGCGCGGCCGCAACGGCAATCGCGTCGGCCGAAAATGCGACGAACCGAGCGGAACCAAATGGAAAGGGGCGGCCCGTTGCCGGACCACCCCTTGCCTGCCCTTGCAAAAAGGCGAACGCCGATCAGCGCTTCGAGAACTGGAAGCTGCGGCGGGCCTTGGCCTTGCCGTACTTCTTACGTTCGACGACGCGGCTGTCGCGGGTCAGGAAGCCGGCCTTCTTGACCGCGCTGCGCAGCGCCGGTTCGAAGCGGCTGAGCGCCTGGGCAATGCCGTGCTTGACCGCGCCGGCCTGGCCCGAAAGGCCGCCGCCCTTGACGGTGCAGACGACGTCATACTGGCCCGCGCGATCGGCAACGCCGAACGGCTGGTTGATGACGAGGCGCAGCGTCGGACGCGCGAAATAGACTTCCTGGTCACGACCGTTGATCGTGATCTTGCCGGTGCCGGGCTTGAGCCAAACGCGCGCCACGGCGTCCTTACGACGGCCGGTCGCATAGGCGCGGCCGAACTTGTCGAGTTCCTGCTGGCGCAGCGGCGCCGCCGGAGCTTCCGGCGCGACGGGCGCCGCAACGGCGGCGTCGGTGGTGGTGGCGGCAGGCGCCACACCCTGGGTCAGGTTGCCCAGATCGGAAAGGGACTGGCGGTTGTCGGACATTATGCGCCCACCTTGTTCTTGCGGTTCAGGCCCGCGATATCCAGGACTTCGGGGTTCTGCGCCGCGTGGGGGTGCTCAGCGCCCTTGTAGATGCGCAGGTTGCGCATCTGCTGACGGCCCAGCGGGCCGCGCGGGATCATGCGCTCGATCGCCTTTTCGAGCACGCGCTCGGGGAAGCGGCCGCCGAGAACCTTGTCGGCGCGGACTTCCTTGAGGCCACCCGGATAGCCGGTGTGCTTGTAATAGAGCTTCTGCGTCAGCTTGCGGCCGGTGAAGCGCACCTTGTCCGCGTTGATGACGATGACATTGTCACCGCAATCGACGTGCGGGGTGAAGCTCGTCTTGTGCTTGCCGCGCAGGAGGTTGGCGATGATCACCGCCGCGCGGCCGACCACCAGACCTTCGGCATCGATCAGATGCCACTTCTTTTCCACCTCGTGCGGCTTTACCGACTTGGTGGTCTTCATCAGCTCCTTCATGGGGCCGGGACCTTTCGTGTGAAATGCAAGCGCGCCACCGTTGCCGGCAGCGCGATCGCGGGCCATTTGGCCGATGATGCCGTGAAAGTCAAGCAAATCGGCGGGTTTGCTGACGGGTATCTAAATACCCTAAGCGGCGTCGCCTCACGTTTCGGCGGCGATCCACGCCGCCACTGCCGGCGCGACGCGCGCGGTCCAGCTTTCGACGACGGCGAGGTCGTAATCGTGGAGCGCGGCGATGCGCGCGGCGAGCGCCGCGGCACATGCGGGCGCGGTCTTGAACAGCACGGGCACCTCGTCGGCGGTCTCGACCGCGCCCGCCCAGCGATAGATCGAACGGATGCCGCCGCCCAGATTGGCGCAGGCGGCGAGGCGTTCGTCGACCACCGCACGCGCGACGCGCGCCGCCGATTCGGCATCGGCGAAGGTGCAGTAGAGCAGCGCGATCTCGACCGTCATTCCCGCCGCCGTCAGCGCCGCACGCCGAGGCTGTGGATGCCCCAGGTCGTCGCGATCACGACGAGCGCGCCGGTCAACTGGTGGAGCGCGGCGAGCGGCACGTTGACGTCGGTCATCACCGTCGCGATGCCGAGCAGGATCTGCGTGCCGAACGCGCTGTGGATCGCGATCGAGGCGCGCCGGTCGATCCCGCGCACCGCGCGTGCGAGCACCACCAGCGCCGCGACGACGACCCACGCCCACCAGCGGTGGATGAAATGGGTGATCGCCGGATCGGCGGTGAGGAAGCCGAGCGGATCGAGCCCGGTGAGCGTCGGCCCGGGATAGAAATGGCCGTTCATCAGCGGCCACTGGTTGGTGACGTGCCCCGCGCGCAGCCCGGCGACGAGCGCGCCGTAGAAGAGCTGGACGAACAGCACCGCGCCGACGACGATGCCCAGCCCCGGCAGGCGCGCGGGCCGCGCGACCGGGTTCCAGACGAGCTGGCGCAGATCGAGCGCGGTCCACACCACGCCGGCGAGCGTGAACAGCGCGGTGAGCAGATGCACCGACAGCCAGTAATGGCTGACGGTGGTGCGGTCGCTGAGCCCCGAGCGGACCATCAGCCAGCCGAACGCGCCCTGAAGCCCGCCGAGCGCGAGCAGCGCGACGATGCGGGGCAGGTAGCCGCGCGGGATCTGGCGACGCACCGCGAACCAGATCAGCGGGAGCAGGAAGGCGAAGCCGATCACGCGCCCGAGCAGCCGGTGGACATATTCCCAGAAGAAGATCGCCTTGAACCCGGCGAGCGTCATCCCGGCATTCTGTTCATAATATTGCGGGATGCGCTGGTAATTCTCGAACTCGGCCTGCCACTGCGCATCGTTGAGCGGCGGCACGATCCCGCTGATCGGTTTCCACTGCGTGATCGACAGCCCCGATTCGGTGAGCCGCGTGATGCCGCCGACCGCGACCATCAGCACGATCAGGGCCGCCACGACGAACAGCCAGTTGGCGACGGCGCGCGGGCGCGCGGTGAGGGGGAGCAAGGACATCTGCAGCACGTTCCGTGATGTAAGCCGCGGCGAATGCGCACGCCAGCCGCTTGTCGATGGACTTTCGGGAAGCCGCGACGACATGCGAGGCGAGCCACCCGCGCGCGCAAAGTGAAGGGTGGCGCGCTTCATTCGTACACTTTGCGCGGGGCGCCGCGACGACCGGCCGGAACGGCCGCGCGCAACGGGGCAGGCGGGTCGCGATACGCATCGCCCAGTCTATGCGATGCGAAATCCTATTTTGGAAGCCTTGCCGGTACGGCGGGGCGGGGAAGCGCCGGCGCGCGGGCCGGCGCCTCCCCCGCGCCGGATCACGCCCGCGCGCCGTCGGCGAGTTCGGTTTCGTTGTAGCGCAGGGCCTTGAGCACGGTTTCGACGATGTGCGCCGCGTTGAGGCGCGCCTCGTCATATTGTTTTTCGGGCTTGTCCTGGTCCTGGAACAGGTCGGGCAGGCGCATCGTGCGCAGCTTGAGGCCCGCGTCGATCAGCCCTTCGTCGCTGGCCAGCGTCAGCACATGCGCGCCGAAGCCGCCGATCGCGCCTTCCTCGATCGTCACCGCGACTTCGTGCGTGCCGAGCAGGCGGCGGATCAGCGCCTCGTCGAGCGGCTTGGCGAAGCGCATGTCGGCGACGGTGGTCGACAGCCCGCGCGCCTCGAGCGCGTCGGCGGCCTTGAGCGCTTCGGCGAGGCGCGTGCCGAGCGACAGGATCGCGACCGTCTTGCCCTCGCGCACGATGCGGCCCTTGCCGATTTCGAGCCGCTCGGGCTTTTCGGGCATCGCGACGCCGACGCCGTTGCCGCGCGGATAGCGCAGCGCGATCGGGCCGCTGTCGTGCAGCGCGGCGGTGTGCGTCATGTGGACCAGCTCGGCCTCGTCCGCCGCGGCCATCACGACGAAATTGGGCAGGCTGGCAAGATAGGTCACGTCGAAGCTGCCGGCATGGGTCGCCCCGTCGGCGCCGACGAGCCCGGCACGGTCGATCGCGAAGCGCACCGGCAGGTTCTGGATCGCGACGTCGTGGACCACCTGGTCATAGGCGCGCTGAAGGAAGGTCGAATAGATCGCGCAGAACGGACGCATCCCCTGCGCCGCCAGCCCGGCGGCGAAGGTGACGGCGTGCTGTTCGGCGATGCCGACGTCGAAGGTGCGATCGGGGAACAGCGCCTGGAACTTGTCGAGCCCGGTGCCCGACGGCATCGCCGCGGTGATCGCGCACACGGTGGGATCGCGATCCGCCTCGGCCACGAGCGCCTGGGCGAACACGTTGGTGTAGCTGGGCGGTCCCGGCGGTGCCTTGGCCTGGGCGCCGGTGATGACGTCGAATTTCTGGACGCCGTGATACTTGTCCGCCGCCGCCTCGGCCGGGGCATAGCCCTTGCCCTTTTTGGTGACGACATGGACGAGGATGGGACCGTGTTCGGAATCGCGGACATTTTCGAGCACCGGAATCAGGTGATCGAGATTGTGGCCGTCGATCGGGCCGACATAATAGAAGCCCAGTTCCTCGAACAGCGTCCCGCCGGTCGCCATGCCGCGCGCGAATTCCTCGGCCCGTTCGGCGGCGTTGTGCGCGCGGCGCGACAGGCGGCGGATCGCGCGCTTCGCGAAGTTGCGCAGCCCGAGATATTCGGACGACGACACCATCCGCGCGAGATAGGCGGAGAGACCGCCGACCGGCGGCGCGATCGACATGTCGTTGTCGTTGAGGATCACGATCAGCCGGTTGCCCGCCTGTTCGGCGTTGTTCATCGCCTCATAGGCCATGCCCGCGCTCATCGCGCCGTCGCCGATCACCGCGATCGCCTTGCCCGGCCGGTCGGCGAGCTTGTTGGCGACGGCGAAACCGAGCGCGGCCGAGATCGACGTCGAGCTGTGCGCCGCGCCGAACGGGTCATATTCGCTTTCGGTGCGCTTGGTGAAACCCGACAGGCCGCCGCCCTGACGCAGCGTGCGGATGCGGCCGCGCCGCCCGGTGAGGATCTTGTGCGGGTAGCATTGATGCCCCACGTCCCAGATCAGCTTGTCGTCGGGCGTGTTGAACACATAGTGGATCGCAGTCGTCAGTTCGACGACGCCCAGCCCCGACCCGAGATGGCCGCCGGTGACGCCCACCGCCGAGATCACTTCGGCGCGCAGTTCGTCGGCGAGTTGTCTCAGATCCGCGGGCTTCAGCTTGCGAAGGTCTGCGGGCGTGTCGACCGTGTCGAGCAGCGGCGTCTTGGGAAGGTCAGCCATGCATCACCGTTAGCTTAACCGGAAAGCCAAGTCGAATGGTTCGATCCGGGATTTCCCGAATGGACAGGGTTCAGGCGCAGTTGCGGCAGCGGCCGCGCACCTCGATCACCGGGCGGATCGGGGTGAAGCCGACGCGCTCGGCCGCCTCGCGGACGCGGCCGGTGATGCTGTCGTCGTCGATATGCGTCGTCTGTCCGCACGAATCGCACACGAGGAAGATGCAGTCGTGCATGCAGTCGGGGTGCGCGTTGGCGACATAGGCGTTGGCGCTTTCGACGCGCCGCGCGAGGTTGGCGCCGACGAACAGGTCGAGGATGCGATAGATGCTGTTGGCGGCGACGCGGCGCCCCTCTGCCTTCGACACCGCTTCGGCGATGTCATAGGCCGAGGCGGGGCGATCGAAGCCCGCCAGCGCCTCGAACACGCGCTCGCGCATCGCCGTCCACTGCTCGCCGGTCTTGAGCAGCGTGGCCTGGGCGGCGCGCGTCAGGGCGGCGCCTTCATGCTCGTGATGCTGGTGCGCGTGCATGGCGTGCATTTAGGCGTGCGGCCGTCGCGCGGCAAGCCGCGGCACGGCGGGGCGATCAGCCGTGGGCGCGGCGGTTGAGCGCGTGGCCGAGCGCGACGAGGCTGACGCCGACCAGCGTCCACATCGTTTCGAACAGGCCGTGCGGGATCGACAGCGCGCCCGCCATGATGCCGATGCCGAAGGCGCCGACCGCAGCGGGGGCCATCGCGCCGTGCTCCATCGCGCCCTTGCCGAGCGCGATCACCGCGAAGACGATCGCGAGCGCCAGCCCGATCTCGTGAATCGCGGGGTGGACGAGCGCACCCGCCGACGAGACCAAAGTGAGCAGCACCGTGGTGGCGACGCAATGGACCAGGCACAACCCGCTGAGCCCGATCGCGAGGCGATCGAGATTGGGCCGCAGGGCCAGCCGGGGAAGTGGCAGAGTCGTCGCCATGGCGCCCGCATATAGGCGCGTTCGGCGAACGGTACAACATAACATCGCTGGGCTCGCGCGGGCGGCGCGCGGGGTGCGGTCGCGGGGCGGCGTTGTCGGATCCGATCGCGGGCGGGCGCAGCGCGGCGGCGGGGTCGCGCGCGGGGACGGGGGAGGGCGCATGAACCGGGTGGCGCTCTAGGGTACGCCACCCGGCCACGCCCACCGCCGAGCCGTCAGGCCCGCAGCGTGTGAAGCATCTTTCCCGCACACCATGGCATGAAGAGGGCAGCGCTGCCCACCCCCAAGCCGGGGATGCGGGGGCGAACCATCGTCATCGGCCCGCCCCCAGATAATGCGCCTGCGCCGCGTCGGTTGCGCTCACCGCGAGCAGTGCGCGCGCCTCCGCGGTCGATCGGAGCCGGGCGCCGGGGCCGCTGGCGGCATCGAGCACGCGGTCGAGCAGCGCCTGGCCCTCGGCCCACCAGCCGATCCCGCTTGCCGCGTTGAGATGGCCCTGTGCCCCCGCATCGACGAACAGGCTGCCCCAGCCGGCGGCGAGGCTGCGCGCCTTTTCGATCGTGACCCAGGGGTCGTCGGTGCTTGCGACGACGATCGAGGGGAAGGGCAGCGGCGCGCCGGGCGTGGGGCTGAACGCGCGCAGTTCGGATGCGGCGTCGGCGCGATCGACATCGGCGGGCGCGACGAGCAGCGCGCCGGCGACGGGCCAGCCGAAGGGCTGGCGGGCGAGTTCGGCCCACCAGGCGACCGCGAGACAGCCGAGGCTGTGCGCGACGAGGACGACGGGCGCGCGGGCGGTGCGGATCGCCTGATCGAGCCGCGTGACCCAGGCATTGCGATGCGGCTTGTCCCACATGCCGAGTTCGACGCGGTGCGTGTCGGGCCGCGACTGTTCCCACAGCGTCTGCCAGTGCGCCGGCCCCGAACTGCCCAGGCCGGGCACGGTAAGGACGATCGGCCCCGCTTCGTCGGGGCGTGACAGACTGGTCATGCGTTCCTCTCCATGCAGAGGGGCTTGGCCGGACCTATGGTGTAATATCCATCAACTTGCTGTGCAATCGCGGCTGCGCCGGGGCGAGGGGCGGTTGCGCCGGGCCGAGCGCCGGGCCTAAAGGGCGGCATGGCCAAGCAGAGAGCGGACCAGATCCTTGTCGACCGCGGGCTGGCGGAAAGCCGCACGCGCGCCCAGGCGCTCATCATGGCGGGGCTGGTCTTTGCCGGCGACCGCAAGGTGGAAAAGCCGGGCCAGCCGCTTGCCCCCGACGCCGCGATCGAGGTGCGCGGGCGCGACCATCCATGGGTGTCGCGCGGGGGGATCAAGCTGGCGCATGCGCTCGACCATTTCGGCTGGGACGTCACCGGCGCGGTGGCGATCGACGTGGGATCGTCGACCGGCGGCTTCACCGACGTGCTGCTGACCAGGGGGGCGGCGCGCGTCTATGCCGTCGACAGCGGCACCAACCAGCTGGCGTGGAAGCTGCGGCAGGACCCGCGCGTCGTCGTCCACGAACAGACGAGCGCGCGCATCCTGACCCCCGCGCACATCCCCGAGCCGATCGACCTGGTGGTATGTGACGCGAGTTTCATCGGGCTGGCCAAGGTGCTGGAGGTGCCGCTGGGCTTTACCCGGCCCGGCGCGCGGCTGGCGGCGCTCATCAAGCCGCAGTTCGAGGCGGGACGCGCCGAGGTGGGCAAGGGCGGCGTGGTGCGCGACCCCGCGGTCCATGCCCGCGTGTGCGACGCGGTGGCGGCATGGCTGACCGCAAGCGGCTGGGACGTCGCGGGAATCACGACCAGCCCGATCACCGGGCCGGAGGGCAATGTCGAGTTCCTGATCGGCGCGACCCGTCCCTGAACGGGGCGGGTTTGGCCGCTTCCTCGCGCCCCCAAAAGCCACTAGGAAAGCGCCCGGCGATATCGGTGCCTTAGCCGCTGGCGGGCGGGCACCAGGGATGGAGTCGGGGGATTGAGAGAGATCGCGTCGAAGGACCAGCTGCGCTGGGCCTATTTGCGTTGGGCGGTGGTGACGGTGCCGTTCATCCTGTTGCTGGGACTTGCATCGTCCCGGCTGGCGCCCGCGGGCGCCGAGAATGCGTGGTACATGGCGCTGCGCAAGCCGGACTTCCAGCCGCCGGCGATCGCGTTCCCGATCGCGTGGACGCTGCTGTACGTGCTGATGGGGCTGGCGGTCGCGATGGTCATCAACGCGCGCGGCGCGCCGGGGCGCGGGCTGGCGCTGGGGCTGTTCTGGACGCAGCTGGCGCTCAACCTGGCATGGTCGCCGGTGTTCTTTGCCGCGCATCGCGTCTCGCTCGCGCTGGCGATCATCGGCGCGCTGATCGTCGTGGTGGCGGCGACGATCGTGCTGTTCTGGCGCGTGCGGCGCGTCGCGGCGGTGATGCTGATCCCGTATCTGGGCTGGCTCTGCTTCGCCTCGACGCTGAATTATCAGATCCTGAAGCTCAATCCGGATGCGGAAAGCCTTGTGTCGGCGCCCGCGGAGGACCAAATCCGGATTCGCTGAAGCGTTTTTGGGATTTTGGATCATGCAGACCGACAACCGCCTGTTCGACGATTTCGTGAAGTTCGTGAACGGAGCGGCTGGCACCGTAGCCGGCATGGCACGCGAGACCGAGTCCGCGGCGCGCGAGCGTGCGCGCGAATGGATCGGCGGGCTGGATTTCGTCAGCCGCGACGAATTCGACGCGATGAAGGCGATCGCGGTCGCGGCGCGCGACGAGGTGGACGTGCTCAAGGCGCGGCTCGAAGCGCTGGAGGCGCTGGTGGCGGGCAAGACGCCCCCGGCGGCCGGCGACGCCTGAGTCGCGCGCCCCGGGCTTGTCCACAGCTTTTCGCCGTTGCCCGATTCGTGCGGCTTGTGCCGCGCGAATCGGATTGGCAGGAATCGGTCCCGCCAATCCCGGCGTGTGGAGGTAATGATGCTCGACGAGGCCGAGTTCGACCGCGACGACGCTGCGCCGATCGACATGCTGGAAAGCTATTTCGCGGCGCATGGCTGGTCGCACGAACGCGAGGACGACGAGATCGTCGCGCGCGTCAAGGGCAGCTGGACCGAATATGAGCTGCGCGCGATCTGGCGCGAGGAGGACGGCGTTCTCCAGTTCCTGGGCTTTCCGGACATCCGCGTGCCCGACGAACGCCGCGCCGCGCTGTACGAGACGGTCGGGCTGGTCAACGAACAGCTCTGGATCGGCCATTTCGAGCTGTGGTCGGCGAGCGGCATCCTGCTGTATCGCCACGCGGCGATGATCGACAATGCCGAAGGCCCGACGCTGTCGCTCCACCAGGCCGAGCTGCTGGTCGAGAGCGCGATCGACGAGTGCGAACGTTTCTACCCCGTCTTCCAGTTCGTGCTGTGGGGCGGCAAGAGCCCCGCGGACGCGATCGCCGCGGCGCTGATCGAGACGCAGGGCGAGGCATGAGCGACGTGTTGGCAGGCAATATCTGGCTGGTCGGTTGCGGCAACATGGGCGGCGCGATGCTGCGCCGCTGGGTCGAAAGCGACATCAACCCGTCGCGGATCATCGTCATCGATCCCGGCGCCCCCGCGGTGCCGCGCGGCGTGCGGCTGATGGCGGCGCCGCCGCCCGACGAGGTGCCCGCGACGGTGGTGCTGGCGGTCAAGCCGCAGCAGCTCCGCGCCGTTTCCGCCGCGATCGGCGCCCAGGTGGCGGGCACGCCGCTGATGCTGTCGATCCTCGCGGGCGTCGAGGAAGCGGTGCTGTACGAAAGCTTCGGCGCGCAGGTGGTCGTGCGTGCGATGCCCAACCTGCCCGTTTCGATCGGCAAGGGCGTGGTCGCGCTCCATTCGGAATCGAACGATCCGCGCATCCGCCGCATCGCCGAACAGCTCGTCGGGCCGCTGGGGCTCGTCGAATGGATCGCCGAGGAGCGGCTGTTCGACGCCGTCACCGCGCTTTCGGGATGCGGCCCGGGCTTCCTGTTCCGCTTCATCGACGCGCTGGCCGAGGCGGGCGCCGCGCTGGGCCTGCCCGCCGACCAGGCGCAGCGGCTGGCGATCGCGACCGTCGAGGGATCGGGACTGCTCGCCGCCCAAGCCGATGTGTCGCCCGCGGTGCTTGCCGATCGGGTCGCCAGCCCGGGCGGTTCGACGCGCGAGGGGCTGAACGTGCTCGACCGTGACGATGCGCTCAAACGGCTGCTGACGGCCACGCTCGCCGCGTCGGACGCGCGCAACCGCGCCATGGCCGCCGAAGCGCGCGGCTGACCCCCGGGAACGCCCGCCCGCGCCGGGGGTTCTCCCTTCCGAAATATCGTTCGGATTGCTCTGGGAGGTTCAAATGGCGACGAAAACGGCCACGCGCGACACCAAGGGACGTTTCAAGTCCGGCAACGGCAATGGCGGCCGCAACGGCAACGGCGGCAACGGCGGCAACGCCGGCAAGGGCGGCAGCCTGGGCATGGTTGCCGGGGCGGTCGCAGGCGGCGCGGCGCTGGGGCTGCTCGCGATGCTGGGCCGCAAGGCGGCGGTGCAGGCGCCGACCGCGCTGGCCGGCAACTGGGACGAGGCGCTGGTCGCCGAGCACCAGGCGGTGCTGAAGGTGTTCGACACGCTGGAGGCGACCGACGAGCGCGCGACGATGCGCCGCAACATGCTGCTCACCCACCTCAAGCATGCCCTGACCAAGCATGCGATCGAGGAAGAGAATGTGATCTATCCCGCGCTGCGCCAGATCGGCCAGCAGGAGGCGGCGGACCAGCTCAACAAGGAGCATGGCTACGTCAAGCAGTTCCTCTATGAACTCGAGACGATGCCGACCCATTCGCCCGAATGGATCGCCAAGGTGCGCAGTTTCCGTGCCGACCTTGAGGAGCATATGCAGGAGGAGGAGCTGAAGCTGTTCCCGATGCTGCGCAGCCAGCTTTCCGAGGAAAAGAACAAGGCGCTGACGCTGGCGATGAACAAGGAAGGCTTCAAGGTCGCCTGACCGGCACGCGGGGGAGGCGCCGGACGGGCGCCCCCCCCCATGCGGTGGTCGCGGTCGTCGCGGGCGACGGCGCGCCGCGCTCAGGCGGCGCGGCGCTGTGCCTCGCGCGCGACCTCGCCGATGTCGCGGCCCAGCGCCTCGACGCGCGCGGGATCGGCGTCCCATGCGAACATGAAGCGCGCCCCGCCGCCGATGAAGGTGTAGAAATGCCAGCCGCGCGCACGCAGCGCGGCGAGCACCGCCTCGTCGGCGCGCAGGAACACCGCGTTCGATTCGACCGGGAACATCACCTCGACCCCCGGCAGCCCCGCGACCATCGCCTCGAGCTGGCGCGCGCAGCGATTGGCGTGGACGGCGTTCTTCAGCCAGGCGCCGCTTTCGAGCATGCCGATCCACGGCGCGGTGAGGTAGCGCATCTTGGACGCGAGCTGCCCCGCCTGTTTGCAGCGATAGCCGAAATCCTCGGCACAGGCGTGATCGAAGAACAGGATCGCCTCGCCGATCGCCATGCCGTTCTTGGTGCCGCCGAAGCACAGCACGTCGACGCCCGAGCGCCACGTCATTTCCGCAGGCGAGCAGCCGAGCGTGGCGCAGGCATTGGCAAAGCGCGCGCCGTCCATGTGCAGCCGCAGCCCGAGTTCACGGCATACCGCCGCGATGCCGCGGATTTCGTCGAGCGAATAGATCTGGCCGGTTTCGGTCGGCTGGGTGATCGTCACCGCGCGCGGCTTGGGGAAATGGATGTCCGACCGGCTGGTGGCGATCGCGCGGATCGCGTCGGGCGTCAGCTTGCCGCCGGGGGAGGGGACCGCCAGCAGCTTCGACCCGTTCGAGAAGAACTCCGGCGCGCCGCACTCGTCGGTCTCGACATGCGCCGAGGACGAGCAGATCACGCTGTGATAGGACTGGCACAACGCGGCGAGCGCCAGCGAATTGGCCGCGGTGCCGTTGAAGGCGAAGAACACCTCGCAGTCGCTTTCGAACAGCGTGCGGATCGCGTCGGCGGCATCCGCCGTCACCGAATCCTCGCCATAAGGCTGGGCATAGCCGCGGTTCGCCGCTTCCATCGCCGCCCAGGCCTCCGGGCAAACGCCGGCATAGTTGTCGCTCGCGAATTGCTGCAGGCCCTTGAACACGTCTTCCCTTTCGCCGTCTCAAGTCCCGGAAACGATGGCAGGGCGGCGTGGGCCGCTTCCCCGTTGTTGCCATTTCGGCCACATCCCCCCGTTGCCGGGGGCACCACCTTGATCGGGACAGGTTGGTGTCGGACCAAAGCCCGACTCTGGATGTCTATGTCGCTCTGGCTACCGATCCCGTCCGCCGGCATGGCGGGGCGGGCACCGGAGTCGCCCTAGCGCCGACGTTTCCTAAACCCAATTCGCAAACATGCAAGCGTGATTGTGCAGCGCACATCGCGCGGACCGGCGAACCGCATCGGCACAGGGCTTGCCGCGCCGGGAACCATTTCGGCGCCGATCCGGCCTTGCCGCGGAACCGCCGCGGCGCCGGTGCGTTGGGGCCAATGGTATCGGGTGCGGAGAAGACGACCCCTTCGCACCCGATATCGCGTGACCTTGGCCAGGCCCGCGTATCGGGGCCTGCGGGGGTGGCCGGAAGGCAGGAGAGGATGCCGCGTTCGCGCGTGCGCCGCCGTGCCACCCCACCCCCAAGCCATTCCCCCACTGTCCGATTTCGCGCGCGCGCCGACCGGCGGCACCGGCCGTCATCGTCCGGTTACGCGCCGCCGCTAATCGCTTGCCCACGGCCCTCCGTAGGCTCACGTAGAGCCTGATGCCGCATTGCAGCGTAACCTTCGGGCACCAACGGGAGAATGGCGGATGAGCGAGCGTCCGGTCGGAAACGACCCAGTGGGAACCGATGCGCTGGACGGCGTCGCCGAGACGCTGGACCGCGCGGCCACGGCGATGATCGCCCAGATGACCAGCGGCCTGTCGCCCGCGACGATCGGGCTGGCCTTTGCCGACTGGGCGATGCATCTGGCGGCGTCGCCGGGCAAGCAGCTCCAGCTTGCGGGCAAGGCGGTGCGCAAGTCGATGCGGATCGCCGACTATGCCGTCCGTGCCGCGGGCGATGCCGCGGCGCAGCCCGCGATCGACCCGCTGCCGCAGGACCACCGGTTCGACAGCCCCGCGTGGCGCGAGCCGCCGTACAACGTCATCTCGCAGGCGTTCCTGCTCAACCAGCAATGGTGGCATGCCGCGACGACGGGCGTGCAGGGCGTCACGCGGCACCATGAGCAGGTGGTCGAGTTCGTCGCGCGCCAGATGCTCGACATGGTCGCGCCGTCGAACAACCCGTTCACCAACCCCGTGCTGCAACAGCGCATCGCCGAGACGCACGGCCAGTGCCTGATCGACGGCGCGACGCACTGGGTCGAGGATGTCCAGCGGCTGATGCGCGGCGAGCCGCCGGTGGGGAGCGAGGCGTTCGTGCCCGGCCGCGAGGTGGCGGTCACGCCGGGCAAGGTCGTGTATCGCAACGAGCTGATCGAGCTGATCCAGTACAGCCCGACGACCGAGCAGGTGCGGCCCGAGCCGATCCTGATCGTTCCCGCCTGGATCATGAAATACTATATCCTGGACCTGTCGCCGCACAATTCGATGGTCCGCTGGCTGGTGTCGCAGGGGTACACCGTATTCTGCATCTCGTGGCACAACCCGGGACGCGACGACCGCAACCTCGACATGGAAGCGTATCGCCGGCTGGGGCCGATGGCGGCGCTCGACGCGATCAGCGCGATCACCGGCGCGGCGCACGTCCATGGCGTCGGCTATTGCCTGGGCGGCACGCTGCTCTCCATCGCGGCGGCGACGATGGCGCGCGACGGCGACACGCGGCTGGGCAGCGTGACGCTGTTCGCGGCGCAGACCGAGTTCAGCGAGCCGGGCGAACTGGGGCTGTTCATCGACGAGGGGCAGCTGAGCCTGCTCGACGCGATGATGTGGTCGCGCGGGTTCCTCGACAGCAGCCAGATGGGCGGCGCGTTCCAGTTGCTGCGTTCGAACGACCTGGTGTGGTCGCACCTGCTCGGCACCTATCTGATGGGCGAGCGCGAGCCCGCGAGCGACCTGATGGCGTGGAACGCCGACGGCACGCGCATGCCCTATGCGATGCACAGCCAGTATCTGCGGCGGCTGTTCCTCGACGACGACCTGGCCGAGGGGCGCTATACGGTGGGCGGCCGGGCGATCTCGCTGTCGGCGCTGCGCCAGCCGATGTTCGTCGTCGGCACCGAGCGCGACCATGTCGCGCCGTGGCGTTCGGTCTACAAGATCCACTGGCTGAGCGAGGCCGAGATCTGCTTCGTCCTGACGAGCGGCGGGCACAATGCCGGCATCGTTTCCGAGCCGGGCCATCCGCACCGCAGCTATCGCATCGCGACGCGGCCGCTGGGCGGACCGGCGCTGGGGGCCGACGAATGGGCCGAGACCGCGACGCAGCAGCAGGGATCGTGGTGGACCGCGTGGGGCGCGTGGCTCGACGCCCATTCGGGCACGCCGGTCGCGCCGCCGCCGATGGGCGCGCCCGAGCATGGCTATCCCGTGCGCGGCGATGCGCCGGGCCATTATGTGATGGAGGCGTGAACGATGGCCGACGCAACCGAGGACCGCGCGACCGAGGACCGTGCGACCGATCTGGGCGCGGACGGCGCGGGCATGATCGAGAACCGCACCTATGACGAGATCGCGCTGGGCGATCGCGCCAGCCTGACGCGGACGCTCGACGACAACGACATCAAGCTGTTCGCGCTCGCGTCGGGCGACGTCAATCCGGCGCATCTCGATCGCGAATATGCCGCGACCGACATGTTCCACCGCGTGATCGCGCACGGCATGTGGGGCGGCGGCCTGATCTCGGCGGTGCTGGGCACCGAATTGCCGGGGCCGGGGACGATCTATCTCAGCCAGAGCCTGCGCTTCCTCCACCCGGTCGCGCCGGGCGACACGGTGACGGCCGAGGTCGTCGTGACCGCGATGAAGCCCGAAAAGCATTTCGTCACGCTCGCCTGTTCGTGCCGCAACCAGCATGGCGACGAGGTGATCGCGGGCGAGGCGCTGGTGATCGCGCCGACCGAGAAGGTGCGGCGGCCGCGCGTCCAGCTTCCCGACGTGCGGATGGCCGACCACGGCAAATATCAGGCGCTGATCGCGGCGACGCGCGGCGGCGCGCCGGTGCCGACCGCCGTGGTCCATCCATGCAGCGCAGCGGCGATCGCGGCGGCGGCCGAGGCGGCCGAGGCGGGGCTGATCGTCCCGCTGCTCGTCGGGCCGGAAGCGCGCATCCGCGCGGCGGCGGCGGAAGCCGGGCGCGACCTGGACGGATGGCGGATCGAACCCGCGCCGCACAGCCATGCCGCGGCGGCGCGCGCGGTCGAGCTGGTCCGCGCGGGCGAGGCCGCGCTGCTGATGAAGGGATCGCTCCACACCGACGAGCTGATGCACGCGGTGGTGGCGTCGGGCACCGGGCTGCGCACCGAACGGCGGATCAGCCATGTCTATCTGATGGACGTGCCGGGGCATCCGTCGCCGCTGCTCATCACCGACGCCGCGATCAACATCGAGCCGGGGCTGGAGGAAAAGGCCGACATCATCCGCAATGCGATCGACCTGGCGCACGTCATCGGCATCGAGACGCCGCGCGTCGCGATCCTGGCGGCGGTGGAGACGGTCTCGCCCGACATGCGGTCGACGCTGGAGGCGGCGGCGCTGTGCAAGATGGCCGATCGCGGCCAGATCAGCGGCGCCGTGCTCGACGGGCCGCTGGCGTTCGACAACGCGGTGAGCATCGACGCGGCGCGCGAAAAGGGCATCGTCTCGCCGGTGGCGGGGCAGGCCGATATCCTGGTGGTGCCCAATCTGGAGGCGGGCAACATGCTGGCCAAGCAGCTCACCTTCCTCAGCGGCGCCGATGCGGCGGGGATCGTGCTGGGCGCGCGCGTGCCGATCATCCTCACCAGCCGCGCCGATTCGCTGCGCACGCGGCTTGCCTCGTGCGCGGTGGCGGTGCTGCTCGCGCGCGCGGCGACCAAGGCCGCCCCCGGCCTGCCGGTGCCGGCATGACGCGCGCGATCGTCGCGATCAACGCGGGGTCGTCGAGCATCAAGTTCGGGCTGTTCACGCTGGGCGCCGACGGCCCGCAACATGCCGCGGGCGGCAAGATCGAGGGGATCGGCACCGCGCCGCACCTGGTCGCGCGCAACGAGGCGGGAACGCTGCTCGTCGAGCGGCGCTGGCCCGACGGCGCGGCGCTGAGCCACGAGGCGCTGCTCGCCGAACTGGTCGACTGGGCGCGGACGCATCTCGACGGGCGCGAGATCGTCGCGGTGGGCCACCGCGTCGTCCATGGCGGCGCCGACCAGGCCGAGCCCGCGCTGGTGACGCCCGCGCTGCTGCAAGCGCTCGACGCGCTGTGCCCGCTCGCGCCGCTGCACCAGCCGCACAATCTTGCCGCGATCCACGCGCTTGCGACGATCGTGCCCGGCGTGCCGCAGGTCGCGTGTTTCGACACGGGCTTTCACCAGGCGCGGCCGCCGCTGGCGAGCTGGCTCGCGCTGCCGCGGCGGTTCCACGATGCCGGCATCCGCCGCTATGGCTTTCACGGCCTGTCCTATGCCTATCTCGCGCGGCGGCTGCGCGAGATCGACCCGGTGCTGGCGCGGGGCCGGGTGCTCGTCGCGCATCTGGGCAACGGCGCCAGCCTGTGCGCGATGCGCGACGGCATCAGCGTCGACACCAGCATGGGGTTCACCGCGCTCGACGGGCTGATGATGGGGACGCGCGCCGGCGCGATCGACCCCGGCGTCGTGCTCCACCTGATCCAGCAGATGGGAATGGACGCCGACACGGTGTCGCAGCTCCTCTATAACCAGTCGGGCCTGCTGGGCGTTTCGGCGGTGTCGAGCGACATGCGCGCGCTGCACGCCAGCGACGATCCGCGCGCGGCCGAGGCGGTGGCGCTGTTCGTGTGGCGCGTGGTGCGCGAGGCGGGCGCGCTGATCGCGCTGATGGGCGGCATCGACGCGATCGTGTTCAGCGCGGGGATCGGCGAGAACGACCCGCTGGTGCGCGCCGCCGTGTGCGAGGGGCTCGCCTGGCTGGGCATCGCCGTCGACGCGCAGGCCAACGACGCCAACGCGCTGCGCATCTCGGCAGAGGGATCGAAGGTGGCGGCGCTGGTCGTGCCGACCGACGAGGAACGGATGATCGCCATCGGCACCGTCGGCGTGCTGGCGGCGCTGGAACGGGGGGCGGCGCAATGATCGTGGATCTTCGCGGCAAGCGCGGGCTGGTGATCGGCATCGCCAACGAACACAGCATCGCCGCGGGGTGCGCGCAGGCCTTTGCCGATGCGGGGGCGCGGCTGGGCGCGAGCTATCTCAACGAAAAGGCGCTGCCGTTCGTCGCGCCCGTCGCCGAGCGGCTGGGCATCGAATGGCTGGCGCCGTGCGACGTGCGCGTTCCCGGCCAGCTCGAGGCGCTGTTCGCACGCGTCGACGCCGAATGGGGCGGGCTCGATTTCCTGCTCCATTCGATCGCCTTTGCCCCGCGCGACGACCTGCACGGGCGCGTCGTCGACTGTTCGGCCGAGGGCTTTGCGCTGGCGATGGACGTTTCGTGCCACAGCTTCCTGCGCATGGCGCGGCTGGCGGAACCGCGGATGCCGCAGGGCGGATGCCTGTTGTGCGTCACCTTCTATGGCTCCGAACGCGTGGTCGAGCATTACAACCTGATGGGCCCGGTGAAGGCCGCGCTCGAAAGCGCGACGCGCTATGTCGCGGCTGAACTGGGCGGCAAGGGCATCCGCGCGCACGCCATTTCCCCCGGGCCGATCGCGACGCGCGCGGCGAGCGGGATCGACCGGTTCGACGCGCTGCTCGATCGCGCGGCGGCGCAGGCGCCCGAGGGGCAACGCGTCGAGATCGGCGATGTCGGCGCGCTTGCCGCGTTTCTGGCGAGCGACGCGGCGCGGCGGATCACGGGCACGGTCATCCCGGTGGATGGCGGCCAGCATCTGATGGCCTGAACGCGGCACCGGGCCGGAAGCGGGAGCGGCGATGATCGACCCCAGGCGAAGCCGTTCCGCGATGGCGGCATGACCGATCGGCGCGACGACCCGCCGGGCGATCCGGGCGAGACGACGGCGCCGGGGGCGGCGGCGCGGCGCGGCTGGCTGTTCGGTGCGGCGGCGCTCGTCGCGCTGATCGTCGCCGCGCTCCATTTCAGCGATCTTGAGCGCGTGACCGAAATGGCGCGGCGCGCGCGCCCGGCATGGCTGGTGCTCGCGCTGGCGCTGCAGTTGCTGACCTATCTTGCGCTCGCGCGCGGCTGGCAGGCGGTGCTGACCGTCGCGGGAACGCCGGTGCCGCTCGGCCGGCTGGTGCGCGTCGCCGTTGCCAAGCTGTTTGCCGACCAGATGATCCCGAGCGCGGGGATGGGCGGCAACGTCGTGCTGGTCGACCGGCTGGTCGCGCTGGGGGTGTCGCGCGGCACCGCGGTTGCGGCGCTGCTCGTGTCGATGATCGGCTATTACGCGGCCTATGCGCTGCTCGCGCTGGTGATGCTCGTCGTGCTGTGGCTGCACGACCGCGCGACGCCGTTGCTCGTCGGGCTGGTGACGAGCTTTCTGCTGGTCGCGATCGCGATCCCCGCGCTGGCGCTGTGGCTGCGCGCACGCGGGAGCCGGCCGCTGCCGCCGCGGCTGGAGGCGCTGCCGCTGCTGCGCACGTTGCTGCGGATCGTGGGCGAGGCGCCGCGTGCGCTGGTGGCGGACCGGCGGCTGATCGCGACGGTGATGGCGTGCAACGCCGCCGTGTTCCTTGCCGATGCCGCGACGCTGGCGGTGTGCCTGCACGCGCTGGGGCAGCCGCTGGCGCCGGCGACCGCCTTTGTCGCGCTGATGGCGGCGTCGATCGTCGTGACGCTGGGGCCGATCCCGATGGGGCTGGGCAGTTTCGAGGCGACCGCGACGGCGATGCTGACGATGCTGGGCGTGGGGTTCGAACCGGCGGTGGCGGCGACGTTGCTGTTTCGCGGGCTGGCGCTGTGGTTGCCGCTGTTGCCCGGGCTGTTGCTGTTTCGCGCCGCGGGGGCGTATCCGGGACGAAAGCGAGGGGAAGGGCGATGAGCGCACCCGATCAGGCCGGGGTGGGGGATTTCTGGAGCGAGCCGGCCGAGGCGCTGATGACCCGGCTGGGCACCGCGCCCGCGGGGCTTGGCACCGATGCGGTGCGCGCGCGCGCCGGGCGCCGCGGCGGCAGCGCGCTGGGCGACGGTGCGGCGGTGCAGCCGTGGCGGCTGCTCGCGCGCCAGTTCGGCAGCCCGCTGGTGCTGATCCTGCTGTTCGGGGCGGTGATCTCGGCCGGGCTGGGCGACTGGAGCGACGCGATCGTGATCGCGCTGATCGTCGGCGGCAGTGCGACGCTGAGCTTCCTGCAGGAGTTCCGCGCCTCGCGCGCGGTCGCGGCGCTGCGCGAGCGGCTGGCGCTCACCGCGCGCGTCCGCCGCGACGGGGCGGAGGCCGATGTGCCGGTGAGCGAACTGGTGCCCGGCGACGTCGTGCTGCTTGCCGCGGGCAATCTGGTCCCCGGCGACGGGCGCGTCATCGAGGCGAACGACTTCCTCGTCACCGAAGCGAGCCTGACGGGCGAATCGCTGCCGGTCGAGAAGGCGCCGGGCATGGTCGCGGCCGACGCGGCGCTCGCCCAGCGGACCAACTGCGTCTTTCTGGGCGGGTCGGTGCGCAGCGGCACCGCGACCGTGGTGCTGGCGGCGCTGGGGCGCGACACGCGCTATGGCGCGATCGCCGGGCATCTGGCCGAAGCCGAGGGCGACACCGACTTCGCGCGCGGCGTGCGCCGCTTCGGCGGGATGCTGTTGCGCGTGATGGTGCTGATCGTGCTGGGCGTGCTGACGGTCAACCAGTTGCTGGGGCGGCCGATCGCCGAATCGCTGCTGTTCGCGGTGGCGCTTGCGGTGGGGCTGTCGCCCGAACTGCTGCCCGCGATCGTGACGGTGACGCTGTCGGCGGGCGCGCGGCACCTGGCGCGCGGCGGGGTGATCGTCCGGCGGCTCGAGGCGCTGGAGAATCTGGGCAGCATGACGGTGCTGTGCACCGACAAGACGGGGACGCTGACCGAAGGATGCGTCTCGCTCGCAGGCGCGATCGACGCGGGCGGCGCCCCGTGCGACCGGGTGCGCGAGGCGGGGTTCATCAACGCGCATTTCGAAACGGGGATCGCCAATCCGCTCGATGCCGCACTCGTCGCGGCGGCGGAAGCGGCGGGATGGCGCGACGGCGGCACCAAGCTGGGCGAGGTGCCCTATGACTTTCGTCGCCGCCGGCTGAGCATCGTCGTCGCGGCCGATGCGCCCGGCCAGGCGCGGATCGTCACCAAGGGCGCCTATGCCGATGTGCTGGCGGTGTGCACGCACATGGTCGATCCCGGCGCGGGAACCGGTGCCGACGGCGTGCCCGCGCGCGTGCCGCTGACCCCCGAACGCCGCGCCGCGCTCGACGCGCTGTTCGAAGCGCAGGGCGAGGCGGGCTATCGCGCGCTCGCCGTTGCCGAGCGGGTCGTGCCCGACCAGCCGCGCTGGACGCGCGCGGACGAGGCGGCGATGTGCTTCCTGGGGCTGCTGCTGTTCCTCGATCCGCCCAAGGCGGGGGCGGCGGGCGCGCTCGCCGATCTGGCGGCGCTGGGCATCGCGGTCAAGGTCATCAGCGGCGACAACCGCCACGTCACCGCGCACGTCGCCGCGGCGGTCGGGCTCGATCCCGACGCGATGCTGACCGGCCCCGAGGTCGCCGCGATGAGCGACGCGGCGTTGCAGCACCATGCGGCCGAGACGCGCATCTTTGCCGAGATCGACCCCGAGCAGAAGCACCGCATCGTCCGCGCGCTCCAGGCGCGGGGGGCGTCGGTGGGATTCCTGGGCGACGGCATCAACGACGCGCCGGCGCTGCGCGCGGCGGATGTCGGCATCTCGGTCGACCAGGCCGTCGATGTCGCGCGCGAGAGCGCCGACGTCGTGCTGCTGCGCCGCGACCTCGACGTGCTGCGCCAGGGGGTCGAGGACGGCCGGCGCACCTTTGCCAACACGCTGAAATATATCGCGATCGCGACCAGCGCCAATTTCGGCAACATGGTCAGCATGGCGCTGGTGACGCCGCTGCTGCCCTTCCTGCCGCTGCTTCCCAAGCAGATCCTGCTCAACAATTTCCTGTCCGACCTGCCGTCGATCGCGATTGCGGGGGACCGCATCGACCCCGAGCAACAGGCCGAACCGCAGCGCTGGGACGTGCGTGCGGTGGGGCGGTTCATGCTGATCTTCGGGCTGTTGAGTTCGGTTTTCGACGGCATCACCTTTGCCGTGCTGCTGACGCTGGTGGGCGCGCAGGCGGCGCCGTTCCAGACGAGCTGGTTCGTCATTTCGGTGCTGACCGAACTGGCGGTGCTGTTCGTGCTGCGCACGCATCGCCCCGCCTGGCGCAGCCGCCCGTCGGGCGTGCTGGCGGGCGCGGCGATCGTCACCGGGCTGATCGCGATGCTGCTGCCCTTTTCCGGCCCGGTCGCGCGTGCGCTGGGGCTCGTGCCGTTGCCGCCGGTCCTGTATCTTTGCGCCGCCGCAATCGTGCTCGGCTATGTCGCGAGTACCGAACTGGCCAAACGATTCGTGTTCCGCAGCGCCGGTCGCCCGAAGGGGCCGGCCGCCGCGCCGGGAAGGGAGCCAAGCGCATGACCGAAGCACCGATACTGGCAGGAGAAAGCCCGGCCGGCGCCGACGCCGTCTGCACCGCGATGCAGCTCGACGCGCCGGGCATGGCGCTGCGAGCCGTCACGCGGGCGGTGCCGCGGCCGGGACCGGGCGAGGTGCTGCTGGCGGTGCGCGCGTGCGGCGTCTGTCGCACCGACCTGCACGTCGTCGACGGCGAAGTCGCAGCGGTGCGCCCGGTCGTGCCGGGGCACGAGATCATCGGCACCGTGCTCGAACGCGGCGCGGGCGTCGACGGCTTCGCGCTGGGCGACCGGGTGGGGGTGCCGTGGCTGGGCGGCAGTTGCGGCCATTGCGACTATTGCCGCGCGGGCGAGGAGAATCTGTGCGACGCGCCGGTGTTCACGGGCGCGACCCGCGACGGGGGCTATGCCACGCACGTCGTTGCCGACGCACGCTATTGCTTTCCGATCCCGGCGCAGTTCGGCGATGTCGAGGCGGCGCCGCTGCTCTGTGCCGGGCTGATCGGCCACCGGGCGCTGGTGCTGGCGGGCGGCGGGCGGCGGCTGGGCCTTTACGGCTTCGGCGCGGCGGCGCACATCGTCGCGCAGGTGGCGCTGTGGCAGGGGCGGCGCGTCCATGCCTTTACCCGTCCCGGCGACGATGCGAGCCAGCGCTTTGCGCGGTCGCTCGGCTGCCACTGGGCGGGCGGGTCGGACGAGGCGGCGCCCGAGCCGCTCGATGCCGCGATCCTGTTCGCGCCCGATGGCGCGCTGGTGCCGCGGGCGCTGCGCGCGGTGCGCAAGGGCGGACGCGTGATCTGCGCGGGCATCCACATGAGCGACATCCCCAGCTTTCCCTATGCCGACCTGTGGGGCGAGCGGACGCTGATGTCGGTCGCGAACCTCACGCGCGCCGACGGTGCCGCCTTTCTGGACATCGCGGCGCGCGTGCCGGTGCGGACGCATACGCGCGCCTATCCGCTGCGCCAGGCGAACGAGGCGCTGGCAGCGCTGCGCGCGGGCGCTTTCGACGGGGCGGCGGTGCTGGTGCCCGACGCGCTTTATCCCGCGATGGGGCCGCGCTGACGGCGGCCGGACCCGCCCGGCTGCCGGGCGGCGGGCGGTTCAGTGGCCGTTGTCGCTCCAGTGCGGCGGGTCCGAGACGAGCTTGATGACGCCATAGGTGGCGCCGAGCGCATGCAGGTCGGTGTTGGTCTCGCCCGATTGCGGCGCGCCGATCGCGCGCGGGCGTCCGCCGGCGTCGCGGACCTGGATCGTGCCCTTCCACGCGATCGTCATGTCGATCGCGCGCCCCTCGATATGCAGCGAGGTGAGCGAGGGCTGGAACGCGATCTGGAACAGGTCGACCATTTCCTGCGCCCCCTGGCGCGAGCGCGCGGGGTCGCCATGGTCCCAGCGGATCGTGCAGCCGGGGATGGCGGGCACCGCGCCCGGGGCAAGCGAGCCGTTGGCGACGCGCCAGCTATAGTGCATCAGCTGGGCGCGCACGGCATTGCGGCGCGTGGCCGACACGGTGACCGAAGCGCCCGCATCCTTCAGCGCCTTCAGGAACGCCGTCACCTTGTCGCGAAAGGCGGGGACGAGGTCGGCAACGGCGGCGCTGTTGGGGTAGTTGGCCTGGTTGGCGCGCCACCAGTCGGCGCCGCTCAGCGGGGGCTTGGGCCAGTTGGCGGCAGACAGCGCGCGCCAGGTGGCCCCGCCGGGACCGATCAGCCCGTCGGGCCTGGGGGCCTTCATCACCTGGGCCTGAAATGCGACGATCGCCGCGAGCGTGGGGGCATCGCCCGCGCCGCTCGTCGCGATCGCCGGCTTGCCCGCCGATGCCAGCCAGTCGTTCAGCAGATGCTGGACCACCAGCACGTCCGCCAGATCGTTGGTGCCGCCCTTGCCCACCGACGCGCCGATGCCCATCGTCCGATTTCCCCCTTCGGAAGCTGTCCCCGGCGAATGGCTTAGGCGCGCGATTCCTACATGGAAAGAGGGGGCGGGCGCCTCAGCGGGCCAGCGCCTGGGCGATGCCGTGGCGGACGCTGGCCAGCGTATAGGGTTTCTGGATCACCGGCACCCCGGCAAAGCCGTCGGGCAGCCGCAACTGCTCGCCATAGCCGGTCGCGAACACATAGGGGATGCCGGCAAGCGTCAGCGCGTCGGCGACGGGAAGGCTGGTCTCGTGCCCCAGATTGACGTCGAGCACCGCGAGAACGAAGCGTTCGCGCTCGACCTCGAGCAGCGCCTGCGCGATGGTCCCGGCGGTGGTGACGCGGGCAGCACCCAGCCGCGTCAGGATATCCTCGGCATCCATTGCGATGATCAGGCTGTCCTCGACAAGCAGCACCGGTCCTTCGAGCATCGGCGCGGCGGCATCGCCCTCGCCGGCGGGCGCGGCGGCGGGCGTCGCGGGGGCGGTCGGCCGGCCCGGATCGTCCGCCGCGACGTGGCGCGCGGGGACGCAGAAATCGGCCTCGAACCCGGTCATCGGATAGCGCACCTCGGCCCGGCCGCCCAGGTCGTAGGGGATCGACCGCTGGATGATCGTGGTGCCGAAGCCCTGGCGTCGCGGCGGCTGGACGGCAGGGCCGCCGCGTTCGCGCCACGCGATCCGCAGGTCGCCTTCCGCATCGAGATGCCAGCTTACCGCGACGCTGCCATTGTCCGACAGCGCGCCATATTTGGCCGAGTTGGTCATCAGTTCGTGGAACACCAGCGCGAGCGTCGAAAAGGCGCTGGGATCGAGCAGCACATGCGGGCCGTGGCAGGTCAGCCGTTGCGACTTGCCGCCCAGATAGGCCGCGGCCTCGGTCTCGATCAGCCGGTTGAGCGGCGCGGCGTTCCAGTTGTCGTGCGTGATCTGGTCGTGCGCGCGCGCCAGGCTTTCGATCCGCCCCTCGAGCAGCGTGATCGTATGGCGCGTATCGGCATCGGGGTCTAGCGACTGGCGCACCAGCCCGCGGATCAGGCTGAGGATGTTGCGGACGCGGTGGTTGAGCTCGGCGATCAGCAGTTCCTGTCGTTCGATCAGCCGCCGCCGTTCCTCCTGCGCGCCGTCGGACAGGCGCAACACGACTTCGATCATCGAGGCGCGCAGCATTTCCGCCACGCGCTGTTCGACCGGATCGAACGGTTCGGAACGGCCGCGCACTTCCTGGCTCCACAGCTCGAAGCTCTTGCGCGGGGTCAGCCGGGGGCCGTTGGGGCCGAGTTCGGCGGGCTTGTGCGGATCGCCTGCCCATTTGACGGTGCGGATGCGTTCCTGGCGGAACAGCATCACATAGTCGCGCGGCACCCGCGACATGGGGATCGCGAGCATCCCCGCGGCGACATCGTCATAGGCGCGCGCCGAGGGAAGCGTCGCCGAAAGCTGGTCGGTGGCGAAGATCCGCCCCGCAGCCATCGCGTTGAGCCGGCGGACGATCAGCGGCAGTTCCTCGGGCGGGGGGACGAGCCCGCTATAGGCGAGCTGGCCGTCCATCCAGATCGCGATGCCGTCGCACGGGACCGTCTCGCGCAGCATCGACCCCAGCCATTCGGGATTGTCGAGCAGGGTCGCGTCGCCGGCAATGGCGGCGAGCAGGCGGTCGCTGTTGCTGCGCGCCTTGCTTTCATAGGCCGACAGCGACTTGCGCTCGTGGCTTTCGAGCTTGAGCGCGAACATCTGGCCGAACAGTTCGGCGAGCGAACGCCGTTCGAAGCTGGGGCAGCGTGGGCCGTAATGGTGGCACGCGAACAGCCCCCACAGCTTGCCCTCGACGATGATCGAGACCGACAGCGATGCGCCGACGCCCATATTCTTCAGATATTCGATGTGGATCGGCGATACCGAGCGCAGGATCGACAGCGACAGGTCGATCGGCGCCCCGCGCTCGTCGAGCTGCGGCAGGATCGGCACCGGCTCGGCCGCGACATCGGCGATCACGCGGAACGGGGTGCGCAGATAGAGCGTGCGCGCCTGTGCCGGAATGTCCGAGGCGGGGTAGCGCAGGTCGAGAAAGCTGCCGATCCCGCCCCGCGCGGCTTCGGCCACGACGACGCCCGACCCGTCGGGTTCGAAACGATAGACCATCACCCGGTCGAACCCCGTGAGCGCCCGCACCTGTCGCGCGCCTTCGCGGAAAAAGGCGGTGAGGTCGGGCGTGGCGTCGAGCCGCGCCATCATCGCGCGCATCGTCGAGGCCGCGTCGGCCAGCGTCTCGGCCGCGCTCGGCTCGCCTTCGATGACGATCAGGTCGTCGTTCATGTGGAGCGCGACATCGAAGCGCCTGCCATCGGCGAATTTCAGCCCGAAAATGCGCTCGACCGCATCGGCGCCGCGCAGCATCGCCAGTCCGTTGCGCAGGCTGTGCGTGATCTGTTCGCCGAACAGCGCGACCGCGGGCGTGCCCAGCATCGCCGCCGCGTCGATCCCGAAAAAGCGATCGACATTGGCCGACGCGCGCCGGACCAGCCAGTCGGTCGACACCGCGATGAGGAAGCCGAAACCCTGAATTGCGCCCAACTGATGGATCGGTTCGCGATCGCAATTGGTGAGGTCGACCTCGAACGAATCCTGTGATTTCAAAAAAATGCCCTTTTTTCAGCTTCGTGCGAACGCGCGAAAACCGAAAAGGCTGCGCGGGGGGCGAGGCGTGCAAACAAAAATCGACGGGCCGAAACCGCGTGGCGGGCGGCGGTGCCGCCGCCTTTTCGCATGATGGCGGAATAACGAAAGAAAGTAACGGCGAGTCAAACGGTGAAAATCCAATATCCGTCTTGCGATCCGCCTGCGTAACAAGGTAAATAATCATTCGCTCTGTTGATGAGTGGGTGCTGAGTTTTTCTCCACGCGACGGGGCGTTCCGGTTGGGGGGAGGGGTGATGCGTACCAGTTTAAAGGCGCGCCGGGTCCGGCTTTACGCGAGTGCGGCCGTGCTGACGGTGCTGGTCCAGGCCGCCGCGTCCGAGCGCGCCCGCGCGGACAGCATCGTCGTCACCGATCAGAACGCGTTCGCCGCCGCGATCAACGCCGCGCTCGCCTCCGGCCAGCCGGACACGATCACCGTTCAGGGCGGGGGAACCTTCGTCGCGCAGCCGGGCTGGACCTGGCCGGATGGGGGCACGGCCCTGCAGGTCACGTTCAACACGTCGCCCTTCGATATCGGCACTGCCGGCGGCGATGCCGACCTGACGCTCGTTTCGGGTTCGACGCTGATCGTGAACACCACCAGCGGGTCGAGCAACGGGCGTATCGAGATCGGCAATGGCGGGAACGGCACGCTCAACATCGCCGGCGGCACGGTTCAGGTGAACCTGGCCGATACCAGCACGGCGCCCGGAATCTCGATCGGCCGGATCTGGGTGGGGGGCGGCGCGACCAACACGACCGGCGGCAACGGCACGATCAACATGTCGGCAGGTGAGTTGCTGTGGGTCGCGAACCCGGGCAGCCTCAACTATGGCGGGCTGGCGATCGGTCGCGGCAGCGGGGTGGTCGGCAATTTCAACCAGTCGGGCGGCGTCGTCCGCTTCAGCAGCGCAAGCGCGCTGGACCTGGGCACCGCGGGCGGGACGGGCAGCTATACGCTGTCGGGCAACGCCGTCTTCGACGCGAGCGCGGGCGGCATGACGGCCTATATCGGTTCGCGCACCTCAGGCGCGGCCGGGTCGGGCACCCCCGCGTCGGGCACGCTGACGATTTCGGACAATGCCCAGTTCTCGATCACCACGGGCAGCTTTACGGGCGGGCAGCTCTATGTCGGCGATTCCAAGGCAACCGGGAGCATCACCCAGGACGGGCCGGGATCGGTCGTCACGCTGGCGCTCGCCAATCCGATCCGTTTCGGCAGCGACGTCAGCAATTACGGGACGGGGGGGCAGGGCAGCTATAATCTGAGCGCCGGCACGCTTTCGGTCCAGAATGTCGGCGGCTCCGCGCAAATCGTCTTCGGGGCTTCGGCCGGCGGCACCGGGACGTTCAGCATTTCGGGCGGGTCCGCCAACGTCGCGACCGCGCTGGTGCTGGCCAGCGTATCCGGTGCGACCGGCACGCTGACGATGACCGGCGGCGCGCTGACGCTTTCGGGGTCGAGCTTTCTCCAGTTCGGATCGGGCACCGGCGTGGTCAACCTCGACGGCGGCACGCTGACCCTGGGCGGGACCAACGCCATCCGGGGCACGGGCACGTTCAATTTCGGCAACGGCACGCTCGCCGCGGGTTCTGCGCTCACCACCTCGAATGCGATGGTGCTCGGTACGGGAAAGACAGGGACGATCGATACCGGCGGCAACACGGCGACGCTGTCGGGCGTGCTTTCGGGCACGGGTGCGCTGCGCAAGGCGGGGGCGGGCACGCTGACGCTTTCGGGAACGAACAGCTATTCGGGCGGCACCACGGTTTCGGCCGGCACGTTGTCGATCGGCACCGACGCGAATCTGGGCGATGCTTCGGGCGCGCTGACGCTCGCGGGCGGGACGCTGGCGGCGAGTGCGTCACTGAGCACGTCGCGGGCGACGACGCTGGGTGGCGGCGGCGGAACCCTTCAGGCCGGGACGGGGATCTCGCTGACGCTCGCCGGCGTGATCGACGGGGCGGGCGCGCTGACGAAGGCCGGTGCGGGCAGGCTGATCCTTTCCGGCGTCAACAGCTATTCGGGCGGCACCATCGTCTCGGGCGGGACGCTGGAGATCGCGTCCGATGCCAATCTGGGTGCGGCGGCGGGCGGGATCACCCTTGCGGGGGGCTCGCTGGCGTCGACCGCGTCGCTGGCGTCGAGTCGCGCGCTGACGCTTTCGGGGACGAACGCGATCACGCCTTCTTCGGCGACGACGCTGTCGCTCGACGGGAGCATCTCGGGAAGCGGTGCGCTGCAGAAGGCGGGGCTGGGAACGCTGATCCTGTCCGGCACCAACAGCTATAGCGGCGGCACGACCTTGTCGGCAGGCACGCTGAGCGTGAGCGCGGATGCGAACCTGGGCGCGAGCGCCGGTGCGCTGGTCCTGAACGGCGGGACGCTGCGCAGCACGGCCTCGTTCACATCGGCCCGCGCGTTGAACTTCACCGGCAGCGCCACTTTCAACACGGATGTCGGCACGATCCTGAAGCTCACCGGCGACATCACCGGCGCGAGCGTCCTCTACAAGCTGGGGGCCGGAACGCTCGTCCTGACCGGGGCGAGCGAGAACGACGCCGGCGCCGTCATTTCGGCGGGCACGCTGCAGATCGGCGACGGCGGCACGTCGGGCGTCTTGCTGGGCGACAACATCAACAACGGCGCCGTCGTGTTCAATCGATCGGACTCGACGACGTTCGGCTACATGTCGGGGACGGGCACGCTGACCCAGGCGGGCACCGGCACGCTGCGGCTCCTGTACGACAACGACCATTCCGGCGGCACCTTCATCACGGCCGGCACGTTGCAGATCGCGTCGGACGGGGCGCTGGGTGCGGCCAGCGCGACGTTGACGATCGGCAGCGGCACGCTGGCGACGACGGCGACGATCAATTCCACCCGGGCGCTGACGCTGGACGGAGCCGCCGCGATTGCGCCCGCGACGGCCACGACGCTGACGCTGGACGGCGCGATCTCGGGCGGCGGATCGCTGACCAAGACGGGCGCGGGCACGCTGATCCTTTCCGGAACCAACAGCTACACCGGCGGCACCGCCGTTGCCGCGGGCACGCTGCAGATCGCGTCCGACGATCCGCTGGGCGACAGTTCGGGCGACCTCACGCTCGCCGGCGGCACGCTCGCCACCACCGCCGATTTCACCTCTGCCCGCAGCGTGACGCTGAGCGACGCCAGCTCGATCGCGCCGGCATCGGCCACGACGCTGACGCTGGCGGGCACGATTTCGGGAAGCGGTTCGCTCACCAAGAGCGGGGCCGGCACGCTGATCCTTTCCGGCACCAACAGCTATCTTGGCGGCACCACGATCGAGGACGGCACGCTGCAGATCGCGGCGGATGCGAATCTGGGCGCCGGCCAGGGCGTCCTCACGCTGGGCGGGGGGACGCTGGCCACGACGGCGTCGATCACCTCTGCCCGCGACGTGACGCTGAGCGGCGCCAGCACGATCACCCCAGCATCGGCCACGACGCTGACATTGAACGGCGCCGTTTCGGGCGACGGATCGCTGACCAAGGCGGGCAGCGGTACCGTGATCCTGGGCGGCGCCGGCAGCTATAGCGGCATCACGACGATTTCGGCCGGTACGCTTCAGATCGGGAGCGGCGGCACGACCGGGAGCCTTTCCGGCGACATCGTCAACAACGGCGCGCTGTTCTTCAATCGATCGGACGCATTCACCCATGCCGGCGCGATTTCCGGCACGGGCGGGGTGACCAAATCGGGCACCGGCACGCTGACGCTCACCGGCACCAACAGCTATACCGGCGACACCACCGTCACCGGGGGGACGCTGCAGATTTCGGCGGACGCGAACCTGGGCGCGGCGGCGGGCGCCCTTTCGATCAGCGGCGCCACGCTCTCCACGACCGGCACGTTCAGCTCCAGCCGGGCGATCGCGCTGACCGGCAGCACCACGCTGGCGACGGCATCCGACACCACGCTCACGCTTGGCGGTGCAATCACCGGCAGCGCGGCGCTCACCAAGAGCGGCGCCGGCACGCTGGTTCTCACCGGTGCCAACCTGTACAATGGCGGCACGACCGTTTCGGGCGGCCTGCTGCAGATCGGCAATGGCGGAACGACCGGCAGCGTGACCGGCGGCCTTGCCCTCAGCGGCGGTTCCGTCATCTTCAACCGCTCGGATGACATCACCTATAGCGGCGCGATCACCGGCACGGGTTCGCTCACCAAGGACGGCTGGGGGACGCTGACGCTCTCCAGCACGTCGAGCAGCTATTCGGGCGGGACGACGATCTCCGCCGGGACGATCCAGATCTCCAACAATGCGAGTCTGGGAAACGCGGCCTCGCGGTTGACGCTTTCCGGCGGCGCACTTGCCGTGACCCAGACCCTCACCATTTCCCGGCCGGTAACGTTGAGCGGTACCGGGGGTGTTCTGATAACCTCATCCGGGAAGGCGGTGACCTGGAGCGGGGTCATCTCAGGCACCGGCGCGCTCACCGTGAGCGGGGACGGCACGTTGCAACTCACGGGCGCCAACACCTACAGCGGCGGCACCACCATTTCTGCCGGCACCCTCCAGATCGGCAATCTGGGCCCCAGCGGCAGCATCACGGGGGATATTACCAACAACGCCGCCCTGCGGTTCGCCCGTTCGGACGACCTCACCTTCGCGGGCAACATCTCGGGAACCGGCACGCTCACCAAGCGGGGGACGGGCACGCTCACGCTGAGCGGTGCCAATACGTACAGCGGCGCCACGACGATACTCACCGGCGCGCTGCAGATCGCCGCCGACGCGAATATGGGCACCGCCGACCTGGCCCTCAATGGCGGCGTCTTGGCGACGACGGCGACCTTCGGCATGAGCCGGGCGGTTAGCCTTGGCGGCGGTTCGATCTCCCCTGCCACCGGGACGACACTGACGCTGAGCGGCGTCGTTTCGGGTTCGAGCGCGCTGAACAAGGTGGGGGCGGGCACGCTGTCGCTCTCCGGCACCAACACCTACACCGGCGGAACGAACGTCTCCGCCGGCACGCTCGAGGTTTCGTCGTCGGACAACCTCGCCAGTTCGGGCACGATCACGCTTTCCGGCGGCACGCTGGCGACCACCGGGACGTTCAGCTTGAGCCGCGGCATGACGCTGAGCAGCGCCGGCACGCTCTCGCAATCCGCCGGCACGATGCTGACCGTGCGCGGCGGGATATCGGGCACGGGCGGGCTCACCAAGACGGGCGCGGGTACGCTGACGCTCGCCGCCGCCAACAGCTATTCGGGCGGGACGACGATTTCGGCGGGTACGCTCAAGATCGGTGCAGGGGGGGCGACCGGTTCGATCAGCGGGAACGTCGCCAACGAAGGCGCGCTCGTTTTCGACATCGGAGACGTGTTCAACTTCGCCGGCGCGATCTCCGGCACCGGTTCGGTGACCCAGGCGGGGTCGAGCACGCTGATCCTCACCGGCAACAACAGCTACAGCGGCGGCACCACGATCGCGGACGGCGGGATCCAGATTTCGTCCGACGCCAAGCTCGGCGCGAGCTCGGGCGGACTGACGATGGCGGGCGGTGCGCTCTACACGACGACGGACATCACCTCGGGCCGGGCCGTCACGCTGACCGGTGCCGGCACCTTCGTACCGTCGGGATCGACGACGCTGACGCTGACCGGGGCGATCAGCGGTGCCGGTTCGCTGGTCATGGGGGGCACCGGCACCCTGACCCTGCTCGGCGAGAACGTCTACCTCGGCGGCACCAGCATCGAGCAAGGCACGCTCCGGATCGGCGACGGCCGCACCAGCGGCAGCGTGCAGGGGGACATCGCGAACGACGGCACGCTCGTTTTCAGCCGTTCCGACGCAATTTCCTATGACGGCCGCATCACCGGCAGCGGCAGGCTGATCCACGACGGCAGCGATACGCTGACGCTGACCGGCGACAGCAGCTTCACGGGCACGACGTTGATCACGTCGGGCACGCTGCAGCTCGGCAGCGGCGGCGCGAGCGGCAGCCTGGCCGGCGCCATCGCGAACGACGGTGCGCTGATCTTCAACCGTTCGGACGAATACAGCTACGCGGGGCCGATCACCGGCGCGGGCTCGGTCACCGTCACGGGCGGCGGCACGCTGACGCTCGGCGGGACGAACAGCCATGCGGGCGGCACCACCGTGACGGGTTCCGCGACGCTCAAGGTCGCGTCCGACGACGCACTGGGCGATGCCTCGGTTCCGCTCGTGCTTTCGCAGGGCACGCTCGCCGCGAGCAACTCGTTCACCAGTTCGCGGACGTTCAACATCGACGGCCCCGGCGGTACCTTCAGGCCGGACGCCGGCGTCACGCTGACGCTCGACGGAACGCTGAACCACACGGGTACGCTCTACAAGGCGGGGGCGGGCACGTTGGTGCTCGCCGGCGCCAATCCCTATGACGGGTCGAGCGAGGTGCAGGCGGGGACGCTGCAAGTCACCACGAGCAGGATCAGCGGCGACATCGTCAACGACGGCACGGTTGCGTTCGTCCAGGATTTCGACGGCACCTATGCCGGCGTGATCTCCGCCAGCGGCGCCCTCACCAAGTCGGGCACGGGCACCGTCACGCTGACCGGCACGAACAGCTATTCGGGCGGAACGACGATTTCGGCCGGCACGCTGCAGATCGGCGACGGCAACCTGACCGGGGAGATTCGCGGCGATATCGTCAACAACGGTGCGCTGATCTTCAACAACGCCGACCTCATTACCTTTTCGGGCGCGATTTCCGGCTCGGGGTCGCTGACGCACAGCGGCTACTTGCCGCTCACGCTGACCGGCGCCAACAGCTACACCGGGGGGACGATCATTTCCGCCGGCACCCTCCAGGTCGGCGATGGCGGCACGACGGGGAGCATCGTCGGCGATGTCTCCGTTGCGTCTGACAGCACGCTGGTCTTCAGGCGTTCCGACATCATCAGCTTCGGCGGGACGATCAGCGGAGGCGGTGGGGTCACACAGGCCGGACCGGGGACGCTGATCCTGACCGGCACTAACCGTTATTCCGGCCTGACAAGGATCGACGGCGGGACATTGCAGGTGGCCGCGGACGCAACGCTGGGGGATCCCGCAAGCGCGTTGCTCGTGGGCGGGGCGCTCGTCACGACGGCTTCATTTGCCTCGTCCCGCCTCATCAACACGCTTTCCGGCGGCAGCTTCGCCCCGGCCGATGGCACGGTACTGACGCTGGACGGCGAGGTGGCCGGCAATGGGGCATTGATCAAGAACGGTGCGGGAACGCTGGTCCTGACGCATGCCAATGACTATCGCGGCGGAACGGTCGTCGCGGCGGGGACGCTGCAGATCGGCGCAGACGGCAATCTGGGCGTTGCGGCAGGCGGATTGACGCTGAGCGATGCGACGCTGGCCTCGATCGCCTCGTTCGCTTCGGGGCGCGCGGTGCATCTGGGCGGCAATGCCCGGTTCGCGCCGGCCGCCGACACGATCTTGATGCTGGGCGGCGTGGTGAGCGGCACCGGCGCGCTCGTCAAGTCGGGCGCAGGAACGCTGATCCTCACCGGAGCGAACAGCTATGGCGGCGGAACGACGCTTGCGGCGGGCACGCTGCAGATCGACGCCGACGCCAGGCTCGGCGATGCCGCGGCCGGGTTGACGATGGCCGGGGGCGTGCTGGCGACGACGGGGTCGTTCGTGAGCGATCGCGCCGTGACGCTGGCGGGCGGCAACTTCAATCCCGCGACGGGAACGACGCTGACGCTCGGCGGCATCCTGACGGGCGCCGGGACGCTCGTCCAGTCCGGCGCGGGCACGCTGATCCTCACGGGCGCCAACACTTACGCGGGCGGCACACGGCTCTCGGCCGGCACGCTTCAGGTCGCCGCGGACGCCAATCTGGGCGATGCTGCCGGCGGCGTGACCTTTGCGGGCGGGACCTTGTCGACGACCGGCAGCTTCGCCTCGGATCGGACGGTGGCGCTCGCCGCGGATGCGACCTTCACGCCCGCGAGCGGGACCGCGCTGCTTCTGCGTTCGGGCATCTCCGGCACGGGGGCGCTGACTCAGGATGGGCCGGGCACGCTGATCCTGGGCGGTACGAACAGCTATAGCGGCGGCACCCGGGTGACCGCAGGCACGCTGCAGATCGCGGGCAGCATCGCCGGCCCGGCGTGGGTCGCGAGCGGCGCGACGCTGGGCGGCGGCGGCACGATCGGGGGCGACGTGACGCTGGCTGGCGGCGCGACGCTGGCGCCCGGCGCGGTCGATGCGCCGGGGACGCTGACGATCGGCGGCGATCTGTCGGTCGGTGCAGGGGCGACGCTTGCCTTCAGCCTTGCCCAGCCGAATGCGCAGGCCAGCGCACTCAACGACCGGGTGACGGTAACGGGCAACCTTTCGCTGGCCGGCGGCAACATCACGGTGAACGAGGGCGGCCTGTTCCAGCCCGGCAGCTATCGCCTGGTCGATTATGGCGGCACGCTCAGCGTGACGGGGGGCGGTCTGTCGCTTGCGGGCCTTCCGGCCTCGCTTTCCTCAAGCCTGATCCAGACGGCGGTTGCCGGACAGATCAACCTGATCGCGGTCGCCGACGGCGTTTCGACGCAATGGTGGAACGGTGGCGGCATCGGGGGCAGCGGCACGATCACCGGCGGTGCCGGCGGTTGGGACGCGAGCGCGGTGAACTGGTCGAACGTCAACGGCACCAGTGCCGCGTCGTGGATCGACGGCGGCCTCGCGATTTTTACCGGAACGGCGGGTGCGGTCACGCTCGGCAGCGACGTGCGGGCGAGCGGACTGCAGTTTGCGGTGCCCGATTATGCGCTGCACGGCGCCAATACGCTGACGCTGGTGGCGCAGGCAGGCGGCGACGCGCCCTATGTGCGGGTCGATGACGGCAGCGCGACGATCGACGTCGTGGTCGCGGGCGCTGCCGGGCTGACCAAGACGGGCGCGGGCAGCCTGGTGCTGTCGGGCAGCAACAGCTACGCCGGCGGGACGAGCATCTCGGGCGGCACGTTGCAGGTGGCGTCGGACGCCAATCTGGGCGCGGCATCGGGCGGGCTGGCGCTTTCGGGCGCGACGCTTGCGACCACCGCCTCGTTTGCGTCGGCGCGCGGGGTGACGCTGACGGGCAACGGTATCTTTGTGCCGGGCAGCGGGACGACGCTGACGCTCGACGGCGTTGTCGGCGGGACGGGGATGTTGACGCAGGCCGGGCCGGGTACGCTGATCCTGGGCGGTGCCAACAGCTATGCCGGCGGGACGCGCATCTCGGGCGGGACGTTGCAGGTGGCGTCGGACGCCAATCTGGGCGCCGCTTCGGGCGGGCTGGCGCTCTCGGGAGCGACGCTTGCGACCACCGGCTCGTTTGCATCGGCGCGCGGGGTGACGCTGACGGGCGCCAGCATCTTTGTGCCGGACAGCGGGACGACGCTGACGCTCGACGGCGTCGTCGGCGGCGCGGGGACGTTGACGCAGGCCGGGCCGGGGACGCTGATCCTGAGCGGTGCCAACAGCTATGCCGGCGGGACGAGCATCTCGGGCGGCACGTTGCAGGTGGCGTCGGACGCCAATCTGGGCGCGGCATCGGGCGGGCTGGCGCTTTCGGGCGCGACGCTTGCGACCACCGGCTCGTTTGCATCGGCGCGCGGGGTGACGCTGACGGGCACCAGCATCTTTGTGCCGGGCAGCGGGACGACGCTGACGCTCGACGGCGTCGTCGGCGGGACGGGGACGTTGACGCAGGCGGGGCCGGGGACGCTGATCCTGGGCGGGAGCAACGCCTATGCCGGCGGGACGAGCATCTCGGGCGGCACGTTGCAGGTGGCGTCGGACGCCAATCTGGGCGCGGCATCGGGTGCGCTGGCGCTTTCGGGCGCGACGCTTGCGACCACCGGCTCGCTTGTGTCCGCGCGCGGGGTGACGCTGACGGGCACCGGCATCTTTGCGCCGGGCAGCGGGACGACGCTGACGCTCGACGGCGTTGTCGGCGGCGCGGGGACGTTGACGCAGGCCGGGCCGGGGACGCTGATCCTGGGCGGTGCCAACAGCTATGCCGGCGGGACGAGCATTTCGGGCGGCACGTTGCAAGTGGCGTCGGACGCCAATCTGGGCGCGGCATCGGGCGGGCTGGCGCTTTCGGGTGCGACGCTTGCGACCACCGGCTCGTTTGCATCGGCGCGCGGGGTGACGCTGACGGGCAACGGCATCTTTGCGCCGGGGAGCGGGACGACGCTGACGCTCGACGGCGTCGTCGGCGGCGCGGGGACGTTGACGCAGGCGGGTCCGGGGACGCTGATCCTGGGCGGTGCCAACAGCTATGCTGGCGGGACGAGCATTTCGGGCGGCACGTTGCAAGTGGCGTCGGACGCCAATCTGGGCGCGGCATCGGGCGGGCTGACGCTCGCAGGCGGGGCGCTCGCGACGACGGCGTCGTTTGCGTCGGACCGAACCTTGACGTTGGCCGGAACGGGCACCCTGGCGCCGGCGGGGGGAACGCGGCTGACGCTCGGCGGACTCGTTTCAGGCAATGGTGCGCTCGTCAAGGCAGGCACGGGCACGCTGGTATTGACCGGCACCGCCCAGCATGCAGGCGGCACGACGCTGTCGGCGGGGACGTTGCAGATCGGCGACGGCGGTACCGCAGGCAGCCTGAGCGGCGAGGTGCGCAACGATGCCGCACTGGTTTTCAACCGCGCCGATACGGTCGAGTTCGGGGGCACCGTTACCGGCTCCGGATCGCTGACACAGGCGGGGGCGGGCACGCTGATCCTTTCCGGAACCAATCGCCATCAGGGCGGGACGGCGATCGTCGGCGGCACCTTGCAGGTCACCGCGGACGGCAATCTTGGCGATGCCGCGGGCGTGCTCACGCTCGACGCCGGGACGCTGACGACGACGGCGAGCTTCGCCTCGAACCGTGACGTCACGCTGACCGGCAACGCGCGCATCGCGCCTGCCGACGCGACGGCGTTGACGCTGGCCGGACCGATCGCGGGGGGTGGGGCGCTGGTCAAGACCGGCGGCGGGACGCTGATCCTTGCCGGAGCGAACCGCTATGGCGGCGGGACCAGCGTTGCCGCGGGCGTGCTGCAGATTTCCGCCGACACCAATCTTGGCGATGCCAATACCGGGCTGACGCTGACCGACGGCACGCTGGCGACCACCGCCTCGTTCACGTCGAGCCGTTCGGTAACGCTGATCGGCAATGGCACCGTTGCCCCGGCGAGCGGCGTCACCCTGACACTGGGCGGGGCGCTTTCGGGCGCGGGTGCGCTCACCAAGGCCGGGGCGGGCACGCTGATCCTGACCGGCGCGAGCGATTATCGCGGCCCCACGACCATCGCCGACGGCGCATTGTGGATCGGCGATGGCGGGACGGGGGGCAACCTGACCGGCGCGGTCACCAACGAGGGCACGATCGGATTCAACCGCGCTGACGACGTGATCGCGGCGGGAGCGATCGCCGGAAGCGGTGCGCTGGTGCAGCGAGGGCCGGGCAAGTTGACGCTGGTCGGCGCCAACAGTGCCGGGGCAGGGACCAGCGTGGCGTCCGGCACGCTGGAACTCCTGGGCGGCGTCAGCCTGGCAAGCGATGTCGTCGTCCGGTCGGGTGCCGCGTTGCAGGGCAGCGCCGGGGGCGAATCCGGCGGTACGATCGCCGGGACGGTCACGATCGAGGACGGCGGCACGCTGAGGGCCGGCATCGCCACCGCGCCCGACGGGCATGGCCTGACGATGGCAGGGCTGACGCTTTCGGCCGGTGCCAATCTGGACGTGATGCTGGGTGCGCCGACGGGCGGCGCGGTCTTCTCGGCGGGGGTGCTGACGCTTGGCGGCGTGCTGAACGTCACCCGCACGGGCGAGATGGCGCAGGGGGTGTACCGCATCCTCGACTACACGCGCCTCGCGGCGGACAACGGGCTGACACTCGGCAACGTGCCGACCGATTTCAACTATGCGATCCAGCAGGCGCCGGGGCAGGTGAACCTGGCCGTGCTGAACAGCGAAATGCTCTACTGGAACGGCACCGCGACGACCGCCGACGGCAGCCTGCGCGGCGGAAGCGGCAATTGGACGAGCAGCCCGGCCCAGACCAACTGGCTGGTTCCGGCGCTCGATCAGGCGCGGGCATGGAACGGCACATTCGCGGTCTTTTCGGGAGCCGCAGGGACCGTCGCCGTGGTCGATCCGGTTTCGGCGACCGGGCTGCAGTTCATGGCCGACGGCTATGTGCTGTCGGGTGGCGCGATCGCGCTGGCGGCAACCTCGGGCCAGACGCAGGTGCGCGTCGGCGACGGAACCGCAGCGGGAACCGCATATCGGACGACGATCGGCTCGACCCTCACCGGGACGGCCGGCCTGCGCAAGACCGACCTGGGAACGCTGATCCTGACCGGCGACAACAGCTATGCCGGCGATACGAGCGTGGCGCAGGGCGCGCTCCAGATCGGCAATGGTGGGACGACGGGCGCGATCCTGGGCAATGTCACGGTTGCGTCGGGGGCGACGCTTGCCTTTGATCGGGCCGATACGGTGCGCTTTGCGGGCAATATCGGCGGGGCCGGTGCGCTGACGCAGGCGGGGGCGGGAACGCTGGTGCTGACAGGCGCCAACAGCTTCACCGGCGGCACGACGATCGCCGCAGGGGTATTGCAGGTCGGTGACGGCGGAACCGACGGGATGCTTGCCGGGCCGGTGCGCAACAATGGCGTGCTTGTCTTCGACCGCGCCGACGACAGCGCCTTTGCGGGTGTGATTTCGGGCGGCGGCACGCTGACCAAGGCCGGGGCGGGTACGTTGACGCTGTCGGGCGCCAACAGCTTTACCGGGGCGACGACGGTTGCGGCGGGCACGCTGGCCGTGAGCGGCGGCGCTGCGCTGGCCGACGGCGCGCGGGTCACGCTGGCGGCCGCGACGGTGCTGCGCCTGGTCGATGCGGATGAGACGATCGGTTCGCTGGCGGGGACCGGCGGCGTGGCGTTGAACGGCCATGCGCTGCGCGTGGGCGCCGACGGCACCGATACGCGCTTCGATGGGGTGGTCGCGGGCGCCGGGCGGCTGGTCAAGCTGGGCTCGGGCACGCTGACGCTTGCCGGGACCAACGATGCCGCGGCGACGGCGGTCGACAGCGGCACGCTCGTCGCCGAGGGTAACGGCGCTTTGAGCGACGGCAGTGCGGTCGCGGTGGCGGCGGGGGCGATGCTCGACCTGCAGATGACCGGAACCAAGACGCTGGGCGCACTCAGCGGCGGCGGCGACGTCCGGATCAACGCGGCGACGCTCAATGTGGGGAGCGATCAGGGTGCGACGACGTTCGCCGGCACGTTGAGCGGCAGCGGCGGGCTGGGCAAGATCGGGACCGGCACGCTGACGCTGACCGGTGCCAATCGTTTCACCGGGACGACGACGGTCGCGGCAGGCGAACTGGTGCTGGGCGGAAGCCTGACGGGCGATGTCGAGGTGCAGGACGGTGCCCGGCTTTCGGGCGCGGGGGCAGTGGCGCAGACGGTGCGCGTGCGCGATGGCGGAACGTTGAGCGGCGTGCAGGCGAACGGCCTGACGATGGGCAATCTCGATCTGGAGGCGGGCGCCCGCCTCAACGTCACGCTGGGCGCGACGACGGGCGGCGGCGTCTTTACGGTCGACGGCGACGTCGTACTCGATGGCACGCTGAACGTAACGCAGGCCCCGGGCTTTGGCGCGGGCATCTATCGGGTGATCGGCTATGGCGGCAGGCTGACCGACCGCGGTCTGGAGGTCGCCCCGCTCTCCGGCGGCGTGGCGGGCGGCATCCAGACCGCGCTTGCCGGGCAGGTGAACCTGCTTGTCGAAAGCCGGGACAGCACGATGCAGTTCTGGAACGGCGCGCAGTCGACGCCGCGCCAGACGGTGCTGGGCGGCACCGGTACCTGGAGCGCGGGGGAGCAGGCCAACTGGAGCAATGCCTCCGGAACCATTGCGCAGGCGTGGAATGGCGGGCTCGCCGTCTTCCAGGGCACGGCGGGAACGGTCACGGTCGACAATGGCGCGGGACAGGTGCGCGCGACCGGGATGCAGTTCGCGCAGGGCGGCTACCGCGTGGAAGGGGGCGCCATCGCGTTGGAGGGCAGCGGCCCCGCGATGATCCGTGTTGGCGACGGCAGCGATGCCGGTGCCGATGCCGTCGCGACGATCGCCAGCGCGCTGACGGGCGCGACCGGCATGGAGAAGGCCGATCGCGGCCGACTGATCCTGACGGGGGCGAACCGCTATACGGGCGGGACGACCATTTCCGGCGGCGTGCTCCAGATCGGCGACGGGGGGACGGCCGGGGCGATCCTGGGCGATGTGGTCAACAATGCGGCGCTCGCCTTCAACCTTTCGGGCGCGGCGCAGTTCGACGGCGCGATTTCCGGAAGCGGTACGCTGACCCAGATGGGGTCCGGGACGCTGACCCTGACGTCGGCAAACAGCTATGCCGGCGGGACGACGGTCGCGACGGGAACGTTGCGGGTGCTGTCCGGTGCGGCGCTCGGCACGGGCGGGCTGACGATCGCGCGGGGCGCGACGCTTCGTGCCGGCGACAGCTTTGCGTTCGGCAAGGCGCTGGTGCTTTCGAACGCGGTGCAAGGCACGGGGGCATCGGGAATCGAGGTTGATGCGAACAAGACGCTGACCGTGTCGGGTGTGATCTCCGGCGAAGGCAGCCTCGAAAAGACCGGGACGGGTACGTTGGTGCTGACCGGGGCGAACAGCTATACCGGCCTCACGACGATTTCGGCCGGCACGCTGCAGATCGGCGACGGCGGCACCAGCGGCGTCATCCCCGGCGACATCGTCAACAATGCCTCGCTGGTCGTCAACCGTTCGGACTCCTATCGGTTTGCGGGCTCGGTCTCGGGATCGGGGACGCTGACCTTCAAGGGCGGCGGGACCGTCAGCTTCAAATCATCGGTTTCGGCACCCGTCGTCGTCGACGCATCGGTGATGCGGCTGGAGGCGGGCAGTGGCAGCACCGCCAGCTTCACGGTGAACAATGGCGGCGTACTCGGCGGCACGGCGACGATCGGGGGGCTGATCGCCAATGACGGGTCGAGCATCGCCCCCGGCTATTCGCCCGGAACGCTGACGGTGAACGGAACGGTGACGTTCAACGCCGGGGCCATCTATGACGTCGACGTGACGCCACAGGGGGCGCACGACCTGATCGTGGCGACGGGCAACGTGACGCTGTCGCCGCAGGCGAGCGTGCGCGTTCATGCCACGCCGGGGCGCTACAGCCGGAACAGCAAGGTCGCCATCCTCACCACATCGGGCGCCCTGACGGGAACGTTCGGCAGCGTGACGGCGGATTACGCGTTCCTGCGACCGTCGCTGAGCTATGATCTCCAGAATGTCTATCTGAACCTTTTGTACAACGGAAAGGCGTTTGCCGACTTTGCCCGGACGCCGAACCAGCGTGGCGCCGCAACCGGGGCGCAGGCGCTGCCCGACGGCAACCCGGTGTTCGAGGCGCTGATTCAGCTGTCTGAAACGGCGACCGCTTCTGCGTTCGATCAGCTTTCGGGCGAATTCTATGCATCGACGAGCAGCGCTCTCCAGCGGGAGAGCATCTATCTGCGCGAAGCCGTGGGCACGCGTCTGCGGCAAACCGGAACGGAGCCCGGCGTGCTTGCCGCCGCGGCCGATGCCGCCGGGCCGGCGACCGCGGCGCTGGGCCGCGCGCTGACGCCGACGCTCTGGGCGCAAGGCTATGGTGCCTGGGGTGCGAACCGCGGCGACGGCAATGCGGCGACGCTTTCGTCATCGACAGGCGGATTTCTGGCGGGGCTCGACTTTGGCGTTACCGACAGCGTGCGCGCGGGGATCGTCGGCGGATTTGGCCAGACGACGTCGCATCAGGCCGGGTACGTCTCGTCGGCGACGACCGACAATTACGACATGGGCCTGTATGTCGGCGGTCAGTTCGGCGCGCTGGGGCTGAGGGGCGGGGTATCCTATAGCTGGCACGATGTCCGCGCGGTGCGGACGATTGCCTTCCCCGGCTTCAACGATATGCAACGCGCTGCCTATGGCCTTGATACGACGCAGTTGTTCGGTGAAGCGAGCTATCGCCTGACGCTTGGCAAGGCGGCGATCGAGCCATTCGCGAATGCAGCCTATGTCCGCGTTTCCAGCGGGACAGCGGTCGAGCGCGGGCGTGGTGCGGCCGGACTTGCGGTTACGACCCCGCGCCAGCAGACCTTCTACACGACGGTCGGCATGCGGGCGGCGGCTTCGGTCGATCTGGGCGACCATCGGCTCACGCCGAGCCTGACGCTCGGTTGGCAGCGCGCCATGGGCGACACGGCGTCGAGTGCTACGATGCGGTTCCTTTCGGGCGACACCCCATTCGAGGCGGCGGGCGTGCCGATCGTGAAGAACATGGCGACCGTGGGGGCTGGGCTGGCCTATTCGGTGTCGGATCGCGCCACGCTGCAGCTCAACTATAGCGGCCAGTTCGCCGATCGCGCCCACCAACACGCATTTTCGGGGCGGTTCTCGCTGCGGTTCTAATGGCGGAGATGCGGCGGGCCGGTTCCGGCGCGGACGCCCTTCAAGACGCGGCTGTGGCGGGTGGCAAGCGGATGCGCCCTGCTCGCGGCCGAAGCCGTCTGCGGGTCGGACTGGCGCCCGCTGCCAGTGCGCGCGTGGAGGCCGCGCCGCCCATGCTCGGCGACGAAGCGGATCATCGGCGATGACCCACCATGTCACTTATCTGGAAGGCTCGCTGGCTGGGGCGGAAGGATTCGAACCTTCGCATGACGGTACCAAAAACCGTTGCCTTACCACTTGGCTACGCCCCAGCGGAGAGCGGGCCTTATACGGCCTTAAAACAGACGTTCAACCCAGCCGTGCGGATCGGCCGCATTGCCGCGCTGGATCGAGACCAGCTGCTCGCGCAACTGGCCGGTCACCACGCCCGGCCCGCCGTTGCCGATCGTCAGGTCGAAGCCCTTGCCGCGCACGCGCCCGATGGGCGTGACCACCGCGGCGGTGCCGCACGCAAACGCTTCGCGCAGGCGGCCGCTCTGGACGTCGGCCTGCCACTGGTCGATCGAATAGCGCTCCTCGCGCACCGTCGCGCCCGAATCGTGCGCCAGCCGGATCAGCGACTCGCGCGTGATCCCCGGCAGGATCGTTCCGGAGAGCGGCGGCGTCTGGATCGAGCCGTCCTCGAACACGAAGAACACGTTCATCCCGCCGAGTTCCTCGACATAGCGGTTCTCGACCGCATCGAGGAAAACGACCTGATCGCACGATTCGCGGATCGCCTCGGCCTGCGCGACGAGGCTGGCGGCATAGTTGCCGCCGCACTTGGCCGCCCCGGTACCGCCCGGCGCCGCGCGGGTGAAATGATCGGAAACCCACAGCGTCACTGCCGGTGCGCCGCCCTTGAAATAGGCGCCCGCCGGCGAGGCGATGACGACGTACAGATATTCCTTGGCCGGACGAACCCCGAGGAAGGTCTCGCTCGCGAACATGAACGGACGAAGATAGAGCGCGGCGCCTTCGCCCTCGGGAATCCAGTCGCGGTCGGTACGGACCAGCGCACGGATCGATTCGAGGAACAGCGCCTCGGGAAGCGGCGGCATCGCAAGCCGGCGGGCCGATTCGGCAAAGCGGCGGGCGTTCGCGTCGGCGCGGAACAGCGCGGCGCCGCCGTCGGGCATCCGATAGGCCTTGAGCCCTTCGAAAATCTCCTGCGCATAATGGAGCACCGCGCAGGCTGGGTCGATCATCAGCGGGCCGCGTGCCTGAATGCGCGCGTCGTGCCAGCCGCGCCCTTCGGTGTAGCGGATCACCGCCATGTGGTCGGTGAAGTTGGTGCCGAATCCGGGATTGGCGAGTACCGCCGCGCGCGCATCCTGCGCCGTGGGGTTGGTGTGCGCCTCGAACTCAAAATCCAGGATCGTCGTGTCTGCCATGTCACTTCTCGAAACTGACCGCCGAGTCCGGCCGGACCCGCTTGCGACGGACTAGGCCCCGGGGCTAGAACGGTCAACATGGTTGCCCCAATTCCTGCGTCGCCGCTCTTCCTGCGCGAACCGGAGATCCGTCGCGGGATCGAACTCCTCTATTTCGGCTATGCCAACCTGACGCGTTCGATCGACGCCGGGCTGGCGGCGGAGGGGCTGGGCAGGGCGCATCACCGCGCGCTCTACTTCATCGCGCGCAAGCCCGACCTGACCGTCAGCGAGCTGCTGCGCATCCTGTCGATCACCAAACAGTCGCTCGGGCGCGTACTCAACGAGCTTTCCGAGCGCGGACTGGTCGAAACGCGCACGGGCGAGCGTGACCGGCGCCAGCGGCTGTTGCGGCTGACCCCTGCCGGCGCTGCCCTGGAAGGCGAATTGTTCGCCGCGCTGCGTGAAAAGATGGCAGAAGCCTATTCGAATGCGGGGCAGGGGGCGGTCGGCGGCTTCTGGGGCGTGCTCGAAGGATTGATTTCGCCGCAGGAGCGGAACCGGATCGGGGGGGGAGTGCGTTAAGCCCCGTTGCGCGTTCACGCGCGGCCATGGGGGGAACGATTTCGGTGACGTCGGGGGTTTCGGGCGAGCTGGCGCAGGCGCGGTTCACGCGCAGGCTGGCGCTGCTTGTCGGGTTGGGCTTTGTCGCGCTGCTCGTTGCCGGGGTGACGACGGTCTGGCTCCAGCTTCGCAATGAACAGAGCGGCCGGTGGGTCGAGCATACGCTCGATGTCGAGACGCGGATCGGTGAGTTCGCCAGCGCCAACGAGCGCGCCGAAACCGCGCGGCGCGGCGTTTTGCTCGGCGGCGGCCAGGGATTTCGCCTGCGGATGGAATCGGCGGCGGATCAGGCGGCGGCGACGCTCGACCAACTGGCGGTGCTCACCATCGACAATCCGGTGCAGCAGCGCCGGCTCGCCGAATTGCGTCGGCTGATCGTTGACCAGCGGGCGATTCAGCGGCGGGCGCTGGCAAGGGCAGGCACGGATTGGACCGAAGCTGCCCTCGAAGCCGATCCCGCCGTGCAGCAGATGCGACGGATGCGCACGATCGCCGACGCGATGCTGACCGACGAACGCGAGTTGCTGGCGCGCCGCAACGACGAGCAGGAGGCGACGCTTCGAACCTTCTACGCGATTCTGATCGTGACGGGCGCGCTGTTTCTGGGGGTCGCCGCGACGACCATCACCGTGCTGCTTCGTTACACGCGGGCACTTTCCGAATCGCAGCAGATGCTGCGTGCCCTCAACGAAGATCTGGAAGGCATGGTGGCGGTGCGCACATCGGAGCTGGAGCGCGCCAATCAGGAGATTCAGCGCTTTGCCTATATCGTGTCGCACGACCTGCGGTCGCCGCTGGTCAATGTGATGGGCTTTACCGCCGAGCTCGACGCCGCCCGCAAGACGGTGGCAGGGTTTCTCGACCGGCTGGAGGCGCAGGCGCCCGAGCAGGTCGATCCGACGGTGCGCACGGCGGTGGTCGAGGACCTGCCCGAGGCAATCGGCTTCATCCGCAGCTCGACGCAGAAGATGGACCGGCTGATCAACGCGATCCTGCGCCTTTCGCGCGAGGGCCGCCGCACGCTGGCGCCCGAACGCATCGACATGAACGCGCTCGTCGGCGGCATCATCGACAGCATCCGTCACCGCGTTACCGAAGTGGGCGCGACGATCGAGGCGGGGCCGCTGCCCGACATCATCAACGACCGCGTCGCGATCGAGCAGATTCTGTCGAACCTGGTCGAGAATGCGGTCAAATATCTTTCGCCCAGCCGGCCCGGATTCATTCGCGTGACGGGACGCGAGGAGCGCGACCGCGTGCTTTTCGAGGTGAGCGACAATGGCCGTGGCATCGATCCGCGCGATCATGAACGCATTTTCGACCTGTTCCGCCGTTCGGGGACGCAGGACCAGCCGGGCGAGGGCATCGGACTCGCGCATGTCCGCGCGCTCGCCTATCGTCTGGGTGGTCTCATCGAAGTCAAATCGGCGCTTGACCAGGGTTCGACCTTCAGGCTTTCGCTGCCCAAGGCACTGAAGCCAGGCGGAGAAGACGCATGAATCACCACCAGCCGGTCAACATCGTCATGATCGAGGACGATGAGGGCCACGCCCGCCTGATCGAGAAGAACATTCGCCGTGCGGGGATCTCCAACGTCATCCGTCATTTCGTCGACGGTACCTCGGCACTCGAATATCTGTACGACTCGCCCGAAGGTCCGGCCCGCAACGGTCCCGCACTGATCCTGCTCGACCTCAATCTGCCCGACATGAGCGGGACCGACATTCTTGCCCGGATCAAGGGCGACGGCCCGCTGAAGCGGACGCCGGTGGTTGTCCTCACGACGACCGACGACAAGGTCGAGATTCAGCGCTGTTATGATCTTGGCTGCAACGTCTACATTACCAAGCCCGTGAATTACGAGAACTTCGCCGAGGCGATCCGCCAACTCGGCCTGTTCCTGTCGGTGATCCAGGTTCCCGAGCCGGGCGAGGGCGCTTGAGCGATACCGGCGCCCACATCCTCTACATCGACGATGACGCGGCGCTGCGCCGGCTTGCCGAGCGCGCGCTGGGGCGGCGAGGCTTTCGCGTGCGGCTTGCCGCGAGCGGCGCCGAAGGGGTGGCGCTGGTCCGCGCCGAGCGCTTCGACCTGATCGCCATCGACCACTACATGCCCGGTCAGGACGGGCTGGCAACGCTCCATCAGCTGAGCATGATTCCGGATTGTCCTCCCGTCGTCTATGTCACGGGTTCGGACGAGACGCGCGTGGCGGTGGCGGCATTGAAGGCCGGCGCGGCCGATTATGTGGTAAAGTCGGTCGGGGACGACTTTTTCGACCTGCTCGCCAGCAGTTTTCACCAGGCGCTCGAAAAGGTTCGGCTGCGATCGGCGAAGGAGGCGGTCGAGAGCGAACTGCGCGCCATCAACGCCCGGCTCGAGACGCTGCTGCGCGAAGTGAACCATCGCGTTTCGAACAGCCTGCAACTCGTCTCGGCCTTTGTCCACATGCAGGCGTCGATCCTTGCCGACACCGCTGCCAAGGGCGCGCTGATGGAAACGCAGCAGCGGATCCAGGCGATCGCGCAGGTCCATCGCCGTCTCTACAGCTCGGGCGATGTCGAGCAGGTGGCGATGGACGAGTATCTGCGCGCGCTGGCGGCCGAACTTGAACAGACCTGGTCGACTCCCGCGGCGCCGCGGCCGATCCGCGTCGAATCGGCGGCCGTGCGCCTGAGCACCGACCGGGCGGTGTCGCTGGGGGTGATCGTCAACGAGCTTGTCACCAACGCGTGCAAATATGCCTATCCGCCCGAACAGGCCGGCGAGGTGCGGATCCGGCTGGGTATGGCGAACGACGGGTTCGAACTGGCGGTCGAGGACGACGGGGCCGGCATGCCCGCCGATGGCCGGATCCGGGGCACCGGCCTCGGCACCAAGCTGATCCGTGCGATGGCGCGCAGTCTGGATGCCCAGGTCCGCTATGACGCGGTGCGTACCGGCACGCGCGCGGTCGTCGTCGCGCCGCTCTGACGGACGCGACGGCCGCCTGGCCGGGTTGGCCTGCCGCCGATTCGGCGTATAGGCGGCCGCCATGTCGCTTTACGAAGTTCAGTCGCGCGATCTGGCCGATCTGGCGGTACGCGAACGGCGCCGTCGGCTGCTGCCGATCGAAGGGCGCGATTTCTCCTCGAACGACTATCTCGGGCTCGCGGATGCGCCCGAACTGCGTGCGGCGGTGTCTGCGGCGCTGGCGCGCGGCGTTCCTGTCGGCTCGGGCGGGTCGCGGCTGCTTCGCGGCAATCACCCGGAACATGCGGCGCTCGAGCAGGAAGCGGCCGCCTTTTTCGGACGGGAGACCGCGCTCTATTTCTCGAGCGGCTATGCCGCCAACGCGGCGCTGTTCGCGACGCTCCCGCAGCGCGGCGATCTGGTCGTGCATGACGCGCTTGTCCATGCCAGCGCGCATGAGGGGATGCGGCTCGGCCGCGCCGAATGCCGGGCCGCGCATCACAACGACGTCCAGGCGTTCGACGAGGCGATCGGCGCGTGGCGCGCCGCGGGCGGGCGCGGGCGCGTGTGGATCGCGGTAGAGAGCCTCTACAGCATGGACGGCGATCTGGCGCCGCTCGACGACCTTGCCGCGCTCGCGCGCCGCCATGAGGCAGTGCTGGTGATCGACGAGGCGCACGCAACGGGCGTGTTCGGGCCGCAGGGGCGCGGGCTTGCCGCCGCGCTGGCGGGACGCGAGGACGTGGTGACGCTGCACACCTGCGGCAAGGCGCTGGGATGCGAGGGCGCGCTGATCGCCGGTCCGGCGATCGTCCGCGAGTTCCTGATCAATCGCGGTCGCGGCTTCATCTTTTCGACGGCGCCGTCGCCGTTGATGGCCGCGGCGGTGCGCGCCGCGCTGGAGATCGTCGCGGCAGAGGATGCACGGCGGGCCGCGCTGGCGTCGCTGGTCGACATGGCAAGGGCGGCGCTCGAGCCGCTGGGGGCGACGCCGGGGCGCTCGCAGATCGTGCCGCTGGTGCTGGGCGAGGATGCCCGCGCGATGACCGTTGCCGCCGCGCTCCAGCAGGCCGGGTTCGACGTTCGCGGCATCCGTCCGCCCACCGTCGCGCCCGGCAGCGCGCGGCTGCGTATCTCGATCACGCTCAATATCGGCCGCGCCGACGTCGAGGCGCTGGCCGCCACGCTGAAGGAGGTTCTGGCATGAGCGGCGAAACCGCCCCCACGCTGATCGTCACCGGCACCGATACCGGGATCGGCAAGACCGTGTTCGCCGCTGCGCTGAGCGGTGCGCTCGGTGCGCGCTATTGGAAGCCGGTGCAAAGCGGCATCGAGCCGGAGGGCACCGATGCGATGCGTGTGGCGGCGCTGGGTGGACTGTCCCCCGCCGACATATTGCCCGAACGCTATCGGCTCGCCACGCCCTGTTCGCCGCATCTCGCGGCCGAGATCGACGGGGTGCGGATCGACCCGGATGCGCTTGTCCTGCCCGATCGGCAGGGGCGGCCGCTGGTGGTCGAAGGCGCGGGCGGTGTGCTGGTGCCGCTCGATCGCCGGACGCTCTATGCCGACCTGTTCGCGCGGTGGCGGTGTCCGGTGGTGCTGGTGGCCCGAACCGGCCTCGGCACGATCAACCACAGCCTGCTGTCGATCGAGGCGCTGCGGGCGCGCGGCGTGCCGATCCTGGGGATTGCCTTTGTCGGCGATGCCAACCCCGACAGCGAGACGATCATCGCCGCGATGGGGGGCGTGCACCGGCTCGGCCGGCTGCCGCGGATCGCGGCGATGACCCCGGCGACGCTTGCCGACGCCTTTGCCGGGGCGTTCGACCTCGACGATTTCCGGACGGCAAGGCCGGTCCCGCCGACGGAGAATGATCGATGATCTCGCCCGTCTGGCATCCCTTCACCCAGCATGGGCTGGGCGAACCCATTCCCGAGATCGCGCGTGCCGAAGGCGCGGTGCTGCACGGCATCGACGGGCGACGCTATATCGACGCGATTTCGTCCTGGTGGGTGACGACGCACGGCCATTGTCACCCGCGCATCGCCGCGGCGATCGCCGATCAGGCGCAGCGGCTCGATCAGATCATCTTTGCGGGCTGGACGCATCGCCCCGCCGAGGCGCTCGCCGCGTCGCTGCGCGACATCCTGCCGCCGGCGCTCGAACATGTGTTCTTCAGCGACAGCGGATCGACCAGTGTCGAGGTCGCGATCAAAATGGCGCTCGGCTATTGGGCCAACCGGGGCGAGCCGCGCCACCGCATCATCGTGCTCGAACATGGCTATCACGGCGACACGATCGGCGGCATGTCGGTGGGGGAGCGCGGCGTGTTCAACCGTCCCTATGCGCCGCTGCTGTTCGATGTGGCGCGCGTACCGTTTCCCGCCCAGGACCGCGAGCAGGCGACGCTCGACGCCCTTGAGGCGCATTGTCGGGCGGGGGCCGCCGCCTTTCTGGTCGAGCCGCTGGTGCTGGGGGCGGGGGGCATGTTGTTCTATCCGCCCGCCACGCTGGCGCGGATGCACGCGATCTGCGCGGCGCATGGCGTCCTGTTCCTCGCCGATGAGGTGATGACCGGCTGGGGGCGCACGGGCACGCTGCTCGCATGCGAACAGGCGGGGATCGTGCCCGACATTCTCTGCCTGTCGAAAGGGCTGACGGGCGGTGCGATTCCCCTTGCAGTGACGCTCGCCACGGCGCCGATCTTCGAGGCGCACCGGAGCGACGATCGCGCCCGGATGTTCTTTCACTCGTCGAGCTACACCGCCAACCCGATCGCCTGCGCGGCGGCCAACGCCAATCTGGCGATCTGGCGCGAGGAGCCGGTGCTGGCGCGCATCGCGACGCTGGCCGCCCGGCAACAGGCTGGGCTCGACCGGGTCGCTGCGCGATCCTGCGTGGCCGATCCGCGTCGGCTGGGGACGATCGCGGCGTTCGAAGTGCGCACGCCGGCGGGCGGCTATCTGTCGTCGATCGCGCCGCGTCTCACGGCGTTTGGCCGCGAACAGGGCGTGCTCATCCGTCCGCTCGGCAACACCATCTATGTGATGCCGCCCTACTGCGTCGAGGCGGCCGACCTTGCCCATGTCTGGGACGTGATCGCGGCCTTCCTCGACGCAGGGTTGGGCTCGGCCGGATAGGGGTGGGGGAGCCGGCCGGGCCCGGGGGGAGCGGGGATAGGGTGCCGTGCTCCTAGTGCGCGGCACCCGCCGCCACGGCCCGCTTGGGACGCGGCGAAAGCCAGATGATCATCGCCGATGCGACAAAGATGATCGCCGAAAGCAGGAAGATGTGCGTGGTCGACACCGCGAGGCTTTCCTTGTCGACCAGCTGGACGACGATCGCCCGGATCTGGTCGGTCGAAAAGCCCTGCGCGCTGAGCGCATCGATCGTGCCGCCGTCATGCAGCCGCCCGGCGATTTCGCTGCGCGCAACGCGCGCGCTGTCGTCCCACATGCTGGTCGAGATCGAGGTGCCGATCGCGCCGGCCATGGTCCGCAGGAAGCTCATCACGCCGGCAGCCGACGCGGTCTCTTCCGGCCGCACCGCCGCCAGCGCGAGCGTCGTCGTCGGGATGAAGAAGAAGGGCATGCCGAAGCCCTGAAGCATCTGCGGGATCGCCAGCGTCCAGTAATCGGCCTGGCTGCTCCAGTGGACACGCAGGAGCGAGGTGAACCCCAGCCAGAGGATGCCGAAGCAGACGAGCGCGCGCGGATCGACCTTGGTCGTCAGCTTGGCGACGATCGGCGACATGATCACCGCCGCCACGCCGGTGAACGCGGTCACATAGCCTGCATAGGTGGCCGTATAGCCCATGCTGCTTTGCAGCCATTGCGGGATGATCACCGCCGACGAGAAGAAGGTCGCGAAGGCGAAGGAGAGCGAGATCACCGCAACGGTGAAACCGCGGTGGCGGAACACGCGCAAATCGACGATCGGCTGGTCCTCGGTCACTTCCCACGCCAGGAAAACGGCGAGCCCGATCACCGCGATGATCGCCAGCACGACGATCGTGCGATCGTTGAACCAGTCGTGCTCGCGGCCAAGGTCGAGCATGATCTGCAACGCGCCGATCCACAGCAGCATCAGCATCAGCCCGATCCGATCGACCGGGATCTTCGCCGACGCCGTTTCCGCCGGGGCGAGCAGTCGCGCCCCGCCAAAGGCGCAGAGCGCCGCGACGGGAATGTTGATGAAGAAGATCCAGTGCCACGACCAGTTGTCGCTGATCGTGCCGCCCAGGATCGGCCCCAGGATCGGTGCGACGACGGTGGTCATCGCCCACACGCCCATCGCCTGCGCCCGCTGGTCGGGGCGGAAGATGCGCATCAGCAGCGTCTGCGACAGCGGCATCAGCGGGCCGCCGCACAGCCCCTGTCCGATCCGGCACGCGACCAGCATGGCGAGCGAGGTCGACATGCCGCACAGCATCGAGAACAGGCCGAAGCCCATCATGCCGACGACGAAGGTCCGCACCGTGCCGAAACGCGCGGCGAGCCAGCCGGTGAGCGGCACGCAGACCGCCTCGGCCACGGCGTAGGAGGTGATGATCCACGTTCCCTGGCTCGCGGAAATGCCGAGGCTGCCCGAAATGTGCGGCACCGACACGTTCGCGATCGTCGTGTCGAGCACGACCATGAAGTTGGTCATCGCCAGCACCAGCCCCGCGAACAACAGTCGCACGCCGGTGATCGGCATCACGGTTTCGGCTTTGGCCGTCATTGGACGCGGTCCTTACTTCGCCGCCGTGTCGATCTCGGCGTCCATCGACAGGCCGACGCGCAGCGGGTGGGCGCGCAGTTCCGCCGGATCGAGCGTGACGCGCACGGGAAGGCGCTGCACCACCTTGATCCAGTTGCCGGTGGCGTTCTGCGCGGGGATCAGCGCAAAGGACGAGCCCGTGCCGCCCGAAAGCCCGGTGACGCGGCCGTGATAGACGACGTCGCTTCCGTAAAGGTCGGACTTCAGCGTTACCGGCTGGCCCACCTTGACGCGGGTGAGCTGCCCTTCCTTGAAGTTCGCGTCGACATAGAGCCGGTCGACCGGAACGATCAGCATCAGCGCGGCGCCCGGCGCGACCCGCTGGCCGACCTGGACGTTGCGCCGCGTCACCACGCCGTCGATCGGCGCGCGGATGATCGTGCGTTCGAGATCGAGCTTCGCCTGCTGCACCTTTGCCTGCGCGGCCAGCACCTCTGGGGCGTTGGTCTCGTTGGTGCCGCGGATCAGCGCGTCGTTCGCGGCCAGGTTGCCGCTCGCGGCGCCCTTGGTCGATGCGGCCTGCGCAACGCCGGCCCGGGCGAGCTCCAGATTGGCCTTCGCGGCGGCAAAGGCGTTGGTCGCCACGGTCAGCTCGTCGCCCGAAACCGCGCCGTTGGGCGCCAGTGCCCGACGGCGCTCCAGATCGATCCGTGCCTTGTCGAAATCGGCCTTGGCGGCGGCGAGCTGCGCGTTGGCGCGGGCAATTTCGGCATCGCGTGCGGCGACCTGCGCCGCCAGCGCACCGCTGGTGGCGGCGGTCTGCCCATATTGCCGGCGTGCGCGGGCCAGTTCGGCCTCGGCCTGTGCCAGCGCGATCCGTGCATCGCGATCGTCAAGGCGCACCAGCACGTCGCCCTTGCGCACCGCCTGGGTATCGGAAACCTCGACCGCTGCGACCTGCGCCGCCAGCATCGGCGTTACCGTCGCATTGTCGGCGCCGACATAGGCGTTGTCCGTGCTGACATAATGGCTGCCGACCAGCGCGTACCAGCCGCCATAGCCGGCGCCGGCGACCAGCACGGCCGCCGCGATCGCGGTGAGCATCGTCTTGCGCTTGCTGCGCGCCGTCCGGGCGGGCGCCGCCTGAAAGTCCTGGGTGCGAGCGGGATCGGCATCAGCCATGGTTCGGATCCTTGGTCGCGTCCGTGTCCGTGGACGCCGTGTTGGTGGAAAAGCCGCCGCCGAGCGCGCGCACCAGCGCGACGTCGAGGGTAAAGGCGCGCGCCTCCAGGTCGGCGACGATCTGGCGCGCCGTCAGCACGCGCTCCTCGGCAGTCAGCACGTTGAGGAAGGTGGAAAGGCCGCCCTGATAACGCTGGCGCGCGATCGCATAGGCCTGTTCGGAATCCGCGAGCGCCGCGCGGCTTTCGGCGAGACGGGTGGCCAGCGCGTTGCGGCTGGTCACCGCATCGGCGACTTCGCGAAAGGCGTTGGCGACGATCCCGTCATAGTTGGCGACCGCCTCGTCATAGCCGGCGCGGGCACCCTTGTACCGGCCCGCCAGCTCGCCGCCGCGGAAAAGCGGCAGGCTTATCGCGGGGCCGACCTGGCCCGTGGTCGAGGTGCCCTTGAACAGGTTCTGGAGGTATAGCGCCTGCAACCCCACCATCGCCGACAGGTTGATCGACGGATAGAAGTCGGCCCGCGCGACCTTGATCTGTTGCGCGGCCGCTTCGACGCGCGCGCGCGCCGCTGCAATGTCGGGCCGCCGGCCGATCAGGTCGGTGGTGGCGCTCGCCGGGACGGCGCGGGTCGCGGTCGGTGCGCCCGGAAGCGCGATGTCGAGCCCGCGATCAGGCCCTTTGCCCAGCAGTGCCGCGATACGGTTGCGTGTCAGCCCGATCGCTTCGTCGGTGCCGGCGAGGTCGGCGCGCGCGGCGGGAACCGCCGCATCGGCCTGTTTCAGCTCGGCGCGCGTGTCGAGACCGGTCTTGACGCGATCGGCGACCAGCTTGCGCGTCTGCTCGCGAACCTCCAGCGCGCGGGCCTGAACGCGGCGTTCAGCGGCGAGGCGTGCCAGATCGGCATAGGCGCTGGCGATGTTGGTCGAAAGCGCCAGCCGCGCCTGTTCCAGCTCCAGCCGCGCCGCTTCCGCCTGCGAGACCGCCGCCCGCGCCGCGGCGCGATTCTTGCCCCACAGATCCAGATCGAAATCAAGGTTCGCGCCGAGATTGCCGGTATCGTTCCACCCATGCGGGACGAAGGCAGGCGGGATGCCGTTGTTATAGCTCTGCTTGTTCAGCGCCACGCCGGCGCTCGCGCCCGCGCTCGGCAACAGCGCGCCGCGTGCCTGTTGCACATAGGCCTGGGCCGATCGCAGCCGCGCGCCCGCGGCGGCGAGGTCGGGTGCATCGCGCAACCCTTCCTCGATCAGCGCGCTCAACTGCGGGTCGGCATAGAGCGACCACCAGTCGCCGGCAGGCCAGGCGGCGCTCGCCGTCTGTGCGGCCGCGATCGAGCGATCGGCGACAAAAGTGTCGCCCGCGCGCACCTCCGGCCGGGCGCCGAGCTGGGGGACGGGCGCACACGCCGCAAGGGCGATCGGCCCGCTCAGCGCCGCCAACAGCAGCGCGCGGAAGGAAATTGAGGACATGAGGTCAGAAACCGTACTGTTTGGTACGCGTCCAGATGGGGAAGCATCTTCCCCTTGTCAATCGAAAAGTGTACCCTATAGTACGGCTATGACGAAAACGGGTGAGGCAAAGATCGGCGAGGATTGCATGCAGCCGCTGTGCCGACGCGAGGCGCGCAAGCAGGACCGGCGCGATGCGATCATCGCGGTCGCGGAACAGTCGTTCATGGAGAACGGCTATGCGGCCACCTCCATGTCGGCGATCGCCGCCGCCGTGGGCGGATCGAAGGCGACGCTCTGGAGCTATTTTCCCTCCAAGGAATCGCTGTTCGAGGCCGTGCTGGAAAGCGCGATCGGCAATTATCGACGCGAGCTGGAAACCACGCTCGCGCCGTCGGATGATCTGCGAACGACATTGCTGGGGTTTTGCCGGCGTTTCATGCAGAAGATCTGCGCACCCAATTCGGTGCAGTTGCACCGGCTGATCGCCGGGGAGGCCGAGCGTTTTCCGGAGGTCGGCCAGATCTTCTATCGCCGCGGCCCGCGCCAGACCCAGGAAATCCTCGCTGCCTTCTTCGCCGATCAGATGGCCAAGGGCCGGCTTCGTGCGGAATCGCCGTTGATCGCGGCGCGTGCGATCACCGGACTGTGCGTCGGATGGCAGCAGCGGGTCGTCTGGGGGTTGCCGCGCCCGTCGGACGAGGAATTGAACGAGGAGGCTGCGATCGCGGTCGACCTGTTCCTTCGCGCCTTCGCACCGCCCTCGGGGGACGAACCGCCCGTCGTCGGCTGACCCGGCGCGCGCGGTGTCAGCCGGGTTCGCCGAAGCGCAGCGTCACGACGGCGCCTCCCCGCGGGTCGTTCGCCAGCATCAGCTGTCCGCCGAAAGTCATGGCCTGCGCACGCGCGATCGTGAGGCCGATGCCGGTGCCGCCGGTCGCGCGCGACCGGCTGGTTTCGCCGCGGACAAAGGGCTCGAACATCTCGTCGATCCGGTCGGGCGGAAAGCCCGGACCGTCGTCGCGCACGACGATTTCGACCTGACCGCCCTGCGCATGGCAATGCACGCGGGCCGCCCCCGCATATTTGATCGCATTGTCGATCACGTTGGTAAGGCATCGCGTCAGCGCATCGGGCTTGGTGCGGATGCTCGCCCGGCAATTCTCGACGATCGTGACGGCCCCGCCGAGCTCGTTCGCATCCTCGACAAGGCTGGCGACCAGCGATTCGATGTCGACTTCAGACCAGGGCTCGCGGCTCTCGCTGCTGCGCGCGAGATCGAGCCCGTCGCGCACCAGCGCCTGCGTCGCCGCCAGGTCGGCGACCAGCCGTTCGCGCAGCACCGGGTCGGTGACGTGCTCGAGTCGCAGGCGCAATCGGGTCAGCGGCGTCTGGAGATCGTGCGCGATCGCCGCGAGAATCTGCGTCCGCTCGCGAAACCCGGCACGCACGCGCTGTTGCATCAGGTTGAACGTCGCCAGCGCACTGCGCACTTCGGTCGGGCCGGTGAGCGGGATCGGTTCGGGATCGATCGACAGCGAGAACCGGCGCGCCGCGGCGCTCAGCCGGCGCAGGGGGACGGTCGTCAGCCGTGCGGCGACGACGGCCAGCGTCGCGCTCGCGACCAGGATCAGCAGCAGATAGACCGGGTCGACCATCGCGCTGGGCGGAATGTGCAGCGCGGGCAGGTCGATCGTCAGGATATGCGGCCGTCCGGCACGATCAACGAAGCGCACCTGCCAGCAATCCACGTGCGGCGAGCGGTCGACGCCGGCCGCGCGCGGCTTGTCGAGGAAGCCCGGGAAGCAAAGCCCGGCGATCTGCCCCGCGCGCGCCTGCGCGGCAGGCCCCAGGCGCGAAGTGAGCATCCCGCTCAACCGCGGATCGACCGGCGCAGGACCAAGCTCTGGCAGATAGGGGCGCACGCCGAAGATCTGGCGCCGTGCGATCAGCGCGGCGGTATGGCGTGGATCGCGCGCCAGGCGGCTCGCCATGTCCTCGGTACTCGCGACGACGCGTTCGAGTTGCAGCCGCCTGAGTTCGTGCGTGCGCACCCGCTCCGCGACGAACAGCGACGCGATCGACGCGCCCGCCATGCCCAGCGTGAGCAGCAGCGTGATCCTCCCCGCGAGCGAGGCGATCCAGTCGCGTGCGCGCGCGATCATTCGTATTCGACCGGACAGGCGAGCAGATAGCCCTCGTTACGAACCGTCAGGATCAGTTCGTTGCCGCCCGGTTCGCCTGCCAGCTTCTGTCGAAGGCGGCTGATCTGGAGGTCGATCGACCGGTCGAACGAAACCGTTGCCTTGCGTTCGGGCAACAGCGTCTCGCGCGACAGCACGACGTTCGGCGCCTCGACGAACCGGCCGAGCAACCGGAATTCGGCCGAGGACAGCATGACCAGCCGCCCGTCGCCCGCCACCAGCCGCCGCTGAAGCAGGTCGAGCCGCCATGGCCCCAGCCGGGCAAAGCGCGCGTTGCGCGGCCGTCGTTCGTCGCCGCCATTGCCCAGCCGACGCAGCAGGTTGCGCACGCGCGCCAGCAACTCGCGCGGCTCGAACGGCTTGGTGAGATAATCGTCCGCGCCCAGTTCAAGGCCGAGCACGCGGTCGAGCGCGCTGTCGCGCGCCGTGACCATGATGATCGCGTCGGCATAGCCTTCGTGCCGCAGCGCGCGGCACAGTGCCAGGCCGTCGCCGTCGGGCAGGTTGAGGTCGAGCACGATCAGCTGGACGGGGGTGCTCGCCAGTGCGGCCCGGATCTCCGCGACATTGCCTGCCGCGACGACGGGATACCCCTCGCGCTCGAGTTGCGCGAGGATCAGTTCGCGAATGTCCGGGTCGTCGTCTGCGACAAGGATACGACCCGCGGGCGCAGCGGGCATCGGGTTCATGGACCATCCTTAGCGCAGGTGAGGGGCGCTGTCGCGACGGTGCTACATTCGGTTACAACCGCGTACCCGGGGCTACCCGGCCGTCCGCAGGTGCGGCGGCAGGCCATGTGCCGAAGCGCTATCGGGGGCCCGTTGCCGCAGCGTCGCATCCGAATCGCGCGAATTGGAGCGTGCCGACGCACCGCCCGGCCTGCCGAACCCGCGCATTTCCGCCGCTCGGGCGATGCGGCGCCGGCCCCCGAAAATCCGCGGTCCGCCGCGAATAACAAGGGGGTCAATATAAAATCCATTCGAAATCCGAATGATAGCGGTTGCAACGCACAGAATCAGGGCATAGCGGTGCACCCCGTGAAAGACGATATGATTGCATCCGTTGATCGTGCATCGCAATTTCTGAAGGCTTTGGCGGGTCGCAGCCGGCTGCTGCTGCTCTGCCATCTTTGGGAAGGCGAGAAGTCGGTGGGGGAACTCGCGCGGTTGACGGATGCGCGCGATACCGCCGTTTCGCAGCAGCTCGCGCTGCTTCGTCGCGAGGGCATGGTCCGTGCCCGGCGCGCGGGGCAGATGATCTATTACTCGCTGGCCAGCGAAGAGGTCGTGCGGATGCTGGAGGCGCTCGACGCGCTGTTCGTGGCACCGGCAAATGTCGACGAACCCCAGGCGGTTCAGGCGCTGGAGGATGCCTCGGCGTAAAGCCGTTCGACGTCCTCGCGGCGCGCCAGCGCGCTCCCCTGGGTCGTCACCGCGGCGGCGCCGCCGGCCAGTCCGTATCGAAGTACCGCGGGCAGCGGTTCGCCGCGTGCGAGCGCAACGGTCATTGCTGCCACCATCGAGTCGCCGGCCCCGACGGTGCTTTCCACGCGCACCGGAATCGCCGGCAGGTGCAACGCCGTCGCGTCGGCGACCAGCAGCGCCCCGGCCTCGCCCAGCGAAACCACCACGACTTCGGCAAAACCCCGCGCCCGCAGGTCGCGCGCCGCCGCCATGGCGGCGGGAATATCGGGCAGCGTCTTGCCGACCAGTTCCTCCAGCTCACGCAGGCTGGGCTTGATCAGATAGGCGCGGCTGCCTTCGCAGGCGGCCAGCGCGGGGCCGGAGGTGTCGACGATCAGCCGTGCGCCGTCGGCATGCGCGATCCGCGCGACGTCGGCGAGCACCGTGTCCGGGCACCCTGCCGGCAGGCTGCCGGATGCGACGACAAAGGCGGGGCGTGGGGCGAGCGTCCGCAACCGCTCAAGCAACGCCGCGACTTCGTTTTCCGAAAGCGCCGGCCCCGGCAGGACGAACCGGAACTGCTCGCCGGTTTCGGTCTCGTCGACGGCGAAGCTCTCGCGCGTGGTGCCCCGGATCGGCACCGCGGCGGTGGGCACGCCGTCGGCACGCAACAGCGCTTCGAGCGTGGTGCCCGTGCCGCCGCCGGCGGGAAAGATCGCGGTCACCGGCGCGCCGAGCGCATGGACCACGCGGGCGACGTTGATCCCACCGCCGCCGGGTTCGACCTGGGGCGGCGCGCAACGCAGCTTGTGCGTCGGGCGCACCCGCGGCGTTGCGGTCGACAGGTCGAGCGCCGGGTTGAGCGTCAGCGTTGCAATCGGCTTCATCGTCAGCGGCCGCGCTCCAGGATCGCGCGCACGGCGGGCAGGATCGTGTCGATCGGCCGGTTCGAACGCATGCGGTGCCACCCGCCCAGGTCGCCGACGGTACGGCGGCCCTGGTCGTGGACCACGTGCACGTCGGCATCGGACGCGTCATGGATGCGCCGTGCCACGCGTGCGGCGCGTTCAGCCTCGGGCGCCTCCAGCCAGATGCCGGTAAAGGGGACGCGTGCGCGGCTGGCGAGGAGCGCCGCGACCTCGCGCTCGCCGCGGCTGATGAAGGCGCCGTCGAGGATCACCGACGTGCCGCAGCCCAGATGGTCCTCGGCCGATTCGAACAATGCGGCATAGCTTTCCTCGTCGTTGCGACGCGTATAATGCCTGGGCGGCAGCCGGGTTTCGGGGGCAACGCCGGCCAGCCTTTTACGGAATACGTCGGCGCGCAGCACGCGGGCGCCTTGCGGGCCGCCCAGCCAGCCGCCGATCAGCCGCGCCAGCGCCGACTTGCCCGTACCGGAAAGGCCGCCGATCACCACCATCCTCGGCGGGGCGGGCGCCAGCATGCTGTCGACCTGCTCGATATCGCCGCCCACGGCGCCCAGCCGCAGCGACAGATAAAGCGGCATCAGCGACCAGCCTGTCGCGCCTTGGGGAAAAACGTCGACATAACGGTTGGCAAGGATGTTTGCCTCGGTCGGGCGGCCGTCGCGCAGCAGCAATGCGAGCATCCCGGCCAGCGTGAACAGCACGTCCTCGACCGCGCCGGTCGTGCGGCGGATGCGGCCGGCATGGGCGCGCCGCAGGATGGCGGAATGCGATTCGGCCAGCGCGCGCCGCTGCGTCGCCGTCCGCGCGAGCGATTCGAGCTGGGCCAGGAAGGCACTGGCATCGGCAACGGGCGCCACCGCGTGGCGCTCTGCCAGATCATCGGCAATGCGGTACACGGCGCTTGCGTCGAGCCCCCCCTGTTCCAGCCGGGGATCCGGTTCGGTCTGCCCGGCGGCCGCTGCCTCCATGCCGCACCTCCTTCGCGTTGGCGCTTACCGCGCGAATCGGTGCCTAGCATCTCTTTTCTGAACGCAACCCACACCGGCGGGCTCGACTGGCCGGGTGGGGGTGGGCGTCCGGGCGGCCGACGACGTCGCGCGACCCGGACTCCCGTATCGACGGGCGCCTCGCGGCGCTCAGAAACTCTGCCAGTCTTCCTCGTTGCCCAGGTCCGGACGGATCAGTGCCGGGACCGCGGCGCCGGGCAGCGGCTTGACCTGCGTGCCGCTCAGCTTCTGGTCGAGCGTCTGTGCCGCGGGCGGGGCGCCGGCGGGCTTGCGGGCCGCGGCGGCCGGGCGCGCCGGTGCAGGGCGGGGCGCCGTGCTGCGTGCCGGGGTGGCTGCGCCGATGCGCGGCGGACCGATGCGGAACCGTTCGGTATTGGCGGTCAGGGCGCTCACCTCGCCGCCCAGTTCGCGCGCCGCCGCCGATGTCTGTTCGACCATCGCGGCATTCTGCTGCGTGGCGGTGTCCATGGCGCTGACCGCCTGATTGATCTCGCCGATCGCTGCCGATTGCGCCTGATTGTCGCTGGCGATCCGGCCGAGCAGTTCGTGCACCGTGTTCACATTGTCGGAAATCGTCGCCAGCGCGTTGTCGACGCGGCGGACCGACCCCACCGCCGATGCGATGTCGTTCTGGGTCACGGTCAACTGGTCGCGGGCGCGCTTGGCCTCTTCCTCGGCGCGCATCGCCAGCGCCGACACCAGGTCGGCGACGACGGCAAAGCCGCGCCCGGCCTCGCCTGCACGGCCCGCCTCGACTGCGGCGTTCATTGCCAGCACGCGCGTCTGGAACGAAATCTTGTCGAGGCCCTCGATCACGCTGTCGATGCCCTTGGCGCTGTCGGCAACGCGACCCATCGCGACCACGGCCTCGTCGGCGATCACGCGGCCGTCGACAACGGTCGCGATCGCCTGGTCCGCCCGCTCGACGGTGTGTGCGGCCGCCTCGGCGGTCTGGCGCAGGCGCGAATCCATCTGCGTCACCGCGGCCGAGGTGCGCTCAAGGCTCGCGGCATTGTTTTCGGTGCGGTGCGCGAGATCGCTCGACGCCGCGGCGATTTCGTTCGCGCCGCTGCCGATCTTGATCGTGCTCTCCGCAACCTCGCCGATCAGCGTGTGCAGCCCTTCGACCGCGCCGTTATAGTTGGTGCGCAATTCGGCATATTCGGCGGGGAGGTCGCGCGTGATCGGCTGGGTCAGGTCGCCCTCGGCCAGCGACCGCAGGTGCGCCGACACCAGCGCGACGACCTCGCCCTGCTCGGCGGCGATCCGCTGCCGCTCGATCGCCGTGTCGCGAAAGGTGAACATCGCGCGCGTCATCCGGCCGACGCAGTCCTGATAGTCGGTGTAGTTGATCGGCGAATGGAGGTCGCCCGCGGCGAGCGCCTCCATGCGGACCACCGTCGCGATATAGGGCGTGCAGATCGCCTCGCGAAACCGATGCGCCTGCCAGATCGCCAGTGCGAGTGCGCCCGCGAGCACCGGAAGGCCGAACATCACCGGCAGGAACATGGTCAACAGGCCGGTGACGCCGCCGATGGCGATCAGGGTGCCAAATGCGATGTAGGTCTTTTGGCGTATCGGCGCGTTGGCCTGGAACCATTCCATTCGTGCGATCCCTTTTTTCTCTCTCGGGCGCTTGATGCGTCGGCGCGCCGCGGAAGGCGGAGAATCGGGGGCTTGCAGGCGCAAGGCCACGTCCCGTCCGCACGCGGGCTTTGTCTCCATCATAGCATGAACGGGGGTGGAACGACCGTTGCCGCAGGGTAAAAGCGTAAGCTGTTGGCGGGGCAGGGTGGTTGCGGCTAGGGATTGGGCATGACTCGCACCCGCTGGATTGGCCTCGTCATGGTCCTCGCGCTCGCCCTCGGCGCTGTCTGGTTCTTTGTCCTGCGGGTGCCCGACGGCATACCGGTCTATGGCGTCGACGTCGCGGCGCGTTATCCGCACGACCGAACCGCCTTTACCGAGGGGCTCTTCTTCCAGGACGGCCAGCTCTATGAGGGCACGGGGGAGGTCGGCACCTCCTATGTCCGCCGCGTCCGGCTCCAGGACGGGCAGGTGGTGCAGCAACAGGAACTGCCCTCACCCTATTTCGGCGAAGGTGTCGTCGCGTGGAAGGACCGGCTCTACCAGCTCACCTGGAAGGATCAGACCGGCTTCGTCTACAATCTCAAGGATTTCACCCCCACCGGCAACTTCGCCTATCAGGGCGAGGGCTGGGGGCTGACGCATAACGGCAAGAACCTGATCATGAGCGACGGCAGCGCGACGCTGCGCGTGCTCGATCCCGACAGCCAGGCGGTCGTGTCCACGATCCGCGTCACCGCCAATGGCTGCCCCGTCGAAAAGCTCAACGAGCTCGAATGGATCGACGGCCAGATCTACGCCAATATCTGGCAGACCAGCCTGATCGCGCGGATCGATCCGGCGACGGGGCACGTCACCAGCTTCCTCGACATCGGCGCCCTCAAGCCGCAGGGGGCGGGCGTCGACCAGGTCGCGAACGGCATTGCCTGGGATGCGGCGGGCAAGCGGCTGTTCGTCACCGGCAAGATGTGGCCGCAACTCTATCAGATCACCCCGGGCAAGGCGCGCGTTCACTCCGACGAGGCCGATCAGATCGTCGGTTGCGGCAAATGATCCGGCGCCGCGTTCCCCGATGATCCTCGGGGAACGCGGCGGCGCAGGGCCTTAGACGCCCTCGCGGATCATCGTGCCCGCCACGCCGGGGACGCTGACCTCGAACTGGAAAAGATTGCCCGCCAGCGGCTCGGCCGCGCGTTCGGCGGGGGAGAGGTGCTTGTTCGCGGTGGTTGCGAACACCGTCTTCAGCTCGGGGCCGCCAAAGGCGATCTTGGTGATCGCGCTCACCGGAAAGCGCACCGCTTCCAGCAGCGTCCCGTCGGGTGCATAACGACGCACCGCGCCGCCGCCGTACAGCGCAATCCACACGCACCCTTCGCTGTCGACCACCGGCCCGTCGGGATAGCCTTCGCCCTCGGCGATCTCGACGAACAGGCGGCGGTTCGCCAGTTGGCCGTCGTCGGTCACGTCACAGGCATGGACCTGCCGCCCGCCCGTGTCGACATGATAGAGCGTGCGGCCGTCGGGGCTCACCGCCGGACCGTTGGTGATCGCGCAGCGCGGCGTGGTGACGACGCACCGGCCGTCGGCGTCCAGCCGATAGATCGCGCCGCTCGGCTCGGTCTCGCCGTCGTCCATGCTGCCGAACCACAGCCTTCCCTGGGGATCGACCGTCGCATCGTTCAGCCGGTTGCCCGGCCGATCGGGTTCGGGCGCCACGATCGGCACGAAGCTGCCGTCTTCCGGGTCGAACCGGGCAAGGCCGGTCTGAAGCCCGGCGACGAAACCGCCCTCGGCGATCGGCAGCAGGAATCCGATCTGCGCCGGGGCATCCCAGATCCGCTGCGCCCCGGTTGCCGGATCGTGGCGGTGGATCTGGCGGCGCTTGATGTCGACGAACCACAGGGCACGATCACGCTCGACCCACACCGGCCCTTCCAGCAGCGGCGCGCCGAGATCCCAGACGCTGCGAGGCTCGGAAAGCACGCTATTGATATTCATTATCCTCTCCTTTTCCGCGCATGCTGCCGCAGCGGCGACCGGCCGGGCAAGAACGGATGCGGTTTTGCTGCAAGCGAATCGCATTTGGGGCGTTGCGCGTTGCGAACGGCGCTCAAAGCGCGGCCATCATCTCCGCCACGATGGCCTCGGGCGCGCGCATCGCGCCGTCGGCGCTCGCCAGCACGACCCGCCATGGCGCGAGCAGGCCGGCCGCGACGATCGTCTCGTAATTCTGCCGCACCCGCTGCTGAAGGGCGACGTCGGCTTCGTATTCGTCGAAGCTGCGATTGGTATAGCTGCGCTGCGCCTTTTGCAGAATCAGTTGCCGTGCCAGCGTCCAGGGCGTGTCGAGATAAAAGGAAAGGTCGGGCGCGGGCAGCGCGAACTGGCCGCTTTCAAGCGCGAGAATCCAGTCCATCAGGTCGCGCGCCGCTTCGGGCGCCACCCGCGCGCCCTGATAGGCCATGTTCGATGCGATATAGCGATCGAAGATCAGCACGTCGTGCGTCGCCGCGGCCTCGGCGATGTGCTCGCGCCATTCGAACCGGTCGAGCGCATAGAGCGTCGCCGCGGCATGGGCGCTCACCGCCACGGGCATCTCGCCGGCCAGGATCCGCCCGATCGTGACTCCCGCGGCGGTTTCGCCGTAACGCGGGAAACCGATGATCGTGGCGCGCCGTCCCGCCGTGGCCAGTGCGGCGCACAGGCCCTTGGCCGCGGTATTCTTGCCGACGCCGTCGGCGCCCTCGATTGCGACGATCTTTGCCATTGCTTGCGCCTTACGCACGCCGGTGCCGATTGTCACGCCGCGGCGTCATCGGCCGGCCGGCATTGGCGGGGCGTTCAGGGCATCAGCGCCGCGACGACCGAGGCGAGCGCGCCCGGATCATGCTCGTCCAGCACGATCTCCAGCGCCGGGTTGCTGCTATAGCCGATCATCCGTCCGTCGCGATCGGCGCCGACCGACAGCAGCCGCCAGCCGTCGCTCTCCTGCAACGCCGCGAGGCCGCCGGGGGCGGGGTGGCGGTCGGGATCGATGATGACGATCGCCTGTGCCGGCAATCCGCCGCCCAGCGTCGCGCGACAGACGCGCAGGGCAAAGGCGCGGGCACCGGCGGCGTTCGGCAGTTCGATCGTGTCGCCGGTCGGCTGGTGCGCGATCAGTCCGTTGGCGAGCGGCGTGCCCAGCACCGGCACGGCGCGCGCCGCAGTACGCGGGAGCGGGGCGACCGCGGGCGGCGTCAGGGCGAGGTTCCGGCGCGATCCCGGCGTCAACGGCGGCGTCGGCGCGACCAGCCGCTTCAACTCCTCGGCGAGCGTCGCGATGCGCGCGCGCGAGCGCTCGTGGCGTCGTTGCGGGTCGTCGACCGCCGCGATCATGTCGCCCAGCGCGCCCGACCGCACCTGCGCGTCGATCAGCGCGCGCAGTTCCGCCTCGTCGCCGACGCCGAAAATCGCGAAGACCGCCTGTTGCGTCGCCGGGTTCCAGCGCCCGAACGGCTTGGCGGCATTTTCGATGCGCGAGAGATTGACCGGGGCAAGGCCATGGCGCTGTTCGATCGCGGCGATCGTCAGTTCCGGATCGCCGGTGCGGCGCACGCGCATCGCGGCGGCAAGCTCGACGGCGAACCGCTCCTCGGCGAGGTCGATCTGGCTCGTGTCGAGGAACGGCGCGGCCCAGCGCGCGATCGAGAAATCGGGCGAATCGATGTCGATCAGCAGGTCGTGCGCGGGGACGCCCAGCACGGCGGCGATGCGATGGAGCTCATCGGCGCGGGCCAGCACCTCGCCGCGCTCGATCTTCGACAGCCGGATATACGGTATCTCTGGTATCAGGCTGGAAAGCCGAAGAAGTTTTGGAAAGCCCAGGCGTTGGCGCAGTTCCCGCACCCGATTGGGAAAGACGAAGGCGCGATGCGTGTCGATGGGAACCTCGCCGGGCAGAGTTGATGGGGCACTGCTTGTGCAGGCGGCGGCACCGCGGCTTTTCGACCCATCCGCTCTGCGGCTTGCCTCTTCCATGTCCACCCCTGCGCGGTTCTTGCGCCGTTCTAGTTGCGGGCGTAAATCATAGTTAAAGGATTAATAGTGAGTAAACAAGCCCTTCGCGATCGCGAAGGCCTTGGCCGGGACGATGCCGAAAGCGTCGGTCAGTGCAGCGAGGAACAGGCGCCCTTGCTGCCCAGAAAGGCACAGGGGCCATAAGGATCGAGCGGCACGATCGCCAGCAAGGGGCGGTCGCTGCTCGCCTGGCGGACCAGCCAGCCGGGGGCCGACGGGGCGGGCTGTTCGGGTGCAAAGGCGACGCCGGTGCCGTCGGTAATCACGCCATAGCCGCGCGGCGGCGCGGGCCAGCGCCCGGCAAGATAGTCGAGCAGCTCGATCGCCGCTTCCTGCAACGCGCCTTCGTCGGTGTCGCTGGGGCAGAATGCCTCGATCGGCGCCGCGATCTCGGCGACCAGGCCGAAATCGTCGCTGCGCCACCACAGCATCCGCAAAATGCCCGAATCGCACAGTTCCAGGCCAAGGAACATGCCGCTGCCCGTGGGCAGCAGCGGGCGGGCACGGCGGGCCACGTCCTCCGCAAGCGCGGTCAGACGGTAATTGGGTCGCGGCATCGCGGTCCAGCCGGTCTGGGGCTGGTCCACTACGTCGAGTGCCTTGCGCATCGAACGTCCCCTCTCACAATTCGGATGCAGATATTATAGGATCGTTACCGCGCAGCCGATGATGCGGATGTCATATTCTCGTTGCATCGGCGGGCGGGTGGGCGGCCGGCCCGGTGGGCACCGGCCGCCGCGTTGGGGATCAGTGCAGCGCGGCGGTCTTGAGGTCGATCTGCACGGTGGCGGCGACGTCGGCCTTTTCGGCAGTGACCGCGGCAACCGTGCTCGCGGCCAGTTCCGACGGCTGGATCGCGCGAACCGAAGCAAGGCGGTTGTGCGGCTGGTTGGCGTCCGGAAGGAGCGTCGCGGTCGCGGGGGCTGCCGGCTGGCGGCGCTTCGGCGCGGGCTGGCCATATTCGGCCATCACCGCAAAGCGCGGGTCGGCGGCGGCGATCTCGGCGATCACCTTGGCGGCGCGCTTGGTGATCTGACGGACGCGTTCCTTGGTCACGCCGGTGTCGAGCGACAGGTCGTCGAGCGTTGCCGTCTGGAAAACGCGGCGGGCGACGATCTCGCGGTCGCGGGCCAGCTTGGCTTCCAGCTTTTCGAGTTCGGCGGGATCGATGCCGTGCGTCGCCAGGCGGAGGCGCGGTCCCTCGCGGCGCAGCGCGGCTTCCTCGCGCTTCGGCCGCGGGCGGCGGCGGAGCTGCTCGATGCCGATCTTGCGCAGATGGTCGACATAGGCGTCGATCAGCGAAGCGATCGCCGAATCCGCCAGGTAATCCGACGCCGCAGCCTCGGTGCGGGACAGCGCGTCCTCGTCCTCGATCAGGACTTCGGGCGCCGATTCCTCGCCGTCGTTCGACATGGTCAGCGCGTTCAGCGAAACCGTGGTCGCCTCGACCTTCTTCGCCGACGGGCGCTGATCGGTCATCAGGCGAAAGCGCAGGCTCTGCAGCTCGCCGCGGATCTGCCAGTTCACGAAAGTGGTGAACTGCGCCTTTTCGGGCTCATAGGCCTGGATCGCGCGGTGAACGGCGATCGCGCAGCACTGCTCGGCGTCGTCCCAATGCGCGGTCAGGCCATACTGGCGGATGAAGTGGCGGATGCGCGGCGCGATCAGCTTCAGGATCTGGGCAAAGGCACGATCGATGGCGGCGCGCTGGCGACTGGTCTGGGAACCGTCCTTCGGCGTGTTCTCGATGACGGTGGCAACAGCTGCCTCGAGGGCGATCGTGGTCTTCGACATTTCATATTCCCCTGGTTGCGCCCGGCGCCGGTGAGGCCGTGCCGGGTACAGGGGGACAATGGCCGTTAATCCTTTAACGGATGTTAGCGGCTCCCATACGTACATTTACGGTAGCGTAATGGAGTAGGCGGGCTGATCCAAAAAAACTCTCTGATTTCAGTGCCATCGCCTACCGGGCGCCGATGCTGGCGATCGCCAGGGCACCTCGGTTCCATCCATTATAGGAAGGTTTTGTTAGCCCGCGAATCGGTCCGGGCGAATTCTTCGATTAATGAAACTTAGCAGCCATTCGCGGTGCGCCCGCGTGGCATCGCCGGCTTCGGCGATTCGCTGTTCGGCCGCACCGCTGCCGATCTGGGCGGCCAGCAGCATCCGGGCGCGTCCCGCCTCGATCCCGCCGGCGAGGAACTTGCGCGCATCGGCCAGTCCCAGATGGTGGCCCAGATAGGCGGCCTTGGCGAGCGTTTCCGAATCGGCGCGCACGCGCAGTCCGGCGCGTTCGAGCTGTTCGACGTTGCGCTTGGCAAGATCGGCGACCGTCAGGATCGACGCCTGCGGATCATAGCGCAGCGCAAGCAGGTCGCTGCGCGCCCCGCCGTTCACCTTGCCCCGGCCGTCGAGCCAGCCTTGCTGCGCGGCAAAGCTGTTGAGCCAGGTGCCCGGCGTCTCGGCCAGCCGTTGCCAGGTCCCGCTCAGAAACTGTCCCAGCCCCGCGGCGCTCGACCGCGGATTGCGCGAATGCGCGTTCCACGATCCGTCGGCTCCCTTGGCGGCCTCGGCATCAACGATCGCGGCGATCGCGGTTGCCGGGATCCCGGTGCGCGCTTCGGCGGCGGCGATCGTTCCCGCGTGGCGCGCATTGGCGCCCAGGTTGAGCCCGCCCGCACCCTCGACCGCGGGCGCCAGCGTGTCGGTTGCGGCGACGCGGCCATAGCGGCTGCCCGCATCGTCCTGCCCCCGGCCGCGCGATTCGCGATCGGCCGCGTCCTGCCATCCCGGCTGTGCGGCATCCGGATGGTGGCACGAGCAGGCACAGGTGCACGCGCAGTGCTTGGGCGCGAGCCCGGCCATGCCCGCCAGTCCGGGAACGCCGTCGCCGCTGCCGAGCAGTTGCAACAGCGAATCCATCTGCAACTTGCTGCCGCCCAGCCCGGCATCGCGGCCATTGTCGCGATCACCGTCGCCGAGCGCCGCGCGCCACAGCCGGTTCGACAGCGCGGACTGCGCCTCGGTATAGATGACGCGCGCGCGCTGCTGCGGCGTCATATGCTGCAAATCGGTGCGCTGGATCATGCCGCCCGCCTCCGCCGCCGCGCATTGAGGAAGCGGACCGCGGCGATGTCGTCGATCGCGCTCTGTTCGGCCACGTCGGCGGCGCGCTCGGCCTCGTCGCGATAGCGCGTCGCGGCGCTTTCGATCGCGCGCATCGTGCCATAGGCTTCGATCGCCTGGTCGCGAAGCTGGTTGAGCCGTGCCTGCGATTCGCGGGCGGCGTGCTCGACGCGGGCGCGTTCGGCGCGCATCCGGGCGACCCAATGGTCGGACGACAGCGGCAGCGCGTGCGCCAGGCGGCGTTCCTCGACGACGCGCGAATCGATCGTGCGCGCCTGCTGCTCCAGCGTGGTGATCCGTTCGACCTCGACGCTGATCGAAACCTTGACGGCATCGACCTCGCGACGCTGCAGGCGCAGCGCGGTGTCATAGGGCGTCTTCATGCCGCGGCTGCCAGCTGCTCTTCAGGCTGATAACCGATGATCTCGGCCAGCGCGGCGAATGCCTCGTCGGCAAAGCCGCGATCATTCTTGTTCTGGTTGATCAGCGCTTCGATCTGCGGGGCGATCGCGACGGCGCGGTCGACATCGACCGACGAACCGGCCTTGTACGCGCCCAGCCGCACCATCTCTTCCATGTCGGCATAGGTCGACAGCAGCTTGCGTGCGCCCAGCCGGATCGCATTCTGTTCGTCCGTCTGGCAATGCGGCAGTGTGCGCGACACCGATTTGAGCACGTCGATCGCCGGATAGCGGCCGCGTTCGGCGATCGCGCGGCGCATCACGACGTGGCCGTCGAGGATGCCGCGCACCGCGTCGGCGACCGGTTCATTATGGTCGTCGCCGTCGACGAGCACGGTGAACAGCCCGGTGATCATGCCCTTGCCCGATGCGCCCGGCCCGGCGCGTTCCAGCAGGCGCGGCAATTCGGCGAAGACGGTGGGGGTATAGCCCTTGGTCGCCGGCGGCTCGCCCGAGGCGAGGCCGATCTCGCGCTGCGCCATGGCAAAGCGCGTGACCGAATCCATCAGGCACAGCACGTTCAGGCCCTGGTCGCGGAAATGTTCGGCGATCGCCATCGTCGTCCAGGCGGCCTGGCGACGCATCAGCGCGGGCTCGTCCGACGTCGCGACGACAACCACCGATCGGGCGAGGCCCTCGGGGCCCAGGTCGTCCTCGACGAATTCCTGCACTTCGCGGCCGCGTTCGCCGATCAGCCCGATCACCGCGACGTCGCACTGCGTCCAGCGCGCGAGCATCGACAGCAGCACCGATTTGCCCACGCCCGAACCGGCGAACAGGCCCAGCCGCTGGCCCAGGCAAAGCGGCACGAACAGGTCCAGCGTGCGGACGCCGGTTTCGATGCGGTTGCCCACGCGCGCACGGTTGGCGGCGGCGGGCGGCGGCGCCTTGATCGGCTGCGGTTCGCCGCCGGGGGGCAGGGGGCCGAGCCCGTCGACCGGGCGTCCCAGTCCGTCGACCATGCGGCCGAGCCAGCCGGTCGAAGGACGCACGAGCAGCTGTCCCGCGGCAAGCATGGCGCGCGTCCCCAGGCCGACGCCCTGCGGGTCGGTGAAGGGCAGGCACAGCGCGACGTCGCGATCGAGCGCGGTCACTTCGGCTTCCACCGTGCCGCCGGGGGCGTCGATGTCGATCCGGCTGCCGATCTGGGCGGCGCCGGCCAGTCCCTCGACCTCGATCATCGCGCCGCGCACCGCGACGACGCGGCCGAAGCGGCGGTCGGGGACCATCGCGCGGATCGCGCGGGCGGCGCTGGCTAGGGTCTGCACCTTCGTCTGCCCCTCAGGCCGCCTGCACCGTGCCGTCGGTCTCGCTCGGGAGCGGCAGGTTCTCGAAAGCGATGATTTCGCGCGCGTCGGTGAGCGCGCGATAATAATCGCCCTGTGCGACGTGCTGGGCATAACGGATGCAGGCGCCGCGTGCCTCGAGCGTGTCGAAGCTCGCGACCAGCGCGGCGAGCAGCGTCAGCACCGCATCATGGTGCGTGTCGCGGTTGGCCGGGTCGATATAGGCGAGCATCGTCGCGAAATAGAGCTGGCGGGCTGGCGTCGCCGCGTCCTCGGGCTTCATCACCTCGCGACCGCGCAGGATCGACACCTTGTTCTCGATCGCGATCTGCGTGCGCCCCACGGCGCACAGCACGGCGCCGTTGACGATCGCCTTTTCGCCGTCGCGAAGCGTGATGCGGAGCATGGAAAGCAACCTTTCGTCGGAGTTTGCCTCCATTATAGGATGCGTGTCGCCGCCGATGCTTTTTACCCGGCAAATTTTGCCTAGCCTTTGGGCGCGCCGAAGTTCTTCCTAAAATGCTCCCGTGGCCTGCGCGATCGATCCGCAGGCAATTGGGGAGTGCATAAATTGAGCCTCTATTCTGCCCTTTACGCCGGTGTGTCGGGTCTGAATGCGCAGTCGAGCGCGATGGCCACCGTCGCGGACAACATCACCAACATCAACACCGTCGCCTATAAGGGCGTCGAGGCGCAGTTCCGCACGCTGGTGACCGACGGCCGTTCGGCGTCGAGCTATTCGGCGGGCGGCGTCGCGGCGACACCGATCACGCAGGTCACCAAGCAGGGCCTGCCCCAGGCGACCGGCAGCAGCACCGACCTCGCCATCAACGGCGACGGCTTCTTCATCACGCGCACGGGCGTGTCGGGCAACGATCCGGTGGCCTATACCCGCGCCGGCTCGTTCAAGCCGGACGAGCAGGGCTTCATGCGCAACTCGTCGGGCATGTACCTCTATGGCTGGCGCCTCGATGCCACCGGCAACTACACCAACACCGGCAGCGTCGACGCGCTGCAGCCGGTCCGGCTGAGCGACCTCGTCGGCACGGCGGCGCCCACCACCAAGCTGGAAGCGCGCATCAACCTCCAGTCGGATACCACCGCCTATGCCGGGGCCTACGCCGCCGGCGACATGGCGTCGGGTGCGGTCACGCCGACCTTCACGCGTCCCTTCACGATCTATGACTCGCAGGGCGGCAGCCACCAGCTCAACATGTCGTTCCTCAAGACCGGGCCGAACACCTGGCAGATGGAAACCTACGCCACCCCGGCGAGCGACGTGACGGCGGCGGGCGGCCTGCTGGCCAGCGGCACGCTCAAGTTCAACGGCGACGGCAGCCTCGACAAGGCGGGTTCGACGCCGGCGCTCTTTGCGCCGCTCAACATCACCTACACCAACAACGCGACCTCGGTGCCGATCAAGCTCGACCTCGGCGACGACGGCGGCATCAACGGCCTCACCTCGTTCGGTCAGCCCTCGTCGATGATCCGCGGCGGCGCCGACGGCGGCATCCTCGGCAACATCGCGGCCACCGACATCTCGCCCGACGGCGTGGTCAGCGCGATCTTCGACGACGGTTCGACGCGCAAGGTGTTCCAGCTCCCGATCGCGACGTTCCCGAACCCGAACGGCCTGACCCGCGTATCGGGCAACGCCTATAGCGGCAACCGTTCGTCGGGCACGATGACGATGAACGCCCCGGGCCAGCTCGGCGCGGGCAAGCTGTTGTCGAACACGCTGGAGGCCTCGACCGTCGATCTGGCGAGCGAGTTCACCAACATGATCCGCTTCCAGCGCGCCTACAGCGCGGCGTCGAAGATCATCACGACGGTCGACGACATGCTGCGCGAAGTCAGCGATCTCAAGCGCTGACATTAGGACGGGTTGAGGGGCGATAGACGATGGCGTTGAATGAAATCCTTGGATCGGCGGTTTCCGGCCTCGCTGCGGCGCAGGCGGGACTCCGTGCGGTCTCCAACAACATCGCCAATGTCGGGGTGACGGGCTATGCGCGCGAGCGTGTGGACCTCACCACCGGCGTCGTTTCGGGCAATGTCAACGGCGTGGTGGTGGGCGAGCCCACCCGCATCGCCGACAAGTTTCTCGAAGCGACCGTCTATCGCCGCGCCAGCGACTATGGCCGGGCCGACGTGTCGTCGAGCTATCTCGACCGGCTCCAGGCGCTGCTCGGCACGCCGGGGTCCACGTCGGGGCTGCCCGCGCGGCTCGATGCGGTCAACGCCTCGGCGATCGCGATGACGGGTTCGCAGGCATCGGCCCAGACGGTCGCGCAGTTCACCTCCGACGTCCAGGACGCGATCTCGTCGATGCAGCAGCTCAACAGCGACGTTGAGGGGCTGCGCGGCGACGTCGAATCCGAGGTCGGCTATTCGGTCGACCGCATCAACGGCCTGCTCCGGCAGATCTACGATCTCAACGGCACGATCTCGCAGGCGACCGCGCTCGGCCGCACCGCCGCGGGCTCGGCCGATCAGCGGATGAACGCGATTCAGGAGCTCAGCTCGCTGATGGCGGTGAACGTTCGCGAACAGCCCGATGGCCGCGTCACGCTCGAAACCGCCAGCGGCGCCGCACTGCTCGACAAGAAGCTGCGACAGCTTTCCTATCCGACGAGCGGGCAGGGCATTTCGCAGCCCATCTACCCCAATATCGACATCCGCTTTGTCGACGATAAGGGCAATATGGGCGCCGCCACCGGCGACAAGATCGATTCGGCGGCGATCGGCGGCAAGCTCGGCGGCCTGCTCGACCTGCGCGACCGCGCGCTGCCCAATTTCACCGAACAGCTCGGCGTGCTGTTCAGCGGCATGTCCGAGGCGCTCAACAGCGTCTCGAACGCCGGCACCACCGTGCCCGCGCCCGCGAAGCTCGAAGGCCGCTCGACCGGCCTGACCGGCACCGACCGGCTCGGCTTCACCGGCAAGGCCGATTTCGCCGTGACCAAGAGCGACGGCACGCTCGTCGCCCGGACGACGATCGACTTCGATGCGCTCGGTCCCGGCGCGACGGTCGACGACATGGTCAGCGCGATCAACACCGGGCTCGGCGGCAACGCCACCGCCACCTATGCCAACGGCAAGCTGACGATCGCGGCGACCGGCGCCGGCAACGGCGTCGTGGTGGCGCAGGATACGGCCAAGCCCAGCGCGCGCGCCGGCGTCGGCGTCTCGCAATTCTTCGGGCTCAACGACCTGGTCCAGAGCGACATGAGCCCGCTGGTGCCCTCGGGCTTCGCAAAGACCGATCCGCACGGCTTCACCACGGGCGAAACGACGCAGATCGTGCTGCGCGATCCCAGCGGCCGCGCGCTCACCAGCTATACGCTGCAACCGACGACGGGCGGCACCTTTGACGACATCGTCAATGATCTCAACGCCAGCCCGCTCGCCGATTTCGGCAAGTTCAATCTCGACGACCGTGGGCGGCTGCGCTTCCAGCCGCTGACCGCGCTCGCCGGCGCGACGCTGTCGATCCCGTCGGATTCGACGCAGCGCGGCGATACCGGCCGCACGCTGTCGGCGCTGATGGGCCTCACCGGCAATTCGAGCGGGTTGACCACGGCCGCGGTCACGGCGCCGATGTTCAACGACGCGAGCAAGGTGCCGCTCGCCCGGCTTCAGCCGGGGGCGGTCGGCACCAAGGTGCTGGGTGCGGGCGATCTTCGCGGCGCGACCGACTTCATCGACCGGCTCACCAAGACGGTCGATCTGGGCAAGGACGGCGTCGCGACGGTCGACCAGTTCTCCAGCCTGTTCCTCGGTCGCACCGGGCTCGAGGCGAGCCAGTCGAAGGGCAGCCTCGCCAACGCCACCGCCCGCCGCGACGACGCGGTCAGCCGCCGCGACAGCTTCTCGGGCGTCAATGTCGACGAGGAACTGTCGCAGATGGTCGTACTTCAAAACAGCTATTCGGCGGCGGCGCGGGTCATCACGACCGCGACGCAGATGTACGATACGCTGCTTGCCATGGTTAAATGACGGCTAGAGGGGTCTGAACAATGCGCGTCGCCACCATTCCACTTCAGCGGACCATGTCGGACGCGATTTCGCGGACGCAGGAAAAGCTGGCAGTTACCCAGAAGCGGCTTTCGACCGGCAAGAAGTCGGTCGACTTCGCCGATCTGGGCACCGAAACCGTCCGCAACCTGTCGGCGCACACGCTGCTTGCGCGCCAGACGGCGCAGTCGACCGTGTCCAAGCGCGTCGAAACGACGCTGTCGCTCTATCAGGGGCATCTGGATGGTCTCGATTCGACCTTTTCGGACCTGCGCACCAGCATCCTGACCGCGATCGGCACGGGCAAGGCGGCCGGGCTTCAGGAACAGATCGACGCCGCGTTTTCGCAGTTCCGCACCTCGGTCAACGCGATGGAAGGCGGCACGCCGCTGTTCGCGGGATCGCAGACCTCGGACCTGCCCTTTGCCGTCGAAAAGCTGTCCGACGCGGCGACGACGCCTGCGGCCGACGCGTTCAAGGATGACGATGTCCGCGCCAGCGCGCGCGTCGCCGACGGTGTCGACGTCACCTATGGCATTACCGCCAGCGACTTCGGCAAGGGCCTCTACACGGTGTTCCAGACGCTCGCCCAGGCCGGGCCGATCAGCGGCACGCCCGACGCGACCCAGATGAACGCGCTCAAGACCGCCGTCGGCCAGCTCGACGGCGGGCTCGATTCGCTGCGCTCGGTCAACGCCGACAACGGTCGCCGCCAGAACCAGGTCGAAACGCTGACGCAGCGCGGCGAGGAGCGCGGCGTGCTGCTCAACGACGTCATCGCCAACAACGAGGACGCCGATATGGGCCAGGTCGTCGTCGACCTGTCGCAGCAGATGGCGATGCTCCAGGCGAGCTATTCGGTGTTCTCGAAGCTCAGCGGGCTCAGCCTCGCCAGTTATCTTCAGTGATCCGGCGCCGCTGATCCGGCACCGGGCCGGCATCGACGCGACGATCTGCGGGGCGGGGGGCAACCTCCGCCCCGTTTTCGTGGGTCGCTCGCGCGATCGCCTCGCGGGAGCGCCCCGCGCCCGGCACGCGCCCGGCACGCGCCCGGCACGCGCATGGTACGCGCATGGCAAAACGCCGCGGCTCCCTGGGGGAACCGCGGCGTCATGCTGTCGGACAGGATGGTCGGGGCCGGGTCAGGAACTCGGCGACGCGTCGAGCAGGTCGCCCAGCGTTCCCGCCGAACTGGCGCTCGGGATCGCGGCCATCGCCGCGCCGATGCTGCCCGGGTCGATGCTGCCGACCGAATGCGTCAGCACGTTGAACGCGGGGCCGCTCGGCAGCTTGGCAAAGGCCGCGCCATAACGGCGGCGCAACGCCTGCAGGTCGGCCTCACGCCCCAGCATCGCCAGCGCGACCGCCTGGCGCAGCACGGCCGCCTGGCCGGGCGTGGTCAGGCCGCCGGCACCCGGCAGGCTGCCGGCATTCTCGCTGGCAAAGGCGCCCCAGTCCTTGCTGCGCCAATGGATTTCGGCGCGGATCGCCGCGGCATCGGGCAGCCCGTCGACCGCGGCGAGCGCGGCGGCGTCCTTGCCCAGCTGGTGCAGCGCGACTGCTTCCATGCGCTTGCGGTCGGCGCGCATCTCGGGCGTATAGCTCGGCTGCTCGGTCGATCGGATCGCGTCGAGCGCGCGGTCGGGGCGGCCCGACAGGATGTGGAGCGCGGCGACCTTCACCGAAAGCGGGCCTTGCGCCACGTCCTCGGCGCGCTGCGTCAGCTGATATTGCAACAGCTCGGCCGCGCGGGCGTACAGCCCCTTGCTCTCCAGCCGGCCCGCAAGCTGCAGCACCAGCCGATCGCCGTCGGCGCCGCTCGGCGCCAGCTCGCGATAGTCCCAATAGAGCCCCGCCGCCTCGGGCAGCGGCACGCCGCCATTGGGGTCGAGCGCGCTGGCGAGCGCCGCCTGCATCCGCACGAGCAGCGGCGTCGCATCGGCACCCAGCTTGAAATAGCGGAACAGCGCCGCGCCCGCGCGCAACTGGCCGCGCAGGTCCTTGGCGTCGGTGGCGATCTGGAGCTGCAGCGTCAGCGCGCGCTGTTCGACCGGACCGCCGCGCCAGCCGAAGCGGAGCGCCTCAAGCTGCTTGTCGGCCTCGCCGGGCTTGATCGCGTGCGTGGCCATCGCCGCCTCGATCAGCCCCAGCCGCGCCGCCGCGACGACTTCGGGGCTGCCCGAAAGCCGCGCGCGTTCCAGCCGCAACCGGCCCTCGTCATACTCGCCCAGCGCCAGATAGGCGCGTCCGCGCAGCAGATTGGCCTCGGCATGCTGATCGGGAAAGAGTTTCAGCCAGTTGAGCACCGGGCGCGGCTGTCCGGCCTCGATCGCGGCGCGCGCGGCGGCGAGCACGAACGGCATCCGGTCCCAGGCGGTGCGACCGTTGATCGCGGGCAGCGCGCAGTTGACCTCGCGCAGCGAGTCCTTCCACGCGCCGGCGTCCGACAGGCTGCGCATCCGCCAGGCACAGGCCTCGGGGTTGCTTTCCAGGTCGGGGACCGACAGCACCGCCATCGCATCCTCGTGGCGTTCCAGTTCGGTAAGCGCGGCGCCGCGCGCCAGTCGATAGGCGGCGACCATTTCCAGGTCCTGGTCGGACGCGAGCATCACGTCGAGCACGCCCAGCGCCTCGGCGCCGCGTCCGCGCCCCACCAGCCCGCGGGCATAGTCCCACCGCGCAAGCTGGCGATCGGCCGGGCTGGCACTGGCCAGCTTGGCCCAGGCGGCCGCATCCTCGGGTGCCTCCCAGCCCTTGGCGCCGCTGATCATCGGCATTTCGGCCAGGACCGCGGCAAAGGGCGGCAGCGTCGTCGGCTTGGGCGATGCGGCGGGGCCGGCCGCGGCGGCGGCGGGGCTGGTGGTCGCCGGCGAATTGGTGGGCGCGGCGGCATGTTCGTGGCCCGCGGGTTCGCCGGCGGCGATCGTCGCCGCACCGGCGAGCAGGGCAATCAGGGCCTTGCGCATCAACCCAGCCCGAACGGCCGGACCACCGCGACGACGACGCCCCCGATGATACAGGTGATGAGGAAGATCGCGGCCTGCAACAGCGGCAGGCCGGGCTTGGCCGGGGCGGGCAGCGCGTCGAGTTCCGGCACCGCCAGCGCGGTGTCGGCCGTCTCGTCCGCCGGCTGGGGATCGTTGCGGCGGCGATTGCCGGCCGCGCCCTCGCTGACGACGCGAATGCGTCCGGGGCGTTGATCGTAGCTCAAATCCGCACCTTTGACTGTTTTGCCTCTATTATAGAGGGAAGTGGCCGCGAAGCGGCTTCGATCCAGGAGTTTGGTTGTGCGTAAGGGCTTGGCCGCGCTGGCTTTGGCAACGACTGGACTGGCTCCCTTTTTGGGGGGCAATGCCCAGGCGTCGGGCGGTGGCGGCGGGGGTGGGGGCAACCTCAACCTCGTACCGATGGAAGAGATCACCGTCCCGATCGTCGAGTCCGATCGGATGAACGGCGAACTGCGCCTCAAGGTCGTGCTGGAGGCGCAGGACGCCGCCGCATCGGCGCGTCTGACCGAGGAAATGCCGAAGCTGCGCGAGGCGACCGTCGCCGCCGCGCTCGAATTTGCGCGCCTCTATGCCTCGGGCCTGCGTGCGGTCGATGCGGTCCAGCTCGACCATGATCTGACCAGCGCCGCCAAGGCCGCCGACGGCGGTGTCGCCCGCGTGCTGATCGTCGAGGTTGCCGCCGACCGCGGCTGATCGAGTTGTCACGGATCTGAACGGCGTCCGGCGTTTCCGCCGCGGCGCCCTTTGTCGTTTGTGCGGCTCGTCGATCTCGGCGCTGCACCGGACAGAATAAAACGCCCCGCCGGCGGGTGGCTGGCGGGGCGTTCCGATGCGCTTTGGAAAGGGGGACGGCCGGGGGATGTGCCCCCGGCCGGCTTCAACGGCGTGCGCCCGGCTTGGGCGCTGCTGCCGGGGCTGCGCCGGGGGCCGGTGCGGCGGCGCCCATCGGCGGGCGGAGTCCGGCATTCGCCATCCGCGCGTTGCGCCGGGCGAGCGCCATGCTCAGCGCGGCGGCGGCGCGCGGGTTCATCGCGGCGAGGATCATCGCGGTCGAACGTTCGCGCATCCGCTGCGCGACCTTCATCTGCACTTCCATGTCGAGCTGCTCGAACACGACGGCGGCCTTGGCCGGCTTCATCGCCTGATAGATCTTGGCCAGCTCGTCATATTGCGCGTCGGCGGGTTCCGCTGCCGCCGTTCCGGTCTGTGCGGCCGCGGCGGCTTCCTTCTGCCGCGCCTCCAGCTCGGCCTGGAGCCGCGCCTGTGCCGCCTTGGTCGCCTGCTCGCGCATGTCGAGCGCGCGCTTGCGCTGCGCCGCGGCGGCATCGGCGCTGCTCAGATCCTGTTCGATCAGGTTGCCCAGCCGCGAGCGGTTGGCATTCTGGTTCGCGCCCGGGCTGGCGATCGTCGCGGCGTTCGCGACCACCGCCAGCGCCGCGGCGCCGGCGGTCATCAGCAACAATGAGGGGCGACGCATCACGCCGCCTCGGACCGGAACTGCGCGCGCAGCGCCTCGGCCAGCCGCGCCTTGGCGCGGGCGCGTTCGGCCTTGCTGCTCTCGACGCGCACCGGCGCCTGCGCGGCCTCGGCCTCGGCCTTGGCCTCTCCGATCGCCTCGGCGATCACGTCGTCGGTCGCCGCCGTCTCCGTTTCGGCCTCGGCCTTCTCCGCCGCATCGGGCGAACGCAGCGAATTGGCGATGCCGACCGCGTTGACGATGCGCTCGCACGCGGCGTCGGCGATGCCGGTCATCACCGACAGCTCGTCGCGCAGCGCGCGCGCCTGTTCGACCAGGCGGGCATGCTGGGCGCAATCGGTGCCCAGCGTCGTCTTCATGTCGGAAAGCACGGCACGCGCCTGGCCGGTGGCCTTTTCAAGCGCCTGTACGACCTGGGTCAGCGCCCCGTCCTTCACGGTGCGCAGGCTGCGCATCATGCGCACGCTCTGCACGAGCACCGCGGTGCAAAAGAGGATGGTGAGCACATTGGCGAAGAGCGCGAGGTTCATGCCCTTTTCCTTTCCTTGGAAACATCGGTGACAAGGCGCACCGCGATCTTGCCGCGGCGCTGGCCGATCTGGGCCTGGGCGAGCGGAATGCCGCCGCAGGCAATATCAAGCGGGTCGTCCGGACCCTTCTGAAGCGGGATGGTCTGGCCGACCTCCAGCGACTTCAGCTCGGCGAGCGGCATTGCGCGTTCGCCCAGCAGCACGTTGACGGTGACGTTGGTGTGACGGATCTCGGAGGCCATGTGCGCCTCCCAGATGCTGTCGCGGCCGCTCTTTTCGCCCATGAAGCGCTGGAGCAGCTTGTGCCGCACCGGCTCCAGCGTCGCGTGCGGGAACACCAGCGTGAAGCAACCGCCGCGCCCTTCCATGTCGACGCGGAACGTGGTCACGGCACAGATGTTCGACGGCCCGGCGATCGCGGCAAAGCGCGGGTTGGTCTCGATGCGCTCGAGCTCGATCTCGATCGGCTCGATCGGCTCGAACGCGTTGGCGAAATCGCGCAGCGCCAGCGTCAGCATCCGGCCGACCAGGTTGGTCTCGATCATCGTGAAGGCACGACCGTCGATCACCACCTGCGATCCGCCGCCGCGCCCGCCCAGCAGCGCGTCGACCACGGCATAGATCAGCCCCGATTCAACCGTGACGATGCCATAGCTTTCCCACTGCTTCACCTTGAACACGCCGACCATCGCGGGCAGCGCGACGCGGTTCATGAACTCGCCGAAGCGCGTCGAGGTGACTTCTTCCAGGCTGACGTCGATCGCGTCCGAGGTCAGGCTGCGCATCGAACTGGCGAACGACCGCACCACGCGGTCGCACACCACTTCCAGCATCGGCAGCCGTTCCTGGCTGATGACCTTGGATTCGATGACCGCGCGCAGGCCCTTTTTCTGGACCGCGGGGCCGCCCAGGTCGCCGAACAGCGCGTCGATGTCGGCCTGGTCGAACTTGATGTCGCCGCCACCGGCCGCGGCCGGGATCGGGGGTTCGGGAAGGTCGAAATCGTCGAGATCGATCATTGCTGCACCAGATCCTGGATCAGGATGTCCTTCACCACGCCGGCGCCCAGCGCCTGCGTCGCGCGCGACATCATTTCTTCCTTCACGCGGAACACGGCGGCCGATCCCGAAAGATCCTCCGGACGCAGCTCGCGCAGAAAGGGCTGGTACGCGTCCATCAGCAGCGGGAGCTGGCTCTTCAGTTCCTCGGCATTGGCCTTGGGGCCGGGCACGATCATGAAGTGGATCTTCAGATAGCGCGCGGCGCCGTCGGGCGAACGCAGGTTCACCACCATCGCCGGCACGTCGATATACGCTTCCTTGGCCCCTTCGCCGCCGCCATGGCCTTCGGCCGGTGCGGGGGCCTTGGCCTCGGCCGCGGCTTCGGTCTTCTCGCCGCCCTTGCCCAGGAACATATAGGCGCCGCCGCCGCCGCCCAGCGCGAGCACGGCCGCGCCCGCGCCGATCAGGATCAGCTTCTTCTTGGATTTGGGCGGCGCCTCGGCCGCACCGCCCTCGGCGGTCTCTTCGACGATTTCAGCTGACATGAACCCCTGGCCTTTCGAAATCGATGCGTCGGCACCCGGCCGCTGCATTTTCTCCTATTATAGGATCGTCACCCGGCAATTTCTGCCTAGCGGCAATTTTTGAAGGATGGTGCCTTGGACGTCTCGTCTTACGTACTTATCAGCCAGGAACAGGCGCTTCGGCGCCGGCTCGACGTCACGGCGAACAACCTCGCCAATATGAATACGGTCGGGTTCAAGCGCGAGCAGCCGGTCTTCCGCGAATATGTGGAGGATACCGACAGTGCGATCCCGCCCGCCAAGAAGACGTCCTACGTCCTCGATTACGGCGCGGTGCACGATGCTTCGCAGGGCACGTTCCAGCCCACCGACAACCCGCTCGACGTGATGATCGAGGGGCAGGGCTATCTCAGCGTCGAGGCCCCCGATGGCGGCACCGCCTATACGCGCGCGGGCTTCATCAAGGTGCTTCAGACGGGCGAGCTCGCCACCGCCGGCGGCCAGCGGCTGCTGGGCGAGGGCGGCAAGCCGATCACCGTGCCCACCGAGGATGCGGGCCGCATCACGATCGGCCAGGACGGCACCGTCAACGGACCGAACGGTCCGCTCGGGCGCCTCACCGTCACCGTGTTCGACGAGGCGACGGTCGATCCGCGCGGCGACGGACTGATGACGGGCGCCAACGGCCGCGAGCTCAGCGCGGGCGAAACGCGCCTGCGCAGCGGCGGGGTCGAGGGCTCGAACGTCAACGCCATCACCGAAACCACCGACATGGTGGAAATCCTGCGTGCCTATCAGAACAGCGCGCGGCTTTCCGACAGTCTCACCGACCTTCGCAAGAAGGCAATCGACCGGCTCGGCCGGATCAGCTGATCCCAGAAAGGATAGTCGATGCGCTCTCTTTCCATCGCCAGTACGGGCATGCTTGCCCAGCAGACCAACGTCGATGTGATCTCGAACAACATCGCCAACATGAACACGACCGCGTTCAAGAAGCAGCGCGCCGAGTTCCAGGACCTGCTCTATGAACAGGTCCAGCGCCCGGGTGCCGCCACCGGCAGCCAGACGCGCGCCCCCACCGGCATCCAGATCGGCGCGGGTGTGAAGACCGGCGGCATCTACCGCATCCAGACGCAGGGCTCGCTGCAGCAGACCGACAACCAGTACGACATGGCGATCACCGGCCGCGGCTATTTCCAGGTGCTGCTGCCCTCGGGCGACACCGCCTATACCCGCGACGGCTCGTTCGGCGTGTCGGACCAGGGCGAACTGGTCACGCAGGACGGCTATCCGGTTCAGCCGGGGATCACGATCCCGCAGGGCGCGCTCGACGTCACCGTGTCCAAGACCGGCGAGGTCCAGGTGCTCGTGTCGGGCAATCCGCAGCCCCAGACGGTCGGTCAGCTCGAACTGGCGACCTTCATGAACGAATCCGGGCTCGAGGCGCAGGGCGGCAACCTCTTCCTCGAAACCGCGGCTTCGGGCACGCCGACCACCGCGGCGCCGGGCCAGCCGGGTTTCGGCACGATCACGCAGAAGTTCGTCGAGGCGTCGAACGTCAACCCGGTCGGCGAAATCACGGCGCTCATCAGCGCGCAGCGCGCCTATGAGATGAACAGCCGCGTCGTGAAGACGACCGACGAAATGCTGGCGACGACCAGCCAGTTGCGCTGATGATCGCGCTCGTCGCCCTGATGCTGGCCGGCGTGTCCGGCCCGGCCGGCCAGGCGGCCGGCCCGCAGGAGGTGCCCGTCGCGGTGCTCGCGCATGCGATCGAACGCGGCGCGCGCATCGAACGGGGCGACCTCGTGATCGAACCGCGCCCGGCGGGCGCGGCGCGCGGCGCCCTCGCGGCCGAAGAGGCGGCGGGGATGGAGGCGGCGCGCCGCCTGACGGCCGGCTCGGTGGTCCGCGCCGGCGACGTACTCCGGCCGCAGCTCGTGCGGCGCGGCGAACAGGTGACGATCCGCGTGGTCAGCGGGCCGCTCGTCATCACCACTGCCGGGCGGGCGCTTACCGGCGGCGCGGCGGGCGAGACCGTCCGCGTCGTGGCGGATTCGACCAGTCGCACGCTCGACGCAACCGTCGAAGGTTCGGGCACCGTCCGGATCACGACTCCCTGAACAGGAATTGATGATGCGCAAGATCCTTCTGGCGGTGGCGATCACCGCCTCGCTTTCGGGCTGCGGTGCCGTCGGCCGGCTCAAGACGGTGGGCAAGGCGCCCAAGCTCTCGACGATGGAGCCGGTGGCGACGCCCGACCTCGAAGCGTCGCTCTCGGTGCCCGCCGATCGTGAGGGGCGTCCGCTCGCCGCGGCCCCGGCACAGGCGCCCAGCGCCTCGCTGTTCCGCGTCGGCGCGGGCACGCTGTTCCGCGATCAGCGCGCGAGCCGGCTCGGCGACATCCTGACGATCAAGATCAACATCCAGGACAAGGCCGATATCGGCAACACCACGTCGCGGACGCGCGGCGGCAAGGAAACCGGCGGGGTCGCGGGGCTGCTCGGCCTCCAGACGCCGCTGTCGAAGTTCCTGCCCGGCAATCCGGACCCGGCAAAGCTCGTCGATACCAGTTCGGATTCGAAATATACCGGCGGCGGCACCACCAACCGTTCGGAAACGGTCAACATGACGATGGCCGCCATCGTCACCCAGGTGCTGCCCAACGGCAATCTGATGATCCGCGGCCGGCAGGAGGTTCGCGTCAATTTCGAGATGCGCGAACTCATCATCACCGGCCTCATCCGTCCGCAGGACATTTCGCGCGACAATTCGATCCAGCATACCCAGATCGCCGAGGCGCGCGTGATCTATGGCGGCAAGGGCCAGCTCACCGATGCGCAGCAGGCGCGGTGGGGGCAGCAGATCTACGACGCGCTCTTCCCCTTCTGATCCATCCTGTCCGGTTCGCGGCGCTTCCGGCGCGCGCATCGGCTCCGATCGACCGCTCCGGCCCTGTGCCGGAGCGGTTTTTTTCTACCGCATCAAATCGGCACCTTCGGCTCGTTTTCGCCCGGAATTCTGCGGCTTCCGGGCACGGCCGGCGGGACGGGATTTAGGTTAATGTTCCGCTAACCATTTAATTTTGTTGGATGATTTTGGTCGGCGCCGATTTCTTCCCAAAATGGAGGTGCAGGACGCGCACGCGTCCGGTCGAGGGTCGGCGAATTCCGGCCCGGGTCGCAGAAGCGGCCCTATTCCAAGAAGGAAATCATCATGGCTTTTTCGGTTAACACCAACGTCGGCGCGATGGCGGCTCTTCAGAGCCTGAATCAGACCAGCAAGGACCTCTCGACCACCCAGAGCCGCATCAACACCGGCCTGGCGGTTTCGTCGACCAAGGACGACTCGGCTTCGTTCACGATCGCTCAGACGCTGCGCAGCGACCTGGGCGGCATGAAGGCGGTCACGTCGTCGCTCAGCCGCGCGAAGAGCACGGTTGACGTCGCGGTTGCCGGTGCGGAGCAGATCTCCGACATCGTCAACCAGATGAAGTCGAAGGCCACCGAAGCGTCGGACGCCGGCATGGACGCCGACAGCCGCGCTGCGATCGCCAAGGACTTCACGGCGCTCAAGGATCAGATCACGACGATCATCAACTCGTCGTCGTTCAACGGCACGAACCTGCTGTCGTCGAGCGGCACTTCGAAGGAAGTGAAGGCGCTTCAGTCGACTGATCCCAACGCCGCGACCCTCGACGTCGCCAACCAGTCGCTCGACACCAAGGTGATCACCGCGATGACCGGTGACCTTACCTCGGCTGCCAACGCGAAGACGATGGTGACCACGCTCGACAACATCCAGAAGGATGTGAAGACCAGCCTGTCCGATCTGGGTGCCGGTTCGCGTAAGATCGACAACCAGACCACTTTCGTCGGCAAGCTGTCGGACGTGGTGACCTCGGGCATCGGCAACCTCGTCGACGCCGACCTCGCCAAGGAATCGGCTCGCCTGCAGGCTCTGCAGGTGAAGCAGCAGCTCGGTGTGCAGGCCCTGTCGATCGCCAACCAGGCGCCGCAGGTCATCACCTCGCTGTTCCGTTAAGGCTTCGCTTAACCCTGGAAGCGAATGCCCTGACGGGGGCCGGAGCGGGAAACCGCTCCGGCCCCTTTTTTTTGTAAAACGGCGTCGTAAATCTGTTATTAGTCTATAATAGTGGGAATACAGGAGGATGTTCTTGTTCCCACGGATCCGCGAAATCACTGACGCTTTCGGCAGCCGGCTGCGGGTCAGTGTCGAGGAGCATCCGTCGGGCGCGCTGATCGTGATCGAGCGCCCGGACGTGACGGGACGCCCGCGTGTCCTGCTCGACGGCTATGGCGTGGACGTGCTCGCCGGTTTCATCATGTCGGCGCGTCTCTCGGTCCCGCACCCGCTTCCCGACGAACATGTCGAGGGGATGTTCACCACGCGCTTCGACCTGGGGCTGGAGCCTGCCGCGACGATCGGCATCGTCCAGCCGGGTGGGGTCGATCTGCGCATTCCTGCGCCCTTCTGGGACCGTCTCTACGCCGAACTCTGTCTCGTTTCCGCCCATGCGCGCGAACTCGCGCGGCGTGCAGAAGCACGCGTGCATTGATGCTGGAAATTACCTAGGGGAGAAGCACGGGCTTCGCGCTATGGGGCTCGTGAGGTTAATTGGCCGCCGCCGAACGGGGAAGGAAGGGCAGTCGATAATGCAGGGTCGCGAAATCGAGAACCAGAACGGTTCCGCCATGGCTTACAATGTCAGCTTCACGCTCGGCGTCGCCGATCTCGGCGCGCTGTGGAATGCCGCGGCCGAACGCGCGCTCCAGGCGCCCGGAATGACGCTTGCCGACGTGCTCGACACGATCGGCCCGCGTGAGGATCCTTCGATCGCCGATTGCATCGCGATGCTCACCGCGCCCGTCGGGCTGCCGGGCTGCACCGTCGACGGCTTTGCCGTGCGCGAGGTGCCGGCGGCACGCGGCGGCTCGACGACGGCCGAGCTGATCCAGCTTCCCGTCGGCACGCGCAACGTGCCGCTGCTGCCCGCTGCGGCCTGCTGATCGGGTCGCGCCCGGGCCGCGCCGCCGTGCGGCGGGGCAGGGGGCGGGGGTGCATTTCCTACAGCGCCACGGGGTTCCTCCCATCGCGCCTTTTTCGCGTCTGAACGACAGTTTCCGGCCGCCGAACGGCGCGATCGCGCGCCGTATCGGCGTCGATCGTCCGTGCAACCTGACGCAGGGGTCGTTCCTTTTGTCTCAAAACGAAACGGCCCGGCAGCGGGGCTGCCGGGCCGTCGCATCCCCGGTGGGGGCGGGGAAATCGCGTCAGCCGATGCGCACCAGGTCGCCCGACGACACTTGCTTGCCGTTTACCGTTACCAGAACGGCGCCGTTGGCCAGCTGAACGTCGCTCACCTTGCCGGTCGCGTGCGCCGTGACGGTCAGGTCGGTGCCGTTCGAATCGGCGGCCTTGAACGACACGGTATAGGTGCCCGGCGCGGCCTGCTTGCCCTTGCTGTTCAGGCCGTCCCAGCTGAACGTCCCGCTGGCGCCCGTGGCGTCGACCGTGCGCGTGTCGACGATCACGCCCTTCGAATCGGTGATCGTCGCGACGAGCGAGCTGACGTTGCGCGGCGCGCTCCAGTTCCACTGCGCGGGCGACGCTGCGGTCAGGCCCGACTCGGCCGAATTGGTCTCGACCTCGCGCCCGATCAGCGACGACGCCTGCGTCAGGTTCTGCGTGCCCAGGCTGGCCAGGATCGACTTCAGCGTGGTGTTCTGCTGGATCGACTGCTCGACCTGCGAATACTGCACCAGCTGCTGCGTGTATTGCGAGGTATCCATCGGGTTCATCGGATCCTGGTTCTGAAGCTGCGTCGTCAGCAGCTTCAGGAACATCTGATAGTCCGAACCCAGCTTGTTCATCGCGTTCGAACCGGTGTCGGTCGTGTTCGTCGCGGCGGCGCCGGCGGCAGAGGTTGCGGTAACCATGGTTTCTCTCAGGCTAGAAGGTCGACTTGGCCGTCGCTGCGGACGGGGCGATACGCGGCTTCACTGATGTTGTTGTCGTCGGTCGCGGCATAGCGGCCGCGGCCCTGTTGCTGGCCCTGTCCGCCGCCCGACTGCTGCTGGGCAAAGCCGTTCGAATCGCCGCTGCGGCTTTCGAAGCGGAAGCTCTGCGCGTCGGCGCGGATGCCTGCCTGATCGAGCGTGCGGGCAAGCTGCGGCGCGTCCTGGCGCAGCAGTTCCAGCGCATGCGCGCTCTCGGCGCGAACCGTCGCCTGCAGCGTGCCCTTGTCGTCGAACTGCAGCGTCACCTCGACGCGGCCGAGCTCGCCGGGGTTCAGGCGGACGCGAAGCGTATCCTGGCCAGTGCCGACGCTGCGGGCGATCTCGACGCCCATGGCGTGTCCGATCTGGCCGGGGCGTGCGTTCACCACCGGTTCTGCTGCGGCCTTGGCGCCGGCTTCGGACGTCGGCGTCGCTGCGCCGGTTCCCGCGGCGGCAAGCTGGTGTGCAAAGCTCGGCGTGCCGGCATCGCCATGGCTGCCATGCGCCGGGGCGGGATCGCCCGCGCCGCTCGCGTCGACGCCGCCGCGCAGCGTGCGCGCCGCGGTCGCGTCGGGCTTCGCCGCTGCGTCGCCGGTCGTGGGCGCGGCGCCGCCGCCGGCCATCGCCGTCGGGTTTGCCGGGGTGGTCGCATCGCCCATGCGCCGCGCGCTGCTGCCGCCCGCATTGCGGGGGCCGCGCGCAGGCGTTTCGGGCTGGGCGGGGGCCGGGGCAGGGGACCGTTCGGCGGAAACCGCGGCGGCGACGGCAATCGCTGCACCGTCGGGCTGCGGCGTGGCGGCCATGTCCTTGCCCGTATCGGGAAGCGGCGCCTCGCCCGGAAGCTTGGTTGACACCGGCTTGCCGTCGGCATCCGTCGCGGTGGCGGCCAGGCGGGGCTCGGTGCCGTCGCCGGGAACCTGGGGCGTGTCGCCGGTGGCCAGCCCGTTGGCGGCCAATGCCGCGGCAAGCGCCTGGCCTGCGACGCCGCTCATCCGGGCGGCGGTGCCGGTTGCGGCGTGCGGCGTCGGCGTCTGGTTTGCCGACGTCTGGTTTGCCGACGTCGTTGCCGCGCCCTGGCTCGGATCGTTCGAAGCAGCGGTTGGCGTCGCCGTAGCGGTGGTCAGCAGTTGCGCCAGCGTCGGGCGCGACTGCAGGCCCGACAGCGGCGATCGCGACGGTTCGCGCGGCGCTTCGCCGAGATGGTGTTCCGCGTTCGGGGCGGGAAGGGCGGGGTTTTGCTCGGCGGAAACGGCAAGGTTGGCGGCATCGGTCGCCGGCACCGCGCCGTTGGCGGGGACGGCCACGGTGGGCGCAGCCCCGGCCTCGTTCAGCAGCGCAGCCGCCTCGAGTGCCGGATCGCCCGCCACACCATTGGGCTGCGTGCCCAGCGTCGCGGCGTCGACCGTCGCGGCGCCGTTGCCGCGCATGGCGGCGGGATTGCCCGTGCCGATCGGCATTCCGGCGAGCATGCCTTCCAGCGCCTGGGCAAAGCCGGCATCGGCATTGCCCGCCGCTGCCCCCTGTCCTGCGCCATTGCCGGTGGGGAAGCCGATCAGACTGACTTGCATGCACTACCCTTTATGCTGCCCGAAAACGCCGGGAGCCCACCCATCATTATAGGACGGGTTTCGGCCAGGCGGGTTCAGCCGATGATGCCGAGCGCGCGAATACGGGCGCGGGCGTGGATTTCGTTCTGCGACAGCACCACCGTCGCCGGCCGCACGCGCTCGATGATCGAGCGGACGAACGGGCGGATGCTCGGGCTGGTCAGCAGGCACGGAATCTCGCCGTCCTGCGCCATCCGGTCATAGGTGTCGCGGACCGATCCGATGAACCGCTGGAGCGAACTCGGCGCCATCGCCAGCTGGCGGTCGTCGCCCTGGCCCAGGATGCTGTCCGCGAACTCCTGGTCCCATTCGGCCGACAGCGTCACCACCGGGATCGCGTCGCCGCGCTGCTGCTGCGCGCTGATCTGACGGGCCAGGCGGCTGCGGACATGCTCGGTGATCTGCGTCAGGTTGCCCGTCAGCGGGGCCGCCTCGGCGATGCCTTCCAGGATCGTCGGGACGTCGCGGATCGAAACGCCTTCGGCGAGCAGGTTCTGCAGGATGCGCTGCACGCTCGAGATCGAGACCTTGGACGGGATGATGTCCGAAACCAGCTTCTCGGCGTCCTTGTGCACCTCGGTCAGCAGCTTCTGCGTCTCCGAATAGGAAAGCAGGTCGGCGATATTGTCCTTCACCAGCTCGGTCAGGTGCGTGGTGATGATCGTGCCGCATTCGACCACGGTCAGCCCGCGGAACCCGGCCTCGTCGCGCAGTTCGCGGTCGATCCACAGCGCGGGCAGGCCGAAAACCGGCTCCGTGGTCGGCTCGCCCGGCAGGCCGACGGGGCCGCCGCCCGGGTTGATCAGCAACAGCTTGTCCAGCCGGATCTCGCCGCGCGCGGCCTCGGTTTCCTTGATCGTGATGACATATTCGTTGGGCTTCAGCGCCATGTTGTCGATGATCCGCACCGACGGCAGCACGAAGCCATAGTCGGTCGCCATCTGGCGGCGGAGCGCACGCACCTGGTCGTCCAGCCGCGGCTCGCGCTCGCTGTCGTTGATCATCGGCAGCAGCGCATAGCCGATCTCGACGCGGACCGGATCGATCGCCAGCGTCTGCGCGATCGGCTGTTCGACGATCTGCGCCTGGAGCTGTTCCTGCGCCTCGACGGCACGTTCGAGCAGCGCCTTGGCCTCGGCCCGCTTGGTCATCCGCCAGGCGGCGAACCCCGCCAGGCCCGAAAACAGCGCGAAGGGGACAAAGGGCAGGCCGGGCAGCAGCGCGAGTGCGCCCATCAGCACCGACACCATGCCGAACGCCTTGGGGTAACGGCCCAGCTGGTCGCCCAGCGCCGTTCCGGTCTTGCCCTTCACGCCGCCCTTGGAAACGAGCAGGCCCGCCGCGGTCGACACGATCAGCGCCGGGATCTGGCTGACCAGGCCGTCGCCCGCGGTCAGCACGGTATAGGTGCGGAACGCCTCGGCGATCGGCACGCCGTGCGACACCACGCCGATCGTCAGCCCGACGACGATGTTGATCGCGGTGATCAGCAGGCCGGCGATCGCATCGCCCTTCACGAACTTCGACGCACCGTCCATCGCGCCGTAAAAGCCGCTTTCGGCTTCGATCTCGGAACGACGCTCGCGGGCCTGTTCCTCGGTGATCATGCCCGCCGACAGGTCGGCGTCGATCGCCATCTGCTTGCCGGGCATCGAATCGAGGCTGAAGCGCGCAGCCACTTCGGCGATGCGGCCGGCGCCCTTGGTGATGACGACGAAGTTGATGACGATCAGGATCATGAAGATCGTCAGCCCGATCAGCGTCTCGCCGCCCATCAGGAACTCGCCAAAGGCGCCGATCACGCCGCCCGCGGCGTCGGGGCCTTCATGGCCGTGGCTCAGGATCAGGCGCGTCGATGCCAGGTTGAGGCCCAGCCGCAGCATCGTCGCGATCAGCAGGATCGTCGGAAACGCGCTCAACTCGAGCGGCTTCTCGATGAACAGCGCGGTCATCAGGATCATGACCGACACGGTGATCGAAAGCGCGAGGCCCAGGTCGAGCATCCAGCCCGGCATGGGCAGGATCAGCATCGCGATGATCGCGATGACGCCGCCCGCGAGCGCGAGGTCGCGATTGGCGCCGATACGCTGGAGAAGATTGACGAGCATCGGAGGCATCAGCAGCAGCCTTGCAGCAGCGGATCAGTCAGGACGATAGGGGCGCCGGCGGCACGCATGCGCGTCACGCCGCCGGCGAAACGGGAATGCCGGCTTCGATGAACGTGCGCAGCTTGTTGCGCATCGTGCGCACCGAAATGCCCAGGATGTGCGACGCCGAGGTGCGGTTGCCCTGGCAGCGTTCGAGCGTCTGCAGGATCAGCTCGCGCTCGACTTCCTCGACGGTACGGCCCACCAGCCCCTGGATCGGCAGGCGCGGCGCCTCGGCGGGGCTGATTTCGCCCAGCCGCGTGCCGTCCGAACGAACCAGGTCGTCGGGACCGATCATCTCGCCGCGCGCCAGCAGCATCGCGCGATGGACGCAATCCTCCAGCTCGCGGATATTGCCCGGCCAGGGGTAACGCGTCAGCAGCGCCTGTGCGGCATCGCTGAACGCGCGCGTCGGCACGCCGTCGCTTTCGGCGAAGCGCGTCGCGAAATGGCGGGCGAGCTGGATCACGTCGTTGCCGCGCGCGCGCAGCGCCGGCACCTCGACGCGCACCAGCCCCAATCGCACGAGCAGGTCGGCGCGGAAGCTGCCGGCCTCGACCATCGCTTCCAGATCCATGCTGGTCGATGCGATCAGCCGCGCGTGAAAGGCGACGCGGGCATTGCCGCCGAGGCGGGCGAAATGCTGCTGTTCGAGCGCCGCGACCAGCCGCGCCTGCGTGGCGGGGGCAAGCGCGCCCACCTCGCGCAGCAGCACGGTGCCCGATCCCGCCTTTTCCAGCCGGCCCAGGCGACGCGCGGGCGCGCCGGGAAAGGCGCCGGCCTCATGGCCGAACAGTTCGGATTCGAGCACGTCGGACGCTACGCCTGCGCACTCGACGACCAGCAACGGATCGGGACGCCCCGATGCCTCGTGGATCGCGCGCGCCATCGCCTCCTTGCCGCTGCCCTTTTCGCCGACGACCAGCACCGGCGCGCCGCTCGGCGCGATCGCGGTGGCGAGCGCCAGTGCGCGGGCCAGCCCGGGATGCTCGCTCAGCTGCACCGGCGCGCGGCTCTCGGCGGCTGAGGCGATCGCCGCGGCGATCAGCTCGCGCTGCGGGGGCAGCGGCACATAGTCGCGGGCGCCGGCCCGGATCGCGGCCACTGCCCGCTGGGCGGGGGCGTTGATGCCGCAGGCCAGGACCGGGATCGAAAACCGTTCGGCCCGCACGCTTGCCATGAAGCGCGGCACGTCGGCCTCGACGTCGATCATCACCAGGTCGCCGCCGGCATCGCGCAGCATGGCCAGCGCCTCGTCGGGCGTATCGGCCATGGCCACGTCGGCGCCGGCGTCGCGGGCCATTTCGGCCGCGCGCCGGAACTCGCCGCCGGGCGCTCCGATCAACAACATGCGGATATTGGTCGGCATCACTGATCCTGGCGGACGATTTCGGTCAGGGTCACGCCCAGCGAATTGTCGATCAGCACGACTTCACCGCGGGCGATCAGGCGATCGTTGACAAAGATGTCCACCGGCTCGCCGACGCGACGGTCGAGTTCGACGACCGCGCCGCTGTTGAGGTGCAGCAGTTCGCCGATCGGCATCCGTGCGCGCCCCAGCACCGCCTGGACCTTGACGGGCACGTCATAGACGGCCTCCAGGCCCTCGCTGCCCGCGGGGTGATGCTCCTGCGCGGGCGATGCCGCGAAATCCTCGAACAGGGGCGACGGCTGGTCGCTGTTGTCGGCAGGGATGATCTCGTTGGGTTCGGGTTCCATCGTCATAATCCTATGCGTTCATCCACTGGCGGATCACCGAAGCGGCTTCGGGCGGGTTCTGCGAGATCGCCTCGCCGATGCGCTTCAGCGCCGAAAGCTTGATGCGGCCGTCCACCTGGGCCAGGGCGATTTCCTGTTCGAGCAGCGGCTGTTCGGAGGCATGCGCCATCGCCTCCAGCTCCTTGCGCGCCTCCTCGTCGCCGTCGGCGGCGCGTTCGGCCAGCGCCAGCATCTCGGGCGACTGGGCGCCGATCAGCTCGGGTGCGGGCTCTGCCTCGATCGGGGCGGGGAGCGCGGCCTTCGGGCGGAACATGCGCAGGGCGAACAGGCCTGCACCCACCAGCACCAGCAGCTCGATCAGTCCGATCGCGCGGTCGGAGGTAAAGGCCGACCACCAGCTCGACTGCTTGTCCGCCAGCGGGTCGCCCGCCGAAAACGGCATGCTTTCCACCACCACGCTGTCGCCGCGCTGCGTGTCGGCGCCGACGGCGTTCTCGACCAGGCGCTGCAGGCGCTGGATCTGCGGCTGGGGCAGGCCCTTTTCACCGCCGTCGACCATCACCGCGACGCTCAGCCGCGTGACCTTGCCCGGCGCGCGCACCGTGACCGTCTTGGTCGAGCTGTTGTCATAGGTGGTGTCTTCGGACGTCTGGTTGCTCGCCGACTGCTTGCTCGATCCGGGGGCGTTGTTTGCCTGGCCCTGCGTCTCGGGCAGCTGGTTGGCGACGCTCGCGGTCTGCGGGCCGGCATCGGTCTCGCGGTTCTGGTCGCCGCTCTCGACGGTGACCTGGCGCGAGATGACCTGCTTGTCGGGGTCGAAGACGTTCGCTTCCTCGCGCGTCTGGTCGCGGTCGATCTGTGCCGAGACCTCGGCACGCACCTTGCCCTGGCCGACGATCGGCTCGAGCAGCGATTCGATCTCCTGGCGCAGCTTGGCTTCGACGGCCTGCTGGCGTTCGTCGGCATCGCCCGCGGCGGCCGAGTTCGGATCGCCCGCCCGCGCCAGCAGCGCGCCGGTCTGGTCGACGACCGAAACCGCGTCGGGCGACAGTTCGGGGACCGACGACGACACCAGGTAACGGATCGCGGCGATCGTTTCGGACGGCAGGCGGCCCTTGGTCTTGACCGTCACCGCCGCGCTCGCCTTGCGCGACTCGTTGGCGAACATCTGGCGTTCCGGCATCACGATGTGGACGCGGGCGGCGCTGACATTCTGGATCGTCTGGATCGACTTCGACAGTTCGCCCTCGATCGCGCGCGTCTCGTTCATCTTGGCGCGGCTGGCGGAAACGCCGAAGGGCTGTTCCTCGTCGAGCACCTCATAGCCGATCTTGCCGCCCAGCTTCTCGCCGGCCAGCGACATGCGCAGCTCGGCCAGCTTGCTCTCGGGCGCCATGATCGACGTGCCGTCGGCGGACAGCGTGTAATCCACGTTCTGCGCCTTCAGCTTCTCGGTGATCGCCGAAGCGGCCGAGGGATCGAGATCGGTGTACAGATAGCCCATCGTGGGCTTCGAGGTGCGCGTGGCGACGAACGCCAGCGCCGCGAGCAGAATGAGGGCTACGCCCCCCATCAGCATCAGCCTTTTGGGGCCGATCTGCTCGGCAAATTTCTTGATCGCTTCCAAAGTCGCCCCGTCAGATGGACCTGGGGCCTTCGCCCCCTCGATCAAATTATAGGAGGGGCGGACGCGGCAGATTGTGCCGAGTGGGAATTTTTTGCCGGGTGCCGGCGCCGCACCGGCACAAGTCATGGTGCGGCCAACAAAAACGCGCCGTCCGCGGTGCGGCTCGGCGCGTCAGTTGACCGGCGATGCGTTCGACGGGAGCTGTGTCGTCGATCGCCGGTCGAATGGGCAGGGGATCAATGCGGGAGCAGCGTTTCCAGTTCCGCGCGCACCGCCGCGCGGCGCGCGTCGGCGTTGACGGCCAGGCCGCCGGCTTCCCATCCGATCACGGCGTCGCCCGGCGCGACGGTTACGTCGCCGACGACCACCAGGTTCAGCCGGCGCCGGTCGCGCGTCTGGCGATCGGCGATGCGTGCCTCGATCGGTTCGATCAGTTCGGGGTTCACGCGCACCTCGATCTCGGTGCCGCGCGCGACCTGCGACAGCGCGCGGCCGATCGCCTCGTCGATCGCAAGGTCGGGGTCGAGCCGCAGCGCACGGCCGGCGATCATGTCCGCCGCCGTCAGCGCGACGTCGGCGGCATCGTTCGTCAACTGCCGGGCCACCTCGTCGAACCGCTCGTCAAGCGCCTCGATCCCCGCCTGCAACGCGTCGACCGCGCTCAGCAGCGCCACGTCGCGCTCGCTGCGCGCCTGGGCCAGCCCGGCGTCGAAGCCCTGCGCGCGGGCGAGGGCGATCTGCGCGCCCTGTTCGGCCTTCATCGTCGCGATTTCGGTGCGCAGCACCTCGATCTCGAGCTGAAGGTCCGACGGCACCGGGGCTGCGGCAGCCGCCCCGGGTGCGTCGTCCATCTCTGCCGAGAAGACCCGGTCGAAACCAAAGCGCTGAAAGGTCTGAAGGCTCATCGAAACTCGATCCTCAGATAATCATCGCGTCGTCGGACTTGGGGTCGACGAGCAGGATTTCGCCACGATCGGCAAGGCCCTTGGCCAGGCGGACGAGCGCGGACTGCGCCTCCTCGCAATCGCGTGCGCGAACCGGGCCCATCGCGGCCATGTCCTCGCGCATCAGCTTGGCGGCACGTTCGGTCATCGCGCCGAAGAACATCTGCTTCAGCTTGTCCGGCGCGCCCTTCAGCGCCAGCGCCATCTCGCGCTTGTCGGCGTTGCGGACGATAACGGCGATCGCGGTCGGCAGCAGGTTCGACAGATCCTCGAACGTGAACATCAGCGCGCGGATGCGTTCGGCGCTTTCCGGCGCGCGGGCGTCGAGCGCGGTGAGCATCGCTTCCTCGGTCGAACGGTCGAGCGAGTTGAACAGCTCGGCCATCGCCTCGTGCGGGTCGCGCTTCTGCGAACGCGACAGGTTGGTCATGAACTCGCTCTTCAGCGTCTGCTCGACCTGGTTGATGACATCCTTCTGCACCGTTTCCATGCGCAGCATGCGCATGATGACGTCGACCGAAAAGTCGCGCGGCAGCTCGGCGAGCACGCGCGCGGCATGGTCAGAACGCAGCTTGGAAAGGATCACCGCCACGGTCTGCGGATATTCGTGCTTCAGCGCCCCGGCAAGCACCGTCTCGCTGACGTTGGACAGCTTGTCCCACATCGTGCGGCCCGACGGACCGCGGATGTCTTCCATGATCTCCTTGACCTTGTCGCCGGGCATGATGCCCGCGAGCAGGCGCTCGGTGGTCTCGAAGCTGCCGTGGAGCGTCGCCATCGAGGCGACTTCGCTGGTGAACTGCACCAGCAGATGTTCGACGACTTCGGACGGCACGCGGCCCAGGCTGGCGATCGTGGAGGAAAGCTCCTTGATCTCCTCGGTGGTCAGCTGTTCCCAGATCGGCGCGCCGTGCTCGCGGCCCAGCGCGAGCATGAGGGCGGCCGCACGCTGCGGCCCATTATAGCGCTTCAGCTCGGGCGGCTCGGCCACCGGTGCCATTAGGCTCATTCGTAACCCCTGAAAAATGCCGACACGCCCACCGCATGCAGGCGTACCCGTCTATTATAGGACTATCCTCGGGGGATGGATGGACGACGCATGGTTAATTTATCGAACGGTCTGACTGCTCTAAGCCTGCTTTCCGGAAGCGACGCGTTCAGCGCCGCCGCCGCGGCGGCGAGCGCGGTCAAGATCGAAAGCAAGGACGTGCGCGCGGCCAAGGCGCTGTTCACGGCGACGCCGACGACGCCGCCTTGGGACGCGAAGGGCAACACCTCGACCGGCTCGCTCTCGTCGCAGGTCTCGTCGGTGCTGGCGATGCGCACGATCATCGATCGCGGCGTCACCGTCGGCGATCAGCTCGATCCCGACGTCCAGACGTCGTTCATCGCCTATAAGGCGCTCGACCGGCTGCGCGTGCTCAGCGAAAGCGCGTCGGCGACCACCACTTCCGATGCCCAGCGTGCGACGCTGCAAAAGGCGTTCGCCAAGGGGCTCGCCGATCTGCAGACCTTCCTCGGCCAGGCGCCGTCGGACAAGGTCAACCTTGCCTTCGCCCAGGCCAACCGCCTGGTGAAGACGGTCGCGGTCCAGGATCCGTTCCAGTACAGTTTTTCGAGCAACGGACTCGTCAAGAACCGCGACGATGCCTTGCCGGGGCTGGCCGGCAACGAGGTGTTCACGATCGGGCTGTCGAGCACGCGCTACAACGACAAGGTCACCGTCGACCTGTCGCAGGGGCCGCAGCCGCCGACGATCGATTCGGTGGTCAACGCGTTCAACGCCGCGATCCAGGCCGTGCCCGCGCGCAATCCGGACGGCACGATCGCGCTCGACGACAACGGCAATCAGCAGTCGCGCTGGCGCTCGCATTTCGAGGCGGAGAAGCAGGGCGACAAATGGGGCATCAAGCTCGTCACCCCCGGCGGCGTCGAGCATCTGACGCTCGACCAGGTCGGTGCGAAGAACGCGCTTGTCGTCACCACCGGCCAGACCGCCCTTGATTCGCCCACCGCCACGACCGTGTTCCGGATCGACGATCCCACCGGCGCGGCGACGCGCAAGTCGATGGCGACGGTTGCGGCGCTCGACGCGCCCGAAACCGAACGCGCCAAGCTGCTCGGCAAGACGACGACGATCTCCACCGCCAAGACGGGGGACGACGGCAAGGTCACGATCGAAAAGACGACGACCAGCAACGTCTATGCGGATACCAACGCCGCCGGCACCGTCACCGATGCCGAAGGCAACACCTATGTCGTCGGCACCACCAAGGGCGATCTGGGCGCGATGCGTTCGGACGGCGACGACAATCTGTTCCTCACCAAGCTCAACGGTGAAGGTCAGGTCGTGTGGCAGCGCAGCCTGGGGGCGGCGGGCTCGTCGACCGGTGCGGCGATCAGCATGGCGCCCGACGGCAACATCGTCGTCGCCGGCACGGTCAACGGTGCGTTCAACAACATGAGCACCGACGGCGACATGTTCGTCACCAAATATTCGCCGATCGGGGACGAGCAGTTCTCGACCGTCGTCCGCTCGGCCGGGGCAGACACCGCCAAGGCCGTGGCGGTCGGCGCCGACGGCTCGATCTATGTCGGCGGGCGCCTCGGGAAGGACGGCGGCGACGGGGCGATCACCCGGCTCACCGCCGACGGCAAGATCGCCGAGCGGCGGATCATCAGCGGCGCCACCGACAATTCGGAAAGCGTCACCGGCCTCGCGGTCGACGGCGACGGCAACCTGCTCGCGCTGGTCTCGAACAACGGCGTCGCCGAGCTGCACAAGATGAGCGGCTCGAGCCTTGCGACCGACATGGGCAGCCTGACGCTCGGCGCGGCCGATGCGCGCGCGATCGCGGTCGGTCCGGACGGCACGATCGTCGTCGGCGGCGCCACCAGCGGGCCGCTTGCCGGCACGCAGGTCAATTCGACCGCCGACGGCCGCGACGGCTTCGTCGCGCGGATCGACGCGGGGCTCAGCGGCGCCTCGGTCACCTATCTCGCCACTTCGGGGACCGATCAGGTCGACAGCGTCGCCTTCATGGGCTCCGACCTCTATGTCGGCGGACGCACCAGCGGGGCGCTCGGCGGTGCCAAGAGCGGTTCGGTCGACGGCTTCGTGTCGCGGATCGACATGGCGTCGGGCGCGATCGTCAGCACCGACCAGTTCGGCACGCCGCTTCAGCGGACCGAGCCTGTCCGGGTTGCCGCGGATGTCGGCGGGGCGAACGCGCTCTCGGCGATCGGTTTCGCGCGCGGCGCGATCAATCCGGTCATCTCGGCCAATCTGACGACGCAGACCGCGCTGCGTGCCGGCGACTCCTTTTCGATCCGTGTCGATGGCGGCGCGATCCGCAAGATCACGATCGAAAAGAACGAGACGATGACCACGCTGGCCGACAAGCTGCGCTGGATCGTCGGCTCTAAGGCGCTGATCTCGACGCCCAAGACTTCGGAAGGCCGCGCGCTCGGCGTCAACGTCAAGGCCGGGCATTCGATCGACTTCATGGCCGGCCCCGCCGACTCGGATGCGCTCTCCAAGCTCGGGCTCGACCCCCAGCGCGTGGCGACGCCCGACACGGTGTCGGCTTCGGCGCCCAAGGTCCAGCCCGGCGGCACCTATGGTCTCGGCCTTACCGAGGCGCTCAGCGTCAAGACCGCCGATGCCGCCAAGATGGCCTTCAAGAAGATCGAGGCCGCGCTCTCGATGACGCAGACCGCCTATCGCTCGCTCTATTGGGACGACGGCAAGGCCGCGATGGTCGATGCCTATAACGCCTCCAAGTCGGGCAAGAGCGGCGGCAGCGTCTCGGCCTATCAGCAGGCCCAGCTCAAAAACTATCAGGCCGCGTTGCAGCGCCTGACTGCCGGAAGCGGAACGCAAGCATGAGCATGACCACCCCCGCCATTCTCACCGGCATCCGCGAGCGGATGCAGAACCTGTCCGAACGCCAGCGCGTCGTGTCGCAGAACATCGCGAACAGCGAAACGCCCGGCTACCGCGCGCGCGAGGTGTCGTCGCCCAGCTTCGCCTATCTCGTCGGCGGCAGCGGCGTCGTCGAAAAGCCCAAGGTGGAGCTGACGCAGCGCATGCGCGGGCTCGGCGCGATCCAGCGCGCGGGCAGCAACCTCGTGTTCGACAAGGACATCACCGAGACCAAGCCCGACGGCAACAACGTCACGCTCGAAGACCAGCTGCTCAAGATGGGCGAGGTCCAGGCCGACTTCACCGCGATGACCAGCCTCTATCGCAAGCAGATCAGCCTGCTGAAGACCGCGATCGGCCGCAACAACGGCTGACGCCGCGACCACGGCACAACGAAAAGGGGCTTCGCCACGCGGCGGAGCCCCTTTTTTCATGGCATCGCGGACGATGCCGGCAATTCGAGCATCGCGCCGACGTGGTGGAACAAGCTGCCCATGAAAAAGGCGGGGCTCGGTTGGTCCGAGGCCCCGCCTTTCGGGTTCTGCGCCTGCCGTCGCGCGGGTACGCGACGCCGTGGTCAGAGGCGTGCGTTGATCGAGATCGGCGCGGCGATGTCCATGCCGCCCAGGCCACCGCTCGCACCATAGACGGTGCTGCGCGAGCCCGAGATCCGCTGTGCCTCGGCGGCGATGGCGGCCATCATCTCCGACGACAGCTCGATCTTGCGCGCCAGGATGTCGGCGTTGACGGTCGATGCGTCGCGCAGTTCGCGGCTCGCGTCGGAAAGCACCTGGCGCGCCTCGGCGTCGAGCGTTTCGGGCCATTCGGGCGACTGGCGCTTCAGTCGGGCGAGCTCGGCTTCGATGCACCCGGTCAGGCGGATCTTGGCGTTGGCGATCTCGCCGATTTCGGGCACGAACCCGCCGCGGCTGAGCCTGTCGCTCTCTTCTTCCATCAGTGCGGTCAGCGACTGCATGGCGTCGATCAGCTGTTCGGTCATTTTTGTCCCTGCTGAAGCTTGATGATCTGGTCGAGCACGGCCGGCGCAAGGCCGATGCCGCCGCGCTTGGCGATTTCGGTGCCCAGCTTTTCGGCCATCACACCGCGAAACATCTCCTCGCCATGGCCGCCGCTGAATTCACCGTCGGTCTGGGTGTTCTCGAACATCAGCTGCGTCATCTGGCCCAGGAACACCGCCTCGAAATCGCGCGCGGTCGCGGCGTCCTTGGGGTTGACCCGGGGCGTCGTGCGCGTGCCGGCCGCACCGGTCGCCGCGCTCGTCTGCGGGGTGGGAAGGGGAGTGATTTCGGTCATTACTGCACCTCGATTTCGGCCTGGAGCGCACCCGCCGACTTCACCGCCTGAAGGATGGTGATCAGGTCGCGCGGGCTCACGCCCAGCTTGTTCAGTCCGCTGACGAGCGACTGGAGCGATGCGCCGTGCACCAGCGCCAGCGATGCGCCGTTGCCGTCGTTCACCTGCACCTGGGTGCGCGGCACCACCGTCGTCTGGCCGTTGGAAAGCGGCGCGGGCTGCGAAACCTGCGGCGTTTCCGAAACGGTGATCGTCAGCCCACCCTGCGCGATCGCCACCGGGGTGATCCGCACATCGGCGTTCATCACCACCGTGCCCGACGCCTCGTTGATGACGACGCGCGCCGGCTGGTCGACCTTGATCTCGAGATCGCCGACCTGCGTGACCAGATCGACCACCGATCCGGAAAAGCCCGGTCCCGGCTTCACCTCGACGGTGGCGGGGTCCAGCACCTCGGCGGTGCCCGCAAAGCGGCCGTTGATCGCGCGTGCGATCCGGTCGGCGGTCGCGAAATCGGGGTTCTTGAGCGCGAGCTTCAGGCTCGTCGCCGAACGCAGCGAATAGGGCACCTCGCGTTCGATGATCGCACCGCCCGCGATCCGTGCCGAGGTGGTGACGCCGCGGCTCACGCTCGCGGCGGCGCCCTGGCCCTTGAATCCCGAAACCGCGACCGGCCCCTGCGCGACGGCATAGATCTCGCCGTCCAGCGCGCGCAGCGACGACGCGATCAGCGTCCCGCCCTGCAGGCTGGTGGCGTCGCCGAGTGCGGAGACCTGCACGTCGATGCGCGATCCCGACCGGGCGAACGGCGGCATCAGCGCGGTGATCGAAACCGCCGCGACATTCTGGATGCGCATGCTGGTGCCGCGGATGTTCACGCCCATCCGTTCGAGCATCGCCTGCATCGATTCTTCGGTGAACGGCGTGTTGCGCACGCGGTCGCCCGTGCCCGCCAGACCCACGACGAGGCCATAGCCGACGAGCTGGTTCTCGCGCACATTCTCGACATCCACGATGTCCTTGATGCGCGTCTGTGCGTGCGCGCCGGGCACGGCGGCGAACGCCAGTGCGAGGCCGATGAACGAAGCCGCTAAACGCTGCATAAACCCTCAAAAGCGTGGAAAGTCCGCGGTAATCTTCTTATAGAAGAAAAGGGGGAGCCATTTGGGCTTCGAGGTAAGAAAACGTGCGGATCGAAACCATATCGCCGATGCTGGTGCGCAGCCTTGTGGCCGCGTTGCCAAAGGTCGCGCCCCGGTTCGAAACGCCGCTCGATGCGCCGCCGCTCCCGCATGCCAATCCCGCGCACGGCGGCACTGCTGCGGTGACGACGCCGTCGGTGCAGATGCTCGTCGCGCTCGGCACCACCGATCCCGAGGTCGAACGGCGCCGCCGCATGGCGCGTGACGCCGAACGCGGCCTCGACGCGCTGGACCGGCTGCATCGCGAACTGTCGACCGGCGTGGCCAGCGTCGACCGGCTGCGCGAGATCGCCGAATGGTCGCAGACGTTCGAGACGAGCGACAATCCCGTGCTGTCCAACCTGTTGTCGGAAATCGACCTGCGCGTCCGCGTCGAACTCGCCAAGTTCGATATCGAGATCTGATCGGGCCCGTCCGGGCCTGTCCGGGAACATCGGCGCACCCGGACGACGGCCTTCGGCCATCCCGGCAATCACGAAAGGGAGCTGGAAAGGGAAGGGGGCGCGGGCATCGTCGCCCGTAGCCCGGCCGCGCGTCAGGCGCGCTGGCGTGCGATCCGCAGCACGTAGCTGATGACTTCGGCCACCGCGGCATAATGCTCGACCGGGATCGGCCGGTCGAGTTCGGCGCTGGCATAGAGCGCGCGCGCCAGCGGCCGGTTCTCGACCATCGGGATATTGTGCTCGGCCGCGATCTCGCGGATCTTCAGCGCGATCGCGTCGACGCCCTTCGCCACCACCACCGGTGCCGCCATCACGCCATGGTCATATTGCAGCGCGATCGCATAGTGCGTCGGGTTGGTGATGATGACGCTGGCCTTGGGCACATTGGCCATCATCCGGTTCCTGGCGCGCTGCATCTGCATGCCGCGGATCTTGGCCTTGATCTTGGGGTCGCCCTCGGCGTCCTTGTGCTCGTCCTTGATCTCCTGCAGGCTCATGCGCATCCGCTTCATGAACGCGCGCCGCTGCCACACGAAATCGAACAGCGCGAGCGCGCCGACCAGCATCGCGATCGGGCGCAGCATCGCCAGCACGATCGACGACGCCGCCGCACCCGTGGTGTACAGGTCGGCGCCGACGAGCTGGTCGACGCCGGCGGCATAGGGCCAGGCGATCACGCCGGCGATGCCCGCCACCATGCACAGCTTGGCAAAGGTCTTGAAGAACTCGACCAGCGACTGCTTGCCGAACATCCGCATCAGCCCGCTGGCGGGGTTCAGCTTCGACCATTTGGGCTTGATGCGGCTCCACGCCAGCATCGGCCGCCCCTGCAACAGCCCGCCGAGCAGCGCCATGCCGAACAGCGCGCCCATCAGCGGCAGCATCGCGGTGGCGATCATCTCGAACAGGCCGGTGGCAAAGGCCTGCGCGCCTTCGGGTTCCAGGCGGAAATCGTCCGCGCCGCCCCACAGGCGCACGAACAGCGTACCCATCGACCGCAGCGTATAGGTGCCCAGCCCGCCCATCACGACCAGCATCGCCACGAACATCGCGGCATGGCGCATCTCGGGCGCCATCGGCGTCTCGCCGCGCTCGCGCGCGTCCTGCAGCTTCTTGTCTGTTGGGTCGTGGGTCTTGTCGTCGCTGTCGCCGCCCCCGGCCATTACCAGCCTCCCTGCATCGCGTCGGCCATGGCCTTGGCGAACATGGTCAGCATCGTGCCGATCGTTGCGGCGGCCAGGCTGACGCCCAGCAACAGGTTGAGCGGCTGCGCGATGAAGAACACCTGGATCGCCGGGGCAACGCGCGCGGCGAGCGCCAGCGCGACGTTGAAGACGATGCCATAGACGAGCAGCGGCGCCGCCAGGCTGAAGCCCAGCGTCATCGAACGCGACAACGCCTGCACCGCCAGCTGGGCAAAGTCATGCATCGGCGGCAATCCGCCGACGGGAAAGCTGTGATAGCTCTGGATCATCGCGCCCAGCCACAGGTGATGCACCTGCATCCCCAGGCAGACGAGCGCGGCGGCGATGCCGACGAACTTCGACAGCAGCGGCGCCGAACCCGATTGCGACGGGTCGAACACCACCGCCGACGAAAAGCCGGCCTGCATGCTGACGATCGAACCCGCCATCGCCATCGCAAAGAACAGGATGCGCACGATCGTGCCGATCGCCAGGCCGGTGACCAGTTCGCTCACCAGCACTGCGGGCAGCACCGCGCCGTGCGACAGCGCGTTGCGCGCGGGATCGCCCAGGATGCCGAACAGCGCGGCCGACATGCCGAATGCGATCATCAGCCGCACGCGCCCCGGGATCGAATCGTCGCCGAAAACGGGCAGCAGCATCAGCACCGCGCCCACGCGGGCGAACACCACGAAGAATGCGGCGACGGTCAGCTCAAGGTCGGGGGGGACGATCATCCGTGGATCATCCGTGGATGATCAGGTCGCTCACCCGCGCCATGAACCCGGCAAGCGCCTGGCCCATGGTCGGGAGCATCAGCAGGAAAACCAGGCCCATGGCCAGGATCTTCGGCACGAAGGTCAGCGTCGTTTCCTGGATCTGCGTCAGCGCCTGCAACAGGCCGATCAGCGAACCCACGATCAGCGAGGTCAGCAGCAACGGGCCCGCCACGGTAAGGACGAGCAGCAGCGCCGCCTGCGCAAGATCGATGACCTGGCCCGGGCTCATCGGTCAGATCTGCATCCGCATGATTTCGGAATAGGCGCTGACGACGCGGTCACGCACCGCGACCATCGTGTCGAGCGCCGTTTCGGCCGCGCCGATCGCGGTGACGACGTCGATCAGGTCGCCCTTGCCGGCAACCTGCATCGCCGACGCCTTTTCGGCGGTGCGCAGCTGGTCGGCGGTGTCGGTGACCATGCTCTCGACCATCGCGCCAAAGCCGCCCGTGCCGCCGATCGCGTCGGTCTTGCCCGTGCTCGCCTTGCCGCCCAGCGTGCCGCCCAGGCCGGCAACGCGGCCATAGGCATTGGTGGCGTCCAGTGCTCCGATAGACATAGGGATTCCTCGTTTGGTGAAACGGCGGGGCCGTTATTTCAGCAGGTCGATCGTGCGCATCGTCAGCGTCTTGGCCGCCTCGATGGCATTCAGATTGGCTTCATAGCTGCGCTGCGCGGCCTTCATGTCGGCGCTCTCGATCAGGCCGTTGACATTGGGCTTCAGCACATAACCCTTGGCGTCGGCGGCCGGGTGGCCGGGCTCGTACACGCGGGTAAAGGCCGAATTGTCAGCCTGGATGCCCGACACCTTGACCCCCGTCGCGCCCGTGGCGTGATCGACCTGGGCCTGGAAGCTGGCGACGCGGCGGCGATAGGGATTGCCGCCCGGCGTCGACGCGACCGAGTCCTGGTTGGCAAGGTTTTCGGCGATGACGCGCATCCGCAGCGACTGGGCGCGGAGGCCCGATGCCGAGACGGCGAGCGAAGTCTTCAAGTCCATGCGCTACTCCGGATGGGGCCGTAGGCGGCCTCACGACCATTGTAGGCAATTTTTGCCGCATGCGGCGTCGGGGGCGGAAAAAAGGTTCCTATAAGTCTTGGTGAAAGGGAGCCGCATGTCCGTTATCGATGGCATCACGATCGAACTGTCGATCGTCCTTGGGTCGGCCGAGGTGCCGATCCGCAACATCCTTCAGATGAGCCGTGGGGCGATGATCCCGCTCGATTGCGGGCAGGACGATCCCAGCCTCGTCTATGTGAACGGCGAGCTCGTGGCCAAGGGCCGCATCCTCGTCGACGGCGACCAGATGTCGCTCGAAATCTCCGAGATTGTGAAGAAGCAGCGCCAATAATGGATATTCTGTCGATGCTGCGCACCATGGGTGCGCTGGGGATGGTGCTCGGCATGCTCGTGTGCGCGCTGTGGATCGTGCGCCGCTACGACCTCAAGCTGCCCGGCCGCGTTTCGGCGACGGGCCGCAAGCGCGTCGAGCTGGTCGAACGGCTGCCGGTCGACGGCAAGCGTTCGATCGCGCTCATCCGTCGCGACGGTTGCGAACATCTGATCCTGATGGGGCCGGAAGGCCATGCGACGATCGAAACCGGCATCGCGGCGCCCGCGCGCGCCGAGCCGCAGGGCGCGGCGGCCGAGCCGCCCGCGACGATCGAGCGCGATCTCGAGGTGCTGAAGTCCGGCTTCGCCCGGCTGGTCGAGCTGCCGCGTGCGGTCGCTGCCGGCGTCGCGCGTGCCCAGGCGCAGTTCAATGCGGCGTCGGGGGCGTCGACCGTGTCGGATGCCGACGCTCCTGTCGACGCGCTGCCCGCGGAGATCGACCCGGCGCCTTCGGCGTCGCCCGACGGCATGGTGGTGGTCGAACTGACCCCCGCCGAGGCCGCCGCCGAATGTGCGCCCGAACCCGTCGTCGCTGCGGCATCGCTCGTCCCGGCCGATCCGGCCGAGGCTCCGGCGCTCGTCCGCGCGCGTTCGCCGCGCGTCAAGGTGGCTGCCGAAGCGCGCACCCGCACCCGCCGCCCGCGTGACACCGCCCGGTGGAACCGCGCTGCGGTGCGCGAGGCGCTCAATGCGTAAACTCCTGATCGCCGCTGCGGTCGCCCTGATGCTGGTGCCGGTCGCGGCGCTGGCGCAGGTCGCGCAGCCCGCCGCTTCGGCGGCGGCCAAGGCGACGACGATCACGCTCGGCGGGGACGGCGCGCTTTCGGGCCGCGCGATCCAGCTCGTGCTGATGCTGACGGTGCTCAGCCTCGCGCCGGGGCTGCTGATGACCGTCACCAGCTTCACGCGCATGGTCGTGGCGCTGTCGCTGCTGCGCACCGGCATCGGTGCCCAGGGCGTGCCGCCCAACCCGGTGGTGATCGCGCTGGCGATGTTTCTGTCGTTCTTCGTGATGGCGCCCACGTTCGAAAAGGCGTGGAACGACGGTGTCGATCCCTACACCAAGGGCAAGATCACCGAGACGGTGGCGTTCGAACGCACGTCGGAACCGTTCCGCCAGTTCATGCTCAGCCAGGTCCGCGACAGCGACCTCAAGCTCTTCGCCGATCTGGCGCGCAAGCCGATCGCGTCGCGCGCGCAGACGCCGCTGTCGACGCTGACCCCGGCGTTCATGATCTCCGAACTGCGTCGCGCGTTCGAAATCGGCTTCCTGCTGCTGCTGCCGTTCCTCGTCATCGACCTTGCCGTGTCGGCGGTGCTGATGGCGATGGGCATGATGATGCTGCCGCCGACGACGATCTCGTTGCCGATGAAGGTGATCTTCTTCGTGCTCGTCGACGGCTGGGCGCTCGTGGCGGGGTCGCTGGTCAAGAGTTTCGGCACCGTCTGACGGCGTCCGTCCGCATCGCTTCCAGGGAGAAAGGGGTCTGCCGTCGGCAGGCCCCTTTTTCGTTGGGGGTTCGCCGGCGCGCGCCGGCCCGCCTGCGGGCGGGTACGCGGCCGGGGGAAAGGTGCGGGGTTGGGGGCGGGGGTAGGGGGGGCGTCCGCTGGTCCGCATCGGGCGCCTTGCGGCGGCGCCCGCGCCGGGATCAGTTGGTCTTGCCGCCGTGGCCCAGCCAGGCCGACAGCTCGTTGTACGAGATCGTCTCGACGAACGCGATCCCGACCTCGTCCTCGATGCTCCAGCGGACATGCGCGTGGCGCGGCGTCAGGCCGGCGACGTGCAGCGTGATCTGGTGGTCGAGTGCCGCCGGGCTCGACAGGCGCAGCCGCGCGCCGGTCTGCGAGATATTCTCGATCAGCACTTCCATGCCGCGGCCCAGATGGATCAGGCGTGCGGGGAAATAGACGTCGAAACGCGGCGCGCGCGGCATCGCCGCCTCGCCCGCACGGACGCCCGAACGCGCCTCGCTCAGCACGCGGTCGACCTCGATCGGCGCGTCGAACTGCACGCCAGCGCGGCCGGGCTCGGCCCAGGCGACGCGGCCTTCCAGCTTCTCGCCGCTGCGCAGCTCGACCGAGACCTGGTTGTCCCTGGCGAGCGACAGCGGCGATTCGACGAGCATGCCCGTCGCCGAGATGTTGCGGATGCGGCAGATCTGCTGGACCGTGCGCTCGCACATCAGCTTGCCCACCAGCAGCGTGGTGACGATGCGCGGTGCGCGCTCGACGTGATAGAGATGGGGCGCGTCGGTGCGGGTCTCGGCGTCGATCATGCTTCTCTCCTCACCCGAAGGCGTGTCGGCCTGGGGGTCGAGTCGCATCATCTTGCTCCGTTCCGCGGGGCGGCGCGCCTCCGGGCCGACACCGATAGGGTCATGCCGGGTTCACCTTGGTCACCGCCACCTTGCGCAGCACGCCGGGGCCGAACGCCTCGGGGGCCGACGCCATCACCACGCGGCGAAACGTCTCCAGGTCGGGCAGCAGCCCGTCCGGACCGGACGCCATCGGCGTGCGGAACGTGCGCATGTTGATCGCGTGCAGCAGCAGCGGCAGCCGCGCGGTCACGTACTCGGCCTTGTCGGTCGGGACTTCGAGCTGGATGTGGAACTGGGCATAGCCCGACAGCCTGCCGTCGGGGAAAACCAGCGGGGCCAGCACGGTGCCGCCGTCGACGAAGGTGGGGGGCTTGGTATCCGCCGCGGGTGCGCCCGCCGGGCGCGGGCCGAGCAGCTTCAGCGTGCCATAGGCCGCGCCGCCGCCCAGGCCGAGGCCCAGCAATGCCACCACGAGCAGAAAGAGAATCTTCTTCATCGTGCGGCGCCCCTCAGAACTTGAAGCTCGAGTCGGACGGCAGCGACGACGCCTCCGCCTTCAGCACGATCGTGATACGGCGGTTTTCGGGGCGGTCGGGCTGGTCGGGATAGACCGGCTTGGTCGCCCCCATGGCGACGACTTCGGCAAAGCGGTCGGGCGTGATCCCGCCGGCGATCAGCGCGGCGCGCGCCGCCAGGGCGCGTTCGCCCGAAAGCCGCCAGTTGGCCTCGCCCTGGCCGCCGGTGCCGTCGGTATGGCCCTCGATCGCGATCTGCGCGCCCGATTTGGCCAGCTTGGCCGCCGCCTGCGCCAGCAGCGCGCGGGCATAGGGGTTCAGCTCGGCGGTGTTGGCGCGGAACATCGACTGGCGGTCGGTGTCCATCAGCGTGATGCGCAGCCCGTCGCGCGCCGCCTGGATGTCGGTGTTCTTCTTGCCCTGCGACTGGCTGTTGGGAATCGAATCGAGCGCGACCTGCAGTTCGGACGCAATCACGCGCAGCGAGGCATCGGGCACGTTGGCGGTGCCGCCGCGGGCCTCGCCCACGGTCGCCGCGGTCTCGGCGGGGACGCCGCGCGCCGCGCTCATGTCGGTCGACGACTTGCGCGACTGGCCGCCGGTGCCCTCCGACGCCCCCTGGATCGGGGACGCCGGGGCGCCGTTCGAAACGCTCGGCGAGAAATATTGCGCCAGGCCCTTCAGCCGCTGCTTGTCGGGGTTGGCGATCAGCCACAGCAGCATGAAGAACGCCATCATCGCGGTCACGAAGTCGGCGTAAGCGACCTTCCACGCGCCACCATGATGACCGCCGGCGACCTTCTTGACCTTCTTGATGATGATCGGGCGGTCATTCGCCGGATGCGCCATCTCAATGTCCCTTCAGCGCCGCACGCAATCGGTCCTGGACGGCGCCCAGCCGCACATGGCTGATGGCCGACATCGAATCCTCGCCGCCGGCGATCCGGTCGAGCAGGTTCACGCACTCGTCGGCGTGCTGGATCAGATAGTCGAACGCCTGGAGCTGCTCGAGGTACGAGGTGGCGAAATGCTCGTCGGCGACCAGCACTTCGGCCAGGCCTTCCAGCTTTTCGCGCATCTCGCGCAGCTCGCCGGCGATCACGCTGTGGAGAACACTCGACGCGTCGATCATCGGAAAGGAACCATCGGGGCGGGGCTGGGCGGGCACGGACATGAACGACATCAGAAAAGCTCCAGATCTCCGCAGTGCGCGGCCGGCGGAACGATCGGTGCGGGCGGGCGCTCCTGAACGCGCTCGGCGACCTTCGTGCAACGGCTGCGCCCCTCATAGGGCAGGAATTCGATCTTGCGGGCCGACGACCCGCCCAGATCACTATGGGCGACGGTAATGCCTTCGGTCTCCATGAACCGCCGCGCGAACGCGGCGTTCGAGGAACCGATGGCGCCCAGGCCAGAGATGATGTTGGCGCCCCCGTAAAGGTGCGCCTGCAACCGGTTGCGCACGGCACCCCGCTGCATCATCCCGTTGATCAGCAGTTCCATGGCGTGGACGCCGTATCGCTGCATGTCGGACGCCGACACGCGATGGTCGGCACCCGGCTCGCCAAGGAGGAAGTGGTTCATCCCACCCACCTTGGCGACGGGGTCATAGAGACATGCTGCCACACAACTACCCAGCAACGTCGATACGACGACGTGCGGCTCGTTCACGATCGCATTCTCACCCTGGACGATCGAGACGCGCCGCATTAGCTCAGCTCGCCAAAGACGCGCTCGATCTTCTCCTTCAGCGCCGCGGGTGCGAAGGGCTTCACGACATAGTTGTTGACCCCAAGCGCAGCCGCCTTCTGGACGATTTCCTTGTCGGCCGATCCGGTGAGCATGATGAACACCGTCTTGCCGATCACGGGGTCCTTGCGGACCTCCTCCAGAAACTGCAGCCCGTCCATGTCGGGCATGTTGTAATCCGAAATCACCAGGTGGACGCGGTCGGTGCGGATCGACGCCAGTGCCTCGGGGGCGCTGGCCTTGTCGCGCACGTCTTTGAAACCGAGATCCTGCAGCGCACGACGGATCATCGCGCGCATGCTGGTCTGGTCATCGACCACCATCACCTTGATCTGTGCTGCCGCCGGCATCAAACGCTCCCAACTTTTTCGCGGCAAGCCCTGAGGATCGCCTCGGGCATTGCCGACAACCCAACTTCCTTCTCGACCGCGCCGATCTCGCGTGCGGCGCGGGGCATGCCCCACACCACACAGGTCTCGCGGGTCTGGCCGAGCGTGTGTGCGCCGGCACGGCGCATCTCGAGCAGACCCTGGGCGCCGTCCTGGCCCATGCCCGTCAGGATCACCCCGACGGCCGCGGGCCCAAGCGATGCGACCGAACGAAACAGCACGTCGACCGCCGGGCGATGCCCTCCCACCGGATCGCCGGCGCGCAGCTTGATGCGCCCGTCGACCCCGCCAGAGAGCTCCATGTGTTTCTCGCCCCCAGGAGCAATATAGACGGTTCCACGCTCGATTTGCGCACCGTCGGTAGCTTCCACAACTTTAACGCGACAGTCGTGGTCGAGCCGCTGTGCAAAGCTCTGCGTAAAGGTCGCCGGCATGTGCTGGACGATCAGCACGGGCGGGCAATCCTCGGGCAGCGAGGGCAGGACCGAGAACAGCGCCTCGACGCCGCCGGTCGACGATCCGATCGCGATCAGCTTGCCGGCGCCGCCGCCGGCGATCGACGGCTGGGCGGGCAGGCGCTGCGGTCCGGCGCGGGCGACCGAACGGGCGGCGGCCTTCACCTTCTCCCGCAGCAGCGCCGCGTCCTTCTCGATGTCCTCGGGCGTGCCGCTCGGCTTGGTGACATAGTCGACCGCGCCGAGGCGCAGCGCCTCGATCGTCACCTGCGCCCCGCGCGCCGTCAGCGTCGAGCACATGACGACGGGCATCGGGCGAAGCCGCATGATGCGTTCCAGGAACGACAGCCCGTCCATCCCCGGCATCTCGACGTCGAGCGTCAGCACGTCGGGGTTGAGCTGCTTGATCATCTCGCGGGCGGCATAGGGCTCGGGCGCCATGCCCACGACTTCGATCTCGGGGTCGGCCGAAAGCATCCGCTTCAGCGTCGCCCGCATCGATGCGCTGTCGTCCACGATCAGCGTGCGTACGGGTTTCATTCCCGTCCCTCCGGTTTCTGGTAGATGGTGTGCCCGCACGAGCGCATGTGGCGCGATGCGGGGCCGATCAGGCGTTCGGAATGGCCGATGTACAGAAAGCCACCCGGCGCCAGTTGGTTGACGAAATTGTGCTCCAGCTCGGCCTTCGCCGCATCGTCGAAATAGATCATCACGTTGCGACAGAAGATCACGTCATAGGCGGCACGCAGCGGCCATGGCTCGAACAGGTTCAGCACGCGGGCGGTCACCATATTGCGTGCCTCGTCGGCCATGACGAAGCTGTCGCCCTGGCGGCGCATCCAAACGCTCTTGTACGGCTCGATCACGCCCGATGCCGCGTTCTCGGCATAGACGCCGCGCTGCACCGCCTCGACCACGGGGGGCGAGATGTCGGTGGCCAGCAACCGCACATCGGCGTTGCGCAGCCAGGTCGCGGACGTGCGGTCCGGCCCCAGCAGGCACATCGCGATGGTATAGACCTCCTCGCCCGACGAGCAGCCCGCCGACCAGATCCGCACCGGCCCCTGCTTGCGCTTCAGCACCGGCATCACCGTTTCGCGGAAGTGGTCGAAATGGTGCGGCTCGCGGAAGAAGTGCGTGTGGTTGGTGGTCAGTGCGACCACCATCCGGTGCCGTTCCTCTGCGTCGCTGTGAACCAGGTTCACATAATCGCTGAACCGGGTCAGCCCATGGGCGCGAAGCCGGCGGGCGAGGCGTGACTGGACGAGTGTCGTCTTCGCTTCGCTCAGGGCGATGCGCGCTTCATCGTGCATGATCGCGGCAATGGCGACGAAATCGCGGTGTGTGATCTCCGCGGTCTGTGCCGTTGCCGAGCCCCCGCCGGCAAGCGCCGCGGGGGCGCCGCCGGCGGCGCTCATGCGGCGATGTCCATGTGCTTGGTCAGGCTCAGCGCGTCGAGGTCGAGCAGCAGCACCATCGTGCCGTTCTCGTCACGCGTGCCGTCCTTGGCGCGGGTGGTGATGCGCACCAGGCCCTTGATGACGCTCTGCTCGATCGATTCGACCTCGGGCGCCGGCTGGATCTCGGCCTCGTTGATCGCGACGATGTCGTTGACCTCGTCGACCAGGAAACCGGCCTGCTTGCCCGCGATGTTGACGACCAGGATGCACGACCGCGCATGGATCACGCTCGGCTCCCAGCCCAGCCGCTCGGCCAGGCCGACGACGGGGATCACGTTGCCGCGCAGGTTGCTCACGCCCTTGATGAAGCTCGGCACGTTGGGGAGCGGGGTCGGCTCGTCCCATTCGCGGATTTCGATCAGGGCGCGCATGTCGATCCCGAAGGTCTGCTTGCCCAGCGAAAAGGTGACGATCTTGCAGCCGGTGTCGTTGGCGGCGGCGTTCTCAGTGGCGTTGGTCATGCTGCCAGTCCTTTCGGGGTGTAACGGGGGGAGGGCGAGGCGACGAGGGCCTCGATGTCGAGGATCAGTGCGATCGAACCGTCGCCCAGGATGGTCGCGCCACCCAGGCCGCGGATCGGGTGCAGGTTCTGGTCGAGGCTCTTGATGACGACCTCGCGGCGGTCATCGATGGTGTCGACGACCAGGCCGACCTTGCCCGAGGTTTCGCTCTCGACGATCACCACCAGCGAGTCCTCGATGGGGCGGTCGTCGTTCAGGCCGAAGATCTCGGTGGCACGCTTCACCGGCACATATTCGCCGCGCATGTCGATCACTTCGCTGCTGGGCGAGGTGCGCTTGACCTGGCCCGCCTCGGGCTGGACGGTCTCCAGCACGTGCGTCAGCGGCAGGACGAAACGCTGGCCTGCCAGCCGCACGATCATGCCGTCCAGGATCGCCAGCGTCAGCGGCAGGATCATGGTGAAGGTCGTGCCTTCGCCCGGGACCGAATGGATCTCGACGCGGCCGCCGAGCGCCTCGACGTTCGAACGGACCACGTCCATGCCCACGCCGCGACCCGAGATGTTCGAGATCTTGTCCGCGGTCGAAAAGCCCGGGGCACAGATCAGCTGGTCGATTTCCTCGTTGGTCAGATGGGCGTCGGCCGAAATGATGCCCTTCTCGATCGCCTTGCCGCGCACCTTCTCGCGGTTGATGCCGCGGCCGTCGTCCTGGACGCGGACAAAGATGCGCGCGCCCTTCTGCTCGGCCGACAGCTTGATCGTGCCGGCGGCGGGCTTGCCCGCGGCCAGACGCTCCTCGGCGCTTTCCAGGCCATGGTCCGCGGCATTGCGGATCATGTGGGTCAGCGGATCGCCGATCTTCTCGATGACGCCCTTGTCGACTTCGGTCGTCTCGCCATAGGTCTCGAGGTTGATCGTCTTGCCGGTCTCGGCCGAAAGGTCGCGCAGCATCCGGGGCACGCGGCTGAACGCCTGCCGGATCGGCTGGGCGCGCAGCGACATGACGTTGTCCTGGATCTGGCGCGTCAGCCGGGCGAGTTCGGGCAGTTCGACGCGCTGGCGATCGGCCGGCGACAGCCGGTCGGCCAGGATCGAGTTGCGGATCACCAGCTCGCCGACCAGGTTGAGCAGCAGGTCGAGCTTGACCAGGTCGACGCGGATCGTCTGCGCGGCCTCGGCGTGCGGCTTGGCCGCGCCGCCGCTGGGGGCGGCGGGGGCAGGCGCGCTCGCGGCGGCGGCAACCTCGACGCTGGGGGAGGCGGCGGCGATCGTCGCGACCATCTGCTCCATCTGCGCGGTCAGGTCGTCGACCGACGCCGTCACCGGCACGAACGGGATGCCGTCGTCCTCGGCCGCGGCGGCCGGGGCGGCCGGCGCTTCGGGGGCGGCGACCGCCACTTCGTCACGCGTGACCTCGATGTACGAGTCCGGCGCGACGAAATCGAAGCAGTCGTTGATCGCATTCTCTTCGATCGTGCCCGGGGCGGCCAGCGTATAGGTGAAATACGCGTCCTCGGGGTCCATGTCGCGCAGCGCGGGCAGCGTCGCGGTGTCGATCGAAACGATGTGCGCGCCCAGGTCTTCCAGCTCGCGGATGACCAGCAGCGGCTCGCCCGCATTTTCCATCGCGGCGCGCGACGGGCGGAACACGATCCGCCACGGCGCGGGGCCGGCGGGCTCGGGGGCCGGGGCGTCGAAATCGTCGAGCGAGACCGCGACCGGGCTGAACCCGAATTCGTCGACCTCGGCTGCGGCCGGTGCCGGCGCGGGGGCCGGTGCCGGTGCGGGGGCTGCGGCGGCCGGGGCAGCGGCAACGTCGCCGTCGGCCACGCCCTTGTCGGCGAGCACCTTTTCCAGCGCCGCGAGCGCGGCCTCGTCGTTCGGGCGCGGGGCCAGGCCCTTCGCCGCCTCGACATGGTCCGACAGCACGTCGAACGAGCTCAGCATCACCTTGATGACGCCCGGGGTGGGGACGATCTTGCCGCCGCGCACCTCGTCGAGCACGTTTTCGAACTTGTGCGCGAACGCGGTCAGGTCGCTGTGACCGAACGCGCCGGCGCCGCCCTTGATCGAATGGACCGCGCGGAAGACGCCCGCGATCGTCTCGGCAGAGATGTCGCCCGCCTGCATCGCCGAAAGTCCTTCTTCGGCGGTGGTCAGGCCCTCGGCGCATTCTTCAAAGAAGATCGCCTGGATTTCGTCGAGTTCGTCGCTCACGGGCACACCCGGCGGATCGCCGCCCCCAATTTGGTTGCTTCAAACGGCTTGGTGATCCAGCCCGTCGCGCCGGCTTCGCGGGCGCGGGCCTTCTTCTCGTCCGAAAATTCGGTCGAAAGCACCAGGATCGGCGTGCCGCGGAACTTGTCCTCGGAACGGACCGCCTCGATCAGCTCGAAACCGTCCATCTTCGGCATGTTGATGTCGGTGATCAGCAGGTCCGGCTGCACTTCGTGCATCCGCTCCAGACCGTGCTGGCCGTCATTGGCGCTCTCGATACGATAGCCCTGGGCGGTCAGCGACGTCTTGAGCAGCATGCGCATGCTCGCCGAATCGTCCACGGTCAGAATCAGCTTGGTCACAGTGCGTCTCCGGTTTCGATGCCGATCGCGTCCGCGAGGCGGCAGCTTTCAACGCGATCAAGAAAGGCTTGGCTGGGGTTCACGAGGCGAAAGGGAAGGCCGGCACGCTCGCCCTCGGCGTGCGCGGCGACCAGGATCTGCAGCACCGCCTGACCGACGCTTTCGACCTGCGAGGCATCGATCTCCATCACGCCGTCGATATCGGCGGCCTGGATGATGCGCTCGCGCAGTTCGGCGGCGGTGACGGTCGATCCATGCACCGGAAGGCGCAGCGAGCGGTCCTCGGCACTGGCTTCGGTTGCAGCAGCGTCGCCCAGGTCCATGGGGAATTCGGGCGCGCCCTCAGGCAGCGGCAGGGTTGAGTCCATTCTTCGCCTCGTCGAGTGCAGTTTCGAGTTGCTGGAAGGTCGGCGCATAGGCCGACGGGGTCATGCGGCGCGCGATTTCGATCGCGACCTGGACCGGCTGGTTCTGGGCGTATGCGACGATCGCGGTCTTCGCGATCCCGTAGCATTGCGAGTCCGCGTCGATCGTCTCGAGCAGCTTCGTTGCGAGCGGGCCGACGACGCAATAGGACAGCAGAACGCCCAGGAAGGTACCCACAAGCGCGCCGCCGATCATCGCGCCCAGGATTTCGGTGGGCTGGTCGATCGAGCCCATCGTCTTGATGACGCCCAGCACCGCCGCGACGATACCGATGGCCGGCAGGCCGTCGGCCATGATCTGCAGCGCGTGCTGCGGCGTGGCTTCCTCGTGGTGGTGCTTTTCGATGTCGGCGTCCATCGCCGCCTCGATCTGGTGCGGGTCCTCGAAGTTCACCGTCATCATGCGCAGATAGTCGCAGATGAATTCGATCAGGTGGTGGTCCTTCAGGATCCGCGGATAGGGCGAGAACAGGCTGCTTTCCTCGGGATTGTCGAGGTGCGGTTCCAGCCCGGTCGCACCACCCTTCTTGAAGGTGGTGAGCAGGCCGAACAGCAGCGTCAGCAGGTCCTTGTAGTCCGCGGCGTTCCAGCGCGAGCCTTTGAACGCACGCGCGATCCCGGCGCCCGCAAGCTTCACCGTCGACATCGAGTTGCCGACGATGAACGCGCCCACGGCGGCGCCCCCGATCGCCATCAGCTCGTGCGGAAGCGCGTGCATGATGATCTCGAACTTGCCCCCGGAGATGATGAAGCTCCCGAAGACGCAGCCGAGAATGATGATGAAACCAACGCCGATAAGCATCGCGGTGCCGTTTTCTTTCCCTGGTTTGTCCCAGAATTATAGGAAGGGTTGACGCCCGGGGGGGCTTACCCCCGGGAAATTGCTCAGGCGGCGACCCGATCCTGCGCGTCGATGACGGCAAGATAGTTGCGCAAACGGTTGAGCTCGAGCGTCGCGAGCAGCTGGTTGTTGTGGTACGGCGACAGGATCGCCGTCACGCGCTCGGCCCATTCGGCGCGCGTGTCGAAGACGACGCCCAGCCCGAACACCGCGGGAATGTTGGCATAGGCAAGCGTCGCGCCCGCGGCGTCGGCTTCGGCCAGGAAGTCCTCGATCGCGGTCAGCACGCCGTTGCGCGGGCCGCCTTCCTCCAGCGCCCAGGCGAACTGGCCGTGCCCGCGAAAGCCGCGCCCGGGCAGCGTTCCTGCCTCGCCCAGCGTCACGCCGACGTCGAAGCTGTGCGGATGGCGGTGCTCGGCGGGGATGCGGTCGGGCGCATAATAGAAATCGCGCCGCGCGCACGGCCAGCTCACATCGTGCAGGAACACGAACAGCGGCTTGCCCGCCGCTTCGGACCGCGCGCGCGCGATGCGCAGCTCGTTGAACACGGTGTAATAGTTGTGGTCGCCGTCGATCACCCACACGTCGGGCGCGTCGAGCGCGGGCATCGCCGCCAGGCTCGGCTGCGCGATGTGGCGCACCTGCGCCTCGCCGGCCGCCCATTGCACGAATTCGGGCTTGGGCGCGGGGTCGATGCTCGTCAGCGTGCCGCCCATCAGCGTGGCATAGGCGGCGAGCTGCTGCGACATGCCGCCGAATTCGGCGCCCACCTCGACCACGTCGCGCACGCCCGCGGCGTGCATCGATTCCAGGATCAGGTCGGCGAATTCGGACATCGAATGGATCAGCAGATCGGTCATGCGGAAACTCCGGAATGGGTCTGGGCCGGCGCCGCGCATGCGGGCTCGGCCGGCTGGCGCGCCGCGATCGGGCGGAACACGACCGCCAGCATCATCGGCCGGTCGTCGATCCGCGGGGGCGGGGGCACCATCATGAACGCGTACTCGTCCTGGCACTGGAACAGGTGCGGGGCGACCTGGACCATCCCCTCCAGCGAGGGGGCGGCGGGGCGTTCGCCCTCGCCATACTGGTATTTCTCGCTCAGGAACGTCTCGACCGACATGAATGCCACGCTGTCGATCTGCAGCCAGTCGTAAAGCTGGCCGAACTGCAGCCCCACCGAATAGCGGCAGTCGCCGATCGGGATCGGGGCCAGGAAATAGCCGTCATGCGTCGCCGCCGCGTCGACGGTGCCCGTCGTCGCGTTCTTGCCGTCGGCGACGATCACCGGCAGCGCGACCGAACGGTCGATGAAATCGGCATATTTGAACGGCAGGCCGAAGCGCCGCTGCGTCAGCAGCGACAGCTTGGCCGACATGCCCTCGCCGTCGAGTTCGGCGGGCAGGTACATGCGGTCCGAACCCTTCATGTAGAACAGCCCGCGCTGGCGCAGGCCGTGCTGCGCCACGCTGCGGTCGAACAGCCGCACCTTCTGGTCGACGCCCAGATTGACGTCGTGCTCGAACGCCTCGAACATCGCGAGCTCGCCGCCGGTGGGCAGGAACATCAGCCGCGCCATCGCCGACACCGCGCCGCGCCGCCACAGCATGTCGGCATCGGGGTTGCTGGTGCGCAGGAAGCTTATGTTCGTCTCGGCGGTAAAGCGCACCACGCCCGTCTGCACCCTGGCGCGGATCGCGCTCTGCTCGGCATCGATCGTGTTGGTGCGGCGGATCGGCGTGCCGTCGGGCTGGTAATCGACGACCGATCCCTGGTCGGCGGTGCTCATCTGCTCGATCACCGCGACATTGGCGCACAGCGCCTCCAGCGCATGGGCGTCGTAATGCCGCGTGTCGATCAGCCCGCGCTTGTCGAGCCCGGTGTTCACATGCTCGCGCAGCAACAGATAGCGTCCGGCCACCTCGACCTTCAGCGCGCGGCGCAACAGCGCCTCGACCTCGTTCTGCACCGACCCGTTATAGCCCAGGTCGATCAGCATCAGCGTGTCGCCCGGCAGCGGGTTGCACACCGCGCGCACATGCGCGACCAGCCGCTCGGCGAAACCCGCCGACGCCTTCAGCACGCGGCGCACGCGCGCGGGGTCGCGCAATTCCTTCACCACCGCGCGCACCAGCGCCTCGCCCGCCAGCCCGGCGGGCATCGCCTTCAGGATCCGCGTCGTCTCGGCGGGCGGGATCAGCAACTGGTTGGCCAGCACGCGCGGATCGGTGCTCGTTTCGTACTGCAGATAGTTGAGCAGCGCGTTCTCGTCGACGAACGACGCGGCGGTGGCGGTAAAGCGGCTGATCTCGGCGGCATGCGCCGGCGCGGCATGGCCGCTCGCGGCGTGGACCTGCATCGGCAGATGGCCGTCGCGCATCAGGAACACCCAGTGCACGCGCCCGCTGCGCTTGGCCTCCAGCGCGGCGGCCTCCTCGACCAGCCAGCGTTCGAAGGCGTGGAACACGGGGCCGAGCACGCTGAAGCCAAAGGCTTCGGCCGCGTCGGCGATCTGCGGCTCGCCCACCGCCAGCACCGGGCGGTGCGGCTGGTGCGTCGCGATCATGCCGGGGCTGGCGGGGTGCAGGATGGCGTTCACCGCCGATTCCAGCCGCAGCCGCTGCTCGGTGGCGTCGGTGAACTGCACCAGGTGCAGCGTCGCGACGCCGAACGGCGCCACGCCGGCGACGTCGGCGGCGATGTTGTCGCCGATGTGCAGGATCTCGTGCGGCTTGACGGGCAGCTTCTTCAGCACCTCGCCGTACAGGCCCTGCGCCTTCGCCCGGCCGAATGCCGACGAACAGAAGATCGTGTCGATCAGCTCGACGACCTCTTCGCCCGCCGCGCGTGCGATCAGCGCGCGCAACTGCACGGCGTCCAGATAGGTGTCGCTGACGATGATGACCTTGCGGCCGGTGCGCTTGGCCTCGCGCATCAGCTCGACCGTCGGCCGGAACGCATAGCAATGCGTCACCTCGACCTCCAGCTCGCGATGGATCGCGGCGGCGCGCGTCGCGGCGTCGGCGTTGGGGAACAGCTCGCGATAGATCTCGTCGATCGTCACCTCGTTGCGGCGGCGGCGTAGCTCGGCGGCCAGGCGCGCGCGCATCTCGGCGCGGCGGCGCTGGGGGACCGTCACCTCGGGCAGCGCGCCGAACAGGTCGTGCGGCGCCTGGCTGTCACGCCACAACAGCGTGTCGAAACAGTCGAGCGACAGATATTTGATGCCGTCGCGCCCCTGAAGCGCGCCCGGCAGGGCGTGCGGAAGGATGGTGTCGGTCAATGCAGTTTTCCCTGGAAAAGCGCGCCCCGCATCGAGTGACGCACGATTCTTATAGGAAGGCCGCCGCTCCGACCGGCAATTTCTTCCTAGAATAGGGGGGTCAGCAAAGGAGCGATGATGTCTCTCAATGCCTATCAGGCGGCCCTGAGCCGGGCCGAAACCCCGCGGGCGACCGAACATCGCCTGATCAGCGAGATTACGGGTGAGATGATGGAAGCCGAGGCCAAGGGGCTGAAAGGCGCCATGGTGATGCCGATCCTGCACCGCAATCGCGAGATGTGGGCGGCGTTCACCAGCGACTGCAGCATGAACGGCAACGGCCTGCCGATGGAATTGCGTGCCAGCATCATCTCGCTCGGCCTGTGGGTGGAACGCTTTACCAGCGACGTCGTGTCGGGCCGCGAGCCGATCGGCGAGCTGATCGCGGTCAACCGCCTCGTTCTCGACGGTCTGCGTACCCAGCGCATGGCGGCCTGACCCGGCCGACCGCGTTCGGATGAAAGCCAAATGGGGGCGTCCGGCACCACCGGGCGCCCCTTTCCCGTGCCCGCCCGCCGCCGCGACCGCCCGCCGGGGCGGCGCGGGGACGGGTTATCTGAAATCCGCCTGGAAGCTGGTGGCGATCAGCGACACATGCGCGTCCAACGGCGGGTGCAATTCGAACGCGCGCGGTTCGCGCGCGAAATTCCACAATCGGATCAGTCGCCAATGGTCGCGGCGTTGCTCCGCAACTGCCAGTTCGTTGCGGGTGATGTGAAACGGGGTCCGCTCCCACCCGTTCGTCGTCTTTACCTCGATCAGCCGATCGCTGCCGTCGGTCGCGAAGCTCAGAATGTCATAGCCGGCGCCGTCCCCGTCGATGTGCGACACCCAGCGGACGCGGGCCGCAAGGTCCGGGCGCCCGGCGGCGCGCAGGCTGGCGCGTTCATGGGCCAGCACATGTTCCTCCCCGGCACATCCCAGCGCCCGATTCCGGGCGTCGCGTTCCGCCACGTCATATTTCCGCGCAAGGGCGGTCATCTGTGCCAGCTCGTCCGGCGGCGGCGCGTTGCTGTGTGTCGGCGGCGGCCCTATCCACAGCATCGGCTCATCCCGGAACGTCGATGATGGCGGGGGGGCTGCCATCCGTGCAGCGGGGGCCAGCCATTCGGGGTGACGCGCAAGCCAGCGCACGACGGCATCCACCAGCGATGCCTGGAAATTGAAGGCCGGCTTATAGCCGGGGATCCAGTCCTCCCCGAGCCCCTTGAGTACCGCGCTGACGTTCTGATGCTTGTATTCGATCGCGCCTTTCGGACGCCCGATCCTTGCTTGCAGGCGTCGGTTATGTTCGGCCTTGTTGTACGGCTGTCCGGCGACGTCCTTTGCAAGCATCGCGAAATAGTCCGCGACGATGGCGTCATTCTCGGCATCGGACCACGCACCGGCCATGGCGGCGCCCGTCACGCCAGCAATTGCGTCGGTACGCCCAGTGCCGGACCGGCATCGGCAAGCCGCCGATCGAGCGTGTGGAGCGTCGCGCCATGGTCCGACGCGACGGCAAGGTGCAACGCGTCGCCGGCACGAAGCCCGAGCGCATGCTGGTCGGCGAATATCGCGGCCGTTCGGAACTGCGCGCTGCTGACGCCCAGCACGGTCAGGCTGTCGGCGACCAGCGTGTTGAACATGGCGAGTGCGGCGGCCCGCTGCGTCAGGTCGATCTGCCCGCTCCGCAGCTTGATCGCCAGCGCCGATGACATTTCGGTGAGCGTCCAGTCACTGATGGCAAGCTGCGCCGGGGGCTGTGCCGCCAGCCAGGCCTGGACGCGCGCCGTTGCCGCTTCGTTGCAAAGCGCCGCGACGATCAGCGACGTGTCGAGATACTGCATCAGTATCGATCGGCATCGCGCATTGCCCGCACCAGCTCGGCGGCGCTTTCGGCCTGGGGCGACATGGTTGCGGTCAATGCGCGAAGTGCAGCGGCGTCGATCGGCTGGCGCGGCTTCGTCACTGCGGTCAGCCGCGCGACCGGCTTGCCGCGCCGCGTGATGTCGATCGAATCGCCGGCTTCGACCCGGTCCACCAATTCGCTCAGACGGGCTTTGGCATCCGCCAGGCGGATCGCATCCATCGTGACACTCCTGACCATCTGGATGGTCATATAGCGTGTTGATCGCGTCGGCGCCATCGCCCCTGCCGTTGCCCCTACCGTTGCCGTTGCCGCTGCGTCCCGCGCACCGGGGCTCGGCCGCGCGCCGAACCGGCGGGTTCGGCCGGCGCGGGCGGTCGGGCGGCGTTCTCGTTTCCCGAACGCAAAGGGGCGCCGCAGCCCAGGCCGCGGCGCCCCCTTGTTCGGGCCGGGGCGGGGGGTGTCACCCCGCCCGGGTCGTGCCGTTCGTCAGAACGACGTCCAGTCGTCGTGCCCGTTGGCCGCGACGGGGCCGGGCAGCGGCTTGACCGGCGAGACATAGCCGCTGTCCGACGGCTTCGCCTTGGCCGCGCGCGCCGGGGCACGCGGGGCGGGGGCGGGGCTGCGCGTCGGCGTGCGGGCGATCGGGGCGGCGTGCGACATGCCGTCGATGCGGAACTTGCTCGCCTTTTCGGTCAGCGTGCCGACCTCGGAGTTGAGGTTGCGTGCGGCGGCCGACGTTTCCTCGACCATCGCGGCGTTCTGCTGCGTGGCCTGGTCCATCGTGCCGATCGCGGTGCTGATCTGCGAGATTGCCGACGACTGCGCCTGGTTGTCGGTGGCCATCTGGTTGAGCAGGCTGTGCACCTCGGTCACGTCGCCGGTGATGTTGGCGAGCGCCTCGTCGACCTTCTTGACCATCTCGACCGCGGCGACCACGTCCGACTGGGTGGCGGTGAGCTGTTCGCGCGCCCGGCTCGCTTCCTCTTCCGAACGCATCGCCAGCGCCGAAACCAGGTCGGCGACGACGGCGAAGCCGCGGCCCGCTTCACCCGCGCGGCCGGCTTCGACCGCGGCGTTCATCGCAAGGACGCGCGTCTGGAACGCGATCTTGTCGAGGCCTTCGATCACGCTGTCGATGCCCTTGGCGCTTTCGGCCACGCGGGTCATCGCCTGCAGCGCCTCGTCGGCGGTCTCGCGGCCGCCCGACACGGTCGTCATCGCGCCGTCGGCCCGCGTCACGGTGCTCTTGGCCGAATCGGCGGTCGCGCGCAGCCGCTGGTCCATCTCGGTGACGGCGGCCGAGGTTTCTTCCAGGCTGGCCGCATTGGCTTCGGTGCGGCGCGCCAGGTCTTCCGACGCCTGGGCGATCTCGGCCGATCCGGTGCGGATCGACGCGGTGCTTTCCAACACCGATCCGATCAGGTCGCGCAGCCCGCTGACGGCCTGGTTGAAGTTCTCGCGCACCACCGCATAGTCGGCGGCGAAATTCTCGCGGATGTCGCAGGTCAGGTCGCCCGCGGCGAGCTTGCCCAGGCTGTCGCCCAGCACCTCGACGACGTGCTTCTGCTCGGCGTCGGCGATGGCCTTGGCCTTCTGCGACTCTTCCTGTGCGATCGCATTGTCGCGGAACACCAGCACCGCCTGTGCCATCGCGCCCAGTTCGTCGGCGCGCTCGGTGCCTTCGACCTCGACATGGTGGTTGCCGCCGGCCAGGCTGTGCATCGTCGCCTGCAGCTTGGCGATCGGGCCGGTGATGCCCATCCGCGCCACCAGATAGCCGAGCGCGATCATGCCCAGCGTGGCGAGGAAGCTCACCACCAGCAGCATCGTCGAGGTGCTGCCGAGCTCGCTGCTCAGATTGGCCGAAATCGCGTTGGCATCCTTGATGCGACCGTCGTTGATCGCAGCGGTCGCGTCCGAAAAGGCGATGACCTTGGGGTCGGTTTCAGACAGCAGCGCGCGCGCCGCGTCGTTCTCGTCGCGATAGCCGAGCGCGGCCGCCTTTTCGGTCAGCGCGTGGATGTCGGCCACCTTGCCGCGGACGGTCTGGACGATGTCGGTCGCGCTGGGATCGAGCGCCTGGACTTCGTCGAGCAGCTTGTTCGCGGCGTCGAACGACTTCTTTTCGGCCTCGACCGCCTCGCGGCCGGCCGCCGATCCGCCCGGATAGGCGAGCGTGCGGTATCCGGCATAGACCATCGCGGTCACATGGCGGTTGACGCGTGCCAGCTTGGTGGTCACCGGCAGCTTGTGGTCGGTGAGCTGGGAATAGTCGGTGTCGGCCTTCTTCAGCGTGTTCGACGAGATGAAGGCGACGCTGATCGTCGCGATGCCGAGCATCAGCAGGACGGCGATGATCTTGGCGGGGATTTTAATCCGGGCGAGAATGGTTTCCATATGGCGTGGACCCTGCATGTTGGGCGTGCAGCTTCCATTCCGCCGCACGGTATGCCCGTCATTATAGGTCGCTGGCCGGATCGTTATGCCATCGGGTTCCTCGAAACGGCGGTTTTCGGCCGCTTCTAGGTATTCGAACGGAGGTTTTTGCTCTGATTTTGCGCGATTTTGTTTCGCAACGACAATTTTATCGCGCCATTGGGGCGGGGGACGGCCCGCCCCGGGGGGGCGGGGCGGGCCGTCGGGGGGTCAGAATTGCGCCCAGTCGTCGGCGCCCGCGGGGGTGCTGACCGGCACCGGCAGCGGCTTGACCGGGGAGACATAACCGGCGTTCGCGGCCGGCTTTGCGGCGCGTGCAGAGGCGCGCGCGGCGGTGTTCCCGTCGATCTTGAACTGGCTGGCCTGACCGGCCAACTCGTTGACTTCGTTGGTCAAGTTGCGCGCTGCGGCCGATGTTTCCTCGACCATCGCGGCGTTCTGCTGGGTCGACTGGTCCATGCTGCTCACCGCGACGCTGATCTGCGTGATCGCGCTCGACTGGGCATGGTTGTCGGCGGCCATCTGCCCCAGCAGCCCGTGCACCGCGCCGACGTCGGACGTGATGTCCGCCAGCGCATTGTCGACCTTCTGCACCATTTCCACCGCCGCAACGATGTCGCTCTGCGTCGCCGTCAACTGCTCCCGCGCGCGCCCCGCTTCTTCCTCCGAACGCATCGCCAGCTGCGACACCAGGTCCGCAACCACCGCAAATCCGCGGCCTGCCTCGCCCGCGCGGCCGGCCTCGACCGCAGCGTTCATGGCGAGGACGCGCGTCTGGAACGCGATCTTGTCGAGGCCCTCGATCACGCTGTCGATGCCCTTGGCGCTGTCCGCCACGCGGGTCATCGCCTGCACCGCCTCGTCGGCAACCGCGCGCCCCGACGACACCGTCTTGATCGCGTCGTCCGCCCGCTGGACGGTATCGCCCGCGGCGGTCGCGGTCGCCTTGATCCGCTGGTCGATCTGCGCCACCGCGGCCGAGGTCTGTTCCAGGCTGGCGGCGTTGCTTTCGGTCCGGCGCGCCAGATCCTCCGAGGCGACGGCGATTTCCTGCGAGCCGGTGCGGATCGTCTCGGCGCGCTCGCGTACGGTGCCGATCAGGCTGCTGAGCGCCGTGACCGCGTCGTTGAAGTTGACCTTCACCGTTTCATAGGCAGCCGAGAAACGCTCGCTAATCGCTGCGGTCAGGTCGCCGGCGGCGAGCTTGCTCAGATTGGCTTCGAGCGCCTGGACGACCTTGCGCTGCTCGGCGTCGGCGGCCGCCTTTTCCGCCTGGACGCGCTCCTGCTCGACCGCGGCATCGCGGAACACCAGCACGGCCTTGGCCATCGTGCCCAGTTCGTCGGTGCGTTCGGTGCCCGGGACATCGACGTGATGGTTGCCCGCAGCGAGCTGCGCCATCGTCTGCTGAAGCGCTTCCAGCGGGCCGGTGATCCCCTGGCGCGACACGACGATCGACACGCCGATCGCGCCGATGATCGCGACGATGCTGCCGATCAGCATCGTCCAGATCGTGCGCGAGCCGTCGACCGAAAGCTGCTGGCTCAGCGCCTGCGCGGCGTCGATCCGGCGCAGGTTCATGCTGACCATGGAGGTGCTCATGTTCTCGAGCGCACGGTCGACCACGCCCATCTGGACGCGGGCGGCGTCGGGCTGTCCGCCGCGAGCGAGTTCGATGGCCTTGGCCGCCTCGTCGTGGAGGCCGTCGAGCATGCGCCGCACGTTGTCGGCATCCGACTGGGCGTTCGGATCGGTCTTGTTCACTTCCGCGAGCATCGTGCTCGCATTCTCATACGCCTTGGTCGCGTCGTTGATGGCCTTGGTCATTGCGGCCGAGCCCGCGGGAGCGTTGACAGCGCGGTAGGTGTCGTACGCCATCGTGGTTCCTGCGCGGTTCACCCGCGCGAACTTGGTGGTGACGGGCAGCTTGGCGAGCGTCAGTTCGGAATAGGCGGCGTCCGAAACCGCGAGCGTGCGTGCGCCCATTGCCGCCACCGCGAGCGTCACGACGGCGAGCATGCTGAGCAAGATGATGATCTTGGCTGAGATCTTCAGCCTGGCGAGCAATGAGGACATGGCAAGGCCTTTCGAATGGGGAGATGCCGATGCTTTCGGCCACGAAACTACCATTCGCATTATAGGGCGGCATTGCTCAGGAGGGCGTAAGCATTGCCATCTTTCGCGCTGAAAACAGGCATTTTTACCTGTCTTAACGTGACTCTTTCGGCGCCTTTTCTGGTGTCCAATTGTCGCCTTAGAAGGCGCATTTTGTCTTACAAAAACAGGTGGTTGCAAGAATTGCAATCGGCCGCCATGGCCTGCCCTGACGGCGCCTGGAACGGCCACGCGTCACGGCATTTCGGTCGGCCGCCGGAACCGAAAACTAATGGTAAATATTTGGTAAAAGCCCCCCGTGTTTCTACGGTAACGAGATGCGACTGGTTTGCAAAACAAGGAAAACAGGCAAAAATCTTCGCATCGGTGAAGGCCTTAGGGGGATGACCTGACTACGGATGCGGCGGGGCGACTGCCACGTCGATGCCGATCAAACGCGATGCGGCAAGATCGCTGGAGTAATGCGTGCTGTGTAAGATTCCACTCGTCGTCCTGATCGTGCGCCAGTCCGCGCTGCGCAGCGCGCTGGTCGCGCGGCTCGCGCTCGACGGTGCCACGGTCTGCACGGCACGCGATTTCGACGCCAACCATTCGATCGCGGCGCGCGGTCCTGCGGTACTCGTCGCCGATGCCGAGAGCATCGAAGATCATCCCGGCGGTCCCCGGGCCGTCGCCGACGATCCCCGATGGGAGCGCGTGATCGTGCTGGAAGAGGGGGCGTCGGCCGACGGGGCCGAGCGTTCGTCCGCGGCCGAGACCGCAGACGACACGATCGCCCGCCTGCATTTCCTGCCGATGGCAAGTGCGGCAGCATCGATTTCGATGCTGCTCGCTTATGGTCAGCCCTGATCCCGTACCAGGGGCGACGACGGATCAGGCCTTGGGGAACAGACCCGCGGCAAAGGCGATGCGCAGCGCCTCCGAAAGGCTGCGGACTTCCAGCTTTTCCATCAGGTTGGCGCGATAGATCTCGACCGTGCGCGGACTGATGTCGAGTTCATAGGCGATGATCTTGTTCGAGCGCCCATCGATCAGCCCGCGCAGCACGTCGGTTTCGCGCGGCGAGAGCTTGGCGATCTTGGCTTCGGCCGCGGCCGTGCGCGCGGCGGCCTCATTATCCTCCTCCAGTCGGGCGAAGGCGGTGTCGATCAACTGGAGCAGCACCTCTGCCTCATAGGGCTTTTCGACAAAGTCGAGCGCGCCGGCCTTCATCGCGTCCACCGCCATGCCGACATTGCCCTGACCGGTCAGCACGATCGGCACGAACTTTACCGAGCTTTCGAGCGAGTGAAGCACGTCGAGCCCGGTCGATCCCGGCATGTGCATGTCGAGCAGCAGGACGCCGGGGTCGAGTTCATCGACGTCCTGAAGAAACGCATCCCCCGAACGATAGCCCCGCACGATCAGGTCCGCACGCACCGACAACAGGCTGTGCAACGAAGCGCGGACGGCGTCGTCATCGTCGACGATGTAGATCGTTCTGGCCATTTAGTCTGTGCCCTCCTCCACGGTGGGAAGTGTGAAGCAGAAACGCGCTCCACCTTCCGGTCTGTTCTCTGCGCTCAGTTTGCCACCATGCGCTTCGATGATACGCTTGCTGATCGAAAGGCCAATACCCATTCCGCCACCGGCGCTTTTGGTCGTGGTAAAACGGGCAAAGATCTGTTCGAGTACCTGCTGGGGAATGCCCGGCCCGGTATCGGATACGCTGATTTCGACCATCTGATTGGGCAGCCGTCGCGATGCGATCGCGATCAGCCGCTCGCCCGACGCGCTGTTGCGCAGCGCCTCGCTGGCGTTGCGGAGCAGGTTGACGAGCACCTGCTGCACCTGAATGCGATCGGCGAAGATGAACGGCGCCTCGGGATCGAGGTCGTAGGTGACGCGAATGCCGAACTGGCGCGTGCCGACCAGCACCAGGTCGACCGCGTCGCCGATCGTGCGCGCCACCGATTCGGCGCGCATCTCGACCTCGCCGCGCGCCATGAAGGCCCGCAGGCGGCGGATGATCTCGCCCGCGCGCTGCGTCTGTTCGGAGCCCATTCGGAGCAGGTCGGTGACGCGTTCGGACGTCTCGCCGCGTTCGATCAGCATCCGCGCCGCGGCCAGGAAATTGGAGGTGGCGCTGAGCGGCTGGTTGAGCTCGTGCGCCAGATCGGCGGCAAGCTCGCTCATCGCGCTCTGACGCGACACATGCGCGATCTCGGCGCTCAATTCGCTCAGCCGCTGGTCGGTGGCGAGCTGATCGGACATGTCGCGCACGAAGATCGTCAGCATCACCTTGCCGTCGATCTGGGCGATGCCCGATCGCGCCTCGATCGGGAAACGATGGCCGTTGGCCGCCTCGGCGGTGCCGCGGATCACCTCGCCGATGACGCCGTCGCCGGTCGCGAGGAACTCGCTGAGCAGGTTGAGATAATGGTTCCGATCCTCCTCGGGGATCAGCATCGTCGCCAGCTGGCCGAGCACGTCGGGCGCGCGATAGCCCCACAGCGCCTCGGCGGCTGCGCTGAACTGGAGGATGCGCCCCTGTTCGTCGACGACGAGCATCGCGTCGGGAACGGTCTCGAGGATCGAGCGCAACTGTGCCTCGCGGCGGCGCAATTCGGCCTCGCGCTCGTCGCGGGCCGTGGTGTCGAGCATCACGCCCACGGTGCGGACAAGATTGCCGTGCGCGTCGTAAAAGGCGCGGCTCGATCCTTCGATCGTGCGGCCCGACGCGGTGTCGCTGCGCAGGCGGAAGCGGAAGCTGAACCGCTGTGCCTTTTCGCGGACCGCGCGTGCGATCGTCGTCAGCACGTCCTGCATGTCGGCAGGCTCGACCTGGGCGCGCCAGGTGTCGAAGCTGGAGATCGAGCCCGGATGGATGCCGACGCGCTGTTCGGTGCCGGGACTGAACTCGATCCGGTCGTCGGCGACGTTCCATTCGAACACGCCGAGTTCGTGCGCCGAGGTGGCGAGCGCGAGCCGCTCCTCGCTGATACGCAGCGCCTCGACCGCGCGGACTTCCTGGGTAACGTCGGTGATTTCAAGCACATGCACCGGATCGCGCCCCGGTATGTCGACCAGCCGGGTGCGTTCGAGAACGACGAGTTCGCGCCCGTCACGGGCATGTTCGATCATGCCGATCGCGCGGCCCTCGGCCTCGGCGGCGCGGGCCTGTCCGGGCGCCGAGCCCAGCCCGCACGCGGCGTTGAGCAGCAGATATATGCTGCGGCCGATCGCTTCGTCGGCGGCCCAGCCATAGAGATTCTCGCAGCCGCGCGACCAGTGGGTGATCGTCCCGGCGCCGTCGACCACCGCGATCGTGTTGCCTTCGAGCGCCTGGCTGAGCCAGCCGATCTCGGCCTGTTCCTCGCCGATCCGCCATGCGGCCCAGAAGGTAAGCCCCGCGACGATCACGACATTGCCGCCGACGACGAACATTTCCTCCCAAGGCCAGCCGAGGCCGGTCACGCGGCCGAACAGCTTTTCGCCGAGCGAGGGGAGGACCGGAAGGAAGATCGCGAGCGGGAGGAGGAGGCGCAGCCGCGTCCATTGCGACGATCCGCCCGCGAGCGAGCGAACCCAGGGCGCCTCGGCGAGATACATGCCGAAACCGAGAATGATGAAGAAAATCTGCGCGATCGCCGCGCGCGACACATGCGGCGCATCCGCCGGCGGGTGCGCCATATGGGTGAGCAACAGCAGCAGCGACGCACCGCCGGTCGCCGCGAACAGCGCCGAGGCGACGAGGCTGCGCAGGTTCGGGCGCACGGTGTTCATGAGGATCGAGGCGATCCCCGCGGTGCTGAGCAGCATCAATACCGTGCTGGGCGTCGGCCCGGGGCGGCCGGGGTAGGGGACGGCGTAGAGCGTAACAAGCCGTTGAAAGAAAAGGCGATCTGTCCCGAAATCGACCCCCAGCGCCAGTTGCGCCCAGGACGTCAGGCTGATGACGAGCGGGACGGCGAGCAGCGGCAAGGCCAGCCGGCGGCGTCCGAGAAAGGCGGCGAGCAGGCCGGTCGTGAGGCAGAGATAGCCGAGCGCGGTGAGCGGCCAGATCGGGCGGCCGTCGAAGCCGGTGGCGCGCATCCGGGGAATGTCGAGCACCCAGCCGAGCAGCGCGAGCGTGCTTCCCAGCGCCGCGAGACTGAAGAACAGCGCCCCCCAGTGCCTGGTGCCCCAGTCCCGGATCAACCGGCGTACAAAAGAATCTTCACTCAAACGCAAATGGCCTGCCCCCGATACAGGGTCTGCGGTCAATCCCTAGCATCGCTCAATGAGGCGTGAAAAGCTACACGGCGCCCCCGTATTTGTCGCAATGGCGGTTATTTTTGCGTCGAAAGGACGCAATCCGCGTGCGATTCGTGCCGTTGCGCGGACTCAAATGACGCGGCGCCCCGGCTCGACGCGCACGACTTGCCAAATCCCGCCGCGCCCGCGATCAATGGCGCCGGGCGCGCCGATGCCGAACCGGGCCAGGGCGCGATAAAGGGGAGACCAGCGCTTTGATTCGATCGCTCCTGGTCCTCGGGCTCGCCGGCATGATCGCCGGCTGCGCGGGGGACAACACATCCAAGCCGCAGACCGCGGCGGCCGCACCGGCCGCGAACGGGCCGGGCAAGGGCAAGGGCTATAGCCACGATCCCTATCCGTCGACCTATCGCCCCTATCCGGGCGTACCGACGCTGATCACCAACGTCACCGTGCTCGACGGCGAGGGCGGGCGGATCGAGCATGGCGCGGTGCTGTTCCGCGACGGCAAGATCGCCGCCGTCGGCGCCGACCTGAAGCCCGAGGCGGGCACGACGGTGATCGACGGCAGCGGCCATTACGTCACCCCGGGCGTGATCGACATCCACAGCCATCTGGGCGACTATCCCTCGCCGGGCGTCGAGGCGCATTCGGACGGCAACGAGGCGACCTCGCCCGTCACCGCCGAGGTGTGGGCCGAACACAGCGTCTGGCCGCAGGACCCGGGCTTTGGCCGCGCGCTCGTCAACGGCGGCGTCACCACGCTCCAGATCCTGCCCGGATCGGCCAACCTGTTCGGCGGCCGTTCGGTGGTGGTCAAGAACGTCTATGCCCGCACGATGCAGGCGATGAAGTTCCCCGGCGCCCCCTATGGCCTGAAGATGGCGTGCGGCGAGAACCCCAAGCGCGTCTATGGCAGCAAGGGCCGGATGCCGTCGACGCGGATGGGCAACATCGCGGTCGATCGCCAGACCTGGGCGCGCGCGGCCGAATACAAGCGCCGCTGGGACCGTTACGAGGAAAAGGGCGGCGAGCCCCCCGCGCGCGACCTGCAGATGGACACGCTGCGCGCCGTGCTCGAAGGCGAGATCCTGGTCCAGAACCACTGCTATCGCGCCGACGAGATGGCCATCGTCATGGATATGGCCAAGGAGTTCGGATACCACGTCACCGCGTTCCACCACGCGGTCGAGGCGTACAAGATCGCCGACCTGCTGAAGGCCAACAACACCTGCGCCGCGGTGTGGGCCGACTGGTACGGGTTCAAGATGGAATCCTATGACGCGGTGAAGGAAAACCTGGCCTTTCTGGAAAAGGCGGGCGCCTGCGCGATGATCCATTCGGACGACGCCAACGGCATCCAGCGGCTGAACCAGGAAGTCGCCAAGGCACGCGCCGCCGGCCAGCGCGCGGGCTTTGACGTTTCCGAGGCCGATGCGTGGAAATGGCTGTCGCTCAACCCGGCGCGCGCGCTGGGCATCGCCGACAAGACGGGCAGCCTGAAGCCCGGCAAGATGGCCGACGTCGTGCTGTGGAACGGCAATCCGTTCAGCGTCTATACCCGCCCGCAGATGGTGTGGATCGACGGCGCGCTGCTGTATGACGCCAAGGACCCGGCGCGTCGCCCGGTGTCCGATTTCGAACTGGGCCAGCCCGGCGAGGGGGACGTGAAGTGATGAACCGGATTCTTCTCGCCGCCGCCGCGTCGCTGACCGCGATCGCTGCCCCCGCCGCCGCGCAGACCGTGGCGATCACCAACGCGCGGCTGGTCATTGGCGACGGCGCCGGCCCGATCGAGGGCGGCACCGTCGTGGTGCGGGACGGCAAGGTCGTCGCCGCCGGCGCCAATGTCGCGGTGCCCGCGGGCGTCCGCGTCGTCGACGCCAAGGGCCGTTACGTCACCCCCGGCATCTTTGCCGGCTTTACCCGCATGGGCATCGTCGAGGTCGACGGCGTCGATGCCGCGAACGATGCGAGCGCGGGCAATTCGCCCTTTTCGGCCGCGCTTGACGTGACCCCGGCGGTCAACCCGCACAGCACCCCGATCGCGATCAACCGCGCCGAAGGACTGACGCGCGCGGTCGTCGCGCCGGGCACCGCGCGCAATTCGATCTTTGCCGGGCAGGGCGCGGTGATCGACCTGGGCAACGACAGCGACGCGGTGACGCGCCCGCGCGCGTTCCAGTTCATGGAATATGGCGAGACCGGCGCGCGCGCCGGCGGCGGCAGCCGTCCCGCGGCCTATGCGCTGTTGCGCAACACGCTGTTCGAGGTGCGCGACTATGCGCGCAACCCCGGCCGCTATACCGACCGCGGCCGCGACGCGCTGTTGACGCGCGCCGATGCCGAGGCGCTGGTGCCGGTGGTGCAGGGGCGCGTGCCGTTGCTCGTCCATGTCGAGCGCGCGAGCGACATCCGCTCGCTGCTGGCGCTGAAGCGCGAGGTGCCGGCGCTGCGGCTGGTGCTCGTCGGCGCGAGCGAGGGCTGGATGGTGGCGCCCGAGATCGCGGCGGCCGGCGTGCCCGTGCTGGCGAACGGGCTGGCCGACCTGCCCGAGGCGTTCGAGGTGCTGGCCGCCACCCAGTCGAACATCGGCCGGATGAAGGCCGCGGGCGTGCTGGTGGGCATGGGCACGATCAACGCCGACGACGCCCGCCAGGCGCGCTGGGAAAAGCAATATGCCGGCAACCTGGTTGCGTTGCAGAAGGTGCCGGGCGCGAGCGGGCTGAGCTGGGGCGAGGCCTTTGCCACGATCAGCGCGCGCACCGCCGAGGCGCTGGGCATGGGCGACGCGTTCGGATCGCTGAAGCCCGGCCGGCACGGCGACGTGGTGATCTGGGACGGCGACCCGCTGGAAATCGGCAGCGAGGCGACCCAGGTGTTCATCGACGGCGTCGAACAGCCGCTGAGCAACCGCCAGACGCGGCTTCGCGACCGCTATCGCGAACCGCAGGAAGGCGCGCTGCCCAAGGCCTATCAGCGCTGACGCCGATTGCCGGGCGGCAGCGGCGCCGTCCGGAACCTACCCGATGGCCGCGGCCGCGCCGGACGGGTTTGATCCCGCCCGGCAGGTCGCGGCACCGGGCCGCGCAAGAGGGAGAGACGAGATGAGAAAAGCCGTTCTGGTGCCGATGCTGGCGCTGACCGCGCTGGCGGGATGCGGCGGGGGCGCGCAGCCGCCCGCCAACGCGACCGGGGACGCGGCGAACACCGCCGTCGCCGCCGACGCCAACGCGATCGACGCGAACGCCGTCGAGGCCAATGCGACCGACGCCACCGCGGGCAACGCCGCCGCCAATGCGACCGACGCCGCCAACCCGGTGCAGCGCGTGCTCGCCATGTCCGAACGCGAGCGCAACGCGGTGTTCATCCGCGCGATCCTCGACGCGGGCATGAAGTGCGAAGGCGTCACCAAGTCCGAACGCCTGCCCGACAAGGACGGCCTGCCGGTGTGGCGCGCGGCGTGCGGCAGCGACAGCGCGCACGTCATCACGATCACCCCCGACGGCACCGCCAACATCGTGAGCCGCACCGCACCCTGACCGGCCGCGCCGCAGCGGATCGTCGCGTCGCGGGAAACGTCGCGGCGATCCTTTGCGGGGAGCGCGCCGAAGCGCGGCGACGGCCGCGCGTGGGACGGCCGCGCGTGGGACGGCCGCGCGTGGGACGGCCCACCGGGGGGAGCCGTTACCTTGCGGCGTGTCTTTCGCCGTCCTGTCCGGCCCAGCCGACGATCGCCTGGTGCAGATCGACCCCGACGCGGTGATCGTAAGCCAGCCATGCGCCGGTGACGAGGATGGCCCAAAGGATGCTGAACAGCGAGCCGATCAGGAAATATTCGGCGAAGAGCTGCTCATCGAGTTTCCTGAACCGGGCGACGGTCTTGAGCGCGATCACGGCCGCGAGGATTTCCCACCGCGCCGTGAGCATCGCGGCGGCGACCAGCAGCCGTTCGATCGCGCCGATCCAGCGCCCGGCGTTATGGCCCGGCTCGGGCTCTGCCGCCGTCGCATCCTTCAGCCCGGTGAGCGCGAAGATCAGACGGCTGAGCCGGTTGCCCGAATCGGTGAGGAGCCACAGTGCGATCAGCGAATAGACCATGGCATGGATCATGCCGCTCCTCCGCCCAGTGCGCAGCGTTGGTCGAGTGCGGCGAGCGTCTGTCCGATCGCCTGCAACTGCAACCGATACAGGTCGAAATTGGCTGAACTGCGGGTTTTGTAAACCGCTCGGGCGGACACGTCGCGGCTGCGCGCGATTGCGGCCGGGGTCCGTCCGTCGAGCAGGGCGCGGACGTCGTGCCGCTGAACCGCGGTCCATCCGCGTTCGATGGCGGTAAGGCTGGCGCCACAGGCTTCGAGCAGCGTTTCCAGGAGCGGTTCCTCGGCGAACACGAAGCGGTAGAGCCGGTTTTCCAGCTTCTCGTTCAGCCTTTCGCGCGTTGCCGTCAGCCCGGCACCCATCATGTTCCAGGCGCGTTCCCGGTTGAGCGGCGTCTGGAGCGTTTCGATCCCCAACGCGAAGCGGCACTCCACCGCGTCGTCCAACAGGTCCATCCGGATGCCGCGCGCGATTTCGAAGGCTGCCGTCAGCGACCCGGCCAGCCCCTGAAACTCGTCGCCCAGGGTGATGGTGAGCGGGGAGGCGAGATCCGCGCCATGAACATCGTTGGCCCGATCGACCGCCCGGTTGAAGCGCGCATGGAGTGCGGCGCGATCCGCCACGTCCTCGCTATGGACCAGATCGCCCATCAGGATGGCGTAGCGCGGCGTGTTGGAACCGATCATGGTTCACACTGTAGAATTGTACCGAAAATGGTTCAAGATGACATTGTGAACCGATTGGGGTTCGCGGCAAGCAAACAGGGGGGAGGTCCGGTGAACCTCCCCCCTTTTGCAAGCGGCGGTGCGGTCAGAGGCCGACGATGCCGCCGTCGTTGCGCGTGACGACGACCACCGCCGAGCGCGGGCGGACCGAGGCGGCGGGGGTGCCGGACTGGCTGTCGGGCCAGTGGCTGGTGGGTGCGGCGGCCTTGCCTTCCTCGCCCGGGTGCTGGATGCCGACGAACAGCGTGCGGCCGTCGGGGGTCGAATCGATGCCGGTGATCTCGCATTCGACCGGGCCGACGAGGAAGCGCCGGAGCGCCGCCGCGCCGGGGGCGGCGCCGATCCGCGTCGCCTGGACGGCGGTGTTGCCCTTGCTGTCACGGTTGGTGATCGAGCGCGCGCCGCCGTCGCCGACGGTGCCGGGAAGCGCGGCGAGCAACATGCAGTTGGTGACGTCGGTATAGGCGCCGTCGTCGGTTTCGATCCACAGCAGCGGCTTGACCTGGCCGCCGGCATGGCTCGGCCGGGCAAAGGCGAGGCCGTCGGGGCTGGAGAAATCCTGATCGCCGGTGAGGCCCGACAGGTTGATGTTGGTCGCGTCGAGATCGGCGCCCGCGCCGAACAGATAGATGTCCCAGGTGAAGCCGGTCGCCTCGGTCGAGTTGCCCGTTTCCCGGAGCCGGATGATGTGGCCGTTGGGGTTGCCGTACTGCGCCGTCGCGCCCGCGCCCTTGGGATCGTTATAGTGGCGCGGATTGGCGGCGTCGGTGCCGTTGAGCGGGCGGCCGCTTTCGCTGTTGTTGGTGAGCGTCAGATAGACCTCGCCCGTCACCGGGTTGACCGCGGTCCATTCGGGGCGGTCCATCGGCGTCGCCCCCTGTGCATCGGCGGCGAGGCGCGCGTTGACGAGCACGTCGGCCTGATCGGCAAAGGGATAGGCGGCATAGGCGGCGGTGACGTTGCCGGTGCCGAACACCAGCGGCAGCCAGGTGCCGGTGCCGTCGGCGTTGAAGCGCGCGACATAGAGCGTGCCCGCGTCGAGATATTTGTCGCCGATCGCCAGCCGGTCGGCGGCGTTGGCATCGGCTTCGGCCCAGGGCGTCGCCGACACGAACTTGTAGAGATATTCGCGGCGCGCATCGTCGCCCATGTACCAGGCGGGCTTGCGCCCCGCGACGAAGGCGCCGGGCCAGCAGCCTTCATGCCCCAGCCGGCCGAGCGCGGTGCGCTTGCGCGGCGTGGCGGCGGGGGCATAGGGGTCGATTTCGACGACCCAGCCGAACTGGTTGGGCTCGTTGCGGAAATCGTCGGTCGCGGTCGCGCCGGTCGCGCGCGCATCCCAGCGGCGGAACAGCGTGTTGGCGGGATCGGCGGGCACCACCGTCGACCAGCGGTTGTTGCCGGTGGTGCTCGTCACGCCATAGCGGGCGAGCGCGGCGCGTTCGCGGGCCGAGCGCGCGGCATCGTCGCCGCTGCGCAGGAAATAGCCGGCCCAGTTTTCCTCGCAGGTGAGGCTGGTGCCCCAGGGCGTCGTGCCGTTGGCGCAGTTGTTGATCGTGCCGCGCCCGGTGGTGCCGGTCGGCGAATAGGCGGTCCGGAGCAGGTCGGAACCCTTGGCCGGGCCGTTGAACGCCATCGGCGTGTTGGGCGTGATGCGGCGGTTGAAGCTGCTCGCCTGCACCGTCGCCCAGGTGCGGTTGGCACCCTCGGCCACCTCGGTGACGCTGACGCCGTGGCATTCGATCTCCTTGATCGCCTCGGCCTCGGGGCGCGCGCCGTTGACGAGCGTGGGGCCGTCGGGGTGGAGATAGGCGCTGGTGATGTTTTCGTGGTTCTGGACGAGCAGCCCGCGCGTCGAGCTGGTCGCGTCGCGCGTGCCCGCGGCGTTGAGGCCGTACCAGTAGAGCGCGTCGCCGTGATCGCCGATGCGCTGGGCGAAATTGGTGTCGGTGCCGTCATTCCTGTACGCGGGCACGTTCGCCGCGATCGGATCGCCGAGGCGGTTGATGACCTGGACGGTATAGCCCGCCGGGACGGTGACGACGTCGTTGCGGTTCTTGGCCACGGCGGTGAAGCCGAGCTGGGCGGGGTTGACGGTGACGGTCGCGGTCGCGGTCGACATCGACTTGCCGTCGGTCGCCGCGATCTGGAACACGAGATCGGTCGGCGCGGCGACCGCGGGGGCCATGAAGCTGGCGACCGGCGTGGTCGCGCCCGACAGCGTGACGGCGGGACCGGCGGTCTGCGTCCAGGCGACCTTGTCGAGGCGGTTGTTGTCGGTCGCGCTGCCTTGCAGCGTCACCATGCGCCCGGCGCTGGTGGTGATCGACTGGCCCGCGCTGACGACGGGCGCGGGATCGATCGAGTCGTTCGAATCGCACGCGGCGAGGAGCGAGGTGCCGAGCGTCGCGGCGACGATCGCCGAGCCGCCGCGCAGCGTCTGGCGACGCGACAGCCGCTGGTCGGCGAGCATGTTGAGCGTGGGCGCGGTCGAGCGGTTGGTGTCGATGTCGCCGTCGGAATAGGCGAACGGCGCAAGCGTCTGTTCAGTCATGGAAACCCCCTCATGTCCCGGCGGATCGGGCCGGGTCGCGCGAGGGGTGTGCGCGGCGGCGGCTACGCGGCGATGCAAGCACGGCGACGGTTCGATGACGATCCTGCGGTTTTTGTTACATTTTGCCTCGCGCGGCCGGCGGGGCTAAGCGCGGGGGATGGACGCAGGCCCCCCCGATCCGATCGTGCCCCAAGCCGCCGCGACGCCGAGCCTGGCCGAGCGGATGGCGGCGGCGGTGCGGGCACTCCCCGTGCGGGCGCGGCCGGGCGGTGCGGCGCGCGCGGCAGGCGGGGCGGGGCAGGCCGGGGCCGGGGCGGGACGCGCCGGCTGGGCGATCGTCGCGTTGCTGTGCACGGGACCGCTGGCGGCGAGCGCGGCGGCGGACTGGCTGCGGCACGACGCGGCGGCGCGCGCGGCGGCGACGGCGCAGGCGAGCGCGCCCGCCCGTGCCCGCGCGGCGGCCCATGCGGCGGCGCATGCCGAGCTGGCGCGGGCGGCGCGCGTTCCCGGCGTCGCGGCGACGCTCGACGCCCTGGCGGCGGCGCTGCCCGACGATGCGCGGCTGGTGCGCGCGGCGCGCGGCGGCGACGGCGTGGTCGAACTCGACATCGCGACGCCCGATCCCGACCGGCTGCGCGAGGCGCTGCGGCGCACGCCCGCGCTCGCGCGCTTTCGCAATGTCGGCCAGCACCGCGACGCGACGGGCATGGTCGCGACGTTCCGCGAGGGCGGCGCGTGAGGGCGCCGGGGCTGCGCAGCGCCTGGGCGATCGGCGGGGCGGGGGCGCTGTTGCTCGCGCCGCTGGCGGGAACCGCGCTGGGGCGGCTGGCGACGGCGCGCGCCGCGCTGGCGACCGCGCGAGCCGAGGCCGCGGCGGTGCCGCGCACGACGCCGCCGCTGGTCGGACCGGGGCTGGCGATCGCGGCGCCCGACGCGGTGGCGGCGCGCGACCGGCTGACCGCGCGGCTGGTCGCGCTGGCGCGGGCCGACGGGCTGCTGGTCGAACAGACCGCGCCGGCGGCGGCGGCCCCGGCGCTGGCGGCGGTGCGGCTGTCGGTTTCGGGGAACGAGAAGGCGGTGCTGGCCTTTGCCGACGCGGTCGAGCGCCAGCCGCCGCTGGTGCGGCTGCGCAACTGGCAGCTCGTGCCGGTGCCGGGCGGCGTCCGGCTGACCGGCGAGGCTGTGGCGGCATGGCAATGACCCCGCGCGAACGCCGTCACCTGATCGCGGCGGGCGCGATCGCGGTGCTGATGCCGCTGACGGTGCTGGCGCCCATCGGCACGACGCGGCCCGCGCGGAGCGGGACGAGCCGCCCGGCGGCGATGCCGCCGCTGACGCTCGACCCCGGCGCGGCGCCCGACGCCGCCTATCGCCGCCGGCTGTTCGCCGAGGTGCCGCTGACCGCGCCGGGCACGATCGGCGGCGCGAGCGACGCGGCGGCGGCGGGCGGCGAGGCGGGCGCGGCGACCGGCGGCGCGCCGCAACTGGTCGGCATCGTCGGGCGGCTGGGGCAGGACGCGGTCGCGCTGGTGCGTGACGCGGGCGGACAGACGCGCACGCTGCAGATCGGCGAGAGCATCGACGGCTGGCAGCTCGCCGCGCTGGCGATCGACGCGGCGTTTTTTACCCGCGGCGGCGAGCGGGTGCGCGTGGCGCTGCCCGCGGGCTGAACCGTAAGGGCGGCGGGGCGCGGGGCGCGGGGCGCGGCGCGCGGCCGCCGCCGTCAGTAGATCCCGTCGATCTCGACCTTGAGCCGCACCGGCGGCGGCGCGAGCAGCAGGCTGGAGCGGCGCGTATTGTCGACCTCTTCGGCGCGCAGCCGGGCATATTTGTCCTTGGCCGCCGTCGCCGCATCGGCGGGATCGCGCAGGATCGTCGGCTTGAGGAAGATGAACAGCGTGCGCTTCTGGTGGCTTTCCGCACGGCTCTTGAACAGCTCGCCGACGATCGGCAGGTCGCCGAGGATCGGCACCTGGCGGCGCACGTCCATGTAGTCGTCGCTGATGAGCCCGCCGAGCACGATCGTCGCGCCGTTGTCGGCCAGCACGGTGGTGTTGATCGCGCGCTTGTTGGTGATGAGGTCCGACGCGCCCGAAACGGTGGTGGGCGCGATCGCCGACGCTTCCTGATTGACCTGAAGCCGGATCGTGTCGCCCGCGTTGATGCGCGGCAGGATGCGCAGCGTGATGCCGACGTCGCGACGCTCGATCGTCGTATAGGGCGTCGCCGAGCTGGAGCTGGTGAGGATCGAGCCGGTGACGAACGGCACGTTCTGGCCGACGACGAGCTCGCCCACCGAATTGTCGACCACCGAGATCTGCGGCGTCGACAGCAGGTTCGACTTGGACGAGGTGCCGAGCGCCTGGACGAGCAGCGAGAAATCGTCGCCGATGGTGATGTTGCCGGTGAGCCCCTCGCCGAGCAGCGTGCCCGCGGGGACGCCGAGCGTCTTGAGGATCGTGCCGAGCGACGGACCGACCTGGCCGAACGAGGTCGCCGCGCCCTTAACGCGGTTGAGCACCGCGCCGTTGGTGCCGAGCTGGATCGCGAGCGATTCGGCGGCGTCGCCGGTGATTTCGGCGATCGCGGCCTCGATGATGACCTGGGGGCGGCGGACGTCGAGATCGGTGATGAGCGGTTCGATCGAGGCGATCGCCGCGGGCGCGCCGCGCACCACCACCGCATTGAGTTCGGGCGCGGGCTGGACGGTGAGATCGGGGGTCGAGAAACCCTGGGGCGTCGGGCGCGGGCCGGACTGCATCACCGGCTGGCTGGGCGCCGTGCCCGACTGGGGCGCGTTGGCGCCGCCGGGCGCGGCGCCGCCATTGGCGCCGGCCGGCCCGCCGAGTCCGGTGCCGCCCGCGGCGGTGCCGCTGAGCCGGGCGAACGGATTGGCGTTGCGGTCGCCCAGGCTGCGCGCGACCGGATTGTCGACCGATTCGCCCTGGCCGAGCACGCCGCGCAGCACGTCGGTGACGGTTTCGGCATCGGCATAGTTGAGCCGGAACATGCGCGTGATCGGCGTCGCGCCGCCGGGCTGGTCGAGCGACACCGCGATCCGCCGCGCCTCCGCCACCGCAGCGGGGGTGCCGCGCACGATCACGGTGTTGCTGCGCAGATCGGCCGCGACGCGCGCGCCGGTGCCCGAGGCGGCGTCGCCGAGCACGGTCTGAAGCGACTGGGCGACGTCGGCGGCGTTGCCGTTGCGCAGCGGGATCGTCGTGAAGCTGGCGCCGCTGCCGCCGTCGAGCTGGCGCGCGATCGCCTCGATCCGGCGGACATTGTCGGCATAGTCGGTGATGACGATCGCGTTGGGGCTCGTCATCGGTTCGACGCTGCCGAAGGTCGCGACGAGCGGGCGGACGACGCGCGCGACATCGGCGGCGGGGACGTTGGCGAGCCGCACCATCCGCGTCACCAGTTCCTGCCCCGAGGCGCCGCGGCTGGGCACGCCGCCGTCGCGCACCGCATTGGCGGCGGGAACGATCCGCCACGCGCGGCCCGAACGCACCGCGGCGAAGCCGTTGGCGCGCAGCACCGACTGGAACAGCTCCCACACCCCGGCGGGCGAGAGCGGGCTGGCCGAGGTGACGGTGACGACGCCCTTGACCGCCGGATCGAGGATCAGCGTGCGCCCGGTGATGCGCGAGATCTGGTCGGCGACATCGGCGATCTCGATCCCGCGCATGTTGATGACGATGTCGCCCGCCTGCCCCTGGGGAGCGGCGGCGGCGGCTTGCGCGAAGGCGACCGAATCGAGCGCGGTTCCGGCAAGGGCGAGCGCGGCGAGCGTGGTTCGGATCAGGGGCACGGGCTTTCTCATCAGCGAATCGGGCTCATCAGCGGATCGGGACGGTCAGCGTGATTCGCCGTCCGTTGCGAAGGATCTGGACCTGGGCGGAACCGCTCGACTGGGCGGCGGAAAAGGCGGCGTTGGCGGCGACCGGATCGGTGAGCGCGTTGCCGTTGACCGACTGGATGACGTCGCCCGGCACCATGCCCGGCGGGGCATTGTCGCCGATGCGATAGCCGCCGCCGGGGGCGGGGCTGGCGTCGAAGCGCTGGAGCAGCGTCGAGGCGGCGGCAGGGGGCACCGCGGAAAGCGTGCCGGGCGCGTTGGCGACGCCCTGGACGAGCGGCGACTGGGCGGGCGCGGCGCCCTGGGCCGGCGGCTGGCCCGGACGCTGGCCCTGCGCCGCCGCCTGGCGCTGTTCGGGCGTGAGCGTGGGGTCGGGGAAGGCGAGATATTCGGCGCGGCCGCCATTGGTGAGAAGAACGCGATCGCGCAGGATCGCCTTGATCGTCGCGCCGTTGACCGCATCGCCGACATGGAAGCCGCGCGCGGCCTGGCCGCTGACCGCGATGAAGGCGGTCGACAGCGCGTCGGGCACCGCGGCGACGACGCCGCGCAGTTCGAGCGGGAGGCCGGTCGGCTGGCCCATCGCATCGGCATCGGCCTTGCCGAACGGCGCGAAGGCGAGCGCGGGCGCGACGTCGGTGACGGGCGCCGGGCCGGCGCCGCGCGCGCCCGGCGGCACGAGGATCGCGCCGGTGCCGGCATGGCCCGCGATCCGCCAGGTGAGCCCGGCGAGCGCGACCGCGACCGACACGACGACGAGCGCGGTCGTCACGTCGAGCAGCGTGCGCTGCTGGCGCGGGGTGAGCGAAAGTGCGGAATTGAAACGAGGTTTCATCCGGTCCGTCCGTCGACGAAGCCGTCGAGCGATGCAAGGGGTGCCGTTTCGCCGAGCGCGAAAACCTGGATGCGGACGCGGTTGATTTCGGGGTCGTCGGTGCGCAGCCGCGCGACCGCGATGCGCCAGCGTTCGCCGAGCATTTCGACCGGCGCATCGCCCGCCGCGGCGGGGATGCGCGCCTCGAGCTCGGCCAGCCGGTTTTCGGCGACCCACATCGCCGCGCTGCGCCGTTCGACGCCGCGCGTCGAATCGATATGCGCCTCGACCGTGCGCATCAGCCCGACGGTGGCGATCGCCAGCACCGCGAGCGCGACGAGCGCCTCGATCAGCGAAAAGCCGGTTTGCGATGCGGGGGGCGCGGGCGCGGTCATGCGGCGGGCGCCGGCCCGGCCTGGACGTTGAGGCCGTCATAGCGCACCCGCCAGCGGCGCGGCCCGGCCTCGACCGTCGCCGAGAGCGGCCGGCCCGCGCCGTCGACGCCGAGCACGACCGGCGGGCGCACGTCGAGCCGCAGCGTGATGCCGCCGGGAAGCCGGTGGAAGCCGAGCGGGGTGTCGGCGGCGAAGGGCGTCGCGGTGCCGTCCTCGCCGATCGCGGCGAAGCCATAGCCGTCGGGCGCGACGGTGAAGACGATCCGCCGGTCGCCGAGCATCGCGTCGTCGGCCGCCGCCTGAAGCCGCGTCGCGAGGCGGCGCGCCTCGGTCTCGACGCTGGGCGCGCGCGTCGCGCTGCCGATGCCGAGCGAGACCGCCCCCGCCATCACGCCGATGATCGCGAGCACGACGAGCAGCTCGACGAGCGTGAACCCGGCCTGACCGGCGTGCCGCGCGACGGCGAAAGGGGCGGCCGGGCGGGGCACGTCGCGCCGGTCAGCGCTTCTTGACGATATCGGCGTCGACGCCCTCGCCGCCGGGCTTGCCGTCGCGGCCGAGCGTGCGAATCTCGTAGGTCGAGCCGTTCGACTGATAGAGATAGGGGCGGCCCCACGGATCCTGCGGCGGGGTGGAGACATAGCCGCCGTCGGGGAAGCTGGTGGGGAGCGGCGGGATGTTGGTCTTTTCGGCGAGCGCCTTCAGCCCCTGTTCGGTGGTGGGATAGGCGCCGTTGTCGAGCCGGTAGGTGGCGAGCGCGGTGCCGATCGTCGACAGGTCCGATTGCGCGGTGGTCGCCTTGGCCTGATCGGGCCGGCTCATCACGTTCATCACGACCATGCCCGCGATCACCGCGATGATGACGAGGACGACCAGCATCTCGATCAGCGTCAGCCCCGCCTCGCCCGGCGCGACCGGGTTCGGCTTGCGCGGTGCGGCAAGCGGTGCGATGTCACTAAACTGTTTCAAAACTATGCGCATCCCAAACCCATGCGTCCTGCCCATGAAGCTAATGTGACATCCACCGCGCGAGCCCTTCGTGCGCCCGATGCGGCGGCGTCCCCCTCCATGGGCGTCTGGACGCTGGAGGGCGACCGCCCGATCATAGCCGCCGGGGATGGCCCGGCAACCATCCTTGTGCCCGGCGAGGCGGTAAGGCTGATGTGCGTCGACCTGCCGGTGGCGGGAATCGCCCGGCGGCGCGAGGCGCTGCCCTTTGCGATCGAGGACCAGGTCGCCGAGCCGGTCGAGTCGCTCCATCTGGTGCTCGGCCCCGAAATCGCGCCGCGCCGCCACCTGGTCGCGGTGGTGAGCCATGCCGTGATGGCGCAATGGGGGGCGATCGCCGATGCCGCGGGGCTGGGCCATGCCGCGATCGTGCCCGACCCGCTGAGCCTGCCCGTGCCGCCGCCGGGCGAATGGCTCGCGGCGGCGGCGGGGCCGCGCGTGCTGGTGCGCAGCAGCGACGGCACCGGCTTTGCGTGCAGCGCGGGCGTGCTGGGCGCGGCGTGGGAGGCGGCGGGGCGACCCGCGGTGACGGCGCTCGACGCGACGCTGCCCGCGCCGCTCGACGGCGCGCCGGTGGTGCCCGCCGCGCCGCTGGGCGCGCGCGTCGCCGATGCGGCGATCGACCTGCGCACCGGGCGCTATGCGCGGCGGACGCCGATCGCCGCCGGGTTCGGGCGGCGGCTGGGCTGGGTGGTCGGGCTGGGGCTGGCGGCGCATCTGGTGATCGCGCTGGCCGACACCGCGATGCTCGACGTGATCGCCGGGCGGCGGGCGAGCGAGGCGCGCGCCGCGGCGGCGCTGGCCGCGCCGGGCGTCAGCCTGGGCGACGACCTGGTCGCGAGCGTCACGCCGCTGCTGCCGCATGGAAGCGCCCCCGCGCCCGACCGGTTCCTGCCGCAGCTCGTGCGGATCTCGGCCGCGCTCGCGCCGCTCGGCCCCGACGCGGCGGTGCGTTCGATCCGGTTCGACGGCGCCGCGATCGCGATCGAACTGGCGGGCGCCGGGCCGGGGCTTGCCGCACGCATCGACACGGCGCTACGCAGCGCAGGCATCGCCGCGCGCGTTGCACAGGATGCGAACGGAACGATCCGCGTCGCGACGAGCAACGGGTGAGACAGGCGATGGCACGGATGCCCGCGATCGAGGCTGCGCTGGCGCGATTCGACGGCTGGTGGGGCGAGCGCACGCCGCGCGAGCGCCGGATGCTCGCCGGGCTGGCGCTGTTCCTGGGCGCGGTGTTGCTCGTTTACGGCATCGTCAAGCCGATCCAGGCGGCGCGCGCCGACGCGCTGGCGCGAATCCACAGCTATGAGACGCTGACCGCGCGCATCCGCGCCGCGGGGACGCTGGCGGGGCAGGCGACGGCGCCGCTGCGCCAGGGGCCGGCGGCGCGGCTGGCGAGCGACGCGGCGAGCGCGGCGGGGCTGGTCGTCACCGCCGAGCCGAGCGGCGCGGGTGCGCGCGTGACGATCCGCGACGGGCGATACGATGCGATGCTCGGCTGGATCGCCGAACTCGACCGGACGACCGACCTGCGCGTCCGCACGATCGCGATCGACCGCGGATCGGCGCCGGGGATGGTCCACGCCGTGGTGGAGCTGGCGCGATGAGCGCGGAGACGGCGGGGCTGGCGATCGGCGCGGCCGACGGCAGCCCGTCCGACGCAGGCGCCGCGGTGCCGGGGGCCGACGGCCGCCGCGCCGATGCGCGGCCGGTGGTGGTGCCGACGCTCCCCTATGGCTTTGCGCGGCGGCAGGGCGTGGTGCTGCGCCCTGATGCCGACGGGCAGGGGCTGACCTGTTTCGCGCGCGCGGATGCCGGGCTCGACGCGCTGCTGGAGATCCAGCGGCTGGCGCCGGGCGCGCGGCTGGCGCGCGTGAGCGACGCGGCGTTCGATGCCGCGCTCAACCAGGCCTATGCCGAAAGCGCGGGCGCCGCCGCCGATTTCGACCTGGGCGACATGGACCTGGCCGCGCTGGCCGACAGCGCCGCGAGCGTCGACGACCTGCTCGACACGCGCGACGATGCGCCGGTGATCCGGCTGATCAACGCGCTGCTGATGGAAGCGGTGAAGGAAGGCGCGTCGGACGTGCATGTCGAGACGCAGGAGAAGCGGCTGGTCGTCCGTTTCCGCATCGACGGCGTGCTGCGCGACCGGATCGAGCCGCCGCGCGCGCTGGCGCCGCTGCTCGTCAGCCGGATCAAGGTGATGGCCAAGCTGGACATCGCCGAGCGGCGCGTGCCGCAGGACGGGCGCGTGACGCTGCGCATCGGCGGGCACGACGTCGATGCGCGCGTTTCCACCATCCCGACGCAGCATGGCGAGCGCGTCGTGCTGCGCCTGCTGGAGAAGGGCTCGCTGAAGCTCGATCTGGCCGGGCTCGGCATGAGCGAGCGCGACCAGGCGGTGTTCGGCCGGCTGCTCGAGCGGCCGCACGGCATCCTGCTCGTCACCGGGCCGACCGGATCGGGCAAGACGACGACGCTCTACACCGCGCTCACCCGGCTGAACGACCGCAAGCGCAACGTGATGACGGTCGAGGACCCGATCGAGTACGAGCTGGCCGGGGTGGCGCAGACGCAGGTCAACCCGCGCACCGACATGACCTTTGCCCGCGGGCTGCGCGCGATCCTGCGCCAGGACCCCGACGTCATCATGGTCGGCGAGATCCGCGACCACGAGACCGCGCAGGTGGCGGTGCGATCGGCGATGACAGGGCATTTCGTGCTGTCGACGCTGCACACCAACAGCGCGGTGGGATCGGTGACGCGGCTGATCGACATGGGCGTCGAGCGCTATCTGCTGGCGCCGATGGTGGTCGGGCTGTGCGCGCAGCGGCTGGTCCGGCGGCTGTGCCCCGACTGCCGCCGCGAGGACGTGGCGAGCGAGGCCGATTCGCTGTTGCTCGGCGGCGCGCTGCCGGTGGGGGCGCCGGTGTGGCGCGCGACGGGCTGTGCGCGGTGCCATGACGAGGGCTATCGCGGGCGCGCGGGGCTGTACGAGGTCGTGGCGGTCGACGACGCGTTCCAGAAGATGATCCATGACGGCGCGTCCGAGGCCGATCTGGAAGCGGCGGCGCGGCGCGACAATCCGAGCCTTCTCGACGACGGGGTGGCCAAGCTGCGCGCGGGCGTCACCACGGTGGACGAAGTCGCGCGCGTCGTTCGCGAGGAGCTGTAGCCATGTCGCCGCCGATGCCGCCCGTGCCGCCGATGCCGCCGATGCGCTCGATGATGGACGCCGAGACGGGCAAGCCGCCGATTGGCGCGGTGCTGCCCTATGCCGGGCCGGCAGCGACGCCGCAGGATCAGGCGAATCTGGCGGCGTGCTGCTGGCTGGTGTGCGATGGGCACGAACTCGCCTGCGCCGAATATCCGATGCTGTTCGCGGTAATCGGCGCGACGCAAGGCGAGACCGGCGGCCGCTTTCGCCTGCCCGACCTGTGCCGCGCGGCGCCGTTCGGTGCGGGGCTGACGCCGATCATCCGTTACCGCTGAGATGGCGGACATGCCCGCAGACGAGGGACGGCTCGGCTTTTTCGACTGTACCGCGACGGGGCCGGGCCGGACGCTGGTGTGCAGCGTCGCGATCGACGGGCGCGCGATCCGCGGGCGGTTCGATCCGTCGCCGCTGGCGCACGGTGCGGGCTATCTGATCCCGATCAAGCGCGGGAGCTGGATGGGGCAGCGCTATGCGCTCGCCTATCTCGACCCCGCGGCGCGCAGCGTGCGCGTGATCGGGCGCGGACGGCGTTACATGCGGCTGTTGGGCATCGCGGGCGCCGACCTGTGCTTTGCCGCCGATCCCGACGGGCGCAAGCGGCGGGTGATCCACCTTGCCCCCGAACGCAACGGGAGAGACTGATGCCGGCCTATGCCTATCGCGCGGCCGACCGCACGGGCGCTGCCCGCAAGGGCGTGATCGAGGCGTCGAGCCCCGCCGCGGCGCGCGCGATGCTGCGCGAACAGGCGCTGTTGCCGCTTTCGGTCGAGCCCGCAGGCGCGCGCGGGCCGGCGCTGGGCGGCATCCGGCTGCCCAGCCTGCGGCGCGGGACGCTGCCGTCGCGCGCGCTGGCGACGGCGACGCGGCAGATCGCGACGCTGGTCGGATCGGACATTCCGGTCGAGGAGGCGTTGCGGCTGGTCGCGGGGCAGGACGACCAGCCCGCGGTGCGCACCGTGCTGATGGACGTGCGCGCGGCGATCCTCGACGGGCGCAGCTTTGCCGCGGCACTGGCGCGCCACCCCAAGGCGTTCCCCGAATTCTATCGCGCGTCGGTGGCGGCGGGCGAGGCGTCGGGGCGGCTGCCCGACGTGCTGGGGCACCTTGCCGAATTCGTCGAGAACCGCCAGGCCAACGGCCAGAAGCTCCAGCTTGCGCTGCTCTATCCGGCGCTGCTCGCGCTCGTGTCGTTCGGGATGATGACGTTGCTGATGGTCTATGTCGTCCCCGACATCGTGCGCGTGTTCGTTTCGCGCGGCGCCGACCTGCCGCTGCTGACGCGCGCGCTGATCGCGTTCAGCGCGTTCATCCAGCATTTCGGCGGCTGGCTGGTGCTGCTGGTCGCGCTGGGGCTGATCGGGTTCGGGCGCTGGGCGCGCGTTCCCGCCAACCGGCTGCGGCTCGACCGCTTCTTTGCCGAGCATCGTCCGTTCCGCCGGTTCAGCCGCCAACTGAGCGCGGCGCGCTTTGCCGGCAGCCTGGCGACGCTGGTGGGGAGCGCGGTGCCTCTGGTCGAGGCGCTGAACGCCGCGGCGGCGGTGACGCCGAACCGCTGGGTGCGCGAAAAGGCGCTGGGCGTCGCTGCGCGCGTGCGCGAAGGCATCAGCCTGCGCGCCGCGATGGCCGAGGCCGACGTGTTCCCGAGCATGCTCGTCGCGATCGTCGCGAGCGGCGAATCGAGCGGACGGCTGGCGCCCGCGCTGGGCCGCGCGTCGGGCGAGCTGGAGCGCGAGCTCGACGCGCTGGTCGCGACGCTGGTGGCGCTGGTCGAGCCGCTGGTGCTGCTGGTGATGGGCGGGCTGGTGCTGCTGATGGTGCTGGCGATCCTGTTGCCGATCATCAACCTCAACAACCTCGTCGCGCTGTAACCCGGCGCGGACGGGTCAGAGGCCCGCCTCGATCCGCGCGCCGGGCGGCAGGCCGAGGAACGGCAGCGTCGTCACGCCGTCGGGTGTCGCCTCGATCGCGAGCCGTCCGTCCCCGGCCAGATCGAAGCGGACGAGCGTGCGCCGCCGTTGCGTCGCGGGGACGACGCGGATCTGGCTGTGCGTGCCGAGCCGCTGGGCCTCGATCGCGAGCGCGGGGACGGGGGTGTCGACCCCGCCGCGGCGCGCGCGGCAGCTTCCCGGTTCGGTCTGGGCGCGGCCGACGATCGCGCGTTCGCCGCCATGGACGGCGATCCGATCGAACGCGAGCTGCATCGGCATCGTGCAGGTGAAGGGAAGATCGGGCTGAAGCGCCTGAAGCAGCGTGCCGTCGGCGGCGCCGGCCACCTTGTCGAGCACGACGCGCCCGCCGGGATGGACGAGCATCCGGCCGCGCAGATCGGTGCCGGTGCCGTTGGCGCTCCAGTCGGCCGCGAAGCCGAGGCTGGTGAGCGAGCGCAGCGGCGCCATCTGCCACGCCAGCCGCAGCCCGCCGGCAAGCCCCGCCTCGCCCGCCCAGATCGTGCCCGCCACCCCGGTGCGTTGCGGCGTGTTGCGGAACAGCAGGCCGGCGGGCGCCGTTGCCAGCATCGCGACGGCATAGGCCACTATGCCGATGGCGGCAAAGACGATAATAGGCCGGCGAGCCATATCACCCCCAGATCCCGGAGAAGGCAATGGACCGCCGGTCCCTGCTGAGGTTGCTGCAAACGGGCCTGGTCGCATCGGCGGCATCGGGCGTCTTTCCCTCTCGATCGATCGCGGGCGAGCGCAAGGACACGCGGCCCGTCGCCCTGCTGGTGCCGCTGACCGGCCCGCGGGCAGGGCTGGGGCTTAGCATGCGCCAGGCCGCGTTGCTTGCGGAAAACGCCGCCTATCTGGCGCCGTTCGACACCGGCGGCACCGCCGCGGGCGCGGCGGCGGCCGCCGCGGCGGCGCTGAAGCGGCGGCCTGCGCTGATCCTGGGGCCGCTGGGCGCCGAGGAGGTGCCCGCGGTCGCATCGACCGTGGCGGGGCGCGTGCCGGTGATCGCCTTTACCAACGACGCGGTGCTGCGCGGCCCGGGCACCTATGTCTTCGGCATCACGGCGGGGCAGGTGACGAGCGCGATCCTGCGCTATGCGCGCAGCCGCGGCGTGCGGTCGGTGACGGTGGTCGACGACGGCAGCGCGTGGAGCGCGGCGGCGGCGCTGGCGGCGGGCAAGCTGGAGGGCGAGCTGGGGCTGACCGTGAAGGTCGTGCCGCCGGCGGCGGCCGCGCCCGGGGCGGGCGAGCCGGCCGATGCGGTGCTGTTGCCCGGAAGCGGCGAGGCCGAGTTGGCGATCGCGCGGACGATGCGCGCGGCGGGGGTGCAGGTGCTGGGGACGCTCCAGGGGCTCGATTACCGGCCGCAGGCGCTCGAGGCGCTGGAGGGCGCGTGGCTGGCCAGCCCCGACCCGGGCGCATTCGCGCGCTTTGCCGGCGCGTTCACCGAGCGCAACGGCGGCGAGCCGGGGATGATCGCGGCGCTTGCCTATGACGCCGCGGGCATCGCCAACACGCTGCGCGACGCGCGCACGCTGAGCGCCGAGGGGCTGCTCGACGCCAAGGGATTCCAGTGCGTCACCGGCCCGGTGCGGTTCCGTACCGACGGATCGGTCGCGCGCGATCTGGCGATCCTGGTCGCGCGGCCCGACCGATACGAGACCGTGGCGATGAGTTCGGGCGCGTGAGCACCCGGCCGCCCGGCGACGCGGCGGGCTTCACGCTGATCGAGCTGATGGTCTCGCTGGGGCTGTTCGCGCTGATCGCGGTGGCGGGCCTCGCGCTGGTCGACGGCATCCTGAACGTCCAGCAGCGCACCGAGGCGCGGCTCGACCGCGTCGCCGACCTGCAGCGCGGGCTGTTCGTCGTCGCGAGCGACCTGGAGCAGATCGCGGGCGGCGACCTGACGGGCAATGCGGCCGGGATCGCGTTCCAGCGCGCCGCGCCCGGCATGGGCGGCGTGGCAGTGCCGGTGCGCTATGCCACGGCGGGCGGCGCGCTGGTGCGCAGCGTCGGGGCGGCGCCGCAGCCGGTGCTGACCGGGGTGAGCGGCGCGCAATGGCGATATTGGGACAATGGCTGGAGCGACCATTGGCCGCGCGACGAGGCGGGCAAGCATCGCTGGCCGCGTGCCGTGGCGGTGGAGATGCGCGTCGCGCTGGGCAGCGGCGGGACGGGGACGCTGCGCCGCGTCGTGACGCTGCCCGTCCGCGCGGAGGAGCCCCGGCCATGAGGCCGCCGCGCGACGAGCAGGGAATGATTCTGATCAACGTGCTGATGTACGTCGCGATCGCGGCGGGACTGGTGCTGTTGCTAATCAATCGCGAGGAGCTGGCGCTCGACCGGGCGACGCGATCGCGCGAGGCGGCGCGCGCGCTGGCGGTGGCGCGCGGCGGCGAACTTTCGGCGCTGGTCGCGCTGCGCCGCGACGCCGAGACCGCGCCCGAGAGCGACTATGCGGGCGAGGCGTGGGGCAGGCTGGCCGAGCGCGGCGCGCCGATCGAGGGCGGGCGGTTCGAACTGGCGATCGCCGACGCGCAGGACCGGTTCAACATCAACGGCGTGCGCAGCGGCGACGTGGGCGCGAGCATCCAGTTCCTGGCGATCGCGCGCGAGGTGGGGCTGACGCAGGAACAGATGGTCGCGGCGATCCAGTATGTGCGGCTGAACGGCCCGCTGACCGACCTGACGCCGCTGCGCACCATGGGGGTCGATGCCAGGGTCGCCGCGCGGCTCGAACGGCTCGTCACCGCGCTGCCGGGGACGACGACGATCAACCTCAACAGCGCGAGCGCCGAGGTGATGGCGCTGTTGTTCCGCGACCCGGCGACGGTGGCGCGGCTGATCGCGATTCGCGACCAGCGCGGCTATCTGACCCCCGACGACCTGTCGCGGATGAGCGTGACGATGCCGAGCGGCGCCGATTTCCGGTCCGACCGCTATTGGGTGCGCACGCGCGTGACGATCGGCAGCACGCGCCAGCAGATCGCGACGCTGATCCGGCGGCGGCGCCTGGCCGACGGCAGCGCGGTGGCGGAGCCGGTCGAGCGGTGGCGCAACGCCGCGGTGCCGCCCGCCGCCCCGGGCTTTCCGGCGCCCGCCGGGGGTGACGCCGCGCACTAAGGGGAAACCCTGGGACAAAATGTCACATTTACTGAATTTCACATAAGGCGTAATCATACCCTCAGCCCGGCGGGAGTCCCGCCGTTTCTGAAGGACGTGAAGCCATGGACATGGCGGTGATCGAGCTGTCGCGGCTGCAGTTCGCGCTAACAGCTCTCTACCATTTTCTGTTCGTGCCCCTGACGCTGGGGCTTTCGTTCATGCTCGTCATTTTCGAGAGCATCTATGTGATGACCGACCGCCCGGTGTGGCGGCAGGTGACCCGGTTCTGGGCCAAGCTGTTCGGCATCAACTTCGTGCTCGGCGTGGCGACGGGCCTGACGATGGAATTCCAGTTCGGCACGAACTGGGCCTATTATTCGCACTATGTCGGCGACATTTTCGGGGCGCCGCTGGCGATCGAGGGCCTGATGGCCTTCTTCCTCGAGGCGACGTTCGTCGGCCTGATGTTCTTTGGCTGGGACCGTATGTCGAAGCGGGCGCATCTGGGCGTGACCTTCATGGTCGCGCTGGGTTCGAACCTGTCGGCGCTGTGGATCCTGGTCGCGAACGGCTGGATGCAGCATCCCGCCGGCGCGGTGTTCAACCCGTCGACGATGCGCATGGAAGTCTCCGACTTCATGGCGGTGCTGTTCAACCCGGTGGCGCAGGCCAAGTTCGTCCACACGGTGAGCGCGGGCTATGTGACCGCCGCGGTGTTCGTGCTGGGCGTTTCGTCGCTGTTCCTGCTGCGCGGGCGCTGGCAGCCGGTCGCGCGCCGTTCGTTCACCGTGGCGGCGGCGTTCGGGCTGGCCGCGTCGCTTTCGGCCGTCGTGCTGGGCGACGAGAGCGGCTATGCGCTGAGCGACAACCAGAAGATGAAGCTCGCCGCGATCGAGGCGATGTGGCACACCGAGCCCGCACCGGCCGGCTTTGCCGCATTCGGCCTGCCGAGCAACGCGACGCGCGAGACCGCCTATGAGATCAAGATCCCGCACCTGCTGGGCCTGATCGCGACGCGCAGCCTGACCGGCGAGGTGACCGGCATCTATGAACTGGTCGACCAGGCGCGGGCGCGCGTGCGCAGCGGCATCCTGGCCTATGACGCGGTCGAGCGGCTGAAGGTCAACCGCAACGACGGAGCGGCCCGGGCGCAGTTCGAGGAAAATCGCGGCAATCTGGGCTATGGCCTGCTGCTCAAGCGCTTCGTCGACGATCCCCGCCGGGCGAATGCGCAACTGATCGACCAGGCGGCCTGGTCGACCGTGCCGAACGTGCCGGCGATGTTCTGGGTGTTCCGCGCGATGGCGGGGCTGGGCTTCTTCTTCATCGCCTTTTTCGCGACCGCCTTTGTGCTGGCGACGCGGCGCCGGTTCGACCGTCGCTGGTTCCTGCGCGCGGCGGTGTGGATCATCCCGCTGCCGTGGATGGCGGCCGAGTTCGGCTGGATCCTGGCGGAAATCGGCCGCCAGCCCTGGGCGATCGACGGCGTGCTGCCGACGTTCCTGGGCACGTCGGACCTGACCGTCCCGCAACTGTGGACAACGATCGCGGGCTTCACGCTGCTCTATGGCACGCTGGCGGTGATCGAAGTGCGGCTGATGATCGAATCGATCCGCAAGGGCCCCGAGCCGCTGGAAGCGGCGACCGCCCCGGCGCCCGCGTCGAGCGGCTATGCGCCGATCGCGGCCGAATGAGGAGGCAAGGACAATGGCAATTCCCCTCGATTATGACATTCTGCGCCTGATCTGGTGGGCGCTGATGGGCGTGCTGCTGATCGGCTTTGCGCTCACCGACGGCTTCGACCTGGGCAGCGCCGCGCTGCTGCCCTTCGTCGCGCGCAACGACGAAGAACGGCGCATGGTCATCAACGCGATCGGCCCGACCTGGGAAGGCAACCAGGTGTGGCTGATCCTGGGCGCGGGCGCGATCTTTGCCGCGTGGCCCTTTGTCTATGCCGTTGCCTTTTCGGGCTTTTACCTGGCGATGTTCCTGGTGCTTTCGGCGCTGATCCTGCGCCCGGTCGGGTTCAAATACCGTTCGAAGCGCCCGGGCAAGGCGTGGCGCACGGGCTGGGACTGGGCGCTGTTCGTCGGCGGCTTCGTGCCGGCGCTGGTGTTCGGCGTCGCGGTGGGCAACGTGCTGAGCGGCGCGCCCTTCCGTTTCGACAGCGACCTGCGGCTGCATTATGCGGGCACGCTGCTGGGGCTGTTCACGCCGTTCACGCTGATCGCGGGGCTGCTTTCGGTCGCGATGCTGGTGCTGCACGGCGCGGGCTGGCTGTCGCTCAAGATCGAGGACGGCCCGGTGCAGGCGCGCGCGCAGGCCTATGGCCGCGTGGCGGCGGTGCTGGCGGTGCTGCTCTATGCCGCGGGCTATGCGATGCTCGCCTGGGGCGGGCTGGGCTTCCACATCGACGCGTCGGCGGGCGCATCGGCGCCGTCGAACCCGCTTGATACCACGAGCGTCGCGGCCGCGGGCGGCTGGCTGGCCAATTACGCCGCCTATCCGTGGCTGTGGGCGGCGCCGATCGCCGGCTTTGTCGGCCCGGTGATCGCCTTTGCCGGGATCAGCCGGCGGCGCGGCGCGCTGGTGTTCACGGGTTCGAGCCTGGCGACGATCGGGATCATCGCGAGCGTCGGCGCGTCGATGTTCCCCTTCATCCTGCCGAGCACGATCGACGCGCATTCGAGCCTGACGGTGTGGAACGCCTCGTCGAGCCACCTGACGCTGTTCGTGATGCTGATCGTCACCTTCATCTTCCTGCCGCTCGTGCTGCTCTACACGGCCTGGGCGTTCAAGGTGATGTTCGGCCGCGTGACGCTGAACGACGTGCGGACCAACCCCGACTTCTATTGACCGCGCACGCGGTTTCCGACGGGAGATTTTCGATGTGGTATTTCGCCTGGGTTCTGGGACTTGGCCTGGCCGTCGCCTTCGCGGTGCTCAACGGGCTGTGGCACGAGATCGGCGCAACCGACGAGAAGTGAGGGGTTGCGCCTGAACGACGCGTCGCCGGGCGGCAGGCGCCCGGCGGTGCGGGTGGCGCGGCGCGATTCAGCCCCGTGATCCGCGCCACCCCCTGGTTTCCCGCGGCGCGCATTCCCCCGAATGCGGTCGCGGACCCTGGATATGGACGCCGGCCGCCGGAGCGGTGTTCCAGCAGGCCGGCGCCGCAGGCCGTCGCGCCACCGCGCGCCAGCCCGCCTGATTGCCCGGACGGCCTCCACCCAGGCCGCCGAAGCAGCGGCCTGTTTCCCCCGGACCCGAAGGCGCCGCCTTGCGCTGGATCATGGACGCGGGCGCCGACGGGCGGCAGGTGAATGCGCCCGATGCGATTGATTATTCGCTTTCTGCATCTATGTATATTACCGGATGGGCCGGGTAAAATTTTGATAACGGACCGTTTTTGGGGCGAGGAGGGTTGGTGATGCCGATGCAGTCGCACGATAGCCCTTCGCCCGCGCCGATCGCGATCGGCGAAGAGGCGCCCAATTTTACCGCGCGCAGCACGCAGGGCATGATCTCGCTCTCCGATTATCGGGGGCGCTGGCTGGTGCTGTTCTCGCACCCGGCCGATTTCACGCCGGTGTGCACGAGCGAGTTCATGGCGATCGCGCACGCGGCGCCGCGATTCGAGGCGCTGGGCTGTGCGCGGCTGGCGCTGTCGGTCGACAGCCTGTTCTCGCACTTCGCCTGGCTGCGGATGATCCGCGATTCGCACGGCGTCACGATCGACTTCCCGATCCTGGAAGACCCGACGCTGGAGATCGCGCGCGCCTATGGCATGGTGCCGCCCGACGCCGCCGACGCATCGGCAGTGCGCGCGACCTATTTCCTCGATCCGCAGGGAATCCTGCGCGCCTCGACCTTCTATCCCGCGACGATCGGCCGCTCGGTCGACGAGATGCTGCGGATCGTCGCGGCGCTCCAGCGCGTCGCGGGCGGCGACCTGCTGGCGCCCGAAGGCTGGCAACCGGGCGGCGACCTGCTCGCGATGCCGCCGCAGGATGCCGCCGACGTGCTGGGCGCCCAGGGCGCGACCGACTGGTTCTATCGCCGCGTCGCCGACCGGGGGGATGCGTGATGGCGAGCCGCGCCGCCCAGGATTTCGAGGCGGAGGCCGAGGTGCTGCGCGCGATTGCGCATGCGACGCGGCTGGCGCTGCTCCACGCGCTGATCGGCGGCGAGCGATCGGTGGGCGAGATCGAGGCGGCGACGGGGGTGGGCCAGCCCGCGCTGTCGCAACAGCTTGCGGTGCTGCGCAAGGCCGACCTGGTCGAGACGCGGCGCGACGCCAAGCAGGTCTTTTACCGGATCAGCGTCCCCCGGATCGCAAGCGTGCGCGCGCTGATCGACGCGCTGGCGCCGTTGCCGGGCGAGGTGGCGGCGCTGGCGCGGCCGGTGACGCCGGGCGGCGTCTATGGCCGTACTGCCGCGACCTTTGCGCGAGTCGAGCCGCGCCGCTGATCGGCGGCAGCCGGGACGAAGAGCGGCGACTGGGCCTTGGGCCATCTGGCGTCGGCGACGCCGGTGCGCGATGACCGGGCGATGGAGATCGGCTTTCCCCCGTCCGCCGGTGCGTGCGTCTTTGGCGCGGGCGGCGGCATTGGCGGGGCGCTGGTCGACGCGCTGGCGGCGATGCCGGGGATCGCGCGGATCGATGCGGGGGCGCGGACGGCGCCCGCCGATGCCGGATGCGTGCACGGCTTTGCCTTTGACCTGGAGGACGAGGCGACGATCGCGGCGGCGGCAGAGCGGCTCGCCGCATCGCCGCCGCGGCTGGTGATCGTCGCGACGGGGCTGCTCCATGCGGCGGGAATGGCGCCCGAAAAGTCGCTGCGGATGCAGTCGGCCGACGCCTATGCCCGTGCCTTTGCGATCAACACGATCGGCCCTGCGCTGATCGCCAAGCATGTGCTGCCGCTGCTGCCCCGTCGGGGAAGGACGGTGTTCGCGGTGCTTTCGGCGCGGGTGGGGTCGATCGCCGACAACCGGCTGGGCGGCTGGCATGCCTATCGCGCGTCGAAGGCCGCGCTGAACATGGTGGTGCGCAACCTGGCGATCGAGACCGCGCGGACGCACCCCGAGGCGGTGGTGGCCGCGCTGCACCCCGGCACCGTCGCGACCGGGCTGTCGGCGCCGTTCCGCGGGCGCGTGCCGCCCGAGCGGCTGTTCACGCCCGCAACGGCGGCGGCGCATCTGTTGCGCGTGATCGGGGCGCTGACCCCGGCGGACAGCGGCGGGCTGTTCGCATGGGACGGCCAGCGCATCGCGTTCTGACGCGCGGCGGGCGTGAACCGGTGCGGGCGGCGCGGGCGCCCATCCGTAATTTCCACAATCGGGGCCTCCCCAAGCGCCGATCATGGCGCGAGCGGCTAGGGGAAGGTTGACTGCCGATCCGTATCAGGAGCCTGGACGTGAAGCCCGAGATCGTTGCGCGTTATGCGGACCGCCCGCTGCCGCGCTACACCAGCTATCCCACCGCCCCGCATTTCGCCCCCGGGGTGACGCCTGCGGACTATGCCGGCTGGCTGGCCGCGCTGCCGCGCGACGAGGCCGTATCGGTCTATGTCCATGTGCCCTTCTGCCGGTCGATGTGCTGGTATTGCGGGTGCCACACGACGATCACCGCGCGCGACACGCCGGTGATGCGCTATCTCGACGCGCTGGGCGCCGAGATCGACTGGGTTTCGCAGGCGATCGGCGCGCGCGTGCCCGCCCGGCACCTGCATTTCGGCGGCGGCACGCCCAGCCTGATGCCGCCCGAGGCGTTCAGCGCGCTGATGGCGCAATTGCGCCGCGCGTTCGACCTGGGCCCCGATGCCGAGGTGGCGATCGAGCTCGATCCGCGCACGCTCGACACCGCGATGATCGAGGCGCTGGGCACCGCCGGCGTCACGCGCGCCAGCCTGGGCGTCCAGAGCTTCGACCCCAAGGTCCAGCAGGCGATCAACCGCGTCCAGAGCTTCGAGCAGACGGCGGCGGCCGCGAACGGGCTGCGCCGCGCAGGCGTCGCGGGCGTCAATTTCGACCTGATCTATGGCCTGCCGTTCCAGACGGTCGAGTCGTGCCGCGAGACGGTGGCGCAGGCGCTGGAACTCGCGCCCGACCGCTTCGCCGTGTTCGGCTATGCCCATGTCCCCAATTTCAAGCAGCACCAGCGCAAGATCGATACCGCCGCGCTGCCCGACGGCCGCGCGCGGCACGAGCAGGCCGAGGCGATCGCCGAGCAGTTGCAGGCGGCGGGTTATGTCCGCATCGGGCTCGACCATTATGCGCGGCCCGACGACGAGCTGGCGCGCGCCGATGCCGAACACCGGCTGCACCGCAATTTCCAGGGCTATACCACCGATGCGTGCACGACGCTGATCGGGCTGGGCGCGTCGTCGATCGGGCGGCTGCCGCAGGGCTATGTGCAGAACGCGACGCTGATCGGCGATTATCAGCGGCGGGTCGATGCCGACGGGACGGCGATCGCCAAGGCGCGCGCCTTTGCCGGCGAGGACCGGCTGCGCGCGACGATCATCGAGCGGATCATGTGCGATTATCGCGCCGACCTGGCCCAGATCTGCGGATCCTATGGCGCCGATGCGCAGGCGCTTCTGGCGCACGCGCAGGGGCTGGGCGAGCTGGTCGCCGACGGGCTGGCGCGGGTGAAGGGCACCGTGGTCGAGGTCGACGATGCGGCGCGGCCGCTGGTGCGCGCGGTGGCGGCGGCGTTCGACGAGTATCTGGGGCAGGGGCCGGCGCGGCATTCGCGCGCGATCTGACGCCCGCGAAAAAGGCCGTCGAAAAGGGCGGAAAACCGCGCCGTGCGGCGGCGGCGCGGAAAAAAATCGGGAGAGGGATGATTTTGGCATCACAAACGCTTGACGCCCGCCCGGAACGCCCCTTATAGGCGCGCCTCCAAGCTAAACCGGTCTGCCCCCGAAGGCGTGAAGGACCGGCCTCCGTCGGGGAGTAGCTCAGCCTGGTAGAGCACTGTGTTCGGGACGCAGGGGCCGGAGGTTCGAATCCTCTCTCCCCGACCATTTGGCTTTCAATGCGGTGGCAAACGCCGCAATTTCCCGCCAGATCCGGTCGTTGACGTGGCAAGGCCCGCGGTTGCGCGGTGCATTGCCGCCGTTCGACGGAAATTTTCGACCCCGTTTGTCCATGCGCCGATTCCTGGCCGCAGCCGGCGCATGCGCGCGCCGCGCGGCGCGTGAGCGTCGGCCGATAAACCCCCGCCACTGAAATTTTTTTGCGCGCGCCCGTGCGGGTCCGCCGACGCTGCGTCGTCCTTGATATCGGGTGGGGGAAGTCTGGTCGCGGCCAGCGCCGCGCACGCGCCATGGGGCAGGCGCGTGCGCCGGCAACGCATCGGTCGCACCCGAAATCCGCCCGCCCGGTTCGAAGCACAGGGCGCGAGTAAATGTATCTGGACCTTGCACAGGATCGATTCGGCCGCGGGCACCGGCGGGCGTCGTCCGACTGGACGGTGATGATCCCGTTCTTCAACGAGCGCGACTATCTGGCCGACACGATCGCGAGCCTGGCCAAGCAGACGCTGCCGTTCACGCTGATCCTGGTCGACAACGGTTCGACCGACGACAGCGCCGCCGTGGCTGCGGCGGCATGCCGTGCGCACCGGATCGACCATCTGCTGATGACCGAAGGCACGCCGGGCAAGGTCGCCGCGTTGCGGGCGGGGCTGGGCTGGGTCCGCTCGCGCTGGGTCGCGACATGCGACGCCGACACCATTTACCCGCCGCATTACCTGGAAGCCGCGCAGGCGATCCTCGAACGCCCCGGCACGGTCGTCGCCGGCGCCTATTTCGTGCCGCCCGCGATGGGCCGGATCGCCCATGCCGCCGAGGCGCGCCGGTTCCTGACGGCGACGCGGCTGTTGCCGCGCCAGTGCCATGCCGGCGGCGCGGGCCAGGCGTTCTGCACGCAGACGCTGCGCGCCGTCGGCGGGTTCGACCGCAGCCGCTGGAACTATGTGCTGGAGGATCACGAGATCATCCACCGGATGATGCGCCGCGGCACCATGGGCTATTCGGAGGCGATGTGGTGCGTGCCGTCGCTGCGCGAGCGCGACCGCGATTCGATCCGCTGGACGCTGTTCGAACGGCTGCTCTATTCGGCCGCGGCGCCGGTCGCGGGCGACTGGTTCTTCTATCGTTTCCTGGCGAAGCGGCTGTCGCGCCGCCGCCTGTCGAGCCACCGCATCCGCGAGCGGCAATATCAACATATCGAAGGGCCCGTGCTTGTCCCGTCTCATTCTGTGCGCTGACGATTTCGCCTATTCGCCCGAGATCAGCGAAACGATCGTCGGGCTGGCCGAGACAGGCAAGATCAACGCGATCAGCTGCATGACGGTGATGCCGGGGTGGCGCGCCGACAGCCGGCTGCTGGCGCGCGTGCCCGACCATGTCGCGATCGGGCTGCACCTGACGCTGACCGGCGAGCCGCCGATCACCGCGATGCCGCGCTTCGCACCGCGCGGGACGATGCCCGACATCGACCCGCTGACGCGGCGCGCGGGCCGGTGGCAGGTGCCGCTGGACGAGGTGGGCGTCGAGGTCGCGGCGCAGTTCGAGGCGTTTGCCGCCGCGCTGCGCCGTCCGCCCGATTTCGTCGACGGCCACCAGCATTCGCACGCGCTGCCGGGCATACGCGACGTGGTGCTGGCCGAGACCGCGGCGCGCGCGCCGGGGGCGTGGGTGCGCGATTGCAGCGAGCGCGTGGCGGCGATGCTCGCGCGGCCCTTTGCCGGCAAGGCGATCGGCAGCGCCTGGCATTGCCGCGGGCTGCGCGCGGCGGCCGACGCGCTGGCGCTGCGCACCAACCGGGGCTTTGCCGGGCATTACGGCTTTGCCGGCGACTATGCCGCGCTGTTCCCGCATTTCCTGAAGCGACCCGGGCCGATGCACCTGGTGATGTGCCACCCGGGCGCCGGGCAGCGCACGGGCGACACGATCGCCGCGGCGCGCGTGCGCGAGGCCCGGGCCTTGCACGCGATGCCGATCGACCGCATGGCTGCGGCGGCGGGCCTGGCCTTTCCGGCCTGATCCGCCCGAGAGGACGACGCGAGCCGTGACCGAAGCGGGGCTGAAGGCGGTTTTCCTGGCGCAGCGGCCGATGCTGTTGCGGCTGCTCGTCGCGCGCCTGGGCAGCCGCGAGGAAGCCGAGGACGCGTTGCAGGACATGTGGCTGCGCATCGACCAGCTTGCCGAGCGGCCGGTCGCGCAGCCCGCGGCCTTTCTGTTCCGCGTCGCCGCCAACCTGGCGACCGACCGGCGGATCGCGGCGACGCGGCGCGCGGCGCGCGATGCGCTGTGGCTCGACCACCAGCCCGAGGCCGCCGAGATCCCCGATGCCGAACGCAGCCTAGTCGCGCGCGACGAGCTGGCGGCGGTGACGGCGGAGATCGCCGAGATGCCCGAGCGCATGGCGATCGCGCTGCGCCGGTTCCGGCTGGAGGCGCAGCCGCAGCGCGCGATCGCCGAGGAGCTGGGGATCAGCGTGAGCGGCGTCGAGAAGCTGCTGCAGCGCGCCTATAAGAAAATTCGTGATCGGCTGGACCAAAGTGCTGGGGATTTGCCCGACGGGCGTCGTCAGGACAATGAAAGGGGTTGCTGACAGTGCACGCTGATCGGGCCAATGTCGTCGAGACGGCGATCGCCTGGCACATCCGTCTGGCCGAGGCGGACGACGCCGTGTGGGCGGCGTTCATCGACTGGATCGCGGCGCACCCCGACCATGCCGACGCCTATGATCGCGTGGCGATGGCCGATCGCGCGATCGCGACGGCAAGCTTTCCCGCCGCGATGCCGGTCGCGGGCAACGACAATCCCGCCGTCGCGGCGGTGCCCGCCGCGATGCCGGGCCGTCGCGGCGGCCGGCCGGCCGGTCGCCGCTGGGCGCTGGCGGGCGGGCTGGGCGCCGCAGCGGCCGTCGCCGCAAGCGTTGCGCTGGTGCTGCCGAGCGCGCTGCCGCGCGGTGCCGAACCCTATTCGGTGACGACGCGCGCGGGCGAACGGCGGACGGTGGCGCTGGCCGACGGCACGCGGATCGAGATGAGCGGGGGCACGCGGCTGACGCTCGACCGCCGCGACCAGCGGATCGCCGCGCTGGAGGATGGCGAGGCGGTGTTCCATGTCCGCCACGACGCCGAACGCCCGTTCACGATCACCAGCGGCGGCGTGACGCTGCGCGACCTGGGCACGGTGTTCAACGTCGCGCGCGACGGCGACCGGATCGCGGTGGCCGTCGCCGAGGGCGCGGTGCTGTTCCAGCCGCAGGGCGCAGCGGTGACGTTGCGTCCGGGCGATGCGCTGGCGGCGCGCACGGGCGGGCAGGATGTGGTGCGCAGCCGCGTCGCGCCGGCGATGGTCGGCGGGTGGCGCAACGACCAGTTCAGTTTCGACGGGCAGCCCGTGCGCGAGGTCGCGCGGACGCTGCACCGGCAATATGGGATCGCCGTCAAGGTCGAGGGCCGCTTGTCCGCGCGGCCATTTACCGGCATGGTCCGCTTCTCGGGGGCCGCCGATCGGGACGTACCGCATCTGGCCGAACTGATCGGGGCAACGTGGCGGCGTGATGGTAGACGGTGGATTTTGTCGGACGGCGAGCCGGATCGGCAGTAACGCCGCGCTGATCCTCGTCGCCGCCGCGACGATCCTTCCGGGCCGCGCCGGCGCCCGAACCGCTGACAGCATCTCGACCGACGCCATGGCGGGCCTGCCCGCGCCCGGCGCCGCGACCGTGACGGCGCCACCGAATCCGACGCCGGCCAATCCGGCGCGCCGGGCGACGGGGAAGGCGCAACGCCTGCCGATCATCATTCCGCCCGCAACGCTCGACGGGGCGCTGATGATGCTGGCGCGGCAGACGGGCGTCGAGATCGTCAGCACCGAGAGCGGGCTGCGCCTGGTGCGCACGGCGCCGGTCGAGGGGCGGATGCCGGTGCGCGCGGCGCTGGCGCGGTTGCTGCACGGCAGCGGCTATCGCGCGGTGGCGATTGCGGGCGGCGGGTTTCGCGTGGTGCGCGTGCGGCGCGCGGCGGCGCGGGCGGCGGCCCGTCCGGTGCGCGCGCCCGACGGCATCGTGCGCGCGCGCGACGAGATCGTCGTCACCGCGAGCAAGCAGCGCATCCCGTTGCTGCGCTATCCCGGCAGCCTGACCGTGGTCGAGGCCGAGGCGGGGGGCGACCCCGACGCCGCGACCGGCGGCACGTTGAGCGACGCGACGCGGCGCGTGCCGATCCTGCAGAGCACGCAACTGGGGCTGGGCCGCAACAAGGTGTTCATCCGCGGGGTGGCCGACAGCAGCTTCAACGGCAGCACCCAGTCGCCCACCAGCGTCTATCTGGACGACGTCCAGGTCAATTATTCCGGCCCCGAACCCGGGCTGCGGCTGTACGACATGCGCAGCGTCGAGGTGCTGGAGGGGCCGCAGGGCACGCTGTACGGATCGGGCGCGATCGGCGGGGTGATCCGGCTGACCTCGAACCCGGTCGTGCTCGACCGGCTGACGGGCTGGGCGAGCGCGGGGGCGACGGCGACGCTGGGCGCATCGCCCGGTTTCGACATGGCGGGCGTGGTCAACGTGCCGCTCGTCACCGACACGCTGGGCGTGCGCATGGTGGGATACCGCATCCGCGAGGGCGGCTTCATCGACGACCGCGCGCGCAAGCTGACCGACATCAACCGCAGCGACACCGCGGGCGGACGGATCGCGATGCGGCTGGCCCCCGGCGACGGCTGGCGGATCGAGGCGAGCGCGATCGGCCAGTGGATCGACACGCGCGACGGCCAGTATTCGGACCGCCCCGACGGACGGCTTTCGCGCCGGTCGCGCATCGCGCAGCCTTTCGATAACGAGTTGCTGATCGGCCGGCTGGTGGCGAGCAAGGAATGGACGAGCGGGCTGAGCCTGGTCGTCGCGACGGGGGTGGTCGGCTATGCCTCGGACGAGCAGTTCGACGTGTCGCCGCGCGCGCCTGCACCCTATACCGGCAAGCCCGCCTATTACCGCGCCAGCCACGACAAGCTGCTGGTCAGCCAGGAGACGCGGCTGGCGCGATCGCTTGCCGACGGGCGTTCATGGGTGCTGGGCTTTACCTGGGTGAGCGACCGCGACGCGCTGACGCGGCGTATCGGCGTGCCCGACAAGGGCGCCGACATCCTGGGCGTGACCAACGTGACCGAGGCGGCGTCGCTGTTCGGCGAGACGACTTTTGCGCTGATGCCGCGGCTGTCGGTGACGGCGGGCGGGCGGCTGACCTCGGCGCGGACCGACGGCACCCCGTCGAGCCGGCCCAAGGCGGACGACTTCGTCAAGGGCCGCGAGACGACGCGGTTCGACCCGACGATCGCGGCGTCATGGGCGCTGGGCCGGTCGCTGGCGCTGTTTGCGCGGTTCCAGACCGGATACCGCACCGGCGGCCTGGCCGTCGCGCAGGGGGTGGGGCGGATCGCCGACTTCAAGGCGGATTCGATCGAGGTGTGGGAAACGGGGCTGCGCAAGCTGCGCAACGGGCCGACGGGGCTCGCCGCATCGGGAAGCGTCTCGTTCGCGCGGTGGAACAACGTCCAGGCCGACCTCATCACCGATCGCGGCCAGCCCTATACCGACAATATCGGCGATGCCCGGATCGAGGCGGTGGAGGGCAATATCGACTGGGTGCCGATGCGCGGGCTGCGCATCGAGGCGTCGTTCCTGTTCACCGACAACGAGGTGACGGGGCCGATCGCCACGCTGTCGAAGCGCAGCAACGGCCGCCTGCCCGAGACGCCGGCCCAGTCGATGCACGGCGGCCTGTCCTATGGCTGGGCGGTCGGGCGCGTGGCGCCGCGTGTCGGCATCTCGATCGATTATGTCGGGCGATCGGTGCTGGGGACGGGCGACTTCCTCGACATCGCGCAGGGCGATTACTGGGTCGCGGGGCTGACCGCCGAGGCGCGGATCGGCGCGACGACGCTGACGCTTGCGGCCAACAACCTGACCGACCGGCGCGCGAACCAGTTCGCGTTCGGCAACCCGTTCACGCTGGGGCTGCGCGAGCAGCTGACCCCGCTGCGCCCGCTGAACGTGCGGCTGGGCGTGACGCGGCATTGGTGAGGCATCGGCGCGATGCCGCGCCGCGCCCCCTCGACCGGGCGCGGGTGCGGCTGCTAGGGCGCGGCGGGTGAACTGGACCGAACTCTTGGGCGCGCTGCTGGGGCTGGTGGCGGTGGCGCTGGTGGTGACGCGCAGCCTGTGGAACTATCCGTTCGCGATCGCGTCGGTGGCGCTGTTCGGCTTCGTGTTCCTGGAGGCGCGGCTGTACAGCGACGCGCTGCTCCAGCTCTTTTACGTGGCGGTCAACGGCTATGGCTGGTGGAACTGGACGCGCGCGCGCGGGCGCACGGGCGAGGTGCCGGTGGCGACGCTGACGAACCCCGCGCGGGCGGCGATCGCGGCGGGATGCGTCGTGGCGAGCCTGGGCTGGGGCGCGCTGATGCAGCGGACCACCGACGCGGCGCATCCATGGTGGGACGGTACGATCGCGGTGGTGAGCATCGTCGCACAGATCCTCCAGTCGCGGCGCGCCTGGGAAAGCTGGGTGCTGTGGATCCTGATCGACCTGCTTGCGATTCCGCTGTTTATCATCAAAGACTTGTGGATGACCGCGGCGTTGTACGCGGTCTATCTTGCGCTTTCGATCGGAGGGCTGGCGGCATGGCTTCGGGCAAGACGGGGATGATCCCGCGCACCATCTGCCTTCACGGCCCGGAAAGCACGGGCAAGTCGACGCTGGCGCCGCGGCTGGCCGCGCATTTCGGCGGCGAGTGGCTGCGCGAATATGGCCGCGACTATGCCGAGACGATGGGCACCGATTTCAGCATGGACGACCTGCTGAAGATCGCGCAGACGCACGACGCCTGGACGCAGACGCTGCTGGGGCAGGGGGCGAACCCGCTGATCCTCGACACCGACCCGCTGATCACCGCGGTATGGGCCGACATGCTGTTCGGCACCCGGGCGCCGTGGTTCGACGCGTGGGACGCGACCGCCGACCTGTACCTGCTGTTCGACATCGACCTGCCGTGGATCGACGACGGGACGCGGATGTTCGGGACCGCCGAGGCGCGGCAGCGCTTCTTCGAGCGGTGCCGCGACGAACTGACGCGGCGCGGGGTGCGCTGGACGCTGATCCGCGGCGAGGGCGAGGCGCGTTTTGCCGCCGCGGTGGCCGCGATCGAGGCGACGGGGCTGAAACCCGTCGGCTGAGCGCCGGGCGGCGGCGCGGCGGGCGAGGATGCGGGCAGGGCGCGCCGGCCCCGCCCGCGACCCGATCAATAGTCGCCGGGGGGAAGCCCGCCGAGCTGCTTGGCCATCTTGATATAGGCATCGAGATAGGCGAGCACGATCACCTGCCCGATCTCGGTATTCTGATAGCCGCCGCCGGCCGCGGCGAAACCGCCCCACCAGCCCGCGCCGCCGCCCGCGCCGAAACCGATGTCGGTCTTGCGCGCATAGCCTTCGGTGACCCATTCCTCGGTCGAGCGCGCGTCGACCATGCTGAGCGTCACATTGGCTTCGCGCTTCTTGATGTTGATGCCGCCGACCAGCGCGCCGAAGCCGCCGCCGATCAGCCCGCCGAGCGCGCCGCCGATATTGCTGCCGCCCGAATTGCGGTTGCCCGAGACGATGTTCGGTTCGAGGAAGAAGTCGGCCGCGCGGACCTGGCCCTTGCCCATCTTCGAGCCCTGGCGCAGCTCGCCCTGATCGGCCATCGCGCGTTCCATCGCGCGGCTTTGCAGCGCGCGACCGCGGTTGACGAGGGTGAAGCAGCCCGACTGCTGGACGAACACCTTCAGCACGGCTTCCGGGCTGCCGAGGTTGAGTTCGCGCCACCACTGGTTGTCGGGCTCGACGATCGAGATCGTGCCGAGATTCTTGGTGCAGTGCGGGATTTCGCGCGTGCCGCGCTCCTGTGCCTTGCGGCCGGACGATTTGTCGGGCGCCTTCTGGGCGGCCGCGGGCACCATCGGGGTCGCGACCATCGCCACCGCGGCGAGGCCCAAGCAGAACTTACGCATTGAATCTCCTCCCAATTCACAAACACGGCCACGCGGTCGCGCCACAGGATCGCGAGGAATGGTGCCCCCGGTGCGAACGGTTTCCCCAGCCGTGCCGGGCGATCGCGTAGCAGATGCCGTAGCGGCGCGATAGAAGCCGTCCGACATGCCCCCCAAAGGCGGTCGACGGGCCGGCGCCGGCGGTGCGCGACGGCGGCGATGCGCGGGGCCTTGGCTTTCGCCGCCAAGCTGCTAAGCGCGGCCGGTTATGGCAACCGACCTTTCGCGCATTCGCAACTTCTCGATCATCGCGCACATCGACCATGGCAAGTCGACGCTGGCCGATCGCCTGATCCAACGCACCGGCGGGCTCACCGAGCGTGAGATGTCGGCGCAGGTGCTCGACAACATGGACATCGAGAAGGAGCGCGGCATCACCATCAAGGCGCAGACGGTGCGCCTGGAATGGAAGGGCCATGTCCTCAACCTGATGGACACGCCGGGGCATGTCGACTTCGCCTATGAAGTGAGCCGCAGCCTGGCCGCGTGCGAGGGCGCGTTGCTGGTTGTCGACGCCGCGCAGGGCGTCGAGGCGCAGACGCTGGCCAATGTCTATCAGTCGATCGAGCATGACCACGAGATCATCCCGGTCATCAACAAGATCGACCTGCCTTCGGCCGAGCCCGAGAAGGTGAAGAAGGAGATCGAGGACATCATCGGCCTCGACGCGTCGAACGCGGTGCTGGCGAGCGCCAAGGCGGGGATCGGCATCGACGAGATCCTCGACGCGATCGTCGAACGCATCCCGGCGCCCAAGGGCGACCCCGATGCGCCGTTGAAGGCGATGCTGGTCGACAGCTGGTACGACCCCTATCTGGGCGTCGTCATCCTCGTCCGCGTGATCGACGGGACGATCCGGAAGGGCCAGCAGGTCAAGTTCATGGCGACGGGGACGACGCATCTGGTCGACCGCGTCGGCGCGTTCCGCCCGAAGATCGAGCAACTGCCCGACCTCGGCCCCGGCGAGATCGGCTTCATCACCGCGCAGATCAAGGAAGTCGCGCAGGCCCGCGTCGGCGACACGCTGACCGACGCGAAGAAGCCCGCGACCGAACCCTGCCCGGGGTTCAAGGAAGTCCAGCCGGTGGTGTTCTGCGGCCTGTTCCCGGTCGACGCCGCCGATTTCGAAAAGCTGCGCGAATCGATCCAGAAGCTGCGGCTGAACGACGCGAGCTTCAGCTTCGAGATGGAGACCTCGGCCGCGCTGGGCTTCGGCTTCCGCTGCGGCTTCCTGGGGCTGCTCCACCTCGAGATCATCCAGGAGCGACTGACGCGCGAATATGACCTGGACCTCATCACCACCGCGCCGAGCGTCGTCTATCGGTTGAAGCTGACCAAGGCGGCGGGCGAGGCCGACGCGCGCGAGATCGAGCTGCACAATCCGGCCGACATGCCCGATCCCAACCGGATCGAGACGATCGAGGAGCCGTGGATCAAGGCCGTGATCTATGTCCCCGACGAGTATCTGGGACCGATCCTGAAGCTGTGTCAGGACCGTCGCGGCATCCAGCGCGACCTGACCTATGTCGGCGGGCGGGCGCAGGTGACGTATGAGCTGCCGCTCAACGAAGTGGTGTTCGATTTCTATGACCGGCTGAAGTCGATCAGCCGCGGCTATGCCAGCTTCGACTATGAGCAGATCGGGCTGCGCGAGGGCGACCTCGTCAAGATGTCGATCCTGGTCAACGCCGAGCCGGTCGACGCGCTGAGCATGATCGTCCACCGCAGCCAGGCCGAGGCGCGCGGGCGCCACATGTGCGAGCGGCTGAAGGACCTGATCCCGCGCCACCTGTTCAAGATTCCGATCCAGGCGGCGATCGGCGGCAAGGTGATCGCGCGCGAGACGATCGCGGCGCTGCGCAAGGACGTGACCGCCAAATGCTATGGCGGCGACATCACCCGCAAGCGCAAGCTTCTGGAAAAGCAGAAGGAAGGCAAGAAGCGGATGCGCGAATACGGCAGCGTGCAGATCCCGCAGGAAGCCTTTATCGCCGCGCTCAGGATGGGCGAGGAATGACGCGCGCGCCGCGCCGGCGGCTGCGCGGGTTTGCGGCGGGCGCCGCGCTGCTGGCGACGGTTGCGGCGGCGCTGGTCCCGGCGTCCCCCGCGCTGGCCGGGCCGAAGCGCGGCGCGGCGAACGGCGGGTTCGACGTCGTCGTGCTCGGCGCGACGGGCGGCATCGCCGACGGCGACCTGAGCGCCTATCTGGTGCGGCCGACGGGCGCGACCGCGGGCGTGATGTGCGACGCGGGCGCTCTGGTGAACGGCATCCGCGCCGCCGAGCGCGCGCATGCGCTGGACGACATCCGCGTTCCCGCCGATGCCGGGCTGAGCCGCGTCGGCTGGGTGCTGCGCGACACGATCAAGGGCTATCTGATCAGCCACGCGCATCTCGACCATATCGCAGGGCTGGTGACCGCGTCGCCCGAGGACGCGCCCAAGCCGATCTATGCGCTGCCGTCGGTCGAGAGCGAATTGCTGCGCAGCTATTTCCGCGCGGGGCCGTGGAGCAACTTCACCGACGCCGGCGAGCCGCCGCGGCTGGGCAAATATCACATGGCGGCGCTGCGCCCCGGCGAGGCGACGCCGATCGCCGGGACGGCGATGCAGGTGACGCCATTTCCGCTGGCGCATGGCGGCACCGAATCGACCGCGTTCCTGATCGAGCATGGCCGCGACGCGATGCTGTGCTTCGGCGACACCGGCCCCGACCCGGTCGAACATGCCGATGCGATGCACCGCATCTGGGCGGCGGTGGCCGACCGCGTGCGCGAGCGGCGCCTGAAGGCGGTGATCGTCGAGGTATCGTTCCCGTCCGACCGGCCCGACGACAAGCTGTTCGGCCACCTGACGCCGCGCTGGCTGCTCGCCTCGCTGCACGAGCTGGAGGCGCTGGCGGGCGGTCGCGGATCGCTCAAGGGGCTGACGGTGGTGGTGTCGCACGTCAAATATGCCCTGACGCGCGAACAGCCCGGCGCGCGGATCATGGCCGAACTGGCGGCTGGAAACGACCTGGGCGTGCGGTTCGTGCTGCCGCATCAGGGGCAGCGCCTGACGCTACGGTAAGCGCGGCACGGGCCGCAGCTATCCTGCGGAAGCATAAGTAAAATCCACCAGAATCGGGCGGTTTTCTCCGCCCGGGTGCCTGCGCATCCTATAAGTCCGGGGAAGGCATACCGGAGTTTTGGGAAGATGCGTTTGAAGATCGCGGGGCGGCTGAACCTGCTAACCGTCGCGGCGCTGTGTGCGATGACGATCGGGTTGGGCATGGCCCTTTTCCGCCTGAGCGCGGTGCTCTTCGACCAGATCGAGAGCCAGACTCACGGCACGACCGATTCAGCCTATAGCGTTGTCGAATATTATCATTCGCAGGAAGAAAAGGGCGCGATGACGCGCGACCAGGCGCAGGCCGCGGCGATGAACGCCGTGCGCGCGATGCGTTATGGCGAGAGCGGCTATTTCTGGATCAACGACAAGTCGCGCCGGATGCTGATGCACCCGGTCAAGCCCGAGCTGGTCGGCAAGGACATGTCGAGCCAGGTCGACGCCGACGGCGTCCATCCGTTCGTCGAGTTCGTCAAGACCGCGACCGCCGACCCCAAGGGCGGCGTGGTGCGGTATCGCTGGCCCAAGCCGGGCAAGGAAGATCCGCAGCCCAAGGTTTCCTATGTCCGCCTGTTCGCCCCCTGGGGGTGGATCGTCGGCACCGGCCTGTATGAAGACGACGTGTGGAGCGGCGTCTGGCAGCAGTCGATGATCCTGATCGGGCTGGCGCTGATGGGCATGGTCGGCATGGCCGGGCTCGGCTGGCTGCTCGCGCGGTCGGTGACGATGCCGCTCAACGCGCTGACGCGCCGCATGCGTTCGCTTGCCGACGGCGACGCGACGAGCAACGTGCCGGGCCTGGATCGGATCGACGAACTGGGCGACATGGCCAAGGCGCTGGGCGTGTTCTGTGACTCGGCGCTGGCCAAGGAAAAGGCGGAAGCCGCAAAGGCCGAGGCCGACCGGGCGCAGAAGATCGTCGTCGAGGCGCTGACCGGCGGGCTCGAGGCGATGTCGCAGGGCGACCTGACGCTGGAAATCCGCGAGGCGTTCCCGGCGGGGTATGAAGCGCTGCGCGCCAATTACAACGAGGCGCTGCAGCACCTGCGCGAGCTGATCGGCGCGATGACCGAGGCGAGCGACGGCATCCGCACCGGATCGGACGAGATCGCGCGTGCCGCCGACGACCTGGCGCGTCGCACCGAGACCAATGCCGCGAGCCTGGAGGAAGCCTCTGCCTCGCTGTCGCAGATGGAAGAGCGGCTGAAGAGCACCGCCGCTGCCGCCGAGCGGACCGTCGGCCAGACGGTCGAGGCGGTCGCCAACGTCGAGGGCGGTCGCGCCACCGCCGACAAGGTGGTCGCGGCGATGAACCGCGTCGCCGAAAGCGCGCAGGGCATCGACGGCGTCATCGAGGGCCTGGACAAGATCGCGTTCCAGACGCGCGTGCTGGCGATGAACGCCGCGGTCGAGGCCGGCCGGGCGGGCGAGGCGGGACGCGGCTTTGCCGTCGTCGCCGACCTGGTGTCGCAGCTGGCGATGCGTTCGGAAGAGGAAGCCAAGCGCGCCCGCGAACAGCTCACCGCGACGCAGGACGATATCGGCGAGGCGGTGAGCGCGGTCCACAATGTCGACGGCGCGCTGGCGAGCATCTCGTCGAGCGTCGAGCAGGTCCACACGCTGATCGCCAGCATGGCTGAGGACAATCGCGTCCAGTCGACGACGATCAGCGGCATTGCGAGCGTCGTCAACGAGATGGACCGTTCGACCCAGCAAAATGCGGCGATGGTCGAGCAGACTTCGGCCGCGGCGCGCACGCTGGCGCACGAGGTCGAGACGCTGGCGAGCCGCGCGCACCGGTTCAAGGTGAGCAGCGACAACCGGCCGGGGCCGCGCAGCTTCGTGCCGCAGCGTCCTGCCGCATCGCCGCTGCCCGCGCCGGGCGGCGAGGGATCGGCGGCGTCGGTGAAGCCGGTGCCGGTGTCGGCGGTAGCCGACGGCGACTGGGCCGAATTCTGACCCGCCGCGCCGGGGCCGCGCGGCCCCGGCCGGTCGCGGCCTAAGTAATGATCCCAGGAAGCGCGGCGTCTGCATCGGCAGGCGTCGCGCTTTACCAATTCTAAGCCCCCGCAGGCGTAAGCGCGAAGGCGATCGGCACCGCTGCCGCGGCGGCCGAAAGGGGTGGGAGATTTGAGATGGATCGGCTGCCGCTGATCGTGCCGCATCCGGCGCGGCTGAGCGAAATGGGCGATGCGTTGCGCGCGATCGAGGAACGCCAGCTGTTCAGCAACGGCGGGCCGGTGGTGCGCGGGTTCGAGGCGCGCGCGACGGCGACGCTGTTCGGCGGCGAGGGCGACTGCCTGGCGGTTGCCAATGCGACGCTGGGGCTGATGCTGGCGATCCGCCACGCCGCCGGGCCGCGCGCGGGCACGGGCGCCTATGCGCTGATCCCCGCCTTTACCTTTGCCGCGACCGCGCAGGCGGCGCAGTGGGCCGGTCTGACCCCGTTGCTGTGCGACATCGACCCCGGGGACTGGGCCGCAAGCGCCGAGGCCGAGGCGCGTGCGTTTGCGGAGCATGGCGAACGGATCGCGGTGGTGGTCCCCTATGCCACGTTCGGCACCGCGATCGACCTGGCGCGCTATCGCGACTATGCCGCGCGCGGCGTCGGCGTGGTCGTCGATGCGGCGGCGTCGCTGGGCGCGCTCGACGCCGAGGGGCGGCAGTTCGGGCGGGGGGCGCCCTTTGCCGTCGTCTATTCGATGCACGCGACCAAGGTGTTCGCGACCGCCGAGGGCGGGCTGGTGCACAGCGGCGACGCCGAACTGATCGCCGCACTGCGCCGGATGAGCAATTTCGGCTTTGCGGGCGGGCGTTCGGCCGAGGGGCCGGGGCTCAACGCCAAGCTGTCCGAGGTGATGGGGCTGCTTGCCGAGGCGAAGCTTGACGAGATCGAACGCGTGGCGGCGCATCGCATGGCGCTCGACGCGGTCTATCGCGACCGGCTGGGCGGTTTCGCCGCCGAGCGCGGGTTCGAGTTCCAGAACCTGCGCGGATCGCGGCCGGCGTTGCAGTTCCAGTCGCTGTTGCTGCCGCGCGCCTTTGCCGGACACCGGCGTGCGATCATCGCGATGCTGCGTGCCGAGGGGATCGGTGCGGGACATTATTTCAGCCCGCACCTGGCCGAGCAGCCATGGTTTCGCGCGCAGGCAAGCTTTGGCGCGTTGCCGGTGTGCGACGACGTGGCGGGGCGCATCCTGTCGCTGCCCGTCACCGACGCGATGACCGAGGCCGATGCCGAGGCGGTGTGCATCGCGCTGATGGACGCGTGCGCGCAGTCGGGCGCGCGCAACATCGGGCGCGAGCGGCGCGGCAGCTTCGTCCATTCGGCGCTGATCGTCGGCGGCGGTCCGGCGGGCACCGCGCTGCTGACCGCGGCGAGCAAGAACGGCACGCTGCTGCCGCTCGCCGAACGCGGGCTGGCGATCGTCGAGCGCGACGCGGTGCTGGGGCGCGGCGAGCTGGGCACCTATGCCATCACGTCGGACAGCACCGCCGAGACGTTCCTGACCGCGGTCAAAGACAATGCGCATCCCGGCGTCGCGGCGTTGTCGCAGCACCATTCGGGGCAGGAAATCGCGCAATATGCCGGGCGGCTGGGCGTGCCGCTGTCGCGCACGACGGGCTTTCTGGAGGCGACGGGCGCCGAGCTGGGCGCGCTGGTCGCCGCGCATGGCGGCCATATCGCAACGCGCAGCGAGGTGATCGACGCGCGCCGTACCGACGACGGCAACTGGGCGGTGAACGTGCGCAACCTGCTGACCGGCGAGACGCGCGTGATGCGGACCGCGCGGCTGGTGATCGCGACCGGCGGCTATCAGTCGCTCGAGGCGATCGGCGCCGAAACCGTCGCGGGAACGCCGCTGGCCGAACTGGCGGGCGACCGGCTGATGGGCGGCGACGCCTTTTTGCGGCTCGACGGGATGGACGCGCTGCGCGCGCGGCTGGGCGACAAGCGGGCGCCGCGGATCGCGATCGTCGGCGGATCGACCAGCGCGGTCGCGGCGGCGGCGCTGATCCTGAAGGCCGCGCCGGCGCTGCCGCTGGGGGCCGAGGCGCTGCGCATGTACCACCGGCGGCCGTTGCGGCCCTTCTATCCGTCGGTCGAGGCGGCGCATGCCGACGGCTTCTTCGACTTCGGGCCGGACGACATCTGCCCGGTGAGCGGTTTCGTCTATCGGCTGGCAGGATTCCGGCTGGAAGCGCGCGAACTGGTGCTGCGGATGCTGGGCATCGGCGGACGCGCGCCCGATCCGCGCATGGGGCTGCGCCAGATCGGCACGATCGACGATGCGACGATCCGCGACGAGATCGCCGCGGCCGACGTGGTGATCGGCGCGCTGGGCTATCGCCCGCGGGCGCTGCCGCTCTATGCCGCCGACGGGACGCGGATCGCGCTGGCGGCCGATGCGCCGGGGCGGCCGCGACTGGTCGACCAGCAATGCCGCGTGATCGATCGCGACGGACGACCGGTGCCGGGCGTATTCGGGATCGGGCTGGCGTCGGGGCATGTCCCCGAGGGCGCGCTGGGCGGCGAGGCGAGCTTCAGCGGCAAGGCCAACGGCCTGTGGCTGTGGCAGAACGATATCGGCCAGATGATCGTCGACCAGTTGCTCGACCAACCCGAGCGCCGCGTCGCGTGACTCCCCGCGTTTCGGTCATCATGGCGGCGTATAACGGTGCCGCCTGGCTGCCCGACACGCTGGCGAGCCTGTATGCCCAGACGCTGACCGACTGGGAGCTGGTGGTCGTCGACGACCGGTCGACCGACGCGACGCCGGCGCTGCTGCGCGCGTGCGGCGACGCGCGGGTGCGGGTGATCGAATCGGCGGTGAACGGCGGCCCGGTGGTCGCGCGCAACCGCGCCTTTGCCGAGGCGCGCGGCCGCTATATCGCCGCGCTCGACCAGGACGATATCGCGTTGCCCGAACGTCTGGCGCAGCAGGTCGCGTGGCTCGATACCGCGCCCGACACGGTGCTGGTGGCGAGCGCGACCGACCAGCTGGTCGCGGGACGGCGCGTGCCGTGGCCCGCGGCCCGCGCGCTGTCGCCCGACCTGATCGACTGGCAGATGCTGGTGTGCAATCCGATCGTCTGGTCGTCGGTGATGTTCCGCGCCGAGGCGGCGCGGCGGCTGTCGCCGTTCGAGCGGCCCGATTATCGCTATGTCGAGGATTTCGACCTGTATCACCGGCTGCGGCCGTTCGGGCGCATCGCGCAGATCGACGCCGTGCTGACGCTGTATCGCCAGCATCCCGAAGGCGCGTCGCGACGCCATGCCGACGTGATGCGCGCCAATGCCGAGCGGCTGCTGCGCGAACGCCAGGCGGCGTTGCTGGGGGCGCCCGACGCCGAACTCGCCGCTCTGGTCCAGCGGCACGTGATGGCGCGCGAGGCGGTGCCCGATGCGGCGACGTTGCGGCGGCTGTTCGACGGGATCGGACGGTTGCGCGCCGCCTTTCTCAAAAACCGGGGCGCGGCAGCGGCGGCCCCCGTCGAGCAGGCGGTGGGCGAGTTGTGGTGGCGCGTGTGCCGCGCCAGCATCCGGGCCGGCACGCTGACGCTGCGTCGCGCGGTGGCGGCGCGGCGGGCGCCGGTGCCGCTCGCGCAGGCGCCCGACCTGGTGACGAGCCAGATCATCGGCGGCGTGCGCGCGATGCGCCGCGGGCTGGTGCGTCCCGACTGACTCCGAGCGTCACACCGCGCGCGCCAGCCGTGCGGCGAGGCGCGGCGGCAGGAGCGCCGCCGCCGCCGTCTTGAGGCGGGCGGTGATCGGCGTGACGACATGGTCGGCGCCCCTGAGCATCGCGGCATAGCCGTCATGCGCGACCGTGCGCGGGCTGGCCTTGGGCTCGTGCGCGGTGCGGCTGTCCTCGGCATGGGCGCGGACGAAGAAGCGCGTTTCGGTGAGATCGGGCATCAGCGCGGTGACGGTGATGCCGTGGCGCGCCGCCTCGTCGCGAAGCGCCTCGGCAAAGGCATAGAGGAACGCCTTGGTGCCCGAATAGACCGCGAGCCGCGGCGACGGACCGAATGCGACGATCGACGATGTGATGAGCAGGCGGCCCGAGCCGCGCGCTGCCATTGCCGGCAGGAAGTGCTTCGCCGCGTCGACCACCGACGCGATGTTGACCGCGATCGCCTCGCGTTCGAGCGCGAGGTCGGTTTCGCCGACGAAATCGCCGAGCGCGCCGGTGCCCGCATTGAGCATCAGATAATCGGGAATGGCGCCCGCGTCGCGGCAGCGATCGAACAGCGTGACGCCCGCCCGGGGCGCGGCGAGATCGAGCGACCAGCATTCGACCGAGGCTGCGCCCGCGGTGCGCAGTGACGCCGCCGCCTGTTCGAGCCGCGCCGGATCGCGCGCGACGAGAATGAGCCGACAGCCGTCGGCGGCGGCGCAGCGGGCGAGTTCGAGTCCGATGCCGCTGGACCCGCCGGTGACGAGCGCGAGCGGCGGGCGGGTGTTGGGCATGATGGTCCTTTCAGGGCAAGCGGCAGGCTTGCTTCCGGACAACGCATTGAAGTGCCGCGGGCTCCGGTCGCTGCGGATGCGCGATGCGCGCTTGCGGGGGCAGGGTGAGCAAGGCTAGAGCAAAGGGGTGATTGCCAAGGCGGATCTGGACCCGGCGCGCAACCGGCTGGTAGCCGCGCTCAAGCGCGTGGCGACGGGAGACCGCGCGGCGCTCCGCCTCGTCTATGATATGACTGCGGCAAAGCTGTTTGGCGTGTGCCTGCGCATTGCCGGCGATCGTGATGCGGCCGAGGACATCTTGCAGGACGTGTATCTCAAGGTCTGGCAGCGGGCAGGGCGGTTCGATCCGGACCGCGCGAGCCCCGTGACCTGGCTGTGCACGATCGCTCGCAACACCGCGATCGACTGGCGCCGCTCGCGCCTCGTGGCGGCGGCGGAGGCCACGCTGCCCGCAGAGGCCGCAGCCGAGATGCCCGATGAGCGGCCCGGCGCCCCCGACCAGATCGCCGCCGCGCAGGAAGAGGCGCGGATTGCGGCATGCCTCGCCGCGCTCGAACCGCATCAGGGCCAGGCGATCCGCAGCGCCTTTTTCGACGGCTATTCCTATCCGCAGCTCGCACAGGCGATGGCGGTCCCGCTGGGAACGATGAAGAGCTGGGTGCGGCGCGGGCTGATCCAGTTGAAGGCGTGCCTGGGCGATGGCTGAGCCGATGTCTGCCGAAGAACGCGACCTGCTCGCGGCCGAGCTGGCGCTGGGCCTGCTGGAAGGCGAGGCGCGAGCGCAGGCGCTGCGGCTGAAACTTGCCGACCGCGACTTCGCGCGGGCATGCGACGCCTGGGCCGAGCGGATGGCGCCGCTGTGCGCCGGGTTCGACGCGGCCGAACCGCCGGCGCTGTGGCCGCAGATCGAGGCGCGGCTGGGCGCCGCCGACGAGGCCGAGGAGCGGCTGCGCTTCTGGCGGTGGAGCACGCTGGCGTCGGCCGCGGTGGCGGCGGCACTGTTGCTGGTGATCCTGCTCCAGCCGGCGTCGGAAGTCGTCGATTCGCCGCCGCGCTCGCAGGAGCCCAACGCGGTCGTCGTCGCGCAACTCGAAGCACCCGCAGGCGAGACGGTCGATGCTTTCCTTGCGGCCAATTACGAACCGGCGACGGGCGTGCTGCGCATCCGCGCGATCCGGATGCCCGACAGCGCCCTCAAGCCCGAACTGTGGGTGATCCCGGCCGACGGCGTGCCGCGGTCGCTGGGGCAGGTTTCGGCGCGGGGTGTGTCGCAGCTGGCAGTCGCGGTGCCGCACCGCAAGCTGATGCAGGAAGGCGCGGTGCTGGCGATCACGATGGAGCCGCGCGCCGACGCGCCGCATGCGCGCCCGACCGGCCCGCGCGTCGCCGAAGGCAAGATTTCGACAATCTGATCGCGGCGGCTGCATCCGCAGCGCCGGTGCATTCGTAGCTTGAGCGTGCCCCCCGGATGGCGGGGGGCGTGCAAGAGGAGGATGCACGATGCACAAGCGTTCCAAGACCGCCACGATCGCGACGCTGGCCCTGATCGCAGCGATGGGCGCCGCCGCCCCGGCGCTGGCCGGCGGGCAGGGGGCGATGCATGCCGGCCATGCCGCCCCGGCGGGGTCGGGCACGATCGTCGACGCGGCGGTCGCCTCGCCCGATCACACCACGCTGGTCGCCGCGGTGAAGGCCGCCGGGCTGGTCGACGTGCTGGCGGGGAAGGGGCCGTTCACGGTCTTTGCGCCGACCAACGCCGCCTTTGCCAAGCTGCCGGCGGGCACCGTCGAGACGCTGCTCAAGCCGGAGAACAAGGCGCAACTGGCTGCGGTGCTGACCTATCATGTCGTTCCGGGCCGGCTGAACGCCGCCGATATCGCCGCGCGCGCGAAGGCGGCGGGTGGCCGGGCGACGCTGAAGACGGTGCAGGGTGCGATGCTGACCGTATCGCAGGCGCCCGACGGCGGCTGGATGCTCACCGACGCCAAGGGGGGCACCGCGCGCATCACCGCCGCCGACATGAACCAGTCGAACGGGGTGATCCATGTGATCGACAGCGTCGTGCTGCCCTGATCGCCCGAACACCGGCGCCGGGTCCCGACGGCGCCGGTGCGGTCGCGACATCCTGCCGGGCGATCGCCCGCGATGCCGTGACGGGACTGCCGGGACGCGCCGGCACCCGGCAGTCGAGCCGCCGCCCCCGTTCCCCCGGGGCGGCGGCTCATTTGTTTCCGAGGCAGCGCGGCGGGGGTGGGGCGGGGCGGCGGACGCCGCGCAAAACAAAACCGCCGCCCGGTTGCCCGGACGGCGGCCTTGTGGGTTGCGAACGGTCGATGCCGATCATCCGGCGCGGCGGGCGATGCCCGCCGGACGGCGCGGATTACTCCGCGTCGTTCAGATAATCGCCGGCATCGGCGTCGGTGCCATGGCCCGACGACACGACCGTGGCGAGCGCGTCGTCGCCGGTGCCGGCCGAGTCACGCGGGCTGCGCGCGAGCTCGGCAGCATGCTCCTCGGCCGCCGTGGCGGGCGCGATGAGCGAAGCCTCGGCCATCTTGCGATGCGCGACGCGGAGCGCGGCATCGCGCGAGGTCGCCGCGACACGAAGGCGGTTCATGCCCGCGCCGGTACCCGCCGGGATGAGGCGGCCGACGATGACGTTCTCCTTCAGGCCGAGCAGCGTGTCCTTCTTGCCCTGGACCGCCGCTTCGGTGAGCACGCGGGTGGTTTCCTGGAACGACGCCGCCGAGATGAAGCTGCGGGTCTGCAGCGACGCCTTGGTGATGCCGAGCAGGATGGGCTTGCCCTGCGCCGGCTGCTGGCCGGGGGCCAGCTTGGCGTTGAGGTCGTCCATTTCCTCGCGATCGACCTGTTCGCCGGCCAGCAGCGTGGTGTCGCCGCCGTCGGTGATCTCGACCTTCTGCAGCATCTGGCGAACGATCACTTCGATGTGCTTGTCGTTGATCTTCACGCCCTGCAGTCGATAGACTTCCTGGATTTCGCTGACGAGATATTCGGCCAGCGCCTCGATGCCGAGGACTTCCAGGATGTCGTGCGGATCGGGCGAGCCGCCGATCAGGTTGTCGCCACGCTTGACGTAGTCGCCTTCCTGAACGTCGATCACCTTCGACTTCGGGACCAGATACTCGACGACCTCGCCGCCGTCCTCCGGCTGGATGCCGATCTTGCGCTTGGCCTTGTAGTCCTTCCCGAACACCACGCGGCCCGAGACCTTTGCGATGATGGCATTTTCCTTGGGCTTGCGCGCTTCGAACAGCTCGGCGACGCGCGGCAGACCGCCGGTGATGTCGCGGGTCTTGGCGGACTCGCGGGCCACACGAGCCAGAACGTCACCGCCCTGAACCGTGGCACCATCCTCGACCGAGATCACCGCACCCGGCGCCAGCATGTAGCGGGCGGCTTCGCCGGCAGCCTCGCCGGTGAGGGTCAGGCGCGGACGGAGGTCCTCCTTCTTGCCCGCACCACGATATTCGGTGACGACGCGCTGGGCGATGCCCGTCGCTTCGTCGACCTGCTCGGTCATGGTCTTGCCGTCGATGAGGTCCTGATACTTCACCGTACCGCCGGTTTCGGTGATCACCGGCATGGTGAACGGATCCCATTCGGCCATCCGGTCGCCCTGGCTCACCACATGGCCGTCATCGAACATGACATAGGCGCCATAGGGGATGCGATCGACCGAGAGCTCGCGGCCGTCCATGTCGACGATCGCCATCTCGCCCGAGCGGCTGAGCACGACGCGGCGACCACGGTGATCGAGGATCACGCGCAGGTCGCGATACTGGATCGTGCCGTCGGCCGGCGCTTCGAGGTTCGACTGCTCGTTGAGCTGCGCCGCGCCGCCGATGTGGAAGGTACGCATCGTCAGCTGGGTACCCGGCTCACCGATCGACTGCGCCGCAATGACGCCGACCGCCTCGCCGATGTTCACCGGCGTACCGCGGGCGAGGTCACGCCCGTAGCACTTGGCGCACACGCCCATCTTGGCTTCGCAGACCAGCGGCGAGCGGATCTTCACCGACTGGACGCCGATGCCCTCGATCTGCGCGATCATCGGCTCGTCGAGCAGCGTGCCGACCGGGATGGCGATCGTGTTCGTCTTGGGATCGACGATATCCTCGGCCGTGGTACGGCCCAGGATACGCTCGCCGAGCGACGCGATGGTCGAGCCGCCCTGAACGATCGCCTTCATCTCCAGCGCGCGTTCGGTGCCGCAATCGTCCTCGGCCACGACGCAATCCTGCGACACGTCGACCAGACGGCGGGTGAGGTACCCCGAGTTCGCCGTCTTGAGCGCGGTGTCGGCCAGACCCTTACGGGCGCCGTGGGTCGAGTTGAAGTATTCAAGGACGGTCAGACCCTCCTTGAAGTTCGAGATGATCGGCGTTTCGATGATCTCGCCCGAGGGCTTGGCCATCAGGCCGCGCATGCCCGCGAGCTGCTTGATCTGCGCCGCCGAACCACGGGCACCCGAGTGGGCCATCATGTAGATGGCGTTGTCGGGCATCAGACGGCCGGTCTCGGGGTCCTTCTTGACCGCCTTGATCTCGTCCATCATCGCCGCGGCCACCTGGTCGCCGCAACGGCTCCAGGCGTCGATCACCTTGTTGTACTTTTCCTGCTGGGTGATCAGGCCGTCCTGATACTGCTGCTCATAGTCCTTCACGAGCGCACGGGTTTCCTCGACCAGCGCTTCCTTCGCGGCCGGGATCACCATGTCGTCCTTGCCGAACGAGATGCCGGCCTTGAACGCGTGACGGAAGCCGAGGCTCATGATCGCGTCGGCGAACAGCACGGTCTCCTTCTGGCCGGTGTGACGATAGACCTCGTCGATCACGTCGCCCACGTCCTTCTTGGTGAGCAGGCGATTGACGACGTCGAACGGCACCTTGTGGCTCTTCGGCAGGCACTCGCCGAGCAGCATGCGGCCCGGCGTGGTCTCGTAGCGCTTGAGGTAAGAGTTGCCGTTCTCGTCGGTCTGGGGAACGCGGCTGGTGATGCGGGTGTGCAGCGTCACCGCGCCGGCGTTGAGGGCCTGGTGGACCTCCGCCATGTCGGCGAGGATCATGCCTTCGCCCGGCTCGCCTTCCTTCTCCATGGTGATGTAGTAGAGACCCAGCACCATGTCCTGCGACGGCACGATGATCGGCTTGCCGTTCGCGGGGCTCAGGATGTTGTTGGTCGACATCATCAGGACGCGCGCTTCCAGCTGCGCCTCAAGGCTCAGCGGAACGTGGACGGCCATCTGGTCACCGTCGAAGTCGGCGTTGAACGCCGAGCAGACCAGCGGGTGGAGCTGGATCGCCTTGCCTTCGATCAGCACCGGCTCGAACGCCTGGATGCCCAGACGGTGGAGCGTCGGCGCGCGGTTCAGCAGAACCGGATGCTCGCGGATCACTTCGTCCAGGATGTCCCAGACTTCCTTGCGCTCCTTCTCGACCCACTTCTTCGCCTGCTTCAGGGTCATGGACAGACCCTTGGCATCGAGACGGGCGTAGATGAACGGCTTGAACAGCTCGAGCGCCATCTTCTTCGGCAGGCCGCACTGGTGCAGCTTGAGCTCCGGACCGGTCACGATGACCGAACGGCCCGAATAGTCGACGCGCTTGCCGAGCAGGTTCTGACGGAAGCGGCCCTGCTTGCCCTTGAGCATGTCGGACAGCGACTTGAGCGGACGCTTGTTGGCGCCGGTGATCGTGCGGCCGCGGCGGCCATTGTCGAACAGCGCGTCGACGGCTTCCTGCAGCATGCGCTTTTCGTTGCGGACGATGATGTCCGGCGCGCGCAACTCCATCAGCCGCTTGAGGCGGTTGTTACGGTTGATCACGCGGCGATAAAGATCGTTGAGATCCGAGGTCGCGAAGCGGCCGCCGTCCAGCGGCACCAGCGGGCGCAGTTCGGGCGGGATCACCGGCACGACGTCGAGGATCATCCATTCGGGACGGTTGCCCGATTCGATGAAGCTCTCGACGACCTTGAGGCGCTTGATGATCTTCTTGGGCTTCAGCTCCGACTTGGTCTCGGCCAGTTCCTTGAGCAGGTCCTGACGCTCCCCTTCGAGGTCGAGGTCCATCAGCATCTGCTTGACGGCCTCGGCGCCGATGCCGGCCGAGAAGGCGTCCTCGCCATACTCGTCCTGCGCGTCGAGCAGTTCGTCCTCGGTGAGAAGCTGGTACTTCTCAAGCCCGGTCAGGCCCGGCTCGATGACGATGTAGCTTTCGAAGTACAGTACGCGCTCGAGCTGCTTGAGCTGCATGTCGAGCAGCAGGCCGATGCGGCTCGGCAGCGACTTCAGGAACCAGATGTGCGCGACCGGGGCGGCCAGTTCGATATGGCCCATGCGTTCGCGGCGGACCTTCGACACGGTCACTTCCACGCCGCACTTTTCGCAGACGATGCCCTTGTACTTCATGCGCTTGTACTTGCCGCACAGGCATTCGTAGTCCTTGATCGGACCGAAGATGCGCGCGCAGAACAAGCCGTCACGCTCGGGCTTGAACGTGCGGTAGTTGATCGTCTCGGGCTTCTTGATCTCACCGAAGGACCAGCTGCGGATCCGGTCCGGCGACGCGATCCCGATCTGGATCTGGTCGAAGGTCTCCGGCTTGGCGAGCGGGTTCGCGAAGTTGGTCAGTTCGTTCATTTTTTTATCCCTCTAGAGGGTAAGTTCGTCAGCAACGGGCGAAGGGAAGGGCGCCGCGGGGCGGCGGCGCCCGCACCCGTTACTCCGCCGCCTCGGCCAGATCGCCGTCCTCTTCCATCGACTTGAGCTCGACGTTGAGACCCAGCGAGCGCATTTCCTTGACGAGCACGTTGAAGCTCTCCGGAATGCCGGCCTCGAAGGTGTCGTCGCCCTTGACGATCGCTTCGTAGACCTTGGTGCGGCCGACCACGTCGTCCGACTTCACCGTCAGCATTTCCTGGAGCGTGTAGGCCGCGCCATAGGCCTGGAGCGCCCACACTTCCATTTCACCGAAGCGCTGACCGCCGAACTGCGCCTTACCGCCCAGCGGCTGCTGGGTGACGAGGCTGTACGGCCCGATCGAACGTGCGTGGATCTTGTCGTCGACAAGGTGGTGGAGCTTCAGGATGTACTTGTAGCCCACGGTCACCTTGCGGTCGAACGCCTCGCCGGTGCGGCCGTCGAACAGCGTCACCTGACCGGACTCGTCGAGCCCCGCCAGCCGCAGCATGTCGGCAACGTCCTTTTCGACCGCGCCGTCGAACACCGGCGTGCCCATCGGAACACCCGAACGGACATTCTGCGCCAGTTCGATCACCTGGTCGGTCGAACGATGATCGAGCTCGTCTGCATAGCTTTCGCCATAGACGGTCTTGAGCATGTCCTTGACCGCTTCGGGCGGCTCGCCCGCCTGCGGATCGGGGTTGGCGGCCCGCCATGCGTCGAGCGCCGCGCCGATCTTGCGGCCGAGGCCGCGCGCAGCCCAGCCGAGGTGCGTTTCAAAGATCTGCCCGACGTTCATGCGCGAAGGCACGCCCAGCGGGTTGAGCAGGAAGTCGACCGGCGTCCCGTCCTCGAGGAACGGCATGTCCTCCTGCGGCAGGATGCGGCTGATGATGCCCTTGTTGCCGTGGCGGCCGGCCATCTTGTCGCCCGGCTGCAGCTTGCGCTTCACCGCGACGAACACCTTGACCATCTTCAGCACGCCCGGCGGCAGCTCGTCGCCCCGCTCCAGCTTCTCGCGGCGATCCTCGAACTTGTCCTTGATGCGCTTCACGGCCTCGTCATACTGGCCCTTCACCGCTTCAAGGTCGCCCTGGACCTTGTCGTCCGCGACGGCGAACTTCCACCATTCGTGGCGGTCGACGCTGTCGAGCACTTCCTCGTCGATCGTCACGCCCTTCTTGATGCCCTTGGGCGCCGCGGTCGCGGTCTGACCCAGCAGCATCTCGCGCAGACGCGACCAGGTCGCGCGGTTGAGGATGTTGCGTTCGTCGTCGGCGTCCTTGCGCAGACGCTCGATTTCCTCGCGCTCGATCGCCAGGGCACGCTCGTCCTTGTCGATGCCGTGACGGTTGAACACGCGGACGTCGACGATCGTGCCCGAAACGCCCGGCGGCAGACGCAGCGAGGTGTCGCGCACGTCGCTAGCCTTTTCGCCGAAGATGGCGCGGAGGAGCTTTTCTTCCGGCGTCATCGGGCTTTCGCCCTTGGGCGTGATCTTGCCGACCAGGATGTCGCCCGGCTCCACTTCGGCGCCGACATACACGATGCCCGCCTCGTCGAGGTTGCGCAGCGCTTCCTCGCCGACGTTCGGGATGTCGCGGGTGATGTCTTCCGGCCCGAGCTTGGTGTCGCGCGCCATCACTTCGAACTCATCGATGTGGATCGACGTGAACACGTCGTCCTTCACGATGCGTTCGTTGATCAGGATCGAGTCCTCGTAGTTGTAGCCGTTCCACGGCATGAACGCGACGAGCACGTTGCGGCCCAGCGCCAGCTCGCCGAACTCGGTCGAGGGGCCGTCGGCGATCACGTCGCCGGCCTGCACCACGTCGCCCACCTTCACCAGCGGACGCTGGTTGATGCAGGTCGACTGGTTCGAGCGCTGGAACTTCATCAGCGTGTAGATGTCGACGCCGCTCTCGCTGGCATCGACCTCGCCGGTAGCGCGGATGACGATACGCGTCGCGTCGACCTGGTCGACGATGCCCGAACGCTTGGCGGCGATCGCCGCGCCCGAGTCACGCGCAACGGTCTCTTCCATGCCGGTGCCGACGAAGGGCGCTTCCGCCTTCACCAGCGGCACGGCCTGACGCTGCATGTTCGAGCCCATGAGCGCGCGGTTCGCGTCGTCCTTCTCGAGGAAGGGGATCAGCGAGGCGGCGACCGAGACGAGCTGCTTCGGCGAGACGTCCATCAGCGTGATCTGCGACGGCAGCGCCATCAGGAACTCGCCCGCCTGGCGTGCCGAGACGAGATCCTCGACGAAGCGGCCCTCGGCATCGAGCGTCGCCGACGCCTGTGCGACGGTGTGCTTCTGCTCTTCCATCGCCGACAGATAGACGACCTCGTCGGTCACCTTGCCGTCGGCGACCTTGCGGTACGGCGTTTCGATGAAGCCGTACTTGTTGACGCGGCTGAACGTCGCGAGGCTGTTGATCAGACCGATGTTCGGGCCTTCCGGCGTTTCGATCGGGCAGATACGGCCATAATGGGTCGGGTGAACGTCGCGGACTTCGAAGCCCGCACGCTCACGGGTGAGACCGCCCGGCCCGAGCGCCGAGACGCGACGCTTGTGCGTCACTTCGGAGAGCGGGTTGGTCTGGTCCATGAACTGCGACAGCTGCGACGAACCGAAGAACTCGCGCACCGCGGCGACCGCAGGCTTGGCGTTGATCAGGTCGTTCGGCATCACCGTCGAGACGTCGACCGACGACATGCGCTCCTTCACGGCGCGCTCCATGCGGAGCAGGCCGACGCGATACTGGTTCTCGAGCAGCTCACCCACCGAACGGACGCGGCGGTTGCCGAGATTGTCGATGTCGTCGACTTCGCCCTTGCCGTCCTTGAGGTCGACGAGCGTCTTGACCACGGCGAGGATGTCCTCGGCGCGCAGCGTCGTGACCGTGTCGGGCGCGTCGAGTTCGAGGCGCATGTTGAGCTTGACGCGGCCGACGGCCGAGAGGTCGTAGCGTTCCGGATCGAAGAACAGGCCGTGGAACAGCGCCTCGGCCGTCTCGAGCGTCGGCGGTTCGCCAGGGCGCATCACGCGGTAGATGTCGGCTAGCGCCTGTTCCCGCTCCTCGGCCTTGTCGACCTTGAGCGTGTTGCGGATCCACGGGCCGGTGGTGACATGGTCGATGTCGAGCAGCTCGATCCGGTCGATGCCGGCCTTGTCGAGCTTTTCGAGATTCTCGGGCGACACCTCGTCACCGGCCTCGATGTAGATCTCGCCGGTCGATTCGTTGATGAGGTCATAGGCCGAATAGCGGCCGAAGATTTCCTCGGTCGGGATCAGCAGCGTCTCGAGCCCGTCCTTCGCCGCCTTGTTGGCCGCACGGGGGCTGATCTTCTGGCCCGCGGGGAACACGACCTCGCCCGACTTCGCGTCGACGATGTCGAACGCCGGCTTCATGCCGCGCCATGCCTCGGCATGGAACGGAATCTGCCAGCCGTTCGGGCCGCGCAGGAAGGTGACGCGGTTGTAGAAGTGGTTGAGGATCTCTTCCGAGTTCATGCCGAGCGCGTAGAGCAGGCTCGTCACCGGCAGCTTGCGCTTGCGGTCGATGCGGACGTTGACGATGTCCTTGGCGTCGAACTCGAAATCGAGCCACGAGCCGCGATACGGGATCACGCGCGCGGCGAAGAGATACTTGCCGCTGGCGTGGGTCTTGCCGCGGTCATGGTCGAACAGCACGCCCGGCGAACGGTGCATCTGGCTGACGATGACGCGCTCGGTGCCGTTGATGAAGAAGGTGCCGTTCTCGGTCATGAGCGGCATGTCGCCCATGTACACGTCCTGCTCCTTGATATCGAGGACCGACCGGGCCTCGGTATCGGGATCGACCTCGAACACGATCAGGCGGAGCGTGACGCGCATCGGTGCCGCATAGGTGATGCCGCGCTGACGGCATTCCTCGACGTCGAACTTCGGCGGCTCGAGCTCGTAATTGACGAAATCGAGCTCAGCCGTGCCGGCGAAGTCGCGGATCGGGAAGACGCTACGCAGCGTCTTTTCCAGCCCCGAGACGTGGCCGATCGAAGGATCCGAGCGCAGGAACTGTTCGTAGGATTCGCGCTGGACCTCGATCAGGTTCGGCATCTGCACGACTTCGTGGATGTTGCCGAACACCTTGCGGATACGGCGCTTGACCGTCCCGCCCGAGCCCGCGCGCTGAACCGCGCCTTCTTCGATCTTGGTTGCCATGAGTTTATATTGCCTCGTCAGCCGTAAACCGTATGCCCCGTTTTCCCCGGGCCCCGGACGCAGCAAAGGACGCGAAAAGGCCGCACGAACCCCTTACCGGGTTTCGGCAGCTTTCGGCGTCCCTGTTCCACGGACCCATACGAGAAGCACGTTGCGCGACGACGCACCCTTTCCCGGTCCTGTGGAGATGGGGCGGATATAGGGAGCGTGTAGGATTCTGTCAAACATGCCGACAGGCGCGCGGCGGTGCAATCGACGCAATTGGCGCGTGAAATCGGCGGGCGAAGCAATTTTCCTCGCCATCGCGATACGCCGGGGATAGATCGGCGGTGCCGCATCGGTGGCGAATTGAAACTTTATGACGCGCAACGGCGCGCTCTCGGGGAGATTCAAATGGGGTATCGTCATCTGGCCCTTGCCGGGCTTGCCTTGGTCGCGGTGGCGGCCGGAACGGGGGCCGTGGCCCAGCAGGCGCCCACGCGCACGCCGGGCTTCAACGACATTCCCGAGAAGTTCACGCTCCCGGAGGCCTCGAAGGACTATGTCCGCCGCGAGGTGATGGTGCCGATGCGCGACGGGACCAAGCTGTTCACCGTCATCGTGGTGCCGAAGGGCGCCAAGAACGCACCGATCCTGTTCACGCGCACGCCCTATAATGCCGGCGGCCGTGCGCGCCGGATGGACAGCAACAAGATGCTGTCGGCGCTGCCCGAAGGCGACGAGGTCTTCGTCAAGGCGGGCTATATCCGCGTTTTCCAGGACATCCGCGGCAAATACGGTTCGGAGGGCGAGTTCGTCGTCACGCGCCCGCCGGTGGGGCCGCTCAACCCGACCAAGGTCGACGACACGACCGATGCGTGGGACGCGATCGACTGGCTGGTCAAGAATGTGCCCGAGTCGAACGGCAAGGTCGGCATGCTCGGATCGTCCTATGAGGGCTGGACCGTGGTGATGGCGCTGCTCCACCCGCACCCGGCGCTCAAGGTCGCGGCGCCGGAAAGCCCGATGATCGACGGCTGGATGGGCGACGACTGGTTCCACCATGGCGCCTTCCGCCTGCCCAATATCGGCTGGATCTCGGGCATCACCGGCTACAAGGCGGGCGGGCCGACCCCGCCGAGCGGCGGCTGGGACGATTATGATACGTTCCGCAAGATCGGTTCGGCCGGCGACTGGGCCAAGAAATACGGTTATGACCAGCTGCCCTTCTGGCAGAAGCTGAGCCAGCACGTCGCCTATGACGCCTTCTGGCAGGGGCAGGCGCTCGACAAGATCCTGGCCGCCAACCCTTCGAACGTGCCGACGCTGTGGGAGCAGGGGCTGTGGGACCACGAGGACATGTACGGCGCGGTGCATGCCTGGGAAGAACTGCAGAAGACGCCGCAGGCGAACAACAACTTCCTGCTGATGGGCCCGTGGCGCCATTCGCAGTTCAACTATAACGGCTCGAAGCTCGGCCAGCTCGAGTTCGAGGGCGACACCGCGCTCCAGGCGCGCCGCGATATCCTGCTGCCGTTCTTCAACGCCCATCTGAAGGACGGTGCGCCGGCCTTCCGTCCGGCAACCGCGAGCATCTACAACACCGGCGAGAACCGCTGGGAATATCTCAACCGCTGGCCGCTCGCCGAGCGGCTTACCCCGCTCTATCTGACGAAGAGCGAGCAGGCCGGCTTCGATAAGCCCGCCGCCGGCGAAGACAGCTATGTCTCGGACCCCGCCAAGCCGGTGCCGCACCTGCCGCGGCCGATCAACCTGGGCGACGGGCGCTGGGGCACCTATCTGGTCACCGATCAGCGTTTCGTCGAAGGGCGCCCCGACGTGCTCACCTATGTCACCGAACCGCTGACCCAGCCGATGCGGCTTTCGGGTGCGCCGATCGCCGACATCTTTGCCAAGACGACGGGCACCGACGGCGATTTCGTCGTCAAGGTGATCGACGTCTATCCCGAAGAGATGGCGAGCCAGAAGGAGATGGGCGGGTTCCAGCTGCCGATCGCGATGGACATCTTCCGCGGCCGCTATCGCAACTCGTTCGAGCATCCGCAGCCGATCCCGGCGGGCAAGGTGCAGGAGTACAAGTTCCGGCTGCCGACGGTGAACCACACGTTCCAGCCCGGCCACCGGATCATGGTGCAGGTGCAGTCGACGCTGTTCCCCGTCTATGATCGCAACCCGCAGAAATATGTCGAGAACATCTTCTTTGCGAAGCCGAGCGATTACCAGAAGGCGACGGTGACGATCGTCTATGGCGGCGCGCAGTCGAGCGCGGTGCTGTTGCCGATCGCGCCGGTCGACGCCGCCGCCAAGTAAGAAGCAAGGCGCATCACCGCCGCCGCCCCGTCCCGGATGCCATGCCGGGGCAGGGCGGCGGCGGCTTGCGTTTCACGCGCATATTCGTGCGTTCACGCTGCGCCGCCCAACAAAAGCATTGTGCGCCATGGAATCGCAATCGATCTGTCTTGGTAATGAAACGCCCACCCGACAGGGGACCGGCTTCCACAGGGAGGGCAAAATGCACAAGCAGATTGGTACGGTCGCAGCGTTGCTTTGCAGCGTTTCCGGATTCGCAGCGCAGGCGCAGACGGCGGCACCGGCATCCGCCGACGCCCAGGCGCAGCAGGCGGGCGCCGCCAGCGACACCGACATCATCGTCACCGCCCAGAAGGTCGAACAGCGCGCCAACGACGTGCCGATCACCATCTCGGCGGTGTCGGCCGCGCGGATGGAGGCGCTGGGCGTTTCGGATCTGGACGAGGTCGCGGCCTATATCCCCGGGCTCAACATCCAGGAGCAGAGCGCGAACAATCCGGGCATCGTGATCCGCGGCATCACCTCGGACAGCGGTTCGGCGCAGCAGGCCCCGCGCGTCACCGTCTATTACAACGGCGTCGACATTTCGCGGTCGCGCGGCGTCTATCAGGCCGTCTACGATCTCGAGCGGATCGAGGTGGTGAAGGGGCCGCAGGCGACGCTGTTCGGCACCGCCGCCGCGGTGGGCGCGATCAGCATGATCTCGGCCCGTCCCAAGGCCGGCTATGAAAGCGCGCTTACCGGCGGCATCGGCAATTATGATTCGCGGGTGCTGCGCGGCATGGTCAACCTGGGCAACGAGGTGATCGCGGGCCGCATCGCGTTCGAATACAAGAAGCACGACGGTTACGTGCACAATCTGTCGGCGACGCAGGACGACCTGTACGCCCAGAACCAGTTCGGCCTGCGCGGATCGCTGCGCTTCACGCCCAACGACAAGCTGACCGTCGACCTGATCGGCACCTTCGACCGCCAGCGCAACAGCGGCACGCCGTTCGTGTCGAAGCTCTATCCGACCGCGAGCGGGCCGGGCAATCCGTTCGGCGACGCCAATCTTTCGGGCTCGCCGGTCTCCAAGGCGACGCTCGGCTATGACCATCTCGGGCTGCGCCGCAACGTCTATGACGGCAACCTGACGCTGTCCTATGACTTTGCCGATCACTGGAACTTCACCACCGTCAACGGCTATCGCGACTTCGATTCGCGCGAGGTGTTCGACGCCGACGGCTCGGCCGCCTGGTATCTGGAGTTCGCCGAGAACGCCAAGGGCTGGCAGGTGAACCACGAATCGCGCTTCACCTATACCGGCGACGGACTGCGCGTTTCGGCGGGGTGGAACTTCTTCCACGAAAACAACCGTCAGGTCGTGCCCTTCTCGACCGAGGAAGGCACCTTTGCCCAGTGCGCGCAGAATGTGATCCAGGGCCTTGGCTGCGTCGCGCCGAACGGCACGGTGACGGCGAGCCAGGCGACGGCCTTGTTGACCAAGGGGCTGGCGACCGTGCTGCCCTACAGCTCGACCTTCGCCAATCTGGGCGTCAACGACAGCTGGTCGGTGTTCGCCGACGTCGCCTGGAAGCCGGTCGATCGGCTGGAACTCACTGCGGGCGTGCGCGTGCTCGCCGAACGGCGCAAGTCGGGCTATTATGCGATCGTTCCCAATTCGGTGCTGACCAAGGGCGCGCTGATCCCCGGCCAGGTCGATACCGGGGGCACGACGCTGTGGGCGCACGACAGCTTCCAGGCGGTGCTGCCGCGCTTCAACGCGCTGTTCCGGCTGAACGCCGACATCAACCTCTATGCCACCGTGTCGAAGGGGCGCCGCTCGCCGGTCGTCCAGCTCGACGCGCAGAAGGTGAACGGCGTGCTGGCGCAGCGCCTGACGCCGGTGCCCGAGGAAACCGTCTGGAACTATGAAGGCGGCATCAAGGGCAAGCTGGGCATGCTGTCGGGCTCGCTGGGCGTCTATTACCAGAAGTACGACAACTTCCAGGTGAGCGTGACCGACAGCAGCGGCAAGAGCGTGACGCAGAGCGCGGGCAGCGCCGGCAATCTGGGCGTCGAGGCCGAGCTGAACCTGAAGCCGGCGAAGTGGCTGAACGTGTTCGGCAATATCGGCTATATCGACGGCGGGATTGACGACAACGCCGCCAACGGCCAGTTCCGCGGCAACAAGTTCCGCCTGCAGCCCGGAACCCAGGCGGCGGCCGGCTTCACGATCGACGCGCCGCTGGGCGACGGCATCCGCTTCTTCGCGACGCCGAGCGTGACCTATCGCAGCAAGATCTATTTCGAGCTGCCGAACAAGGAGGCGATCTCGCAGAAGGCGACGACGCTGTTCAACGCCCGCGCCGGTGTGAGCTTTGCCAACGGCCGCTACGAAGTGGCGGGATGGATGCGCAACATCACCAACGAGAAGTATCTGCTCGACGCCGGCAACACCGGCGGTGCCTTTGGCGACCCCACCTATATTCCGGGCGAGCCGCGTTTCTATGGCGTGGAACTGAGCGGCCGCTTCTGAACTTGATCGCACTGGCGCCGGCCGGCCCGGCGCCATCGGATCGCCCTGATCCCCCGGCAGCCCGACGGTTGCCGGGGGTTTTTGTGCAGGGCGACGGGGCAGGGACGGGCGGCGGTTTCGGGGCATGCGAAAAGGGCGGCGCCTTGCGGCACCGCCCTTCCCGAACTCTGCTGCGAAGTGCAGCCGAGGCTTACTTGATCTCGACAGTCGCGCCGGCTTCTTCCAGCTGCTTCTTGATCTTCTCGGCCTCGTCCTTCGACACGCCTTCCTTGACCGGCTTCGGCGCGCCTTCGACGAGCGCCTTGGCTTCGGTCAGGCCGAGCGAGGTGATCGCGCGGACTTCCTTGATGACGTTGATCTTCTTGCCACCGTCGCCGGTGAGGATCACGTCGAACTCGGTCTTCTCTTCAGCAGCCGGAGCCGCAGCGCCGGCGCCGGCAACGGCCGCAACCGCAACCGGAGCAGCGGCGGTGACGCCCCACTTGTCTTCGAGCATCTTCGACAGCTCGGCGGCTTCGAGGACGGTCAGTTCCGAAAGCTGGTCAACGAGCGCGTTCAGGTCAGCCATGGTAAACTCCAATCAAATTCAGATGGTTTCGGGAATAAGTCGCAGGGGGGATACCGCTTACGCGGCGTCCTTTTCCGCATATGCCTTGAAGACGCGGGCCAGCTGGCTGGCCGGCGCCTGCGTGACCGCCGCAAGCTTGCTCGCCGGCGCCTGAAGCAGGCCGACGATCTTGCCGCGCAGCTCGTCGAGCGACGGCAGCGAGGCAAGCGCCTTCACGCCTTCGGCGTCGAGCAGCTGGGCGCCCATCGCGCCACCGACGATCTCGATCTTGTCGGTGGTCTTCGCGAACTCGACGACAACCTTGGCCGCAGCCACGGGGTCGACCGAGGTGGCGAGCGCCGTCGGACCCGTAAGCAGGTCCGCGATCACCGAGTAATCGGTGTCCTGAGCGGCAATCTTGGCAAGGCGGTTCTTCGCGACCTTGTAGCTCGCACCGGCGTCGCGCACCTTGTTGCGCAGGTCCGTCGACTGCTTGACGGACATGCCGAGGTTGCGGGTGACGACCACCACGCCGACCTCGTTGAAGGTACGGTTCAGCTCGGCAACGGCTTCGGTCTTCTGGGAACGATCCATGCCGGTCTCCTCGTTATGATCCCCGCCGGAAGCGAGGACCGGTTACATCGATGTCCGAGGGGCACGATCGTCAGCGGCCAGAGGTTTCCCCGGCATGACCCGGAACGCCGCGCTGCAACCAGGGCAGGGCGGAAGATCCGAAAAAATCTGTCCCCGTCTTGGCGAGAGATTAAGACCGGCAGATCCCGGTCGCTCGCTGTCTCGGACGGCACGCGCAGGGGGCAAGCCCATGCACGAGGCTGCGCACATAGCGGCTGCGGACGAAAAGTCAATCGGCCGCAAGCCGGGACGGCGCGGGTCATCGCGGCGGTTAACGTCGCCGGATGCCGTCCCCCGGCGGCACAGCGGGATTTCGGGGACTGGCCAGCGCCGCCCGGGCGGGGAATAGAGGGTGGCATGAGCCGAAACCATGCCCCGAAGCGCGCCTCCGGCGCCGTGATTCGCGCGCTGGCGCTGATGCTGGCCGGCGCCGCGCTGGTTCCCGCAGCGGTTCCGGCCGTCGCCGCCCCGGCCGGAACCGTCCAGCGGGGACCGGCGGTGCGCGGCGTTCTGGACGTCGATTCGCCGCTCGAGCCCGGCGAATATCTGTGGGAGACGACGCATGCCCCGCGGACCGGGCGGATCGAGATCGTCGCCGATGTCGCACGCGACCGGATGTACGTCTATCGCGGCGGAGTGGAGATCGGGCGCACGATCCTGATCTATGGCGCCGACGAGATGCCGACCCCGCTCGGCAGCTTCACGGTGCTCCAGAAGGATCGGCACCATGTCTCCAACCTCTATGGCGCCCCGATGCCGTACATGATGCGGCTGACCTGGGACGGCATTTCGATCCACGGCAGCGGCGACGTGGTCGAGAACCGCTATGCCACCCATGGCTGCATCGGCGTGCCCGACGAGTTCGCGGCACTGCTGTTCCGCGTCGTTCGGCTGGGCGACCGGGTGACGGTGACACGCAACTGGCGGCCCGACCTGTACGGCGAGGGCTGAGCCGCCCTTCTTCCTCCCCCGTTCACGCGAAAAGGGCCGGGATCGCTCCCGGCCCTTTCCTGATTTCGAAACCGATGACGGCGATCAGGCCGTCGCGATCTCGGTCACGTCGAGGCGCACGCCCGGGCCCATCGAGGACGACAGCGCCGCCTTCTTCAGATACTTGCCCTTGGCGCCCGACGGCTTGGCCTTGACGACCGCATCGACCAGCGCGTCGAAGTTCTTGCGCAGATCCTCGGCCGAGAAGCTCGCCTTGCCGATGCCCGAATGGATGATGCCGGCCTTTTCGACGCGGTATTCGACCTGGCCGCCCTTGGCCGCCTTGACGGCTTCGGCGACGTTCATCGTCACGGTGCCGAGCTTCGGGTTCGGCATCAGGCCCTTCGGACCCAGCACCTTACCGAGACGGCCGACGAGGCCCATCATGTCCGGGGTCGCGATGCAGCGATCGAAGTCGATCTTGCCGCCCTGGATGGCTTCCATCAGATCCTCGGCACCGACGACGTCCGCACCGGCGGCCTTGGCTTCATCGGCCTTGGCGCCACGGGCGAACACGCCGACGCGCACGGTCTTGCCGGTGCCCGCGGGCAGGGTGACGACGCCGCGGACCATCTGGTCGGCGTGGCGCGGATCGACGCCCAGGTTGAGCGCGACCTCGACGGTCTCGTCGAACTTCGCGGTCGCATTCGCCTTGACGATCGCGATCGCCTCATCGACGCCGTGCAGCTTCTGGCTGTCGACGGTCCAGCTCTTCTGCTTCTTGGTCAGCTTTGCCATGGTCTCAGCCCTCCACCACCTGGAGGCCCATCGCACGGGCGGAGCCCTCGATGATGCGGGTCGCGGCCTCGATGTCGTTCGCGTTCAGGTCCTTCATCTTCATCTCGGCGATCTCGGCGAGCTTGGCGCGCGTGATCTTGCCGGCGACGACCTTGCCCGGCTCCTTCGAGCCCGACTTGAGGTTGACGGCCTTCTTCAGAAGATAGGTGGCGGGCGGCGTCTTGGTCTCGAACGAGAACGAACGGTCCGCATAGACGGTGATGATCGTGGGCAGCGGCGTGCCCTTTTCGACATCGCCGGTCTGGGCGTTGAACGCCTTGCAGAATTCCATGATGTTCACGCCGCGCTGACCCAGCGCCGGGCCGATCGGGGGCGAGGGGTTGGCGGCGCCGGCCGGCACCTGCAGCTTGATATAGCCGGTAATTTTCTTTGCCATGTCACTCTCTTTCAAGTCGAGCGGTCAAGCGACGGCCGCATGGCCGCCTCCCGCATGGTTCCACCACGAATGCGCTGGAAGCGCGCGCCCTTAGCCGATGTGGCGCGGCGATGCAATGCCCCGCGGTGCGATCCGCCCCCGTCGCGGCGGGCGAAGTTTAGGAAGTTTAGGCTCGTTCATCGTGTGAAGCAGGCGGTGAGCACCGGAACATATGGCGAACTTTCGCCCATTTGTCAAGGGGTTGCGCCGGGCGGCGGCGGTCAGGGGTGCGCGGGCGGGGCGCCCGGCAGGTCGGGGCCGCCGATATCGCCGTCGGCGACCCATTCGCGCCAGATCAGCACCAGCGCCGCCATCACCGCCGGCCCGACGAACAGCCCGAGCAGCCCGATCGTCTCGACGCCGCCGACGATGCCGATCAGCACCCACACGAAGGGCAGGCGCGTCGTCCCGCCGATCAGCCCCGGGCGCAGGAAATGATCGATGACGAAGTTGAGCGCGAAGCCGATCGCGCCGACGACGATCGCGGCGACGACGCTGCCCTGCGCGACCAGCAGCAGCACCGCGACCGCGAGCACCGCGACGAGGCCGAACGGCACCATCGAGGCGAGCCCCGAGAACAGCCCGAGCAGGAGTGGGTGCGGCACGCCGCCGGAGAAGTAGAGGATCGCCATCAGGATGCCCTGCGCGAAGCCGAGCAGGACGAGCCCGTCGACCGCACCGCGCACCGCGGCGAAGATCTGGCGTCCCAGCCGCTCGCCGGCGTCGCCGAAGGCGCGCGTCGCGCCGCGTTCGAGCTGGCGCACGATCGAATCGCGATCGCGCAACAGAAAGAACAGCACGACGATCGTGAAGCCGAACACCACCGCGCGACGGACGATCCCGTGCGTGAGCGCACCCGAACGGCTGAGCCACAGGCTATGGTCGAGCCGCCCGATCTCCGCCGTCGCCGCGGCGGGGGTGGCGAGGTGCGTGGTCCACCAGGCGGTGAGCTCGGCCGAACCCCAGGGCAGCCGTGCGACCCAGTCGGGAACGGGAACGCCGTGCGCGCGCGCCTGGGCGATCCAGCCGAACGCCGCCTGCGCCTCGACCACCGCCTGCGACGCGGCGAGCACGAGCGGGACGAGGACGATCAGCACCACAGCGAGCGTGAGCAGCGCCGCCACCACCGTCTCCCGCCCCGGCCAGCGGTCGAGCAGTCGCGTCCGCAGCGGCTCGACCGCGATGGCGAGCACGCCCGCCCACAGCACCGACGGCACGAACGCCGCGCCGATCCACAGCGCCGCGACCGCGATCGCCGCCGCAAGCGCAATCCGCGCGCGCGTCTGGGCCGGTGTGGTGTTCGACATGGCAGATCCCCCCGATGCGGCGCCCCGGCGCCGGGCGGCGTGTTTATTGGCGGCAGCCGGCAGGGGACGGCAAGCGGATTTCAGCGGCCACGACGAGCGGCAGCGGCCCGGCAGCAAAAAAGCCGGAGCTTGCGCCCCGGCTTCTTGCTGGTCGTTGCCCGGACCCGTGCCGCCGTGGCGGCCGGGCGGGGCGCGTTACTTGGCGCGTTCGACGTCCTCGAAACCGAGTTCGAGCGGGGTCGCGCGGCCGAAGATCGAGATCGAGACCTTGACCCGGTTCTTGTCGTAATCGAGTTCCTCGACCACGCCCGAGAAGGTCGCGAAGTTGCCCGAGACGACCTTGACCGTGTCGCCGATGTCGTAATCGACCTTGACCTTGGTCTTGGGCGCCGCAGCGGCGGCCTCTTCCTTGGTGTTGAGGATGCGTGCAGCCTCGTTCTCGGTGATCGGCTGGGGCTTGCCGCTGGCGCCGAGGAAGCCCGTCACCTTCGGCGTGTTCTTCACCAGGTGATAGACGTCATCGTTCATGTCGAGCTTGGCAAGAACATAGCCCGGGAAGAACTTGCGTTCGGCCTGGATCTTCTTGCCGCGGCGAACCTCGGTGACGGTTTCGGTCGGCACCTCGACCGCGTCGACGAAGCGTTCGAGCCCGAGACGGGTGGCGTCGGCAAGGATCTGATCGCGAACCTTGCCCTCGAATCCGGAATAGGCGTGGATGATGTACCAGCGCGACATCGGCGTCCCTTTACTGAGCGAGGCTGAGCAGGAAGCGGACAACCGCGTCGAAGAACGCGTCCACGCCAAGGAAGAACATGCCGAGAAGCGACGTCATGATCAACACCATGACGCCGGTCATGATCGTTTCCTTGCGCGTCGGCCAGACGACCTTCTTGGCCTCGGCCTTCACCTGGTTCATGAATTCGACGGGACTGGTCTTTGCCACCTGGGCCACCCTCGCTAAAACTTGTTCCGGTTGCGGGGCATGGGTCCGCTGCCCGGCCCTTGCGAGGGACCGGCGCTTTTCCTTCCGCGCTGTCGGATTGAGCCCTCTATCTAGACGCTTCGCCACGGCGGCGCAAGGTCTGCCATGGCGAAGCGCCGCCGCCGCGCATCAGAGATAGGCGACCGCGACGAAACCCCCGACGAGCAGGATCAGGAAACCCCAGGCGAAGAGGTTGAGCCGTTCCTCGATGAAGGTCTGCACCGGCTGGCCGAAGCGGCGGAGCAGCGCGGCGATCAGGAAGAAGCGCGCGCCGCGCGTGATCGCGCACAGCAGCACGAACAGCGGGAAGTTGAAGTGCGCGATGCCGCTGGCGATCGTCACCAGCTTGAACGGAATGGGGGTGAGCCCCTTCAGCAGGATGATCGCGGCGCCGTATTCGCCGTACATATGCTGAAACTGCCCGATCTTTTCCTGCATGTGATAGAGCTGGATCAGCCACTGGCCGACGCTTTCGAGCAGGTAATAGCCGATCGCATAGCCGAGCATCGCGCCGAGCACCGAGGCGATCGTGCACACCGCCGCGATCGTATAGGCGCGGTCGCGGCGCGCGAGCACCATCGGCACGACCATCGCGTCGGGGGGGATGGGAAAGAAGCTGCTTTCCGCAAAAGCGACGATCGCGAGGCTGCGCAGCGCGTGGCGGTGATGCGCCATGCGCAGCACCCAGTCATACATCGGGCGAAACATGCGTATCCGGTTTCCTAGGGACGTTTGCCCCGCCTTTGCAGGTTCCGCGCTGCGGTGCAATCGAAGCGGTGTCGCGGCGGACGCGCGCGCGGCGCACGGATGCGGCGGCAGGATGATTCGCGCTGTCGGGAAATGGCAGGGGCGCTCGGATTCGAACCGAGGGCCTTCGGTTTTGGAGACCGACGCTCTAACCAGCTGAGCTACGCCCCTAATCCCACCGGCCCTGGCGCGGCGTGCGTGCCGGGGCGGGTTGGTTCGGCGGCATCTAGCGGGGTCCGCGCCCCGCCGCAAGGGGGGAGACGCACCGCATGGGCGAGAAATCGTGCGCCGCAAATCGCGCGGCCGGGACGATGCGGCCGCCGGGGCGCGGACGTCGCCCCGGTCAGGCGGCGGCGATGCTGTCCGGATCGTGCATCGTGAGCTGGCGCGCCTCCTCGACCGGGAGGGGACGGCCGAAATAATAGCCCTGGACCTTGGTGCAGCCGAACCGCTGGACCATCAGATGCTCCTCCTCGGTCTCCACCCCCTCGGCGGTGGTGGCCATGCCGAGGCTTTCGGCGAGCGCGACGACGGCGCGGATGATCGCGACCGCCTCCTTGCCGCCGCGCGCCGCGGCCTGGATGAAGCTGCGGTCGATCTTGATCGAGCTGAAGCGCGTGTGCGCCAGATAGCCGAGCGACGAATAGCCGGTGCCGAAATCGTCGAGGCTGAGCCGCACGCCGAGGTCGAGCACCTTTTCGAGCACCTGCGTCGCGGCGGTGCCTTCGCGCATGAACACGCTTTCGGTGACTTCGAGTTCGAGCCGTTCGGCCGGCAGCCCCGACTGGGCGAGCGCCTGGGCGACGACGCTGGCAAAGGCGGGGTTGTGGAGCTGTTCGGGGCTGACATTGACCGCGATGCGCGCCGGGACGTGCCAGCGCGCGGCCTCCTGGCAGGCGGTACGCAGCACCCATTCGCCGATCGGCACGATCAGCCGCGCATCCTCGGCGAGCGGGATGAACTTGGACGGCGGGATCGCGCCATGTTCCGGATGCGTCCAGCGCACCAGCGCCTCGAACCCGTTGAGCTGTCCCGTCGCGGCGCTGACCACCGGCTGATAGGCGAGGTGGAGCTGGCCGTTCTCGACCGCGCTGCGCAGCGCGATCTCGAGCACACGGCGTTCCTCGGCGGCGACGTGGAGCTGGGGCTCATAGGCGTGGAAGACGCCGCCGCCCTGGTCCTTCGAGCGATAGAGCGCGAGGTCGGCCGAGCGGATCAGCATCTCGGCGGTGCGACCGTCGCGCGGGCCGATCGCAAGACCGACCGAGGCGCCGATATAGAGCGTGTGGTTGTCGACCTCATAGGGCCGCGACAGTACCTCGATGATCGTCCGCGCGAGCCGTTCGACGCGCGCGCTGTCGTTGGCATCGCGGACGACGACGGCGAATTCGTCGCCGCCGAGGCGGCCGATGATCTCGTTGTCGGTCATCATCTGCTGAAGCCGCTCGGACACGCGGCCGAGCAGCCGGTCGCCGACCGGATGGCCGAGCGTGTCGTTGACCGCCTTGAAGCGATCGAGGTCGATCATCATGAAGGCGCAGCGCGCGCCCCATTGCTCGGCATCGGCGACCGCGCGGACGAGCGCTTCGTTGACGTGAAGGCGGTTGGGCAGCCCGGTGAGCGTGTCGAAGCGCGCCATGCGGTTGATCTTGTCCGCCGAGCGCCGCTGTTCGGTGACGTCGGAGCCGACGCCGCGAAAGCCGACAAAGGCGCCGCGATCGTCGAAGCGCGGGCTGGCCGACATCTCCCACCAGCGCTGCTGGCCGTCGACGAGCACGGGGAGGAGCAGGTCGCGGAACGCCTCGCGCTGCTTGAGCTTGTCGGCGAGCTGGCGCAGCTCGGGCGCGAAATCGCCGGTGTCCCAGCTTGGACCGGCGAGAAGCTGGAGGAAGGGCGTGCCGTTGATCGTCGCGGGATCGGCGCCGATCGACAGCGCGAAACGCGGATTGGCGCGGACGACGCGGCGCTGGGCGTCGATTTCCCACAGCCAGTCGGAGCCGGCATCCTCGAACTCGCGCAGCAACAGGCTGACGGTCTCGTCGCGCTCGGCGATCGCGATCTCGGCGGCGCGGATCACGACGAGCGCGCGGCCGCGCTCGATCGTCGCGACGATGAGGAGAAGCATGAACAGCCCTGCGGCGGCGGCGAGCACCGAAAAGCCCTGCAGCGCGAGCTGGACGGCAAGCGCGCCACCCGCGACGGTGACGAAGAGCAGCGTCGACAGCGGCAGCGCCGCGGCCGTGACGGCGGCGGCGGTCATCAGGATCGACAGCACGAGCAGCAGCGCGGCATAGGTCGGCGCATCGGCCGCGCGGCCGAAGGCGAGCGGCGGCACCGCCCAGATCGCGCCGAGCGCCAGCCCCTCGAGCGCGGTCTCGCGGACTTCCTCGAGGCTGGCGGTGGTCCGGTCGCTCGACCGATGGCGCAGGCGGCGCAGCGCGACCGCGCACGCGATCATCGCGGTGACGCCGCCCCAGCCGACGAGCTGCCACAGCGGCTCGCGCCCGGCGAGCGCCATCACCAGCAGCCCCGCACCGACCAGATTGGCGGCGAACAGGGCGAGCGCATAGCGGCCGCCGGCGCGCAGCTGGGCCGCGCGGATCGGTCCCCAATCGGTCGAATCGGCAGGGTCATAGAGCCCGAGCAGCGCCCAGGCGTTGATCCGCGGCGACGCGAATTGCGAATTGGTCTGGCTGGTCACCCGCCGAACATACAGCCGCGCTGGTTAGCGACTGGTTGCGGCGGCGGCAGGTTTTGGAAAAAGCCGGGACGGGGGATGCGCCGCGGGCGAACCCGCCGGCGCATCCGGCCCGGTCGTCATCGGCCGCCGGCGCGGCGGCCGGTCAGGCGGCGATGTCGTAGGGCTTGATCGCGCCCGCGAGGTAGAGATTGCGCGCCTTGGCGCGGCTGAGCTTGCCCGAGCTGGTGCGCGGCAGCGTGCGCGGCGGCACCAGTTCGATCACGCAGTTCATGCCGGTGACCGCGCGGACGCGCTCGCGAATCTCGTCGCGCAGCCGCGCGCGTTCGCGATCGTCCGAGGTGCGGCACTGGACGAGCACCGCCGGCGTCTCCTCGCCGCCGGGCGTGGTGATCGCGAAGGCGGCGATATCGCCCTGCTTGAAGCCGGGAAGCTGCTCGACCGCCCATTCGATGTCCTGCGGCCAGTGATTGCGGCCGTTGACGATGATCATGTCCTTCGCCCGGCCGACAATGTAGATATAGCCGTCGGACATATAGCCCATGTCACCGGTGTCGAGCCAGCCGTCCTTCATGCAGGCGTCGGTCGATTCCTGGTCGCGGAAATAGCCGACCATCAGCGACGGCCCCTTGCACCACACCTTGCCGATCGCGCGTTCGGGAAGCGGCGTGCCGTCTTCCTCGCGCACCTCGACCCGCATGTCCTTCACCGGCTTGCCGCAATTGACGATCGCGCGGAAACGCTGCGGCCGGCCGCTGCCCTGGGGGCTGCCCGAAAGCTGCGTTTCCTCGACCAGCTCGACCACGATCCCTTCGCCCGGCGGCATCAGCGACACCGCGAGCGTCGCCTCGGCAAGGCCGTAGCTGGGCAGGAAGGCCGAGGCGTTGAAGCCCGCATCGGCGAAAGCGTCGACGAACGACTGCATCACGTCGGGCCGGATCATGTCGGCGCCGTTGCCCGCGACGCGCCAGCGCGACAGGTCGAACCGCTCGCTCGCGCGCGTCTGGGTCGAGATGCGGCGCGCGCAGATGTCGTAGCCGAAGGTCGGCGAATAGGAGATGCTGGTGCCCGGATTGCGGCTGACCATGTCGAGCCAGGCGAGCGGACGCCGCGCGAAATCCTCGGTCTTGAGATAGTCGGTCGAGACCTGGTTGGCCACGATCGACAGGAAGCAGCCGACCAGCCCCATGTCGTGATACCAGGGCAGCCACGAGACGCAGCGGTCGGTCTCGCGAAGCTGCATCCCGTGCGAATGCGCGGCGAGGTTGTTGAGCAGCGCATGGTGCGTGATCGCCACGCCATGCGGAAAGCGCGTCGAACCGCTGGAATATTGCAGATAGGCGATGTCGTCGCTCTTCGCCTGCGGCAGCGGGGCCTCGGGTGCGGGGCGCGTGTCGAATTCGTCCCAGGCGATCCCCTGCGTCCCCGCAAGCCGCGCCGCCTCTGCGCACATCGCGCCGAGTTCGGGCGGGAAGAGCAGCATCGTCGGGTCGCAGCTGTCGAGCTGGACGCGAAGCTGGTCGATGTAGGACTGCGCCCCGCCGAAGCTGGTCGGCAGCGGCAGCGGCACCGGCCACGCGCCGGCATAGACGACGCCGAAGAACAGCGCGGCGAACTCCGCCCCGGTCTCCGCGATCAGCGCGACGCGATCCTGCGGCCGGACGCCCGCGGCGATCAGGCGATGCGCCTGACGCAGCGCGTCGGTGCGCAGTTCGGAAAAGGGATAGGGGCGCACCAGCGTGCCGCGCGGGTCATGGAAATTCATCCCCCGACGGCCGCGCGCGGCATAGTCCAGCGCCTCGCCCAAGGTGGCGAAGTCGGCCAGGCGGCGCGGCAGCGTATCGTCGGTGGGGGTGGGAGCGACCGTCGTCGTCTCCGCGGCTTGTTGTTGCGATCCCGTGTCTTCCAAAATCATTCTATGTCCCGTGCCCCTGTGAGGTAGCAGTTCGTGCTCCCCCGACGCAGCCCATCCGCCCGCGTCTGCTACGCACTATGGTTCAAAATCGGTTGCCAGTGTGGCACAAACAAGGCGCATGGCCCGCACCCACCGCCCGCTTCCGCCCCTCGACAGCGCCGATCTGGAGCGGATCGCGCTCCGCTACGTCGAACGCTTCGCAACTACAAGGGCCAAGCTGGCCGATTATCTGCGCCGCAAGCTGCGCGAGCGCGGCTGGGACGGCGAAACCCCCGCCGATCCCGATGCGCTGGCCGACCGGATGGTGGCGCGCGGCTATGTCGACGATGCCGCCTATGCCGCGGCGAAGGCACGGTCGATGGCGCGCCGCGGGCTGGGCGCGCGTCGGGTTGCCGAGGCGTTGCGCCATGCCGGCGTCGACGATGCCGCCGCGCCGCCGCCCGACGACGATCCCGAGACGGCGGCGATGGACAGTGCGCTGGTCTTTGCCCGCCGCCGCCGCATCGGCCCGTTCGCGAGCGCGCCCGCCGATCCCGACGCGCAACGCCGCCAGTTTGCCGCGATGCTGCGGGCCGGACACGCGCCGGACATCGCGCGCAAAATAGTCAAGATGTTTCCGGGGGAAGGGGAGGGGGAACTGTCCCGTTAAGTGTCGCTTTTGCAGTGTATAAAGCGATTCAATCCGCCTTTGGTCTATGCTATCCATTCGGGTTGGGGGAATAGCAATGCACGCTCAAAAACGGCTTGCTGCCAACGACTTCGCGGTCGCTTCGTCGGATGGCAGCATTACAGACCTTCCTTCCGACGCGACGCCCGAGGCGTCGCTCGATTCTCCGCTGTGCGCCGTCCCTGCTGCCCCGCCGGCGGAGGCGGATGGCGAGGTGCGGGAGCAGCAACGCGTGACGAGCGAGGAGCAGGGGGAGCTTCACCGCGGTATCGTCAAATGGTTCGACGTGACGCGGGGCTTCGGCTTTCTGGTCGCCGACGAGCCGGGGGTGGGCGATATCCTGATCCATTTCACCGTCCTGCAGGAGCATGGCCGGCGCAGCCTGCCCGAAGGGACACGGGTCGAATGCTATGCGGTGCGGCGCGAGCGCGGGATGCAGGCGCGCGAGATCGTCTCGATCGACCTGAGCCAGGCGATCGAGGCGCCGAAGCGCGCGAACGACCGCCCCGACCGGCTGAACCTGGTCGCGTCGGCGGGACCGTTCGAGCCGGTAACGGTGAAGTGGTTCAACCGGCTGAAGGGTTACGGCTTCCTGGTGCGCGCGAGCGATCCGGCGGACGTTTTCGTCCATATGGAGACGCTGCGCCGCGCCGACATCCAGGAAGTCGAGCCCGGCGACACGCTGCGCGCGCGGATCGTCGATGGCGAAAAGGGGCTGTTGGCGGTATTGGTGGAGCGCGGCGACTGACGCGACCGCGCACCGAGTGAAGCGGAAGGAAACGGCCATGGCGCGGCGCCACCCCGGGATGCAGACCGATCGTGCGGCCCCCAGGCAGCGAATCGAGGCGATGCGGGCGGCGCGCGGCATCGCCGTTGTCGCGATGGCGATGTCGGTCGCGACGGTGCCGATGCTTGCAGCCAGCGCAGCGGTGCGCGGGCCGGGCCAGGCCGCGGCGGATGCGGGCGGTGCCGCGACGGCGACGCCCGCCGAGCGCGCGCGCCGCGTGGCGTTGACGATCGAGACGCGCGGCGGACCCCGCGCATTCCGCGTCGAACTGGCACGGACGCCGCACGAGCAGGAACGCGGGCTGATGTATCGCACCGAACTGCCCGACGACGGCGGGATGCTGTTCTATCCCTATCCCGCCGACGGCAGCGGGCCGCGCGAAGCCTCGTTCTGGATGCACAACACGCCGAGCGCGCTCGACATCGTGTATATCCGCCGCAACGGCACGATCGCGCGGATCGCGGCCAATGCCGAACCCTTTTCGGAAACGCCGATCGCGTCGGGCGAGCCGGTGGCGGCGGTGCTCGAAATCCCCGGCGGGCGCGCCGCCGCGCTGGGCATCGCGGTGGGCGACCGCGTGCGCTGGACGATCCGCTGACGCCGTTCGCGGCGGCGCCGGACCGTCGGCACGGGCGGCGGCGCGGGTTTTTCGCAGCTCGGCACAAAGATTGGGGCAAAGAGCGTGCATCGAGCGCACGCACCCTGTTGCCCCCGGGCCGCTCCCGGAGTATCGGCGGGGCATGGGTCTTTTGAAGTCGATCTTTACCTGGTGGGAAGGCGCCACCTTCGGAACCTGGGTTGGCCTGCGTGGCAAGACCAAGGTGGGCGAGGATTCGCTCGGCAACGTCTATTTCGAGGGCGGCCGCGATCCCAACGGCATTCCGCGCCGCTGGGTGATCTACAAGGGCTCGAACGATGCCAGCCGGGTTCCGCCCGAATGGTTCAGCTGGCTTCATCACCAGATCGACGACGTGCCCGATCGCGCGCTGCCCCCCGTGCGGGTGTGGCAGAAGCCCGCCGAGCCGAACCTGACCGGCACCACCCAGGCCTATCGTCCCGCCGGGGCGCTGGAGGCGGGTGGCCATCGCGCCCGTGCGACGGGCGATTACGAGGCCTGGACTCCCGACGCATGATCCACGGCGCCGGACGCGCAGCGGCGCTGGCGCTGCTGCTGATGACCGGCGCGTGCAAGGGCGGCAGCGACGGCAATGCCGCCGCGGGCAACGCCGCCGACGATGTCGTCATCACCGGCGGCGGGACGGTTCCCGGATCGACCGAGCTGGTTTCGACCGGGCCCGATGCCGCCACGCTCAACGCCGCGGCGACGCCGATGGCCGAACGCGTCGCGGTGATCGGCGTGCTCAACAAGCATAACGGCCAGACGCGCGACCTGACGCTGAAGCCGGGGCAGGCGGTGCGGCTGGGCGACCTGATCGTCCGGCTGCGCGCGTGCGACCGCACCGCGCCCTGGGAGCAGGAGCCGTTGACCGGCGCGTTCGTCCAGCTTGACCTGCAACAGCCCGACAAGTCGTGGCGGCGCATGTTTTCGGGCTGGCTGTTCAAGGAACGGCCAGCCGCGAACGTCGTCCAGAACCCGCTTTACGACGTGTGGCCCAAAAGCTGCGAAATGACCTTCCGCGATTCGGGCGACGAGACCCTGCCCGCGCCGGCGGTGACGGGCGGCGGATCGAGCCGGTCGAGCGCGAAGAAATCCGCCGAGGAGAGCGAGGGCGGCGAAGAGGGGGCCGAAGAGGTCGTTCCCAGCGCGGCGCCCAGCAACGCCATGTAGCGCTTGCGCGGGATCTCGATCGCGCCGAGCGAGGCGAGGTGATCGGTGATGAACTGGCAGTCGAGCAGCGTGAATCCGCCCGCCTTGAGCCGCGCGACGAGATGCGCGAGCGCCACCTTCGACGCGTCGCGCACGCGCGTGACCATCGATTCTCCGAAAAACGCCCGGCCGAGCGCGAGGCCGTAAAGGCCGCCGGCGAGCCGGTCGCCGTCCCAGCATTCGACCGAATGCGCCAGTCCGACGCGATGCAGCGCGACGAACACCGATTCGATCGCACCGTTGATCCAGGTGTCGGGCCGATCCTCGGCCGATTCGGCGCAGAGCTGGATCACCGATTCGAATGCGGTGTCGACCGTGACGCGGAAACGATCGGCGAGGATCGTCTTGCGCAGCGAACGCGACAGGCGGAAGCCGTCGATCGGCAGCACGCCGCGATATTTGGGTTCGACCCAGAAAATCTCCTGCGCGTCGCGCGCATCGGCCATCGGGAACACGCCGCTGGCATAGGCGCGCAGCACCATCGCGGGTTCGAGGTCGGGAATGGCGGTGCGCGCGCGCGTCATGCCGCCACCCGCACGGCGGCGAGCCGCTGTTCGATTTCCTGCCACAGCGCGGCGAAGGCGAGCGCGCCCGGGCTGCGCGGCGCGAAGCTGCCGACGGGGGCGCGGCGTTCGGCCATCGTCTCGATCATGCTCGCCATCGGGATCACCGGCCAGTCGGGATGCGCGGCGAGCGCATGCGCGTGGAGCGAGCGGCGGCGATCGACCATCGAATGCACCGGCAGCAGCGCGACCTTGCCCTTGCGCGCGGCGAGATGCGCCGCGACCTCGTCAAAGGCGCGCGTCGACAGCGGCGAGGGGACGACGGGCACGACGATCAGGTCGGCGGCGCGCATCACCTGTTCGCTGGTGTCGGTGAGCCCGGGCGGACAATCGAGCAGCACGCGGTCATAGCCGTTGCCGATATCGTCGAGCAGGCGGGCGAGCCGCTTCTTCTTGTCGAGCGCGTGGAACATATGGTCGAGCCCGCGCAGCGAGGCGTCGGCGCCGATCAGGTCGAGCCGTTCGAACGCGGTGGGGCGGACCATGCGGTCGGGCGCGACGTCGCGCGAGAAGATCGCCTGGGCCTGGTCGCGCGCGCGGCCTTCGCCGCCGAGCAGATAGGTCGCGGCGGCCTGGGGGTCGAGATCCCAGACGAGCGTGCGGCGCGCCGAGAGCGTGGCGGCGGCCCAGGCGAGGTTGACCGCCATCGTCGTTTTGCCGACGCCGCCCTTGAGGCTGTAGACCGCGATCGTCGCCACGCTGTCGCTCTCCTTTCCGCAGCCGCGAAGGGCCGGAATCAAAAGGGGCCGGCGGAACATTCCGCCAGCCCCTGTTCAAAACGCTTTGCGACGAAGGATCAAGCCTTGCAGGTCTTGGCCCCCTTGCCGGGCAGCGTGACCGAGACACTCTTGGGCGTGCCGGTGACCTTGTAGCCGCCGTCGGCGACATAGGGCTCACCCGCGGCCGGCGCCTTGAGCATGGTGGGCGTGCCGCCCTTTTCGGTGCGCAGGTTGAGCTGCTTTTCACCCTGGAAAAACTCGATGAAAACCAGCGAGTTGTCGCCGCAGCGCATCGACACCGACTTGAGGATCGCGGGCGGAAGTTCGACCGGCGCCGCGTTGCGGAGCTGGGCCTCCATGGGATCGGGCGCGGTGCTCGTCACTTCCTGGGGCTTGTTCTCACAAGCCGTCAGCGAGAGCAGGGCGACGGCGGCGGCAAGAATGGGAGCTTTGTTCATGACCGTGGGGCTTTCGGCGAAGGGGCAAGAATCGTCAAGTGATTCGTGAGACAGGATAACATTGCGTTTGTGCGCCGCAACATGACGGCAGCATTGTTACGCAGCACCGTCCAATGCCGTTCCGATGACCGCATTTTGTTGCAATTGCATGGCGTTGGCGCGCCAATCGCGTCCCGATCCCGGCATTCGCGCGCCGAAACGTGCCGATCCAAGACACGCGGTGACATGCTTGACCGCCCCGGTGCGGCGCGGCGAAAGAAGGGCGGCACGGGCGGGCAGGGCCGCCGCAATCAGGGAGACGAGGCAATGACCCGACCGACGACGCGCACGCGGCGGATCGCGGGCGCGGCCGGACTGGCGACGGCGCTGCTGGCGCTGGCCGGATGCGGCGGCACCGACGCGGGCAACGCGGCGGATGCGGACAATGGCGAAGTGACGCTGCCCGCCCCCAAACCCGGCCCGAAGCTGAACGGCGTCGACCTCAACCGCGCGCTGACGGCGAGCGGCGCGGGCGGGTGGCGGCTGGCGATCGCGCCGGGACAGATCCGCTACTGGCCGCGCAGCGGCACCGCGACGCCGATCGAACTCTATCCGGTGTCGCCGCAGGTCGAGGGCGACACCGCGCGCTTCGTCACCAAGACGTCGGCGGCCGAGCCGGTGACGATCGCGCTGCGCGGCGCGGATTGCGACGCGGGCGGGAAGCCGGCGCCGTTGCAGGCGCGCGTGACGATCGGCAACCGCGAACTGGCCGGATGCGCGCGCCCCGACGCGCCCGCGCCCGAAGCCAGGCCGTCGGCCACGCCGGCGGTCACGCCCGCGGCCGCGACGCCGGCAACCCCGGCCAAGCCGTAATCAGGCGGCGGCGACGCTGAAGCAGGCGGCGAGCCGGCCGTCGCCGAGCGGGCGCAGGTCGAGCGTGGTCGCCTGTGCCCGCAGCCCGCGCGCGATCGAACGCAGCCGCGCGGTCGCGGGGCCGGACTCGTCGCGCGGGCGGAAGACCACCGCAAGCTCGACCGCATCGGCGCCGTCGCGGCGCGAGCGGATTTCGACCTCGCCGTCGTCGCCGGCAGCGTCGGCGGCGTTGCGCAAGAGCGTCGCGAGCAACTGCATCAGATGCACCGGCTCGACACAGGCGGTCTGTGCGTCGGGCCGCAGATCGAGCCGATAATGCGTCTCGCGCTCGCTGCGCGTCGCGGCGACGAGATGGATCGCCTCGCCGCACAGCCGCCCGAGATCCTGCGGCTCGGCGGGCATCGCGTCGCCCGACACGATCCGGCGCAGCCGCCGGATGATCGCGCCCGCGCGCAGCAACTGCTGTTCGGCGGCGCGGGTGAGTTCCTCGACCCGCCCCGGATCGGCGGTCCCGCCCAGCCGCACCGCCGAGACATAGTTGGCGGCGGCGGCAAGCGGCTGGTTGAGTTCGTGCGCGGCGGTGGCGGCGATCGTCCCCATCGCGCTGATCCGCGTGAGCTCGATCATGTCGTCGTGCAGCTCGCGATGTTCGGCCAGCAGCCGGTCGCGTTCGGCAAGCCCGGTGCGCAGCGCCTGTTCGACGCGGACGCGGTGGCGAGCGAGCGCGAGATGGCGCGTCACCGTCTGGAGGAACTGCACCTCGAACGAGTCGAAGGGCATGCCGTTGCGCCGCCCGAAGCCGAGCGTGCCGAGCACCACCTCGCCATGGAGCAGCGGCATCGCGGCATAGCTGCCCACGCCCAGCGCGCGCAGCGCCTGGGTGGCGGGCGAGGCCGAGCCCTGGACATGATCGAGGATGCGCATTTCGCGTCCGCGCGCGACCGAGGCGTCGACCGAGCGCGTCCCCGTCAGCGCGACGCGGGCGATGCGCCGTCGCGCGTCGCCGGGGATGCCGCCCGCCCCGTCGAGGATCAGCGCGTCGCCGTCGAGCCGGTAGTAAAGGAAAAGATCGACATGGAGCGCCTCGCGGATCGAATCGAAGATTCGCGCGACCGAGGTGCAGACATCGTCGCTGGCGAGAAGTTCACCGGCAGTTTCGGACAGCAGCTCGAGCAGTCGGAATCGGCCTGAATCGCGCGACTTCGGCGGAACGATGTACCGATCGGAAAGGTCGACCTGCGGTTCCAAGGTGCGCCCCGGGTGAATTAGTTGCATCGATGTGAACTCGCGGACCGGCGCTTCCCATTACGTAAAGCCCCCTAACGGGTTCGCCGTTTTGGTTACTTGTGCGGCATGTTTCGCGCCAAGATGCTGAAGTTTCGGTAAATTGCGCGGAAACCAGTTTCGGACGCCGTCCGACAGGCGCGCGGGGCACGTATAAAAACGGGAGAACAGGCCGGGCACGCGCGCGGTCGCGCGCGCCGTTTCGTCGGCTCAGTCGGCGAGAAGGTCGCGCAGCCGCAGCCAGTCGGGCTGTTTGGCGGCGAGGCCGATCGTGTGGAGCGGGCTGCTCGACGGCAGCGCCACGATCGTCCAGCGCCGCGCCGCCTCGCCGAGCCGGCGCAGCCCGATGCGGTGCGCGGTGCCGCCGTTGAACGCGATCGCCCGAAGCGCGGGCAGCCGCGCGGCGAGCCCCGGCAGATCGTGTTCGGCAACGTCGCGCAGCGCGGCATCGGCGCTGCCCGACCGCCGCGCCGAGGCGACGACGTCCCACAGCCCGACATGCGCGGCGAGCAGCGCGTCGAGGCGGCGCGGATAATCGAGCGCGGCGAGATCGACGCCGACCACGGGCGACATCAGCCGCCAGAACTGGTTCTGGGGATGCGCATAATAGCGGCGTTCGGCGAGCGAGCGTTCGCCGGGCAGCGAACCGAGCACGAGCAGGCGCACCGCATCGTCGACCACCGGCGGGAAGCTGTGCTTGCGCGGATCGGCGGTGGGCGGGGCGGGGGACGTCATGGCGGGCGGCGGCGCTTTCGGGGCGGAGGAGAACGGGGGCGCTATAGCCGGACCCGGTCGGGTGCGGCCAGCCGGGACGGGGTGACGGCGGTAAAGGCGGGGCGGGCGGGCAGGACGGGGCAGGCAGGACGGGGCAGGCACAGGACAGGCCGCGGCGGCGCGGGGCGCGGCGCGGACGCTTGAGCGGCGGCGGGGGCTGGGTTAGCGTTGCGCCATGGCGCGGACGATCACCCGCTATCGCGACTTCTGGCCCTATTACCTCCAGGAGCATGCGCGACCCGGCACGCGACGGCTGCATTATGCCGGAACCGCGCTGTCGATCCTGTTCCTGGTGGTGGCGGCGCGCGCGGGCGGATGGTGGTGGCTGGCGGTGCCGCTGGCGGGTTACGGCTTTGCCTGGGCGGCGCATTTCACCGTCGAGCGCAATCGCCCGGCGACCTTTACCTATCCGCTGTGGTCGCTGGTTTCGGATTACCGGATGTTCTTCCTGTGGCTGACGGGGCGGCTCGACCCGCATCTGAAGCGCGCCGGGGTCGATCCCAAGTAACGCTTGCTTGCGATCCGGGGGACGGCACCCCTATCTAGCGCCATGCACGTCACTCCCGATACGCTCGCCCTGATCGGCAACACCCCGCTTGTCCTGCTGCGCGGACCGAGCGAGGCCACCGGCTGCGAAATCTATGGCAAGTGCGAGTTCACCAACCCCGGCGCGTCGGTGAAGGACCGCGCCGCGCTGTATATCGTCCAGGACGCCGAGGAGCGCGGGCTGATCGCGCCGGGCGGCACGATCGTCGAGGGGACGGCGGGCAATACCGGCATCGGGCTGGCGCTGGTGGGCAACGCCAAGGGCTACAAGACGATCATCGTGATGCCCGAGACGCAGAGCCGCGAGAAGATGGACACGCTGCGCGCGCTGGGCGCCGAGCTGGTGCTGGTGCCCGCCGCGCCCTATTCGAACCCGGCGCATTTCGTCCACACGAGCCGCCGGATCGCCGACGAGACGCCCAACGCGATCTGGGCCAACCAGTTCGACAACATCGCCAACCGCCGCGCGCATATCTGCGGCACCGCCGAGGAAATCTGGGAACAGATGGACGGGCGGATCGACGGCTTTACCTGTGCGGTGGGGACGGGCGGCACCTTTGCCGGCGTCGGGCTGGGGCTGAAGGCCAAGGACGAGCGCGTGTGCATCGCGCTGAGCGACCCGCACGGTGCCGCGCTCTATTCCTATTTCGCGTGCGGCGAGCTGCGCGCCGAGGGACATTCGGTCGCCGAGGGGATCGGCCAGGGCCGGATCACCGCCAATCTGGAGGGCGCGCCGGTCGACGCGCAGTTCCGGATCAGCGATGCCGAGGGGATGGCGTGGGTGCGCCGGCTGCTGGCCGAGGAAGGGCTGTGCCTGGGGCTGTCGTCGGGAATCAACGTTGCCGGGGCGGTGCGGCTGGCGCGCGAGCTGGGGCCGGGCAAGCGGATCGCGACGATCCTGTGCGACACCGGGTTCCGTTACCTGTCGACGCTGTTCAACCCCGAATGGTGCGCGGCGAACGGGCTGGATTCCGCAGCGGCAGCAGAGGGATGAGCGCGGCGCGGCACGATCGGTTTTTCTGACCGGGTTGTTGTGCTGCGTCAATCCGCCGCCACTGGGACACTGGTTATCTCGACAAAGGGCAAGCGAGGCGTTACATTTATGCCACAGCTTATGAAGTCGGGATCGCAAGAAACCAGCCAATCCATGCAGCGGGTCCGCGTCGGCGTGACCGGGCTGGCCATGGTGATGGTGCTGATCGCGCTGGCCAGCGCGATCTTTTCGTCCGCCAACCGGGAGGAACCGGTTGCGGCGATCGGCGCTCCGAACGCCTCCGCAGTCGCCAACATGACCGTCGAGCAGACCAACATGGTCGCCGACAAGGGCAAGGACGAGCCGCTCGCCGAGCTGGGCGTCGCGCCGAGCACCGACGGCAAGTCGGGGACGCACGGGACTACGACCCCCAGCCACTGATCGCGGGCGCGCCGCCGCCCTGACGCCCGCCTGACGCCCGCCGGACCGGCATCGTCGTCGCCGCCGACGCGATCGCGCGGGCGGCCGGTGCGCCATCGTTGCACCGCGCCCTGTTGCCGCAAGCCGTGTGCCGCGCCCCGTGCCGCACGTCGTGTGTCGCGCATCGTGGCGGCGTGGCGCGCGGCGCCCCTTCGACATGCCCGAATCGCCCGCCGCGCGCGTCGCGGTGCCGTGCGCGCGCGCCGCCGCCATCGGCGCGGGCCGTTAACCCTGTTCGTTGCCGCGGCCCGCCGACTCCCGTTTCGGCCCCATCCGGAATGATGCGGAGCACCGTCGCGAGCGCGTGGAACGCGAAAGGAACGAATAGGGATCGTAATGCGAAAACGGCGTTCCGGTGGGGCTGAGTGGGGGTTTTGCCCGTGATTTTCCGCAATCTCCCGTTGTCTCCCGCGGGCATCTATGATTAAAAGTGAAGCTTAAGGGGGCACGACCCTTTCACCGTCGATTCACAGGCTCCGGCACGGCGAAAGCCGCGATTCCGGACGCGGGAAAGTCGTGCCCAAAGCGGGGCGTAACGTGGCGGAACGGGAGATCTTTCAGGGCTTTGCGCTGCAAGCCGTCGACCCGAAGGGCCGGGTCGCGATCCCCGCAGACCTGCGCGTCGCCGTCGAGCGCAATTCCGAAGACCGCCAGATCGTCGTCGGGCTCCACCCCGAAGACCCGTGCCTTTCGGCGCACGACGTCGCCTGGTCGAAGGAGAAGTACGAACGCATCGACCGCCGCGAACAGCTTGCCGCCGACCGCGGCGAGGCGGCGGACGCGCGCGCCAAGCGGGCGGCGTTCGGCAAGGTGGAAAAGGCGCAGTTCGACGACAGCGGGCGGTTCGTGATCCCGCCCTTTTTCCGCATGAAGGCGCGCATCCAGAAATGGGCGTTCTTCAACGGCAGCGGCGACACGTTCGACATCTGGGCGCCCGAGGTGCTGCTGGCTGACGACAGCGTCGATCCCGACCTGCGCGAGATCTGTGCGTTCCTGTGCGAATCGAAGGGCGTCAAGCTGTGACCGCGGCGCCGCTTCACCCCGAAACCGCTCCCATGCCCGCCGGGGCCGGGGTCGCCGATGCGGCGGCCCCGCACATCCCCGTGCTGCGCGACGAGGTGATCGCCGCGCTCGCCATCGTGCCCGGCGAGCGCCATGTCGACGCGACCTTCGGCGCGGGCGGCTATACCCGCGCGATGCTGGCGGCGGGGGCGCAGGTGATCGCGTTCGACCGCGACCCGAGCGCGATCGCGGCGGGGCAGGCGCTGGTGACGGCGGCCGACGGGCGGCTGGTGCTGATCGAGGCGCCGTTCAGCCGGCTTGCCGACGAGATCGTCGCGCGCGGGCTGGCGCCGGTGGACGGCGTGACGCTCGACATCGGCGTGTCGTCGATGCAGCTCGACCAGGCCGAGCGCGGCTTTTCGTTCCAGCAGGACGGGCCGCTCGACATGCGGATGGCGGGCGAGGGGATGACCGCCGCCGAATGGCTGAACACCGCCGACGAGGGCGAGATCGCCGACGTGCTGTTCCAATATGGCGAGGAACCGCGGGCGCGGCGCGTGGCGAGCGCGATCGTGCGCGCGCGGCCGCTGGCGCGGACGGGCGAGCTGGCCGCCGTGGTGCGCCGCGCGCTGGGCCACCGCCCGCACGACAAGAAGGACCCGGCGACGCGGACCTTCCAGGCGGTGCGCATCCACATCAACCGCGAGCTGGACGAGCTGGGCGACGCGCTGAACGCCGCCGAGCGCGTGCTGGCCCCCGGCGGACGGCTGGCGGTGGTGACGTTCCACAGCCTGGAGGACCGGGTGGTGAAGCGCTTCCTGCGCGAGCGCAGCGGCAGCGAGCCCGCCGGATCGCGCCACCGCCCCGCCACCGGCCCCCGGGCCGAACCGAGTTTTGAACCGCCCGCCAAGGCCCTGCGCCCCGGCGAGGCGGAAGTTGCGCGTAACCCGCGCGCCCGTTCGGCCACGCTGCGCGTCGCGCGGCGGACCGCGGCGGCCGCGTGGACCAGGGAAGGACAAGGCTGATGGCGCTCGCGCGTTTCGAAGGGTTGGGATGGTTTCTGGTCGGCGTGATCGTCGCGCCGGCCTGCTACCTGGTGAACTCGCAGGGCGCGGCCGAACAGGCCAAGCTCAACGCCACCAAGGCGGCGATCGTCACCGCGCAGAAGGACATCCGCTCGCTGGAGACCGAGTTCAACACGCGCGCCAACCTGGCGCAGCTCGAGCGGTGGAACGGCGACGTGCTGGCGCTCGCCGCGCCGGTCGCGACGCAGTATCTGCCGGGCGAGGCGGCGCTGGCGAGCCTCGACCGCGTCGACGCGCAGGCGCAGCCGGTCGAGACCGCCGCGCTGGTGGTGCCCGCCGCCTCGGCACCGCCGGCGGCGGCCGTCCAGACGGCCGCGGCAGCCCCGAGCCCGGCTCCGGCACCCGCACCCGCACCCGCCGCCCGGCCCGCCGCGCCGGTCCGCGTCGCCGCGGCGACGCCGGTGCGCGCGACCCCGGCCCACGCCGCGCCCGCGCGCGTGGCGGCGCTGACCGCGTCGCCGGCGCAGCAGGACGGCAATCTGCGCAAGCTGATGCGCAAGGCGGATCGCCGCGCGGTGGCGATGATGGGCGACGGCGTGCTGAGCACGTCGACCATCAGCGACCTGGAGAAGCTGGCGAAGCGCGAGAAGCTGGCGCTCCGTTGATCGTCGTCGTCGCCCCGCCTGCGCGAAACCGGCGTCCGGGCGTCAGTCGCCAGGCGTTGATCGCGGTTGCGCAGCTGCGGCTGATGATCCTGTCGCTGCTGTTCGGGTTCGGCGCGTTCGTGCTGGTCGCCAAGCTCGCCTTTCTGGCGGTGTGGACCGAGCCCGCGACCGCGCGCGACATCACCGCCGGGCTGGTGCCCGCGCGCGGCGACATCGTCGACCGCAACGGCGCGCCGCTCGCGCGCACGATCGACGCCTGGTCGATCGCGATCCACCCCAATCGCGTGATCGGCGACAAGGCCGCGCTGGCGCAGAAGCTGGCCGAGCTGCTGCCCGAGCGCAGCGCGGCGCAATATGAGGCGCTGCTGAAGTCGAATGTCGGCTTTGCCTATCTGAAGCGGCGCGCGATGCCCGAGCTGGTCCATGCGATCAACGCGCTGGGCGAGCCCGCGGTCGAGTTCCAGCGCGAGCCCGACCGGCTGTATCCGCAGTCGGCGATGGCGGCGCATGTGCTGGGCTATATCGGCTATGACGGCCACGGCGTCGCGGGGATGGAAAAGGCGCTCGACGCGCGGCTGACCGACCCGGCGCGGCGGCGCGAGCCGGTGGCGCTGTCGATCGATTCGCGCGTGCAGGCGGCGCTGGAGAGCGAGCTGGGCAGCGCGATGACCGCGTTCCAGGCGCAGGGCGCGGCGGGCGTGATCCTGGACGTGAGCACGGGCGAGGTGATGGCGATGGTGTCGCTGCCCGCGTTCAACCCCAATGCGATCACCGGCATCCCGCCGCGCAACAACGTGACGCAGAGCGTGTACGAGCTGGGTTCGACCTTCAAGCCGATCGCGGTCGCGGCGGCGATCGACGCGGGCGTCGTCACGTCGATGGCGCGGCGGTTCGACGCGACGGTGCCGCTGAAGGTCGGGCGCTTCACGATCCACGACGATCGCGGCGACGAGCAGAAGCGCTGGCTGAACATTCCCGAGACGCTGATCTATTCGTCGAACATCGCCACCGCGCGGATCGCCGACGAGGTGGGGCCGGAGCGGATGCAGGCGATGTTCCGCCGGCTTGGCTTCGACCAGCGGCCGCAGATCGAGCTGGGCGACGGCGCCCGCCCGCTATGGCCCGGCTTCTGGGCGCGGACGACGGTGATGACCACCGCCTATGGCCATGGCATCGCGGTGACGCCGCTGCACCTTGCCAAGGCCTATGCCGCGCTCGTCAACGGCGGCACGCTGCGCCCGGCGACGCTGCTGAAGATCGATCCCGCGCACGCCAATCCCGGCCAGCGCGTGGTGAGCGAGGCGACGAGCGCGCGGATGCGCCAGCTGTTGCGGCTGATCGTGCTGGAGGGCACCGGCCGCAAGGGCGACGCCGTCGGCTTTCGCGTCGGCGGCAAGACCGGCACCGCCGAGGTCGCGCAGGCGGGCGGTTATAACAAGCATTCGAACGTTTCGACCTTTGCCGCGGCTTTCCCCATGGACGCACCGCGCTATGTGGTGGTCGCCATGCTCGACTCGCCGATCGGCAACGCCAAGACCTTCGGCCTGACCACCGCCGCCTGGACCGCCGCCCCCGTGGTGGGGCGCGTGGTGACGCGCGTGGGTGCCATCCTGGGCGTGCGGCCCGATGCCGCGCGCGACATCGATGTGAGCGAGCTGACGCCGCTGATCTGGCGAAACCCCAAGGACAAGAGGCTCGCAGCACAATGAAGCTAGGCGCACTGACCGGCAATGGAGAGCAGGCGACCGTCACCGGCTTTGCCATCGATCACCGCAAGGTGGCGCCGGGAACGATCTTCGGCGCGTTCCAGGGCGCACGCGTCAACGGCGAGGATTTCATCGCCGACGCGGTGCGCGCGGGCGCGATCGCGATCGTCGCCCGGCCCGAGGCCGTGGTCGAGGGCGCGGTGCACATCGCCGACGACAATCCGCGCGAGCGGTTCGCGCGGCTGGCGGCGCGCTTCTTTGCGCCGTTCCCGCCGGTCGCGGTCGCTGTCACCGGGACCAACGGCAAGACGTCGACCGTCGAGATGACGCGCCAGCTCTGGCGCATGGCGGGCTTTCACGCCGCGTCGATCGGCACGCTGGGCGTCACCACCGCCGAGGACCGGGTGAGCACCGGGCTGACCACGCCCGACATCGTCACCTTCCTGTCGAACGTCGCCGGGCTGGCGCGCGAGGGCGTGACGCACCTGGCGTTCGAGGCGTCGTCGCACGGCCTGTCGCAATATCGCACCGAGGGGCTGCCCGTGCGCGCCGCGGCGTTCACCAATCTGAGCCGCGACCATCTGGACTATCACGGCGACATGGCCGCCTATTTCTGCGCGAAGCTGCGGCTGTTCGCCGACGTGCTCGACCCCGACGGCACCGCCGTGGTGTGGGCCGACGACGCGCACGCGCCGCGCGTCGAGGAGCTGGCGCGGATGCGCGGCAACGCGCTGGTGACCGTGGGCGAGCATGGCGAGACGCTGAAGCTGGTCGGGCGCGAGCCGACGCTGCTCGGCCAGAAGCTGAAGATCGAGGCCGCAGGGCAGGTGCACCAGGTCACGCTGCCGCTGATCGGCGCCTATCAGGCGGCGAATGCGCTGGTGGCGGCGGGGCTGGTGATCGCGACCGGCGGCGAGGTGGCGCGGACCATCGCCGATCTGGGCCGGTTGCAGCCGGTGCGCGGGCGGCTGGAGCGCGCGGCGATCACGCGCGTCGGCGCCCCCGTCTATGTCGATTACGCGCACACGCCCGACGCGATCGAGGCGGCGATCGCCGCGCTGAAGCCGCATGCGAGCGGGCGGCTGATCCTGGTGCTGGGCGCGGGCGGCGACCGCGACACGGGCAAGCGCGAGCCGATGGGACAGGCGGCGGCCGCGGGCGCCGACATGGTGATCGTCACCGACGACAATCCGCGTTCGGAAGATCCCGCGCAGATCCGCGCGGCGGTGATGAAGGGCGCGCCGGGCGCGACCGAGATCGCCGGACGCCGCGAGGCGATCGCCGCCGCCATCGCCGCGGCGGGCGCGGGCGACATCGTGCTGATCGCGGGCAAGGGACACGAGCAGGGCCAGATCGTCGGCGACCTGGTGCTGCCGTTCGACGACGTCGCCGTCGCGCGCGAGTGCGCGGCATGAGCGGCGCCGCCCCGTTATGGACCGCCGCCGAGATCGCCGCGGCGACCGGCGGCAGCGCATCGGGCGACTTTGCCGTCACGGGCGTCACCTTTGATTCGCGCGAGGTGGGGCCGGGCGACCTGTTCCTGGCGCTGAAGGGCGAGAGCACCGACGGCCACCGGTTCGTGCCGCAGGCGCTGGCCGCGGGCGCGGCGGGCGTGGTGGTTGCCGAGCCGTGCGACGGGCCGCAGGTGCGCGTGGCCGATACCGGCGCGGCGCTCGACGCGCTGGGGCGCGCGGCGCGTGCGCGGATGCGCGGCCAGGTGATCGGCGTCACCGGATCGGTGGGCAAGACCGGCACCAAGGAGGCGCTGTTCGCCGCGCTCGACCGGATCGAGCCGGGCGCGGCGCATCGTTCGGTCAAGAGCTACAACAACCATACCGGCGTGCCGCTGAGCCTTGCCCGGATGCCGCGCGACGCGCGGTTCGGCGTGTTCGAGATGGGGATGAACCATGCCGGCGAGCTGGCGCAGCTCACCCGGCTGGTGCGCCCGCACGTCGCGATCGTCACCACGATCGCCCCGGCGCATCTGGGCTTTTTCGCCGATGTCGGCGCGATCGCCGACGCCAAGGCCGAGATTTTCGAGGGGCTGGAGCCCGGCGGCACCGCGATCGTGCCGTTCGACAGCCCGTATCGCGACCGGCTGGCGGCGGCGGCGCGGCACCATGCGGGGCGTATCGTCACCTTCGGGCTGGGCGAGGGCGCCGATTACCGGGCGGCCGACACGATGCGCACGCGCACCGGCGGCACCTTTGTCACCGCGCGGTTCGATGCGCGCGAGCTGAGCTTCACGATCGGCCAGCCCGGCGCACACTGGGTGGCGAACGCGATGGCGATCCTGGCCGCCGTCGACGCGGTGGGCGGCGACCTGGAGCTGGCCGGGCTGGCGCTGGCCGAGATGGACGGGCTTGCGGGGCGCGGACGGCGCTTTCTGGCGCCGGTGCGCGACGGCGAGGCGCTGGTGATCGACGAGAGCTATAACGCCAATCCCGCGTCGATGCGCGCGACGCTGGCGGTGCTGGGGCAGGAGCCGGGGCGCCGGCTGGCGGTGCTGGGCGAGATGCGCGAGCTGGGCGACCATGCCGAGGCATTCCACGCCGAACTCGCCGAACCGATCGCCGAGGCGGGCGTCGCCAAGGCGATTCTGGTCGGGCCGGCGATGGCGCCGCTTGCAAAGGCGCTTGAGGGACGCACCGATTTCGTCCATGTGCCCGACGCCGCCGCGGCGCTGAGCCGGCTTGAAGCCATGCTCCACCCCGGCGACGCGGTTCTCGTCAAAGGGTCCAACGGCGTGCGGCTCGCGACCGTCGTCGCCGCGCTGGCGGAAAGGCAAGCATGTTCTATCTGATCGCGGAGCATCTGGGGTTTCCCGGAGTCCTGAATCTTTTCCGCTACATCACGTTCCGGACCGGCGCGTCGATCGCGACGGCGCTGTTGCTGGGGCTCATCATCGGGCCGCGCTTCATCGGCTGGCTGCGCGTGCGGCAGGGCAAGGGGCAGCCGATCCGCACCGACGGGCCGCAGAGCCACCTGGCCAAGCGCGGCACGCCGACGATGGGCGGGCTGATGATCCTGACCGCGCTTTCGGTGTCGCTGCTGCTGTGGATGGACCTGTCGAACGCCTATGTGTGGGCGTGCCTGTTCGTCACGCTGGGCTTCGGCATGATCGGGTTCCTCGACGACTATGACAAGGTGCGCAAGGCAAGCACCGCGGGCGTTTCCGGGCGCGTGCGGCTGCTGGGCGAATTCGCGATCGCGGGCGTTGCGAGCTGGATCATCGTGTCGCAGTCGGGGACGCAGCTTTACGTGCCGTTCCTGAGCTGGGTCCATCCGGACCTCGGCTATTTCTATATCCTGTTCGCCGCGTTCACGATCGTCGCCTTCGGCAACGCGGTGAACCTGACCGACGGGCTTGATGGCCTGGCGTCGATGCCGGTCATCATCGCGAGCCTCGCCTTCATGGTGATCGTCTACCTGACGGGCAACGCCAAGTTCGCCACCTATCTGGGCATCCCCCACGTGCCGGGATCGGGCGAGCTTTCGATTTTCTGCGGCGCGATCGTCGGGGCGGGGCTCGCCTTTCTGTGGTTCAATGCGCCGCCGGCGGCGGTGTTCATGGGCGATACGGGCAGCCTGGCGCTGGGCGGCGCGCTGGGCACGATCGCCGTCACCGCGCATCACGAGCTGGTGCTGGGGATCATCGGCGGGCTGTTCGTGATCGAGGCGCTGAGCGTCATCATCCAGGTGTTCTTCTATAAGCGCACCGGCAAGCGCGTGTTCAAGATGGCGCCGATCCACCATCATTTCGAGCAGCTCGGCTGGGCCGAGCCGACCGTGGTGATCCGTTTCTGGATCATCGCCTTCGTGCTGGCGCTCGCCGGTCTTGCGACGCTGAAGCTGCGGTGATTACCAGCGCGGCCTGGCGCGGCAAACGCTATGCGGTGCTCGGGCTCGCCCGCACGGGCGCGGCGACCGTGCGCGCGCTGGCGGCGAGCGGGGCGGACGTGCTGGCGTGGGACACGAACGAGGCGGCGCGGGCCGCCGTCGCCGATGCGGGGTCTGCGCTGACGATCGGCGATCCGCTGGCCGCCGACCTGACCGGTTATGCCGGGATGATCGTTTCGCCGGGCGTGCCGATCAACCGCCACCCGATCGCGGCGCATGCGCGCGCGGCGGGCGTGCCGGTGATCGGCGACATCGAGCTGTTCGCGCAGGTGCGCGGCGACCTGCCGCCGCACCGCGTCGTCGGCATCACCGGGACGAACGGCAAGTCGACGACCACCGCGCTGATCCATCACATCCTCTCGACCGCGGGCATTCCCGCGCGGCTGGGCGGCAATATCGGGTTGCCGATCCTGGGGCAGGAGCCGCTGCCCGCGGGCGGCGTCTATGTGCTGGAGCTTTCGAGCTATCAGATCGACCTGACCCACAGCCTCGACTGCGATGTCGCGGTGCTGCTCAACATCACGCCCGACCATCTCGACCGCTATGACGGCTTCGCGGGCTATGCGGCGTCCAAGGCGCGGCTGTTCGGCATGCAGACCAAGGGCCATGCCGCGATCATCGGCATCGGCGATGCGGCATCGGCGAACATCGCCCGGCAGGTCGCGCTCTCCGGTCGCAGCGGGGACGTGACCAAGATCGCGCCGGGCGCGTGCATGGACCAGTCGCGCTGGCCCGCGCTGCAGGGGCCGCACAATGCGCAGAACGCGCTGGCCGCGATCGCCGCGTGCGATGCGCTGGGCATCGACCGCGCGGCGATCGACCGCGGGCTGGAGACCTTTCCCGGGCTGCCGCACCGGATGGAGCGGATCGCGACGCGGAACGGCGTGCTGTTCGTCAACGACAGCAAGGCGACCAATCCCGAATCGACCGCGCCCGCGCTTGCGGCATATCCCCGCATCCACTGGATCCTGGGCGGCGTCGCCAAGACCGACAATCTGGAGGCATGCCGGCCGGGGTTCGGCCATGTCGTGCGCGCCTATACGATCGGCGATGCCGGGCCGATGTTCGAGCGGCTGCTGACCGGCACGGTGCCCGTCGAGGCGGCGGGGACGCTGGCCGCGGCGGTGGCGCGCGCGGCGGCGCTGGCGCAGCCGGGCGAGGTCGTGCTGCTGTCGCCCGCGTGCGCCTCGTTCGACCAGTTCCGCGACTATGAGGCGCGCGGCCGCGCCTTTGTCGAGGCGGTGGAGGCGCTGGGATGAGCGACGCCGCCGAGGGAGAGACCATCGGCACCGAAGTGAAGCGTCGCGTCCAGAAACAGCTCGGTCGCGCGAACACGTCGCGCGCGGGCATGTGGTTCTGGGAAGTCGATCGCGTGCTGCTGCTGCTCGTGCTGCTGCTGATCGGCATCGGACTGGTCGCGGTGGCGGCGGCGTCGCCCGCGACCGCGCGGCGTTATTCGGACGCCACGCACATCATGCCGACCATGTATTATTTCTGGCGGCAGGTGATGTGGGTGTGCGTCTCGCTGCCCGTGCTCGTCGGCGTGTCGATGCTGCCGGTGACGGCGGCGCGGCGGCTGGCGCTGGCAGGCGCGGCGGTGTTCGTCGTGCTGCTGATGCTGGTGCCGGTGATCGGGCACGAGACCAACGGCGCGCGGCGCTGGATCAACCTGGGCGTTTCCGAATTCCAGCCTTCGGAGTTCCTGAAACCGCTGTTCATCGTGGCGACGGCGTGGATGCTTTCGTTCCGCGCCAAGGATCCCGAGCTGCCCGTGCTGTTCCTGACGGGTGCGCTGACCGCGCTGATCGGCGTGCTGCTGATGCTCCAGCCCGATTTCGGCCAGACGATCGTGTTCGGCACGGTGTGGGTGATCCTGCTGATGATCTCCGGCATCTCGCCCGCGGCGATCGGCGCGCTGATGGGCAGTGCGGTGGCGGGCGTGGTCGCGGCCTATCTGTTCTATTCGACCGCGCGGACGCGGATTGACAACTTCCTGTTCCCGACCAAGGACGCCGCGCTCGCCGACCGCTACCAGATCGAGATGGCGCACCAGACGCTGACCGAGGGCGGGCTGTTCGGCACCGGGCCGGGGCTGGGGCAGGTGAAGTTCCGGCTGCCCGAGGCGCATACCGATTACATCTTTTCGGTGATCGGCGAGGAATTCGGGCTGATGGCGTGCGCGGTGATCGTGCTGCTCTATGCCGCGATCGTGATCCGCGTGTTCATGAAGATGCTCGACGAGGAGGACGCGTTCCGGCTGCTCGCGGCATCGGGACTGGCGGCGCAGTTCGGCGTGCAGGCGATGATCAACATGGCGGTCAACGTCGGCATCGCGCCGTCGAAGGGCATGACGCTGCCCTTCATCAGCTATGGCGGGTCGTCGATGATCGCGTTGTCGATCGGCTTTGGACTGCTGCTCGCTTTCACGCGTCGAAACCCGTATCTGAAGCGCTCTCCCTATGCAGGGCGGTGGAGCAAGGCATGACGAATTCGCGAACCTATGTTCTGGCAGCCGGCGGAACCGGGGGGCACATGGTGCCCGCCGCGGCGCTGGCGGTGGAACTGGCGAACCGGGGGCACCAGGTCGCGCTGGTGAGCGACGACCGCGGCGTGCGCTTTCCCGGACTGTTCGACGGCGTCGAGACGCATGTGCTGCCCGCGGGGCGGCTGGGCGGCGGGCCGCTCGGCTATCTGCGCGCGGCGCGCAAGGTGCTGGCGGGACGCGCGATGGCACGCAGCCTGTATCGCGAGATCGAGCCGGCGGCGGTGATCGGTTTCGGCGGCTATCCGGCGCTGCCGGCGCTGCTCGCGGCGTTTTCGGCGGGCGTGCCGACGATCATCCACGAACAGAATGCGGTGCTGGGGCGCGTCAACCGCTTCGTCGCGCCGCGCGTCGACGCGATCGCGACCTCCTACGACGCGGTCGAGCGGATGAAGCCGGGCTGGGCGGCCAAGACGCACCTGGTCGGCAACCCCGTGCGCGAGACGGTGCTCGACCTGCGCGACCGGCCCTATCCCGCGCTGGACGAGGACGGCATCTTTCGCGTGCTCGTCACCGGCGGCAGCCAGGGGGCGTCGATCCTGAGCCAGGTGGTGCCCGACGGGCTGGCGCTGCTGCCGATCCATTTCCGCCGCCGGTTGCAGGTGACGCACCAGGCGCGGATCGAGGATATCGACATGGTCCGCGCCAAATATCAGGAACACGGCATCGCGGCCGAGATCGCCACCTATCTTCCCGACCTGCCCGAGCATCTGGCCTGGGCGCATGTGGTGATCGCGCGCGCGGGCGCATCGACGATCGCCGAGCTGACCGCGGCGGGGCGCCCGGCGATCCTGGTCCCGTTGCCCAGCGCGACCGACGACCACCAGACCGCCAATGCGCGCGAGATCACCAAGGCGGGCGGCGCGCGGACGATCCCGCAGCGACTGTTCACCGCGACCGAACTTGCCAAGCAGATCCAGAAGCTGGGCCTCGACACCGAGGGGCTGGCGCTGGCGGCGTCGCGCGCGCGCAGTTGCGGGCGGCCGCACGCGGTGCGCGACCTTGCCGATCTCGTTGAATCCATCAACGCGCCCGCCGCCCCGATCGGGATGCGGCCGGCGCCAGTTTCGGGCGGGAGGCCCGCTTACGCATGAAAGGTGTCGCAACCGACATCGGCACGATCCATTTCGTCGGCATCGGCGGGATCGGGATGTCCGGTATCGCCGAGGTGATGCACAATCTGGGCTATCGCGTGCAGGGTTCGGACATGGCCGACAGCTATGTCGTCCAGGGGCTGCGCGACCGGGGCATCCCGGTGACGATCGGCCACAAGGCGGAGAATGTCGGCGATGCCGCGGTGGTGGTGACGTCGACCGCGATCCATCGCGACAATCCCGAGGTCGAGGCCGCGTATGAGCGCCGTATCCCGGTGGTGCGCCGCGCCGAGATGCTCGCCGAGCTGATGCGGCTGAAGTCGACCGTCGCGGTGGCGGGGACGCACGGCAAGACGACGACCACGTCGATGGTCGCCGCGCTGCTCGACGCGGGCGGGATCGACCCCACCGTCATCAACGGCGGCATCATCAACCAGTACGGCTCGAACGCCCGGCTGGGCGACAGCGAATGGATGGTGATCGAGGCCGACGAGAGCGACGGCAGCTTCCTGCGGCTCGACGGCACGATCGCGGTCGTGACCAATATCGACCCCGAGCATCTGGACCATTACGGCTCGTTCGACCGGGTGAAGGACGCGTTCGTCGAGTTCATCGAGAATGTGCCCTTTTACGGCGCGGCGCTGCTGTGCCTCGACCATCCCGAGGTCCAGGCGATCATCCCGCGCGTGCATGACCGCCGCATCGTCACCTATGGCTTTGCCGCGAGCGCCGATGTGCGCGGGGTGAACGTCACGCCCTATCCCGGCGGCAACCGGTTCGAGGCGATCATCCGTCAGCGCGACGGGACGACGCGGTCGATCGAGAATATCGAGCTGCCGATGCCCGGCCGTCACAATGTCCAGAACGCGCTTGCCGCGATCGGCGTCGCGCTGGAGCTGGGGATTGCCGACGCGACGATCCAGAAGGGCTTTGCGCAGTTCGGCGGGGTCAAGCGCCGCTTTACCAAGGTCGGCGAAGTCGGCGGCGCGACCGTGATCGACGATTACGGCCATCATCCGGTGGAGATCCGCGCGGTGCTGGCGGCGGCGCGCGAGAGCGCGCGCGGCCGGGTGATCGCGGTGGTGCAGCCGCACCGTTATTCGCGGCTCGCCAACCTGATGGAAGAGTTCGCGCAGGCGTTCAACGATGCCGACATGGTCTATGTCGCGCCGGTCTATGCCGCGGGCGAGACGCCGCGCGAGGGCGTCGACGCCGAGACGCTGGTGGCGAGCATCAAGCGGCGCGGACACCGCGCGGCGGCGGCGGTAGCCGATCCGGCCGCGCTGGCGGCGGCGCTGGCCCCGGTGGTGGCACCGGGCGACCTGGTCGTCTGCCTGGGCGCGGGCGACATCACCAAATGGGCGGCGGGGCTGGCCCCCGCGATTGCGGCGCTGCGTGGAGACGAGGCGGCATGAGCGACTGGATGTCGACGATGGTCGCGATGCAGCGCGACCTCATCAAGGCGCAGACGGCGCAGTTCGACGCGGCGCAGAAGCTGATCGACGGCGGCCGCCAGTGGACGCGGATGCAGGAGGCCGGCCAGAAGGCGGTCGAGGCGAACCTGGCCGCGTGGAAGCAATGGGCCGGCCTGTGGGGATGGAAATGATCGCCGCGGCGGCGGCGCGGGGGAAGCGATGAGCGCGCTGCCGCCCGTGCGCGGCAAGCTGACTCCGCACGCCCCGCTGGCCCCGCTCGTCTGGTTCAAGAGCGGCGGCGCGGCCGAATGGCTGTTCGAGCCCGCCGACGCCGAGGACCTGGCCGATTTCCTGAAGGCGCTCGACCCGGCGACGCCGGTGATGGGGCTGGGGCTGGGATCGAACATGATCGTCCGCGACGGCGGCGTCGCGGGCGTGGTGGTGCGGCTGGGCAAGGCCTTTGCCGCGGTCGAGACGCTCGACCCGGTGACGCTGCGCTGCGGCGGCGGCGCGTCGGGCATCCTGGTTTCGTCAAAGGCGCGCGACGCCGGGATCGGCGGGATCGAGTTCCTGCGTTCGATCCCCGGCACGGTGGGCGGGTTCGTGCGGATGAACGGCGGCGCCTATGGCCGCGAGACGTGCGACATCCTGGTCGAATGCGAGGTCGTGCTGCGTTCGGGCGAGCGCCGGACGCTGACCAATGCCGAGCTGGGCTATACCTATCGCCACAGCAGCCTGCCCGAGGGCGCGATCGTGGTGAGCGCGACCTTTCGGGGCTTTCCGAAGGAACCCGCCGCGGTGCAGGCGGAGATGGACCGCATCGCCGCCGCGCGCGAGGAGTCGCAGCCGCTGCGGTCGAAAACGGGCGGATCGACCTTCAAGAACCCCGAGGGGCACAAGGCCTGGGCGCTGATCGATGCGGCCGGATGCCGCGGGTTGCGGCAGGGTGATGCGCAGGTGAGCGAAAAGCACTGCAATTTCCTGCTCAACCTTGGCAATGCGACGTCGGGCGAGATCGAGGGACTGGGCGAGGAAGTCCGGGCGCGGGTGAAGGCGCAGTCGGGCATCGAACTGGAATGGGAGATTCAGCGCGTGGGAGTGGCGAAGTGAGCGGAGAGACCGACATCCTGTCCGGGAAGGCAAGGATCGGCGCGCGCCGTTCGCTCCACATCGCGGTGCTGATGGGCGGCTGGTCGTCCGAACGCGAGGTTTCGCTGAGCTCGGGTGCGGGGATCGCCGATGCGCTGGAAAGCCTGGGCCATCGCGTGTCGCGGATCGACATGGACCGCGACGTCGCGGTGCGGCTGAGCGAACTGCGCCCCGACCTGGTGTTCAACGCGCTGCACGGCGCGCCGGGCGAGGACGGCACCGTGCAGGGGATGCTCGACCTGATGGGCATCCGCTATACCCATTCGGGCATGGTCACTTCGGTGATCGCGATCGACAAGCAGCTCACCAAGCAGGCGCTGGTGCCGCACGGCGTGCCGATGCCGGGCGGGCGCATGGTGTCGTCGGACGAGCTGTTCCGCCACGATCCGCTGCCGCGCCCCTATGTGCTGAAGCCGGTGAACGAAGGCTCGTCGGTGGGGGTCGCGATCGTCACCGCCGAGGGCAATTACGGCAACCCGATCAACCCCGACGCGCGCGGGCCGTGGCAGGATTTCGACACGCTGCTCGCCGAGCCGTTCATCCGCGGACGCGAGCTGACGACGGCGGTGCTGGGCGACCAGGCGCTGGGCGTCACCGAGCTGAAGCCCAAGAGCGGCTTTTACGATTATGACGCCAAATATACCGACGGGCTGACCGAGCACGTCTTTCCGGCGCAGATTCCCGAGGACGTCGCCGAGGCATGCAAGCGGATCGCGCTGACCGCGCACCGGCTGCTCGGTTGCAAGGGCGCGTCGCGCGCCGATTTCCGCTGGGACGACGAGCGCGGCGTCGAGGGGCTGTTCCTGCTGGAGGTCAACACCCAGCCGGGCATGACGCCGCTGAGCCTGGTGCCCGAACAGGCGCGCCACCTGGGCATCAGCTATGCCGAGCTGGTGCAGCGGATCGTCGACGAGGCGATGGCGGGAGCCGCCGCTTGAGCCGTCGCCCCGTCCAGCGCACCGCGACCCGACGCGGCGCCAAGCCCAAGCCGCGCAAGCAGCAGCGCCGGCCGAACCGGCCCGGCCTGCTCGACCACGCGGTCGCCGCGCTGCCGGTGAGCGAGGCGACGCTCCAGCGGATCACCGCCTGGGCGATCGTGGGCGTGCTGGGCGTGGCGGTGACGGGCGCGGCGGTGCTGGCCGGGTTGCCCGCGATGATCGGCACCGCGGTGGCGGGCGCGATCGGCGAGGCAGGGTTGAAGGTCGACGAGATCCAGATCGACGGGCTGAAGCACATGGACCGGATGACGGTGCTGTCGCAGGCGCTCGACCAGGATTCGCGCGCGATGCCGCTGGTCGACCTGGCGGGCGTGCGCGCGCGGCTGCTGCGCTATCCGTGGATCAAGGACGCGCGCGTTTCGCGGCGGCTGCCCAACACGTTGCGCATCTTCATCGTCGAGCGCGAGCCCGCCGCGGTGTGGCAGAACCAGGGGCGGCTGACGCTGGTCGATGCGAGCGGCGTCGCGCTGGAGCCGGTGTCGCCCGACGCGATGCCTGACCTGCCGCTGGTGATCGGCGAGGGGGCGAACGGCCAGGTCGCCGCGCGCGACCGGCTGATCGAGGAAGCGCCCGCGCTGAAGCCGCTGATCAAGGCGGCGACATGGGTGGGCAATCGCCGCTGGGATCTGGTATTCAACACCGGCGAGCGGTTGCAACTGCCCGAGGGCGAGCGCGAGGCGGCGCTGGCGATCCGCAAGTTCGCGGCGCTGGAGGGCGAGCAGCGGCTGCTCAACCGCGGTATCGTGCGGTTCGACATGCGCGTGCCGGGCAATATGGTGATCCAGCGGCCGCAGGGCACGCCCGGCGCGACCGCGACGCCGGGCACGGCCGGCGCACCGGGCGCCCCCGCGGCGACGCCGTCGGCGAGCCCGAGCGCGAGCCCGGCACCCGCCGGTCCGGCGCCGGTCGGCCCCGGGCCGGACGGCGGCGACAAGGGGATGGGAGCGTAGCGGAGCATGGCGAAGACCGTCACCGAAGGCCTGATCACCGCGCTCGACGTCGGATCGTCGAAGGTGTCCGCGCTGATCGCGCGGCGATCGGAAGAGGGCGGGCTGGTCGTGCTGGGCACCGGCCAGCGCGAGAGCCGCGGCGTCAAGCGCGGCTATGTCGCCGACATGCATGCGACCGAGATCGCGATCCGCGAGGCGGTGGAGCAGGCCGAACGCATCGCGGGGACCAACATCGAGGATGTGTGGGTCAGCTTTTCGGCGGGCGGGCTGGTTTCCGACATCGTCAAGCTGGAAGCCGACCTGGGCGGGCATCGCGTCGAGCAGTCGGACATCGACGACCTGTTGAAGGCCGGGCGCGACGCGATCGACCCGCAGGGCAAGATGGTGCTCCATGCGCAGCCGACGCGCTATACCGTCGACGGGCTGACCGGGGTGAAGCGCCCGCTGGGCCTCCATGCCGACCGGCTGGGCGTCGACATCCATGTCGTCGCGACCGACGGATCGCCGGTGCGCAACCTCGACCTGTGCGTCCGTTCGGCGCATCTGGAGGTGCGTTCGATCATCGCGGCGCCGGTGGCGACGGGGCTTGCGTGCCTGAGCGAGGAGGAGCGCGAACTGGGCGTCGCGCTGGTCGAGATCGGCGCGGGCGTGACCAATGTGTCGGTGTTCCGCGGCGGCGTGCTGGCGGGGCTGGCGTCGATCCCGATGGGATCGGCCGACATCACCGACGACATCGCATCGGCGTTCGGCGCGGCGCGGCAATGGGCCGAGCGCACCAAGTGCTTCCACGGATCGGCCAATCTGAGCCCGCGCGACAACCACGAGATGATCGAGGTGATGCCCGCCGTTCCCGACGACGGCGCCGAGGGGCCGCGCATCACCAAGGCGCAGCTCAACGCGATCATCCGCCAGCGGCTGGAGCGGCTGATGGCCGAGATCCAGAAGGAGCTGCGCAAGCTGGGCTTCCAGGACCCGGTGGGGCGGCAGATCGTGCTGACGGGCGGCGGCGCCGAGCTGACCGGCATCGCCGATTATGCGCAGCAGGCGCTGGGCAGCGCGGTGCGGCTGGGACGGCCAAAGGGCCTGACGGTGCTTCCCGACGCGCATGCCGGGCCGGCCTTTTCGACGCTGGCGGGGCTGGCGCGCTTTGCCGCGAGCGACCCGATCGACCTGCGCGCGATGCAGCCGGCACACCAGATGGTGACAAAATCGAGCCCGACTGCGCTGCTACAGCGGTTGATCGCGGCGTTCCGGGCGAATTATTGAGGAAAAGCGACAGAGGGCGTGCGTTTGCACTAGAGTCGGCTCCGCCCTTCGTGCATCAAAAGGTTTCACGGTGGCGCTCCAGCGCGGGGGCGTCGCCAGGGGAGAATAGGAATGAGTATCGAATTTCTTCCGATCGACGAGGATGAGCTGACGCCCAAGATCACCGTCATCGGCGTCGGAGGAGCGGGCGGCAACGCCATTGCGAACATGATCCGCGCGGACGTGCAGGGCGTTGATTTCCTGGTCGCGAACACCGACGCGCAGGCGCTGAAGCAGTCGCCCGCCGGGCAGCGCATCCAGCTGGGTGCCAAGATCACGCAAGGGCTGGGTGCGGGTTCGCGTCCCGAGATCGGTCGCGCCGCCGCGGAAGAGACGATCGAGCAGGTCCAGAAGACGCTCGAGGGCGCGCACATGGTGTTCATCGCCGCGGGCATGGGCGGCGGCACCGGCACCGGCGCCGCACCCGTGATCGCCAAGGCCGCGCGCGACATGGGCATCCTGACGGTGGGCGTCGTCACCAAGCCGTTTGCCTTCGAAGGCCGCCGCCGCGCGCAATCGGCCGAGAAGGGCATCGAAGAGCTTCAGAAATATGTCGATACGCTGATCGTCATCCCCAACCAGAACCTGTTCCTGATCGCCAACGCGAACACCACGTTCAAGCAGGCGTTCGAAATGGCCGACGAGGTGCTGCAGCAGGGCGTGCGCGGCATCACCGACCTGATGGTCATGCCCGGCCTCATCAACCTGGACTTCGCCGACGTGCGTTCGGTGATGCAGGAAATGGGCAAGGCGATGATGGGCACCGGCGAGGCCGAGGGCGACGACCGCGCGCTGATGGCGGCGCAGAAGGCGATCGCCAACCCGCTGCTCGACGGCGTGTCGATGAACGGCGCCAAGGGCGTGATCGTGTCGATCACCGGCGGCGAGGACATGCGCCTGCTGGAAGTCGACGAGGCCGCGAACCACATCCGCGAACTGGTCGATCCCGACGCGAACATCATCTGGGGTTCGGCGTTCAACCCCGAACTGGAAGGCCGCATCCGCGTGTCGGTCGTGGCGACCGGCATCGACGCCGACAGCACCGCGGTTCCGGCGCCCGCCGCGACCGAACAGCCGCGCGTGTTCTCGTTCGCGACGCCGCGCCGCACCGGCGTCGGCGATGCGCCCGCGACGCCGCAGCCGGCGCCCGAAGCGGCCGCCGAGCCGATCGCGCCTGCGCCCGAGCCCGTCGCTGCGCCGGCCCCCGCGCCCGTGGCCGCCGAGCCGGTGGCGCCGACCGCCCCGGTCGAGGACGCGAGCGCTTCGGACGAACTGCTGCTGGGCGCCGAGACCGCGGTGCCGCCGGTGACGCCGACGCCCGCGCCGGCCCCGGCACCCGCACCCGCGCCGGAATTCGGCAGCCGCCGTCGCTGGCTGACCGGCGGCGACGACGATGTCGGCGGCGAGGCCAAGCCGGCGCGTCGTTCGGGCGGCACGCTGTTCGAGCGGATGGCGTCGGCCTCGCGCGGGGCGGCCAAGCAGGGTGAGGGCGAGAGCGATCCGCTCGACATCCCGCGTTTCCTGCGCAGCCAGAACAACCAGTAAGGCGCCTGTCACCGCCGGCGACACGCGTTTCGGCGCAGCGCCGGCGGTGCGTCATCCCGGGTTCAGGTGGATGCGCGCCCTGGAGTCCGCGATCATGAAGCAGCATCGTCTTGCGCGCCCGCTGTCGCTGGCGCTTATCCTGGCCGCGGGTGCGCTGGCGCCGCCGGCACAGGCCCAAGCCCAGGCACAGGCCCAGTCCGAAGTCGTCCCCGCGGGGAACAGCGACGCCGACCGGCTGGCGCAGGACATTCGATTGCTGGCGACCAATCCGCGCGACGTGCCGACGCTGATCGACGCGGGCGTGCTGAGCGCGCGGCTCGACGACAGCGCGGCGGCGTTCGCCTTTTTTGCGCGTGCCGAGGCGGTGGAGCCGAGCAACCCGCGGATCGCGGCCGGGCGTGCGGTCGCGCTGGTCCGCACGGGGCGGCCGGGCGAGGCGTTGCGCCTGTTCCAGTCGGCCGAGGCGGGCGGGGTGGCGATGCGCGATTTCGCGAGCGACCGCGGCTTTGCGCACGACCTGATCGGCCAGCCGCTGCTCGCCCAGGCCGATTACCGCCGCGCGCTGGCCGATGCGCCCGATGACGAGACGGTGCGGCGGCTGGCGCTGTCGCTGGGAATCACCGGCAAGAGCGACGAGGCGGGAAGGCTGCTCGACCCGCTGTTGCGGCGCAATGATCGCGCGGCGTGGCGCGCGCGCGCGTTCGTCCTGGCGATGAACGGCGATGTCGCGGGGGCCGAGCATATCGCGACGACGATGATGCCGGGGGCGCTCGGCCAGTCGATGACGCCCTTTTTCCGGCGGCTGGCGGGGCTGAACCCGGCGGACCGCGCCTTTGCAGTGCATTTCGGCGAGCTTTCGCCGACGCCCGCGCGGATCGCCGATGCGCGGCTGGCGCCGGCGATGCCCGCCTATGTTCCGGCGCCGCCCGCGGCCGCGCTTGCCGCGGCGACGCCGAGGCCGGCCGCACCGACGCATGCGACGCGCAGCCGCTCGCGCGGCCGGAGCGGCGACACGGTGCCGGCCGCGGTGCAGACGACGGCGCCCGCGGCGTCGACGCTCGCCGCCGCGGCGCCGGTGGCCGTGGCGGTGCGGTCGACCCCGGCGGCGCCGGTCCAGGCCCCGCCGCCCGAGACCAACGTCACCGTGCCGGTGCATCCGGGCGCGACGCCGCCGGTGACTGCTGCCGCGCCGGTCGCCGCCGCGCCGACGCGCACCGAGCCCCCGGTGCCGCACGTGGCGAACCCGACCCAACTTGCCGCCGCCGCGATGCCGACCGTGGTGACGACGCTGCCGCCGACCGCGCGTCCCGCCGGGGTGTCGTCGAGCGCGGCCGGGTCGGCGACAGCAGCCGCGCCCGCGCCCGCGCCCGCACCCGAACCGGCGCCGGTTCCGCCTGCGACGCCCGAGACGACGGCACCGACCTCGCCCGGGCATCCGGTTCAGGCCGACGGCTCGCTCGATTCGATCGTCGCCGGCATCGCCATTCCGGCCGAGGAGCTGGAGGCGGTCAACCGCCCGGTCGCGGTGCCCGCGCCGGTGACGCCGCCGGCGCATGCTCGCGTCGAAGCGGCGCCCGAACGGCCTGCCGTCACGCTGCGCGAGCGGCCGACGCGCGAGAAGCCCGCGGCGCGGACGCGCGAGGCCGAGGCGGCGGAGGCGACGGCGCGCGGGGGCACCCGCAAGCCCGATCCCCACGCCAAGCCCGGGCGCGGCGGCAAGGCCGATGCGGCGGAAGAGAAGCCGGCGCGCAACGCCAAGCCTGATCGCAGTGCCAAGCCCGATCGCAACGACAAGGGCGACCGCGCCGAGAAGGGCGCGCGCGGCGGCAAGGGCGACAAGCCCGACAAATCCGAAAAACCCGGCACCAAGCCCGATCCGCGCCATCCCGGCAAGGGCGAGCCGTCGCGCATCTGGGTCCAGGTGGCGGGCGGCGCCAACCCGGGCGACCTGGGCAAGGCGTGGAAGGCCACGACGGCCAAGGCGCCGGGCGCGTTCCGCGGTCGCACGGGCTGGTCGACGCCGCTGCGCGCGACGCACCGCGTGCTCACCGGCCCGTTCAAGACGCAGGCCGAGGCGCAGGCATTCGTCAACGGACTGCGCAAACAGGGCGTTTCGGCGTTCGTCTTTACCAGTGACGCCGGGCAGAAGGTTTCCCGGCTGGAGGAAAAGTGATTCCACGCGCTCCATGGGCCTGTATGCCCGAACAGACGCGCGGGCGGCTGCATCCCGAAGCGCGGGGTGCGGTGCGCGGGCCGCGCGATGCGTTCCAGCGCGACCGCGACCGCATCATCCATTCGATCAGCTTTCGCCGGCTGCGCCACAAGACGCAGGTGTTCATGGCGCCCGACGGCGACCATTTCCGCGTCCGGCTGACGCACAGCCTGGAAGTCGCGCAGATCGGCCGCACGATCGCGCGGGCGCTGGGGCTGAACGAGGACCTGACCGAGGCGCTGTGCCTGGCGCACGACATCGGCCATCCGCCGTTCGGCCATGCGGGCGAGGAGGCGCTGAAGGCTGCGCTGAACGGGCAGGGCGGGTTCGACCATAACGGCCACACGCTGCGCGTGCTGACGCGACTGGAACGTCCCTATCCGCTGTGGGACGGGCTGAACCTGAGCTGGGACACGCTGGAAGGGCTGGCCAAGCACAACGGGCCGGTTCCGCACCCGCAATGGGCGCTGGCGGCGGTGGATGCCGAATTCCCGCTGGCGCTCGATAGCTGGCCGTCGCTGGAGGCGCAGGTCGCCGCGCTCGCCGACGACATCGCCTATGACAACCACGATATCGACGACGGGCTGCGCGCCGGGCTGCTGACGCTCGACCAGCTGATGGCGGTGCCGATGGTGGCCGAGAGCTGGCGCCGGATCGAGGCGAAGTTTCCCGGCGTGCCGCAGCGCCGGCTGGTCGGCGAACTGATCCGCACGCAGATCGGCGAGATGGTCAACGACCTGATCGCCGCGACGCGCGCGCGGGTGGCGGACAGCGGCGTCGCGACGGTGGACGAGGTGCGCGGCGCGGGGCGTTGCCTGGGCGATTTCTCGGACGCGATGCGCGAGGCCGAGCGCGGGCTGAAGCGTTTCATGTACGCCAACCTCTATCACCATCCGAGCCAGCTTGCCGCCGCCGAGGCCGCGCGCAAGGTGGTTGCGGGGCTGTTCGACGCCTATCGCGGCGATCCGGCGCAGTTGCCCGAGGAATGGCGCGAGGCGCTGCCCGCCAACGAGCCGGACCACAGCCGCCACATCGCCGATTTCATCGCAGGGATGACCGATCGCTTCGCCATCGCCCGCTATCGCGAGCTGGTGGGGTCGATCGACCTGCCCGAAGGTTTCTGATCGCCGCGGCCGGTCGCGGGCGTGCATGACCCCCAAAAGCGAAGGGGCCCCCGATCGGGAGCCCCTTCTTCAGCATCCGCCGTGATGGCTGGCGCGTGTGAGGGGGGGATTAGCGCCCCGCCACCGCCAGCGGATCCGAATTGCCCTGCGGCGCGCGGAACGACACGCGCGTCGTGCCCGAAAAGCCGCTGACCCAGCCGTCGCGCACGACGAGATGGAAGCGGCTGCCGCCGGTCGCGCGCCCTTCGATCACCGTCGCGTCGCCCTTGGGCGTGACGGTGTAGGTGTAGGTGACGCCGTCGCGCGTGAAGGCGCGTTCGGACGCATGCGCGGGCGCAGCGAGGGGAAGCAGGGCGGCGGCGGCAATCAACAGGGTGCGCGACACGATCGTTGGTCCTTCCTTGTGCGGGTCGGTGCCGATCGGCGACCGCCCATGATCCCTTCTTGATCGTGCAGATATGGTGCGGTGCAGCGTAATCGCAAACGCAAAGCGCGCATGGTCAGGTTGCAGCGCGTGCAAGCGATACCCCTGCTCAAAAATGCCGCCGGCGCGCCCGCCGACACAGTTTTGCGACAGACGCGCGTTAGACTCGGTGCATCCCGCAAGAGGATCGAAGGAGCTTGGTCGCCGGTGTCCGATGCTGCTGCCAGTGTTGCGCTGAACCGCTTTGGCCTGGGCGGGCGCCCGGGCGATGATCCCGGCGGCGACCCCCGCCGCTGGCTGACCGCACAGCTCAAGCGCTTTGAACCGCGTCCCGCATCGCTCGACGGCGTGGCGACGAGCATGGCGGTCGTGACGGCCATTCGCGATTATCGCGAGCAGGCGCGGTTGCTGCGTGCCCAGTTCGGTCCCGGCAAGGGCGCGGTGCCGCCGGGCACGACGCCTGCGGCCCCGGCCATGGTCCCGCCGCCGGTGGGGCCGATGCCGGCGGCGCCGCTTCCGGCGGGCGCGGCGATGGCGCCGATGCCGGCACCCACAACCGCAGCGGAGAACGATCCGCTGACGCAGCTTCGTCGCGATGCGAACGAGCAGGCGCGCAAATCCTATGTCGCGATGGTCGGCGCGCGTGCGGCGACGGCGGTGATGTCCGACACGCCGTTCGTCGAGCGGCTGGTGCATTTCTGGGCCAATCATTTCGCGGTTTCGGCGGACAATATGGAGATGACGGCGCTTGCCGGGACGCTGGAGTTCGAGGCGATCCGTCCGCACGTCCTCGGCCGGTTCGGCGAGATGCTCGACGCGGTCGAGCGGCATCCGGCGATGCTCGTCTACCTCAACCAGGCCGAGTCGGTCGGGCCGAACAGCCCCTATGCGCGCCGCGCGGCGGGGCGGGGGCGCACGCCGGGGCTCAACGAGAATCTGGCGCGCGAAATCCTGGAACTGCACACGCTGGGCGTGCGATCGGGATACAGCCAGGCCGACGTCACCGAATTCGCGCGGGCGCTGACCGGATGGACCGCGGCGGGGATGCGCGGCGGTCGCGACGACGGCAGCGCGCCGGGCAGCTTCCGCTTCGTTGCCGCGCTGCACGAACCCGGCGACCGCATGCTGCTCGGCCGGCGCTTTGCCGAAGCGGGCGAGGCGCAGGCGGCGGCCGTGCTCGACCTGGTGGCGACGCATCCGGCGACCGCGCGCCACATCGCCACCAAGCTGGCCCGCCATTTCGCGGCCGACGATCCGCCGCCGTCGCTGGTCGCGCGGCTGGAGAAGCGCTTTCTGGAGACGGGCGGCGACCTCCCCAGCCTCTATGCCGTGCTGATCGGCGCGGGCGAGTGCTGGGCGCCGGCACCGGCCAAGTTCAAGACGCCGTGGGAATGGACGATCTCGGCGATGCGCGCGCTGGGCACCGACCGCGTGGAGGCGCAGCCGGTGCAGGGGCTGCTCGTCCAGCTGGGCCAGCCGGTGTGGAAGCCCGGATCGCCTGCCGGATGGGACGATGTCGCGCCGAGCTGGGCCGGGCCCGATGCGGTGATGCGGCGGGTCGAGGCGGCGCAGCGGCTGGCGCAGCGGCTGCGGAGCCCGATCGACGCGCGTGCGCGGGCGGCGGCACTGTTCCCAGGTGCGCTGGGTGCGGCCAGTGCGCAGGCGATCGCACGGGCCGAAAGCCCGGCACAGGCGACGGCGCTGATGCTCGTCACGCCCGAATTCATGCGGAGGTGAAGGCAATGGTCACGCGGCGCAATTTCGTCGCGCTCGGGACGGGCGCATTCGTCACCACGCTGATGGGACCGCGCATGGCGTTTGCGCGCGCGGCGACCGAGCGGCGGTTCGTGTTCATCATCCAGCGCGGCGCGGCCGACGGGCTGGGCATCGTGGCGCCGGTGGGCGACCCCGCCTATGCCCCCGCGCGCGGCGACCTGGCCGCCGATTTCGCGAGCGCGCCAAGGCTCGACGCGATGTTCGCGCTGCACCCGGCGCTGGCGCACATGCTGGATCTTTATCAGGCGAGGCAGGCGCTGTTCGTCCATGCCGTCGCCTCGCCGTACCGGGACCGGTCGCATTTCGACGGGCAGAATGTGCTCGAGACGGGGGGGCTTTCGGCCTACCAGCTCAAGGACGGCTGGATGAACCGGCTGCTGCGGCTGCTGCCCGCCGAGGACAAGGCAATCGCGATCGCCGCGACGGTGCCGATGGCGTTGCGCGGTGCCGCGGAGGTGGCGAGCTATGCCCCATCGTCGTTGCCCGATCCGTCGGACGACCTGCTCGCGCGCGTGACCGCGATGTACGAGGGCGACAGGCAACTCCACCCGCTGTGGCAGGAGGCGATGGCGACGCGGATGCTCGCCGGCGAGATCGGCGGCGATTCGGGCAAGCGGGCCGTCGATACCGGCACGCTGGCAGCCAAGCTGCTCTCGGCGCCCGGCGGCGCCCGGCTCGCGATGATCGAGACCGGCGGGTGGGACACCCATTCGGGCCAGCGCGGGCGGCTGAACGGGCAGTTGAAGGCGCTCGACGCGATGGTCTCGGCGCTGAAGGCGGGGCTGGGACCGCACTGGGACAATACGCTGGTGGTGGTGGCGACCGAGTTCGGCCGGACGGTGAAGGCCAACGGCACCGGGGGCACCGATCACGGCACGGGATCGGTCGCGATGCTGCTCGGCGGCGCGGTGCAGGGCGGCCGGGTGCAGGCCGACTGGCCGGGGCTGGGGGATGCGGCGCTGTACGAGGGGCGGGATCTGCGCCCCACGACGGCGCTCGACGGGCTGATCGGCGGCGCGCTGGCCGAGCATTTTGGCCTTCCAGCCGCCCGCGTCGCGACGACGCTGTTCGCAGACCCGTCTGCCGCCCGTCCGCTGACCGGACTGATACGCGCATAGCTGCGCAGAAGAAAGTATAACGGGCATGTTGTTCGAGATGGTGCCGTTGAAACAGTAAGCTGTCGCATTGAAAGATTCCGTGCGCCATCTGATGACGGGCGATGGTCAGCGGCTATCGCCCGGTCTTTTTGATCAATTGGGGGTGGCATCGGGATTCACGAGTTCTATCTCGGGCGTGCCGGATGGGGCATCGTTTATCTGCTGTTCTGCTGGACTTTCATTCCCGGGATTGTGGCGTTCGTCGAGGCGATCATCTATGCCTGCATGAGCGAGGCCGCTTTTCACGCCAAATATGGCTGAGTGCTAGCGCGCGGAACCCGGGCGCGCGGGGATCGATCCTGATGGGTGACGAAGGGCGTCTGTTCCGCTACAGCACCGCCCTTCCTTCAACCGCTGGAATGCCCATGACGCTCTATGCTCGTTTCGCCGCGCATCTGAACCTTGCCCTGGATGCGCTCGTCCTCGCCGGCGATCTGCCTGCGGGGCTGGAACGACGCGCGGTCACGGTCGAGCCGCCGCGCGATCCGAGCCATGGCGATCTGGCCACCAACGCCGCGATGGTACTGGCCAAGCCCGCCGGCACCAATCCGCGCGCGCTGGCCGAACTGATCGCGGCCGAGCTGCGCAAGATCGACGCGGTCGCTGCGGTTTCGGTGGCGGGGCCGGGTTTTATCAACATGACGCTCACCGACGCGACCTGGCGCGGCGAGCTTGGCGCGATCCGCGACGCGGGTGACGATTACGGTCGCTCGACGGTCGGCAGCGGCGTGACCGTCAACATCGAATATGTCTCGGCCAACCCGACGGGGCCGATGCACATGGGCCATTGCCGCGGCGCGGTGGTGGGCGACGCGCTGGCAAGCCTGCTCGAATATGTCGGGCACAAGGTGATCCGCGAATATTATGTCAACGACGCGGGCGGCCAGGTCGACGTGCTCGCGCGCTCGGCGCACCTGCGTTACCGCGAGGCGCTGGGCGAGGACATCGGCGAGATCCCCGAGGGGCTGTATCCGGGCGACTATCTGAAGCCGGTGGGGCAGCAGCTCGCGGCTGAATATGGCGACAAATATGTCGGCGCGCCCGAGAGCGAGTGGCTGGTGCTGTTCCGCAAGACGGCGGTGGCGGCGATGCTCGTGATGATCAAGGACGACCTGGCGCTGCTGGGCATCCATCACGACCTGTTCTCGTCCGAGGCCGAGCTGCAGGCGGCGGGCAAGCCCGAGGCGGCCGAGGCATGGCTGCGCGAGCGCGGGCTCGTCTATGACGGCGTGCTCGAGGCGCCCAAGGGCGAGACGCCCGAGGACTGGGAGCCGGTCGAACTGCCGCTGTTCCGCGCGACCCAGTTCGGCGACGACCAGGACCGGCCGATCAAGAAGTCGAACGGCAGCTGGACCTATTTCGGCGCCGACCTCGCCTATCACTTCCAGAAGGCGCAGTCGGCCGACCAGCTGATCGACATCTGGGGCGCCGACCATGCCGGCACGGTGAAGCGCATCGTCGCGGCGGTGCAGGCGCTGACCGGCGGCAAGACCAAGTTCGACGTCAAGCTGGTGCAGATGGTGCGCCTGCTGCGCGCGGGCGAGCCGGTGAAGATGTCGAAGCGCGCGGGCAATTTCGTCACGCTGGCCGACGTGGTGCGCGAAGTGGGCAAGGATGTGGTCCGCTTCACCATGCTCACCCGCAAGGCCGATGCGCAGATGGACTTCGACTTTGCCAAGGTGGTCGAGGCGTCGAAGGACAATCCGGTATTCTATGTGCAGTATGCGCATGCCCGCGTCGCGTCGCTGGGGCGCCGGATGGCCGAGGCGGGGATCGCCTGCGCGACGGCCGACCTGTCCCTGCTTGATACGGCCGAGCTGGGGCTGGTGAAGCTGGCGGCGCAGTTCCCGCGCGTGGTGGAAGGCGCCGCAGCGGCGCGCGAACCGCACCGTATCGCCTTTTATCTCTATGACCTGGCGGCGGAACTTCACTCACAATGGAATATGGGCAAGGATGACCCCAGCCGCCGTTTCCTGGTGCCGGAGAACCCTGCGCTGAGCTGTGCGCGGCTTTACCTCGCACAGGCCATCGCGCAGATTATCCGCAATGGTTTGCGTATCATGGGTGTCGAAGCCGTTCAGGAGATGTGAGGCATGACCACCGCCGCCGACGGGAGCGAGATCGACAACGAGCGGCTGCCGTGGCTCGAGACGGTCGAGGAGGAATATGAGGAACGCCCATGGGCGGGCCGCTTCCTGCTGTTCGTCGGGCTGGTCATCGCCGCGATGGCGGCGGTGGGCGGCGGCTGGTACTGGCTGCACCACAGCCGCACGGCGGGCGGCAACGGCGCGCTGATCAAGGCACCCGCGGCGCCGTACAAGATCAAGCCGACCGATCCGGGCGGGATGCAGGTGGAAGGCGAAGGCGATTCGGTCTTTGCCACCAGCCAGGGCGCGCAGACCAACGCGGGCATCAATGTCGGCCGCCTTCCCGAAGCGCCGATCGACGGGCGCAAGGCCGCGAGCCCGTCGCCCGCGGCGACCCCCGCGGCATCGGCCAAGCTCTCGCTGCCCAAGGCCGCGACGCCGACCGTGCCGGGGAGCAAGACCGTGCTGCGCAACGGCACCGGCGCACCGGTCGCCAGCGCCCCGAGCGGATCGGGCGCGGTGATCCAGCTCGGCGCCTATCCCAGCGAGGGCGCGGCTAATGTGGCGTGGGTCCGCTTTTCGCGCCGCTTCGCCTATCTGGCGGCGCTTGGAAAGTCGGTCGAGCCCGTCGCGCGCGACGGCAAGACGCTCTATCGGTTGCGCGTCAACGCCGGCAGCAACGGCCAGGCGCGCGAACTGTGCGGGCGGCTGAAGGTTGCGGGCGAAAGCTGCTTCATCGCCAATTGAGCCGCGGCCGCCCGGACGATCGCCGTTCGCGGTTTCGCGGCTGCGCGCGCTGGGCTAGGGGGACGCCATGAAACCGGTGATCTTTGGCGTTGCGGGCGCTGCGCTGACCGCGGACGAGCGCGCCTTTTTCCGTGAGGCGGACCCGCTGGGGTTTATCCTGTTCCGTCGCAACTGCGTCGACCGGAAGCAGATGCGCGCGCTGACCGACAGCCTGCGCGACCTGACCGGGCGAAGCGACCTGCCCGTGCTGATCGATCAGGAGGGCGGGCGCGTGGCGCGGATGGTGCCGCCCGAATGGCCGGCATTTCCGGCGGGCGAGGCGTTCGCCGCGCTGTATGACACCGCGCCGGTTTCGGCGATCGAGGCGGTGCGCGCCAATGCCGAGGCGCTGGGCACGATGCTTGCCGAGGTCGGCGTCACGGTCGATTGCGCGCCGCTGCTCGACGTGCGGCAACCGGGAAGTTCGGACGTGATCGGCGATCGCGCCTTTGGCGGCGAGCCGATGCGCGTCGCCGCGCTGGGCCGCGCGATGCTGGACGGCCTGCGCCGCGCCGGGGTGGTCGGCGTCGTCAAGCACATGCCGGGGCATGGCCGGGCAAAGGTCGACAGCCACGTCGCCCTGCCGCGCGTCGCCGCATCCGAGGCGGAACTGGCGACCGACCTGGCACCGTTCGAACGGCTTGCCGATGCGCCGATGGCGATGACCTGTCATGTCGTGTTCGAGGCATGGGACGCCGAACGGCCGGCGACGCTGTCGCCGCGCGTGATCGGCGAGGTGATCCGCGGCCGCATCGGCTTCGACGGACTGTTGATGACCGACGATATCGACATGAAGGCGCTGTCGGGCACGCCGGGCGAGAAGGCCGCGGCGGCGCTGGCGGCGGGATGCGACGTGGTGCTCGATTGCTGGGCGCGGATGGACGAGATGGTGGAGATCGCCGGGCGGATTCCCGATGCCGACGCGGCGTGCCTGACGCGGCTGGCGCGGGCGATGGCAAGCGTGGCGGCGCCGGGCGGCGGCGACCGGACGTCGTTCGAGGCGCTGATCGCTCGCCGCGACGCGCTGCTCGCATGTGCCTGACGCGCATTTGCGCCCGCCCGTGACGATCGCCTAGTCTGCGCCGATGAGCGAGGATGCGGGCGACACGTTGACGATCGAGGTCGAGGGCTGGGAAGGGCCGCTCGACCTGTTGCTCGCGCTTGCCCGCAACCAGAAGGTCGACCTGCGCCAGATCTCGATCCTGGAACTGGTCGAACAGTATCTCGATTACGTGAACCAGGCGCGCGCGCTGCGGCTGGAGCTGGCGGCCGACTATCTGGTGATGGCGGCGTGGCTCGCCTATCTCAAATCGGCGCTGTTGCTGCCGCGCAATCCCGAGGAGACGCCGAGCCCCGAGGAAATGGCGCTGCGGCTGCAATTGCGGCTGGAACGGCTGAACGCGATGCGCGAGGCGGGCGCGCGGCTGATCGCGCGCGACCGGCTGGGACGCGACGTGTTTCCGCGCGGGGCGCCGGAGGGGCTGCGCGTGGCGCGTCAGGCGCGGTGGACGGCCGAAATCTATGACCTGATCGCCGCCTATGGCCGGATCAGCGCGCGCACGCGGCCGGTGATGCACGTCGTCGCACAGCGCGACGTGATGACGCTCGACGCGGCGATCGAGCGCGTGTCGCGGCTGATCGGCACGCGGGTGACGTGGAGCACGATCGAGAGTTTTCTTCCCGAGGATGCCAGCGGCAGCTATCGGCGCTCGGCGCTCGCCTCGTCGTTCGTGGCGGCGCTCGAACTGGCGCGCCAGGGGCGGATCGAACTGCGCCAGCAGTCGCCCTTTGCACCGCTCTATCTGCGCGGGGTGTCGTGACGGGCGCGTCGCCAGATGCGGGCGAGGGCGTCGTCCGCGCGGTCGAGGCGGTGCTGTTCGCCGCCGAACAGCCGATGACGGTCGACGAGATCCGCGCGCATGTGGGCAGCACGGCCGATGTTCGCGGCGCGCTGGCGGTGCTGGTGCGGCATTATGCGGGACGGGGAATCGAACTCGTCCGGCGCGGCGACCGCTGGCACTTCCAGACCGCGCCCGACCTGGCGCATTTCCTGCGCCGCGATCGCGAGGAGACGCGCAAGCTGAGCCGCGCGGGGATCGAGACGCTGGCGATCATCGCCTATCACGAGCCGGTCACGCGCGCCGAGATCGAGGCGATCCGCGGCGTGCAGATCAGCAAGGGCACGATCGACGTGCTGATGGAGGCGGGATGGGTGCGCCCCGCCGGACGCCGCGAGGTGCCGGGCCGGCCGCTGATGTACGCGACGACGCCCGCCTTTCTGAGCCATTTCGGGCTGGCGAGCCGCCGCGACCTGCCCGGGATCGACGACCTGCGCGCCGCCGGGCTGCTCGATCCGGTCGACCTGGCGATGGAGCGGATCGACGCCGGGGAAGATGCGGATGGCGCGGACGACGACGCTGCGGCTAGCGAAACTGTCACGCAAGCCGATTAGGGCGGCGCCCATGCTGCTCGATTCGACGCGGGGGACCGCCGGGGCCGTTGCTCCGGGCGCTGCCGACGCCTAGATAAGCGACGGGGACAAGGAGAAGTCTAATGGGTAGTTTCAGCCTGATGCACTGGATCGTGGTCGGCGTTCTGGCGATCCTCCTGCTGGGCGGTGGTCGCTTTTCGAACATGATGGGTGACGTGGCCAAGGGCATCAAGAACTTCAAGAAGGGGATGGCCGAGGACGACGAGGCGCCCAAGCCGGCCCAGCCGACCCGCATCGAGGGCAAGCCGGCCCCCGAGCCGAGCTATACGCCCGAAGCCGAGCGCGCCCGCGAGGAGCAGCGCTGAACGACAGCCGCCCCGGCCGCCGTGCCGGGGACGAATAGCGCGGCGCGGGGCGCCGGGCAGCCGGCGCGGATCGCGGCGGGTGCCGCATGATGCGAGTGGGATAAGCCGACAGAATGTTCGATATCGCGCCGACCGAACTGCTGCTGGTCGCCGTCGTGGCGCTGGTGGTGATCGGGCCAAAGGATCTTCCCGCCGCGATGCGGGTCGCGGGGAAATGGATCGGGCGCGCGCGCGGCGTCGCGCGGCAGTTCCGTTCGGGCATCGACAACATGATCCGCGAGTCCGAGCTGGCCGAGCTGGAAAAGCAGTGGAAGGCGGAGAACGAGCGGATCATGCGCGAGCATCCCGCGCACAGCCCGGTGACGTCGCCGCTGGGATCGAACGAGATCGCGGCGCTTCCCGCACCGGTTGCCGGCGAAAGCGGCGGCGGGGCGGACGGCGAGCCGCCGGTCGAGACCGTGGCGCCGCCGGTGATCCATCCCGACCCGGCGCCGGTGGCCGCCGCACCGCATCCCGCCGGCCCGGTCGTGGCCGACCCCGCCGCGCCCGGCCCTCACACCCCTTCGACGGAACCGCCGCATCGTGGATGAGATCGACGACACCCAGGCCCCGCTGCTCGAACATCTGATCGAGCTGCGCCGCCGGCTGCTCTGGTCGATCGGCGCGCTGATCGTCGCATTTGGCGGCTGCCTGTATTTCGCGCGTGCGATCCTGGGATTTCTGGTCGCTCCGCTCAAGCAGGCGGGGCAGGTGACGATCATCAACACCGAGATTTTCGGCGGTTTCCTTGTCGAGGTGAAGGTCGCGTTCTTTGCCGGGCTGATGATCGCGTTTCCGGTGATCGCCAACCAGTTGTGGCAGTTCGTCGCGCCGGGGCTCTATCGCCGCGAGAAGCAGGCGCTGCTGCCGTTCCTGCTCGCGACGCCGGTGCTGTTCCTGGCGGGCGCGGCGATGGCCTATTTCGTCGCGGTGCCGGTCGCGCTCAAATTTCTGCTGGGATTCCAAGGCAATCTGGGCGGCGTTCACCAGCAGGCGCTGCCGGATGTGAACAGCTACCTCAAGTTCGTGATGCAGTTCATCTTCGGCTTCGGGCTGTCGTTCCTGCTGCCGGTGCTGCTGATGCTGCTCGAGCATGCGGGAATCGTCACCTATGAGCAGCTGAAAGGGGCATGGCGCTATGCCGTGGTGGGCGCGGTGGCGATTGCGGCGGTGCTGACCCCGCCCGATGTCGGATCGCAGCTGTTGCTGGCCATCCCGTTGATCGGGCTGTATTTTCTGTCGCTGGTGGCGATCTGGTTCACGCGGCGGCGGCGCGAGCGCGCGGCGGCGGCGGAAGGGCAGGCGGGGTGAGCCCGCGCCCCGCCCGGTGCCCGAAGGCGGCGCCGGGGCGGGGCTCAAGCCATTGATTTACTTGGAACGTTCCGCGGTGTTGGCGACGGTGTCGCCCGCCGAGGAGACGTCCTTGCCGACGCCTTCGACGGTGTTGCAGGCGGCGACGAGGAGGGCGCCGGCGAGGGTGGCGCAGGCCAGGATCTTACGCATCGAAATCTCTCCCTGATGAGTGGGCGGACAGGGAATGCGCGACGGGGCGGCTTCGTTCCATGCGCGGACCGAGCGCCTTCAAAGCCATGAAAACAAAGGAAAAAGCCCCAAATAGGTGAGGCCCGGAAGCGCCACCGGGGGGGGGAGGGTTGACGCTTCCGGGCCTTGCTGTTGGATAGCGAGAGCGGGGGGGCAAAAGGTCACTATCCGAAGCTGATAACGGCCTCCGCGATCCCCGGTTCCCCCCAATGCAGATTTTTTTCGGGGATTATGGCGCCGTTGCCGGGACGTTTCGCGCAATCGCGCGTCGATTTCCGTCGTTGCGGCGCCAAAAGCCGCCGTTCGGCGAACGCCGATGACGCATGCCCTTTTGTCGATGCGCCAGCGTCGATGCGCCAGCCTCGATGCGTCAGATGCGTCAGGGACGCCCGTTGATCGCGATCGTGCTTTCGTAGGCACCGACGAGCGGGTCGTGATGCAGCCGCGTGCGCATCTGGCGCGCGAGCCCGCCGATGACGCGGCCATAGCGGCTTTCGAGCAGCGCCTCGAACTCGGGGCTTTCGACCAGCGCGGGCGAGACGACGCGGAGCGTCGCGCGCGCCGGATCGTCGTCGGCGATCTTGAGCGAGATGCGGATCTGCGCGCCCGGATTGCAGCGCATCGCCAGCTCGATGATCTCGGTCAGCAGGAAGGCGACCGCGGTGGCGACGTCCTGGCTGACGAGCACGGGCTCGACATCGAGCGTGATCGCCAGCCGCGTCGAATCGGGCGCGGTCGCGCGGATGTTCGACGCAAGCTCGCCCATCACCGCGCGCAGTTCGAGCCCGCGATTTTCCTCCATCTCGGCATAATGGTGGCGGTGGACGACGGCGAGCGCATCGACGCGCCGCTGGATCGAGGCATAGGCCTCGGCCGCCTCCGGCCCCTGCGCGCCGCGCGCATGGAAGTTGATGAGGCTGGCGATCACCTGGAGGTTGTTCTTGACGCGGTGATGCACCTCGCGCGTCAGCCGCGTCTGGCGCACCAGCCCCTCGGCCAGATCGGCCTCGTGCGCCTGAACGGTGCGGCTGATCTGCTGAAAGGTCTCGCCCAGCTCGCGCAGCTCCTGCGCGGGCACCGCGCCGAAGCGGCGCAGGTCGATCACGTCGCCGGGCCGGTAATTGGCGACGCTGGTGCGCAGCCGCCGCATCGGCCGGATGAGCAGGATGTCGACGACGAACCAGCCGATCGCCGCCGCGGCGATCCACATCAGCACGAGCAGTACCGTCGCGATCACCAGCGGCGAGGTGATCGGCGCGATCGGCATCGACATTTCGAGCGTCAGCCCGTCGAGCGACAGCGGCGTGCGCGTCGTGTCGGCGCTTTCGAGCGGGCCGCGCTGCGCCAGCCGGCGCAGCACCAGCCGGTCGTCGCCCTCGACCAGCGCGGCGCCGTAATCGGGGACGAAACCGCTGGGCCGGATGAGCGTGCGCAGCGCGTCGAGCGGGTAGAAGGCGACCGCGCGCGCACCGCTGGTGCCGCCGATATGGAGCGCGAGCCCGGTATCGTTGAGCACGGCGTCGACCTGTGCCGGGCGCAGCGCCGCGCGGTTGCCGGCGTCGAAGCGCTGGCCGCAGAGCAGCCGCCCGCGCGCGTCGAACACCGCGAAGCGCACCCCCGACTGGGTGGCGAAGGTGCCGACGAGGCGCGTGCAGGCGGGCGCGTCGCGCGGATCGGCCTCGAGCGCGGCGAGCCCCTCGCCGAGCTGCGCGACCTGGGCGCCGAGCATGTTCTGGGCGATGCTGGCGCTTTCGTTCGAGATGGCGGCGAGCTGTTCGCGCGATTCGGTGCTGGCGTGGCGCGTCGTCTGGATCGTGATGAGCAGCGCGATCAGTGCGAGCGGAAACAGCGCGCCGACGAGGATCAGGAAAACCTTGGCCCCGGTCGACATGCGCGCCATCGCCACCGCGAGCCCGGTCGATTGCCGCTGCGGTTCGGAATCGCCCATGCCGGCGCCGGTCAGTCCAGCTTTTTCAGGAGGTCGAGAAGATCGTCCGGGACGCTTTCGCCCAGCGTCTCGTCATAGGCGCGGCGCAACGCGGCGCCGACATCGCGACCGGGCTTGCCGGCATCCGCTCCGCGCTTGGTTTTCGGCGGCTGCTTCGTCTGGTCTTTTGCGGAACGCACCAATTCCCCCCTGAGCACCCGGCGACCCCGAGCCTCGGATAATGAACGACGGTTTCCGGACGTCGGGCGTCCGATTAGCGCCATGACGCCACAGTGCAAGCCGTTTGGCAAAGCCCTTGTGCGTCCCGACGCTGGCCATGAAACCAAATAGCGCCTCGATTGTTCCACAGCCGATGCGAAATCCGGGGAGGGGCTCCTTCGGACTGCAGAATGGATTGCCAAGGAACGGCGTGGGGGCGCAAGATGCCCCACGCGCCCACGAAGGAGAACGTACCGCTTATGTCGCTTGGACAGCAACTTGCGCCGCATCTTCCGCTGCTCCGCCGCTATGCGCGCGCGCTGACGGGAAGCCAGGCGGAAGGCGACCGTTATGTGCGCGCCGCCCTGGAGGCGATCGTCGCCGCACCCGACCAGTTTCCCCGCGACGTCGAGCCGCGGCTGGGCCTGTATCGCACCTTTCAGGCGATCTGGCAGTCGACCAACCTCGATGCCGAGGCGCAGGGCGAGGAAGGCGTCGCCGACGCCGAATCGATCGCGCGGCGCCGGCTGGCGCGGCTGACCCCGCTGTCGCGGCAGGCGCTGCTGCTGACGACGGTGGAGGGGTTCAGCCTCGAGGATGCCGGATATCTGATCGAGGCCGATGCCGACGCGGTCGGCGACCTGGTCCGCGAGGCGGTTTCGGAGATCGAGCGCCAGACGCGCACGCGCGTGATGATCATCGAGGACGAGCCGCTGATCGCGATGGACCTGGAACAGATCGTCCGCGATCTGGGCCATGACGTGACCGGCGTGGCGGTGACGCGCGACGAGGCGGTGGCGCTGGCGATGGAGGACCGCCCGGGGCTGGTGCTCGCCGACATCCAGCTTGCCGACGACAGTTCGGGCATCGACGCGGTGAAGGACATCCTGGCGCAGTTCAGCGTGCCGGTGATCTTCATCACCGCCTTCCCCGAACGGTTGCTGACCGGCGAGCGGCCCGAGCCGACCTTCCTCATCACCAAGCCGTTCCAGCGCGAGACGGTCAAGACGACGATCAGCCAGGCGCTGTTCTTTGACGAGGCCACCGTTCCGGCCTGACGACGAAAAAATTCCGGCGCGGGTTCCAACGGATACGGACCCAAAACGGTGTTGGGGGGTTGATGTCGGCATGGCTGACCAGAACGACCCCATCCACCTGTCGCCCGATCGGGCCCGCGCCGGATCGACGCCGCACATGGTTCGATATGTGCTGGGGTTCGGGCTGGCGCTGGTCATCATCGCCTTTGCCATCATCGTCTGGTCGTGACGGCGGTGACGGCGATGCAGACGGCGCTTGCCGCCGGCCCAACCCTGACCCGCGCCCCGGCCGCGACTGCGATCGCGGCACGCGCAACCGAACGGGATCGAATGACCGACGACGACACCCCCGAAAATCGTGCGCCCGGCGGGGAGACGGCGCCCGAGGAACAGGATGCGCCGACGGCCGCACCGCATGTTTCGCTTTCCGACCCCGAATTCAAAAAGCAGCTCGCGCTCGTCATCCCGCATCTGCGCGCCTTTGGCCGGTCGCTGTCGGGAAGCCGCGATCTGGCCGACGACCTGGTGCAGGAGACGCTGCTGAAGGCATGGGCCGCGCGCAAGCGGTTCCAGGCCGGCACCAACATGCGCGCCTGGACCTTCATCATCCTGCGCAACCTGTATCTGAGCCAGATGCGCCGCGCGCGCTTCAAGGGCGAGTGGGACGACCTGGTCGCCGACCGGCTGCTCGCCGCGCCCGCGAGCCAGGACCGGCATGTCGAGCTTTCGGACATGCAGCGCGCGCTGCTCCACCTGCCGCAACCGCAGCGCGAGGCGCTGATCCTGGTGGGCGCGGGCGGCTTTGCCTATGAGGAGGCCGCCGAGATCTGTCAGGTCGCGGTGGGCACGATCAAGAGCCGCGTCGCGCGCGGCCGCGTCGCGCTCGAGGCGCTGCTGAGCGAAGGGCAGTTGCCGTCGCGGCGATCGAGCCAGAAGAACCCCGACGGCAAGAGCGCGCTCGACACGATCATGGGACAGGTGGAGGAACTCAGCCGCGATCGCTGATCGCGCGCGACGGGTTTGCGGAACGGGGCGGTGCCGAGGGGCGCCGCCCCGTTTTGCATTTCCGGGGGGCGGGGCTCTCGGGGCTTGGGGCGGCAGGCGTCGCCGGGTTTGCGGCGGGGCGTTCCGCGGCGTGGGGTTGCGGCACGGTTTCGCTCGCCGGGTGTGGCCTGGGGGATTGGCGGGTAGCGTTGGGGTTGGTTTCGTGGGGGTGTTCCGCCGCTGGCGCGGCGGCCCCTCCACCACGCGGCGTGGCCGCGCGGTCCCCCTCCCCGGGCATGGGCCCGGGGAGGAATGGGGGTGGTTTCGTGGGGGCGTTCCGCCGCTGGCGCGGCGGCCCCTCCACCACGCGGCGTTGCCGCGCGGTCCCCCTCCCCGGGCGTGGCCCGGGGAGGAATTGGGTCAGCAGGGGGCGGGGGGGAGGCGGGCGCCGAGGCGGCGGAGCAGCGTGCGCATGTCTTCGGGAAGGTCGGCCGGGCCGCCGAGCGCGGCGCGCAACGACCGCGCGACCGCGTCGGTGCGGCGCGGCGGCTCGACGCGCCAAGCGCCGGCGGAGGTATCGGGGCCGGGAGGCAGGAAGGCATGGTTCACCGCCGAAAAACGACTTGCCGGGCAATTCGTTGCTTGACAGCGGGCGCGCGGCGCGGGTTCGTCGCCGACCATGACCGCGACGACACCGCCCGTATCGCCCGCCGCCCCATCCGACCTGCCGTCGTCAGGTCAGCCGTCGTCAGGTCAGCCGTCGTCAGGTCAGCCGTCGTCAGGTCAGCCGTCGTCAGGTCAGCCGTCGTCAGGTCAGCCGTCGTCAGGTCAGCCGTCGTCAGGTCAGCCGTCGTCAGGTCAGCC